>NZ_LRHX01000007.1:0-314247 GCF_001758645.1 Janthinobacterium sp. MP5059B | reverse complement strand
GCGACCCGAGATCGAGAACACGTCTTCTACTGGCATCAGGAAAGCACCATCAACAGCGCGCTCTGGCGTTGGGATGTATGCATCCAGCGCATCGGCCAGACGCAGCACTGCGTCAACGCCCATTTCGCCTTCTTTGCCTTCCAGCGCCATACGTGCCGAACCTTTGATGATTGGCAGGTCGTCGCCTGGGAATTCGTACTTCGACAACAGCTCGCGCACTTCCATTTCAACCAGTTCCAGCAGCTCTGCGTCGTCGACCAGGTCGCACTTGTTCAGGAACACGATGATGTATGGAACGCCAACTTGACGGGCCAGCAGGATGTGTTCGCGGGTCTGTGGCATTGGGCCGTCAGCTGCGGAGCACACCAGGATCGCGCCGTCCATCTGGGCAGCACCGGTAATCATGTTTTTGATGTAATCGGCGTGGCCTGGGCAGTCAACGTGCGCGTAGTGACGCGTTTCCGTTTCGTACTCGACGTGGGCGGTGTTAATCGTGATACCGCGCGCTTTTTCTTCTGGTGCTGCATCGATCTGGTCGTATGCTTTAGCTTCGCCGCCGAATTTCTTCGACAGAACCGTTGCGATTGCAGCGGTCAGCGTGGTTTTACCGTGGTCGACGTGGCCGATGGTGCCGACGTTGACGTGCGGCTTGGTCCGTTCGAATTTACCTTTTGCCATTTTGAACTCCTAATGATTTGATTAGATTGCTCAGGCACACGCCCGACGGTCTGGTTTGAATTGCTTCTGTGCTGCCTGCTGCGAATTCTGGTGCCCTTGACGTGGATCGAACACGTGGCCTCTCCCTTACCAAGGGAGTGCTCTACCACTGAGCTACAAGGGCTGTAATTTGTTGCATGCGATGCATCAAGCATCTGAACGGAAACTGGAGCGGGTGAAGGGAATCGAACCCTCGTCGTAAGCTTGGAAGGCTTCTGCTCTACCATTGAGCTACACCCGCGAGGTATCGTTCACTTTATCTTCACTTGCTTTTTGCTACTACCCAGTTTTCCTTGCAAAAACTTGGTGGAGGGGGCTGGATTCGAACCAGCGTACTCATAGAGAACAGATTTACAGTCTGTCGCCTTTAACCACTCGGCCACCCCTCCGCGGGAACCGCAGAGTATGAAGCATCCACTCACAACTGTCAACCTTATTTACTGATGCCTGACTGCTGCATTTGCTTATAAAGAAGAAGTTGGCTGCTTCGGGGCGTGATTATAAGCTCCCGATTTGAGAATGTGCAAGGGTTGGCGCGAAAAAGTCGACTTTTTTCGCATTTTTTTTATGCCCCCTGCCCGCAAGCCGCATTTTCCCGTCACTCACCCCGCATTTTTTCCATTTACCGGGCATCAGGCGGATGCATCCAGGAGTTGCCAAGGGGCTTATATTTGCGCAATAACTGCTGATGCAGGCCCGACAGTACGGGCAATTTGGGGTTGCGCGGGTCCAGGCGGCGCACGCCGGCGATAAACGTCAGCGCCTGCTGGCCCATGCGCTCATCCCAGCCTTCGTGTTCCAGGCACTTCAGCACGGCCACGGCCGCATTGAAGACCACTTGCGGATTATCGGGCAGGCGCGTGACGGCTTCGCCCATCAGGTCGACGGCGCCGCGGAAATCACCCTCTCCCGCCCTGGCCGCGCCGGCCGCCACCATGTCGGCCACTTCCTGGCGGCTTTGCCGCGCCAATGCCTTGGCCAGCTCTTCGCGCCCCGCCTGTTCGAACACGGCCATGGCACGCGTCATGGCCGCACTGTCGGGCGCGTTGCGCATGACTTCGCGCATCACCTCGGCGGCGCCATCCTCGCGTCCATGCGCCAGGCAATGGCGCGCCAGTTCCGTTTTCAGCATGTTCGAGCCGCCCACGCTGTGGCGGTTGGCGGCCAGGGCCGCGTCCAGCGATTGCTGCAGGCGTTCCTCGTTGCCCGTATGCGCATGCAGCATGGCGCTGCACAGGGCGCTGCACAGTTCCGCATTCCTTTGCCCGCCCATCGACTTGTCGAGGTCGCGGATCACGGCGCCCGCCTGCAGCGGGTCGCCCTTGCGCACCAGGGTCTGCACCAGGCGCACATGGTCTTCCGGGTCGCGGAATTCCGAATACTTGGCCTTGCTGACCACCAATTTGAGGGATTTTTCCGCCATCTCGATATCGTCAGCCGCCAGGGCCACCTCGCCCAGGCGGCGCAAGCGGCGCACGGCGTGCGGCGACAGGGCCACCGCTTCGCTCAAGGCCGCCTGCGCCAGTTCCGGCTTGCCTTGCGCCAGGTGCGTGCGCGCCAGCCAGTCATAGGCGTCGAGAAAACGCTTGTTGTTTTCCAGCAGCCCTTCCAGCGTGCACTGCGCCGCTTCGTACTCGCCCAGCAGAAATTGCGTCTTGGCCTGCCCCAGGCGCGCCCAGCCGATGGACTTGCTCTCATACAGGGCCGCGTAGATCGGCTCGGCGTCGGCCGCCTCGCCCAGCAGCAGGTGCAGTTCCGCGCGCAAGCGCAGGAAATCGGTGGCGTAGCGGGGATACAGGCTGGCGCCCTCGGCGCAGGCGGCAATCGCCGCGCGCTCATTGCCCACGTCGATCAGTTCATACACGGGCACGAAGGCATTGCGCTTGTCCAGCGCGCGGCCGATGCGCTCGAGCATGTTGTCAGCGGTGAAGGGCTTGAGGATGTAATCGGTAGGCAACAGCTCGACGGCGCTGACCACCTTGGCGAAGCTGCCTTCGCCCGTGACCATGAAGAACATGGTCGATGCGTGCATCAATTTGTGGTGGCGCAGGTCTTCCAGCATCTGCTGGCCATCCTGCCCGCCATCGAGATCGTATTCGCACAGGATCAAGTCATACGATTTGCTGCCCAGCATGCGGATCGCCTGGCCGGAGCTGGCCGCGTCGTCGATCTTCGCCAGGCCGCACAGGTTGAGCATATTGTGCAGGCTGGCGCGCATGCCCGGATGCGGCTCGATGATCAGTGCGCTGAGGCCCTTGAGTTCTTTCATGTCGTGATGTCCGAAAACTCCGCGGCGCGCCACACTGGTGCGTGGCGCCAGCCAGCATGAGGCTGCCGAGTATATGACGGCGCCGCGCGCAAGGGAATGGCGACGCGCCGAAAAATGCCAACGGAGCGGCTACTCAAGCGACGGCGCGCTCCGGATGCCACAGTTGCGGCTCATGGTCGATCAGTTCCAACAGCGCCGTCACCACTTCCGGATCGAACTGGCTGCCGCTGCGCTGCTCGATGTACTCGCGCACCTGCGGATACGGCCACGGTTCCTTGTAAGGCCGCTCGTGCAGCAAGGCATCGAAAACGTCGACCACGGCAACGATGCGCGCGGCCACGGGAATATCGCGCCCCTTCAGGCCATGCGGGTAGCCGGCGCCATCGAAATGTTCGTGGTGGCCGCCGGCTATCTGCGCGCCATAGGTCAGATAGCTGACGCCGTCGACCATGTTGGCGGCCCGCTCGAGGATGGTGCGCCCGACGCTGGCATGCAGCTGCATCTGCGCCCGCTCCTCGTCCGTATGCTTGCCCGGCTTGAGCAGCACGGCGTCCGGCGTGGCCACCTTGCCCACGTCGTGCAGGATGCTGGCCAGGCCGATCATGTCGAGCAACTGCGGCGTCAGCTCGTCCGGGTACACGCCGCGCTGCTGCATGCGCCGGGCGATGGCGTCGGACAACAGCTGCACGCGCCGCACGTGGCCGCCCGTGTCGCTGTCGCGGAACTCGGCCAGGTCGGCCAGCGCCACCACGGTCGCTTCCTGCGCCTTGCGCAGCTGGCCGAACATGTACAGGTTGTCGAAGGCGGCGGCGATGCGCTGGCAAAACACTTCCAGCAAGTCGCGCTGGATCTGCGCCAGCGGCCACGGCGGCGTGACGGAGATGGCCAGCTCGCGGTTGCCTTCCGTATGGATGAACAGCACATTGGCCGGATGCTCGAACTGGCTGCGCTTTTCCGCGAACGCCTTGTCGATGGTGGGCGTCAGGGCATGGTCGGCCGGCATGGCTTCCGCCTCGGCCAGCACGGCATACGTGCCCGTGGCGGCCACCACTTCGGGCCGTCCGGCGCCGCCCTGCATCAGGCACAGCACGCCGTCCGCGCCCACGTCGAGGATGGCGCTGACCTGGTTGAGCACGCCGGAAGCGAATTCGCGCAGGGAATGGATCTGGTACAGATTGGTGGCGCCGGCGAGAATCTTGCCCAGGCCGATGCGGCTGCGCTCGAGCATCATCAGGCTCTCGTAGGCGCGCAGGGCCGAGATGACGGTGGTAAACAGCTTTTGCGTCGTCAGTTCCGTCTTGGCCTTGTAATCGTTGATGTCGTATTCGATGATGACGCGCTGCTCGGGCGCCTGGCCCGGCTGGCCCGTGCGCAGCACGACGCGCACGATGGAATTGTTCAGGTCGGCGCGGATGCGCTTGGCGAGGATCAGGCCGGCATCGTCCGTTTCCATCACCACGTCGAGCAGCACCAGCGCGATATCGGGCGTGTCGCGCAGGATGTCGTACGCTTCGCGGCCGCTGTAGGCGGAAAACAGTTCCAGTTCGCGGCCCTTGAAGCTGACATTGCGCAGCGCCAGCCGCGTGACCGCATGCACATCCACGTCATCGTCGACGATCAGGACACGCCACAGGCGCTGGTCGGGCGCGGCCAGCCCGGCAGGACTGGCCACCGGCTCATCTTCGTCGAGCAGCCAGTTATCATCTGCATCGGCTTTGAGGTCGGTCATGAATACTCCTAAGGGATAAGTTCGATGTGGACGCTGCGTTGACGCCTATCAAGCATAATCAGATTAGATGCTGCTTACAACAGGATTCTGCGTAGCGCCGTCTCCGGCGGCCGGCGCCGGCGCGGGTAGCGCTGCACCGCTGCGCGTGGCGCCGCCGCAATTGTCCTGGCCTGGCCCGACAGCCTGGTAACGCACTTCGTACTTGCCCGCGCTGAGCTGCTCCACCGTCAGCTTGTCATTGGCCAGGATGTACAGGTAGCGCACATTCGAGCGCCGCTCCTGGTCATACAGCTTGACGAAGACGGGCGCCGCGTTGCTGCTGTTATCGATGGTCAAGCTCAGTTCCTCGCCCTTGTTACTGATCGGAAAGCCATCCACATAGCCCGATTGCGCCGGCCATGGCTCGCCATTCGGCGCCACCAGCGCCGCCGACTCGGCCTGGCTGGCGCCATCGCAGGCGGGACGGCTGGCTTTCAGGCTCAGCTGTGAGACGGCCAGCACGCGGATCTCCGGTGCCTTCGCTTGCGCGGGCTCGGCCGCATACGGCTTGCCCACGGCCCAGCTATCGATAGCCACCGCCTCGTTTTTTGCCGGCGACGTGGCGACGCCATCCGCTGAAGACGTGTCCGGGTGCGCCCTGGCGCCATCACGGGCCAGGCCGCTCCAGGCCGACGCCAGCGCGGCCGGCATCGGCTGCGAGGTATCTAGCATGAGCAAGGCGCCCAGCCAGCCCAGCAACAGGCAGACAAGCAGACTCAGCCACCAGCGCCAGTTGCGCCAGATGGGCGGCGCCTTGCCCTTCGGCGGCGGCACATCCTGCGCCCAGGCGTGCTCATGCGATTGGGCATGGCCTTTCGCGCGGCCATCGCGGCTCTTGCCTTCCTCGTGGTGGGTGCTTTCCAGCCACTCGATTTCCCACTCCTCGGCGGCGATCCACTCGTCGTGTTCCTTGCGGCGTTGTGGATCGGACAAGGTGCCATAGGCGCTGTTGAGGATCGCCATGATGCGGGCGGCCTTTTCGTCGCCAGGATTCTTGTCCGGGTGGTATTTCTGGCTGAGGGCTTTGTACGCGGCACGTATGACTTCCTGCGGCGCCAGGCGCGCCACTTTCAGGTTGTCATAGTGTGTATGTATCTTTCCCATCGTTCTATCTTGAAATCGGTGCGCGGCGACGGGTTCTTGCAGGATGGAACCGTGCTGTGTCGGTCATCATATACGATATGACAAGATAATAACCACCGGCGGACAGGAAATTGCAGGGCGGCACTGCCCTGCCTTGATATTGCAGGCGCTTACAAGCGGTGACTGCGGTCACTGGACAACAGGGCTTCCGGCAACTCCACCTGGTGCCCTACCACCAGCACCTTGAACAATTCCCCCATCTCGGCGGGCGACACCAGCTTTTGCACGGCGCTGGCCTGCGGCAAATACGTTTTGACCTGTTCCGGATCGGTACGCAGCAGCAAGTCGCCGATGCCCGCGCCCAGCAGGAAGGACGCCTGGTTCATGTAGGCAAGCACATCGAGACCCGCATCCTGCGCCGCCACCGCCATGGCCGTGAAATCCACGTGGGCCGTGATGTCCTGCAAGCCGGGCAGATAAAACGGTTCCGCGTGGGCGTGGTGGCGGTAATGGCACATCAGGGTGCCCGTGGCGCGCAAGTCCAGGTAATACTCGTGGGCAGGGAAGCCATAATCGAACAGCACGGCCGCGCCGCCCTTGCCATTGGTCAGCATGCGCGCCAGCGAGCGCATGAAGCCGCAGGCCACGCCATGGATCTCGCTGACATAGCCGACGGGCAAGTCCTCGGCGTCCGGCACCTGGGCGGCGATCTGCGCCGCCACGTCGGCGCCGGCCGGACGTTCGACAAACACGAACTGGCCATCGGCAATGCTGACGTCGAGTTCGCACCAGCCGGCGGGCGTCTTGCTGATCAGGTTGACGGGCATGGCGTCGAGCACTTCATTGCCGAACACGGCGCCTTCGAAACTGTCGGGGAAGCCGTCTAGCCACACTACTTGCGGGAAGCCGGCCAGGGCCAGCTCCTGGCGCGCGCGCAATTCGCCGGACAATTCGACGATCGCATACTGTTCGATAGGGATGCCGGCATTCGCCGCTTCCGTCAGGATATCGCAGGCCAGCTTGCCCGTACCGGCGCCGAATTCGAGGATGCGCGGGGCCGTTTGCGCCATAATAGCGGCTGCCACATGGGCCAGGGTGGCGCCGAACAGGGGAGAGATTTCCGGCGCGGTTGTAAAATCGCCATCTTTGCCCAGCTTGGCGGCGCCGCCGCTGTAATAGCCGAGGTCAGGCGCATACAGCGCCAGCTCCATGAAGCGGACAAAGGGAATGGCGCCGTCATTGCGCGCGATTTCGGCGGCAATCTGGTGCTGCAAGGCATGGGACGCGGCCAGCGCGTCGCTATCGGGTACGGGAAGAGACATACCGTATTGTAGCGAATCGGCGGCGCGGGCCGCCAGTACCGGCCATGGCAAGCCCGCTCACTCCATATATACAGTAAAGACATGACACCAGCATCGACACTGCCACACAGCACTCCCCGCGTCGCCCTCGTCACGGGCGCCGCGCGCCGCATCGGCCGCGCCATCGCGCTCGGCCTGGCGCGCGACGGCTGGGATATCGCCGTCCACTACCGCGACTCGCGCGACGAGGCGCTCAGCCTGGTGGCGGAAATCACGGCGCTGGGGCGCCGCGCGCAAGCGTTCCCCTGCGACCTGGCGCAGGAAGACGCCGTGCGCCAGCTGTTGCCACAGGCACAGGCGGCGCTGGGCGCCGTGACTTGCGTGGTCAACAACGCATCGTTGTTTGAATACGACAATGCGGGCGATTTTTCTTTCACCGCCCTCGACGCCCACATGCACGCCAACCTGGCCGCCCCCATCCTGCTGGCGCAAGCGCTGTACCAGGCCACCCCGGCAGGCGGGCAAGCCGTGGTCATCAACTTGCTGGATCAAAAACTGTACAATCTCAATCCTGATTTTTTGTCGTACACCCTGTCCAAGGCGGCGCTGCTGTCGGCGACCACCATGCTGGCCCAGGCGCTGGCGCCGAAAGTGCGCGTGGTGGGCATTGCCCCCGGCATCACCATGGTCTCCGGCGAACAGACGGAAGCGAACTTCGCCAAGGCGCATGAAAACACGCCGCTGGGACGCTCCAGCACGCCCGAGGATGTGGCCGACTGCGTCTGTTACGTGGCCGGCGCGCGCGCGCTGACGGGCACGACCCTGCTGGTCGATGGCGGCCAGCATTTGATCGGCTTGCCGCGCGACGTCATGTTTTTGACCAAATAATCAGCAGCCACACCAAACAACCAGCATTCCAGCATCCCCGAAAAGGTAAAACTATGTCGTCCGCCCTGTCCCACCCTCGCCTGGCCGATTGCCGCCGCCTGTTCCTGCGCAATTACGAAGTCCTCATCAACATCGGCGTCTACGACTTCGAGAAAAAGGGCGAGCAACGCGTCCTCATCAACGTCGACCTGTACATTCCCCTGGCCCTGTCGACGCCGAAGGATGACCAGCTGGAAGAAGTGGTCGACTACGACTTCATGCGCGAAACCATCGCCAGGCGCATGGCGCAAGGCCACGTGCAGCTGCAGGAAAGCCTGGTCGACGACGTGCTCGCGGCCATGCTGGCCCACCCGCGCGTGCGCGCCGCGCGCGTCTCGAGCATGAAACCGGACGTGTATCCCGACTGCGAAGGCGTGGGCGTGGAAGTATTCAAGATCAAGGATGAAGCATGAACAACATGAATGACACTGCCGTACTGGAAACGATGACAGCCGCCGTGGAAGTGCCGGCCAATGTGGAAGCGCAAAAACTGGCGCGCAAGAAGGCGGAAAAGATCGCCCTGGAAAACAACAAGCTGCACAAGCGCTTGTGCCGCCTGGTGGGCCAGGCCATCGGCGATTTCAACATGATCGAAGACGGCGACAAGGTGATGGTGTGCTTGTCCGGCGGCAAGGATAGCTACGCCCTGCTGGACATTCTGATGACCTTGCGCGAACGCGCGCCTATCCATTTTGACATCGTCGCCGTCAACCTGGACCAGAAGCAGCCGAACTTCCCGCCGGAAATCCTGCCCGCCTACCTGACGGAACTGGGCGTGGCCTTCCACATCGAAAACCAGGATACCTACAGCATCGTCAAGCGCCTGATCCCGGAAGGCAAGACCACCTGCTCGCTGTGCTCGCGCCTGCGCCGCGGCATCCTGTACCGCGTGGCCGACGAGCTGGGCGCCAACAAGATCGCCCTGGGCCACCACCGCGACGACATCCTGGAAACCTTCTTCCTGAATATGTTCTTCGGCGGCAAACTGAAAGGCATGCCGGCCAAGCTGCAGTCGGACGACGGCAAGCACATCGTCATCCGCCCGATGGCGTATGTGAAGGAAGAAGACACGCAGCGCTATGCGGAAGTCAAGGGCTTCCCCATCATTCCATGCGACCTGTGCGGTTCGCAGGAAAACCTGCAGCGCAAGCAGATCAAGGGCTTGATGCGCGAATGGGACAAGAAATTCCCCGGCCGCGTGGAAAGCATCTTCTCGGCCCTGTCGAACGTGGCGCCATCGCACTTGATGGATCCGAAACTGTTCGGCTTCAAGGATTTGAAGGCGGACGGCGTGGCCAGCCCCATGGGCGACATCGCCTTCGACGAAGAGCCGTGCTCGACGCCGACCACGTTCGGCACCATCGCGCTGCAACAAGCCTGACCGTGCGCACGCCGCGCGACTACTGGATCGCGCAGTGCGCCGGCTGGGGCGCGCTGGCGGCGCTGGGCGTGTACGCCTCCTGGGGCGGCGGGCCCAATGCCTATGTCCTGTGGTTCTCGGTCGCCAAGGTCTTCTGCGCGCTGACAGGCCTGGGCCTGTCGCACGGCTGGCGCAATCACCTGCGGCGCCATGGCTGGATCAAGGGAGCGCAAGACAGATTGCCGCTGGCGCGCATCGGCGCCGGCCTGCTGCTGCTCAGCGTGCTGCAAACAGGTGCCGTGCTGCTGGCCGAGCTGCTGTTCCGCAACGGCGCCCTGCTGCAGGACCGCGCCGAACTGCCGGCCACCCTGGCGATCCTGACGGTGCTCTGGTTTATCGTGTTCGCGCTGTGGACGCTGCTGTACACCCTGGCGCTGTCGCGCCGCCACGCCCAACGCAAAACTGGCGTTTTCGACAAAGCTGCAGCTGGAAATCCATGTCAAGGATGCCGAACTGCGCGCCTTGCAGGCGCAGGTCAATCCCCACTTTTTCTTCAACAGCATGAACAGCATCCGCGCGCTGATGTTCCAGGACGTGCAGGCAGCCGCGCGTGCCATGAACCAGCTGGCCGCCATGATGCGCCACAATCTGCAGACGGGATTGTCCGACACGGTGCGGCTCGATGCCGAGCTGGCCGCACTGCAAGCCTATCTCGGCATGGAAAAGCTGCGCTTTGAAGAGCGGCTGCAACTGAGCCAGGATATCGCTCCCGGCCTCGACGCCGTGGCGCTGCCGCCGATGCTGCTGCAAACCTTGGTCGAAAACGCCATCAAGCATGGCGTCGAACGCAGCACCGGCCCGTGCGCCGTGCGCATCGAGGCGCGCCGGGCCGATGACAGCGTGCTGCTGCGCGTGGCGAACCAGGGCAAGCTGGCAGCCGACAGCGGCTCGACGCGCGTGGGCCTGGCCAATGCCGGCCAGCGTCTGCACCTGCTGTTTGGCGCGGGAGCCACTTGCCGCCTGGCCGAGCAGGACGGCTGGGTCATCGCCACCGTCACACTACCCTGGGAGCAGACATGCGCGTGATGATCATCGACGATGAGCGGCTGGCGCGCGACGAGTTGCGCCGCCTGCTGCGCGAGCATCCGTGGGTCAGCGTGGTCGGCGAAGCGGCCAACGTACAGGAAGGCTTGCAGCAGATCGCGGCGCTGGCGCCGGACCTGATTTTCCTCGACGTGCAAATGCCCGATGGCAGCGGCTTCGACCTGCTGGGGGCGCTCGCGCAAGCGCCGGCCGTGATCTTCACCACGGCCTACGACCGCTATGCGCTGCGCGCCTTTGACGTCAGCGCCCTCGATTACCTGCTCAAACCCATCGATCCGCCACGGCTGGCGCAAGCGCTCGAGAAGCGCCGGCCCGCTCCCCCGGAAGCCGGGGCGACGGCCGCCGATGGCAAGGTATTCATCAAGGACGGCGAGCGCTGCTGGTTCGTGGCGCTGGACGACATCGCGCTGTTCGAATCGGAAGGCAATTACACGCGCGTGTATTTCGATAGCCACCGTCCGCTGCTGTTGCGCTCACTGGTGCAGCTCGAAGCGCGGCTGGACGCGGCGAAATTCATGCGCGTCAGCCGCAGCCGCATCGTCAACCTCGCCAGCGTGACGGACATCGCGCCCGCGCCCGCGGGCGGCATGACGCTCACCTTGCACGGCGGCCTGCGCGTGGGCATGTCGCGCCGGCGCGCCATCGTCTTCAGACAGCTCAACCGCCTGTAAGCTGCACGCGCCGGCGGTTGTCCAGCCCATTGCGCTCGATCAGCAGCTGCTCCGGATCCAGCACCGCTTCGCCCGGTGGCGCATCGACCGTCACCGTCACCGATGCGGCGCCGCCGGGCAAGCGGTGCTTGCCGCGATACAGCAGGCGCTGTGGCGCGCCATCGGCAAACACCGCCAGGTCGACCGGTTCATCGTAGGCGCGCGGCATATCGCGGCCCTTGCGGTCGGCTTCCAGCTTGGCCAGCTGCACTTGCAAGGTCACGTCCCAGCGGCCATCGGCACGGCGCAGCGCACTGGCGCCGGCCAGGCGGTTGTCGTACAGGACGATACGCTCGAACAGATCGGTGACCAGCTGCTGCTGCGCCGCCGGCGTTTCGGCGCGGATAAAGGACAGCAGGTCGCGGCTGGTCGCATAGGGCGAGCTGCGATAGCGATGCTGCGCCAGGAAGGCTTTCAAGGCGCGGTTCAAGGCCGCCTCGCCGATTTCGGCGCGCAGGCGGTAGAACGCCAGGCTGCCTTTGCGGTATTCGATATACGCCTGGCCCTCGCTGCGGAACAGGGGCAGCTCCCGGCCCTGTTCCCGGCCCCGGCCGGCGAGGTAGGCATCGAGGTCGAAGCGCAGGATGCGCCGCACCTTGTCGGCGCCGAAGCGCTGCTCCACCGCCATCAGCGCCGAATACTCCGCCAGCGATTCCGTCAGCATGCCGCTGCCCTGCACGTTGGCGGCGATGAGCTGGTCGCCCCACCACTGGTGCGCCACTTCATGCGCCGTGACATAGAACACATGGTCGACGCCATCGGGGTCGCGCAGGTCGCTGATAAAACCCAGCGACTCCGAAAACGGGATCAGGCCCGGGAAGCTGCGCGCATACTGCTGGTACAGGGGGAACTCGACGATGCGCAAGTGCCGGTGCGGGTAGGGGCCGAAGTGCGCCGTGTTGTAGGCGAGCGCCTGCTGCGCGCCGGCGACCATGCTGCCGGTATTCCACGCGTGCTTCGCATCGTGGTGGATCTCGATCGCCACATCCTGCCACTGCGCGCGCCGCACCTGCCAGCGGCCGGACTGGAAGGCGAAGAACGGCAGCGCCGGCTGCGCCATGCGGTAGCTGAAATAACGGCGCCCGCCTTGCTGCCAGCTGCCTTCCAGCGTGCCCGGGGCGATCGCCACCTGGTCCGCGCTGGTGGAGATGGTGGTCTGGAAGTCGACCAGGTCGCCATCGATGCCCCACTGCTTCCAATAATTGCTGTAGCGCGCCTGCGGGTCGTCGAGCTTGGGCATGCCATGCGGCGCGCTCAGGCCACGCTGCCGACGCTCGCCGCTGTCCGCGATCTCCTGCGCCGCGTTGTAGCCCAGGTGCGGGAAATACTGCTCGATGGTGAAATAGCTGCCGTTGTGCTGCACGCCCTCGGCCTGGCCGCTGGCCGTAAAGCCCTGCTGGCGCACGGTCACGAGAAACGCGAGATCGAGCGTCGCGCCCGGCGCCAGCACCTGCGCCAGTTCGATGATGCGCACGCCATGGCGCGCATCGTCGACCAGCACGCGGTGCGCGGGCAGTGCCTGCCAGGTGGTCTGCGCCGCCGTATCCATCTGCAGGTACAGCGTGCGCAGCGGCGTCGCGCCACGATTCTTCACGCGATAGCGGCCGCGTATCACCGCGCTGCGCTGCGCCGGATACAGGTCGACATTGGCGGCAATCACCGTGATGCCGGGCTGCGGCAGCGCCAGATACTGGCGATAGCGCCGTTCATGGTCGGCGCGCGCATCGAGCAGCTGTGCGCCGGACTGATAGTGGTTCAGCACGTGCATGTTGTAGGCGATCCAGCTGCCGCTGGCGGCAAAGCCGGCCAGGCTCAGGGCCAGGGCCCAGCCGCTGGCGCCGCGCAGGCGCCGCACGCCTTGCGACCAGCGCACGCGCCAGCGGGCCGCGCGCCCCGACGGGCGAAAAGCCTGCGCCACCAGCAGCAGCGCCACCGTGCCCAGCGTCCAGTACAGCGCGAACCACAGCCAGCCGGCCAGCAGGCCGCCATAGCCGTTCAAATCCGAGTACACCAGTTCCGGCAGCGAGGCAAAGCGGTACAGCGGATGCTCGAAGCCCAGCGCGGCCAGCAGCGGCTTGAACATCACCAGCAGCAGCGAAAGCGCATACGCGACGTATTTCTGGTTGACGATGACCTGCAACGCCAGCATGGCCAGCGCCATCAGCACGAACCAGGCGGCGTTCATCAGCGTGCCTTGCAGATACAGCAGCGGTTCCGGGCGCACGCCGCCCTGGAGCAGCTGCACCGCCAGCGCAGCCAGCACGCCGGCGCCCAGAAACACGGCCACCACGGCGGTCAAGGCACCGCACTTGGCCAGCAGCGGCAGCCAGCCCGGCACGGGCAAGGCGTCCGTCAGGTCGGCGATCTTCGCGTGCCGGTCGCGCCATACCAGTTCGCCGCTGTAGAACATCACGACGATGGCCAGCACAAAGTTCAGGCTGTCGGCCAGTTCGACCAGCATCAGGCGCGTCAGCGGATACGGCACGCTGTCAAAGCGCAAGCCGCCGACACTGACATTGGCGATGAAGTTGGCCAGCGCCAGCAGCAGCATGACGAGGAAAGGCACGCTTTTCAGCACGCCCATCGTGTCAAAGCGCAGCACATGCCAGAATTGCCGCCATGCCGCCGCCATGCCAAACTGCGGCACGACCGGGCGCAGCGCGGGGCCGGCCGCGACGATGGCAACGGGCGCCGCCTGCGCGCGGACGGCACGGCGGAACCAGCCGCGGCCTGCACCGGCGCGCTGCGGCTTGAACAGCCAGATGGTGGCCGCCAGCAGCGCCAGCGACAGCACGCCCCACAGCAGGCGATTGGCCAGCAGCAGGCCGGCCAGCGGCGGCAGCGCCGTATTCATTTCGGCGCTGGTGAAGTAGCGCGTGGCCAGCGCCAGGGCGCGCACGCCAAACGGGTCCAGCAAGGCTGCCGTCATGGCCAGCGCCGGACGTCCGGCCAGCAGGCCGGAGGCCGCCCACAGCACGAAAAACGCCAGCACGCCCACGTACACGAGCAGCATCGAGCGCCCGGCCACGGCCAGCAGCATCAGCAGCGCGGCGACAAACAGCACATTGGGCACGATAAAGACGGCAAAGCTCCACAGATAGGGCAGCGGCGTGACGGGGTTGAGCCGCTCGGGGTCGGCGGCGGAAGTGAGCGAACCGAGCATCATCGCCAGCACCACCAGCACGAATACCAGCAGGCAGGCCGCCAGGCCGGCCAGGAAGCGCCCGCCCAGGTAATCGCGCTTGCGCATCGGTGTGGCGTACAGCAGATCGGCGATGCCGGCGTCGCTGTCGCGCAGCACGGCGCCGGCGATAAACACGGCCACCAGGAACATGGCAAGCATGCTCAGCACGCCAAGCTGGTTGGCGATCACGGCCGGCGCGTTCAGGTGCACATTGCCGATGCCGCCACCGAGGCGGAAGGTCGGGCTGCCGGCCGTCAGAAAGGCACCGGCCATCAGGGGCAACGTCATCAGCCACAGCAAGGGCTGGCGCAATTGGTAGCGCAAGTCGAAGCGAAAGAATTCCTGCCACATGCTGTTCTCCTCAGGCCGCCCGCAGTTGCAGGAAGTAGACGTCTTCCAGGTCCGGTTCGACACGGCGGAAGCCGTCATCGGGCTGGCTGTCCGCATACACGTTGATCTGCGTGCGGCCCGCCACCAGGCGGCTCGACAGCACCGTGCAGTGCTGCTGGTACTGCGCCAGTTCGGCATCGCTGACGCTGCGGCGCCAGACGCGGTCCTGCAGGGTGGCGATCGCCGCCTGCGGCGCGCCGTCGATCAGCACGCGCCCCTTGGCGATCATGGCCATGCGGGGGCACAGATTGGTCACGTCTTCGACGATGTGGGTCGACAGGATCACCACCACCTTGTCGCCGATGCGCGCCAGCAGGTTCAGGAAGCGCTGGCGTTCATCGGGGTCCAGGCCGGCGGTCGGTTCGTCGACGATCACCAGGCGCGGCGCGCCCAGCAGCGCCTGGGCGATGCCGAAGCGCTGGCGCATGCCGCCCGAATAGCTGGCGACGGCGCGCTTGCGCGCCTCCCACAGATTGGTCAGCTGCAGCAGCGCCTCGACCGCCTCGCGACGCTCGCCCCGCTGATGCAGTCCCTTCAAGATGGCAAAGTGATTGAGCAGCTCGACCGCGCTGACCCTGGGATAGACGCCGAAATCCTGCGGCAGGTAGCCGAGCTGGCGCCGTAGCGCCGCCTTGTCGCTGGCGACATCGACGCCGTTGAAATGCATGCTGCCGCTGTCGGGATCCTGCAAGGTGGCGATGGTGCGCATCAGCGAGGACTTGCCGGCGCCATTCGGCCCGAGCAGGCCAAACAGACCGGCGGGAATCTCCAGGCTGACGTTATTGATGGCGTGAACGCCGTTGTCGTAAGTTTTATCGAGCGCTTTGAGCGATAGCATGGCGGGGCTCCAGGAAAGAAGCCCCCAGCCTATCGGCGCACCGCCGCTGCCGCCAGCGGCGCCACACGAACGGCGCAATGTGCCACGCGAACGGTCGAAAAGCGTGACGAACGGTGCGGCGACTGGCTATTAAAACTCTTCCCAGTCATCGCCGGCTGCCGCCTTGGCTGGCGCCAGCGTCCTTGGCGGCACGGCGGCGCTGCGCACGGCAACGCGCGGGCGCGGTGCTGCCGGCGCAGGACGCGCGGCTGCCGGCTGTGGCGCCGGACGGCGCAGCAAACCTGGCTGATCGCGCAACTTGAATACGCTGACCACTTGCGCCAGGCCGTTCGCCTGCTCTTGCAGCGAACCGGCGGCGGCCGCCGCCTCTTCCACCAGGGCCGCATTCTGCTGGGTCACCTGGTCCATCTGGGTAATCGCCTGGTTGACTTGCCCGATGCCGTGCGTCTGTTCCTGGCTGGCGCTGGAAATCTCGCCGATGATGTCGGTCACGCGCTTGACGCTGGACACCACTTCATCCATCGTCGCGCCGGCCTGGTCGACCAGCTTGGCACCCACGCCCACCTTGCTGACGGAGTCGTCGATCAAGCCCTTGATTTCCTTGGCCGCCGCTGCCGAGCGCTGCGCCAGGTTGCGCACTTCGCCGGCCACGACCGCAAAACCGCGTCCCTGCTCGCCGGCCCGCGCCGCTTCCACGGCCGCATTGAGCGCCAGGATATTCGTCTGGAAGGCGATGCCGTCGATCACGCTGATGATGTCGACGATCTTGCGCGACGACTCGTTGATCGACCCCATGGTCGCCACCACTTCGGCCACAACCGAGCCGCCGCGGCTGGCGATGCCGGCCGCGGCGATGGCCAGCTGGTTGGCCTGGCGCGCGTTATCCGCGTTCTGCCTGACGGTGCTGGTCAGCTCTTCCATCGACGAAGCGGTTTCTTCCAGCGAACCGGCCTGCTGTTCCGTGCGCGATGACAGGTCCAGGTTGCCGGCCGCGATTTCCGACGATGCCGTGGCGATGCTGTCCGTGCCGCTGCGCACCTGGCTGACGATGCTGACCAGATTGTTGTTCATATTGCCCAGGGCGGTGAGCAACGCCCCCGTTTCATCCTTCGCCGTCGTGGCGACGGTCTGCGTCAGGTCGCCGGCGGCCACCGTTTCGGCCAGCGCCAGCGCCTGGCGCAGCGGACGCGTGATGCCCGTCGTCAGCAGCCACGAGCACAACACGCCGAATGCCACGGCGAACAGCGTCAGCAGGCTGATGACGGTGGTGTCATGCACGGCGGAAGCGTCGATCTGCTTGGCCGTCGCATCGATGCTTTCGCGCTGCAAGGTCACCAGTTCCTGCAGTAAATCCTGGTACACCTTGGCCGCCGGGGTAAATGCGGTGTCGAGGATTTTCGCCGCGCCTTCCACGTCGCCATCGGCCTTGGCCTTGACGGCGCCGTCGCGCGAGGCGCTGTACACCTTGCGCTGCTCGAGGATCTTGGCAAACAGGGCTTTTTCCTTGTCGCCCGCGACGAGCGGCTCGATCTGCTTGAGCAATTCGGCCGCCTTCTTCACGGACGCGGCCGAGTCTTCCTTGAAATACGGTCCCAGCGCCGGGTCGCTGCTCTTGACGATGGCGGCCGTGCGGCGGATCGAGGCAAAGTTCAAGCCATACCAGTCGGTAATCAGGCGTTCCTTGGTCAGCGGTTCGGCCATCATGGCCCGCGTCGACGTCGCCACCTCATTGAGGCGCCACACGCCCACTGTAGCGATCAGAACGGTCATTGCCAGGATCAGGACAAAGCCGATGCTCAGGCGCTTGCCGATCTTGATATTTGCGATAAAGCCCATGGTGTCTTTTCTCTCAATAAATGCATCGAAGATATATTTAATTCCATATGGAATTTTTTGCATTGCAGATTATACATTGTTGAAATATATGTAGCTGATTTATTGATTTTGAGAAATGTTTCTGTTAAGTTAAAAATCTCCTCCGCAACTACAGGCGCGCCGCGCTTGTCCGCCCGCCTGTTTCTCAAAGAAATCTATGAAACTTTCCGCATTGCCCCTGAAGAAAATCACCTTTGCCGCCGTCCTCGCCTGTGCCGGCAGCGCCCACGGCGCGGCCCTGCCACCCGCCATCGCGGCCCAGCTCGCAGCCAATTACCCGGCCGTGGAAAGCCTGTACCTGGACTTGCACCGCCACCCGGAACTGGCGTTCCAGGAAGTCGAGACGGCAAAAAAACTGGCCGAGAAGGTCAAGGCGCTCGGTTTTGACGTAACCACCGGCGTCGGCGGCACGGGCGTCGTCGCCATCCTGCGCAACGGCCCCGGTCCCGTCGTCATGCTGCGCACGGAAATCGATGCGCTGCCGGTGCTGGAAAAGACCGGCCTGCCGTTTGCCAGCAGCGTGGTGGCGAAAAACGCGGCCGGCGAAAGCGTGCCGGTGATGCATGCCTGCGGCCACGACGTGCACATGTCGGCCTGGTATGGCAGCGCCAAACTGATGGCCGACAACCGCCAGCACTGGAGCGGCACTCTGATGCTGGTGGGCCAGCCGGCCGAAGAACCGCTGCTGGGCGCGGCCGCCATGCTGAAGGACGGCTTGTTCACGCGCTTCCCGAAACCGGACTATGCCCTGTCCTTCCACGATGAAGCGACGCTGCCATCGGGCACGGTGGGCTACCACGCCGGCTACTTCCGCGCCGCCGCCGACACCATCAGCATCACCGTGTATGGCCAGGGCGGCCACGGCGCCGCGCCGCACGACACGCGCGACCCCGTCGTGATGGCCGCGCGCATCGTGCTGGCACTGCAAACGCTGGTCTCGCGCGAAAACAATCCGATGGACCCCGTCGTCATCACAGTGGGCAGCATCCATGGCGGCACGCAGGCCAACATCGTGCCCGACCAGGTCACCATGCAGCTGACGGTGCGCACCTTCAAGGATGCCGTGCGCAAGCGCGTGCTGGCCAGCATCGCGCGTGAAGTCAAGGGCGAAGCGTTTGCCGCCGGCGCGCCGAAAGAGCCGCTGGTGGAGATTCGTCCCGGCACGGACGCCGTCTACAACGACCCGGACCTGACCCTGCGCATGGTGTCTATCTTGCAAAAATCGCTGGGCGCGGCCAACGTGACGGAAATGCCGGCCAAGATGACGTCGGAAGACTTCGCCAACTACGGCCAGGCCGGCGTGAAAGCCGTGCTGCTGCATATCGGCGCGGTGGAGCCAGGCAAGCTGGCGGCGGCCAAGGCCAGCGGCAAACCGCTGGCCGGACCGCACTCGCCGCAATGGGCGCCCGAGTACCAGCCGACCATCAAGGCGGCGATCACGGCGGAAACGTCGATTCTGCTCGATTTGCTGGGCAAGAAGCAGTAATCAGGCAGTGCGCGGGGAAGCTGCTTTTCCCCGCGCCCCTCCCCCTCGTCCGAAATGCTTTCCTTCATCCCCCTGCTGCAGTAAGCTCGTTGTCTGCCGCCACGTTCGTGCCGGCATCCCTTGCAACCAGACCATGAATGGATACTGTATGCCGACAACCGCGCTCAAACGCCCCGTACTGACCCTGCTGGCCCTCGGCTTTGCCATCTCCACCGCCTTCGCCGCGCCGGCTCCCACCGACCGGCAAGCCGACCGCTGGGATTTGACGGCGCTGTATCAAAACGATGCCGCGTTCGACGCCGACGCGAAAAAGCTGTCGGCCCAGTTGCAGCAACTGGGCGCCTGCAAAGGGCAGCTGAAAGCCTCGCCGGCCCGGCTGAAAAGCTGCCTGGACCTGTACGCCGATGCGCGCAAGCGCGTCAACACGCTCACCACCTATGCGGCGCAGTACTACGACCAGGATACGGGCGACAGCAAGGGCAACCAGCTGAACCAGCGCGCCGCCCTGCTGGGCAACGATTTCTCCCAGGCGACGACCTTTCTGCAGCCGGAAATCCTTGCCCTGGGCAGCCAGCGCATCGATGCCATGCTGGCGAAGGACAAGGGCTTGCAGCTGTACCGTTTTCAATTTAGCAACATGCTGCGCAGCGCGCCACATACGCTCGACGCGGCTGGCGAGCAGCTGGTGGCGCAGTTTGGCCTGGCAACAAGCTCGGCCGCCAGCATCTACCGCACCCTGGCCAATGCGGAAATCCCGTGGCCGACCGTCACACTGTCGGACGGTACACAGGTGCGCCTCGACCAGGCGGCCTACACGAAATACCGCGACGATGACAAACGTGCCGACCGCAAGCTGGTGTTCGACGCCTTCTTCGGCAAGTGGAAGGAATATGAACGCACGTTCGGCGAAACCCTGTACGGCCAGCTGAAGACGGATGCCGCGTATGCGAAGGTGCGCCGCTATGCCGACTCGCAAAGCGCGGCGCTCGACGCCGACCATCTGCCGCCAGCCGTCTACCAGACCCTGATCGCGCAAACCAACGCCAATCTGCCCACCTTGCACCGCTACTTCAAGCTGCGCGCGCGCATGCTGGGCGTCAAGGACCTCGCGTATTACGACATCTATGCGCCGCTGCTGAAAAGCGACCGCACCTTCCCGCTGGCCGAAGGCAAGCAGATGATGCTGGCCTCCGTCGCGCCGCTGGGGCCCGACTATGTGAAGGCGCTCACCGCCGCCGTGGACGCGCGCTGGATGGATGTGTATCCGCGTCCGCGCAAGGTGGCGGGCGCATACATGAATGGCGACGCGTACGACGTGCATCCGTTCGTGCTCCTCAACTACACGGACAATTACGAAGCCGTCAGCACCCTGACGCACGAATGGGGCCACGCCATGCACTCGGTGCTGGCCAACAAGGCGCAGCCATCGATCTATGCACCGTACAGCATCTTTGTGGCGGAAATCGCCTCGACGACGAACGAGGCGCTGCTGCTCGACGCGCGCCTGAAGCAGGCCAAGGATGACGACGAGCGCCTCTTGTACCTGGGCGCGGCGCTGGAAAACCTGCGCGGCACCTTCTTCCGCCAGGCCATGTTCGCCGAATTCGAGGCGGCCATCCACGGCAAGGTGGACAAGGGAGAATCGCTGACGGGCGAAGAGATCACGGCCATCTATGCCGGCATCCTCAAGCGCTACCACGGCGAAGCGCAGGGCGTCATGACCATCGATCCCGCCTACGCGCTGGAATGGGCCTACGTGCCGCATTTTTATCACGGCTTCTACGTGTTCAAGTACGCCACCTCGATCGCGGCGGCACAGGATTTCGCGCAGCGCATCCTTGACAAGGAACCGGGCGCGCTGGCCGCCTACCTGAAGATGCTCGGCGCGGGCGGCTCGGCCTATCCATATGAACTGGTGAAGGCGGCCGGCGTCGACCTGGCCTCGCCGAAACCGTACCAGGCGCTGGTGGCGCGCATGAACGGCATCATGGACCAGATCGAGGCGATTGAGAGCCGCCGGGGGAAGTAAGTTTTAGCAAACCCCAAGCGAAGGCTGGGGTCAGACTCCCTCTATTGTTAGCGCAAGCCTCTGTGTTAGCGGTGTTGAGGGTCTGACCCCGAAGTTTCAGCCGCCGCAAAAGCCGCCGCATCGCTCTCGAACATGTCTTCCAGTTCCTCGCGCGCCTGGCGCGTGAGGGACATGACTTTTTGCTGGTCCTGGAAGTGCGGCGCCACTTCCAGCAGGGTTTTCAGGTTATGCCGGCCAAAGATGCCGGCCGCGCGCTGCGCCCGCTCAGGGCTGAAACCCACCTGCTGCAAGGTCTGCTCGCCCAGCAGCAGCGCCGCCGCGAACGTCTCGCGCTCGATCAGGGTCACGCCCCGCTTCATCAATTCATAGTAATGCGTGACGTTGCGCGCGCGCGCCAGAATCGTCAGTTCGGGCAGGCGCAGGCGCACGGCATCGACCAGGGCCAGGCTGTCATCCACGTTGTCGATGGCGATCACCAGCGCCCTGGCCTTCTCGATGCCGGCCGCCACCAGCAGATCCACGCGCGTGGCGTCGCCATAAAACACCTTGAAGCCGAACTTGCGCAGCAGATCGATCTGGTCCGGATCGTGGTCCAGCACCGTCACGCCGATTTTATTGGCCGCCAGCAGGCGGCCGATGATCTGGCCGAAGCGGCCGAAACCGGCGATGACGATGGGGTTGTCCTGCGCCTCGATATGGTCGTCGGGGCGGCGCTTCTTTTCGCCTTGCAGGCGCGGAGCGACGAATTTATCGTGCGCCAGCAGCAGCAAGGGCGTGGCCACCATCGACAGGGTCACCACCACGACCAGCAGCGCGGCCGTCTCCGGCGCAAACACGTGCGCGGCCTCGGCGGCGGCAAACACGACGAAGGCGAATTCGCCGCCCTGCGACAGCAGCAGCGCAAAGAACAGCTGCTGGCCGCGGGGAATGTCGACAAACTTCGACAGCAGGTACAGCAAGGCGATCTTGACCACCAGCAGCCCCGCCACCAGGGCCAGGATCAGCAGGGGCTGGGCGCGCAGCACGCCGAAATCGACGGACATGCCGACGGCGATGAAAAACAGGCCCAGCAGCAGTCCCTTGAACGGCTCCAGGTCGGAAATGAGTTCATGGCGGTATTCGGAATCGGCCAGCAGCACGCCCGCCATGAAGGTACCCAGCGCCATCGACAAGCCCACCGATTCCATCAGCACGCAAATGGCGATCACCAGCAGCAGGGCGAAGGCCGTGAAGATTTCGCGCAAGTCCGTCCTGGCGATGAAGCGCAGGATGGGGTTTACCAGGAAGCGCCCGCCGATCACCAGGGCGGCCAGCACGGCGGCCAGCTTGGCCACGCGCAGCCAGCCCGGCTCACCGCTATGCGTGACCAGGCCGCCCAGCAGCGGCACCAGCGCGATCATGGGAATGGCGGCGATATCCTGGAACAGCAAGATGGAAAAGCCCGCGGAACCGGCCGGCGTCGTCATCAGCTTGCGTTCGCCCAGGGTAGCGAGCACGATGGCCGTCGACGACAGCGACAGCCCCAGCGCGCCCACCAGCGCGGTGCGCCAGTCCACGCCAAAGGCCATGGCCACGGCGCACAAGCCCGCGCTGACGACACCCACCTGCGCCCCGCCCCAGCCAAAAATCGGACGGCGCAGCAGCCACAATCGTTTGGGTTCCAGCTCCAGGCCGATCAGGAACAGCAGCAGCACCACGCCGAATTCGGAAAAGCTGAGGATCACTTCGACATTCTTGATCAGGCCCAGGCCCCAGGGACCGATAACGACGCCGGCCACCAGATAACCCAGCACGGCGCCCATGCCCAGGCGCTTGGCCAGCGGCACCATGATGATGGCGGCAACCAGGTAAAACAGTATGTTGATGAGAAAGCTATGGTGTTCCATGCGGGTTCCGGAAAAACGTGACTGGAATCGCAATCATGCCTGAAGTGGCGCGCCAGCGGGGTATCAGGGTTGCGGCGCATCGATACGTGCGCGTAGTTCGTCGACATTCACGCGCTGGAGGTAGCTTTCGATATTCTTCCACACGGCGTGGTAGCCGTAACCGCCATTTTTCAGCTCGTCGATCGCCTTTTCGCGCGGCCAACCCTGGTACAGCATGCGATACATGGCGGCCATCATGCCGGTGCGGTCGGCGCCGTGCAGGCAGTGCAGCAACACGGGACCGTGCTGTCCGGCGGCGCGGATGGCACGCATGGTGTCGATCACATGCCGGTCGCGGATGGCCCAGGTATTGATGGGAATACGGACGGCGCGGATGCCGCTGCCTTCCAGCACCTGCGTATCGGAGTGGAAGGAGCGCAGGCTGATCACCGTCTTCACGCCCAGCGCCTGCAGCTGGGCCACGTCGGCGCTGTCCAGCCTGGCGCTGCGGTACAGGACGGGCGTGACCTGGTGCAGGTTCGACACCTGCGGCAACGGCGTGGCCCAGTCCGGATGGCGTGGCGGCGATGGCTGCGCCCCTGCGGGCGCGGCGGCCAGCCCCAGGGCGAGCGTCAAAAGTAATGCATGCAACATCATGGCTTCCTTGTTATTGACGAATGGCGCCAGCGCGCAGCACCTGCGCCAGTACGTCCAGAGCGGCGCGCGGGCGGCCCAGGGCCAGCGCTTTCGCGCGCATCGATTGCAACTGCTCGGGATGATCGAGCAGCAGGCGCACGCGGTATTCCAGGGTGACGGCATCGAATGCCTTCAGGGCCACGCCCTGCTCCAGCAGATAGTCGGCATTGCGCTCTTCCTGCCCCGGAATCGGCGAGTTGACGATCATGGGCAAGCCCAGGGCCAGGCATTCGGAGGTGGTCAGCCCGCCCGGCTTGGTGATCACCAGGTCGGCGCACGCCATCAGGCGCTCGACTTCGCTGGTAAAGCCTTGCGCCAGCAAGCGGCCCGGATACTGGCCGGCCAGTGTCTGCAGCACCGCCAGCGCGGCGGCGTTTTTCCCCGCCAGTACGATCAGCTGGAAGTCGCCCGGCAGCGCCAGCAGGCGCGCGGCGACCGTTTCAAGGCTGCCCAGTCCCGCCCCGCCGCCCATCAGCAGTATCGTCGTGCGCTGCGGGTCAAGGCCAAACGCCTGCGCGCACGACACGCGGTCGGGCACCTGCGCAAACGCGGGCATGATGGGGATGCCCGTCACGTGGATGCGTTCGGCGGGGATGCCTTCGTGGCGCATGCGGAACGCCACTTCGTCGGTGGCGGCAAAATATCCCTGCATCTGTTCATGCACCCACATGCGGTGCAAGTCGAAATCCGTGACTTGCACCCAGACGGGGCAAGCCAGCTGCTGCTGGCGCAGCGCGCGCGACAGCAGTTCGGCCGGCAGGAAATGCGTGCAGATGATGGCGTCAGGCTGGAAGGCGGCGATCTGCGCCATCAGCGCACGCGTGTTGAGGCGCTCGACGCCACGGCGCAGGCGCTGCATGGTGCTGTCGCGCGGCGCATCGTGGGTGGCGTGATACAGATAGCCCCACAGCGCGGGGGCCTTGTTGACCAGCTTGATATAGAAATCCGTGTACAGCTTGCGAAATGCAGGCGTGACGAAGTCCATCACGTCGAGATGCAGGACCAGCGCCGCAGGGCCAGCGCCGCCATCGCGCGACGCATACGCCTCGATGGCTTGCGCCGCGCGCATGTGGCCGGCGCCGGCCGAGACGCTCAGGAGAAGAATTTTTTTTGTCATGAGCTAGCCAATCACGGGGACAGGCAGGGCCGACACTTTCCAGCTGCCTTTGAGCTTGCGCTCCATCAAAGCCGGCAAGGTGCTGGCGTCGGGCGCGCCTTTTTTTGTGAACTTCACCGGCACCAGCAGATAGATGGTGACCTTGTCATCGTCGGCAATGTCTTCTTCCTCGGGCGCCGGATTCCAGCGCTTGTCGATGGCCAGCAGCGCATCGACGCCGTCCGGCCAGGCCAGGTCCGCCAGATGCGGATCGTCGCGCCGCAGCAGCTCGCCCGCGGCCAGGCTGGCCTGATCGAGCGTGCGCCGTCCCAGGCGTGCCAGCAGCGCCACCGGAAAACGCCATGGGCTGTGTTCCATGAAGCCGTGTACGGTCAGCGGCCAGCGGGCCGGCAGGCAGATGGCCAGTTCGGTCATCGGCGATTGCTGGAACAGGCCGACCGTAAACAGCAGCTTGAAATCGCTCTTGCCATCGATGCAGCTGATCCCCAGCGAAAAGCGCGCGTCGCCGCTGTCCGGGCTGAACACGGCCGGCAGCACCCAGCCGGCGCTGTTGTGCATGAAGGTGCGGATCGATTCCTGCGGCGAGGCGGCCGCCTGCTGCGGCACGTCGAGTATGCTGACGCCGCCGGCGGCAGCGAGCAATTGGGCGATCGCGGGAAAGCCCCAGCCGGTGGCGATATCGACCGGCGCCTGGTTCCAGCGCGTATGCAGGCGGTTCGGATTGGCGCCCCGCTGCAGCAGCAACGCGACCACGTCCTGATGGCCGCCAACGCAGGCGCTGTCCAGCGGCGACAGGATATTGTCCGGCAGGCCATCGACGGCAGCGCCATGCTCGAGCAGCCATCGGCAGGTATCGAGATGGCCATGGCTTGCCGCCGCGTCCAGCGGCGTATGGTTGCGGTAACCGGGCAAGGGCAGATCGATGTCCATGCCCAGCGACACGAGCAGGGCGCAGACGTCGCGGCTGCCGCCGGCCGCGGCCAGATGCAGCAGCGACTCACCGTCATCCATGTTGTAGCGGCGCAAGGTCAACAGCAGCGGCGTGGCCTGGAGCAGGCTGCGCACCTGCTCCACCTGATTCTCGCCCACGGCGTCGCAAAGGCGAAAAAATGTCTCCCGGTGCTGGTTATACAGTGTGTTATTACCCATTCCTCGTCTCTGCTCGTGCTGGCGGCGCCAGCATCGAGCGGAGAATAGCATTTTCTTTCGATTAATCTGCGCGATTTGACAACTCCCGTGTGCGCCGTGCGGCGACGCGCGTATTGAGCGTTACAAATCCATGAAACTGACAGGCGCCACGTCGACGCGCATGACCGGATACAGGTTCAGCCGCTCATCCCACGACGCGTGGCGGCGGGCGAAAAACTCCAGGCGCGCGCGCGGACTCTTTGCAAACTCGGGCTCGTCGGCCAGCTTCTGCCGGAACTGCGCGGCCAGCGCCGGGTCGGCCGCCAGCTGCGCGCGCGCCACATCCTCGGCCACATAGTCCTCCATGTATTCCTTGCGCTCGAACGCCGTGTTGAAGCTGCCCCAGGCCAGCAGCGAGTCGGGCGCGCGCGGCTCGAGCAGCGCCACCACCAGGCGCGCCTTCGGCTGGTTGACGGGCACGTACAGCGCGCCGGCATCGACGAGGCGCTCCTCTTTCTGCCACTCGCCCTGTACCGCCGCCGTCTGGCGTCCCTCGAACGACTGCGCGCCAAACTTGACGGCAGTGGCGCGGAAGACTTCCACATTCTGCCGGGCGAAGATGCTGCGCATTTCCTTGTAGGCGATGCCGTGCTGGCGCAACTTGGCGCCCACCATGGCCGCCTGCGCGCGCGGCACCAGGTAACCGGCCTTCGGTGCGCCCAGCTGCAGGTCAGGCACGATCTCGTCGCGCAGCGGCACGTTCCAGATTTGCGGTGTCTTTTCGTCATAGCGCGTCATCAGGGCGCCCGATACCTCGGACGGCGTGCGCGTGTAGGCATAGCCGCGAAACGCGATCATGCGGCTTTTCTCCGTGGTCTTGTAGCTGAGGGGCAGCGTACTGCCGGCCAGCTGCGTCGCGCGCAGGTCCGCTTCCATGGCGCTCTGCCGCCATGCGGCGCCGTGCTGCGCCATCTGCGACAGCAGGGAAATGATGGTATTGCGCGTGATGCGCACGCGAGTCGGGTAGTCCTTCCACGAGTGGGTTTCCACCAGCACGCCGAAACGGTTACGTAACAGGAAATAGCCGTGCGAAAAGCGCGGGTTCGGCGTCGAATCGACAAAACCCGACTGCGGATTGTCTTCTTCGGCAAACGACATGTAGAACGGCTTCGGATCGGAACCCAGCTTTGCCAGGTCGGCCAGCACGCCGTCGCGCAGCGCCGTTCCCGCCGCGCGCAAGGCCGCCTCGCCCGCATGCACGGGTTCGACCTGGATCGAGATATCGGGTTCGAACTGCGCGCCGTCCGTCACGTGCAGGTCGACATACGCCAGCGGATCCCAGGCATTGACCAGCGCCAGCATGTGCTGCATCTCGGGAGAATCGGCCTTCATGTAGTCGCGGTTCAAATTGAAATTCTGCGCCGTGCTGCGCCAGCCCATTTCCTGCGGTCCCCGCTGGTTCGGGCGGTTCCACGCACCGAAGCGCTCATGGCCATCGACATTAAACACGGGCACGAACAGCACCACCTGCTTGTCCAGCGCGCCGGCGGCCGCCTTGCCTTCCAATACTTCGCGCAGGGCCAGGAAACCCGCATCCTTGCCGTCGATTTCCCCCGCATGGATACCGCCCTGCACCAGCAGCACCGGTATCTTGCGCAGCCTGGCCGCGTCCGGCGTCAGCGCGCCCGTGTTGGAAACGGCCAGCGCCAGCATGGGGCGGTTTTCCGGCGTGCGGCCAAATTCAAAGCAGCGCACCTGTTTCGGATGGTGGTCTTCGAAGCGCCGGCACAAGGCTTCCACTTCCTCGTAGCGGCCCGTATTCCTGAAACCCGAGTACTCGGCCTCCGTCTTCAGGGAAAACAGCCGCATATCGCGTGCGGCGTGCGCGTTGACGGAAAACAGGGAAAACACGGCGGCGGACAGCAGGGCACGGCGTAGCATCGGACTAGCTCCATCAAGAGGGACAAGCGGGCAATTATAGAGTGGCGGTCAGGTAAAAACGCAGCGGCAAATAAAAAAGCCGGAACAGCGTCAGCTGCTCCGGCCTTGCTCTGGCAAGCGTGAGTTACGAGCCAAAGTGGTAGTTGAACTCGACCCACCCCTGGCGTCCCTGCGGGCTGAAACTGCCCACCGGGTAGTACGGCCAGCCTCCGCTCGTGTCGCGCTTGATCTTGTCGAAGACGTTGTTGACGATCAGCGACAAGGTGGCGCGGTCGTTGATGCGGTACACGGTGCTGATATTGGCCAGCGCCGTCGGCGTCAGATAGGCCGTGCTGGCGGCGTTCGGGATCTTGCCGTAGCGGCTGACCAGCAGAGTGTTCGACCAGTCGCCCGCGCTCCAGTTCACGCTCAGGTTCAGCTTGTCGGGCCAATCCATGTTCGTCAGCGATTTCGTCTCGTCGATCTCTTCGTCGCCGACGAATTGCTGCGACTTCTTGCTCAGCACCTTGGCGTAGTTGGCCTTGAAGGCGAAACGGCCATAGTCCGCCGTACGCAGCAGGTACTTCAGGCTCACGTCGATGCCGCTGCTGCTCTGCTTTGCCGCATTGATCGGATTGACGGTGATGGTCTTGATCTCGCCGGCGCGGTTCAGCGCATTCGCCGCGAAGCGCTCGACGCGGCCCAGGGTATCGACGCAGGTCGGCGAATTGATATCCGTCTTGCCCAGGCGGCAATCGGCTTCGTCGCGCAAGATCTTGTCGGAACTCAGGTTCGTCACGAGGTCATCGATCTTGATGTTCCAGTAGTCGACGGAGACGTCGAAGTTCGAGCTGGGCGACCAGACGGCGCCGACGCCAAACGACTTGCCTTTTTCCGACTGCAGATCCTTGCTGCCGTTCTGCACATAATCAGCGCCCGGCGACTTGTTGGCAAATTCGCAGCCTTCGATGGCCTGGCCGGCCGCGCCGCAGCGGTAGTAGTCGGTGGTGCTCGAGTAGTAACCGGTGCCGCGCGCCTTGTAGATGTAATTCATGTCCGGCGCGCGGAAGCTGGTAGCGTAATTGGCGCGGAACAGCAGCTCAGGCGCGGGACGCAGTTCCAGGCCGCCGTTGTAGGTGAACTTGCCCTCATGGCGGCCGGCAAAGCTGTAGCGGTCGTAACGGCCGGCCAGGGTACCGGTCAGCTTTTCATGCAGCGGCAGATTCAATTCCGCCCCCAGCGCATAGCGGGTACGCGTGCCGGCCGTGATATCGGATTTGGTGGCGACGTTGAAGTAACCGTCGTTCAGGCGCGCATCGGGCACATTGCTGAAGCCCTGCTTGCCCACTTCGGCGATGGTGGCGATCTTCGCCACGCCGGCGGGCAGCTGGAACAGGTCGCCATTTGTGGACAGGCTCAGGGTATTCGTCCAGGCCTTGTCGTCGCTGTCGGAATTGCCCGTGATGGTGTCGAATTCGGCCGCCGTCACGCGGCGCGACAGGCGGGCCGGATCCGGTGCGTAGATCGGCACGCCGGCAGCGTCGGTGCCCAGTTTCGGTCCCAGGAAGAAGCTGTCGATATTGGCCAGCGCGCGCGGCGTGTGGCTTTCGCTCTTGTACACCGAGGCATTGTAGTTCGCTTCATACTGCCAGGATGACGTACCGGGAATGCGGCCCTTGGCGCCCAGCGAGATGGCCGTGGCAAGGTCGTCCCACTTGCGGTTGTAGCGCTCCACGCCGCCCATTTCCTCGGGCGATATATAACGCGTCCACGCTTCGTAGCGATTCGTGTTCTGGTTGCGGAAATAGCTGCTGCCCGTCGATGACGACGTCCACGTCGGGCCGCGCGTGTTGTTCTCGGTCGAGTTCTTGCCGATCAGGATGTCGGCGAACAGGGTCGTTTCCGGCGACAGCTCATAGTTGGCGCTGCCGAACACGTTCTGGCTGCGGTTCTTGGTTTGCGTGGTCCAGTAAGTGGGGCCGACTTTCGGGCTGGCGCAATAGCTGCCGTTCTTCGCCTGGTACTTGACGACGCTGCCGCCGAACAGGTCGCCGAACTGGTTGCAGGTATCGCCCAGGTCCACGTAGCTGCCGGAGGTGCCCGCCTGGACCACGCGGCGCGAGGCGATATTCGTCGGCGTGCCCGAACGGGTGGCCATGAAGTCGCGCTGCAGG
The DNA here is from genome assembly GCF_001758645.1 of Janthinobacterium sp. MP5059B. Classification (NCBI taxonomy): domain Bacteria; kingdom Pseudomonadati; phylum Pseudomonadota; class Betaproteobacteria; order Burkholderiales; family Oxalobacteraceae; genus Janthinobacterium; species Janthinobacterium sp. MP5059B. Next base: position 284,306 of record NZ_LRHX01000007.1, on the reverse strand, counting down.
CTCGACAGCGGATCGCGCTGGCTCAGCTCCAAGCTGAACAAGGTATGCAACTTGTCGAAATTGCCGCCGCCTGTCAGTTGCACGCGCTGGTTGCCGGCGCCGCCACGCGTGGTGCCGCCCGCCTTGACATTGATGTCGAAACCTTCCGTCTGCTTTTTCAGGATGACGTTGACCACGCCGGCGATCGCGTCGGAACCATAGATGGCCGAAGCGCCGCCGTTGAGGATCTCGATGCGGTCGACAATGCTCGACGGGATATTCGCCAGGTTGGTGAAGTTGACCGTGCCTTCGTAGGCGACGGGGAAGTCGGCCAGGCGGCGGCCGTTCAGCAGGATCAAGGTGTGGTTCGGGCCCAGGCCGCGCAAGCTGATGGTATTGGCCGACGGCGTGAACGTATTGCCGAAGTCTTCGCCTTGCGTAAAGCCGCTGTTCTGTACCTGGTTGGTCAGCGCATCGAAGACGTTCTTGTACCCTTGCTTGGTGATTTCATCCCCCGTCAGGATGGTGACGGAAGACGGGCCTTCCAGGCTGGCGCGGGGAATCCGCGAACCGGTGACCACGACGGCTGGCGGGGTGGCCGCCGGCTGCTGATCCGCTGCGGGCGCTTGCGTTTGCGCGTGCACCTGCCATGCGGAACCGCCCAGGATAGCCAGTACGGCTACGGTGAGCGGTGGTAACTTGAATTGTATAGGCATCTTTGCGCTTCTCAAGGTTAGGGAGAAGGCGAAAGATATCAAAATGCCAGTAATTACAGAACGAATGGATTCATCTTTCTATATATCAAAATTGTTATATAGAAAGATTTATGAGCAGGAAAACGCCACGCGCCTTTTCTGGCACATGGCAGGAACGTGCGCCTTAACGGCGAATGATGGCAATTTCCTTGTAGGCCGGGCGCAGCAGGCGCGTGGCCGTGTCGGCCGGACTCTCGATTGAACCCAGCAGTCTGAGCGCGCCCGTGGCCGGCGTGCAGCTGCCACTGCTGCGGTAGCGCAGCGCCGCCGCCAGCATGCCTTCGGCCGCGTCGCCCAACTGGTGCTGGTAATCGTCCGCCACGTCGCAGGTCGGCGCCATGCCATCGGCAAAGTCGCCAAAGCCCTTGGCATTGACGCCCTGGAACTGCACGGCAAAATACGTGGTGCCGCAATTCGGCGCGGGAAAGAAACCGTAGGGCTTGCCGCACGTCGTGCCGCCGATCAGGTTGACCTGCACGTCCACGCCGCGCAAGCCGTTGATGATCGCTTCGCTGGCCGAACAGGTATTGCCGGTTGTCAGCAAGGTCACGCGCTTGAGACCCAGCGAAGGCAACGGCGTTCCCTTGGCGAGGGGATTCGGGCCGCCGAAGCCCTGGCTTTGCGCATGGAATGGCACGGGCGCTTCCGGCCGGGTCTTGTCATTGAAGAGCACCTGCTCGAAGGTCTTGCCGGTCGTAAGTTGCGGGCCAGCAATCATGTAAGCGAGTTCACTGGCGACATCCAGATAACCGCCGCCGTTGTAGCGCACATCGAGCACCAGGTCGCTGATGCCGGCCGCCTGGAAGCGGGTCATGGTCTCGATCAGCTGGCGTTCGGCCACATTGTTATGCGTATTGAAGGTCAGGTAGCCCACCTTGCCCGTGGGCGTGTCGATGATGCGCTCGTTCTGCACGGCGCTGGTGCTGACCTCCACCGCCTGCAGGCTCACGGAGATGGACGCCCCATTGCGGCTGAACGCCAGCGTATGCGTGCCTTGCGCTGCAGGGAAGAGGCCGGCGTTGAGGATATCTACGCTGGCCGTGTCGGGGGCATTGACGAAATCGACGCCATCGACGGTTTGCAGCACGTCACCGCGCCGCAAGCCTGCCAGTGCCGCCGGCGAGCCTGGCTCGACAATGGTGACCACCGCCTTGCGCGGCGGCGTGGTGCGCGTCAGCGCCAGCAGCATGCCGTAGCCCAGTTCCACGCCATTGAGCGAGGCTTCCCATTCCGCCGTCGTATACGTGAAATGGAACTGGTCCTTCGGCTTGCCGGACGCCGTCGTGGCCGTCGTTTTCAGCACATCGAAGTACGCCTTGGCCGTGGTGAAGCTTTGCGGCAGGTAGGTGGTCGGCACTTCGCGGTACCACAGATACGTTTCATCGATCCAGCTGCGCACCCACGTCTGTTCATTGAGCAAGGTGCCCGGCTTGTCGATGCTGCTGCCGCTGCGCGGCGCCTCGCAGCGGTTCGCCACCGTGGATGAAGCGACCAGCGCCGTCGGCCCCGTCGGCCCGGTTGGAGTCAAGGGCGGGACGACGGGCGCGCCGTCGCTGCTGCCGCCTCCGCCTCCGCCGCAGGCACTCAACACTAATACGAGGGACACAGCGAGGGAACGACGGCGCAGGGAATGCATGACAAACTTTCCGAAAAGAAATTATCTAAAAATTATAATGCGTTTTCACAGCAGGCGTTGTTTTCTTTGACACAAAAAAATGGCGCCCGCAGGCGCCATTGCTACAGCGTGGAGTTCACCCCATCACGCCACGGTGGCCGCCACGGGCGCAGCCACGACGGGCGGCAGCGGCGTCGGCGCATTGAAGGCGATCAGCAAACTGGCTTCCTTCTCTTTCGCCGCCTTCAAATGACGCTCCTTCACATGGCCATAGCCACGGATGTCTTCCGGAATGCTGGCAATCGCCACTGCTTGCGCCAGCTTGGCCGTCGTCAGTTTCGGCAGCAAGCCGCCTACCGTCGCGCGGTACTCAAGAATCAGCGCGCGCTCCATCTTGCGCTCTGCCGTATGGCCGAACACGTCGAAGGCCGTGCCGCGCAAGCCCTTGAACTTGGCCAGCACGCCAAACGCCTTCATCATCCACGGGCCGAATTCCTTCTTCACCAGATGGCCCTGGGCGTCCGTCTTGGCCATGATCGGTGGCGCCAGGTGGAACTTGAGCTTGATGTCGCCTTCGAACATGGCGGCGATCTTCGCCTGGAAGGCGCCGTCCGTGTACAGCCGCGCCACTTCATACTCGTCCTTGTAGGCCATCAGCTTGTAGAAGTAGCGGGCCACGGCTTCCGTCAGGCGCAGCTGCGGGCCATTCAGGGCGCTTTCGGCGGCGCGCACCTGGCCGACGAAGTCCAGGTACTGCTGCGCATACGCGCGGTCCTGATAGGCCGTCAGCAGGGCCACCCGTTTTTCGATGATGTCGTCGAGCGTGTCGATGCGCTTGAATTCGACCACCTTGGCTGGCGTTGTCATGCGTACCAGGCTGGCCGCATCGTGGGCGCCGGCGCGGCCCCAGTTGAAGGCGGCCTTGTTGAACGCCACCGAGACGTTGTTCAAGTCGATGGCCTTCATGATGGACGCTTCGCTCAATGGCACTTTGCCCTTTTGCCAGGCGTAGCCCAGCATGAACATATTCGTCGCAATCGAGTCGCCCATCAGCGCCGTGGCGATCTGGCCCGCGTCGATAAAGTCCACGTGGTCGTTGCCGCACGCTTTTTCGATTTCCATGCGCGCGGAAGCGCCGGGGAATTGCCAGTCAGGGTTCTTCACGAAGGCAGCCGTCGACGAACTGGTCGAGTTGATCATGGCCCAGCTGCGTCCTTCACCCATGCGCGACAGGGCGTCGCGGCTGGCCGTGACGATCAGGTCGCAGCCGATCACGAGATCGGCCGCACCGGTGCCGACGCGCGTCGAGTGGATATCTTCCTGGCGGTCCGCCAGGCGCACGTGCGACATGACAGGGCCGCCTTTTTGCGCCAGGCCGCTCATGTCCAGCACGGAACAGCCCTTGCCTTCCACGTGGGCCGCCATGGCCAGGATCTGGCCGACGGTGACGACACCCGTGCCGCCGATGCCGGTGACCAGAATGCCGAACGGCTCGGCCGTCGATGGAATCGTCGGCGTCGGCAAGGCCGGTACGGCTGGCGCATCCTTGTCGGCGGTAGCCGCTTTTTTCGGCTTTTTCAGGCCGCCGCCTTCCACCGTCACGAAGCTCGGGCAGAAGCCCGTCGTGCACGAGAAATCCTTGTTGCAGGACGACTGGTTGATCTGGCGCTTGCGCCCCAGTTCCGTTTCCAGCGGTTCCACCGACAGGCAGTTCGATTGCACGGAACAGTCGCCGCAGCCTTCGCAGACGGCTTCGTTGATGACGGCGCGCTTGGCCGGGTCCGGATATTCATTGCGTTTGCGGCGGCGGCGTTTTTCCGAGGCGCAGGTCTGGTCGTAGATCATGGCCGACACGCCGGGCATATCGCGCAGTTCGCGCTGCACGTCCATCAGTTCCGAGCGGTGGCGCACGGTGACGCCTTCGGCCCAGGCGTAATCGTCCGGGTATTTTTCCGGTTCGTCCGTGACGACGATGATCGGGCCCACGCCTTCGGCGGCGATCTGGCGCGAAATGATGGCCGGAGACAATGGCCCGTCGAATTCCTGGCCGCCCGTCATGGCCACCGCATCGTTGAACAGGATTTTATAGGTGATGTTCACCTTGGCCGAGACGGCCGCGCGGATGGCCAGGATGCCCGAGTGGAAATACGTGCCGTCGCCGAGGTTGGTAAACACGTGCTTTTCATTCGTGAACGGCGCCTGCCCCACCCACGTGACGCCTTCGGCGCCCATATGGGTAAATGTCGACGTTTCGCGGTCCATCCACAGCACCATGTAGTGGCAACCGATGCCGGCCAGCGCGCGCGAGCCTTCCGGCACCTTGGTCGAGCTGTTGTGCGGGCAGCCGGAGCAGAAGAACGGCGTGCGGTCCTTTTGCGGATCGGGTTTCACGCTGATGGCCTTGAGGACGTTTTCCTTCGCTTCCAGGTAGGCGATGCGTTCCTTCACGCGCTGCTCCACCGGGTGGCCCGCGTAATAGCGCGAAATGCGGCTGGCAATCGCGCGCGCGATCATGGCCGGGTTCAGCTCATACGTGGCCGGCAGCAGCCAGTCGCCGTGACCCGTGCCCTTCTGGTTGCTCCACTCGCCCGTGTCGTCGAACTTGCCGACCACGCGCGGACGCTCGCCGTCTTTGAGGTTGTAGAGTTCTTCCTTCAGCGCGTATTCGAGGATCTGGCGCTTTTCTTCCACCACGAGGATTTCATCGAGGCCCTTGGCAAATTCGTGCACGCCATCCGCTTCCAGCGGCCACGTCATGCCGATCTTGTACAGGCGGATGCCGATGTCGGACGCCGTCTGTTCGTCGATGCCCAGGTCAGCCAGCGCCTGGCGCGTGTCGAGGTAGGATTTGCCGGCCGTGATGATGCCGATGCGCGCCTTCGGGCTGTCCCAGATGATTTTATTGAGCTTGTTGGCACGCGCATACGCCAGCGCCGCATACCATTTGTAGCTATTCATGCGTACTTCTTGTTCCAGCACCGTGTCGGGCCAGCGGATGTTCAGGCCACCGGCCGGCATCTCGAAGTCGGTCGGCAGGGTGATCTGCACGCGGTCCGGGTCGAAGTCGACGGCGGCGCCCGACTCGATGATGTCGGTCACGCATTTCATCGACACCCACAGGCCCGTGTAGCGGCTCATGGCCCAGGCGTGCAAGCCGTAGTCGATGTATTCCTGCACCGACGACGGATACAGCACGGGGATGCCGCAGGCGTTCAGGATATGGTCGGACTGGTGCGCCGTGGACGAGGACTTGGCCGCATGGTCGTCGCCGGCCAGCACCAGCACGCCGCCATGCTTGGCGGAACCGGCGTTATTCGCGTGCTTGAACACGTCGCCGCAGCGGTCGACGCCGGGACCCTTGCCGTACCACATGCCGAACACGCCATCGTATTTCGCGTCTTCGAACAGATTCGTTTGCTGCGTGCCCCAGACGGCCGTGGCGGCCAGGTCTTCATTCAGGCCCGGGTGGAATTTGACGTGGTGCTCATCGAGGTATTTCTTGGCCTTGATCGCCGTCATGTCGACGGACGTCACAGGCGAACCGCGGTAACCGGTGATGTAGCCGGCCGTATTCAGGCCAGCCTTCAGGTCGCGCTCGCGCTGCAGCATCGGCAGGCGGATCAGCGCTTGCGTGCCCGTCATGAAGGCGCGGCCACGCTCCAAGGTGTATTTGTCGTTCAGGGAAATTTCAGACGCGTGCGCGCCCGGCTCAAGACTCGAGCCCATGATTGGTGCATTCATTACTTGTCTCCATTATTCTCTGTGCTACGCGTGCAAAGTCGGTTGAACTCACACGTACCGGCCGCGCTTTGTGAGCATGCCGGTGCGGAAAAATGACTTGTTTGTCGTAGACTACCACAGGAATGCGCGCAGTTCTTTGCTGCGCTGCACTCCCGGGCCGGTACTCTTTTTACTACTATTTGTTACAAAGCAACATTACGCCGCGTTCGTATCTTTCAGCACGCCGCGCTTGATCTGGTCCAGCTCGATCGATTCGAACAGGGCGCGGAAATTGCCTTCGCCGAAGCCCTGGTCGCCCTTGCGCTGGATGATCTCGAAGAAGATCGGGCCGATCACCGTCTGCGTGAAGATTTGCAGCAGCAGTTCGCGTTCGTTTTCCGTGCTGTGGCCATCGATCAGGATGCGCAGGCGGCGCAGTTCTTCCAGCTGCTCGCCGTGGTTCGGCAGGCGGCGGTTGACCAGCTCATAGTAAGTTTCAATCGTGTCCTGGAAATCGATACCCGTATCGCGCATGCCTTGCACGGAGCCGTAGATATCATCGGTGCCCAGCGCGATATGCTGGATGCCTTCGCCATGGTACTGGTCCAGGTATTCGGCGATCTGCGACTTGTCGTCCGACGATTCGTTGATCGGGATGCGGATCTTGCCGCATGGCGAAGTCATGGCTTTCGACTTCAGGCCCGTATGTTTGCCTTCGATATCGAAGTAGCGCACTTCGCGGAAGTTGAACAGGTTTTCATAGAAACCGGCCCATTCCTTCATGCGGCCACGGTGCACATTGTGCGTCAGGTGGTCGATATAGGTCAGGCCATGGCCGACCGGGTTGGCGACGGCGCCGGGAATGGCGACGAAGTCGACGTCATAGATGCTGATGTCGCCGATGCCGCCTGGTGCGGCCGCGTCCGGCTTGTCGGCGCCCTTGCCGCGCCAGCGGTCGACGAAGTACAGCAGCGAATCGCCCACGCCCTTGATGGCGGGGATATTCAGCTCCATCGGACCTGTTTTGTTATCGAACCCCCAGGCGCCCAGTTCCAGCGCGCGGCGGTACACGAAGGCCGCGTCGTCGACGCGGATGGCGATGGCGCACACGGACGGGCCGTGATGGCGGGCAAAACGCTGCGCGAACGAATCTTGTTCGGCATTGATGATGAAATTGATGTCGCCCTGACGGTACAGGGTCACATCCTTGTGGCGGTGGCGCGCGATGGCCGTGAAGCCCATGTTCTCGAACAGCTTGCCCAATGCTTTTGGGTCTGGTGCTGCATACTCGACGAACTCGAAACCATCGGTACCCATCGGGTTATCCCAAGGCTGAAATTGCATGATGTCTCCTCCAAGAAGTAGCGCACAGTATAGGCGCGGTCTGTGGGCATTAAATGCCAAAGATCTCCCGAACAATCATGATTTGCGCAATAATATTGCGTGAAACAAGAACCACCGGAGGAAGCATGAGCAAAATTACGCTGGATAAAACGGATCGCAAGATCCTCGCCGTCCTGCAGGCCGATGGCCGCCTGTCGAATCAGGACGTGGCCGAGCAGGTCAGCCTGTCGCCGTCGCCATGCTTGCGCCGCGTCAAACGGCTGGAAGAAGCGGGCGTGATCCGCCAGTACGTGGCCCTGCTGGACCCGGAAAAGATCGGCCTGGGGCTATTGGCCTACGTGAACGTGCGGCTGGAAAAGCACAGCGACGCCACCGCGCACAGCACGGCGCGCGTGCTGGCGCCCAATCTGGTGACGAACACGTCGCCGCGCGCCGACTTCGCCGTGGCCGTGGCGCAATGGCCGGAAGTGGTGGCCTGCTATGCGATGACGGGTGAGATGGATTACCTGCTGCGCGTGCACGTGGAAGACATGGAGCACTTTTCGCGCTTCATGATGGCGACGCTGCTGCGCCACCCGGCCGTGCTGGATGTGAAATCAAGCTTTGCCTTGCAGCGCATCAAGGATACGACGGCCCTGCCCTTATTGTGATGGCGGCCCGGGCTTCTTCCTACGCCCCGGCAAGCGATCCCACAGTTTGAACGCGGCGCGCGCGTTGGCCTTGAACGTGTAGTCGAACATGGCGAACTGTTCCTGCACGGCTTCCTGCAGCATGCTCGACGGGTTTGGCGGCAACAGTTTCAGGTATGCATCGGCTTCGCCATAGTCGCGCTGGATTTCCATGCCCGCCTTCTTGGCGATATGCATCATCGTCTTGTTCGACGACAAACAATGCATGTACAGGGTATCGACATCGTTGTTACGGCAGTGAATCGCCGCCCGCTCGAACAGCTTTGAACCGACCCCCATGCCGCGCATGGATTTCGACACGGACACGCCAAACTCGGCCACCTGCTCCTTGTCCGTGACGACACTTTTCGCCGGCGACTTGTCCTTCGGCGCGAACGCCAGATGCCCCACCCCCACCAGTTTGAACAGGCTGTTGTAGACGCCGTAGATCATGTCGCGCGAGAAATCCATCTTCTGCACGTACTGGGCCACCAATTCATCGGGCAAGGCGCTGCCGAAGCGCAGCAAGCGGTCGCTTTTCTCGAGCGACAGGAAATGCTTCATCATGCGGCGCCGGTCGCGCTCATGCAACTGCTTGACGAGCACGCTCGGACGCCCACCGCCGCTACGGCTGAGCCAGCGGCGAAACGGGTTCTGGAACAATTTGGGCAGGGTCATGGCAGTTCCCGGCTGCTGATCACGTTCGTGACGGCCTCGACCCGCGCAGCATGGATGACGGCCGGAATGCGCTTCGGTTCCTGTGCGCACGCTTGCGCCAGCGCACCCGCATCCACGCCGCGCACGGCCGCCAGCATGGCTTGCAGCCAGGCGGACTGTGGAAACACGGGATCCCGTGCATGCACATCGCAGGCGATGGCGTCCAGCATCTGCACGAAACGCTGCGGCTTGCGCAGTCCGTCACAGCGCTCGCACAAGCTCACCAGTTCCTCGGCGCTCAACGCCAGCGCGCCAGCGACCGCCGCCTGCTCGCGCGCCGCCATCACCGCCAGCTCGCGGCAGTCGTTGGGCACGCGCAGGCGCTCGCTCAGCACGTTGATCTGCGCCAACGGCACAGCCAGCATCAGTACGGCGAAGCGCACGGGCAAGTCATGACCTTGCGCAGCGGCATGGTCGATCACGTGCAGCAAGCGTTCGCTCAGCGCGATTTCCCCCATGATGCGCGCCAGGGCACCGCACTCGTGCAGCACCGTCAGCATGCGCGATGGATGGCTTTCCATCAGCCCCTTGGCCACTTCCTGCCACACGCGCTCGGCCACCAGGGCGTCGACTTCGCCGTCGGCCACCATGCGGCGCATCAGCTCCATGGTGGCGGGTGCGACAGTGAAAGTATGAAAACGGGCGGCAAAGCGGGCCAGGCGCAAGATGCGCACGGGGTCTTCGCCAAACGCGTCGGAGACGTGGCGGAAGATTTTGTTGCGAATATCCTCGATGCCGCCGAACGGGTCGGTCAAGGTCCCGTCCCCGGCTTGCGCGATGGCGTTGATGGTGAGATCACGCCGCACCAGGTCGTCTTCCAGCGTGACGTCGGGCGCCGTGTGGAAGACAAAGCCCCGGTAGCCGGGCGCCGTCTTGCGTTCCGTGCGGGCCAGGGCGTATTCTTCCTGCGTCTTCGGGTGCAGAAAGACGGGGAAATCCTTGCCGACGGGGCGGAAGCCCTGGCGCAGCATGTCTTCCGGCGTGGCGCCCACAACGACGTGATCGTGGTCTTTCACAGGCAAGCCCAGCAGTTGGTCGCGCACCGCGCCACCGACCGTGTATATCTTCATAACACTCTTTTCTTAATCAGGCAGTTCCGCGTCGTGCTTGGCAGCGACTTCCGTTTCCGCCAGCGCTTCCGTGATCCAGCGGGCCACGGCCGGGTGCGCCTGCACGCGCTCGCAATACGCGTTCAAGGCCGGCGCCAGGCTCACGCCGTACGTGCGGAAACGCATGACGACGGGCGCGAAATACGCGTCGGCGATGGAAAAGTCGCCAAACAGGAACTGGTGGTGGCCAAAACGGGACAGACACTCTTCCCAGATTTCGCTGATGCGGCCAATGTCGGCCTGCGCGGCGGCCGTGCGGCCCCGTCCCGGCAATTTCGCCTTGATATTCATCGACATATCCGTGCGCAAGCCGGCGAAACCGGAATGCATTTCCGCGCAGACACAACGCGCCATGGCGCGCGCGGCCACGTCTTGCGGCCACATGTGTTTATCGGGAAACTGCTCGGCCAGGTATTCGCAGATGGCCAGGCTGTCCCAGATCGTGATCTCGCCGGCCAGCAGCACGGGAACCCGGCCGCAGGCGGAATACTCGGCAATTTTGGTGGCCGTGTCGCTCTGGTCGAGCAGTACGCGCACTTCCTGGAACGGGATGCCGAAGGCCGTCATGGCCACCCACGGGCGCATCGACCACGATGAGTAATTCTTGTTGCCGATGATGAGGGTCAGGCCCGGTTCGCGCGCGGCGGCCAGGGTTTGCGTCAGGCTGGGATCAAGGATGGTCGTTTGCATGGTCGGCGAACTTTAGTTGGATGATGGCAAATCGGCAGAAACAGCGCTGTTTTTCGGCCCGACGGTACCCAGGCGAGCTTTCAGCGACTGCGGGCTCTTCTCGAACAGGGCCGCATAATAGGTGGCGTTGGCCATCACGTTTTTCACGTAGCCGCGCGTTTCCGTGTACGGAATGATCTCGGCAAAGACAGCGCCTTCCAGCGGACGCGTCATGGTGGCGCGCCAGATGCGCAAGCGCCCCGGCCCCGCGTTGTAGGCGGCGCTGGCCAGCACTTGCGAACCGTCGAGACCGCCAAGCACCATGTTCAGGTAATTCGTGCCCAGCAAGACGTTGGTGCGCACGTCGCTCAAGGTTTCCGTAACGAAATCGGTAAGGCCGATCTTCTTGGCGACATAACGGGCCGTCGACGGCATCACCTGCATCAGGCCGGATGCACCCACATGCGACTGCGCATCCATGATGAAGCGCGATTCCTGGCGGATCAGGCCATACACCCAGGCTTTATCCAGCCCCAGGGTTTGCGTGGCCGGATGCATGACGTCGTCATGCGGCGTCGGATAGCGCTGCGTATAGTCCACTTCCAGGCGCGTGCGGTCCGAGGTGTTGACCATGCGGTCGAGCACATTGTTCTGGCGCGCAAATTCCGCGGCCGCCAGATGCTGGCGGTCCGTCATCGAACGCAATTCCCAGTTCCACTCGCGCGTGCCTTCGAAGCGCAAGCGCATATTGAAGAATTTCAAGGCGCGCTGCAAGCCCGGATTGGCAGCCATGGCGGCGATTTCCGCCGGCGAAATCGGCTGGCCCGGCGGCGGCAAGACCAGGTGGTTGCCCAGCTCTTCATTGGCCAGCAAGCCATAGAAATTCGATTGCTCGGAAATCGTGCGGTACAGGGCGTCGGCCTGCGGGTTCGGGCGACCCGGCGTTTCCGCCTGCTGCGCGCGCGCCAGCCAGTAGACCCAGGTGGGGTCGGCGCGCAGCGAAGCCGGCATGGCCTGGATGGCAGCCTTCACGAGTGGCCAGTTGCCCTCGCGCAAGGCGATACGCGCCTTCCACTGCATCTGCTCCTGGGTCAAGGGCGCGCCATTGGTTTTTTGCCAATATTCAAATGCTTCCGGCGCCAGCGAATACGACGCTTGCAAGGCCAGGCTGGCCCAGCCGATGGCCTGTTCCTGCGGCGTCAGCTGCGCGCTGGCCTTTTGCAGGGCCACGACGCCCAGTTTCAAGGTGCTTTTCGCCATGCGGCCGACGGCCACCAGGTACATCTCATGGTCGGCGCGGCTGGCGCCCGGTCCCTTGGCCAGCACCAGCGCCGGCAAGTCGATGGCTTGCGCCATCTTCGCGTCGGACGCGCCCAGCAGCAGCGCGATGCGGCGCGCCGGGCCCGTGGCATTGGTCTGGCCCGCCAGGCGGATCTGCGCCCACAGGTCATTCGTGTCAAACTGGCCATTTTGCGCCAATGCCGCGATCAGGCTGCCGCACGCTTCGCCATAGCCAGGCGGCGAGACGAGCAGGTTGCGCGCCTCGGACGCCACGTTCTGGCCCTTGGCCGCGCGCGACATCAGCGCGTAGCACTTGAGCTGGGTGTCGTCGTCGAGGGCGAATTGCGGATATTGCTCATCGAATACGACCCAGTCGCGCTTGCGGCCCAGCTCCAGCAGCCAGTCGTTGCGGAAACGGTCGGCGATGGCGCTGCCCTTGTAGCGGTTCAGGTAATCGCGAAATTGCGCCTCGGTCAGCAGCTTGATGCGCGGTTTCAGCCGATAATAGTCAACATACGATGGAATCTGGTAATTCGTCAGGCGCCCCGCATAAAAGTCGGCTTTTTCGACGTCATCCTTGCGCGCGGCGTCGCGCAGCAGCAGGAAGGCATCGTCCTCGCTGCGCGTGTCGGGGGCGGCTGGGGCTACGGTGGCCGATACCTGGGCCAGGGCTGCCAGGGGAGACAAGGCCGATGCAACACACAGCATCGTGCCGGCAATCCATTTCAGTGGGGAAATCAATGTACGACTCTCAATCTTAACTTGATGGTGATATGAATAGCGACCCTAGAATAACATGCGATCCGGCTGCACGGCCACCCATTGCGCCACAGGACAAAGCCGGCTTGCGCAAGGCCCTGCTGGCGGCCCGGCGCGCCCTGCCCGACGCCACGCGAGTAACGTGGGATGCGGCCATCGCGCAGCGCCTGCTGGACTGGTGCGCGCAGGAAAACGTCGAGGAATTGGGCGTGTACTGGCCCCTGCATGGCGAGCCGGACTTGCACGGCGCCTATGCGCAGCTGGCCGCGCGCGGCGTGCAATTAAGCTTGCCGGTCGTGCTGGAAAAACATGCACCGCTGGCATTCAGCGACTGGACGCCGGGCGAAGCCATGGTCAAGGATGGCATGGGCGTGGCCGTGCCGGCCCGATTACGCCTGCGCCCGGCACCCGCCACCCTGCTGGTGCCCTGCCTGGGGTTTAATGGGGAACGCTACCGGCTCGGTTATGGCGGCGGCTATTACGACCGCACCCTGGCGCAGGTCCCCCGTCCGCGCACCCTCGGTATCGCCTATGCCTGCCTGGCGGCAAGCTTTCCCAACGGCGAATACGACATCGCCCTCGATCACATCGTGACCGAGGGCGATCTGTTCTGATAACAGCAGAACGATTTACTTCACCAGGCGCTGCCACAGTGCGGTCGTGGGCGCCGCCTGGTTCATGCTATAGAAATGCAAGCCTGGCGCGCCGCCTTCCAGCAAACGCTCGCACAAGCCCGTCACCACGTCCAGGCCGAAAGCCTTGATGGACGCGCTGTCGTCGCCGAAGCTGGCCAGTTTCAGACGCACCCAGCGTGGAATTTCCGCGCCGCACATGTCCGAAAAGCGCATCAACTGCGTGTAATTCGTGATCGGCATGATGCCGGCCACGATAGGCACGTTGATGCCCATCTTCTGCGTCTGCTCGACAAACTGGAAATACGCGTCGGCATTGTAGAAGTACTGGGTGATGGCCGCATCGGCGCCGGCCTGCACCTTGCGCGCAAACGCGTTCAGGTCGTCCTGCGGCGAACGGGCTTGCGGGTGCACTTCCGGATAGGCGGCCACTTCGATATGGAAATGGTCGCCCGTCTCGGCGCGGATGAATTCCACCAGCTCGTTGGCATAGCGGAACTCGCCCGAGGCGCCATAGCCGCTCGGCAAGTCACCGCGCAAGGCCACGATACGGTTCACGCCCGCCGCCTTGAAGTCGGCCAGCACGGCGCGGATCGATTCGCGCGAACCGCCGACGCAAGACAGATGGGGCGCGGCCTGTTCGCCGGCCGCCAGGATCTCGCGCACGGTGTCCAGCGTGCCCTGCTGCGTGGTGCCGCCGGCGCCAAAGGTCACCGAGAAATACTTCGGATGCAATTTAGACAACTTGACACGCGTGGCGCGCAGCTTTTCCGCCCCTTCCGGGGTTTTCGGCGGGAAAAACTCAATACTGAAGTTATGCTTTTCCATCGTCGTTACTCAAAAGTAAGGTCGACAAGGCCCAGGAAATGATGCTGTACAGAATGGCACCACCCACGGCAGACCAGAAACTGGCGACATGGAAACCATCGATCACCTGCGCCACCAGCCAGAACAGGAAGCCGTTGATGATCAAAATGAACAGGCCCAGCGACAGGAACGTCACGGGCAGAGTCAGCAGGATCAGCAAAGGACGGATCAGCGCATTGACCAGCCCCAGCACGGCAGCGGCCAGCAGCGCGGTCCAGCCGCTGCTCATCGTCACCGAGTGCATCAGGTAAGGGACGGCAAACAGGGCTGCCGCATTGATAAACCAAATCAGTAGCAAGCGCATTTCTCTAGCCTGTCAAAAATGATAATCGACCGGCGACGGCCGGACTGTTCAGATTACACAAGTGAGTCTCCTTGCCTCGCGAACCGTAGCGAGCGGATGCGCGGCGTGGCCGAGAAGCGCAACTGTGCTGTAGCACAGTGAGCATCGCCGGCCGCGCCCCGCGCCGCGCCGTAGGTTCATGAGGCAACCATCTTAGTAACGGTAGTGCTCTGGCTTGTATGGACCTTCCGTGCGCACGCCGATGTAGTCGGCTTGCTCTTGCGTCAGTTCCGTCAGCTGCGCATTCAACTTTTTGAGTTGCAAACGAGCGACTTTTTCGTCCAGGTGTTTTGGCAAGGTGTACACGCCGACCGGGTAGTTGGCCGTGTTCGCGTACAGCTCGATCTGGGCGATCGTCTGGTTGGCGAACGACGAGCTCATCACGTACGACGGGTGGCCCGTGCCGCAGCCGAGGTTGACCAGGCGGCCTTCGGCCAGCAGGATGATGCGGCGGCCCGACGGGAAGATGATGTGGTCGACTTGCGGCTTGATGTTTTCCCACTCGTATTGCTTCAGCGAAGCAACGTCGATTTCATTGTCGAAGTGACCAATGTTGCAGACGATGGCCTGGTCTTTCATGCGCGTCAGGTGATCGTGCGTGAGGATATGGTAGTTGCCGGTGCAAGTCACGAAGATGTCGCCGTGTTCGCACGCGTAATCCATGGTCACGACGCGGTAGCCTTCCATCGCCGCCTGCAGTGCGCAGATCGGATCGACTTCCGTTACCCATACCTGGGCCGACAGGGCGCGCATGGCCTGGGCCGAACCCTTGCCGACGTCACCGTAACCGGCGATGACGGCCACTTTACCGGCGATCATCACGTCGGTGGCGCGCTTGATGCCATCGACCAGCGATTCGCGGCAGCCATACAGGTTGTCGAATTTCGATTTCGTGACGGAATCGTTCACGTTGATCGCAGGGAAAGCCAGCTTGCCTTCCTTGTGCATCTGGTACAAACGGTGCACGCCGGTGGTGGTTTCTTCCGTCACGCCGAGGATCTCCGGCAGACGTTTCGAGTACCAGGTCGGATCGGCCAGCAAGTGTTTCTTGATCGAGTTGAACAGGCAGATTTCTTCTTCCGAACCTGGATTCGCCAGCACCGACAGGTCGGTTTCCGCGCGCACGCCCAGGTGCAGCAGCAGGGTTGCGTCGCCGCCATCGTCGAGGATCATGTTCGAGTAGACGGCCTTGCCGTCCACGTTCGGCCATTCGAAGATGCGGTGCGTGTATTCCCAGTAGTCGTCCAGCGACTCGCCCTTGACGGCGAACACAGGCGTGCCGGCGGCAGCGATGGCGGCGGCGGCATGATCTTGCGTGGAGTAAATGTTGCACGATGCCCAACGCACTTGCGCGCCCAGTGCTTCCAGGGTCTGGATCAGCACGGCGGTCTGGATGGTCATGTGGATGGAACCGGTGATGCGCGCGCCTTTCAAAGGCTGCGCTGCCGCGAATTCTTCGCGGATGGCCATCAGGCCAGGCATTTCCGTTTCAGCAATCTTGATTTCTTTGTCGCCCCATGCGGCCAGAGTGATATCGGCGATGGTGTAGTCGTGTTGCGATTTGAGTACGGCGTTCATCACGCCCTCCTTTCAGTTGTTGAAAAAGGTACGTGAGCGCAGTTGCAGGATATTCCGAGCCTGGCGAATTTCTTCGTCGCAACGCTCCTCGGACGGGGGATTTTAACATTGTCAAGGCTGGCGCGCCAGCTTGTTCGCCATACATTGCCACGTAACAACACATAAAAAAAGCGCCCGCGGCCAGCAGGCCGGGGCGCTTTTCTTGCAAATCCGACTAGATTACTTCAGGCCGGCAGCGTCGCGCAGCAGGGCGACCTTGTCCGTGCGTTCCCACGTGAATTCCGGCTCTTCGCGGCCGAAATGGCCGTAGGCGGCGCTCTTCTGGTAGATCGGGCGCAACAGGTCGAGCATTTGCACGATGCCTTTTGGACGCAGATCAAAGTGCGCCAGCACCAGCTTGGCGATTTCCGCATCGGGAATCACGCCCGTGCCTTCCGTGTAGACGGTGATGTTGATCGGCTTGGCCACGCCGATAGCGTAGCTGACCTGCACCTGGCATTGGCGCGCCAGGCCGGCCGCGACGATGTTTTTCGCCACGTAGCGGGCCGCGTAAGCTGCCGAACGGTCGACTTTCGAAGGATCCTTGCCCGAGAACGCGCCGCCGCCGTGCGGGGCTGCGCCACCGTAGGTGTCGACGATGATCTTGCGGCCGGTCAAACCGCAATCGCCTTGCGGACCGCCGATGACGAAACGGCCCGTCGGGTTGACGAGGAATTTGGTCTCCGCCAGCCATTCGCGCGGCAAGATCGGCTTGATGATCTCTTCGATGACGGCTTCTTCGATCTGCTTGTGCGAAATTTCCGGCGCATGCTGGGTCGACAGCACGACCGTGTGCACGCCGACCGGACGGCCATCGACGTAGCGCAGGGTCACTTGCGATTTCGCGTCCGGACGCAGCCATGGCAAACGGCCATCCTTGCGCAGCTGCGACTGGCGCTCGACCAGGCGGTGCGCGTAGTGGATGGCGGCAGGCATCAGCTCGGCCGTTTCATCGCAGGCGTAGCCGAACATCAGGCCCTGATCGCCAGCGCCTTGATCCAGGTCAATCCCCGCACCTTCATCGACGCCTTGCGCGATGTCCGGCGATTGCTTGTCGTAGGCCACCAGCACGGCGCAACCCTTGTAGTCGATGCCGTATTCCGTGTTGTCGTAGCCGATGCGTTTGATGGTTTCGCGCGCAACTTGAATATAATCCACATTGGCGTGGGTGGTAATCTCGCCAGCCAGCACCACCAGACCCGTGTTGCACAGGGTTTCGGCAGCCACGCGGGCGGCTGGATCCTGGGTCAGGATGGCGTCAAGGATGGCGTCGGAAATTTGATCGGCAACCTTGTCGGGATGGCCTTCCGAAACGGATTCGGAAGTGAAGAGATAGTCGTTTGACATTGCAAGCTCCTGTTTACTATGTGAATGTTCTGTCGCAGTAAAGAGGATTTTGCCTGCGACGCTTTAGCGAGATTTATATTCCGCATCGCAAGTTGTCTATTAACTCAGCGGTTACTGCATACGTGGTATTTTACGCTTCTTAAAAAATTTTGGCACGGCAACACGCCATTCCTGGAAACCGCTTATACATGTTAGTCCCAATTTTCCGCTTCCTGTCCATCTTTCCCCTGCCCGTCCTGCATGCCCTGGGCACTGCGCTTGGCTGGGTGATTTACGCCATTTCCCCGTCCTACCGCCGCCGCATGCGCGAGAACATGCAAGGTGCGGGGTTTTCGCAACACTTGCACGCGGCCGTGGCCGAAGCGGGCAAGAGCGTGCTGGAATTGCCCTTCATCTGGTGCGCGCCAGCCGAGCGCGTGGCGCGCCATGCGACGGTGGAAAACTGGGAACTGGTGGAAAAAGCGCTGCAGCACGGCCGCGGCATCGTCTTCCTGACGCCGCACCTGGGCTGCTTTGAAATCGTCGCCCAGCAAATCGCGCTGCGCACGCCGCTCACCGTGATGTACCGTCCGCCCAAGCGCGCCGCCTTGAAACCGCTGATCGAAGGGGCCCGCGCGCGCGAAAACCTGATGCTGGCGCCGGCCAACATGTCGGGCGTGCGCATCTTCGCCAAATGCCTGAAAAAAGGCCAGCCCATCGGCCTGCTGCCCGACCAGGTGCCGCAGGAAGGCGAAGGCGTGTGGGCCGATTTCTTTGGCCGTCCCGCCTACACCATGACCCTGCCGGCCAAGCTGGCGCAGATGGGCGGCGCCGAAGTCATCATCACCTACGCGGAACGCCTGCCGGGCGGGCGCGGCTATATCGTGCATTTCGTGCCCTTCACCGAGTCCCTCGACAGCACCTCGGCGGAACAGGCGCGCACCATCAATGCCGCCATGGAACAATTGATCGCGCGCAGCCCGGCGCAATACCTGTGGAGCTACAACCGCTATAAAGTGCCGCGCGGCGCGCCGCCGCCCACGCCCGCGACGCCGAATGCCGCCGGGGAGCAGGCATGAGACTGCTGATCGCCTTCATGTGGCTGCTGCACTGGCTGCCCTTGCCCATCCTCGGCCGTTTCGGCGTGGCCGTCGGCAGCCTGCTGTTCATCGCCATGCCCACGCGGCGCAAGATTGCCCTGACGAATCTGCGCCTGTGCATGCCGGAATTGACGGAAGCCCAGCGCGTGGCGCTGGCGCGCCAGCATTTCCAGGCCTATTCGCGCAGCGTATGGGAACGCAGCATCCTGTGGTGGTCGTCGGAAGCGCGCCTGAACCGCCTGATCAAAAAGGTGCCCGCCTTCCCGGGCCAGCAGATCGCGGCCAAGCCGACCATCCTGCTGTGTCCGCACTTCGTCTGCCTCGACGTGGCAGGCGCCGCCACGGCCATGGAAATTTCCGCTTCGTCGATGTATGTGCAGCAAAAGAACGCCGCCTTCGACCAGGCCTTGCGCAACGGCCGTTCGCGCTTCAAGCCGCCCAAGCTGTTTACGCGCCAGGACGGCATCAAGACGATCCTGCGCGCGCTGCGCGACGGCCTGCCGTATTTCATGCTGCCGGACATGGATTTCGGCGAGAAGGATGCGGAATTCGTGCCCTTCTTCGGCGTGCCCGCCGCCACCCTGACGGCCACGGCGCGCCTGGCGCTGGCCGCCAAGGCGCAAGTCATTCCCGTCATCGCCACCTTCCTGCCCAATTACCAGGGCTGGCAAGTGACCTACTATCCAGCGTGGGATGACTATCCGGGCGACGACATCACGGCCGCCACGCGCCGCATGAACGCATTCATCGAAGAGCGCGTGCGCGAAGCGCCGGCCGAGTATTTCTGGACGCATAAACGCTTCAAGACGCGTCCGGAAGGCGAAGCGTCGTTCTATAACCAGCACAAGTGATACGGCAGACCATGAAACTCCAATTTACCAAAATGCATGGCGCCGGCAATGACTTCATCGTCATCGACGCCATCCATCAAGATATCGACTTCACGCCAGCCCAGTGGCAGCGCCTGGCCGACCGCCGTTTCGGCATCGGCGCCGACCAGATCCTCGTGGTGGAAAAACCGCGCCTGCCCGGCTGCGATTTCCGCTACCGCATCTATAACAACGATGGCGGCGAAGTCGAGCAGTGCGGCAATGGCGCGCGCGCCTTCGTCAAGTTCGTCAGCGAAAAAGGGCTATCAAGCAAGGACAGCATCCGCGTGGAAACCATGGCCGGCGTCATCGCGCCACGCCTGGAGCCCGATGGCAGCATCACGGTCGACATGGGCGCGCCCGTGCTCGACCCCGCGCTGGTGCCGTTCGATGCAAACGGGCTGGACGGTGTAGCGCAAGGCAACGACACCTTGTGGCCGCTGGACCTGGCGCTGCCGGGCCAAACGTCGCCCGTGCTGGTGTCCGTCGTGTCGATGGGCAATCCGCATGCCGTGCAAGTGGTCGAGGATGTCGATGCGCAAGACCTGGAAGTGACGGGCCCGCGCATCGAGCACCACCCGCGCTTTCCCCGCAGGGTCAACGCCGGCTACATGCAGATCGTCGACCGCCAGCACGTGAAACTGCGCGTGTTTGAACGGGGTGCGGGCGAAACCCTGGCGTGCGGCACGGGCGCCTGCGCCGCCGCCGTGGCCGGCATCCTGCGCGGCTTGCTCGATTCCCCCGTGCGCATCAGCGCGCGTGGCGGCGAACTGTCGATCGCCTGGCAAGGCGACGGCCATCCCGTCCTGATGACGGGCCCGGCCGTGACCGTGTTCGAGGGCACGATCGAGCTGTAAACGGGTGAAAGTGAGCAGTCTGAGTCAGGCCGCCAGGAACTGCTGTTCCTGTGCGACATCGAGTTCGGCCAGGTAGCACTTCAGGCGGTACAGGCGCTGCCGGTAATTGCCTTCCGGCCCCGCCACACCGCAATCGACGCGCTCGAACAGGCGCACCACCTGATCGAGCAGCTGGCGCTCCTGCGCCGTGCGGATCAGTACCAGGCGCCGCTTGCCTCGCCCATGTGTGGCACTGATATCGATCAACAGACAATGTCCCTGATCAGCCGCGTGGATATCGAGCAGCAGCGCCTCGGCACGCGACAGATGGAAGCAGCGCGCCAGCGCCAGCCGCGCCGCCAGCAAGGGGTGGCTCTGGCCCAATTGCCGCAAGTGCCCATCGGCCTGCATGGCGGTGCACTGGCCCCAGTCGCCGGCTTCGCCCTGCGGCGCGATCTTTGCCAGCGCCGCCTCCGCTTCACTGCTGCCTTGCGCCTGCGCCTGCAGCAGCCAGTACGCGGCCCGCACATCATTGTTGACGCCATCGCGGCGATTGCGCCAGGCATGCATGCCGCACTCGAGCTGGGCCGGGCCATGCCCCAGGTCGGCGGCACGCTCCAGGCAGGAATGGGCTTCAACCACATTGCGCTGGGAAAATTCCGGTTTCGTGTAGATGCGCGACAGCACGAACCAGGCTTCGGCCAGCCCCTGCTCGCCAGCCTGCGTCAGCCAGCGCACGGCACGCTTGAAATTGGCCGCGCCATTGCGCGTGGCCAGCCGCTGGCCATGCGCATCCATGCGCGCATAGCCGAGCCCCAGCTCCAGCTGCGCCGTGCGGTCGCCGCCATGCGCTGCCAGCTCGCAACACTGCCAGCCTTCGGCGTCGCCGCCAGGCGCCAATGCCTGGGCACAACGGGACAGCAACAGCACCTGCTGCGCGTCAAGGGCGATCGTGCGCGCACCGGCCGCCGCCTGGCGCTGCAGCAGCTCGCGCGCCAGCGGCAAGCCTTGCGACAGGAATCCGGCATGGTTGCCCTGGCGCCATGCCTGCTCCAGCCAGGCGTGCAGCGGCGCGTCGCCATCGATGGCTTTCTCGCCAGCCAGGCCGGTGTCCCGCCCGGCAGCGGCAAGCGAGCCTTCTTGCATGGATAACAACCATTGTGCATCGGGCAAGCCGGCCCGCACGGCGGCATCCAGCGCCACGCGCGCCTTGGCGCGCAGGGATTCACAGTGACTGGCGGTATTGCCCAGCACCAGCTGCGCCAGCACCAGGCCCGCCTGCACCAGGCCTGCATCGAACGCCTGCGCATAATAGGGAATCAGCGCCTTGGCTGCCGGTTGCGCCACTTCGAACGGCACGTGCGTGCCAATCAGCAAGCACGCTTCCTCGCTATCCTCCTGGGCCGCCCGCGCCAGCCAGTGCAAGGCCGTGGGCAGGCTTTGCGGCACGCCCTGTCCAAACAGATACACCCGCCCCAACGCCAGTTGGCAGGCAACATCGCCCGCACGTGCGCCCTTGATCAATCCTAATGTTTCGCGATTTGCCATCGATTCTCGATATTGAGTCAATGATTCTAATAATAGTGAGCCGTCTCCAGGCCCATCAACGCAGGCCTTCCCTTAGTGTACCGTCCTTGTGTCATAAATCCGCCAAAGCCGCCTCAAGAACTTGATTCAACGCAACAATGTCCTGGCGCGGACATGCCAATATGGCAAGGCGCCGCCAGCGTGGCGGTGGGAGAACGCTGTCCATCGGCGCAGGATCGGCAGAAACCGCGCGTTACAAAAATACAACAGGGGCATGCAGTTATGCCGCTTTTCACCAATCTTTTCACGCACATTTGACCAATCCCGCACGTCTTGCGCGCCGACGAATTAAGGTTCATTCATCGAAACGCGACAGTTAGCGCATTTCAATCTGCTCGGATCTCGGACGGAACTCACTTTTAATAGGGAATAAGACATGAAAAAATCACTCGTTGCCCTCGCACTCTTCGGCGCCTTTGCCGCAACCGCACAAGCGCAGTCGTCCGTCCAAATCTACGGCACGATCGATGCAGGCCTGGGCAAAGCGACTGGTTCGACCACCGCCGTCACCAAGCGCGACAACAACAAGCTGGGTTTCAAGGGCACGGAAGATCTGGGCAATGGCTTGAAAGCCATTTTCCAACTGGAAATTCGCTATGAATCCGACACTGGCACCGTAGAAAACACGTCGGGCGCCAATTCGCGTCCGCTGTTCCAGGGTCAAAGCCGCGTCGGCCTGCAAGGCAACTTCGGTACCGTGCGCCTGGGCCGTGGCCTCACCGCCTTCCAGGAAACGAGTACCGGTTTCGAACCATGGTCGGGCATGCCTACGCCAGCCGGTTTCCAGACCGACCTGACCGTTGCCGGCTACACCAGCGATCCGCTGAGCGCGCCAGGCAACTCGCGTAACCGCTTCTCGAATGCCGTGTTCTACAACTCGCCAGTCATCAGCGGCTTCCAGTTCAACGCCACCGTGGCCGCCAAAGAAGCGAACAACAACACCGCCGTTGCAGCCACCGTGCGCAACCTGACGACGAATGCCACCGGCAACTTCGCCCTGCCAGCCAATGTGGTGCCAGCATCGAATCCGTACTCGGTGTCGGCAACGTACAACAACGCCCAGTTCGCTGCCATGGCTGCCTACGAGCGTAACGGCCTGCAAGCCAAGCTGTGGTCGGTCGGCGCATCGTTCAATCCGATCGCGGAATTGAAACTGATGGCAACGTACCAACATCAGGATGACGGCAACTTCAAGATCGTCAACACCGACACCAAATCGTGGGTGCTGGGCGCCAACTATGACGTCGGCCCAGGCAAGATCCGCGCTGGCTACGGTCAAAAAACGCCGGATGGCGTCGCCAAGACCAAGCAAGCATCGCTGGGCTACGACTACAATCTGTCGAAGCGTACCTACCTGTACGCAGATATTTCGAACAAGAAATCGGCCAGCGTCGCCAACTACAACAACACCACCTCGGTCAACTACATCGGCCTGGGCGTACACCACAATTTCTAATGGCCCGCCTGTCCCCCTCCGCGGGTGACAGCTGACCAGGAAATACAAAGCGGCATGGGCAACCATGCCGCTTTTTTCATGGGCGCGCGGAAAATGCACGGGCGCCATGCCCTTTGCGCCTATGCCGGCGCACTCTCGGTTAGAATGAAGTGTTCAACTTTCACTGACAGATATTATCAATGACCGCCACACTCGATTCCAGCACCGTCGCCCAGTACCTGAGCGAGCACCCGAATTTCTTCGAAGAGCATACCGCTCTGCTCGGCGAGGTCAAACTGAGCAGCCCGCTGACGGGACGCACCATCTCGCTGCAGGAGCGGCAGATGGAAGTGATGCGCGACAAGTACAAGGCGCTCGAACTGCGCATGTCCAAGCTGAGCCGCGTGGCCGAGGAAAATGGCGACATCGCCAGCAAGTTCCACGGCTGGAACCAGGCCATGCTGCAAGTGCGCAACGATGCGGACATGCCGCGCGTGCTGGTCGACGCCTTGCAAAGCAATTTCGACGTGCCCTACGTCAGCCTGCGCCTGTGGCAAGTGCTGCCGGAACACGCCAACGGCTGGTTCACGGAAGATGTCACGGCCGATGTGCGCATGTTCGCCAACAGCCTGCAAACGCCGTACTGCGGCAGCAACCGCGATTTCGAAGCCGTGCACTGGTTGCAGGCCGACAAGATCGAATCGACCGTCATGATCGCCCTGCGCGCGCCAAACACCACGGGCACCTTCGGCTTGCTGGTGCTCGGCTCGCCCGACAGCGAACGTTTTACGTCCAGCATGGGCACGGACTTCCTCGTGCATATCGGCGCCACGGCCAGCGCCGCCCTGGCCGCGCTGCGCGCCGGCACGCCTGCCTGAGAACGCCATGAATGAGGCGCGCGGCAAGGCCGAGTGGCTCGACGCCTATCTGGCGCAGCTGGCCACGCAACGCAAGCTGTCGCCGCATACGCTTGACGCCTACGGGCGCGACCTGCGCGCCTTGCTGGAACTGAGCGGCAACACGCCCTGGACGGCTCTTGCCCACAACGAAGTGCGCCGCTACACGGCCAAGCTGCACGCTGGCGGCCTCGACCCGCGTTCCATCGCCCGCAAGCTGTCGTCGTGGCGGGGCTTCTTCAACTGGCTCAGCGGCGAGACCAAGCTCGACGCCAATCCCGTCGACGGCATTCGCGCCCCGAAGCGGGCCAAAACGTTGCCGAAAGCCCTGTCGGTGGATGACGCCGTGCGCCTCGTGGCGCCCGCGCAACACCAGCAAGGCGCCGCCGAGCCGGAACAACTGTGCAACCGCGCCATGTTCGAACTGCTGTATTCGAGCGGCTTGCGCGTGTCCGAACTGACCAGCCTGGACACCCATTACTGCAAGGCCGACGGCGGCCAGCCCGCCTCGCTGGGCTGGCTCGACATGGCCAGCTTCGAAGTCATCGTCACGGGCAAGGGCAGCAAGATGCGCAAGGTGCCCGTCGGCAAGGCGGCCCTCGTGGCCTTGACGGCCTGGCTGGGCGTGCGCCCGCCAGCGGCCGATGGCAGCGCTGCCTTGTTTTTAAGCACGCGCGGCACGCGCATCTCGCCCCGCGTACTGCAGCTGCGCCTGAAGGCGCATGCGCTGGCGACGGACATTCCCGCGAATGTGCACCCGCACGTGCTGCGCCACTCGTTTGCCTCGCACGTGCTGCAATCGTCGGGCGACTTGCGCGCCGTGCAGGAAATGCTGGGCCATTCCAGCATCACCTCGACCCAGGTTTACACGGCCCTCGATTTCCAGCACCTGGCGCACGTGTATGACCAGGCACACCCGCGCGCCAAGCTCAAGTAGGCAGCCGCTCCTGCTGGACGGCCTGATCCATATCAAGCGGATGGGCGCGCATTTGCAAGCTTTTGCAAAATTCCGGCATAATCGTCCGCATTCTTCCGCTTGCGCGGCGGCACCACCGATTACAAGGCATCTCTCATGGCACTGATTCCAACCACCATCCTCACCGGTTTCCTGGGCGCCGGCAAAACCACCTTGCTCAACCGCATACTGCAGGAAGACCATGGCATGCGCATCGCCGTGATCGAGAACGAGTTTGGCCAGGAAAACATCGACAATGAGATCCTGGTGCAGGACAGCAACGAACACATCATCGAGATGAACAACGGCTGCATCTGCTGCACCGTGCGAGGCGACCTGATCGTGGGCCTGACGGAACTGGCGCGCAAGCGCGACGCCGGCTTGCTGGCATTCGACCGCGTCGTCATCGAAACGACGGGCCTGGCCAATCCCGGCCCCGTGGCGCAAACCTTCTTTGTCGACGAAGAAGTGGGCAGCCACTACATGCTCGACGCCATTATCACGGTAGTCGATGCCCGCCATGCCATGAAGCAACTCGATGAATACGAGGAAGCTCAGCGGCAAGTGGGCTTTGCCGACAAGCTGCTGCTGTCGAAAACCGACCTCGTCAGTGAAGAGGACGTGGCCGCCCTGACGCGCCGCCTGAAGCGCATCAACCCGCGCGCGCCCATCGCCAAGGTCGATTTCGGCCGCGCCCCGCTGGCCGAAGTACTCGACATCCGCGGTTTCAACCTGAATGAAAAACTGGAACTGGACCCGGATTTCCTGGCGACGGAAACGGCGCACGTGCATGATCACGACAAGGCGCACGACCATGCACACGGACATGAGCACGAGCATGGTCATAAGCACGAGCACAGCGACGCCTGCGCCACCGATTGCGGCCATGCCGACCACCACCATGCCCAACACAGCGACGATATCGCCGCCTTTGTTTTCAAGAGCACGCAACCGTTCGACAGCGCCAAGCTCGACGAGTTCCTCGGCGGCCTGGTGCAAGTGTATGGTCCGCGCATGCTGCGCTACAAGGGTGTGCTGCTGATGCAGGGCGCCGAGCGCAAGGTGGTCTTCCAGGGCGTGCACCAGCTGATGGGCAGCGACCTGGGCGCCAAATGGGGCGAAAACGAAGTGCGTGGCAGCAAAATGGTATTTATTGGCAAGAATCTACCAAAAGACATTTTTATTCGCGGACTCGAACAATGTTTGGTATAAACTAGCCGGGTTTTGCAAAGTATCCGTTGCAAAGCAGAAACAAAAGGGAAAGTTAAGCACGCTTTCCCGCTGTCCGACACCCATCTTGCTGGCATAAACCAACAAGTAGCCGTTTCTGATCGGCTAGTCAACAAATCGGGATGGCAATATAAAGCAAAGCGTGCCAAAATCAGCGACGAAAACGGCCCATGTCGTTCGCCTGTCATGAAATGCTGGCAAACTGCCGCTGGCCGCATGCCAGGCATGCAACCGATCCACCCAACACGCCTGTTGACGCGCGCATAGCGCGACTGGCATAGAGCGGTAAAAAGTTATCAACATGGCACCTTAGCCGGCCGGTAGTCCTGGCTTTCGCCGGCAAGCCAAGGTCGCACGCAGTACAGCGGGACAGCAATGCCAAGCGGAACCTGTACAGTTGCTCGGTATCGCCGCATCAACTGATCAATTTGAAAACTCTGTCGTATCGAAGGTAAGCGAAGTTATGACCAAAACTAATAAATCGACCCCGGCCGCCAACCAAGACATCCCTCTCATCAGCGAAGACCAAATTCGCGCCATGAGCGAAGATGACTACATGAATCCGGCACAACTGGCATTCTTCAAGGCGCGCCTGCAGCAGCTCGAAAAAGATCTGCTGAAAAACGCCGGCGAAACCACGGAACACTTGCGTGAAACCGTGCTCGTACCGGATCCTGCCGACCGTGCCACCATCGAGGAAGAGCATGCGCTGGAACTGCGCACGCGCGACCGCGAGCGCAAATTGCTGAAGAAAGTGCAGCAATCGATCGCCAGCATCGACGCCGGCGACTATGGCTGGTGCGAAGAAACGGGCGAGCCTATCGGCATCCCGCGCCTGATCGCCCGTCCGACCGCCACCCTGTCGCTGGAAGCCCAGCAACGGCGCGAACTGAAGCAAAAACTCTACGGCGACTGATCGCCCCTCCCTTGCGCGGTCGCCCCGGCGGCCACGCGATGGCGAATAAAAAAGCACACAACCTTCGGTTGCGTGCTTTTTTTTCGTCCCGCGCCGACTACACTGAAGCAGGCACTGCCGCTTGCAATTGCCTTTTCCATCCCCACTTTTGGGGCATGGGCGCGCAATCGCATGGCCTTGCACGCATCGGCACGAATCTTTTGAGGTCACTATGGAACAATTTCACGGCACCACCATCCTCTGCGTCCGGCGCGGCAAGCAGGTCGCCCTGGGCGGCGACGGCCAGGTAACGCTCGGCAACATCGTCATGAAGGGCACGGCCCGCAAAGTGCGTAAGTTGTATCAGGGCAAGGTCCTGGTCGGCTTTGC
This sequence comes from Janthinobacterium sp. MP5059B, assembly GCF_001758645.1. Lineage (NCBI taxonomy): Bacteria > Pseudomonadati > Pseudomonadota > Betaproteobacteria > Burkholderiales > Oxalobacteraceae > Janthinobacterium > Janthinobacterium sp. MP5059B. The sequence goes on along the minus strand of NZ_LRHX01000007.1, from coordinate 256,712 downwards.
CGGCGGCACCGCCGACGCCTTCACCCTGCTCGACCGATTTGAAGGCAAGCTGGAAAAACACCAGGGCAACCTGCTGCGCGCCTCCGTCGAACTGGCCAAGGACTGGCGCACCGACCGCGTGCTGCGCCGCCTGGAAGCGATGCTGCTGGTGGCCGACAGCGAGTCGACCCTGGTCATCACGGGCAATGGCGACGTGCTGGAACCGGAAGACGGCATCGGCGCCATCGGCTCGGGCGGCACCTACGCCCAGTCCGCCGCCAAGGCGCTGCAGGAAAACACGGACTTGTCGCCGGCCGACGTGGTCAAGAAATCGCTGACCATCGCCGCCGAGCTGTGCATTTACACGAATATGTCCCACATTATCGAGACCTTAGACTAAACCTAAGCGCGCCTGAGCAAAGAATAGAAAGCCAACTATGATCATGAACATGACCCCGTCGGAAATCGTCACCGAACTCGACAAGCACGTGGTGGGCCAGGCCAAGGCCAAGCGCGCCGTCGCCATCGCCCTGCGCAACCGCTGGCGCCGCCAGCAGGTGGCCGAGCCCCTGCGCCATGAAATCACGCCCAAGAACATCCTCATGATCGGCCCCACGGGCGTCGGCAAGACGGAAATCGCGCGCCGCCTGGCCAAGCTGGCCGAAGCGCCGTTCATCAAGATCGAAGCGACCAAATTCACGGAAGTCGGTTATGTGGGGCGCGACGTCGACACCATCATCCGCGATCTGATCGACATCGGCATCAAGCAGACGCGCGCGCTGGAAATGAAGAAAGTGCGCGCACGCGCCGAAGATGCGGCCGAAGACCGCGTGATCGACATCCTCGTGCCGCCGGCGCGCGACTTCGGCTTCACGCCGAATACGGCAGCGGCCGTGGACAGCGGCAGCGGCGACAGCACGCGCCAGACCTTCCGCAAGCGCTTGCGCCAGGGCGAGCTCGATGACAAGGAAATCGAGATCGAGCTGGCCGAGGCGGGTCCGCAGATGGAAATCATGGCGCCGCCAGGCATGGAAGAAATGACGGAGCAGATCAAGTCCATGTTTTCGGGCGTGGGCGGGCAGCGCAAGAAGGCGCGCAAGGTCAAGATCCGCGAAGCCTTGAAACTGCTGCTCGAGGAAGAAGCGGCCAAGCTGCTCAACGAGGATGAACTGAAACAGAAGGCGATCCAGAACGTCGAGCAGAACGGCATCGTCTTTTTGGACGAGATCGACAAGATCGCCTCGCGTTCGGAATCGGGCGGCGCCGACGTCTCGCGCGCCGGCGTGCAGCGCGACCTGCTGCCGCTGGTCGAGGGCACGACCGTCAACACCAAGTACGGCATGATACGCACGGACCACATCCTGTTCATCGCTTCGGGCGCCTTCCACCTGTCGAAGCCGTCGGACCTGATCCCGGAACTGCAGGGACGCTTCCCCATCCGCGTGGAACTGGAATCGCTGTCGATCTCGGACTTCGAGCGCATTTTGACGAGTACCGACGCCTGCCTGACGATGCAGTACGAAGCCTTGCTGGCGACGGAAAACCTCACATTGCAATTCGCGCCGGAAGGCATCACGCGCCTGGCGGAAATCGCCTATGCGGTGAACGAGCGCACGGAAAACATCGGCGCGCGCCGGCTGCACACGGTGATGGAAAAACTGCTGGAAGAAGTGTCGTTTACGGCCAGCGAAAACAGCAGCAGCACGGAAAACCTGCTGGTGATCGATGCCGCGTATGTCAACGAACGCCTGGAAGCGCTGTCGGTCAACGAGGACCTGTCGCGCTACGTGCTGTAGGAAAGAAGGGGGAAACCGATGGCAAACAAGGCATTGGCGACGCGGCAGAAAATGCAGTTCCGCGTCGAACCCTCGCAAAAACCGCGCAACCCGGTCGCCACTGCCGCCCTGCAGCGCGCCGCCGGAGCGCACGTGAAAACCGTGTCAGGCCAGCGCCAGCAGGAAAAACGCCTGCTGGCGAAATTGCTGCAGAAGGTTGACGTCAAAGACTGATCTGGAAATGTCCATGGCAAGGCGCATGGACGAAGACAGTATGAGCAATACGGCGAGGCCGTGCAACGCCGCCATGAACATTTCAGGCCGCCCGCGGACACCCCGTTCTGGGGGCGTCCGCCATCAGGCCATCGTCTGCTGAACGTCCCCCTTAGAAACGGTAGGACGCGCCCAGCGAAAACATGTCGACCTTGGTCGTTTGCTTGCTGTTGTACTTGACGGGCACGCGGTCCCAGTCGAGGTGCAGCGACCAATTCTTGTTCAGCGCATACGCCGCGCCGATGCCGTAGGTCAGGCCGATCTTGCTCTTCTTGTCCGAACCGCCGCCCAGATAATCGACCTTGCCCTGCGTGTATGCCGCACCGGCGCGGCCACTCAATGTAAACGCGTCAAACTGGTAACCGAGCACGCCCTGCATGCCGAGGCCCGTGAACTTGCCGCGGCCAGCGCGCTTGCCCGCGTCCGTGTCGAAGCCGGACTTGACCTCGCCGCCCATGTACCCCACCAGCTCAATCGAAGGCAGGGCCACGCCGCCCTGAAACGGCAGCGCGTCGAAACTGTAACCCAGGTAGGCCTTGCCATTGCGCTTGCTGCTTTTGTCGCAATCGCTTTGTCCGGCGATGCAATCGAGGCCGCTACTGGCGCGAAAGCCATAGCTGGCGCCCGCGTAGAACGGACCCGGTGCCGGTTCAGCTGCGACGGCATGCAGGGGGGCGATGGTGGCCAGCGCCAGCAGCGCTGCGGGGAAACGGAAAGATGGGAACATGGATAACCTCTACAAGTGGATGGATTGCCTGGTTGTAGCGCGCTGCGCGAGCCACAAGCGGGAGTGTCATCGCTTTTGCCGAAAAGTACTATCACCTTGTGCAAAGTGCCGTTAACGGCTACATTCGGTACCGTCATCCGCCACCAAAATTGCATAAAGGAACTATCGTGAGTTCACCTGAACTGGTTTTGCGCGTACTGCGCACCCAACTGCGCGCCGCCGGCATCACCTACAAGGTACTGGCCGAACGCATCGGCATGAGCGAATCGAGCGTCAAGCGCATGTTTGGCCAACACGACATGTCGCTGTCGCGCCTGGCCCTGATCTGCAAGGCTTCGGGCATCGCCATGGAGGACGTGCTGCGCGGCGCGGCCGACATCACGCCGCATGCCGACACGCTCACGCTGGTGCAGGAAAAGTCGCTGGTGGCGCATCCGCGCTTGCTGCTGGTGGCGATCTGCTGCCTCGGCCACTGGAGCCTGGAGCAGGTGGTGGAAACGTATGCGCTGACGCAGGCCGAATGCATCGGCTGCCTGGCCGAGCTGGACCGGCTGGGCTTGATCGAACTCAAGCCGCTGAACCGCTACAGCCTGCGCGTCTCGAACGCCTTCCACTGGCTGGCCGACGGCCCGGTGCAGCAGTACTTCCGCGAACACGTGGTGGCCGATTATTTCAGCGGGCATTTTGACGGCGCCGGCGAAACCCTGATGTGCATCCCGGCGCGCCTGTCGCTGTCGAGCGCGCAGGAGCTGGTGCAAAAGATCCGCCAGCTGGCCGAGGAACTGGCGCGCCTGCACCAGAACGACCGGCGCCTTGCGCCTGCCGAGCGCGACGGCTTTACCCTGCTGCTGGGCTTTCGCTCATGGGAATTTGCCGCCTTCACGGCCCTGCGCCGCAGCACGGCGTCCGCCGCCCCCGCGGCGCCCTACCAGACCGGTCCCAGGAACAGATAGAGCGTGCTCTCGCCGCCCTTCGATGCGCCCGAGGCCACGTAGACGGGACCGAAGCGCGTATCGACGGAGATGAAGGCGCTGCTGGCCTGCGTGAATTTGGTGGATTTCCAGCGCTCGCTCTGATCGAAGCCGCCGCCCATTTCCAGCGAAAAGCCGGCCCGCACGGCGCCGCCCAGGGTGCTGGGCAGGGAGCCGATGCGGCGCGCCATCACGAAGCGCGCCAGGGCCACGCTGCGCCCCGTCACCGATTCGAACTGGGTGCCGGACAGGCGCAGGAAGCCGCCAAGGCTGAGCGGCGCCTCGCCGCGCTGCGCGCGCGCCCATTCGCCATACACGTGGCCGGCCCAGTTGCCGCGGCCAAAGGCCTTCAGGCCCGTGATGGCGGAGCGTCCCAGGCCCGACTCGCCCGTACCGGTGGTCGCAGAGCGGGTCCAGGTGGCGTCGAGCAGCACGCCGCGCGTGGGAAAACCGGGCGAATCGAGCGTATCGACGCGGAACTGGACGAACTGGTTGGTGCCCAGCGCCCGCTCCTCGGGGAAGGCCGGGTCGGCGGGGATGCTGAGACCGGCCTTCACCTCGCTGCGCGTGATGCCGAACTGCAGGTCGCCCCAGAAACCGAACTGGCGTCCCAGCACCAGGCTGGCACCCTGGCCGCTGTAGGCGACGCGCGCGCTGCGCCGTCCCTTGTCGAACAGGTCGACTGCCTGCGAACTGTACTGAATCGATGGCGCGATGTACCACGGGTTGCCGGCGCCGAGCGGCTGCCAGTACTGCACGCCGAAGTTGCGCGTGGTGCCGATCTGCACCATGCTGCGCAATTCGCCGCCCCAGCTGTTCAAATTCGAGCGCACGTGCAGCAGCTTCAGGGCAAAGGTATTGCTGTCCCTGAAATCGCTGGCCATTTCCAGGCCCACGCGCAGGCGGTTGCTGGCCCATGGCGCTTCGACCGCCTTGATATTGACCGTGCGCTGGTCGCCCGCGTCGACCACTTCCGTCTCCACGCGCGCCACGTCGCCGCGGCCATACAGCTTGGCCGCCGCCTTGAGCACATCCTCCTGGCTGACCGACTGCCCTTCCTCCAGCCCGGATTGCGCCTGCAGGATGCGCGGATTGATATCGCCTTCGCTCTCCACGGCCAGGCGCGTGAGCGGCAGGGCTACGTCCAGCAGGGCCGGCGCGGCCAGGCGCAGCTGCTCGCGCGCCGCATACTGTTCCGGCGGCAGGGCCAGCGGCGCGAGGCGGGCGGCCAAGGCCTGCGCCGCCTGCTCGCCGGCGCGCATGGCGCGCGCATAGTTTTCAAAGTCGAGGAAGCTGACGCCCGTCAAATCGGGCGCCACCAGGATATCCTGCGGCCGCAGCTCCTTGAGCGAACGCTGCACGTTCTGCTCCGTGAGAATCTGCAGCATCTGCTGCGCCACGCCGATGGCGCTGCCCAGTTCCTTTTCCGGCGCCAGCGGCGTGCCCACGTTGACGGCGATGATGATGTCGGCGCCCATGGCACGCGCCATGTCGACGGGCAGGTTGCGCACCAGGCCTCCATCGACCACCAGCCGGTTGTTCACGCGCAAGGGGGCAAACACCCCCGGCACGGCCAGCGAGGCGCGCATCGACAGGAACAGGGGCGTGTCGACCAGCTCCACCAGCTCGCCATTGACCAGGTCCGACGCCACCGAACGGAAAGGCAGCGGCAGCTGGCTGGCGGGGCGGTCGCGCATGCCGGCCGGCAGCAGGCGGTTCAAGGCCATTTCCAGCGCCGCATTGCTGGCCGCCGCCGGCGGCGTGGAAATGCCGTTACGGCTGGTGCCAAACTCGATGCGCGACGGCAGCAACAGATCTTCCTCGCGGCGGCGGAACGCCAGTTCGTCGCGCGGCGGCCGGTCGGCCACCACGCGCGCCCAATTGGTCTCGCGCGCCATCTTTTCCAGGTCCGCCACGGAAGCGCCGGCCGCATACGCGCCGCCCACCACGCCGCCCATGCTGGTGCCGACCACCATGTCGATCGGCACATGCAGCTCCTGCAGCACTTTCAATACGCCGATATGCGCCAGGCCGCGCGCGCCGCCGCCCGACAGCACCAGGGCGATGCGCGGGCGCGCCGCCACGGTCGCGGGCACGGCCAGGGTGGCAGCGGGGGTAGAGGTAGTGGCGGCGGCGGGGACGTCGGCTGCGGCAGCCGCCGGCAAGGCGCATAGCGCCGCCACGCAGCCCGCCAGGACGGCACGGATCGAGAACATGAAGACTCCTGTAGCGATGGCGGCATGGCGCCATCGGCAAAATACGATAAGAACAGCGTTAATTCGGCGGCGGCACGCTGCTCACTTGCGGCGCCGGCATCATGGTCGCCGGCCGCTGCTGCTCCATCGGCAGCGGCGGCGGCACCAGGTTCGAGACCGGCGCAGGGGCTGCGGCCGGCGTTGGGCTGGCGGACACTTGCCCCGGCAAGGCCAGCGCCTTGTCATCGGCCACCAGGTCGATGCGCTTGCTCACGCCGCCATCGCGCAGCAGCACGTGGCGCGCATGCACTTCCAGCACCGTCACGCCGGGCACCACCTCGGCGCCCTCCGGCAGGGCCACGGAAGGCTTGCCATCGGTCGAGATGATGGCCACGCTGCCGCGGCCATTGCCGGCTGCGACCACGCCCTTGAGCTGGTAATTACTGGCCGTGGCCACGCTGACCTGGCCGCCAAACAGCGAAGCGCCCGCCTCCACGCTGGCATCCTGCACCACCGGCACGGCGGGCGGGTTGATGGGACGTTGCGGCGCCTTGAACAGCTGCATGGCCCAATAGGCCAGCGATACGGACAGCGCCACGACGGCGAGCAAACTTGTAACTTGAGGCAAACGCTTCATGGCTTCCTTGGATTCTTATCTTACGAGCTGATTGATTTCGATAATCGGCATCAGCACGGCCAGCACGATCAGCAGCACCACCACGCCCATCGCCAGGATCAGGGCCGGCTCCAGCAGGCCGGCAATCGTCAGGGTGCGGCGTTCCAGGTCCTGTTCCTGCGCGCTGGCGGCGCGTTCCAGCATGGCCGGCAGCTCGCCCGTGATTTCACCGGCGCGTATCATGTGGATCAGCATCGGCGGAAAATGCTTTTGCGCCGACAGCGCGCGCGCCAGGCTCACGCCCTCGCGCACGGCGCCGCTGGCTTCCTGCACCAGTTCCTGCATCGCCACGTTGGTGAGCGTGTCGCGGCTGGTGTCGAGCGCGCGCAGGATCGGCACGCCGGAACCCGTGGTGATGGCCAGGGTGCTGGCAAAGCGCGCCGTGTTCAGGCTGCGCTCGAATTTGCCGTACAGGGGCGCCGTCAGCAGCCAGGTATGCCAGCGCCGTTTCAGGGCCGGCTGCTGCAGCGCGCGGCGCCAGGCGAACCAGGCGCCGGCCAGGATCACGGCCACGACGAGGCCATAGTTGCGCACGAAGTCCGACAGCGCCAGCATGATCACGGTGAGCATGGGCAGCTTTTGCTTGGTATTGGCGAATACGGAAACGATCTGCGGCACCACATAGGTGAGCAGGAAGATCACGATGGAAAACGCCACCACCGTGACGATGGCCGGATACGTAAAGGCCAGCTTGACCTTCTGCACCAGCGCGTTGCGCCGCTCGATGTAGTCGGCCAGGCGCGACAGCACGCGCGACAGATGGCCGATCTGCTCGCCCGACGCCACCAGCGCCCGATAGATCTCCGCGAAATCGCGCGGATGGCGCGCCAGCACGTCGGAAAACGCGGCGCCGCCGATCACTTCGGAGCGGATCGAGGCGATCAGGTCGCGCAAATACGGCCGCTCGGCCTGTTCCAGCAGGGCGGAAAACGCCTGCTCCAGCGGCAGGCCCGCTTCCAGCAAACTGGCCAGCTGGCGCGTAAACAGGGCCAGCTCGGTGCTGGACAGGCGCTCGCCGAAGCCGCGCCGTTTGGTGACGCCGGCGGCATCGACCTGCGCGGCGATCGGTTCGACGGCCAGCGGCACCAGGCCTTGCACGCGCAGCTCGGCGCGCGCGGAACGGGGACTGTCGGCATTGAGCACGCCCTTGCGGGTGGCGCCCTGCGCGTCGACGGCTTCATAGCGGAATGCGGGCATGGTGGCGGGCCTAGTCTTTGGTCACGCGCAGCAACTCGGCCTGCGTGGTGGTGCCGTCGCGCAGCCAGCGTTCGCCGTCGTCGCGCATGCTCGTCATGCCATCCTGCAGGGCCACCGCACGCACTTCCGCTTCCGACGCGCGGTTGTGGATCTGCGCGCGGATCTGCTCCGTCGTGCGCAGCAGCTCATACACGCCCACGCGGCCCTGGTAGCCCGTCTGGCCGCAATGCTCGCAGCCGACGGCCTGCCAGTATTGCCCGTCGAAGGTCTTGCAGGAGCCGCACAATTTGCGCACCAGACGCTGCGCCAGCACGCCGAGTAACGACGACGACAGCAGGAACGGTTCGATGCCCATGTCGAGCAAACGCGTGACGGCCGCCGAAGCGTCGTTCGTGTGCAGGGTCGCCAGCACCAGGTGGCCCGTCAGCGACGCTTGCACGGCGATCTGCGCCGTTTCCAGGTCGCGGATCTCGCCGATCATGATCACGTCCGGGTCCTGCCGCAGGATCGCCCGCAGCGCCTTGGCAAAGGTCATGTCGATGCGCGGATTGACTTGCGTCTGGCCTACGCCGGCCAGGTCGTACTCGATCGGGTCTTCCACCGTCAGGATGTTCGTCGTGGTGGCGTTGAGCATCGACAGCGCCGCGTACAAGGTCGTCGTCTTGCCCGAGCCGGTGGGGCCCGTGACGAGCACGATGCCGTGCGGCTGCGTGATCAGGCCATCGAACTGCCCCAACATGGGCGCGCTCATGCCCAGGTGCTGCAGGTCGAGGCGGCCCGCCTCCTTGTCCAGCAAACGCAGTACGGCCCGTTCGCCATGCCCGGTAGGCAGGGTCGAGACGCGCACGTCGACGGGCTTGCCGCCCACGCGCAGGGTGATGCGGCCATCCTGCGGCAAACGCTTTTCCGCGATGTCGAGCTGCGCCATGATCTTGATGCGCGAGATCAGCGAACCGTGGATGGCCTTACGGGGGCGCACCACGTCGCGCAGGCTGCCGTCGATGCGGAAGCGCACGACGGAGGTCTGCTCGAACGGTTCGATGTGGATGTCGGACGCGCCTTCGCGCAGCGCTTGCGTGAGCAGCGCGTTGATCATGCGGATGACGGGCGCGTCATCGGACGATTCGAGCAAATCCTCGATGGCCGGCACGTCCTGCAGCAGCTTGGTCAAATCCAGGTCGGCGTCGAATTCATCGGCCATCTGCGACGCATCGCCGCCGCCGCCCGCGTAGGCGCCGGCGATAGCCGCATCGAGTTCGGCGCGCGGCAGCACCGTCAACTGGATCTGGCCGAAACGGCGCGATACTTCGGCGATCGCCGCCGGCGCCGTCGATGCGGCCACCAGCACGTCGACGGGTGCGCCGTCGACGGCACCGGGCCGGGCCAGCAAGCCGAAATCGCGCGCGTAGGCGTAGGGAAGCAGATTACTCATGGCTGTCCCATCACTTCTGCGGCTGCGGCATCTGTTGCGGCTGCTGCTGGTATTGCTGCAGCAGCGACTGCGGCGGCGTGGCCGCGTTGGCCGGCGCGCCTGGCGGCGGCGTCGGCGCTGGCGGCACGGGACGCGTCACCATGTTGCCGCCCACCGGCTGGCCATCCTGCAAGGCCGGCAGCACAGGCGTGCCCAGGTCTTTCAGCATCAAATTGCCTGAAGCCGGCACGGCAGCCGTCTCGGCCGAACGCATGTAGTCGTAGCGGTCGGCCGCCAGGCTGCCGCTCTGCTCCTTGTTGCGCACGATGACAGGGCGCAGGAAGATCATCAGATTGGTTTTCTTGCGCTCGCGCGTCTGGTACTTGAACAGGTTGCCGATCAGGGGAATGTCGCCCAGGCCGCGCACTTTTTCCGCATTGTCGCCCGTGCTGTCCTCGATCAGGCCGCCGAGCACGATGATCTGGCCATCGTCGGCCAGCACATTGTTTTCGATCACGCGGTTGTTGATGGTGATGCCGCTGACGGCCGTCGACGTGGATTTGTCCACGCTCGACGTTTCGTGATAGATGCCCAGCTTGATGGTGCCGCCTTCGGAAATCTGCGGACGCACCTTCAGGGTCAGGCCCACTTCCTTGCGGTCGATGGTCTGGAACGGATTCGTGTTGGTGCCGGCCGTGCTCGTGTACTGGCCCGTCAGGATAGGCACGTTCTGGCCCACCTTGATGGTGGCCAGCTCGTTGTCCAGGGTGATCAGGTTCGGCGTCGACAGGATATTCGCGTTGCCGTCCGATTCCAGCGCATGCGCCACGGCGCCCAGGCCCAGCGCGCCGTTGATCTGCTTGAAGATGCCCAGGGTCAGGCCGCCCGTCGGCAGCACCTTGCCGCCGCCCAGCGCCAGCTTGGCGATATTGTTGTCGGTGCCGCCGGCGAACGACTGCAGCGCGCCCACGCGGTAGCTGCTGTTGCTGTCGCCGGAAAGCCCCAGCCACTGCACGCCGAATTCGGAGGCCTTGGCCGACGTCACTTCGACGATCAGCGCCTCGATGTAGACCTGGGCGCGGCGCACGTCGAGCTGGTCGATCACGGCGCGCAGGTTGCGGTAGACAGCCTCGTTGCAGGTCAGGATCAGGGTGTTGGTGGAAGCGTCGGCCTGGATGAAGCCGGCCGCGCCGCCCGACGACAGCTGCTGCGGTCCGTTGCTCAGCGAAGCGCCGCCCGAGGTGCCGCTTTGCGTATTGCCGCCCAGGCCAGTGCTGTTCATGCCGCTGCCCTGGTTATTCTGGTTATTCGTATTCAGGCTGTTGCTGGTCGGCTGCTGCGCCGAAGCGGCCGTGCCGTCCGACGTCACGACCGAGCGCAGGGTTTGCGCCAGCTTGGTGGCGTCCGCATTTTTGAGGTACACCACGTGCACATTGCCCAGCTGCGTGGTGGGCTGGTCCAGCTTCGAGATCAGCGACTTGGCCAGGTTGGCGCGCGCCGCCGACGGTGCGCGCAGCACCAGCGAATTGGTGCGCGGATCGGCCAGCACGGAGACCTTGCCCGCATCGGCCCCTGCAGCGCCGCCCGCATTCCCGCCTTCCATCAGTTTGTTCACCATCGAGGCCAGGTCGGACGCGATGGCATAGCGCACGGGGATCACGTCCAGATCCGTCGAGGCGGGCACGTCGAGCGCGGCGATGATCTTCGCCAGGCGCTTGAGGTTATCCGCGTAATCGGTGATCACCAGCGAGTTGTTGCCCGGGTTGGCGTTGATCGTGTTGTTCGGCGAAATCAAAGGGCGCAGCACGGCCAGCAGGTTGGCCGACGATTCGTAGTTCAGGTAAAACACCTGGGTGGCGATCTGGTCGCCCTTCACCTGGCTGGCGCCGTTGCCCACCTGGGTCGGCACGGATTGCAGCTTGGCGTCCGCTTCCGGCACCACTTTCGCATAGCCGTCGCCGGAGACCACCGCATAGCCTTGCAGGCGCAAGGCCGATGCCAGCAGGGCGAAGGCCTGCGTCTTGCTGATCGATTTTTCCGACACCAGCGTGATCGTGCCCTTGACGCGCGGGTCGATGACGAAATTGATGTTGGTGTAATGGCCCACCGCCTTGATCACGGACTCGATGTCGGCGCCGACAAAATTGAGCGCCGCTTCGTCGCCGGGCGCGGCCCAGACGGGCGCCGGCATGCCGGCCACGGAACAGCACAGCAAGGCGGCGGCCGACAGGCGGCGCAGCGAGAAGGTGGATTTATTTGGGCTCACGGATGGTTTTTTCATTGTCTGAACTCTAAGGCGATGATGTTTTTTTCGCTATTGCTACGGCGCTGTCCCAGCAAATTCAACAAACTCGCCAAGGTCTCTTCATATCCTGCTGCGGCCTGGGCCTGGCCGGAAAACTGCATGCGCCCCTGTTGCAGGCTGCCGCTGCCGTCGAGCAGCAGCGGTCCCCTGATGGAGCGCAAGGTCAATGCCGCCTGCTGCCCCTGCCAATCGAAATCGAGCTCATAACTGCCCAGCGGACGCAAGGACGACAGGCGCGACGCCATGTCCGTCATTTGCAAGGTCGTGCGGCCGACGGCGGGAAAAAAAACTGCTGCTTTTTCCAGTGCCAGCTGCAAGGTGCTCCACGACAGGCGCATGCTGCCCGTCGGCGCCACGGTATTCAAGGGCGCGCCCAGGCCGCCCAGGCCATCGGCCGGCAGCAGCAGGGCCGCCGGGCTGACCTGCCAGTGCGACCATGAGCCGCGCAGGTTCACCGCCTGCGACAGCGCCTGGGCATTCTGCAATTCCACATCCACCGATCCCCACAGCACGGATGGCGAAATGCGCCAGCTGAAGCGCCCCGGCAGCAGCGGCGTCACGGCGCCATTCGCGCTGGCCGCCCCGCCGATAAAGGCCGAGCCGCGCCACAGGGTACCTTGCGCGTCGCCCAAGGTCAAACGTCCGCCCGTCTGCTTTTCCACGATACTGGCCACCCAGCCGGCCGGGAAAAACACCAGCAGGGTGACGCAAACGCTGACGATGATGGCCAGCAGCCAGGCAAGCAAGCGCATCATCGCGCCGCGCCCGGGCTCTGGTGCAGGGTCAGGCTGGCATCGACCAGTCCCGCCTTGCCCTGCGCCGTAATTTTTGCTTCCTGCACCGCCACGCGGCCTTCGCGGCGCAAGCCGTCCAGCCACAGCATGACGCTGGCAAATGGCACGCCATTCAGCTGCACGCGCGCGTACTCTCCCGTCAGCGACAGCGATTGCGGCGCCAGGCCGCGCGCTTTCAGCGAAGCGTCAATGCTGTCACGGCTCATGGGTGCCACCTGCACGGGCGCCTGGCGCGCCAGGTCGCCCGCTTCACGCGCCAGCGCCTGCAGCTGGGCCGCGTTCTGGCGCAGCTCGGGCAAGCTCTTTTGCAAGGCGATGCGGCCCGTCCAGGCCGGCTCGAAGAATACGGCGTAGACGAGGGCCAGCCCCGCCACCACGCCGCCGATGCTCAAGAGCTTGCGCTCCTGCTGCGTGCGTTCGGCCCAGAAGGCCTGCACGGCCTGCTGCTGCCCCGCCCACGCGGCGCGCGCCTTGTTGACTGCTGCACTCATGCTTTTGCTCCCGTGGCCGGCGTGATCTTCCACACGCCCGGCGCCGTTTCATTCAAGGCCAGCTTGCGCGCGGCCAGGCCGTCGCGCACCTGCGCCTGGGCGCTGGCGTCGACCATGTCCGGCTTCAGCCTGACGATCAGGCTGCGCTCGCGGTATTCCAGCGACGCCACCACGCCGCGTCCGGCCAGGCCGCCCAGCGCTTCGCCCAGCGCCGCGCTCATGCTGGTGAAGTCATCCATGCTGGCTTGCCCGCCCTGCAGGCGGGCAGCAGCGATATTGCGCCGCATCTGCTCCGCTTCCAGGCCATACACGGGCGCTTCGTTCGGATACGCAGCCTTGAAGGTTTGCTGCATCGAGGTGCGCACGGTGGCGGCCTCGCGCTTCAGCCGCATCCATTCGATATTCATGCCGGCCAGGTTGACGATCACGGCCAGCAACGCCAGGCGCAGCGGCCAGCGCCAGCGGCGCCATTCGGTGGCCGATCCCGTCGCCGTGCCCAGGGCGGCGGCCAGGTCCAGCCCCGCATTTTTGGCGCCGGCGATCCAGTGCGCCCAATGGTCAAGCTCCACCGTCACGCCATCCATGCCGGCAGCGAGCTGCTGATACTGCGCCAGCTCGGCCTGCGCCACGTACACCGTCAGGGGCACGTCGCCGGCAAAGGCGCGCGTCGTCAGCAGCGCCTGCTGCGGCTGGGCTGGCAAGACCAGGCCCAGGCCCTCTTGCGGCGCCTGGCGCAAGGCCAGTTCCAGGCCGTCGCCGCTTGCCTGCAGGGCGGCCGTCACGCTGCCCGGCTGCAAAGGCAGGCACAGCTGCGACGGCAGCAGCGCCACCTTGCGCGCGCCCTGCGCCAGCAAGGCCTTCACCAGTACCTCGGCCCAGGCGCGCTGCGCCACGGCCACCGTGCGCATGCCGGCGGCATCGGGCGCGCCGGCGGCCAGCAGGCAATCCTGGGTGTCGCCAAGGATGTGTTCTTCCACCAGGCCGGGCAAGGCCGCGCGCAAGCGGGCGCCGGCCAGCGGCGGCGTTTTCAGGCGCAGCAGGGTCACGTCGGCCGCAGCCAGCAGCAGCACCACCTGCTTCGCGCCGGCGATCAGCTGGCCCAGGCTGCCCAGCGGCGCGCTGCCTTGCTGCAGCAGGGCGCCGCCGTCGCCGGCCAGCACGAAGGAGCAGGCAGGCGCGCTGTCGGTGGAGGCCTTGGCCGGGTGACGGATATACAATATTGTCAAAGTGACTCGCTTTCAGCTGTTAATTTTCCCGCAACCAGACCAGGCTGGTGGTGCGCTGCGGATCCGTTTTTCGATTGATGAGCGCCACGGCATCCAGGGCGGCACGGTCCAGCCGCACGCGGATGACGGTAAGGAAATAGCGGCTCTTCACATCGAGTTCCACGCCTTCAATCAGTTCAGCATTAATATTATTCTGGAAATTTGCTTTATCGACAAACTTTTTGCGCGGATTGCTCAAGGTCAGGGCGCTGGCCTCGGACAGCGACATCATCGTCACGGCCGCCAACACCTCGGCCGGCGCCGTATTCACGTTGACTCCGGTGATCTCCGGCAAGATGATGACGACATCGCGCAGCTGCTCGACCATCTGCGGCGTATAGCCGGGCACGGCCAGCAAATCCTCGACCTGCGTGAAGGCCACCGGCTCGCTGCCGCCGCCTGTGGCAGGCGTGGCAACGGGCGTCTTGCCATCGGCGCCGCTGTCGGCAGCGCGTGGTTTCGGCCGCGCGCGCAGCACGGCGTCGGCCGTCGCTTGCGCCAGGCCGCTATCGAGCTTCATGTTGGCCAGCAGGCGCTGGTAGGCCAGCACCTGTTTCGGATTGATGCTGCCCGTGGCGTCGACCAGGTTGGTGATATTGAAGCGCGCCTGCGCATCGAGCGCGCGGCCCGAGACGGTGGCGTCGAATTTTTCCGTGTCGACCTTTTCGCGGTCCACATAATCGTCGAGCCGCGCTTCCTCGATGGGCGTGGCCCACACGCCGTCGGCGGCCGTCAGCATGGGATTGTCCTGGCGCAGCCAGAAGCGGGCAAAGTCGACCATGCCACGCATGGCCCACTGCGTCTGCAGGCGCAAACGCTGGTTTTCCATCGAACGCACTTGCACCTGCTGCTGCCAGAACAGGCTGGCAACGACGGTAATCGCCAGCGCCGTCAGCAGCAAGGCCGTGATGACGGCTACGCCGCGCTGGCGCGAGGGGCGCGTAAACGGCTTCATCCCGGCCCCAGTAAAAAGACTTTGGACAGGCCCGCGTCCTGCCCCGGCATCTGCAAGGTCACTTCCAGGCCCGGCACCTGCTTGGAGATGGTGGCGCCCGCCGTCAGCACGTTCCAGGCGCCATTGCTCCAGCCGCGCATGACCATGCTGTCGACGCCCTGCATCAGGGCCACGTCGGCGCTGGAGGTATCCGTATCGTCGCGCGCGGCCTGCCACAAGGTGTCGAGTACGGCCAGGTCGCGCGTGCCGTTCGACTCGCGCCGCGTCAGCACGCCGCCGCGCAGGCGGTAAGTGACCACTTGCAACTGTTGCGGTTCCTGTTCCGACGCGGCCAGGCGCACCAGAGTCAGGCGGTCATTTTCCGCCGACAGGTTGATGCGGCCATTGAGCAAACTCGTGCTCAAGCCGGCGCCGGCCAGGTGGTCGCAATCGCTCTGCATCTGGGCAAACGCCAGCTGCATGCCGCGCGCCTGCTCCAGCTGGCTGGTCAGCACTTCGCGCGAACGCATGATGCTGTCCAGGCCGCGCCAGCCCAGCACGGCGACCATGGCCAGGATGCCGATCGCCACGAGCAGCTCGATCAGGGTGAAACCGCCAGCAGGAACAGTGCGGCGCGCCATCAGTCGTTAAAGGAAAGTAACACCAGGCGCACGATGCGCCGGGCCGGATATTGCGCGTCATACACGTTGACGCGCACTTGCCGGATGCGGGGATTCGGCGTGGCCACCACTTCTTCTTCACAGATCAGTTTCAGGTCGCCCTGCGGACAGTCGACCGTGCGCTTGCCCGTCTGCGGAAAGGTTTTTGCCAGGCGCAAGCGCACCAGGTGGTTTTCCGCCGACCAGGTGGCCATCATGGCGCTGCGCAAGCCATCGCTGTTTTGCGTCAGGCTGCCGACGGCGCGCAGCGAGGCGCCCAGGGCCGTGCCGACGATGACGAGGGCGACTAGGACTTCCAGCAAAGTGAAGCCGCGCTGGCGGCCATGACGTGGGAGCCGCATCATTGCTCGACCGTGAAGTGGCCGATGCCGTCGGCGCGGATGGCCACGCTGCGTTCGCCGCTGGCCAGGGTCAGCACGAAAGGCTTGTCGACCGGTTCGCGGCCGAAGATGATGCGCAAAGGCTGGGCTACGCTGTTCGACGGCTGCACGCTGAGCAGCATGGGCGTGTTGGCAAACGCCCGCTCGCGCAGCAAATCGTCCTGCGTCACGGGTTGCCACAGCTTTTCATTGAGGACCAGGAAACGGTATTGATTTTCGTCAGCCTCGAACGCCACCTGCCGGCTGCGCACGATGGCTTCATCGCGCGCCAGTTGCAGCAGCAGCGCGATGCGCTCGGCTTCCTTCTGCAGCGCTTGCTGGCCATTCGGCATGGCGTTCAGCGACACCAGGCCCAGGGTGACGCCAATGATGACCATCACCACCAGCAGCTCGATCAGCGTGAAGCCGCTGGCGCGGGGCCGGGGCAGTGCACGGCCGGTGGTCATGGCAGGCATGCAATGGAAAACTTACAGTTCCCACGAGCCGATATCGGCATCGTCGCCGCTACCGCCAGGCTGGCCGTCGGCGCCCAGCGAAATGATGTCGACTTCGCCTTTCACGCCCGGCGACAGGAACTGGTACGGGTTGCCCCATGGATCCTTCGGCATCTTTTCCAGGTAACCGCCCGCTTTCCAGCCATTCGCGGCCGGTCCCGTGGTCGGTTTTTCGATCAGCGCCTGCAAGCCCTGTTCGGTGGTCGGGTAGCGCTGGTTATCCAGGCGATACAGTTTCAAAGCTTGCATCACGGTGGCGATGTCGACCTTCGCCGCCGCCACTTTCGACTCACCCGTGCGGGCGATCAGCTTGGGCACCACCAGCGACGCGAGGATACCCATGATCACCACCACGACCATGATTTCGATCAAAGTGAAGCCGCGCGCACGGCGCTGGCGTATCGAACGGTTTGCTGCGTTTTGCATAAGAAAGAGAGAAGAAGGTGAGTAATGAGTGCAGAGTATAAAGCGGAAATATGACAAAGCCTGTCATATAGGGAAAAATTTCTGCGGGGGCTGTCAGGCCGGCAAGACCACTTCGCCGCAAACGGCGCAGCCGGGGTCGCGCGCGACGCGCATGCTGCTCCATTCCATGTGCAAACCGTCGAGCAGCAGCAGCCGTCCGGCCAAGGACTCTCCCACGCCCATGATCAGTTTCAGCGCTTCGGCCGCCTGCATGGCGCCCACCACGCCCACCAGCGGCGCGAAGACGCCCATGGTCGAGCATGCCTCGTCCGTGAACTGCTGCTCCTGCGGAAACAGGCAGGAATAACATGGCTGCGTGCCCGTGCGCGGGTCGAACACGCTCACTTGTCCGTCGAAACGGATCACGGCACCCGACACCAGCGGCACCCCGGCCGCCACGCAGGCGCGGTTGACGGCGTGGCGCGTGGCGAAGTTGTCGGTGCAGTCGAGCACCACCGTGCTGGATAAGACCAGTTCGGCCAGTCGCGCACCGTCGAGGCGTTCCTGCAAGGCGATGATGTCGATCTCGGGATTGATGCCGGCCAAGGTTTCGCGCGCCGACAGCACTTTCGGCTGGCCCACGCGCGCCGTCGTGTGGGCGATCTGGCGCTGCAGATTGGTCAGGTCGACCGTGTCGTCATCGACGAGGGTCAGCTTGCCGACGCCGCTGGCCGCCAGGTACATGGCCGCGGGCGAGCCGAGCCCGCCCGCGCCGATCACCAGCACATGCGCATCGAGCAAGGCTTGCTGGCCTTCGATGCCGATCTCGTCTAACAGGATGTGGCGCGAGTAGCGCAGCAGCTGATGGTCGTTCATGGCGGCGACTACGGTTTCCGTACAGGAGTCTTCTTGTCATCGGCCTTGATGTCGGAAGCAATTTCCGGCTTGGCGCCGATCTTCTCCGCCTTCGGGTTCACCTTGGCCAGCTGCACCGGCAAGCCCTGGAAGTGGTTCAAGGCTTGCTGCAGCTGGAAATCGTCCTTGGCGCCGTACTCCAGCGGCTTGCGCTTTTTCGCCGTGGCGATCAGGCGTTGCTCTTCTTCCAGCTGATCCTGCATGCCTTCCATCGTCGGCTTGGCCGCTTCCGGCTTGCCATCGTTGCTGCTCAAGTGTTTTTCCAGGTCCGCCTCGCGGATGCGCAGGCTGTTCCAGCCATCGCCCTCGGCCGTTTCATCGACCAGCAGGTCGGGCACGATGCCGCGCGCCTGGATGGCCCGGCCTTTCGGCGTGTAATAGCGGGCCGTCGTCAGCTTGACGGCCGTGTCGGCCGTGATCTGGCGCAAGGTTTGCACGGAACCCTTGCCGAACGTTTGCGTGCCGATGACGGTGGCGCGCTGGTAATCCTGCAAGGCGCCGGCGACGATTTCCGAGGCGGAAGCGGAGCCGGCATTGACCAGCACCACCAGCGGCACGGTTTTCAGCGCGGCCGGCAACTTGGCCAGCGGGTCGGCCTTGGCGCCCGGCGGCGCATAGAATTCGCGGCGGCCATAGAACACCTGTTTCGACTCGGGCAACTGGCCCTTGGTGGACACGATCACGGAGTTGCCTGGAAGGAATGCAGTTGCCACGCCAATAGCGCCCGGCACGACGCCACCGGGATCGTTGCGCAAGTCCAGCACCAGGCCCTTGAGCTTGGGGTCTTGCGCATACAGCGCGTTGATCTTTTTGACCATGTCATCAACGGTCGGTTCCTGGAACTGGGCGATGCGCAGCCAGGCATAGCCGGGCGCGACCATCTTGGCCTTCACGCTTTGCACGCGGATTTCCTCGCGCACGATGGGGAACACCAGCGGCTTGCTCTCGCCCTTGCGCGACATCGTCAGCACCAGCTTGCTGCCAGGCTGGCCGCGCATCTTCTTGATGACTTCTTCCAGCTGCAAGCCTTTCAGCGGGATGTTGTCGAGGCGGGTGATCAGGTCGCCCGCCTGGATGCCGGCCTTGGCGGCAGGGCTGTCCTCGATGGGCGAAACGACTTTCACGTAGCCGTCTTCCATGCTCACTTCGATGCCGATGCCGACAAACTTGCCCTGCACGCTTTCGCGCATTTCCTTGAAGGCATTCTTATCGAGGTAGACAGAATGCGGGTCCAGCGACGACACCATGCCGGAAATGGCTTCCGTCAAGAGTTTCTTGTCTTCCACCTTCTCGACGTAATCGGTCTTGATCAGGCCAAAGACGTCGGACAGCTGGCGCAACTCGTCGAGCGGCAGCGGGGCATTCGTGATTTTCTGCGCCACGGCCGGGAACTGCAGCGACATGCCGATGCCGGCCAATACGCCCAGACCGATCAGGCCGATACTTTTGACTTTGATACCCATGTATTCTTCGCAATCTACAAATTCGCTGCCGCAGCAATGGTGGGAACTTAAAACTTCACCCAGGTGGCTGGATCGAAGGCGCGGCCCTGATGACGCAGTTCAAAGTATAGCCCTGATTCCTCGTTGCCGCCGCTGTTGCCCGCGCTGGCAATGGCGTCGCCGCCCTTGACGGCGTCACCCACGCGTTTCAGCAGCGATTGGTTATTGCCATAAATACTCATGTACTGGCCGCCATGATCGACGATGATCAAATTGCCGAAACCGCGCAGCCAGTCGGAAAACACGACACGACCGCCGGCGATGGCGTGGATCTCGCTGCCTTCGCCCGTGCGGATGAACACGCCCTTCCAGCTGGGGCCGTCACCGCGCTTGCTGCCGAAACGGGCCGCGATCTTGCCCGCCACGGGGGCGCGCAGCTGCCCTTTCAGGCTGGCAAAGGCGCCGGCTGGCGCGGCCGGTCCCAGGCTTGGGCGCTCGGGCTCCGGTTCCGGCTTCGGTTCGGGTTTCGGCGTCACCTTCGCCACTTGCGGCGGTTCGTCGTCGTCGATCGGTTCCAGTTTCACGGGCGGTGGTGGCGGCGTTTGCGGCTTGATCTTGCCCGACTTGTTTTGTTGCTCTTTCGCAATGCGTTCGCGTTCAGCCTGCGCCTGTGCGGCCTTGGCGCGCGCGGCCAGCAGGCGTTCGCGTTTTTCCGCCGCTATCTTGGCGTCGGCGGCTGCCTTGGCGGCGGCCCGTTGCTCGGCCAGCAATTGCTGGCGTTTCTTTTCCGCTGCGGCAGCGGCGGCCTGCTCTTCGATCAGTTTTGCCAGCTTGTCGACCAGGTTGCCCATGCGCTGTTCGTCGCGCTCGACATTGCCCACTTCCTTGCGCTGTGCCACCAGGCGCTGAGACAGGCTCGTCAGCAAGGCCGCGCGGCGCGCCTTCTCCTGCACCAGCAGGGCTTTCTGGTCGCGCTCTTCCTGCGCGATTTCTTCCAGCTCATCCTTGGCGTTCTGCACGTCCGCCTGGTTTTTCTCCACGGCCAGCAAGTTGGCGCGCAAGGCTTCCAGCAGGCGCGCCTGCGCCTGCGACACATATGCCATCAATTGCAAGTCGCGGTTGATGCGGTTGGGGTTGTCGCCCGACAAGAGCAGCTTGATGCGGTCTTCGTTGCCGGCGACATATTGTTCACGCAGCAACTTCGACAGCTGCGTCTTTTGTTTCTCGACGGTGGCCGTCAATTGCTGGTGCTCTTGCCCCAGCGCATTGAGTTTCACACCCGTCTCGCTTTGCTCCTGCGCCAGGTCGCGCAAGGCGCGGTTGGCGTTGGAAATGGCTTCTTCCGACTCGGCCAGGGTATCGGCCGCGTCATCCTTGGCGCTTTCCGTGCGGCTGATGTCGCGCTTGAGCGCCGTCAGTTTTTGTTGCAATCCAGCACGTTGTGCTTCCGCGGCCGCCTTCTGCTTGCTGCGTTCGGTGGGCTTGGCGCCCTGCGCGGCACCGCTGGAAAGCAGCAGCGCCAGGCACAGCATGGCACCGGCGCGCCACGCCGGCAGGGGTCGTTCAGCAGAGGGGGCGATGGCTGTGCCGCGGAAGAAAGACGACAAAATTACTTGGCCTTCCCTTGGTTCGCCACGGCCGCTTGCGCTGCCGCAATCGCTGCCGGGTCGCCCAGGTAGTAATGACGGATCGGTTTCAGGTCGGCATCCAGTTCATACACGAGCGGCTGGCCGTTCGGGATGTTCAGGCCGACGATGTCGCTGTCGCTGATGCCATCGAGCATCTTGATCAGCGCGCGCAGGCTGTTGCCGTGGGCCGAAATGATGATTTTCTTGCCGGCGCGGATGGCCGGGGCGATTTCGTCATCCCAGGCCGGCATCACGCGCGCCACGGTGTCTTTCAGGCATTCGGTCAGCGGAATCGACGCTTTCGGCAAGCCAGCGTAGCGCGGATCGTTGAACGAGGCGCGGTCGTCGTCTTCCGCCAGCGGCGGCGGCGGCGTGTCGTAGCTGCGGCGCCATACCAATACTTGCTCGTCGCCATACTTGGCGGCCGTCTCGCCCTTGTCCAGGCCTTGCAGGGCGCCATAGTGGCGCTCGTTCAAGCGCCAGTCGTTCTTGATCGGCAAATACATCATGTCCATCTCGTCGAGCGCCAGCCACAGGGTGCGGATGGCGCGCTTCAGGACGGAAGTGTAGGCCACGTCGAACGTAAAACCTTCCTGCTTGAGGATCTGGCCGGCGGCCTTGGCTTCGTTGACGCCCTTTTCCGTCAGATCAACGTCGGTCCAGCCGGTGAAGCGGTTATCGAGGTTCCAGGTGGACTCGCCGTGACGCATGAAAACGATTTTGTACATAGTTCTATCTTCTCAAGGGGTTCAAATCAAAAAAGCAAAACGTAAAAAGACCTCGTCCAGCTTCTATTTTATAATGCGCGGATTGACTTAAACCATTGGACCCTACGTGAAATTCATTATCGACCACATTTTTCTGTTTGCCATCGTCATTATTTCCGGCGGCGCCCTCCTCTGGCCACTGCTGTCGATGCGCGGCAAGCGCGCGACCGTGCTGGAAGTCACGCAACTGATCAACCGTGGCAAAACCATCATCGTCGATGTGCGCAGCGCGGAAGAATTCGCCACGGGCCACTTGCCTGACGCAAAAAATATTCCGCTGCCGGAACTGGCAAAACGCATGGGCGAGCTGGAAAAATTCAAAACGCGCCCCATTGTAGTGGTTTGCCAGAAAGGTTCGCGTTCGGCAACCGCCGTCGGCCTGCTGGGCAAAGCCGGTTTCGCTGAGGCAACGAGCCTGGAAGGCGGCCTCGACGAATGGAAAAAGCAGGGTTTGCCATTGAAAACCTTGTCGCTGGCGAAATAAGCCGGCCTTAACTGAAGGAATCATCATGACCGTCCCAGTAATTGTGTATAGCACCGCCGTGTGCCCGTATTGCGTGCGCGCAGAGCGCCTGTTGGAAGCCAAGGGCGTCGCCGTGCAAAAGATCCGCGTGGACCTCGACCCGGAAGAGCGCATCAAGATGATGGAACGCACGGGCCGCCGCACAGTGCCGCAGATCTATGTAGGCGATACCCACGTGGGCGGATTCGACGATTTGTATGCGCTCGATCAAGCCGGCAAGCTGGACCCCTTGTTAAATGGCACGGCAGCCTGATATAAAGCAGGTTCGAGAAATTGCTTGGTTTTTTGTCGTATTGTTTTGATACAATTGCCCTCGCACCTGATCTGGCCGCGCCTACCCGGCGCGGTTTTGAATACCGCAAGCACCATATTTGAACGGTGTGCCGTTCTTGTCCTTTACAACGAAAGCGTTCCATGTCTGACGAAAATCTGCAACCAGTCTTCCAAATCCAACGCGTCTACCTGAAAGACATGTCGCTGGAACAACCAAATTCCCCAGCTATTTTCCTGGAACAAGAAGCACCAGCGATCGAAGTAGCTCTGGACGTGGGCGCTGCGCCTCTGGCCGACGGCATCTTCGAAGCCACCGTGACCATCACCGTGACCGCCAAAGTCGGCGAAAAAGTCGCTTTCCTGGTTGAAGGCAAGCAAGCCGGTATCTTCGAAGCACGCAACATTCCTGCTGATCAACTCGATCCGCTGCTGGGAATCGGCTGCCCGAACATCATCTACCCTTACCTGCGCGCCAACATCGCCGACGTGATCACCCGTGCCGGCTTCCCGCCAGTGCACCTGGCCGAGATCAACTTCGAAGTGTTCTACCAACAACGTCTGCAAGCTATTGCTGACGCCGCTGCCGCAGCTCCAGCAGCCAGCGAAACGCACTAAGCTCTTGCAAGACCCCGCCGGCCGTCAAGGCTGGCCTGACACGGCGGCCTGGCCGCCGTGTTTCGTTAAGGTTCAAAAATATCATGTTGAAAAGTGCGCTCTTGAGCAAGTTCCGCTGGATGGCCGGCGCCATACTGCTGCTGGCGACCGCCGCCAGCCATGCCGTCGATTTCAAAACGGTGGGCGCGGCTCCCGTGATCCTGTACGACGCACCGTCCTCCAAGGGCGGCAAGCTGTACGTGGCGCCACGCGGCATGCCGCTGGAAGTCGTGCTCAGCTACGGCGAATGGGTCAAGGTACGCGACGCCAGCGGCGAAATGGCCTGGACGGAAGCCAAGGGCCTGTCGGCCAAGCGCAACCTCGTGGCACGCGCCGCGAACCTCAAGGTTCGCGCCAGCCCCGACGACACCGCCTCCGCCATCATCCTCGTCGACAAGGGCGTGCTGCTGGAAATGAGCGAGCAACCGACCTCCGGCTGGGTCAAGGTGCGCCACAAGGATGGCCAGAGCGGCTACGTCAAGACCAGCGAAGTGTGGGGCATGTAAGCACCGCACCCGTTCCCCCTGCCCCATTGAGGTTGCATGCAAGTTTCTCCTGAAGTCACTCCCGATATCATTCCCACCGCCCGCAAGATCACCATCCTGGGCGCTGGCGCCTGGGGCACGGCCGTGGCGATGGCCCTGGCCGGCCGCCACGACGTGCTGCTGTGGGGCCGCAATGGCGACGCCATGGCCGCCATTGCCGCCAGCGGTGAAAACAGCTATCTGCCCGGCTTCCCTTTGCCGCCGCAACTGCGCATCGGTGCCGATTTCGACGCCGCCGTCGCGCATGCCGGCGGCGAACACGGCATCCTGATCGCCGCCTGCCCCGTGGCGGGCTTGCGGCCCATGCTGCATCAATTGAAAGACAAGGCCATCGGCAACCTGGTGTGGCTGTGCAAAGGGTTTGAAGGCGGCACGGGCTTGCTGCCGCACCAGATCGTGCAGGAAGTGCTGGGTGACAATATTCCCGGAGGCGCCCTGTCCGGCCCTTCGTTCGCGCAGGAAGTGGCGCGCGGCTTGCCGTGCGCGCTGACCATCGCCTCGCACAGCGCCGCCTTGCGCGGCGCCGTCGTCTCGGCCTTGCATGGCGGCACCATCCGCGTGTATGCGAGCGAAGACCTGGTGGGCGTGGAAGTGGGCGGCGCCGTCAAGAACGTGCTGGCCATTGCCACGGGCGTGGCCGACGGCCTGGGCCTGGGCTTGAATGCGCGCGCCGCGCTGATCACGCGCGGCCTGGCGGAAATCACGCGCCTGGGCACGGCCCTGGGCGGCCAGACGGAAACGTTCATGGGCTTGACGGGCATGGGCGACTTGATTCTGACGTGCACGGGCGACCTGTCGCGCAACCGCCGCGTCGGCCTGGGCCTGGCGCAAGGCAAGGCGCTGGCCACCATTGTGGCCGAACTCGGTCATGTGGCAGAAGGCGTGCCCTGCGCCAAGGCCGTGCGCGAACTGGCGCGCCGCATGGGCGTCGACATGCCGATCACCAACGCGGTGGCCGGCGTGCTGTTCGACGGCGATCTGCCGCACGTGATGGTGCAGCAACTGCTGTCGCGCGATCCGCGCGCCGAGGCAGCTTGACGGGAAAAACCTAGCGACCAGCCTTGTGCATGAGTATAGTCAGCAACAATAAACTGTCTTCGCGCGCTTCCAGGGCGTGCGCCTGGCCGCCGAGCAGGTACAGCAGCTGCCCTGGCCCCAGCAGTTGCACGCCGCCATGCGCCGTCACCGCCACCTGCCCCTGCAGGCACAGCAGGGTGATTTCACCGAGCACATGATGCTCGGGCATGGTCTTGCCCTTGGGCATGCACATGCGGATCAATTCCAGTTCGTCCGTCTTGGCCAGCGCAATGGCGGAAAACTGCGACAGGTCGTCGCCGTCCCTGCGCAGCACCTCGATCACCTGTCCTGAACTTGCGTGCTCCAGTGCCATCATGTGCTCCTTCCGCAATTACTCGGTGACTTCCTCCGGCTCTTTCGCGCCGCGCATCCACTCGACCAGCGGCCATGCATCCTTCAAGCCTTCCGCCAGGGTCGGCAGCAGTTTCTCGGGCTCGTTGACGGGCAGCGGCACTTCGGTCCAGACAAAAAAGCTTTTCAGCTTGATGAATTCGATATGTTCCGCATCCGCCTCGAAACCCTTGGGCGGGCGCTGCAATTTGCCCTCGTTCTGGATGGTGCCGAAGCGGGCCTTCAAGCGCTTATTCTTCAGCACTTTGGAGAAACCTGGCGCGTCGTTGACCATGTGCTCGCGCAGCGCCTTCAGGCGGCCCGGTGGCGGCATGTATTCGCCGGCGCCGAACAGCAGGTTGCCCTGGCCATCGATCTGCAGATAATACGTGGGGCCGCCCGCCTTGCTGGGACGGCGCATGTCGTTCGGCGCGATGGCGGCCGAAAAACGCGTCTTGTACGGACTCTTGTCGTGCGCGAAACGCACGTCGCGGTTGATGCGGAACATCGCCTTCTTCGGATTGCAGTACTTCACGGCCGGGTCGAACTTGCCCAGCTCACCGATCAGGCTGGTGACCAGGGCAAGGAATTCCTCGCGCAGGATGTCGTAGCGGGGCTTGTTCATGACAAACCAGGGACGGTTGTTGTTGTCGCTCAGTTCACGTAAAAATTGGGTCAAATCACGCACATGCATGTGTCAAATTCCGATCAGCAACTATTTGGAAAGCTCTTTCGGGATGGGGCGCTTGCCCACCATCACGTCGAGCGCCGCTTCGCGATTCTTGCGCAGCACCGTCATTTTAGCTTTTCCGCCGGGCGGCAGTTGGGCGATCAGGTTCAGCATTTCCGTCGTATCGCCCACGGGCTTGCCGTCCACCGTCAGCAGGATGTCGCCGGGCACGATGCCCGCCTTGTCGGCCGGGCCATTGCGCACCACGCCGGCGATGATGGCGCCGCTGGTGCGCTGCAAGTTGAAGCTTTGCGCCAGCTCGGGGGTGATGTCCTGCGTTTCCACGCCGATCCAGCCGCGCACCACGTGGCCATCCTTGATGATGGCTTCCATCACCGTTTTGGCCGTCGAGACGGGAATGGCGAAGCCGATGCCGACGGAACCGCCGCTTTGCGAGTAGATCGCCGTATTGATGCCGATCAGATTGCCACGCGTATCGACCAGGGCGCCACCCGAATTGCCGAAGTTGATGGCCGCATCCGTCTGGATGAAGTTTTCAAAGCTGTTGATGTGCAGGTTGTTGCGGCCCAGGGCGGAGATGATGCCCATGGTCACCGTCTGGCCCACGCCGAAGGGGTTGCCGATGGCCAGCACCACGTCGCCCACGCGCGCCAGTTCCGACTGGCCCAGCACGATGACGGGCAGCTTGTCGAGGTCGATCTTGATGACGGCCAGGTCCGTTTCCGGGTCCAGGCCCACGACCTTGGCGGGCGCCTTGCGGCCATCCGTGAGCACGACTTCGATTTCGTCGGCGCCTTCGACCACGTGGTTATTCGTCAGCACATAGCCTTCATGGCTGACGATGACGCCCGAGCCGAGGCTGTTTTTCAAGTCCTCGCCATCCTCGCCGTCCGGGTCGCGGTCGCCGAAGAAACGTTTGAAGAAGGGATCGCGCGCCAGCGGATGGGCGCCGCGCTTGGGTACTTGCAGGGTGAGGATATTGACGACGGCGGGCATGGCGCGCGCCGCCGCGTCGCGGTAGGAACCGGGCGCCAGGCTGCTGGACGCCGTTTCCACCACGGGCACCGGTTTCGCAGGAGAACCCAGCTGCTGTACCCGGCTGGCCGGGCGCAGCGCGCCGTACACAAAGTACAGCGCCAACGCGATCGTCACGGTTTGCGCAAACAATAACCAGAATCGTCGCATACAGTTCTCTGCCCAGGTCAGCCGGCCCGTGCCGGAACGACTTATTTTGCCAGATCGTTGCTATTCTGTCCGTTCTTCTGCAGGGAGTCGCGGATTTCACGCAGCAGCACGATGTCTTCCGGCGTGGCCGGTGCCGGCGCCGGCGCGACCGGTTCGCTGCGGCGGGCCTTGTTCATCAGGCGCACCATCTGGAAAATGATGAAAGCAAGAATGATGAAATTGAGCAAAATGGTCAGGAAGTTACCGTAGGCCAGCACGGCGCCCGCCTTTTTCGCTTCCACCAGGGTCATCGTTGTCGCCTGGCCATTCAGGGGCAGGTAGTAATTGGCAAAATCGAGGCCGCCGAAAATGCGGCCGATGGGCGGCATGATCACGTCTTGCACCAGGGAATCGACAATCTTGCCGAAGGCGCCACCGATAATGACACCGACCGCCAGATCGACGACATTGCCTTTCATTGCAAATTCTTTAAATTCCTTCATCATTGCCATGAATTTCTCCTTCGGATAGATATAAAAACATGCCGATCATACTATTGATTCCTGGGGACACCAACTTGTGGTTGCCAGCAGGACCAATTCCGGCACAGCCGTGCGCATCTAGTTCGAAAGAACTAGCCACCTCCTGCAAAAGTATATAAATTATGGTACAAGCAACGTTTTTGTTTTATTCGTTGTTTGCTTCACTTATAATTTGCGGTTGCCAGAAGTGGCTTTTTCACTTCCGGATAATCAACAAGAAACTGGCACGGGCTGCGCCATTGGCCGAAGTTCCGCAGGGATGTTGCCACTTTACCGTACAAAGATGCGGGTTGCGGCAAACAGTGGGAAAGAGCTTCGGCGACGGGTTTTTCGCGGCTGCCACTCATAATAAAGATTCGCATTTTGACTGATTGGGGTTTGCATGAGTAACGAAAAGCAGGTCGATTCAGGCCGTCGCGGCTTGCTCGTCGCCACGTGCGCGGCGGGCAGTGTAGTTGGATTGGCAACCGCGGGAGCCTTGGTAAGCACCTTCCAGCCGTCGGAGCGCGCGAAAGCGGCTGGCGCGCCGGTCGAAGTAGACATCACCACCTTGCAACCCGGCGAAATGCGCACCGTCGAATGGCGCGGCAAGCCGGTCTGGATCCTCAAGCGCACGCCGGAAATGATCGCGTCGCTCAAGCAAACCGATGGCAAGGTCGCCGATGCCAATTCACAACGCAATCCCGCCGAATTCACGCCTGAATACTGCATGAATGAAGCGCGCTCGATCAAGCCTGAAATTCTCGTCGCCGTCGGCATCTGCACCCACCTGGGCTGCTCCCCTTCCTCGAAATTTACCCCTGGCCCGCAACCGTCGCTGCCCGATGACTGGGAAGGCGGCTTCCTGTGCCCTTGCCACGGCTCCACCTTCGACATGGCAGGCCGCGTGTTCAAGAACAAGCCGGCGCCGGACAACCTGCAAGTGCCGCGCCATATGTACCTGAGCGACACCAAATTGCTGATAGGTAAAGACGAGAAAGGCGAGGCTTGATCATGGCTGCTTTCAAAGAAACGAAGTTCCCGGCAGACGCTCCCGTCGCCGAAAAAGCGCTGGGCTGGGTCGATGACCGCTTTCCCCTGACCAAGCTGTGGAACGACCAATGGGGCAAGTACTACGCCCCGAAAAACTTCAATTTCTGGTACATCTTCGGCTCGCTGGCCATGCTGGTGCTGGTGCTGCAGATCGTCACCGGCATCTTCCTGACCATGCACTACAAACCGGATGCGGCCCTGGCCTTCAATTCCGTCGAGTACATCATGCGCGAAGTACCGTGGGGCTGGCTGGTGCGCTACATGCACTCGACGGGCGCCTCGGCCTTCTTCATCATCGTCTACCTGCACATGACGCGCGGCCTGCTGTACGGCTCCTACCGCAAGCCACGTGAATTGATCTGGCTGTTCGGTTTCGCCATCTTCCTGTGCCTGATGGCCGAAGCATTCTTCGGCTACCTGCTGCCATGGGGCCAGATGTCGTACTGGGGCGCGCAAGTGATCGTCAACCTGTTTGGCGCCATCCCGCTGATCGGCCCTGACCTGTCGCTGTGGATCCGCGGCGACTACGTCGTCTCCGACGCGACCCTGAACCGCTTCTTCGCCTTCCACGTGATCGCCATCCCGCTGGTACTGCTGGGCCTGGTTGCAGCGCACTTGATCGCCCTGCACGAAGTCGGTTCGAGCAATCCTGACGGCATCGAAGTGAAGGAAAACCTGGGCGCCGACGGCCACCCGGTCGATTCGATTCCATCGCATCCGTACTACACCGTGCATGACCTGTTCGGCGTATCGATCTTCCTCGTCATTTTCAGCGCCGTCGTCTTCTTCGCGCCGGAAATGGGCGGCTACTTCCTGGAATACAACAACTTCCTGCCGGGCGACTCGCTGAAAACCCCGCTGCACATCGCGCCAACCTGGTACTTCACGCCGTTCTACTCGGTGCTGCGCGCCACCACGGCCGACTTCATGTACGTGCTGATGGGTGTCGTGGCTGCCTACGTGGTGTTCATCTGGCTCAAGTCGCGCCTGTCGACAACCGTCAAATCCATCATCGCCGGCATCGCCATCGTCGCCATCATCGGCATGCTGCCGCAGGTGCTCGATGCGAAATTCTGGGGCGTGGTGTTCTTCGGCGGTTCCGTCGTGATCCTGGCCTTCCTGCCATGGCTGGACCATTCGCCCGTGAAATCGATCCGCTACCGTCCGACCTGGCACAAATACATCTATGCCATCTTCGGCCTGTCGTTCCTGATCCTCGGCTACCTCGGGACCCAGGCGCCAACGGATACGAAGACCATCGTGTCGCAAGTGTGCACCCTGATTTACTTCAGCTTCTTCCTGTTGATGCCATGGTGGAGTGCAATGGGCCAGTTCAAGACCGTGCCGTCGCGTGTGACGTTTCACCCGCACTAAGCCGCTCTCACGCCACGCTCAAAGGACATACATCATATGAAGATTGCAAAAAAACTGCTCGCCATCCTGGCCTTCGTGCCCGCCATGGCTCTCGCCAGCGAAGGCGGCTTTCCGCTGGACAAGGCGCCTGACCGCCAGACCAACATGGCAGCGCTGCAACATGGCGCCAAATTGTTCGTCAATTATTGCTTGAATTGCCACGCCGCCGTGTCGATGCGCTACAACCGCCTGCGCGACCTGGGCTTGACGGAAATCCAGATCAAGGAGAATCTGTTGTTCTCAGGTGATAAAGTAGGCGACCTGATGACGACGGCCCTGGCACCGCAGGACGCCAAGGCCTTCTTTGGCGTCGTACCGCCGGATTTGTCGGTAATTTCGCGCGCGAAATCATCTTCCGCTGGCACAGGCGGCGACTACCTGTATACTTACCTGCGTACGTTCTATAAAGACGACACTCGTCCGACCGGCTGGAACAACATGGTCGTGCCGAATGTTGCCATGCCGCATGTATTATGGGAATTGCAAGGTGTCCAGACTGCCAAGTTCGTGGAAGAGAATGATCCGCACGAAGCTGGCAAGAAGATCCACAAATTTGCCGGCTTCGAGCAGGTCAAGCCAGGTACGTTGAACAAGATCGAGTATGACAATGCGGTAGCCGACCTGGTCGGCTACATGGAGTGGATGGCCGAACCGGCACAGCAAACACGCAAGCGCCTGGGCGTGTGGGTGCTGCTGTTCCTGTCGGTCTTTACTCTGCTGGCATGGCGCCTTAACGCGTCGTTCTGGAAGGAAGTCAAATAAGTGAGGCGCCGGCCATAGGCCGGTTTATGCCTGTTTCTGCGTTGTCCGCATGAGTGGACAAGCGACCTGGGGTGAGCCGTTCGCGGCTTCACCCCCTTTGTTTCTAAGGAACTATAAAAAATGATGGTTCTCTATTCGGGTACAACCTGCCCATTTTCGCAACGCTGCCGCCTGGTCCTGTTTGAAAAAGGCATGGACTTCGAAGTGCGCGACGTCGACCTGTTCAACAAACCGGAAGACATCTCGACCATGAATCCGTACGGCCAGGTGCCTATCCTGGTTGAGCGCGAACTGATCCTGTATGAATCGAACATCATCAACGAGTACATCGATGAGCGCTTCCCGCATCCGCAACTGATGCCGGCCGATCCGCTGATGCGTGCCCGCGCGCGCCTGATGCTGTTCAATTTCGAAAAAGAACTGTTCGTGCACGTGCACGTGCTGGAAAGCGAACGCGCCAAGAGCAACGACAAGGCCCACGACAAGGCACGCGCGGAAATCCGCGACCGCCTGACGACCCTGGCGCCGCTGTTCCTGAAGAACAAGTACATGCTGGGCGACGAATTCTCGATGCTCGACGTGGCTGTCGCGCCGCTGCTGTGGCGCCTGGACCACTACGGCATCGAACTGTCGAAGACGGCTGCACCACTGATGAAATACGCCGAACGCATCTTCTCGCGTCCTGCGTATATCGAGGCATTGACCCCTTCCGAAAAGGTCATGCGCCGCTAAAGATAATCCCGGCAGGCCGCGCCTGCCGGGATATCTTGGGGCATGTGGTAAAGTTGCTTTTTGCGCTGTCCCAGTCTTTTGAACTACCGGTGCGCCCGCCTCATGCTGACGGGGGGCGCTCCCGCCTCACCGTGCCTACCATGTCTGAAATCTCAACCAAACCTTATATGCTGCGCGCCATCTACGAGTGGTGCACCGACAGCGGCTACACGCCGTATCTCGCGGTCAAAGTCGATTCGCGCACCACGGTACCGATGGAATACGTGAAAAAGGGCGAAATCGTGCTCAACATCAGCTTCGGCGCCACCAGCGGCCTGAAGATGGACAACGACGCCATCCGCTTCCACGCCCGCTTTGGCGGCGTCTCGCGCGAAATCTACGTGCCGGTCGACAACGTGATGGCCATCTACGCCAACGAAAACGGCCAGGGCATGGCCTTCGAGCCCGTGCTGGGCAACGATGACCCGGACGCGCAACCGACGGACAGCCCGGCCTCCGCCGACGTCCCGCCACCCGTGCTCGCCCCCGCCGCCAGCGGTCCCACCCTGTCATCCGTGCCGACCAGTTCCCCCGAACAACGCGACAACGCCACGCCCGGCGACGACGAGCCACCAAAAAAAGGCGGCCGCCCGACCCTGACACGCATTAAATAGCGTATAATTCGCAACGCGCAGTTTTTGCCGACTTAGCTCATTTGGTAGAGCAGTTGATTTGTAATCATCAGGTGGCCAGTTCGAAACCGGCAGTCGGCACCAAGAATTCAGTGGTAAATCAAAGGGTTACCCGCTTCGGCTGGTAGCCCTTTTTTCTTTTCTCCCCCCTGCGAACCACTCCCGTGACGCGTTGCTGCACCGCGCAATGACTATCAGCACGTTTAGGCGCAAGATGAGCACGTGCTTGCGCAAAGCAGGCTCCCGATGTCTGGCTTGCCTACCTGGGGAAATATCATGTCCGCACACACTTACAAACTGATCGAACTGGTGGGAACATCGACCGAGAGCAGCGATCAGGCGATACGCGATGCCATTGCCAAGGCGGCGCTGACGGTCAAGCACATGGACTGGTATGAAGTGACCGAGTCGCGGGGACATATCGTCGACGGCAAGGTAGCGCACTTCCAGGTCACGCTCAAGGTCGGCTTCCGGCTCGAGTAAAGGGATCGATTAAGGCAGGCGGCGCATTCACCGCCGCGCGACCGCTCCCCGGCTTTCCAGCCACTCCCGGCCGCCGGCATCCAGCGCGGTCTCGATGACCTTTTCCGGCAGGCTGTAGACGGTCGCCCAGCTGGCGCGGCCATCCTGCGTGTTGGCGGGAAAACTGTGCGTCTCGATCGGCCAGTGATATTTGCGTTTCAATGCCTTGACGATGGCGGCCAGCGAGACGCGGCCTTGCAGCGGTTCGGCGCCGGACTGGTCGCGGTTCGACAGCAGCACGGCCAGGACCTGGCCGCGGCCCGTGCGCGCGCCGGGGAAGGTGGGGGTTTTGTTTGCCATGGCCTATTTTACCGGGCAATGATCGGACGAGAGGCGATGTGCCGCACCTTTGATCCGGCGCAAGCGCCGCAGCGGCTTTGCGTCCACGATGGGTATTTCGCCAGGCGTGCCAGCGCCCCTCTGCCAGCCTGGGCCTATCATCATGGGGCACAGGAGCCTATCATGCACAGCCTGAACATCCACGCCATGCAATGGCAGCCCGTCGCCGATATTTCCGCCGTCGATCCGCTGCTGCCCGAGGATCTCGCTTGCTTTCGCGAACTGCGCGATGTGCTGCAACGCTATAGCGCGCTCGACCGCTTCGGCATTTCCCTGATCCACCGCCATTTCGACATCGCCGACGATGAGGAGCTGATGGAGTACACGGATGCGGAAGCACGCACCCTGACGGTCAAACCTGTCAAGAAAAGCGACATCGACTGGCAGCATACGACGATTACCAACTGGAAATTGACGGACGGCGAGGAAGTGGCGCGCATCGGATGCGGCTGCGCACGCAATTCCGGTGGCCACCTCGGCTATCACCGGGGCACCTGAGGCGGGCTGGCACCGCCCGACAAGCGGCGTCGGCCTTTCTTACACTTTGCTTCCGCCAGCTCAGTCCGCTTTGCGCAAGCAATTGATTTCACGTGATTTTTTTGTGTGGCACGCAAGCTGCTTATCCCTGTCTACGAGATGAATCCAGGCAAGTCATCCTGGATTCTTTGTCCCCCGGATTTTTCGAGACTGACCACGATAAGAGGCTGCGATGAACGTCGATCACACACGAAGCAAGACCCTGGGCTGGCTGGGCGCACTGGCGGCGGCAAGCCTGCTGGCCAGCGGCCAAGCACAGGCCGGCGCGTACGGCCTGGCCGTCAATGAGTTGAACAATTTCCGCATCACCACCAGCGCCGGCGCGCTGTCGCTGGCCGGCGCCAACCGCAATGCCAGCGACAGCGCGTTTTTCGAAGGCGGCGTGGCCGTCAATCCGCGTGCCGTCAATACGGGGCCGGCCGCCAACGCCGACGTACTGCAAGTGTGCTCGGGCGGAGGCTGCAGCGGCTTGCAGCAAAACCATTACGCCCCCAGCCCCAGTTCCACCCTGGAGTTCGCCCGCGGCGATGCACATGCCTTCGGCAACATGCTCAATGGCGGCGCCACGGTGCGCGCCGTGGCGGAAGCCCAGCGCAACACGGTCGGTGCCGCCACGTCCACGGCCGGCGACACGCTCACCGGCTCCGTCAACCTGACCCTGTCGAGCGCCGGCTTCATCACCTTCAGCTTCATGGGACGGCGCGACCTGCGCACCAGCGTGACGACCATGGGCGACAAGTCGAACGTGTCGATCATGGATATCTTCAATATCTCCTGCAACAGCGCCAGCCCCGTCGGCTGCCTGTCGAACGCGAATGCCGATGGCGTGATCTTCCAGTTCGCACCCGATGGCGATGCCAACAATGGCAGCGACGTCAACGGCAACCATACGGTCGGCAGCCTGGATCCGTTCAGCCTGAACATGACGGCAGGCACCAACGACCCCGCTACCGGGCGCGCCTTCACGAATGGCTTTGCGATGTTTTCCCTGACCTCGAATTTCGCCCTGCCGGCTGGCAGCTACACCTTGAACTTTTCCAAGTCCACGCGCACCGACATCGTCGTCATCGATCCCCTGGCCGTGCCGGAACCAGGCACCCTGTTCCTGCTGGGCATGGGACTGGCGGCCCTGGCTTTTACGCGGCGCCGCCAGCCACAATCATCAGCAGCATGAAATAAAACGGCGCCTCCTGGGCGCCGTTTTATTTTGCATCAACAGAGGCGTGTTAACCGAGCCGCGCCAGCGCCTGGCGCGCCAGCTGCAACTGCTGCAGATAATAGCGGTGCAGCATGGCCGGATCGCTCAGGTCGCGCCCGAGTACCAGGCGCAGCTCGCTGACAGGACAATCGGCGGCCTGGGTCTGCACCTGGGTTTGTACCTGCATCCCCAGCTGGCGGGCCAGCTGGCGCGCCGCCTGCTCCTGCGCGGGCCGGTATTCGACGCGCGTGCGCGCCACCTGGAAGCTGGTTTCATTGGCCAGGCGCACCACCTGCACGGGACTGCCGGCCAGGCTGCGCGCCAGTGCGGCGGCCAGGCCGGGCACGCCATTGCCATTCACAATTTCCAGGCGCGGACGGGGCACGGCAACGGGCACGCTGCGCACGGCTGCCGGCACACGCTGCAAGCGGGCCATGCCGTCGCCTTGCGTGATCTCGATGCGCGCCATGGCGGGCGCATCCGGCACCGGCGCGGCCACGGGTACACCTTGCGGCGGCGCCTCGCTGCGCAAGACGGCCATGTCGCGCCGCAAATCGTGCTCCTGCAAGCTGGCCGCCTGGCGCCGCATGACTGCCGCGCGCGCGTGTTGCCCCAGCCGTTCGAGCACCTGCGCCAGATGCTGCCAGGCCAGCGCATTGAGCGGGTCGAGCAGACACGCCTGTTCCAGCGCGGGCAAGGCTTGCGCATCGCGTCCACTCAGATAATAAGCATGACCGAGATTGCTGAACAGATACGCCTGTTGCGGCTGCGGCGTGCCCGCCTCCTGCGTCAAGGCCAGCCAATGGGCAATCGCCGCATCGTGCTCGCCCCGCTGCGCGTGCAGCACGGCCAGGCCGTTGCGCGCATTCACATGGCGCGGCGCGGCGCGCAAGGCTTGCGCATACGCCGCTTGCGCGGCAGGCAGGTCGCCCGCATCAAAATACTGGCGTCCCGCGACATAGGCCGCATCGGCAGCGGCAGCGGGCGGCGCCGGCAGCAGCGGCGCGTGCGCCGTGTGGCTGGCGCACGCGCCCAGGCCCAGACAGGCACAGGCGGCGGCCAGGCGGGAAATCGTCAAGCGCATGGTAGCTCCTTTCAGCGGCTGGCCATGGCCGGCACGAGCACGCGATACACTTCGATCACGGCCGGCCCCATGAGCACCAGCATGAGGGTGGGAAAGACGCAAAAGATCAGCGGGAACAGCA
Source organism: Janthinobacterium sp. MP5059B (assembly GCF_001758645.1). Classification (NCBI taxonomy): domain Bacteria; kingdom Pseudomonadati; phylum Pseudomonadota; class Betaproteobacteria; order Burkholderiales; family Oxalobacteraceae; genus Janthinobacterium; species Janthinobacterium sp. MP5059B. Next base: position 220,798 of record NZ_LRHX01000007.1, on the reverse strand, counting down.
GTTTCAGGGCAATCTTCGCTGCCGCCTCCTCGGCCAGCAGGCTGCGCTTGCCGCGCAGGTTTTCCGAATGCACGCGCAGCGAATCGCCCATGCTGGTGCCGAAGCGTTCCGATTGAATCAGCATGGCGACCAAGGTATCGACGTCTTCCACGCCGCTGCGCAGAGCCAGGTTGCGCAGCGCCTTTTCCTTGGAAAAGCCGGCGCGCATTTCCATCAGCACCAGCTGCAACTCCTGTGCCAGCACCACGCTCTTGATATGGATTTCGCCTGACACCTTCACCAGCGCGCGCTCCAGGCTCAGGCCCGCTTCCACGCACACGGTCAGCAAGTCGAGCGCGTCCGGGATGTTTTCAAAGATGTCGCGCTGCCGCCGCTTGGCCGTGCTGGCCAGCACCAGGTTCGGCAGGTAATAGCCGATGGTGGCGCTGACGCACAGCAGCAACAGCAGCACGCTGCGCAGCTGCGCCGCCATGGCGCTGGCCGCATACAGACCCAGCACGGTGGGAAACAGCAGGGCCAGCACGCTTTTCGCGGCGAAGTACAGGGCCGGTGCGCTGGCCTGGCGCCAGCCCGCATTCATGAAGCGCGTGCGCAGCGGCGAGCGCTCCCAGCCCTCTTCCGGCAGCGACAGCTTGCTGAACGGCTGCGCCACGCGCGCCACGCGCTCCACCCAGCCGTTTTCCGCCACCGCCTCGCTGGCGGCCGGCGCCATGGAACCGAACAGGCGCTGGCGCAAGGCACCGGGAAAGAAGATCAGCCACGCCAGCAGGGCCAGCGCCACCACCACGGCGAAGACAATCAACAGAAACAGCAGTTGCGAGCCAGTCATGGCATTTCCTCCGATTGATCGACTGACAAAACGTTCAGGGCTAGGCGTGTCGCCGAAGGCAATACGACAGTACGACAAGGCGACGCAACAACGCCATGGACTTTTTTCAGACGATCTCTTAGATGCGGATGCGGATCACGTTGCGCATCCACACGACACCCAGCGCCACCATGCCGGCCGCGTACCACAGCAGTTTGATGCCGCTGGGATCCGTCCACAGCAGGCTGATGTATTGTGGGTTGACCAGCGCCATCACGCCGATCATCACCACCGGCATCAAGCCCAACACCCAGGCCGACATGCGCCCCTCGGCCGACAGCACGCGCACCTGTCCCAGCAGTTTCAAGCGGGCGCGGATGATGCGCGCGATGCTGACCAGCACTTCGGCCAGGTTCCCGCCCGATTCGCGCTGCACCAGCACGGCGATGACAAGGTAGCGCAAGTCCGTCAGCGGAATGCGCGCGGCCAGGTTTTGCAGCGCCTCGTTCATCGGCACGCCGTAATTGATCTCTTCGTGCGCCATCTTGAATTCGCCGCTGATCGGCTCATTGAGTTCATCGCCCACCATCTGCAGCACATTCGAAAACGAGTGTCCGGCGCGCAGCGCGCGGGCCAGGAAATCGGCCGCTTCCGGCAATTGCGCCTCGATCTTTTTCAGCCGCGCGGCGCGCGCGCGCAGCACGACCATGCACGGCCCGCCGCCTGCCACGCCCAGCAGCAGCAAGGCGCCCGGCAACGGCATGGGCCAGATGGCCAGCCACAGCAGCGCCAGCAGCAGCAAGCCGCCCGCGCCGCCCAGGAACTGCGCCACCGACCAGGACAAGCCCGATTGCAGCAGCAAGTGGTCGAGCCGTGCCGCCTGCGGCAGGCGCCGCAGCCAACGCTCGAGGCCGGGCGAACGCGCATAGCGGCGCTGCTTGAGAATCGAGACCCGCTCGCCGCCCGCCTCGCCGCGCGCCGCCATCAGCCGCAAGCGCCGGTTGATGCGCCGCGCCGCGCTGCCGTGCGTGCCCGACCACCACAGCCAGGCGCCTTCCACCATCAGGATGCAGGCGGCGAACAGCAGCACGGCAAAGCCGTAGAACACCAGGTCCATGATGCCTCCATAAAACAGATAAGAAAACCGTAGCGAGCGGATGTGATTTGTGGCTGAGAAGCGGAGCTGTGCTTTAGCACAGTGAGCATCGCAGGCCGCAAAGCGCGCCGCGCAGTAGGTTTTTCATTCGTAAATACGGTCGGGGTCGAACACGCTGTCGGGCACCGGCGCGCCGAACATGCGCAAGCGCTCCGTAAAACGGGGCCGCACGCCCGTGGCGCAAAAGTGGCCCAGCACCTTGCCGGCGGCATCGATGCCCGTCTGCTCGAAGCGGAAGATTTCATGCATGGCGATGATGTCGCCTTCCATGCCAGTCACTTCCTGCAGGCTGACCAGCTTGCGCGCGCCATCCGTCAGGCGCGACACTTGCATCACCACCGTCACGGCCGAACAGATCTGCTGGCGCGTGGCGCGCGGCGTCAGGTTCACGCTGGCCATGCCGACCATGTTTTCCAGCCGCGCCAGCGCATCCCTCGCCGTGTTCGAGTGGATCGTCGCCAGCGAACCCTCATGGCCCGTGTTCATCGCCTGCAGCATGTCGAGCGCCTCGGCGCCGCGCACCTCGCCCAGGATGATGCGGTCGGGCCGCATGCGCAGCGCATTGCGCACCAGCGCGCGCTGGCTCACCTCGCCCTTGCCCTCGATATTCGGCGGGCGCGTTTCCAGGCGCACCACGTGCGGCTGGCGCAGCGCCAGTTCGGCCGCATCCTCGATGGTGACGATGCGCTCGCTGCCGGGAATGAAGCCGGACAGCACGTTGAGCAGGGTCGTCTTGCCGCTGCCCGTGCCGCCCGAAATCAGGATGTTGACCTTGGCCTGCCCCAGCGCCTGCAGCACCTGCACCATGGGCGGCGTCAGGCTTTTGTAGTCGAGCAGGTTGGCGATCGTCAAAGGCTGCACGGCAAAGCGCCGGATCGACAGGATCGGGCCATCGACGGCCAGCGGCGGAATGATGGCGTTGACCCTGGAGCCATCCGGCAGGCGCGCGTCGACCATCGGACTCGATTCGTCGACCCGCCGTCCCACGCGCGAGACGATCTTTTCGATGATCTTCATCAGGTGCGCATTGTCGTGGAAGGTCACATCCGTCAGCTGCAGCCGCCCGCCCCGCTCCACATACACCTTGTCGCAGGTATTGACGAGGATATCGGACACGCTGGCATCGGCCAGCAACGGTTCCAGCGGACCGAAGCCCAGCATCTCGTGCTGGATGTCGAGCACCAGGCTATGCCGCTCATGCTGGTTCAGGACGATGCGCTCTTCCTCGATCACGCGCTGCACCAGCAGCGCCAGCTCGTGCTTGAACTGCTCCGCCGTCAGGCGCTTCAGGCGTTCCAGGTCGATACGGTCGAGTATCGTCTGGTGCATGGTTTTTTTCAGTTCCTGGTAGGCGTGCAGCGCCAGCGCGCCTTGTCCATTCGTGGCGGGGCGCACCGTTTCATTCGCCGCCAGGCGTTCGCGTAAAGTCATCTCGGCTCCCATGATGGCTCCCGGCGGGAGCCTTGACATCCATTGCTGTCCTAAGCCTCGCTGCGGCTGAACAGGCGGTCGAACAGGCCGCGGCTTTCCGTCACGCGGCGCGCCGTCACCAGTTCCACCAGCTCGGCCAGGCTGCGCGCCACGGCGCTGGTGCGCGACAGCTGCAGCAGCGGGATGCCCTGGTTGACGGAATCGGTGGCGGCGATGTAATCGTTGGGCACCGTGTGCACCACTTCCGCGCCCAGCGCCTGCTCCAGGTCCGCCAGGCGCAGGCGGCCGCCCTTTTCATAGCGGTTGACGATCAGGCGCAGGCGCTCGCCCGGATAGCCGAGCGAGCGGAAGATGTCGAGCAGGCGGCGCCCGTCGCGGATGTCGGGCAAGGCCAGCTGCAGCACCGGATAGATGGCGTCGGCGTTGTCGAGCGCGCGCAGCGACAGCGCATCGATCTGGCGTCCCACGTCGAGCACGATGTAGTCGTAGTGCTGGCGCGCCACGGCGAGGATGCGGTCCATGTGCTCGGGCTGCATGTCGACCTTGTGCGCGGGATCGTCGGCCGCCGCCAGCACGCCGAAGTTCGGCGTCACGTGCACCAGGCACGAGGCGAGAAAGGCGCCGTCCATGCGCGCGATCTGCGCGCAGATGTCGGACAGGGTCATGGCCGGCTTCTGGTCCGAGACATACAGGGTGGCGTCGCCGAACTGGCCGTGCAGGTCGATCAAGAGCACCTTGCAGCCGGCCAGTGTCGCCATCGCATAGGAAAAATTCGTCGACAAAAAGGTGGCGCCGCTGCCGCCCTTGCACGAGATGAAGGCGAGCACTTTGCCATCGCGCATCTGCGTCACGCCGGCCTGGATATCGACCCTGTCCATCGCCTCGTGGAAGGCCTTGTGCACCAGCGGCAGCTGCAGCACTTCGCGCATGCCGGCGCGCATGGCGCGTATCAGGACATCCTGCTGCTGGCCGCGCGTGAGCAGCATCAGCACGGCCAGCGGATACTGGCGCGCCAGGCGCTCGAGCAGGTCGGCTTCGTCGGCATCGATGCCGCTGGCGTCGACGATCACCAGTTCCGGCGCTTCGGCCAGCATGCGCTCGACGGCGTCGCGCAGGCCACTGCGCCGGTCCAGCAGCCGCAGCACGGGCATGCGGGCCGCGCCTTGCGCCGCGATTTCATCGTGCAAGCTGGCGTCGCGGGTAATCATCAAGGCTTTCATCGCCCCTCCTTCATTCAAGGCTACACATTCGGCTGCGCCGGCGGAGCGGCGCTCATGGACAAAAACCGGGATTGTCCGGATAGCCCAGCGACTCGGCCACCGCCATGGTGGTGCCGCTGGGCAAACGTATGGCGCCTGTGCCGGAAGGAAACATCACCCCCAGCAGCGGCAGGATGGGCCGGTAGGGCACGCCCTCGCAGCGCGCGCCGAGACCCGGCTGGCACAGGCGCGCGCGCACGAAGCGGATGCAGCTGGCGCCATGCGGATCGTCCAGGCAATTGATGCGGTTGCGTTGCGGGCAGCCCGGCAGCACCGTCACCGGCACTGCCGCCAGCGCGGCGCCGCCGCTGCTCTCCGACAAATAATCGATGCGCACATGCGCGTCGCCGATGCCGCCGCCCAGCGGCAGCGTGCCCGGCGTGGCGCGCAGCACGGCTTGCGTGCGCACGGCCTGCAAGGCGCCGGCATTGCTGAAATCGGTGACGGCGGCAGCGCGCGCCGCGCGCCGGGTGATCTCATGCACCATGTTCCACACGTACACGGCGCGCGCCATTTCCAGCATGGCAAACAGAAACAAAAAGAACAGCAGCGCCAGCATGGCAAATTCGACGGCGAAGACGCCCTCTTGGCGCTGCCGGCGGGGGGGCAGATTAATTAACATAGCGCAATGTCGCATTGGCGCGCAGGGGAATCGGCTCCAGCTGCGGCAGCCACTTGCGGGTCAGCTCAGGCAGGAAATCCACCGGCATGTCCACGGTGACCTTGATGCGCACCTGCAGCGGCGCCGTCGCATAGCTGCCGCAGCCATAGGAATCGTCGGCATACACGCAATCCACGTTGACCCTGGCGGCCTCCATGTCGGGCCAGCTTTCCGCCATCGCATCGACCACCATCTGCCGGGCCAGGGCGGCGCCCTGGTTCGCCGTGCCGATGCTGCCCATCTGCGGCAGCGGCATGGTCGCCATGTAGCGCGCCGCATCGTGCACGCTTTTTTGCAGGGCCGTGTACACCAGCAGCGCGCGGCCGAACAGCAGCACGAAGGGCAGCAGTCCCATGAAAAACAGCAGGATCAGCGCCAGCTCGATGGCGGCGACACCGCCCTGGCGGCGTGGCGCGCGGCAGGCCGGCTTCATTGCAGCAGCTCCGCCGGGCCGATCAGCGATCCCTCGGCTGCCAGGCCGGCAAATTCGGCGCTCAGCACGCCATTGCTGGCCGGCGCCGTCATGAAGAAGCGGCCGATGCCCAGCACCTGGGCCAGCACGTCGCTGCCGGCCGGCACGGGACAGGCGAGCAGCGCAATGTGCAGCAAACGCCGCTGCGCCAGGCCCGCGTTGCCGGTCGGCGCCGTCTGGTATGCCAGCGTCAGGTACGGCGACTTGTCGGTCGGATAGCTGGATTTGGCGGCCGGGGCGGCCGGCGTGGCCGGATACAGCTTGGGCCAGTCGGTGGTGGCAAATGGCGGATAACCGCCGGCCGGCTTCGGGTTGCTGTACCTGGCCGCCCTGGAAAATGACCACAGCGGCCCGTAGCTGCCGACCGCCGGCGGCGTCGCATTCGACTCCGGATCGGCCACGGACAGCAACGGATTGCCCGTGCTCAGCGCACTGGGCGCATCGGGCGCATTCGTCATCCACCAGTTCGCCGCCGTATTCGGATAGGCGCGGATGTTCGTGTCGGACGGCGCCACCACCGGATGGCAGCCGCTGCCCGGATACTGGTTGAAGCGCGCATTGAAGGCCGTCCACAGCGCGGCGGGAAAAGGCCGGTGCACATGCACCTGGGCGCTGCCGATGCGCGGATACAGCACCGTGCCGCTGCAGACAAACGGCAGCACGTTCGATTCGCTGACCTGCTGCGACGGTCCCACCACACCCGGCCGGCCCAGCGGATTGAGCACGAAATGTTCGGCCGCCGGGCCGTGCGGATTGAGCTTCAACAAGTTATACGCCACGCCGCGGCGAAAGCCATATTCCAGCAGCTCGACGGCCGGCAGCAGTGCCGCATTCGTGCGCGGGCTGGCGGCACTGGCCGACAGCGCGCAGACAGCCAGCGGCATGAGATTCAAACTGCTGCGCCCCGCCACGGCGCGCGCGCCCGTGTCCAGGGTGCGCAGCGCCGGCGACCAGGCGCCGAGGAACGCCGTCGCCACCCGCCCCAGCGAGGGATCATTGGCCTGCGTATCGACGCGCACGAACAGCGCCGTGGCGGCGTCGGGCACGGCGCCCGCCGCATGCCATTCGCTGGCGGGCGCGTCGGGAGCACTGGCGAAGCGGATGCTGGCGTCCGACAAGGTCGCGCCCTCCATGCGGCGGCGCCATGCGCTGCGGTCGGCCGCACTGCTCTTGGCTTTCGTCACGGCGGCAAGCAGGCCCTCGGGCGTGCCCACCAGCTCCGCCGCCGCCGCCATCGCCGCGTTGTCGGCCAGGTTCTGCAGTTCCGTCTTGCGGCCGATGACTTGCCCCACGTCCAGCGCCAGGCCGATAAAGCCCAGCACCACGATGAGCAGGATGGAAAAGGCGATCAGCATCGCCCCGCGCTGGCGCCGGCGTCTATTTGCCATTGCCGCCTCCCAGCATGAATTGCACCGGCTGCGGCGCCTGGGCATTCGGTTCGGCAAACGAGGCGCGGTAGCGCTGCATGACGGCGTGCGCGCTGGGGCCGTCGAGGCCGTCTGCCGGCGTGCGATTGCCCGCGCCGGCCGGATCGCGCACCTGCTGCGCCATGGACAGGCGCACGGCGTCGCCGAAGCGGCGGTCCAGCTGCGGCGTGCTGCCGTGCGCGCAGGCGGCCAGCTGCAAGGCCAGGGCCAGGGCGGCCAGGCGCCGCAGCGACGTCAAGAGCGAGTTCGACATGGCGTATCTCCCCGTCTCATTTCAACTCGAAACCGTTGGCCGCGCGCGGTGGCGGCACGGACGGCGGCGCCGAGGGCACAGGCCCTTCCATCTTGCCGCCCAACATTAAGTCCATGCGCGACGGCGGCGCCAGCTGCGCCGTCGGCAGCACGGCATCGGCCGGCAAGGGTTTGACCAGGTGCGCGGTAATGACGAACAACAATTCCGTGCGGTCGTGCTGGAAATCCGTGCTGCGAAACAGCGCGCCGAGGATCGGCACTTCGCTCAGCCAGGGCAAGCCCGTGATGTTGCTCACCTGGTTGTTCTTGATCAAGCCGCCGATGGCGTAGCTCTGGCCGTCGTACAGCTGCACCGTGGTCGAGGCGCGCCGCGTGGTGATGACGGGCAAAATCGAGCGCCCGCTGACGCCGGCGGCGGAAATACCCACCCCTTCGCGCGACAGCTCCGACACTTCCGGCGCCACCTTCAGATTGATGCGCCCGCCCGACAGCACGGTCGGCGTAAAACGCAGGCCGACGCCGTATTCGCGCTCTTCCAGCGTGATCTTGTTGTTGTCCTGGCCGACGGGAATGAAGATCTTGCCGCCGGCCAGAAAACTGCCCTCTTGCCCGCTGATCGCCATCACCGTCGGTTCGGCCAGGATGCGCACCAGGCCATCCTGTTTCTGCGCCTCGATGGTCAGCTGCTGGCCATTCGACTTGCGCACGTCGAGCAAGCCGTTGGCCGTGCCGCTCAAGAAATTCGACAGCAAGGTGGTGGCCCAGCTGCCGGAAGCAAAGCGCAGGGTGGCACCCACTTCCAGCCGTTCCAGCAGCGACTTCGACACTTCCGCGATCTGCACGGCCAGCATCACTTGCTGCGGCGCACTGACGTCGAGCATGTTGATGATGCGGCTGTTCGCGCTGCCCGCGCCGCCAGCGGGCGCCGTGGCTGCGGGCGGCATGGCGGCACCATCGGCGGGCTTGGGCAGCGCCAGCGGTACGGTGGCGCGGCGCACGTACGCATGCGCCAGCTCGACGGCGCGCAGCACGGCGCCCGCGTCCTGCACCGTGCCCGACAGCACCAGGGTGTCGGCAACGGCCGTGACGCGGATGGCTTTTTCGTCCGGCATCAGCGCCGCCAGAGTTGCCTGCAAGCCGGCCGGGTCCATGCTGACGCTGACGTTCACCACGCTGCACACGCCGCTCTTGCCCTGGATGATCATGTTGGTGCTGCCCACGTCGACGCCGACCACATACAAGGTGTCGGGCGCCACGAGCATGGCTTGCACCACGGCAGGATTGCCGACGCTGCGGGCCAGCACCGCCTCGGGCAGGCGCAGCATGCTCGACTTGCCCACCTGCAGTTGCAGGTTGCCGGGCGAGGCCGCTTCACCGCCGCAGCGCGGGCCAGGATCGGCCGCCGCGCCGGCAAGCGGCGACAGCAGGCAGCACAGTATCAGCAGGGCGCGGTTCATGAGCGTGTCCATGGTTGGCTAAAAACATTCGCGCGACTGGCGCGTTCCATCGATGACGCCGCTGCACTGGCGCGCTGGCTCCGGCTGCGCCTTGGCCACGCGTACCGGACGCGGCGCGGCGGCCGGCACGGGCGCGGCGGCAGGAACGGGCTCGTCGGCTTCGTGCGGTCCGCCCAGCAGGGTCAGCTTGGTGGCGCCCGCCGTCACGCCCGGCTGCGGGTCGACCTGGTTACGCAGCACCAGCGACAGGCTGCCCACGCTGCGCGCCAGGTCCAGGTTTTCCGCCTGTTCCGGCGTCACTTCCAGGGTCACCGCATTGACCACGCGCGGCTTGGTCTCGTCGCGCCCCACTTCCTGCGCCACGGCCAGCACGAGGATGCGTTCGAGCACGATCTTGGAAATGTTGCGGCTTTGCGGAAAGGCGCGGTCGCCAGAATCCTGCTGCGTGCTCACGATGATGTCGACATAGTTGCCCGGCAAGGCGAAGCCGGCCACGCCGATCACATCGTTGACGCGCACGGTAATGGCGCGCCGCCCTTCCGTGATGAGCGCCGACAGGCCACCCAGGGTGCCGGCCGGCGCCAGCTTGGCTTCGCTCAGCGGTTCGCCGCGCAGCACGCTGGTTTTCAGCACCCGTCCCGCCAGTTTCGCCGGGTCTTGCAGCGCGCCTTGCGGCAAGCTTTCCGCCGGCCACTCTGCCAGGCGCAGCATCTCGGGCGCCAGGCGCTGGCCCAGGTTGACATCGCTGGCGGCGACGACGATCTTGCCCTTGCCGGCCGGCGTCTGGCGCAGCAGCCAGTGCGAGGCCAGCAGCACGGCCAGCAGACCCAGCACGACCGCCAGGCCCATCATCAGGAGGGCGCGCCGGTTTTTCATGCGATACGCTCGCACAGGCTGGCGGCTGGCATGTCGCAGCTGGCAAACAGGCTGCCCCAGGCCTGTTCCAGGGCGCCCACCGTCAGGCGCGCTTCGCAGCCGGCAAAGCCGGCGAAGTCGCCTATGCGCGCCAGCAATTCCTGCGGATAACTGGCCAGCAGGGGCCGTCCCTGAGCGCCATGCAGGTGCAGCAGATGGTTCAGGGCCAGCTCGTCGATGGCCATGCCGGCCAGCCGGCATTGCTGGCGGAACAGCGCGCGATAGGCGCTCTCGGCCAGCGGCCCCACGTGCACCTTGTAGCCGATGCGGCGCAGCAAGGCGGCGTCAAACAGCTCGCCCGGCGGCACGTTCGTGGCCAGCACGAGGGCATTGTCGAACGGCACGCTGATCTGCACGCCGCCGGGCAAGCCCAGCTGGTCGCTGCCGTGCGCCAGCGGCTGCATCAGCCGCGTCAGCAATTCCGGCGCGCCCAGGCGCTGGCGGCCCAGGTCGTCGATGATCAGCATGCCATTATTGGCGCGCACATGGGGCGGCGCATGGTAGCAGCCGCCGCTGGCGTCGAGCCGCAGTTCCAGCATGCCGGCGTCGAGCTCGGCGCCCACGTGGATCACGGGACGCTGGCACAGCACCCAGCGGATGTCCGTGCTGCGCCGCTCCAGCGCCTGGCGCGCATGGCTGACATGCTGCGGTGCGGGCGGCAGGTGCTGGGCCGGATCGTACAACTGGATGATGTCGTGGCCGACGATGACGGCGTACGGCACGGCGACCAGCCCGTGCAGCAATTGTCCCAGCTGCAGCGCCAGGGTCGACTTGCCGCTGCCGGGCGGACCGTACAGCAGCAGCGAGCGCCCCGAGTGCAGGGCCGCGCCGACCACGTCGAGCATGCCCGGCCCCGCGTGGGCGCCACCCAGCACGGCAGCCAGGTCATCGCTGCCGACGCGCTGCTCCTGCACCAGCCACGACTGGCGCGCCACCATGGCGCGGTAGGCGTCCAGGGTAACGGGCGCGGCGCCGATATACGCGCAGCGCTCGAGGAAGGCGCTGGCGCGCTGCTTGCCGGCGCTCGTCAGCTGATACTGCACGTCGATATCGGATTCCCCGCGCCAGGCCACTTCGGCCATCTGCTCGCTCACCATGAAGTCGAGCACTTCGCGCAAGACATTGATCGACAGGCGCAAGCGCGTCGTCAGTGCGGACAGGTGCGTCTTGCCGCTCACAAACATCAGCTTGGCGATCAGTTCAACCACCAGGGGCCGCTCCAGTCCCGTTTCACGCAAGCTCTTCGGCTGCGGCGGCAAGGGCGGCATCAGGTTCGCATCGGCAGGGCGCGGCGCACTCTCGGTGCTCATGGAATAGTCGACCTCGGTCATGCTGCGTCTCCTAGCCGGTTAAGACTGCATTCAACAGAATTCATTCTAGCGAGCGGGGACCGGTGCCCATTGATCAAGAGCAATGAATACCAATCAGAAATAATGTCGCCCTTGCACCAGCAGGCAGCCCAGCGCAATGGCCAGTCCGTAGGGCATGTTGCCCACGCTGGCGCCGCTGCCCAGGGCATTTGGCGCCAGGGGAATGCCGGCCATGCGCGCGATCATCGGCCACAGCAGCTGGCGCAGATTGCCGAGGCAGGCGCGCCACTTGCCCTGCCAGGTGATCATCAGCACGGCCATCAGGCCGCCCAGGACAAACGTGGCGAAACAGATCTGCAGCACGGGCCAGGGACCGGCAAAGGCGCCCGCCATGGCGATCAGCTTGACGTCGCCGGCAGCCATGCCGCGCAGCACGTACAGCGGTAAAAACAGGAAAAAGCCCGTGGCCATGCCGCCCAGCCACAGCGGCAGCACGTTTTGCGGCCACAGCCACAGGTGCAGCACCAGGGCGGCAAGGATGCCGGACAACACCACACCATTCGGTATCTTGCGGCGGATCAAATCACTGACGGCGGCCCCCGTCACGAAGCACAGCAACAGCAGGTCGAATACGGCATAGGCAGGCATGCGGCACCTCCTGAAAAAAACCCGCCGCTGGCCGGCCAGCGGCGGGCACCCGCTTAGGGCGTCAACACCAGGTTCGACGAAATGTCGGTGAGGACGGCCAGCAAGTTGGTCTTGATCAGCAAGAAACCGGCCGTGATGGCGGTAGCCATCAACGCCGCAATCAGGCCGTATTCGATTGCCGTAATGCCATCCTCATCCTTGACAAACTGCTGTACTGCCGACAGGAAGGTATGCATGACAAGCTCCCAAAAGTGAATCACAAGTCCCTGGCGCAATCGGGTGTGAAACATTGCCCATTCCTGCTAATATGTTTCCTGCCGTAAATTTCTGCGCCATTGCATTGACTATAAAGCGTCCACGTTTTGGCAAATTGACGCGCCACAAGTTTCCATATGGAAATTATCAAACCCTGTTGAAATGCCGGCTGGCGCAAACAAATGTTGCGATCCGGATTGAAAGCCTTCGTCAGGGCAAGTTTTTTGCAATGCGGTGCATGAATCTCATGTATTTACATGAAATATTGCATACGTTAATTGCCTATTAGGCAAAAAGACATTATCCTGCTTAGCTCTTCTTTGGAAAGGCCTCTCGCCCGGCGGTAAAGAGCGTCATGCCACCAAATAAATCTTGGCTTCTTGTAGACGGACGCGAACATGCTCTTGCTTGATGCAATGCTGGTATGACGACACTTGTGTGACTACTTTCCAGAGATCGACAATGGATTCCCTACTGAAACACATGGTGGACATGACCGGGCACCGCGACCACACGATGCTCGACATCTCCGTGATCTCGGCCGTCCAGGAACTCGCTGCCGCGTCGCAGACCCGTGTGCTGGCCCTGACCACCGTGCGTGGCCAGGTGTTCGTGCGGTCGCGGGCCATCATCGTGGCGGGCAGCGTGGCCCGCATGGAAGAGCATAACGACCCGACCCTGCCAGGCGAACCGCTGTCGGACTACCCGGCCCTGGCCGCCTGCATCAAGCGCCATGAAGCGAGCGCCGACACCCTGTGCGCCGACGGCCGCCACCTGCTGTGGCTGCCCATCTGGATCGGCGACCAGGTCACCACCTGCCTGGAAATCACCAACCCCACGCCGTACACGGGCGCCACCATCCAGGTGATCGGCGGCATCGTCAGCGTGTACCGCAATTTCCAGAACCTGCTCGACTACAGCGAACGCGATTCGCTCACCGGCTTGTTGAACCGCAAGACCTTCGACGACCAGCTGGCGAAAATCCTGCAAAGCCGCGGCGAACCGGAGGCGGAGAAGCCGCTTCCCGTCGATGCAGAACGGCGCCACCATACGGACACGGAACGGCAATGGCTGGCCGTGATCGACGTCGATCATTTCAAACTGGTCAATGATAAATTTGGCCACCTGTATGGCGATGAAGTGCTGATCCTGATCGCCAACCAGCTGCAATCGTCGTTCCGCTCGCAAGACCGCATCTTCCGCTTCGGCGGCGAGGAATTCGTCGTGCTGCTGCGCTCGATCACCCTGGAAAATGCGCAGAAAATCATCGACCGCTTCCGCACCAATGTCGAAGCGCACGACTTCCCGCAAGTGGGGCGAGTGACCGTCAGCGTGGGCTTCGTCAGCATCAACGCCTACGAGGCGCCCGTCATCATCCTCGGCCGCGCCGACCAAGCCTTGTATTACGCAAAGAGCCATGGCCGCAACCTGGCTTGCCACTACGACGAGCTGGTCGCCAAGGGCTTGCTCACCACCATTACCTCGAACGATACGGCGGAATTCTTCTAGGCATCCGCCAGTGATAAAAAGCGCATGGGATCGACCTGCCACTTGGCCGCCGACTCATGGCCGACGATCTTGTCGGCGCCGCCGAAGCCGAAGCCGCGCGACAGGTCGACCGTTTCCGGCTTGATGTAGGTCTTGCTCTTCGTACTGAAAAACACGTTCACTTTCGGCGCCAGCAGATTGCTTTCGTGCGCCTCGATGACGACGGCAAGGCGGCCCGATTCCAGCATCACCATGGTGCCGACCGGATAGATGCCCACGCAGCGCATGAAATCCTGGGCGAACACGGGGTTGAAATGGAATTTGCTCCACTCATAGATCTTGCGCAGGGCTTCGGCGGCGGCGATGCCCTTGTGATAGCTGCGGTCGGACGTCAGCGCGTCATACACGTCGACGATGGCGGCCATCTGCGCCAGTTCGCTGATGGCGTCGCCAGCCAGCTGGTCCGGATAGCCGCTGCCATCGCGCCGTTCGTGGTGGTGCAAGGCGATGTCGAGGGGAATCGCGCCCACCTCGGGCGACTGGCGCAGGATTTCGTAGCCGTCGCGCGGATGGCGCTTGATCAGGGCAAATTCTTCCGGCGTGAGGGGGCCCGGCTTGTTGAGCACGCTGTCGGGCACCAGGGCCTTGCCCGTGTCGTGCAGCAAGCCACCAAGGCCAGCCTGGTGCGTGGTGGCCGCATCGATGCCGCGCGAGCGGCAAAACGCCACCAGCAGCGCGCACACGCTGACGGAATGCAAAAAGGTGTAGTCATCCTTGGTCTTGATGCGCAACAAGCCGACGAGGGCGCCGGGATTGCGCAGGATCGATTCGGTAATATCCTGCACCGTGTGCTGCACGCGGTCCAGCTCGACAGCCTTGCCCAGGCGTACGTCGGCCATCACCGTGCGCACCAGGCTGGCCGCCTGCCGCCGCACTTGCGTGGCGCGCGCCAGTTCCATGCCCAGCGACACGCGCGTGACCACTTGCGGCGCCGCGGCGATCTGCACCAGTTCACGCTCCGTCTCGGCGCGCGCCTGCGCCACGGTAGGCGCATCCTGCACGTCGAGGCCCTTGCCGCTGTCGATCACCACGTCGTGGATGCCGGCTTGCATGATCTTGCGTATTTCATCGTCGCTGCGCAACAGGAAACGGTTGCGCACGAATGGATGCGTCATCCAGTCGCAACTGAGGTCATGAATGTACATGCCCACTTTTAATTGAGACGAATCAACTTTCTTGAGCATGCTGTCATCCCACAAATACGCGGCTGGAGCACCGAAGGCGCTAGAATGAGTATAACAAAATTGTTATTCTGCTGGCCGCGTTCGGCGCTGCGGCGCAACACCGTGTTTTTTCCGCTCAACGCACCGCTTCTGGGACCCATGGAACTGCGCCAATTACGCTACTTTGTTGCCATCGTCGACCACGGCTCGCTGTCGCGCGCGGCCCTGATCCTGCACGTGGCCCAGCCGGCCCTGACACAGCAGCTGCGCCAGCTGGAAGAGGAACTGGGCGTGCAGCTGCTGCACCGCTCGGCCCAGGGCGTGCTCAGCACGGATGCAGGCAAGGTGTTTTACGAACATGCGCAAGCGATCCTGAAACAGGTGGCCGACGCCCGCTCGGCCGTCACGCAAAGCGCCACGCGGCCGTCCGGCAATGTCACACTGGGCTTGCCGCACAGTATTTCCGGCGCCCTGGCCCTGCCCCTGCTGCTGGCCGCGCGCGAGCGCTATCCCGAAATCACCCTGCAATTGACGGAAGAAATCACGGGCAACCTCAATGAACAGCTCAAATCGGGCCGCATCAACCTGGCCGTGCTGTTCGACGATGGCCAGCTCACGCCGTTTGCCTGCAGCCCGCTGGTGGAAGAAGAGATGCGTTTCATCTGCCGCAGCGATTCGCCATTCGCGCCCGCCGGCCATGCCGTGTCGTTCCAGCAAGCCTTGAGCGCCACCCTGATCCTGCCGGGCCTGCAGCATGGCGTGCGTCCACGCATCGACAGCAGCGCGCGCGAACTGGGCCTGGAAACGGCAAACGTGATCGAGATCAACTCGATCGCCATCCTGAAATCGGCCATCCTGGCCGGCATGGGCGCCACCATCCTGCCGGCCGCTCCCCTGCTGGCCGAGCTGGACAGCGGCGCCATGCGCAGCTACGCCATCCACAGCCCCGTGCTGTCGCGCACGGTGGCCCTGTGCGCCTCGAAAAACATTCCCCTCACTAATGCGGGCAACGCCGTGAAAAACCTCGTGCTGCAAGTGGCCGCCGAACTGTGCGGCAGCGGGCGCTGGGTGGGGGCGAATGTGCTCTCGCCCATGGCATAAGTATTTCTTATACCCCCATCGGCAAAGCGTATTTGCCCCCTTTCCTGACTCGTTCTACACTGACCACATTAACTATTTTAAATTTAAAATGGTTATGTGCCGCCCACACGCGGCCATCCCGTCTGCACAGTGCGCGCCTTACCGGGCGCGCCACTTGTACAGCCGTCATCTGAAACACCCTTTTGGAGACAGCCATGTCCGTGACCACGGAAAACGGCTCCGCAGCGTTCGCTAGAAACGCCGGTGCCGCGCCATCTACGCCCCCCGACACTTCCCGCTTGACCACCGTCAGCCTCGACGACAAATACACGGCCACTTCCGGCGCCATCTTCCTGTCCGGCATCCAGGCCCTCGTGCGCCTGCCCATGATGCAGCGCCTGCGCGACCAGGCCGCCGGTCTCAACACGGCCGGCTTCATTTCCGGCTACCGGGGCTCGCCCCTGGGCGGGCTCGACGAGAACCTGTGGAAAGCCAAGAAACAGCTGGAAGCGCACCACGTGCAGTTCGTCCCCGGCGTCAACGAAGACCTGGCCGCCACGGCCGTCTGGGGTTCGCAGCAAGTCGACCTGATCGGCCCGGCCAAGTACGACGGCGTATTCGCCATGTGGTACGGCAAGGGCCCCGGCGTGGACCGCTGCGGCGACGTCTTCAAGCACATGAACCACGCGGGCACCTCCAAATTGGGCGGCGTGCTGCTGGTGGCCGGCGACGACCATGGCGCGTATTCCTCGACCCTGCCGCACCAGTCCGACCACCTGTTCTCCGCCTCGATGATCCCCGTCCTGTATCCATGCAATGTGCAGGAATACCTGGACCTGGGCATCCACGGCTGGGCCATGTCGCGCTTTTCCGGCTGCACCGTGGCTTTCAAGGCGCTGGCCGATACGGTCGAATCGTCGGCGTCCATCGATGCCGATCCGTTCCGCGTGGAAGTCAAGATTCCGCAGGACTTCGTCATGCCCGAAGGCGGCCTGAATGCCCGCCTGTCGAGCATCCCGCTGGGCCAGCAGGCGCGCAACCAGGAAGCGCTGATGCAGGACTACAAGATCTACGCGGCCCTCGCCTACGCGCGCGAAAACAAGCTCAACCACACCACCATCGACAGCCCGAACGCCAAGCTGGGCATCATCGCGTCCGGCAAATCCTACCTGGACGTGCTGGAAGCACTGGAAGAGCTGGGCATCGACGAGCAGATGGCGGCCGACGTCGGCATGCGCCTGTTCAAGGTGGCCATGCCGTGGCCGCTGGAACCGGACAGCGTGCGCGAATTCGCGCAAGGCCTCGATGAAATTCTCGTCGTCGAAGAGAAGCGGCAGATCGTCGAATACCAGCTCAAGGAACAGCTGTACAACTGGCGCGACGACGTGCGCCCGCGTGTCATCGGCAAGTTCGATGAAAAGGGCGAGTGGGTGGCGCCGCGCGGCGAATGGCTGCTGACCTCGAAGGCGGATTTTTCCGTCTCGCAAGTGGCGCGTGTCATCGCCAGCCGCATCGCGCGCCTGATTTCCGATCCCGTCACGTGCGACCTGATCAAGGCGAGATTAAGTTTCCTCGACGCCAAGGATGCGGTATTGAAGAAAGCCGTGAACACGCCGTTCCGCCCCGCTTTCTACTGCTCCGGCTGCCCACATAACACGTCGACCAAGGTGCCGGACGGCAGCCTGGCGCTGGCCGGCATCGGCTGCCACGTGATGGCCACGTCGATCTACCCGGAAATGAACAAGCTGACCACGCACATGGGCGGCGAAGGCGCGCCGTGGATCGGGCAAGCCGCGTTTTCCGAGCTGCCGCACGTGTTCCAGAACCTGGGCGACGGCACATACTTCCACTCGGGCTATCTGGCCATCCGCGCCGCGCAGGCCGCCAAGGTCAACATCACCTACAAGATTCTGTACAACGACGCCGTCGCCATGACGGGCGGCCAGCCCGTGGACGGCTTGATCACCGTGCCGATGATGGCGCAGCAAGTGGCGGCCGAAGGCATCGCGCGCATCGCGCTGGTGACGGAAGATCTGTCGCGCTACAGCGACCGCAGCAACCTGCCCGCCCACGTGACCTTGCACGACCGCAAGGATATGGATGCCGTGCAGCGCGAATTGCGCGAAGTGCAGGGCGTATCCGTGCTGATCTACGACCAGACGTGCGCGGCCGAGAAACGCCGGCGCAGGAAAAAAGGCGAATATCCAGATTTGCCGAAACGCATGGTCATCAACGACGCCGTCTGCGAAGGCTGCGGCGACTGCGGCGTGCAATCGAACTGCGTGTCGATCCTGCCGAAGGAAACGGAATTTGGCCGCAAGCGCACCATCGACCAATCCTCGTGCAACAAGGATTACTCGTGCGCCAAGGGTTTCTGCCCCAGCTTCGTCACCGTCGAAGGCGGCAGCCTGAAGAAGACCAAGACGGGTGCCAGCAAAGCGGGCGAGACGGACAACTTCGGCCCGCTGCCGGAACCGGTCCTGCCCGCCTGCGACGCGCCGTACAACATCCTGATCAACGGCATCGGCGGCACGGGCGTGATCACCGTGGGCGCCCTGATGGGCATGGCGGCCCACCTGGAAGGCAAGGGTGCGTCCGTGCTGGACATGACGGGCATGTCGCAAAAGAACGGTTCCGTCACCTCGCACGTGAAAATCGCCAGGTCTCCCGCGCACATCCGCGCCCAGCGCATCGCCACGGGCGAAGCGGACCTGATTTTAGGCTGCGACATGCTGACGGCCGGCGCGCAGGACGCCGTGTCGAAAATGCGTCCGGGCCGCAGCCTGGCCGTCGTCAACCTGCATGAGCAGCCGCCAGGCACGTTTGCGCAAAATGCCGACTGGCAATATCCAACGGCGGAAGTGCGCCAGCTGATCGAGGAATCCGTCGGCGGCGCCGAGGCAGCCGACTTCATCGACGCAACGAAACTGGCCACCGCGCTGATGGGCGACTCGATCGCCGCCAACCTGTTCATGCTCGGCTACGCCTGGCAAAAGGGGCGTATCCCGCTGACGGAAGCGGCCTTGCTGCGCGCCATCGAATTGAATGGCGTGGGCATCGAATCGAACAAGAAAAGTTTCCTGTGGGGCCGCCGCGCCGCCGTCGACGTGCGCCGTGTCACGCAGATCGCCACGCCCACGCAGGCGATCATCGTGCAAATGCCGCAAAGCCTCGATAGCGTCATCAAGAAGCGCGTGGAGTTCCTCACGGCCTACCAAAACGCCGCATATGCGGATGGTTATGTGACCCTGCTCAAGCAGGTGCGCGACCGCGAAAATATCCTGGGACTGGGCCAGAAGCTGTCGACGGCTGTCGCCAAGAGCTATTTCAAATTGCTGGCCTACAAGGACGAGTATGAAGTGGCGCGTTTGTACACGGATGGCCGTTTCGTGGAGCAATTACAGCAGCAGTTCGAGGGGAATTTCTCCGTGAAATTCAACCTGGCGCCACCGCTGTTCGCGAAAAAAGATGCGAAAGGCCACCTCGTGAAAGCGGAGTTCGGTTCCTGGATGTGGCGCGCCTTCAAGCTGCTGGCGAAAGCCAAGGGGCTGCGTGGCGGTACCTTCGACGTCTTCGGTTATACGACCGAGCGCAAGATGGAACGCGCGCTGATCGTTGAATACCGCGAATTGCTGGCGGGACTGCTGGTCAACCTGACGGCGGACAACCTGGCCACCTGCGTGGAACTGGCGTCGCTGCCCGAGAAAATCCGCGGCTTCGGCCACGTCAAGGAAGCGGCCGTCGACACGTATCGCCAGGACAAGGCGAGATTGCTGGCCAAGCTGGCGGACGGCAGCAAGCACGCGGCATAAGCCGGGCAACTGGGCTTGACATGACAACGCAGAGCCTCGGCTCTGCGTTTTTTTTCATTCAGGACAACGCCCCACCGTCGCCCCCGGCAACAGCACCGGTTGCCAGATTTCCTGCAGCCGTTCCGGCGGCGTGCCGGCCAGCAGGGATTGCAGCATTTCGACCATCTTGGCGCCGGCGCGGCGCAGGTCGGGCTGGTCGATGGTGGTGACGTTGATGCCGATCAAGGTGTCTTCCACATTGCCCCAGACGATGACGGAGATTTCCTTGCCGATTTCGATGCCCGCATCCATGAGTGCGCGCACCACGCCCACGCCGGACAAGTGATTGTCGACGATGACGGCCGTGGGACGGGGCGAGCAGGCCAGCAATTGCTGCATGGCCTGGTAACCGCTGCGGCGATCAAAAGTATTGTCGAGCAGATAGGCGGGATCGACCGGCAAGCCCGCTTGCGCCATGCAGCGGATAAAGCTTTCCTTGCGTTCATACGCGAAGTGCAGATCCAGCGGCGCGCTCAGCAGGGCAATGCGCTGGTGGCCGTGTGCCGCCAGAAAAGACACGGCCAGGTCGATACCCGTATCGTTATCGTAGTCAAAATACGCATACGGCGCATCGATGCGCGTGCGGCCGTTCGCCACAAAAGGAAAGCCGACCTTCGTCAGGTAGGCGATTCGCTCGTCGACCACCTTGGTGCGGCCCACCACCAGGCCATCGACCTGGCGTCCGCGCACCATGGTTTCATACGAGGGCTGTTCGTTCTGCGGCGATACGGGAGCGATGATCAAACTCATCTTCGATGCTTCCACGGCGTCCGACATGCCATTCACCACGGAAAGAAAGACGCTGTCGCCCAGGTCGCTGGGCAGCAGGGGATAGATCATGCCCAGCACATTCGTGCGGCCGACGGCCAGGCTGCGCGCCAGCGGGTTGGGCCGGTAGCCGACTTTCTTGGCGGCGGCCAGGACGATTTCACGGGTGCGGGAATTGACTTCCGGATAGCCGTTCAACGCCCTGCTGACTGTCGTTTTCGACATGCCGAGGGCAATTGCGAGGCTCTTGAGATTCATGTTAACTACCTGTCTGTATGGCAAAAGAAACCAACTCTGACCGTCAATTATAGCCCAGAGCGCCAAACAGGCCGCGCATTAGCGTGCGCAGACATGGTATAAAAACAACAATACATTGACTATTTAAAAAGCAACGTTTTGAATGCGACCACTTCCACCCTCTCCGTAGCGCCACATCGGCGATAGCAGTCAAGACAAGGTAAAAATCGACAGCGGGTACTCACTTTGACAAGTGCTGCAGCAACTTCAGGATGCCGGCTTGGGCATGCAAGGCGCGCACGTTAGCATTATCAAGAAAACATAATTTACTGGAACTGTGCGAGAATTTGTCCTACTCTTGATTCAGGTAAAGATTACCGCCTGGCATGTTCGAACAATGATGCCTGGCGCAGCACATCCGCCCGGGCTTCCCCCATCCCTGCACGCCTGGACATACTTTCAAAGGTGAACAATGTGGTCACGCTAACGTCCGTCAACAACTTGCAAGCCTCGCTGGCCACGGCGCAACGCCGGGTCGAGCAAGGCCAAAACCAGGTACAGCGCGACAGTGAACAGCTGGCGCAAAGCCGCCAGTTGCTGGCGCGGGAACAGGAATCGCTGAGCCAGACCCAACGCAACAGCCAGCAAGCCCAGGCAGATGCCCCCACCGCCATCAAGGCGCCGCAGCTGGACCAGGCGATCAAACTGGCCGTGCCGCAGCAAGCGGTCCCCGCCGCGCCGAAAAGCACGCCCCAGCTGAACGGCTATGGCCAGACCCTGGGACGCCTGATCGACGTGACGGCGTAGGGCGAGCCTACTTCGCCATTTCCTCTTCCAGCATCGCCAGCCACCATTTTTCGCCCTTCTTCGGCTGCGCCAGATCGACCGCCTCGCCCATCTGCGGCGTGGCCAGGTTCACTCCCTGCTTGGCCGCCAGCCCCGTGATGCGGTCAAACGGTTCATGCCAGGCATGCAGCCCCAGGTCGAAGGTGCCGTTATGCACGGGCATCAGCCACTTGCCGCGCAAGTCCAGGTGGGCTTGCAAGGTCTGTTCCGGCTGCATGTGCACGTCCGGCCACAGCTTGTCGTAGGCGCCCGTCTCGATCATGGTCACGTCGAACGGGCCGTACTTGTCGCCGATTTGCTTGAAACCGTCGAAATAGCCGGAGTCGCCACTGAAAAACACGCGCACGTCCGGTGCGTCGATGACCCACGATGCCCACAGGGTTTGATTGCCGTCAAACAAGCCGCGTCCCGAAAAATGCTGCGATGGCGTGGCGACAAGTTTCACGCCGGCAATCGTCGTACCCTGCCACCAGTCGAATTGCTGCACCTTGTCTTTCGGCACGCCCCATTCGACCAAGGTGTCACCCACGCCCAGCGGCGTGACGAAGTGTTCGGTCTTGGCGGCCAGTTGCAGCACGGCAGCATGGTCGAGGTGGTCGTAATGGTCGTGCGACAGGATGACGGCCTTGATCGGCGGCAAGTCGGCGATGCTGATGGGCGGCTGATGGAAACGTTTTGGTCCTGCCCACTGCACCGGCGAGGCGCGCTCGGAAAACACGGGATCGGTGAGGAAAAATTCATTGTTCAGTTTCAGCAACAGGGTCGAATGGCCGAGGCGAAACAGGCTGTTGTCGGGTGCGGCCAGCAGTTGCGCCCGGGTCAAGGCTTGCACGGGCACAGCCGCAGCCGGCACCGTGCTGTCGGGTTTGTCAAAGAAAAATGTCCACATCAGCTTGAGCGTCGCTGCCGTGCCCAGCTTGTGCATCTGCACGGGATTACGGAACTTGCCTTCGTGACGTTGGGGCGATTCTATCGGTGCGGCAGGCGCGGCGCGCAAGGTGCAAGAACTCATGATGATCAGGACTCCCAGAAAGAAGAGACGACGTGCGACTCGGTGCAAGTGCATATGCGGCCCGGCAAAGAATTAACAAGGATTAAATTACACTACACAGTGTAGTTCCTATTTCTGGCAAAGTAAACCAAGAGGTGTAAAATATTGTTTTCAAAGGAGATTTTCAGCCATGGCCGCACCGCAACGCCTCACCGACCGCAAGCGCGTCGCCATCGTCGATGCCGCCATCGCCGAGTTCCGCGAGCACGGTTTTGATGCGACCAGCATGGACAAGATCGCCGCCACGGCTGCCGTATCCAAGCGCACCGTGTACAACCATTTCCCCAGCAAGGACGAGCTGTTCGCGGAAATCCTGCAGCGCATGTGGGAAAGCAGCATGGCCCAGCCTGCCGTACCCTATGTTGCCGACCAGCCCCTGCGGCCGCAAGTGCTGGCCCTGGTCGAGCAGAAAATGGACTTGCTGTGCGATCCGGCTTTCATCGACCTGGCGCGCGTGATCTTTGGCGAAACCATCCACTCGCCCGAGCGGGCGCAAGCCATGGTGGCGCGCCTGAATGAAAAGGAAACGGGCTTGAATATCTGGATCCGCGCGGCGCAGCAAGACGGGCGCATCAAGGCGGGCGAGACGCTGGAAGTGGCGCACCTGCTGATGTCGCCTTTAAAAACCTTTGCATTCTGGCCGCAGATCACCCTCGGTGAGCCTCTGCTGGGCCCGGCACGCCGGCGCGAAGTGACGGCACTGGCCGTCGATATCTTCCTGTGCTACTACGGCGTGGCAAAACAGACGGCATAAACGGGTGGCAAGTGGGCGGAGATGCTCTGCCAATGCTCGCCCTCGTCGCCGGAATACCAGGCGCCCCCCGTCGTCGACGCCATCAATAAACTGCGCCCATCGTCGGCCAGCGCCAGCCCGTGACGGTAGACCAGGTCATAGCAATGCTGCTGCGGCAATCCCGCGCGCAACACCTCGAAGGTTTTTCCGCCATCGCGCGTGCGCGTGACGGCCAGCGCGCCATCGATGGGAATGCGCAGCACATCCGCCTGCGCCGGCACGAACCAGGCCGTGTCGCCATCGCGCGGATGCACGGCCACGGCAAAGCCAAAATACGCCAGCGGCGCCGTCGTCACTTCCTGCCAGTGCCAGCCGGCATCGTGCGAACGCCAGATGCCGTTATGGTGCTGGCACCACAGCGCGTCCGGCGTGCCGGCGCTGCGCACGATGCGGTGCGGATCTTGCACGGCTTCGTTTTCATCGAGCTCGGGCGGCATGTAGTCGGCCCGCATGCCCGTCGCGCTCAAGGCCCAGCTAGCGCCGCCATCGACCGTTTGCCACACGCCGCCGCAGGACACGCCAACCAGCACCTTGTTGCTGTCGCGCGGGTCGACGCAGATGCTGTGGATGCCGGGCACGTCATAGCCGCCGCCAAACCACTGCGCCCGCTGCGGCACGTGCCACAGGGATTCCACCAGCTGCCAGCTGTCGCCGCGGTCGCTGGAACGAAACAGGCCGCCAGGCAAGGTGCCCGCCCACAGCACGCCGGGTTGGTCCGCTCCGCCGGCCGCCAGCGACCATATCTGCTGCAAGGTCCAGTCCACGGTATCGGTGCTGTCTTCCGGCTTGGCGGGATAGGCGGGCACGGCGACTTCCTGCCACGCGCTGGCGCCCCCGTCGCGTCGGTGCAGCTTGGCGCCGAAGTGCCCCAGGTTCAGGGCCGCATACAAGGTGCCGTCGCGGCCATCGTGCAGCAGCATGGAAACGGGGTCGCCGGCAAACTGCACCAGCGCCAGTTGCCAGGCGCCGGCCGCATCGACATCGAACTGGAACAAGCCCTTGCGGGTGCCGAGATACGCGCGTTGAGCCATGCCTTGTCCCATGATTAACCTCCGGAAAGTGCCTGCAAGATATACACCTGGCTGTCGGGCAGCAAGGCGTCGTCCAGCACGCGCCGCTCGCGGCAGCGGGCGCCATCGATAAAGATCACCACATTCGGGCGCAGGGCGCCCTGCTCGTCGAGCACGTAACCGCGCAGACGCGGCTGCCGGGCAAACGCGGCATCGAGGGCGGCGCGCAGCCGTGGCGCGGCCACCTCCACCGTAGGAACGTCCAGGTAGCGTGCCAGTTGTTGCGTAAAATGCAAATGCGCCATGCTGCCCTTCGACGTCGTCGGCCTCGACTCATTCTAGTCCCCTTTACGGCCAATACAATTAAAATAGCGGCAAGCACACAAGGAGGCCAGGCATGACGATTACCCCGGAAGAACTAGCGGTGCTGATGCAGGAAGTGGAAGTGGCCGATCCCATCGATTTTGCCGACCTGCCGTTCGACGAGCAGGAATTGCGCGGGCTGATCGCCAACCACCTGTGCGAGATGGCCGACGCGATGGAAAGTTTCAGCCCGGAAGACCGCAACCTGGCCCTGCTGGCCGTGGCCGCCAAGCTGGTGCTGGAAAACCTGGTCTTGCACGTGCAGTTGCTGCGCCGCCACGGCTTGCCCGTCAGCGACAGCGTGGACGCGCTGCTGCAGCGCCTCAAGGGCGGCAAGCCGTCGTGAATTAATTGCCCGTACGTACGGCCCGCGCCTGCACCGTGAGGTCGCTTTCAGCCACGGCCACGCAGGGCAGGATGTAGCCGTCGAGCCGTTCATCGGGGCTGATGCCGGGCCAGTCCACCGTGTAGCGTATCGTTCCTTCGGGCATGTGGCAGATGCACGTGCGGCACGTGCCATTGCGGCAGGAGCTGAGCAGGCGAATGCCGGCCAGCTCGGCGGCGGCCAGCAGCGTAGTGCCGGCCTCGGCCGGGAATTGCCAGCCTTGCGGAACGATGGTGATAGTAAAGGCGGTGATGGTAAAGGGCGCACTCATGTGCCCAGTGTAACAGTCAGCTTGCCAAGGTTGTCCAGCTCGCGCCATCCGCATGGCTGCGCAGCACGGCTTCCGCAAAGGCCAGGCCCGCCACGCCATCGGTGACAGTCGGCAGCCAACCCGCTTCCTTGGGCACGGGCAAGCCCGCCTGCAAGGCGCGAATGCGCAAGGCCGCATCCAGGTACAGCTGGGCGAACGCTTCCAGATAACCCTCCGGATGGCCGGCCGGCACGCGCGTGGCGTGGCGCGCGGCGGCGCTGTCGACCCGGCCCGGGCGCAGCAGCTGGCGGTTGCCGCCCTGCGGCGTAAACCACAGTGCATTCGGTTGTTCCTGGTCAAAGTCCAGCTGTGCCTTGCTGCCGAACAGGCGCAGGCGCACCGTGTTTTCGCAACCGGTCGCCACCTGGCTGGCCCACAGGGTGCCTTTCGCCCCGTTGGCGTAGCGCAGCATGACCTGCACGTGGTCGTCCAAGGTGCGGTTCGGTACAAAGGTCGACAGTTCCGCCAGCACGGCATGCGGCGTCAGTCCGCTGACGAATTGCGCCAGGTGATACGCATGCAGCCCCACGTCGAGCAGGACGCCGCCCGGCCCCGCCTTCTGCGGGTCGTTATGCCAGTTGCCCTCGTTCATGCCGCCGGCAGCAATCGAATCGGCCAGCCAGTCCTGCGAATACTCCACCTGCACGAGGCGTAATTCGCCGATGTCGCCCGCCTCGACCATGGCCTTCGCATGGCGCAGCAGCGGGTAGCCGCTATAGGTGTGCGTGAGCGCAAACAGCAGGTTTTTCCGCTCGGCCAGCGCCGCCAGCGCCTGGCCTTCCGCCAGAGAGATTCCCAGCGGCTTGTCGCAGATCACATGGATACCCGCTTCCATGAACGCCGTGGCGACGGGCGCGTGCAAGTGATTCGGCGTGACGATGGCCACGGCCTCGATGCCGTCCGCGCGCGCAGCCTCCATCTGCGCCATGGCGCGGTAATCGCTGTAGCAGCGTTCGGGCGCCAGGTGCAGCGCGGCGCCACTGTCGCGCGCACGATCCGGGTCGGACGACAAGGCGCCCGCCACCAGTTCGTACTGGTCGTCGATGCGCGCCGCGATGCGGTGCACGGCGCCGATGAACGCGCCCTGCCCGCCCCCTACCATGCCCAGTCGTAAGCGTCGCTGCATGTCGTATCCTTATTTCAAGCCAAGCAAGTGATGAATTTGATCCTGGTCAACCGCACTGCCCGCGAAATCGTCGAACGCGTGTTCGGCCACGTGGATGATGTGCTCGCGGATGAATCGCGCGCCCTCGGCCGCGCCATCTTCCGGGTGTTTCAGGCAGCATTCCCATTCCAGCACGGCCCAGCCCGGAAAGTCATACTGCGCCATCTTGGAAAAGATCGCCTTGAAGTCGATCTGCCCGTCGCCCAGCGAGCGGAAGCGCCCGGCCCGGTCTTGCCAGTCGCCATAGCCGCCATACACGCCCTGGCGTCCGTTCGGCCGGAATTCCGCGTCCTTGACGTGGAAGGCCTTGATGCGTGCATGATAAATATCGATGAAGGCCAGATAGTCGAGCTGCTGCAGCACGAAGTGGCTGGGGTCGTACAGAATCGATGCGCGCGGGTGATCGTTGACGGCGGCAAGGAAGCGTTCGAAGGTCACGCCGTCGTGCAAGTCCTCGCCCGGATGCAACTCATAACAGAGGTCCACGCCCGCTGCATCGAACGCGTCGAGGATGGGCAGCCAGCGTTTTGCCAGCTCCGCGAAAGCCGTCTCCACCAGGCCGGCGGGGCGCTGCGGCCATGGATACAGATACGGCCAGGCCAGCGCGCCGGAAAACGTCACGTGCGCCTTCAGGCCCAGGCGCTGCGAGGCGGTGGCCGCCCACAGCAACTGCTGCGTGGCCCAGGCCGTACGGGCCGCGCTGTCGCCGCGCACATGTTCGGGCGCAAAGCCGTCGAACAGGGCGTCGTAAGCGGGATGCACGGCGATCAGCTGGCCCTGCAAATGCGTCGACAGTTCCGTCACCTGCAAGCCGTGGCGCGCCAGCAAGGCTTGCACGTCGTCGCAATACTGCTGGCTGCTGGCCGCCTGTTCCAGGTCAAACAATCGCGGCGCCGTCGGCAGCTGCAATCCCTTGTAACCGAGGCCGGCCGCCCATTGCGCCAGGTGCTCGAGCGAGTCGAACGGCGGCTCGTCGCCGAGAAACTGGGCCAGGAAAATGGCCGGACCCTGGATGGTTTTCATGGAAATTCCTTAAAATCAAATTGGAAGGTCGGTCCCTGCGGGAGCGGAAGGCGCCCCATTGGGACGCCTTCCCCCGTCAGGGTACGACCCCAATCCTTGTTTTGGGGTGTCGTTAAAAAGGCGAGTTCGGGAAGTAGAACTGCTTGGCGTTCTCGCGCGTGATCAGCACCGACGGGATGATGGTGTTGGCCGGCAATTTATCACCTTTCAGGCGCGCTTCCGTCGTCAGCTTGATGGCGTCGTACATGAACTTCGGCGAGTACGATACGTCGGCCACGATCAGCGGGTCGGAGCCATCCATGATCTTTTTCACCGCACCCTTCGCGCCCGCGCCGCCGAACACTTGCTTGATGTCCGTGCGCTTGGCTTGCGCGATGGCTTTTTGCACGCCGATGGCCATATCGTCATCGGCTGCCCAAACGGCGTCGATATGCTTGAAGCGGGTCAGGTAATCCTGCATGACCTTGAAGGCATCGTCGCGGTTCCAGTTGCCGTACTTGGCATCCAGGACCTTGATCTCGGGATGGCCTTTCATGACGGCACTGAATGCATCGTAGCGCTCGTTGTCCAGGGTGGTCGGCATGCCGCGCAGCACGACGATATTGCCCTTGCCATTCAGGCTCTTCGCCAGGTATTCGGCCGGCAACTTGCCGAAGGCCGTGTTATCGCCGGCAATGTACGCATCCTGCGACTGCGTGTTCGTCAAGCCGCGGTCGACCACGGTCACATACACGCCCTTGTTTTTGACTTGCGCCACAGGCTGCGTCAGCGAGGCCGATTCGATGGGGAAGATCACCAGGGTGTTGATCTTGTTCACCGTCAACATGTCCTGCAACTGGTTCGCCTGCTCGGGCGCCGTGGCGGCCGTCTTGACGATGATTTTCAGGCCGGGATGGGCTTTTTCCAGCTCCGCCTTGGCCTGGTTCGCCCACCACACGATACCCGACGTGAAACTGTGCGTGGCCGTGGGAATGGCCACGCCCACCACCAGCTTCTCGGCCGCCTGCGCCGGTCCCATCGGCAGCGCCCACGCCTGCATCACCAGCACTGCCATCCCTGCTACCCGTATAAAGCTCTTCATGCTGCTCTCCTCCAAGGTTGTGGGCGCCCGTTGGCCGCCCTTTCAGAACGCCGCTCTTGTTTTATTTGCGGCCTCGCTGCAGGAAGGCGACGGCGATGATCACCACGCCTTGCACTGCGGCATTCAGATAGACACTGATGATGCTGGTCAAATTCAGGATATTGCTGATCACGGACAAGAGGATGGCGCCGATCACGGTGCCGACGATGCGTCCCTCGCCTCCCTTCAGGGCCGTGCCGCCCACGACAACGGCGGCAATCGCTTCGAGTTCCCACAGCAAGCCCGTGGTCGGCGTAGCCGAGCCCAGGCGAGGCACGTACAGCACCGTGGCGATACCCACGCAGACGCCCAGCAGCATATAGGTGGCGATCTTGACTCTATCAACATTGATGGCCGCATAGCGCGCCACTTGCTCGTTGGAACCGATCGCCTGCACATGGCGGCCAAAGGTCGTGCGGTTGAGGATGATGGCGCCGGCCGCCGCCACGAACAGGAAAATCCAGATCGGTATCGGTGCGCCCAGCACGCTCGTGTAGTACACGGGGCTGTATAGCTCGGACAGGGTGGCGTCCAGGGTCAGCGCGCCGCCATCGGCCAGGTACGTCAATACGGCGCGGAAGATACCGAGGGTGCCCAATGTCACGATGAACGGTTCAATATTGCCCTTGCTGATGAGCAAGCCATGCATCAGGCCAAAGCCCGCGCCAAGGATCAGCGCCATGGCGATACCCAGCACCAGCATGGTGATCGGCGCCAGATTTCCTCCCGCCCCTTGCGCCAGCGCATTCATGAAATAGATCATGCAGCCGGCGATCAGGGCCGCCATCGAGCCAACGGACAGGTCGATGCCGCCTGAGATAATCACAAAGGTCATGCCGACGGCGATGATGCCGATGAAGGCCGTGCGCGTGAGCACGTTCATCAGGTTGTCCAAGGTGGCGAAGTCGCCGTTGAGCAAGGTGCCCGCGATGCACAGGGCCAGCAGGCCCAGCACGGGGCCAAAGCCCTTGATGCGCGCGCCGAATCGAGCAATAGGGGATACGGTGGTATCAGTGCGTGCCGGTTGCATGGGCAATCAACTCCTCTTCAGTCAGGTGGTCAGCAGACAGGGTGGCTTGCAAGGTGCCGGCGCGCATCACGGCGACTCTGTGGCACAGGCCAATCAATTCGATCAGTTCGGATGAAATCACGATCACGGCGCGCCCTTCGGCGGCCAGGCGGTGTATCAAAAAGTAAATGTCGCGCTTGGCGCCCACGTCCACGCCGCGGCTCGGTTCATCGAGCACGACGACACGCGGGTCCGAATGCAGGTATTTCGCCAGCGCCAGCTTTTGCTGGTTGCCGCCCGACAGCATGCGCGCGCGGCTGTCCAGGTCGCCCGTGCGGATATTGAAGTCAAGCACCGCCTTGGCCAGCGCCGCTTTTTCCCCTGCCACATCGAGCCACGGCAGCGCATAGCGCTCCATCGTCATCATGGTGAGGTTTTCGCGCAAGCCCAGGTTCACATGCAGACCTTTTCCCTTGCGGTCTTCGCTCAGGTAAGTCATGCCGTGCTGCATCGCTTGCTTGGGCGTGCGGATATCCACCGGCTGGCCATTGAGCTCAATCGTGCCCGCGCTGCGTGGACGCAAGCCCAGCAAGGCCTCGAACGATTCCGTGCGCCCCGCGCCCACCAGGCCCGCAAAGCCCAGCACTTCGCCGGCGCGCACCTCGAACGACAGGTCTTTCGACCAGCCCGGCACGCAGAGGCCGTCGACCTTCAGGAGCACAGGAGCTTCTTTCGCCAGCGCCACCTTGGCCGGGAACATGTCGGACAATTCGCGTCCCACCATCAGGTTCGCCATCTGCTGGCGCGTCAGGCTGGCCGTCTGCTCGCGCGTGACGAAACGCCCGTCGCGCATGACGATGACTTCGTCCGTGTTGCGCTCGACTTCGTCGAGCTTGTGGGAAATATACAAAATGGTCACGCCGTCCGCTTTCAGCTGGGCCATGACGGCGAACAATCGTTGGGTTTCCGACGACGTCAGGGTGGCCGTGGGCTCGTCCATGATCAGGAAGCGGGCGCGGCGCGACAGGGCCTTGGCGATTTCCACCAGTTGCTTCTCGGCCACGATCAGGTCGCGGATTTTCGTGTCGGGCGATACATCCAGGCCCACCTGTTTCAGGTAGCGCGACGCTTCTTCCTGCATGGCGGCCTCGTCGAGCAGCCAGCCGCGCGTCTTTTCGTGGCCGAGGAACATGTTTTGCGCCACCGTCAGGTGTTCGGCCAGGTTGAATTCCTGGTGGATCAGCACGATGCCGGCGCTCTCCGCCGCGCGCGAGCTGCCAAAGCGCCGGGGCTGGCCATCGATCAGCAACTGCCCTTCGCTCACGGCCTCATAGCCGGCGAGGATTTTCATCAGGGTCGACTTGCCGGCGCCATTTTCGCCCAGCAAGCCATACACGCGTCCTGGCGACAGGTTGAAACTGACGCCATGCAAGACGCGCACGGGGCCGAAATCCTTGCAGACCCCCTCGAAACCGACGGCAACGCTCACTATGCACTCCCTCGCAGAATTAATCGGTGTTGCAGCAGCACGCCCGGCACACTGGCCGCCGGGTCCGCCAGACGCTGCAGCAATAATCGCGCCGCCGTCTCGCCCAGTTCGCGCATCGGCTGGGCGATGGTGCTCAAGCCCGGGTCGATCTGCGCGGCGATGGCGATATCATCGAAGCCGATGACGGCCACGTCTTCGGGCACCCTTTTTTTCAGCTGGCGCAGCGCACTCAGCACGCCGATGGCCAGGGTGTCGGACACGGCAAAGATGGCCGTGGGCGCATCCGGTCCCGCCATCATCCGCAAGGTGGCGGCCGTGCCCGCTTCGTAATCGAGGCTTTGCACCGTGTGCACCCACTGCGGCTGTACGGGCAGGCCGGCCGCCGCCAGGGCGTCCAGGTAGCCTTGCTGGCGTTGCCGCGCGTACAGATAGCGCTCGTCGGAGTTGATCAGGCCGATGCGCGTATGGCCGCGCGACAGCAAATGCGCGACGGCGTCGGAGGCGGCCCGGTGGTTGTCGATGCCGACATAGGGCACGGCCACGGCGGGATCGAATTCGCAGCACGCCACCCACGGCAGGCTGACGGATTCATGCGACAGGGCATGCTGCACCGTGTCCGGATCGAGGCAGATGGCGCCATCGGCGCGGTGCATGCGCAGCAAGTCGAAATACGAGCGCTCGCGGCCCGCATCGGCGCCCGTGTCGCACAGCAGCACAAAATAGCCGTGTTCGCGCGCCACCGTATCGATGCCGCGCACGATTTGCGCATAGAAGGGGTTGCCCACGTCGGGCACCATGGTGAGCAGCATGCGGCTCTCGGCCGTGCGCAGGCTGCGCGCCAGATGATTCATGCGGTAGCCGAGCGCGGCCACGGACGCCAGCACCTTGTCCCGCGTGGGCGCCCGCACCCCGGCCTGCTCGTTCATCACGCGCGAGACGGTGGCCACCGACACGCCCGCATGCGCGGCGACGGCGCTGATGGAGACGGTTTCTGTCGGCAATGGAGAAGGAACGGCTGCTGGCATGGCGCTTTTCAATAAAATGTAATCGATTACATTTATAAGCCAGTCGCGCGCCCGATGCAAACAATATCGATGCTGCAATGCGCAAAAAAGAGGCAGAAAGGCGGCACAAAAGTGGGCCTGCGCGGGCCGCCGCAAGCGGCTATTTCTGTGGCGGCGAGGTATTCTGCTGCACGGCAAAACGCCGTGCAGCAGATCAGGGAGAACTTATTTCATCATCGCGCAAAACGTCTCGGGATTGCCGTCAAGAATGACGCCGCTGGGCCAGCGGTGGCTGCGCTGCTGCGCGCGCAGCAAGGACGCGGCCAGGGCCGAGTCGCCATCGACGGCGTAGACGAAGACGGGCATGTTCAGGCTGGCGGCGTCCATCAGCAGATTCGGATTGGCATCCAGGCTGCGCGCATCCACGTGCACGCCTGTGGGCATGCCGATCTGCTGCTGCACGCGCTGCAGCCACGGCTTGTCCAGCTTGGGCGGGCGCGCATTTTTCGCGATATAGCGGCTGATCCGGTTGGCGCCGGCCGCCTGGGCATTGCGCGCGTCAAACACGAGCAAGCCCAGATAACCCTGCGGGTCGGCGCGGCGCGCGCACGCCAGGTTGTTCGGCACGCCTGACGTCAAGAACCAGTTGCCGTGCTTGATGTTCGTACGCAACTGCGCCACCAGGGTGGCGATCGGCGCGCACGACGAGACGACATCCTTGATTTCCGCATTCAGGGTTTTCGCCGGGAAAGCCGTGGCCAGGTCGGCGACGTCGCTGACGAACGGCGGCGTTTCCGGCGTGGCCACGCCACGGTTCTTCATGCTGGCGGCGCGCCAGTCGTCGGCCGTCATCTGCTTGACGGTGCGCGGCGATCCCGTGTCGACCACCCGGCCAGTCAACAGATCGTGGTGCACCACCCAGCTGCCGTCGCCCAGCAGCTGCAAATCCGTCTCGACGCCATCCCAGGTGCCGAAATACGTGTTACGCAGCGCGCTCAGCGAGTTTTCCGGCGCATTGCCGGCGCCGCGGTGGGCGTGCACCTTCATGCCCAGGCAATCGGCCTGTACCAATGTGCAGAACGTGCTGAGCAGCAAGGCCAGCGCGGCCGCCTTATTTTTGTTGCGCGTGATAGCCATAATGAATTCCCTGCAAAACGTGGATGCGGATCGCTTCGTTGACGGGGTAGCTGTAGCCCTGCCCCACCGCCACGACGTGCGTGATATTGGCCAGCAAGCCCTTGCCGGCGATTTGCCAGCGCGTGCTGTCGGGCTCGGGCTGGCGCGCCCAGTCCAGCATTTGCCCGAACAGCTCGCTGCGCGTGACGTTGTTATCGAGAATGGACAGCATGCCCCAGCTGCCCGCAAAGGCCGTCGCCAGCACGCCCGTGGCGATCCAGGCGGAACGGCGGCTCAGCTGTCCATCGGCACCCGCCTGCTCGCCACGGCGCATGGCCAGCAGCAATAATACGACGGTGGCGACCAGGTACAGCAATTTGGAAAAGTGGCCGATGGCGCCCAGCAGCGAGAAGAACAGGGCCACTGGCGGCACGATGGCGGCGCGCGCCGCTTCCTTGCCTTCATGGAAGAACCTGCCACCCGCTTCAAAGTCGGTGCGGCTGGCGCGGTACTCCACCAGTTTTTCCGCCGTCTGGCGATCGAGGAACTGCTCGAACAGGCGCCCGAACTCGGCAGGACTGGCATACGATGGCTGCACCGTGGCGCTGGACGGCAGTTTCAACGCTTCGCGCAATTCCGCCTGCACGCCAGGGCGCGCGACAAAGGCGGCAAACGGCAAGCCCGGCGGGATGCGCTCGCCGCGCACGGTGACGCCCTTGCTGGCCGCCTCGGCTGTGTAGCGGCGCTTGACGGCGGCGCGGAAGCCCCGCTCATCGTCGGTACGCCAGTTGGCGGGCACGGGGACTTTCTTGCGCACATTATTGACGACGGCCGCCTGGCGCCGCATCGGCACGGAATGCGGCTGCCAGCCACGCCGCGACAGGCTGCTCACGTATTCCTGCCACGAGGATTGCTGCTTGGCACGCAAACCGGCATCGCTGTCGGGAATAATGCCCGCATACAGCTCCCACTTGCCGGCCAGCTCGCGCATGGCTTCCTGATATTTGTCATAGTAACCGGACGGGCCGCCCGCCACCTGACGCACGTTGGCACGCACCAGCTGCTCCTTGGCCGGCCCCATGCGCTCGTCAAGATGCCGCACCGACACGGCCAGGAAGGGGAACAGGGCCAGGAAGGACTTGCCTTCCGGCTTGGCGAACAGGGTCGGATCGTCGACCAGGCCTTGCAGTTGCAGGCTGCCGCCTACCAGCGAGCGCTGCAGCAAAGTGGTGTTGAAGGCCATGCGGCGAAATTCCGCGTCGCGCGTGTTGACCAGCACATTCACCGTGGTCTTCAGCACGCCGAAGACGACGCCGGCCGTGACCAGGCAGCAAACGATGATTTTTACCCAGCCAGGGCCGCTGCCATTGTTCTTCAGCCGGCGGCGCCACATCAGTTGCAGCACCACCAGCGCGGCGGCGATGCCGGACAGGCTGCGGCCATAGAATTCCACCCCTTCCACGTCTTCCGGCTTGACGTTGCCGCCCACCACGTCGAGCAGGCGGGCATTGAAGCCCAGCTCGAAGCACAGATAAATGATCGTCAGGACGATCAGAATCAGGGTCTGCCGGATTTGCAGACTGCGCAAACTCGCGGCCATCTTATTTCCTCAAATCGATGACGACGGGCTTGATCTCTTCTGCCTGGAAGATCATCGGCGCCGCCGGGGCTGCCGCTGCGGCACGCGGTGCAGGCAGGCTGATGGCCGCGGGCGCCCTGGCCGGGGTGTCCTGGCGGCGCGCCTTGGCGCCGGCGCGGCTGCCCGCTTTCGGCGCGGCGGCAGGTGCCGGGGCCGATGCCGGGGCCGGTGGCGCCGGGATCACGCGGCCGCTGTCGCTGCCGGGCATGGTGGCGATGGCGGGACCGGTGGCACGCAAGGCGTCATCGGCAAACGGCTGCGCGCGCGTATCGACGCCGGGCGGCACGGCCACGCTGGCGTTGAGCAGGCGGTTGTCCGTGTAGATCATGCGCGACAGGCGGTTGTAGTTGGGGAAATCGATATTCAGCGATTTGGCGTCCGCCGCCAGCTCCACGCGGGGGCGGTCCTTGCAATTGCCGACCGTCCACTGCAGCACGTCCGTGCCCTGGAAAGCCAGCACTTCATAGCGGTAGGCGCAGCCGCGCTCCTGGGTTTCCACGATCACGACGGTGCGCTCGCCCACGTTTTCCACGCGCGCCACGCGGGCCGTGATGGCCTTGTCCAGCGGCACGACGCGGAACGCCTGCGACAGCTTGATCGAATACTTGCCCTTCGGATCCTTGCGCAAGGTGCCTTCCGTGCCGTCGCGCAGGCGGAAGGTGGAAATCGGCGTGCCGAACAGTTCGGCCGTATCCAGGCCCACCAGCACGCCGCCACGGCCATTCGGCGTCATGGCGCAGCCCGTCAACAGGACGCCGGCAGCCAGGCCCATGGCCAGTTTGCGCCAGTGCGCGGATGCAAAGTTCTTATACATTGTCATGCTCGATAACTTTCTCTTATTTCGGGGTCAGGGATTGATCACGGCCAGCGGATTGCCCGGGCCTGGCGGCGGCAAGACTTTCTGGCGGTCGCGCGACAGCAGGGTGAAGGCGCCCAGGGTGTCCGGCCCGGCGACAATTTCCAGCTGCTCGCGCTGCAGCCAGGTGCGGATTTCCGCCTCCGTGGCCTCGGCGCGGAACAGCACGCGCATGCGCACGCCCTTCTCGACGCCGCTGCGCTGTGGAGCACCGTTGCGGAATTCCGCATTGCCGACGACGGCGCCCTCCTTCGGCAGGAACAGCCAGGCCGATTGCACCACCATCACGCTGGCGGCCACGGCCGTGACGATCTTCAGCCAGCGGTTCGCATTGGCTGCCTGCACAGGCCTCGATATCGGTGCCGTCGTTTGGGATGCGGCCGCATCGGCCGAAGCGATCTGCAATTGCTGCAGCCCCTGGCGCAGCAATTGCCGGTACGCCACGCGGCCATCCTTGCCCAGCTCGCTAGACAGCGGCGTGCCCGTCAAGACGTAATCGTCGCCGGGCAAGGCCATGCGGGCGATCACACCCGGTGCCGCAGCTACCCCCGCCCCGTTCGCCCGGCCATGCGTTTCCAGCCAGCGCGCCGCCTGCAGGCGTTCCTGGCTGAACACGCCCAGGCAGGCGCCCAGGTCCGTCACGGCCAGGGTCACCGGCATGTCGCACAGCACCAGGCCGGCGCGCGGATCGGCGGGCGCGTCGCGCTCCTCGACCACCAGGCCGCAGGCATCCGCATACGCCGTATCGGGCGTGACGAGCCAGCCGTGCCAGCGCTGCCGCGTGCTGTCCCAGGCGTCGAGCAGCACGGCGCCGAAGCCGGGACGGCGCGCCAGCAAATGGATCTGTCCACCGGCGATGGGCCTTGCTGCCAGCGGTGCGGCGTCGCTGCGGCGCGCGAAGCGTTGCATCACGTGTTCCGGCACGGGAATGTCGCGCCAGTCGGGGGTATCGCCCGCCACGTCCTCATCCAGCATGTCGATGGAAGACGGTGGCGACGGCAGGCGCGCGGCAACGATGGCCAGTGTGGGCGTCAATGCAGTCATGCCGATGGCCTTTCATCAGTATTCGGGTGGGTGGACACGGGGTCCATGTGCAGGGATAACGCGGCCACACATAAAATATCCAAAACTATTTGCGCCGCCTGCATGTCGCGCGCGGCCAAGGAGTCCCCCACGCGCAGCTTGAGCAGGCTCAAGACCCAGCTGCCCAGCAAGGTGGCGCGGTGGGCCGGCTCGACGATCTGGCGTCCCGCGCTGGCAGGATCGTCCTTCTGCCTGTGCACCAGGCCCAGCTTGCCGCCGTGGTAATGCGCGGAAGCGATCTGCTCGGCCAGTTCCTTGACGGGCATGCCGCCGCAACCGCAATGGCGCAGCAGCAGGATCAAGTCACGCGGCAAGGTGGTAATAAAACCGTCTGCCGCCTCGCGCACCTGCTGTGGCGTGAGCCGGTAATCGCGCAGCGCTTCCGCATAGGCTTCGGGTGCGCGCAGTTCGCAGCCTTCTTGCTCATCGGCATCCTCCTCAATACGCTGCTTGCGCAGCTGGTCGATGATGAAGCGCTTGAAGTACAGAAACAGGGCGCCCACGTGGTGAGGCGCCGCGTCACTATCGCTGTGGAGGACTTTTTCAATGAAAAACTGGTGGCGCAGGTCGGCCAGTGAATCGCCCAGCGACGCCGCCTCGCGCGGGCGGCATGGCGTCAGCGCGGCGATGACGCGCTGGTAAAACTCGCCCAGTTCGCCTTGTGTCAGCTGCGGGCGGCGGGTCCAGAAAGCATGAATCCGTTCAAATTGTTCCGATTGCACAGCCGGTCCGATCGTGTGTTGGGGCGGCGCGCGCCACTGGCCGGGAGCGAGGCTGGCCGGTAAAGAGGAAATACGCTGGACAACAAGACAAACTTGTCAGTCAGGTAAAATGCATTTAGGCAATTTTCTCATACCGTACTGGAAATCGCTAACTTTTGTTACTCACACGACAATCCCCGAGACCCCGATGCATCGCCTGATTCCCCTGTTTTTGAGCCTCATCTTTTTACTCTGCGGCAATGTCGTGCAAGCGGCTGTGGGGACCGCCGCCAGCGGTTCCGGCAAGCGCATCGCCCTGGTGATCGGCAACGCGGCCTATCCGCAACCCTTGCTGAACCCCGTGAACGATGCACGCGCCATGGCCGAGCGCTTGCGCCGCCTGGGCTTTGAAGTGCTGTTGCGCACGGACATCAATGCGGCACAGCTGCAAAAGGCATCGGCCGAGTTTTCCACGCAGGCGCGCGGCGCCGATATCGCCCTCGTGTTTTACGCGGGCCATGGCGCGCAGGCGGGCGAAGCCAATTATGTGCTGCCGCTGGGCGCGAACATGAATGCGCTCAGTACGGCCGCCATTGCCGCGCAGGGCGTGTCCGTTTCCAGCCTGGCGGGCGACTTGCAGCGCACGGGCGCGCGCGGCGCCGTGCTGATCCTCGACGCTTGCCGCCAGGAATATACGCGCGGCGGCGCTGTGATGGTTCCCGGCGGCGGCAATGCGGCCAGCCATGGCTTTGCCGACACGCAAGCACCACGCGGCGTGGTGATCGCCTATTCGGCCGGCCCCGGCGCCCTGGCGCGCGATTTCTGGTCGCCTGATTCGCGCAACAGTCCCTACACGAGCGCCCTGCTCGACGCGCTCGACGCACCGGGCCTGTCCATGGGCGACGTGTTTTCGCAAGTGGCGGCACGGGTCGCCGCCATGACGCACGACGTGCAAAAGCCCCGCGTGTCGTTTGGCGAAACGTCGGCACGGCTGGTACTGAACATGGGCAGCGGCAAAGGCGTCAGCCCGCCGGCGCCGGGCGTACTGGCATCGGGCAACAACGGCATGCGGGCGCCTGCCCCGACGGTGGAGAAGCCTGCCGCACTCGGTGCCAAGGTGTGGCCAGGCAACGTGCTGCAAGACATCAACTATGAAATCCGCATGCAGATCGCGGCCCGTCCATTTCCCCGCCAGCAACTGGAAAAGCGCGCGCGCGGCGGCGACCTGGTGGCGCTGACGGCCCTCGGCTATGGCATCGGCGGCGGCGATGCGGGTGTGAAACAGCCGAAGGCGGGCATGCAGTGGCTGGAAAAGGCCGCCGCGAAAGATTTCCCGATTGCCCAGACCTATCTGGCCGAATTGCTGATGGTCAAGGGCGACCCAGCCTCATTGAAACGGGCGGGCATGCTGCTGGACGCCGCTTCGCAGGCCGGCTACACGGCCGCGCACGCCTATAAATTCGACCTGGCGCGGCGCACGGGCGCGCCGCCGCAGGACGCGGCCCGGCATTTGCAGAACGCCTTCATGGGCTTGATGAAGGATTACCAGGGCGCCGCCAAGGACCTGATGACAGCCGCCGAAAAAATAAATTCAAAATTAAATTTTGGAATTTTTCCCGTTCGAAACCTGCCCCCCGTTATCCGTGGGTACATGCAATACAGCATGACAGTGACCAGGGAAATCCCATGCAAGCATCCAGCCCAGCAGCAATCACCACCGGCCAACGGGGCCGCATCCTCGCCTACCAACCGAGCGGACAAGGTTCCGTCAGCGTGGCCGGCATTCAACATGCCTTCGACGTGGCCACGCATTGGCGTTCGGACGTGGCGCCCGCCATCAATGCCGTCGTCGACGTGCGTTTTAACGAGTCAGGCGGCCTCGACACGGTCAGCGCCGTGGCAACGCAGCAACTGGCGCAGGAAGAGATGGCCGGCGCGGCGAAACTGGCGCGCGACAAGGGCCAGCAGCTGTGGAGCCAGGCCGTGTCCGCCCTGGGCATCAAGGTGCTGGCCAGCCTGGGCGTCTTGATCGCCGGCGCCTTTGTCTTCAACACCATCGGCATCCGCCTGTTCGCCTCCGTTTCGCGCACCTATTGGCAGCTGCTGGGCCTGTCCGCCGACAGCCTGGAAAGCTTTGCCCGCGATGGCGGCGGCGGTTTTACCTCAGCACAATTCTTCTTCCTGCTGGCCATTGCCGCCTGCTGCGCCACCATGGCCAGCAGCCACCCGAAAGCGGCGCTGGGCAAGTGCGCGCCGCTGCTGTTCGTCGTCATCCACAGCAGCTTGCTGTTCATCAAGATCAAGAGCGCCGTCAGCGATGCGGGCAACGCCATGGGCGGCATCATGGGCAGCCGCGCAGCCCGCATGGCCGAGCAGATGGCCAGCGAAATGCTGGGCCAGGTCTGGCAAGGGCTCTCGTTCGGCATCGGCTTTTACCTGGTGCTGGCCGCCAGCATTGTCCTGGCCGCTTACGGCCTTGGCGAATACAAACGCAAAACCGTCGGCTAAGTCACCTCTTACACACCCATACTGAAGGAAATACCATGAACCGCACTTTCCCCGCCCTGCTCGCCATCGCCGTGCTCCTGTCCGCCTGCGGCAAGAACGACACCGCCACACCAGCCGCTTCTGCCCCCGTTGCCGCGAATGTCGCGGACCTGGCCGCCAAGGCGCAGGTAAAAGCGGCCGCCGCCAGCCTGCCGCAAGCGGACGCCGCCACGCCAACGTCCAGCTATGTCGACATCACCAGCGGCAACCAGTTGATGTACAGCTACATCGCCCTGTCCGGCGTGCCGCCCGACTATGCGACCGTGGCGCAGCGCATCTCGCGCGAATATGCGGGCAGCAACGATGCCTTCCGCAAACAGGAAGTGCTCGACGCCCTGAAACCGCAGATCGACGCCAAGGTCAGCGAAGCGAAAACCAGGCGCTACCTGCGCTACCAGATCAATGGCCAGGGCGCGCTGTCGCCGTACGCCATGGACAAGGCCGCCTTCCCCGCCAAGTTCGCCGAAGCGGGCACGTATTACTACATGTACGACAACGGCGACTACAAGCTGGCGTTCACGAATGGCGACGGTTATTCGCTGCTGAAGGTGGACCAGGAGGCGGCGCGCAAGATCGAGGCGGCGCGCAGCGGCTACAAGGACTTCGCCATCGTCGTGTACGCCTACGCCCAGGAAGCGGACATGGCCAGCCATCAGGTCAAGGCGCAGATCGTCAAGGTGGCGATCAAGCTGAACGGGGAAGAAATTCCCGTCAGCTAGGCGCAGTAGAACGGGCTCGGTTACACTGTTCGCCACATTGCATCGGGATAGCGACATGGGCGAACAGACACTGGCGGAACAACATCTGGCAAACGGGCAACGGCTGCAGCAGGCGGGCAAGCTGATCGAGGCGATCAACGCCTACCAGGCCGCCCATAAACTGAACCCGGCCCTGGCCGAAGCACAGCATTTCCAGGGCCTGGCGATGCTGGAGCTGGGTCAGGGCGCCATCGGCCTGGGCCTGTTAAAACTGTCGCTCAAGCAACAGCCCGACAATGCCCTGTTCCACTACAACCTCGGTAATGTGCTGCGCGGCACGGACAACGAAGCGGCGCTGGCCAGCTACGCCACGGCGGCGCGGCTGGCGCCGCACGAACACGATTTCGCGATCAGCCATGCCGAATTGCTGATGGGCAAACAGCAGCTGGCGGACACCATCGCCGAGCTGGAAAGGGCCCATGCCCTGCGTCCGCAGCGTTGGCAAACCCTGCAGGGACTGGCCGAGCTGTATTACCGCACGGGACAGCAGGAACTGGCGTTGGCCCGTTACGCGCAAGGCTTGGCGCTGCATCCGGCGCTGGCGCAAACGTGCTGCATCGGCTTTGCCAATCTGCAAGCGGAACAGGCAGAGACATTGACGCCGCTCAATGTCGCGGACACCCTGCACGATTTTATCCGCGAAACGGATTTGCACATCCTCGACGATTTCCTGCCCGACCCGGCCGCCTGGCGCGCGCAGGCGCTGGCGTTGCCATTCGAGCAGCAGCGCTATGCGGGACAAAACTATCCGGGCAGCCAGACGGCGGGCCAGCCCAGTCAAGCCATCATGGAGCGCATCGCCACGGCACTGGGCCGCCCCATCCGTTTCATTTCGCCCGACAATGGCTCGTACCGCCTCAGCTATGCGGACGCGATGGCGCGCACGGATATCCACGTGGACAATGAGACGGGCAACAATTTCAATTTCTATGCGGGCGTGCTGTATCTGAACCCGCCCGAGCAGTGCCAGGGTGGCACCACCTTCTGGCGCCACCAGCCCAGCGGCTGGTACCGGAGACTGCCCGAGGCGGACGTGAAAGCGGGCGGCTACGCCAGCTTCAAGGACTTCCAGAAGCGCTGGCTGCCAAACAGTAAAGTGCAGAAATTCAACGACTTACAGGAACAGCGCGACAGTTGGCAAGCCCTGCTGGAAGTGCCCATGCGCCATAACCGCCTGATCGTGTACAAGGGACATTACTTTCACTCGATCAGCAATGTGTTTGGCGACACGCCGGAAAATGGCCGACTGGTGCAACTGTTTTTCTTTGAGGTGCCCGATTAGGCATGCTGCGCGGGTATTGTCGGATTACGCCCTGCGGGCTAATCCGACCTACCTGTCTTTTTTGAAGTGCCCGATTAATTGGCGGTAAAAATCCCCGAAGTTGGTGACGGCGCCGAAGAAAATGTTCAGGGCCAGGCGCCGTGCGGCAGGCAGTACGAATGTACGACAAGGCACGGCAACAACGCCATGGACGTTTTATTGGGTGATCGTCAATACATGTCCGCGGCGGTCGCCCGCACAGCTTTGAGCAGCATATCCGCCCCCGGCGACAGCAAATGATCCTGCTGGCGGATGATGCCGAACGCATCCATCTTGCACGGCAATTCGATGGGTAAAATGCTCAGCACGTTCAACGATTCGTAGTAATGGGCCACTTCCGTCGGCATCACGTGCAGCGAGTCCGTTTGCTGCAGCAAGGACGTGATCAACAGCAAAGCCGTCGTGTCGACCACGTCGACAGGCGGCTCCTGTCCCGCGCGGCGGAACATCATGTCGAAGCGGTGGCGCAGGATGCTGCCTTGCGGCGGCAAGATCCACGGCTGGCCCGCCAGGTCTTTCAATTGCAAATTCTTGCGCGACAGCAGCGGATGGCCATTGCGCGCCACGGCGCTGGCCGGCTCTTCCGTCAATTCCTCGTAGATGAGGCCGGCGCTGCTTTCCTTTTCCAGGATGCGCCCGATCATGAAATCCAGGGTGCCGTGCTGCAGCATGTCCATCAGGGTATTGCTGTGCTCCAGGTGCACGCCGATGCGCATCAGCGGCGCCTGCTGCTTGATGCGGGCGATCGCGCGCGGCAGCAAGGCCATGGCCGGCGTCATGATGACGCCCACTTCCACCTGGCCCGTCAAGCCCGACTTCAGGGCGACGATATCGTCATGCGCCAGCGACAGGCTCGTCAGGGCCATGCGCGCGTGGCGTATCATCGTCTCGCCGTAGATGGTCGGCTCCATGCCGCGCGGCAACCTGTCGAACAGGCGCACGTCCAGCATCTCTTCCAGGTCCTTGATTTGCTTGGACGCCGCCGGCTGCGTCATGTGCAATTCTTCCGCCGCGCGGTGGATGTTGCGCTGCTCGTCAAGGGCGATCAACAGCAGCAATTGCCGCGTCTTCAGGCGGGCTCGCAAGAACCAGTTGGGGTTGAGGGTATCCATGAATAAATCATATCATGATCGATATCGGTTCTAACTCAATATCGATGTTATAGATATCGGTGTGTCTCCTTTTTGTGCGTAGTCAACGAGCGTTCAGGATGCCTTGCAGGCGGCGCTGGGATTGGCGGCCGGGCCAGCCGTCTGCTGGATGAATTCGATGGTGCCGTCTGGCTTGTATTTCAGCTCCTCAACTGCCACGGAACGCCGGTATTCTCCGCCGCCGGGCAACTTGTCGTTGTGATAGAAGATGTAGGACTTGCCGTTGAATTCGATGATGGCCTGGTGAATGGTCTTCACGATGGCATTCTTGTCCATGATGGTGCCGCGGAAATGCCAGGGACCTGTCGGCGTCGGCCCCGTCGAATACGCCGTTTCCTCGGGGAAGTTGCGCGAGTACGACAAATAATACGTGCCCGCATGCTTGTGCATGTAGGCCGCTTCCGTAAACGCATCCATGCCGAAGGTCAGGATCGGGCCGTCCAGCTCCGTCATGTTCGCTTTCAGCTTGGCGTACTTCAAGACCGTGTTGCCCCAGTAAATGTAGGCCTGGCCGTCCGTATCGATGAAGACGGCCGGATCGATGTCGTCCCAGGGAATGGCCGTCTGCTTCGTCATGTCGTTCGTGATCAGGGCGCTGCCGCGCGCGTCGACGAACGGCCCGGTCGGGCTGTCGGACACGGCCACGCCGATGGCCTTGCCGGCGATGGTCTTGTGGTCGACGGTCGAGTAAAAATAGTATTTGTTGCCGCGCTTGACGATGTCGCCGGCCCAGGCATCCTTGCCGGCCCACGCGAAGGTCGAGTAACGCACGGGCGAGCCGTGATCCGTCCAGTTCGCCATGTCGCACGAGGAATACACGCGCCACTCGTTCATGCGGTAATCCGTATCCGTGGCGCTCGCTTCATCGTGGCCGACGTACAGGTACACCCTGCCATTGTCGACCAGCGCGGCCGGGTCGCCCGTGTAGATATTTTTCACGATGGGGTTGGCCGCCTGCACGCCGAATGGGGCGCAGGCGAGCGCCGCCGCCATGCCGATGGCTGCGGCAAGTGTGTGTTGCTTGAACATCAGATTAACTCCCGTTGGTATTTTTCTGGCCCATGGCCATCAGTCTTTGCACGACGCAAAAGACAAACAGCAGGCCGCCGATGACGATCTTGGTCCACCACGAGCTGAGCGTGCCGT
Source organism: Janthinobacterium sp. MP5059B (assembly GCF_001758645.1). Taxonomy (NCBI): domain Bacteria; kingdom Pseudomonadati; phylum Pseudomonadota; class Betaproteobacteria; order Burkholderiales; family Oxalobacteraceae; genus Janthinobacterium; species Janthinobacterium sp. MP5059B. The sequence goes on along the minus strand of NZ_LRHX01000007.1, from coordinate 176,214 downwards.
CGAAGGCGATCAGGGTCTGGATGGTGCCCAGCACCAGCACGCCCGACAGCGCGCCCGCCACATAGCCATAGCCGCCGCTGAGCAGGGTGCCGCCGATGACAACGGCGGCAATCGCGTCCAGTTCCGTGCCTTGCGCATGCAAGCCATAGCCGGACAGCATGTAGAACGAAAACAGCACGCCGCCGAGCGAGGCGCAAAAACCGCTGAAAGCATAGATCAGCACCTTGGTGCGGCCCACAGGCAGCCCCATCATCAAGGCCGATTGTTCATTGCCGCCGATCGCATACACGGCGCGGCCGAACGGCGTGGCGTGCGCCAGCCAGATGGCCAGCAGCAAAGTGACCACGGCGATCACCACGCCCGGCGAGACAAAACCACCAAGAAATTGCAACTGCGTCTGCGACATGGCGACGAACAGCGGATCATCGATGGTAATGGAGTTGATGCTGATCAAGTAGCACAGCCCGCGCGCCAGAAACATGCCGGCCAGGGTGACGATGAACGGCTGCAATTTGAAATAATGGATCAGCGCGCCCATGCTGGCGCCAAATACGGTGCCCAGCGCCAGCACAGTGACGATCACCAGGAGCGGCGGCCAGTGCGCCACGTTGAGCAGCCAGGCGGCGATCATGGTCGACAGGGCCAGCACGGAACCGACGGACAGATCGATGCCGCCGGACACGATGACGAAGGTCATGCCGACGGCGATGACGAGCAAAAAGGCGTTATCGATCAATAAGTTAAAAATGACCTGCGTCGACAGCAGGCCCGGGTAGGCGGCGCCGCCCAGGCCCAGCATCACCACCAGCAGCAAGACCGTGACGAGCGAGGTGAAATACGGGGTGTGCAGCAAACCCTTCATGCTTTTCTCCGATGCAGCAATTGCTTGAATTCCGACGATTGCGACAGGCAGACGAGGAAGACGACGACCGACTTGACGACCATGTTCACTTCCGGCGGCACGCCCAGCGAATAGATGGTGTAGGTCAGGGTCTGGATGATGAGCGCGCCGATCATGCTGCCGACCAAGCTGAACTTGCCGCCCGCCAGGGACGTACCGCCCAGGGTCACGGCCAGGATGGCGTCCAGTTCCAGCATCAGGCCCGCGTTGTTCGCGTCGGCGCTCTTGATGTTCGAGCTGATCATCAGGCCCGACAGCCCCGCGCAGGCGGCGCAAAACACGTAGACGAAGAAGATCAGGGTCGCCGTCTTGATGCCGGCCAGGCGCGCGGCGACGGGATTGATGCCGACGGCCTGGATGAACAGGCCCAGGGCCGTCTTGCGCATCAGCACGGCCGTGATGAGGAACACGGCAGCGACGAGGAACAGGGAAAACGGCAAGCCGAACAGGTAACCGCTGCCGATGAAAAAGAAGGGCTGGTAGTAGACGGTGACGATCTGCCCATCCGTGAGCAATTGCGCCAGGCCGCGCCCCGCCACCATCAGGATCAGGGTAGCGACGATGGGCTGCAAGCCGAGGCCCGCCACCAGCACGCCATTCCAGGCGCCGCACAGCAAGGCCGCGCCCAGGGCGGCGGCCAGGGCCCAGCCCATGGGAATGTTGCTCACGTAGGTCGGCACGCCATTTTCCATCACCATGGTGCCGCCGATCAGCATGGCGGCCACGGTGCCGGACAAGGCCACGACGGCGCCCACGGAAATATCGATGCCGCGCGTGGCGATCACCAGGGTCATGCCCAAGGCTGCCAGCATCAGCGGTGCGGCGCGGTTGACGATGTCGATGACGCTGCCGTACAGGTGGCCGTCGCGAATTTCCAGATGGAAAAAACCGGGGATGGCGAAGAAGTCGACCAGCAGCAGCAAGAACAGCGCGGCCAGGGGCCGGCTCAGGGGGTGATGCAAGACACTGTGCAACATGGAAGCATTCGTAAGGGAAGCCGCACGCGCCAGCGGCGCGCTCGATGGCGTGGATAAACTCATGTGGCGTCTCCGGCGATCACTTGCAGCACGGAACTGTCGTCCAGCTCGCCGCGCGCATAGTCGCCGCAGGCCTTGCGGTCGCGCATGACGACGATGCGGTCGCTGCAGCGCAGCACTTCCGGCAGCTCCGACGAGATGAACAGGATGGCCATGCCCTTGCGGCACAGTTTGGCCACATAGCTCATGATTTCCTGCTTGGCGCGCACGTCGATGCCACGCGTCGGTTCATCGAGGATCAGCATGGCGGGCGACGTCACCAGCCAGCGCGCCAGCAAGGCTTTTTGCTGATTGCCGCCCGACAGGCTGCCGATGGGGGTTTCGATGCTGGCCGTCTTGATGCCGAGCGCTTTCACATATTCGTCGGCCAGCGCCTGCTGGCGTTTGAACGGAATGGCGCGCAGCAAGCCCATGCGGGCCTGCAAGGCCAGGATGATGTTTTCGCGCACGGACAGCGACAAAATCGCGCCCTCGTGCTTGCGGTCTTCCGAGCAAAAGCCGATGTCCCGGGCAATCGCATCGCGCGGCACGCTGAAGTGGCGCGGCTGGCCCTGCATGGTGATCGTGCCGGAATCGGCCTTGTCGGCGCCAAACAGCAGGCGCGCCAGTTCCGTGCGGCCCGAACCGAGCAAGCCGGCCAGGCCAAGCAATTCACCCTGGCGGATGTGGAAATCCATGGGCAGCAAGGCGCCCTTGCGGCCCAGTCCCTGCGCTTCGAGCACCGTGGGACCAAAGCTGGCGGCGCCCGCTTCTTGCGCCAGATCGAGCTCTTGCGCCACGGTGTCGGCCGCCACGCCGATCATCTTGTTCACCAGCGCCAGGCGCGACAGCTCGCTGCACGCGTACTCTCCCTCGCGCTCGCCATTGCGCATGACGGTGATGCGGTCGGAAATGGCATACGTCTGGTCCAGAAAGTGCGTGACGAACAGGATCGCCATGCCCTGCTCGCGCAGGCGGCGCAGCACGGAAAACAGCAGATTGACTTCCGCCTCATCCAGACTGGACGTGGGTTCATCGAGGATCAGCACGCGGGCCGAAATGTTCAGCGCGCGCGAAATGGCCACCATTTGCTGGATGGCCAGCGGAAAGCTGGACAGTTGCGCCGTGACATCGATATCGATCTGCAATTGCTGCAGCAAGGCACGCGCCTGTTGCTGCATGCCACGCCAGTCGATAGCGCCAAAGCGGCGCGGATAGCGGCCGATAAAAATGTTTTCCGCCACCGACAGGTTCGGGCACAGATTGACTTCCTGGTACACGGTGCTGATGCCCAGTCCCTGGGCATCCGAGGTGGACGCGGGCGCAATAGGCTTGCCATCGAGCAAAATCTGGCCGCTGTCGGGCGTGTAGACGCCCGTCAGCACCTTGATCAGGGTCGATTTCCCGGCACCATTTTGCCCCATCAAGGTGTGCACTTCACCCGGATACAGGCGCAGGGCTACGTCGCTGAGGGCTTTGACGCCGGGAAAGGACTTGCTGATGCCGCGCAACTCCAGCAAGGGAGCTGGCGCGGCATTGTGTTTCACTTGCGTCTTCATCATGCGGCAAGCTTAGTACTTACGGTTCGGGAATTCCTTGGCGGCCACCTCGGCAGGGAACACGCCTTCCACCGTCGTGATACGCGCTGGCACGGGCTTGCCGGCCACCACATCGCGGGCGATGGACATCAGTTGCGGACCCAGCAGCGGGCTGCACTCGACGGTGACATTCAGCTTGCCGGCGATCATGGCCTCGAACGCGCCTTTGACGCCATCGATCGAGATGATGATGATGTCCTTGCCCGGTTTCATGCCCGCTTCTTCGATGGCCTGGATGGCGCCGATGGCCATGTCGTCATTGTGCGCGTACAGCACGTTGATCTTCTTGCCTTCGGCCTTGAGGAAGGCTTCCATCACTTCCTTGCCCTTGGCGCGCGTAAAGTCGCCCGTTTGCGAACGGATGATCTTCATCTTCGGATTCTTGCCCACCACTTCCAGGAAGCCCGCCTTGCGGTCGATGGCCGGGGCGGAGCCCACCGTGCCTTGCAGCTCGACGATGTTCAGGGTGGCGTCCGGGGTTTTCTTGGCATGCTCGAGCAGCCATTGGCCGGCGCGGCGGCCCTCTTCCACGAAGTCGGAACCGATGAAGGTCACGTACAGCGATTTGTCGGCCACGTTGACGGCGCGGTCCGTCAGAATGACGGGAATCTTGGCAGCCTTGGCTTCGCGCAAGACGGTATCCCAGCCGGACTCCACGACCGGCGAGAAGGCGATGACGTCGACCTTTTGCGCGATGAACGAGCGCAGCGCCTTGACCTGGTTTTCCTGCTTTTGCTGGGCATCGGCAAATTTCAGGGTGACGCCATCTTTCTTGGCGGCATCCTTGATGGAGACGGTATTGGCGGTGCGCCATTCGCTTTCGGCGCCCACCTGCGAAAAGCCCATGACGAGGGGCTTGGCGGCGAAAGCGGAAGAAGTAGCGGACAGTGCGAGCAGCATGGCGCTGGCGAGGAGTGTGCGGCGTGTCAATTTCATTCTTGTCTCCAGTTTTTTTGGAATACCATCACAGCCGGATGCCGGATGGGCGGTTTTTTATGAACCCATGGTAGGAGAAAGCAACATAGCCATCCAATCAATTCTTTTTCGCTTGCGATACCGATTTGCGTATCGGTATCGCCAGCAGAGTCCCTCTTCCCTCAGCGCAGCAGGCGCAGTCCGTACAGGCCGCCCGCCACGGAATCCTTGCCAGCGACAAATTTCACGCGCAATTTACCCTTGGCGGCCGCTACCAAGGCCGCAGGCACGGCAATATCGACCGTATGCAGCTCTTGCGGCGCATCGGCCGCCACGGCGACCGTCTCGACCTTGATGCCGTTGATCAGGACGTCAAAGACGCGGCCCGCATCCAGGGTGGACAGGGTCAGGCGCAGGGTTTTCGCTTCGGCTTGCGGGTCGCTCAGTTCATAGCTGAACCAGCCTGTCGCATGGCGCCAGTGCCTGCCCTTGTTGACGCCGTTTTCTCCCCCTTCCGCCTGGAAGAAATGATCAGATTCCGGCTGCTGCTGCCCGGGCGCCACCTGGTCGATGGTTTGCGCATCGAGCGCCAGGCGCTGCGCTTCGGCTTGCCCGGTGGTTTCCTGCAGCTGCGCCATCCTGGCCGGCGTGGACACGGGCCAGTACAGCATGTAGCGAGAGTCATGCAGGCGGAAGAACGGGATCAGTTTTATCTTCGCCGCATCCTTGCCCTGGATCAACCCGGGTGCCGTAAACGTCAGCGGCTGGCCCTTCACGGGGCGGATTCTCCGCATGAAATCCTTCTCATCGCTGACGAACAGGGGCGACGATTCCAACGGACACACTTGCCCCTGGGCGATATGGCCCATGCGCGAGTCGTCGGCAAAGTAATTCAGGGCTTCATTGGCGAACGGCTGCGTCCTGGCGGCCAGCACGATGGGGCCATGCAGCACGGCATAGTAATTCGACTGGTCCGGCATCTGCTCCAGGCGCGTCGTCATCGGCAGTACCACGTCGATGGTGTCGCCGGACTTCCAGGCCCGCGTGATGGTCACGTAGTCACCGGGCACGCCGTTCACGCGCAGGGACTTGCCGTTGAGCTTCAGGCGCAGCTTGCCTTTGGCTACCCACTGCGGGTAGCGGATCTTCATGCTGAAGGTTTTATTGCCCTGCACGGTAATGCGCGTCGTATCCTTGTCAGGAAACTGCGTGCTCTGGATAATCTTCACACCCTGCTCTTTCCAGTCCAGCGTGGACGCCATGAACAGGTTCACGTACAGGGCGTCGCCTTCGTGCGCGTAGATGAACTCGCCATACTTAGCCTGGCTTTCGATGCCGGATCCCACGCAGCACCACATGCCCTTGTCCACTTGCGAATACACGCGGTAGTGGTTCGGGCGCATGGGCGTGAAATACACGAAGCCGCCCGTGCCCGGGCGCTGCGACGACAGGATATGGTTGTACAGGGCGCGCTCGTAGTAATCCGCGTAGCGCACCTGCCCATCGCGGCGGAACAGCTGCTCCGTGAGCTTGAGCATATTGTAGGTATTGCACGTTTCCGGCCCTTCGACCTCTTCCACCATAGCGGAAAAATCGTGCTCGTCGTGGAAATGCTCCTTGACGCTATTGCCGCCGATGGCCACCGTGCGCTTGTCGTGCACGGTTTGCCAAAAGAATGTGGCCGCCTGCTGCCAGTCGCGCCGGCCTGTCAGCGCGCCGATGCGCTCGAAGCCGATCACCTTCGGGATCTGCGTATTCGCATGCAGGCCGGCAGCTTGTCCTGCTGCGCCGCCAAAGGCTGCAAGATCGCCTGGTGCGAAAAGCGCACGGCCAGGTCCATGTAGCGCTGCTCGCCCGTCATGGCGTAGACGTCGGCCAGTACTTCGTTCATGCCGCCATGTTCGGCGCGCAGCATCGCTTGCATCTGCGCATCGGTGAGCGAGGCCGACAGTTTCACGGCCCAGTCCGACAAGGCGATCAGCATGGCCTTCGCTTCATGATTGCCAGCGTAGTGATACGCGTCGCGCAAGCCGGCGAACACCTTGTGCAGGTTGTACCACGGCACCCATTTACCGTTGACGGAGAAAGTGTCGGCCTGCAGTTCGCCCTTGGCGATGGCTTGCCAGGCGGCATTGCCGTCGGGAATGCCGCCCAGATAGCCGTTGCCATTGGCATCCTGGCATTTCTTCAATTCCACCAGCATGTAGTCGAGGCGTTCGCGCGCCTGCGCGTCGCCCGTCGATGCCACCATCAGCGCCAGCGCGGACAGGTAATGCCCGCCCATGTGGCCGTCCAGTCCAGTCGATTCCCAGTTGCCATAGCTGGGCTGCGGCTGCGGCAAGCCCGCCTCGCGGCGAAACGGCGCCAGCAATTTGTCCGGATCGAACGCCAGCAGATAGTGCAAGTCCGTCGTTTGCGCATCGAGAAACGGCCCCGCTTTCAAGCGCACGGACGCGAGGGGAAACAGCTCGGCTGCCTGCACCGCAGGCGCGAACAGGCCGCCAGCGGCCAGCGCCAGCGTCAACAAGGTCTTGTGCATGGGCGCCCTCAGGGTTTGGCGGCCGGCAGTTGGCGGCTTTGATAGCGGTTCAAGTCGCGCGCATCGACCTGCGGCCAGCCATCCTTGTCCCACGTCATGGGCAGGATCTTGAGCTTCTGCAAGTAATTGTCCGCCGTCTCATACGCGTGCAGCACCAGGTAATCCTTGCCATCGAAGGTGTAGGCACTGTTGTGGCCCAGGCCCTTCCAGTCCTTGTCGCCTTGCAGCAGCACCGTGCCGCCACCCTGCGCCATGTCGCGGCCATCCTTGTCCAGGTACGGCCCCGTCACGCTGTTGGCGCGTCCCACGGCCAGGTGGTAGGTACTTTTTTCCTTCTGGCAGCACAGGCCCCAGGAAACGAAGAGGAAGTAATCCTTGCCACGCTGGAAGATAAACGGCGCTTCGATTTCCTCCGGTGCGGGCTTGAATTCGCCGGCCCTTGGCGGCAAGGGCACGCGTCGCGCCAGGGAGTGCCACTCTTGCGGTTCCGCAATACGGGTCCAGTCGGGCGTCAGTTTTACCAGCTTGATGCCATTCCAGAACGAGCCGAACGACATCCATGGCGTGCCCTTGGCATCGGTGATGATGTTCGAATCGATGGCGTTCCACTCGTCGCGCTCGGGCACGGATTGCAGCAGCATGCCCTGGTCGACCCAGCGGTAGTCGGGCGAACGGGGATTCAAGGTGGTGTTGACGGTCACGCCGATGCCGGACGTGTTCTTGCCGAAGCCGGACACGGAGTAATACAGGTAATATTTTCCGTCATGGAATTGTACGTCGGGCGCCCAGATATGGTCGTCAAAACCGGGAGCGGCTGTTTTTGCCCACGTGGGCTGGCCCGCGAAGACGCGCCCTTCGGGCTGCCAGTCGACCATGTTTTTCGAACTGTAAAAGGTGATGCCGGGACCCGTGCTGTACAGATAATACGTGTCGCCTTCCCTGGCCATCACGGGGTCGTGCACGCTGACCTGGGCCGCGTGCGCGGCAGCCATGATCGCCAGGGTGCCCAGGATGGCAGCCATGCCGCGGGTCAATGTATGCATCGTCTACTCCGATATGAATGGGCCGGCCCATCATGCGGGCCGGCCGGATGAATGACAAGGGGTGAAGACTATTCGACAGCCACCACCACGACGGCCTTGGCGGGCACCGACACGGTCAGCTTGCCGCCTTGCGCCTTGGCATTGAACGCCACCGGTTGTACGGCTTGCGGTTGCGCAAAGCTGTTGACGGCATCCATCTTGCCTGCGGTCAGCACGCGGCCATTCACGGCTGTCACTTTTTGACCTGCCAGCGCCACGCTCACGTCGACAGCCTTGTGCGGGTTGGTATTCACCAAGGACAAGTACACCTTGCCATCCTTGGCGCGCGCTGCCGAGGCGCTGACTTCAGGAATGCTGACCTTGCCCAGGCTGTACTTGCCATTGCCATTGATGGCGACCGGTAACGATGTGGCATCCTGGAACGGCACGTACATTTCAAACGCGTGATACGTGGGCGTGAGGAAATATTTATCCTTGTCCGTGATGATCATCGCTTGCAGCACGTTGACCATTTGCGCGATATTCGTCATGCGCACGCGGTCTGCATGGGCGTGGAAAATATTGAAGTTCAGGGCGGCGACGAGCGCATCGCGCAAGCTGTTTTGCTGGAACAAGAAACCCGTGTTGGTGCCCGGCTCCACGTCGTACCAGGTGCCCCATTCATCGACGTACAAGCCCGTCTTTTTCGATGGGTCGTTCTTGTCGATGGCGGCGAGATTGTTCTTGATCAAGCTATCGATGCGCAAGGTGCGGCTCAGGGTGGAAATCCACTCATTTTCACCAAAGCCCGTGGCGGCGCCCTTCTTTTCCCACACGCCGGTCGGCACCGTGTAGTAATGAAAACTGATGGCGTCCATCATGTTCGGCTTGATTTCCCGGCTCAGGGTGCTGGACCAGCTGATGTCGTCGTCATTGCCGCCGCTGGCGATGAATTTCGGGCGCGCGCTTTCCGGCGTCTTCATGAAGGTGTGATAGTGCTTGTACAGGTCGGCGTAGTATTGCGGGCGCATATTGCCGCCGCAACCCCAGGCTTCATTGCCGATGCCAAAGTAATCGACTTTATACGGCTGGGCGCGGCCATTCTTGCGGCGCAGCTCAGCCAGGGTGGACTTGCTGTCCGACGTCATGTATTCGAGCCATTCGGACATTTCCTGCGGCGTGCCGGAACCGAGGTTGCCGTTGATGTAGGTTTGCGCGCCCAGCAGCTCGGCCAGGTCGAAGAATTCGTGCGTGCCGACGGCGTTCGACTCTTCCACGCCGCCCCAGTTGGTATTGACCTTGGTCGGACGCTGGGCGCGCGCGCCGATGCCATCCTTCCAGTGATATTCATCGGCAAAGCAGCCGCCCGGCCAGCGGACCAGGGGCACGCGCAACTGCTTCAGCGCGCCCAGCACGTCATTGCGCCAGCCCTTGGTGTTCGGAATGGGCGAGTCCGGCCCCACCCACATGCCTTCGTAGATACCGGTACCCAGGTGCTCGGCGAACTGACCGTACACGTTCTTGTTGATCACGGGACCGGGCTTGGCCACGTCGATGGTGACGCTGACGGGCGCGGCAAAGGCGCTGCAGACGGCCATGGCCAGGCTGAAGGCCACGATGCTGGTGTTGATACATTTCATGCTGTCTCCTGTTTTTAAGTGAAAAGCAAGGGCCGGGATCAAGCCGGCAATGGATGTGGCGATGCCTCTCCTGCCGCAGGGTTGGGGCGGCAAGAGCGGTATTTCAAAGGAGGGGGATGGCTGCGGGCAAACCCGCGGCCGACAAAACGCCCAGGGCTAGGCGCAGGGTCGCAGACAGTACGCTAGTACGGCAAGACCCTGCAACAACGCCCTGGACGTTTTGTCAGACCCAGCCGGCGTCGACGATGAATTCTTGGGACGAGCACATGGCGCCGTCATCCGAGGCCAGGAACAGCACCATGGCGGCGATGTCCTGCGGCATCAGCTTGCTTGGCAAGCATTGGCTTTTCTTGATTTCCACTTCGGCCGCGTCGTCTACCCACAGGTCGATCTGGCGCTGCGTCATGACCCAGCCCGGCGTGACCGTGTTGACGCGGATATTGTGGGCGCCATAATCGCGCGCCAGGCCCCGCGTCAGGCCCACGACGGCGGCCTTGGTGGTGGCATACACGGGGTAGCCGCCCGACTTCATGTGCCAGGAAATCGAGCTGACATTGATGATGGAACCGCCGCCCTTGCGCTTCATGCCTTCGAAGACGGCCTGGCACGTGAAGAACATCGGACGTTGATTGATCGCAATGCGCTCGTTCCAGTATTCCAGGGTGACGTCCTGCGCCTGGTGACGCTGGTCGTTGGCGGCATTGTTGACGAGGATATCGAAGTCGCCCAGCGCGCCTGCCAGTTCGGCCATGACGGCTTGCAAGGAACCAATATCCGTGATGTCGCAATGGCGGAACAAGGGCGCCGTCAGGCCCGCTTCGGCCAGGCGGCGGCACAGGGCCTCGCTCGCTTCCACGGCGATATCGACAAACGCCACCAACGCGCCCTGGGCGGCAAATTCCGCCACCAGGGATTCGCCGATGCCGCTGCCGCCACCCGTGATGAACACGCGCTTGCCCTGCAAGCTGCCATATTTCGCCAATTGCTTCATCTTGTCTCCACCTGTTTATTTTTTATATACAACGTGCAACACAAGCTGGCGCGGCAAGACCCGTTGGCCCCGCCGCGCAGCAGGTTTTAGTCCTTGCCCAGCACGCCATCGTGACGGCGCCAGATCCCCAGCGGATTATCATCGCGCAACGACTCCGGCAGCAAGTCCTGCAGCAGGTTCTGGTACGACACGGGACGCAGGAAGCGGTTGATGGCTGCCGTGCCCACGGACGTGCTGCGGCCATCGGACGTGGCCGGGAACGGGCCGCCGTGCACCATGGCCGTCGACACTTCCACGCCGGTGGGGAAACCGTTGGCCAGGATGCGGCCCACGCGGCGTTCCAGCACAGGCAGCAGTCGGCGCGCATCTTCCAGGTCGCCCGCATCCATCTGCAGGGTGGCCGTCAGCTGGCCTTCCAGGCTTTCCGTGATCGCCAGCAACTGTTGCATGTCGCGGCAAGCCACCAGCAGGGAGGCGGGGCCGAAGACTTCGTCGCGCAAGTCATGCTTGGCCAAAAACGCTTCGCCCGAAGTGACGAACAGGGCGGCGGCGCCCTTGCCTTCGTCGCCCGTATTTTGCACCAGCGGCGTCACATCGGCGTGCTGCGCCAGGGCGGCGACGCCCTTGGCATAGCTGCTGGCAATACCAGCCGTCAACATGGTGGCGGCAGGCGCCGGTGCCAGCGCTTCGGCGGCAGCGGCGGCAAAGGCCGTAAAGTCGGCGCCTTCCAGGCCCAGCACGAGGCCGGGATTGGTGCAGAACTGGCCCACACCCATGGTCAGCGAGGCGGCAAAACCGCTGGCGATTGCCGCGCCGCGGGCGGCCAAGGCTTGCGGCAGCACAAACACGGGGTTGATGCTGCTCATTTCCGCATACACGGGGATCGGTTGCGGACGTTCTGCCGCCACCTTCATCAGGGCGATGCCGCCCGAACGCGAACCCGTAAAGCCCACGGCCTGGATGGCCGGATGGGCCACCAACGCCTGGCCGATGCCATTGCCCGTTCCCGTCAGCAAGGCAAACACGCCGGCCGGCAGCTTGCAAATAGAGATCGCTTGCACGATGGCGCGCGCCACCAGCTCCGACGTGCCAGGGTGGGCCGAGTGGGCTTTCAGGACGACGGGGCAGCCGGCAGCCAAGGCCGAGGCCGTATCGCCACCGGCGACGGAGAAGGCCAGTGGAAAGTTACTGGCCGCAAACACGGCGACGGGGCCCAGGCCGATCATGCGCAAGCGCAAGTCAGGACGCGGCGGCACGCGGTCAGGCAGCGGGCTGTCGATGCGCGCATCCGTCCACGAGCCTTCGCGCAGCAAGCCGGCGAACAGTTTCAGCTGACCGACCGTGCGGCCACGTTCGCCTTCCAGGCGCGCGCGCGGCAAGCCGCTTTCCGTCATGGCGCGCACGATCAGGTCATCGCCCAGTTCGAGGATTTGCGCGGCAATGGTGTCGAGGAAATCGGCGCGTTCCGCATCCGTGGTGGCACGGAACGGGTCGAACGCGGCTTGCGCCAGGCGGCAGGCTGCGTCGATTTGCTCTACGTCAACCATGTGGAAGGCAGGCGCGATGTGCGCGCGCGCGGCCGGGTCCCAGGCTTGGAAGGAGCCGCCATTGCCCTGGACGGCAACGCCGCCGATCAATGCATCACCGGTGATATTGAAACTCATAATGTGCTCACTTTCGCAAATTCGGTTGGGAAGACGTCGAGGCGGTTGCGCAAGGCAGGGCCAAAGGCCGGCGCTTCGATTTCAAAGGTTTCGCCCGGCGCCACGCTCACGCCATCGGCAAAGCTCAGGGTGGCCGTACCGAAGAAGTGCACATGCACGTCGCCAGGGCGCTTGAACAGCGGATACTTGAAGTGGTGGTGTTCCAGGTTGGCAATCGTGTGCGACATATTCTCTTCGCCGCTGACAAACGCCTTTTCCCAGCGCACATTGCCAGCCGCATCGAGCACGCGCGAGGCGCCGGCGATGTGCGCGGGCAATTCACCCACCAGCAGGGCCGGCCCGACGCTGCAGGCACGCAGTTTCGAGTGGGCCAGGTACAGATAGTTCTGGCGTTCCGTGATGTGGTCCGAGAATTCATTGCCGATGGCGTAGCCGACGCGGTAGGGCTGGCCATCGTCGCCGATCACGTACAGGCCGGCGATTTCCGGCTCCTCGCCGCCATCGAGGGCAAAGTCCGGCATGCGCAGCGGCTGGCCGCCAGCGCGCACGATGGAACCGTCGCCTTTGTAGAACCATTCCGGCTGGGCGCCGGCCGTGCCGTCAGTCGGCTTGCCGCCTTCCACGCCCAGGCGGAACATTTTCATGGAGTCGCTGAGGGACTCCGCATCGCCGCCGATCTTCTTGTGCATGGCGTCGCGCGCGCCGGCGCTGCCCAGGTGGGTCAGGCCCGTGCCCGTCACGTAGCAGTGCGCTTCGTCCGCGTGGTCCAGCGGCGGCAGCACACGGCCGCCGGCGGCCACGTCCGCATAGGAATGCGTGGTGTTGCCGACGGTAGCATTGACCAGTTCCGCCAGGTTGACCTTCTTGCGGATGGCGTCTTGCGCCAGCGCATATGTCGTGTTGTAGCCTTCGATGACGCGGATCTGGTCGTCTTGCAGCAGGCCGACCAGGCGGCCGCCATGTTCATTCGTAAATTGCAGCAACAGCATGGGATTCTCCGCTTAGTGTGAGTGGCGCGGCACGGCGGAACCGCGATTGCCGACCAGGAAGTCGAAATCGCAGCCTTCATCGGCCTGCAACACGTGTTCGATGTACAGCTGCTGGTAGCCGCTCTTCGGTCCGGGCGCGCTGCCCAGTTCGCGGGCCGCCAGGCGCTCGGCGATTTCCGCGTCGCTGATGTCGATATTCAGGCTGCCGTTGTGGCAATCGAGGGCGATCATGTCGCCATCGCGCACGATACCCAGCGGGCCGCCCGCCATGGCTTCCGGCGCCACGTGCAAGACGACGGTGCCGTAGGCGGTGCCGCTCATGCGCGCATCCGAGATGCGCACCATGTCGGTGATGCCTTGCGCCAGCAGTTTCGGCGGCAAGCCCATGTTGCCCACTTCAGCCATGCCCGGATAGCCTTTCGGACCGCAGTTCTTCATCACCAGCACGGAGTTCGCATCCACATCCAGATCCGGATCAACGATGCGGGCCTTGTAATGCTCGAAATCTTCGAACACGACAGCCTTGCCGCGGTGCTGCATCAGGTGCGGCGAAGCGGCCGACGGTTTCAGCACGGCGCCGCGTGGCGCCAGGTTGCCGCGCAGCACACAGATGCCGCCATCGGCCAGCAGCGGGTTGTCCAAGGTGCGCACCACTTCATCGTTGTAGATCGGCGCTTCGACGCAGTTGTCCCACAGCGACTTGCCGTTGACGGTCAGCGCATTCTTGTGCGGCAGCAAGTCGCCCTCGCCCAGGCGGCGTATCACGGCCGGCAAGCCGCCCGCATAGTAAAACTCTTCCATCAGGAAACGGCCCGACGGCAGCAGGTCGACGATGGTCGGCGTGCCGCGGCCTACCTTGGTCCAGTCTTCCAGCTCCAGCGGCACGCCGATGCGGCCGGCAATCGCTTTCAGGTGAATCACGGCATTGGTCGAGCCGCCGATGGCGGCGTTGACCTTGATGGCATTTTCAAACGCTTCGCGCGTCAGCACTTTCGACAGGCGCAGGTCTTCGTGCACCATTTCGACGATGCGGATGCCCGACATATGCGCCAGCACGTAGCGGCGCGAATCGACGGCAGGGATGGCCGCGTTGTGCGGCAGCGAGGTCCCCAGCGCTTCGGCCATGCTGGCCATGGTCGAGGCAGTACCCATGGTGTTGCAGGTACCGGCCGAGCGCGACATGCCCGATTCGGCCGACATGAACTGGTGCAAGGTGATGGAACCGGCCTTCATCTGCTCGTGCAGCTGCCACACGGCCGTACCGGAACCGATATCCTTGCCATTCAGTTTGCCGTTCAGCATGGGGCCGCCGCTGACGACGATGGTGGGGATGTCGACGCTGGCCGCGCCCATCAGCAGCGCTGGCGTGGTCTTGTCGCAGCCGACCAGCAGCACGACGGCGTCCATCGGATTGCCGCGGATCGATTCTTCCACATCCATCGAGGCCAGGTTGCGCGTCAGCATGGCCGTCGGGCGCAAATTCGATTCGCCATTCGAGAAGACAGGGAATTCCACCGGGAAACCGCCCGCTTCCAGGATGCCGCGCTTGACGTGTTCGGCCAACTGGCGGAAATGGGCGTTGCAGGGTGTCAGTTCGGACCAGGTATTGCAGATGCCGATGATCGGCTTGCCGTGAAACTCGTGGTCAGGTATGCCCTGGTTTTTCATCCAGCTGCGGTACATGAAGCCGTTCTTGTCCTGCGAGCCGAACCACTCGGCAGAGCGCAGGGCAACCTTCTTTTTTGTCTCAGACATGCCATTCTCCTGGTTGTGCTATGCCGGATCTAATGTCGTCGGCCCGGGCAGCGATGTTGGAATACTAAAGAATCCTGCCATGCCTTTCCAATCAATTTTTAATGCGTTCCGATATCGAAAACGATATCAGAATCCCCCAATGAAAACGCCCTGCGCGCACGTGGCGGCAGGGCGCAGGCTGTTTTGGCCGGGGTGCTTACTCGGCGGAAAAGCGATACACGGTTTGTGTCCGATACTCCTGACCCGGCCGCAAAATGGTACTGGGGAAGTGGGACTGGTTCGGCGAATCCGGGAAATGCTGGGTTTCCAGGCATAGCGCGCTGCGATAACTGTTGGCGCGCAGCTTGCCGGGCTGGCTGCCGTCGAGGAAATTGCCCGAATAAAACTGGACACCGGGCTCCTGCGTGTACACCTGCATCACCCTGCCCGACTGCGGATCGCGCACCGTGGCGGCCAGCTTCAGCCCTTGCTCCGCCTGTTGATTCAGCACGAAGTTATGGTCATAGCCACGGCCGATGCCCAGCTGCTCATGCGGCAGGGCGATGCTGTCGCCGATGATGCTGCTCTGGCGCAAGTCAAACGGCGTGCCGGCCACGTCCGCCAGCTCACCCGTGGGGATCGACCCCGCGTCCACGGGCAGGTAGCGGTCCGCGTTGATGGACAGCGCGTGGCCGAGGATATCGCCCTGCCCCGCCAGATTGAAATAGCTGTGGTTGGTCAAGTTGACGGGCGTGGCCTGGTCCGTGATGGCATGGTAGCGCAGGCTCAGCGCATTGTCGTTGTCCAGTTCGTACACGACGGTGACGTCCAGCTTGCCCGGGTAGCCGTCTTCGCCGTGCGGGCTGCTGCGCGTGAACGTGACGCCGACCACATCATCCCTGGTGAACGGCTCGGCCTGCCACATGACCTGGTGAAAGCCCTGATTGCCACCATGCAAGTGGTTTGGCGCATTGTTGACGGCCAGCTGGTAATCCTTGCCGTCGAGGCTGAAACGCCCCTGCGCGATGCGGTTGCCGAAGCGGCCGATGACGGCGCCCAGGAAAGCGCTGTTGTGCAGATACGGTTCGATGCGCTCGAAACCGAGCACCACGTCGGCAAAGCTGCCGTCGCGATCCGGCACGTGGATTTCGCTGATGATGGCGCCAAAGTCGAGCACCTTGACTTGCATGCCCTGGCGGTTCGTCAGGGTAAATACGCTGACGTGCTGGCCATCGGGCAGGATGCCGAACGGCGCTTGCGTCACTGAAACAGAATCAACTGGGGTCATGGCGTCGGGTCCGTAACGTTACAGGGTCGATGAGCGGCCAAACACGGGCATGCCTTGCGCATCCCAGCGCAGCGGTTTGACAAACGTGTGGCGATCCGGGTTCCACAGAGGGTCGCCGACGATTTCCGTGTAGGTGCGGGCATGGTACACCAGCAATACGCCGTCGCCGTCGTCGGCCGTCGTGAAGCTGTTATGACCAGGGCCGTAGATGCCGTGCTCATAGCAGGTGGCAAACACGGGCTCGGGCGACTTGCTCCACGAAAACGGGTCAAGCAAGTCGGCGGACGCGTCGGCCCACAGCAAGCCCATCGCGTAGTTTTCATCGGTGGCGCTGGCCGAATAGCTGATGAAGATCTTGCCGTTGCGTTTCAGCACGGACGGTCCCTCGTTGACCCAGAAGCCGCGGATTTCCCAGTCGAATTCCGGTTTGCTCAGCATCACGGGCGGGCCGGCCAGCTGCCACGGCGTGGCCATCGGCGCGATGTACAGGTTGGAATTGCCTTCGATGGCGACATCTTTCTGCGCCCACAGGTAGTACAGCACGCCGTCGTGCTCGAACGTGGTGGCGTCCAGGCAAAAGGTGTCGATGCCCGTGTCGATCTGCCCCATGAATTCCCATTCGCCTTCGAGCGGATTGGCGTTGGTATTGCGGATCGCATACATGCGGTGCTGGAACAATTTATGTTTGATCTCGCGGCTCGGCGCGGCAGCGAAATACACATACCAGGCGCCCTGGTTGAAGTGCAGTTCCGGCGCCCATACCAGTTCGCTGTACGGCCCCGTTTCCGGCTTGTGCCACACGTCGACCGTTTGCGCGTCCGCCAGGCCGGCGATGCTGTCGGCGCGGCGCAGTTCGATGCGGTCGTACTGCGGCACGGAGGCCGTAAAGTAATAATAGCCGTCGCTGTGGCGATAGATATGCGGGTCAGCGCGCTGTTCGATCAGCGGTTTCAGTACTTCAACCATAAGCACTCCAAATCATTTCATTAGATAAAATTAGTTTGCCTTACAACACCTGAGAAAACCGTAGCGAGCGGAAGGGAGAGGTGGCTAAGAAGCGCAACCGTACTCTAGTACGGTGAGCATCGCAGGCCGCCTATACCGACGCGCAGTAGGTTAGCTCAGGTGTCCTCATGCGGCGACGTAGCCACGCTTGTGCATTTCGGTTTTCACGCCCGTGTAATAGCTGTCGCTGATGCGGTACTTGAACATCAACAAGCCCATCAGCAAGTGAAAAAAGCCGGGGATGATCGACAGCATCAGGGCGATGCCGTTCAGGGCGAATTGCGTTTGCTCATGGTTGGGCTGGTAGTCGAAATACGCGAGCAGCACGCCCACCAGACCGCCCGCCACCGCCATGCCCGCCTTCTGGCAGACGGAAATGCCGCCAAAGGCGAAGCCGGAGACGCGCTTGCCCGTCTTGACTTGACCGTAATCAATGGTTTCCGCAATGGCCGACCAGAACACGGGCGCATGCAAGTCCACCACAAAGGACAGCAGGAAATACAGGGCGAAGGCCAGCACGGTGTCGCTCGGCTTCACAAAGAAATAGATCGCCAGACTGATCAGCGCGACGCCGATCTGCGTGTAGCGGAACAATTTCACCTTGCAATAGAACTTGGTGATCCAGGTCGAAGCGATCATGGCCAGGATGGCGGCCACCACGCCCGTCGTGAGGAAGGCGGCCACCGTTTCCGTGCTGCCGCCCAGATAGTATTTTGCGTAATAAATGGCGACCGAGCCGCGCACCACATAGCCGATGGTGCCCGTGACGCACACGCCGCACAGCACCAGCCACTGGTCGTTCTGCAGCAGCACTTTCAATTGCGCCAGCAACGATTGCTTTTCCACCACGTGCACAACCCGCTCGGTGGTGGAGAAATAGCAGAACAGGAACAGAGCCACGCCCATGACGGCCATCACGGCCATGGCCGCCTGGTAGCCGACGGCCGGGTTGCCGCCGCCCCAGCGCTGCGACAGGACCGGCACGACGATGGTCACCATGAAGGCGCCGATCTTGGCGAAGAACAGGCGGTAGCCGTTGGCCGACAGGCGGTCCTGCGGGTCGCTGGTCAAGCCGCTGATCAGGGAAATATAGGGAATGCCCACGCCGGCCGTCATGATGGTCATCAGGATATACGTGGAATATGCCCAGATCAGCTTGGCGTCATACTGCCATTCGGGCGTGCTGAAGACAAAGAAGACGCTGACGCCATACGGCACGGCCAGCCACAGCAGGTACGGCCGGTAGCGTCCCGAGGCAAAGCTGTAGCGGTCGGTGATCTGGCCCATGACCAGGTCGGCGATGGCGCCGATGACTTTCACGGCCACGAACAGCAGGGCCAGGTCGGTGGTTTTCAAGCCATAGATATCGGTATAGAAAAAGGTGATGATCAGCATCATCGACGAGATGACGACATTGAGCGCCATGTCGCCGGCGCCGAAGCCGACCTTTTCAACGGTGGATAATTTTTGCGTCTCCATGCTTTCCGTCCATTCTTTTTATGATGAATCGTGCGTGACTGTCCAACTGACAGGGGCGTTGCCGGCCGAAACCATGGCAACGCCCTTAATTGTTTACTGTGCGATCAACTTACATTTTCCAGCGCAGTGATAACCCTACCGTGCGGTCATAGCGGCGCGTATCGCGCGCATACACGCCCGGATCGTTCCAGTAATCCTTGAACTTGGTGTCCAGCAAGTTATTGCCATCGAGGGTCACCGTGAACTGCTCGTTGATCTTGTACGACAGCGAACCGTCGAGCTGGGCCGTCGGCGCCACTTTCAAGTCCAGGCCGGGGCCGCCCTGGTTGTAGCTGTCGATGAATTTCGAGCGCCAGTTGTAGGCCAGGCGGCCCGACCACGCATCTTTTTCGTACAGCAGCACCAGGTTGTAGGCATAGCGCGACACGCCCGTGATGGCATGGCTGCCCGTCTCGTCATCGGTGGTGCCACTCATGTAGGTGCCGTTCGCCTGCAAGCCCAGGCCGCTCAACAGGCCCGGCAAGCCGTCATAGAACTGCTGGTAGCCAATTTCCAGGCCCTGCAGCTTGCCGGCGGCCGTGTTGTACGGGCGATCCACATCATAGGTCTTGCCACCGATGGTTTCGCTGGAAATGCGTTGCTGGATATAGCCGTCGAACTTGTGGTGGAACACGGTGGCCGTCACGGAACCGGCTGGCGCGAAATACCATTCCAGTGCCGCGTCAACATTGTCGCCTGTCACCGGTTTCAAATTCGGATTGCCGCCCGCGCCCGTCGCCTTCACCGTTTCCGTCGAGTTGACGAGGGCCACGCCCGGGTTCAGCTGGGAAAAGCCCGGACGGCTGATGGTGCGGCCGGCAGCGAAGCGGCCGACCAGGTCGGAGCGCAGCTTGATTTTCAGGGCCACGCTCGGCAGCACATCGGTGCTGGCCGTGTCGCTGATGACGGGCGTGTAGACGCCATCTTGCGAACTGTTGCCTTGCAGGCTTTGCTCGGTACGCACGACGCGCACGCCCAGGGTACCATCGACAGGGTAGGCACCCAGCTTGAAGGCGATCTTCGCCTTGGTATAGATGGAATACGTCTTTTCCGTGTCCTTGAAGAACGAACCCGGGTCCATGGCGCGCGCCGCGCTGCTGCCCGTGACGGCTTGGCGGATGGTGCCCGTGTTGTTGAGCAGGAAGCTGGCGCACGGCGTGTACCACTGCTTCAAGCCATAGTCGGGGCCGCCGCTGGACATCGGTTCCGACAGACAATTAAGGCCCGGAATCGACGTCACGCTCTGGCGGCCAAACGGAAACGCTGCGCCGGACACGTCCGGTGCTTCCGCATTGCCCTCGAAACTCTTGATCGATTCGGCTTCGCGCTTCACGCCGCGCAGGCCGACGCTGATTTCCTTGAAGATGCCGCCAGCACTGGGTGTGTACGCCAGGTCGGCGCGCAAGTCGTTCGAGCTGCCCTGGTCACGGCCGTAGCGGTCGAAAAAGCCCTTCAGATAGTAATTCGACGGGTCTTGCAAATCGATGCCCGTGTAGTCGACGTGCAAGGTGCCATTCTGGTTGGTATTGATGCGGGCATTCGGCACGACGGTAATCGCATCGAGAATCGGGTTGCGCCAGGCATAGGTACTTTTGGTGCTGGCCACTTCCGACGTGAAACGCCATTCCGGGTTGATATCCCACAAGCCACCGACGGCAAATTGATGCGTCTTCGTCTGGTTCTTGTTCGCCTGCGTCGACATGATGGTGTTGACGTTGGTGGAAGTGAGCGTTTGCAGCTGGTCGGTGCCGGGAATCTTTGTAGCCGACACGGGCGTGCCCCACCATGGCAAGCCGACAAAGTAGTCGGACTCGGCATCGAGGAGGAAACGCGTGGCCATGCCTTCCGCGTACAGTTCCACGTCGGTGTTCGGACGCCATTGCAGCACGGCATTGGCGGTGCTGCGGCGGCGGTCGCCCTTGATCGGCAACAAGCCCACCTGGTCCGGCCCCGTCAAACCGGGCAACAGGAAACTTTTATCCACGGGCGCCGTATTGAATGCGCGCTCTTCGTGGTAACGGTGCTGCTGCTGCGACAAGCCCAGCAGCGCGCCCACTTCGCCGATGCCCGTCTTCCAGCGGTTAGCCACCATGCCGCTGATGTTCGGGTCCGTGGCTTTCGATTTGTCGCTGTAGACGGCGCGCGTGTTGACGCTGGCCGTAAACTCCTTGAAGTCGAACGGGCGGTTGGTGCGCACGTCGATGATGCCGGCCACGCCGCCTTCGACCTGGTCCGCGCCCTGCGACTTGTACACGTCCACGCGCTGCAGCATGGTGGCGGGAATGTCGGCCAGGTTGACGTAGCGCCCCGTGGTGGTAAACAGTTCGCGGCCATTGAGCAAGGTCGTGACATCGCGCAAGCCGCGGATCATGACGGCGCTGGCTTCACCCGAATCGCGGCGGATCTGGATGCCGGAAATGCGCGCCAGGGTCTCGGCCACGTTATTGTCCGGAAACTTGCCGATGTCGTCGGCGACGATGGAATCGATGACCTGGTCCGAGCGCATCTTGATCTGCTGCGAATTCTGCGCCGAACGGCGCACGCCGCTGACGGTCACGACCGACACTTCCGCAGCAGGCTCGGCACTGGCATCGGCCGCCACCGCCTCCTGCGCCCATACCGAAGCCGTGCTCAGCAAGCCAATACCGGCCAATGCCGCAACGGCTGCCTTCAAGGTGAATGGACGAGGGGAAGTGGCCGCGAGCGGGCCGGTGGCGTTGCGCATCATGAATCTCCAGATATTGTATTGATATTTTTTGTGCTGCTTGCATGTCGTTCGCATGCTCGGCGTTTATCTTAGGGGCTGGGCGATAATCTCTCCAATCAATTTTTCCACTGTTTCGATATCAATTTTGATATCGGCGGTTAGCGGACTTTGGAGATTGCAAACGGACAACGGCAGGGGCGTCAGGGGCGTTTTCGGAAGGTGGCGCACAAAAAAGTGGCAGTATCGACATGTGGCGGCACACGGTGCCCATGGCAAGCAGAAACAGTCGCGTGCCGAGGCAAGCGTCGTTCTCGCACGAAAGTGTGGAGGTATTGGATTCGCACGCTGCGCAGCGTCACAGTCCCTGCCGGGTTGAAATCACAATGGAGAACACGGCAGGCAGCCGCATGACAATGCTGGCTGGATAAAACGGGAGTCTTGATTTGTCTGGTGCGGCTGGCGGGGATCGAACCCACGACCCTTGGCTTCGGAGGCCAATACTCTATCCACTGAGCTACAGCCGCGTAGGGGGAATTTCTGAAGTGATGCGAAGGATACCGTTTTTCTTTACCTACGTCTACGGAAACTGTCGTATCGCTGGCAATTGCATGTCACTGCTCAATTTTTGTGCCTATAATTGTGGGTTTCATAAAGGTTTACATCCAGGCATGTAAAAATGCTACCTTACACGGCCATCAGTTTCAAATCTGGACTAAGGACATCATGAGCGACGCACATAACGAACAACAATCAGCGATCAAAACGCCTAAACAATTGCTTGCCGCCGTAGCTGGCTTCTTCCTCATCACCGTCATCGGCATCATCCTGCTGGTGCAGTTCGTCACGGCGCAAAAACTGACGGGCGCCGGTACGGACAGCCAGTCGCCGGAAGCCATTGCCGAGCGCTTGAGTCCGGTTGCCAATGCCGGCTTCACCTTCAAGGATGCCAGCGGTCCGAAAGTGCTGCAAAGCGGCGAAGCCGTCTACACGGCGACCTGCGTGGCTTGCCATGGCGCCGGCGTGGCCGGTGCGCCGAAGTTTGGCGATGCGGGCGGCTGGTCGGCACGCCTGGCCCAGGGCTACGATACGGTCCTGAAACACGCCATCGAAGGCTTGCGCGCGATGCCGGCCAAAGGCGGCAATCCCGACCTCGACGATGTGGAAGTGGCGCGCGCCGTCGTCTACATCGCCAATGCGTCGGGCGGCAAGTTCAAGGAACCGGAAGTGCCGGCACCAGCCGCTGCCGCTGACGGCGCTGCCGCACCAGCCGCGGAACCTGCCAAGTAAGCAGCTCGCAGTAGCAAGGAACCGCCCGGATGGGCGGTTTTTTTTTACCCGCAGTTTGCGCCAGATCACACGGCGTAAAAAAGCCGCCCGGCTTGATGCGGGGCGGCTCGGTACTAGCGCGTCAGAACTGCTGTTACCACATGATGACGCGGTCTTTCGGCGGCAGATACATCTTGTCGCCCGGTTTCACGTCGAAGGCCTGGTAGAAGCCGGGCTGGTTGCGCATGGTGCCATTGGCGCGGAACTGGCCTGGCGAGTGCGGGTCCGTTTTCAGCAAGACCAGCTGCTGCGCTTCGCGCATCTTCATGCGCCAGACCTGGGCAAAGCCAGCGTAGAAGCGCTGCTCGCCCGTGAAGCCGTCGATGACGGGAGCTTGCTTGCCGTTCAGCGACAATTTGTACGCCTTATACGCGATTGCCACGCCGGAATTGTCGGCGATGTTTTCGCCCAGGGTCAGTTCGCCGTTGACGAAGTGGCCCTTGACGGGGCTGAAGCTGTTGTACTGCGCCACCAATTGCTTGGTTTTCTTGGCGAAGTTTTTATGGTCGGCCTTGGTCCACCAGTCGCGCAGGTTGCCGTCGCCGTCGTACTGGGCACCCTGGTCGTCGAAGCCGTGGCTGATTTCATGGCCGATCACGCCGCCGATGGCGCCATAGTTGACGGCGTCGTCCGCGTTGGCGTCGAAGAACGGCGCTTGCAGGATGGCGGCCGGGAAGACGATTTCGTTCAGCTCAGGGTTGTAATAGGCGTTCACGGTCTGCGGCGTCATGCCCCACTCGTCGCGATCGATGGGCTGGCCCAGCTTGTTCAATTCGCGGTTGTAGTTGAGCAGGTGCGAACGCTGGATGTTGCCGATCAAATCGTCCGGCGCCACCGTCAGGCCCGAGTAATCGCGCCATTTGTTCGGATAGCCGATCTTGGTGGTGAACTTGGCCAGCTTGATCTGCGCCTGTTTCTTGGTGACAGGGCTCATCCAGTCGAGCTTGTCGATGCTTTGCTTGTAGGCCGTCATCAGGTTTTTCACCAGCGCTTCCATGCGCACCTTGCGTTCGGCCGGGAAATACTGTTCCACGTACAGCTGGCCCACGGCTTCGCCCAGCGCGCCTTCGACGGCGCCCACGCCGCGTTTCCAGCGCGGACGCATTTCCGTCACGCCCGTCAGGGTGGTGCCATAGAAGGCGAAGTTTTCATCGACATACGCTTTCGGCAGGTAGCCGGCGTTAGCGTGCAACAAGTGCCACTGGAAATACGCTTTCCACGTCTCCAGCGGAGTCTTGTTGGCGATCTCGGCAAAACCCTTCAGGTAGCTGGGCTGGCTGACGATCACGTAATCGACCTTGCCGGCGATGCCCGTGTCCTTCAGGTAGCGGGCCCAGTCGTAGCCTGGCGCCACGGCGGCCAGTTTCGCCAGTTCCACCTTGTTATAGGTCTTGACGGGGTCGCGGTTCTGCACATTGCTCCATTGCGCCTTGGCCAGCTCCGTTTCCAGCGCCACAATGGCTTTCGCGTTGGCGGCAGCGTTCGCGTCGCCGGCCAGGCTCAGCATTTTTTCCACGTGGGCCAGGTATTTGGCGCGCGTGTCGGCCTTGCCTGCTTCCAGGTAGTAGTCGCGGTCAGGCAAGCCCAGGCCGCTCTGCACGATGTCGGCCACGTATTTGGTGGAATCCTTGGCGTCCTGGTGGATGCCGAAGTCGTAAGGCGAGGTCACGCCCAGCTTGCTGAAGTGGGCGATTACGGCCGGCAATTCCGCCTTGTCCTGCAGCGCGGCGATCTTCGCCAACTCCGCGTTCAAGGGGGTCAGGCCCAGGCTTTCCAGCTTGGCTTCATCCATGAAGCTGTTATAAAAATCACCGATTTTCTGGGCATTCGAACCGGCCGCGCGGGCCTTGTCGGCGGCCGCGCCTTCGACGATGCCGCGCAGCTGCGTTTGCGTATCGTCGGCCAGCTTGGCAAAGCTGCCCCAGCTCGACTTGTCGGCAGGAATCACGGTTTCCGCCAGCCATTTGCCATTCAGGTGCTGGAACAGATCGTCCTGCGCGCGCACGGCAGGATCGACGTATTCGACGGCGATGCCGGACGTCAGCGCCGCAGCAGCAACGGCCGTGGCGGGAGCGGCTTTCTTGGCCGCATCAGCGGCGCCAGCCATGCCGGACACGCCGGCCAGCAAACTCAGGGTCAATGCACTTAACAAATAACGATTCACGGTTGTCCTCTATATTGTATTGTGTGGAATATAAGGGTCAGAAGGCCCAAGGCTTCTGGCCCGGTTTTTGACTGTAGCATACCGGCCGAAATGACAGAAAGAACTTTGGCCAGAATGCAAAAAAGACCACGCGAGTGGTCTCTTTTGTTGTTACAGGATTACGTTTTCATCGAGGCTGGGCTTACCAGATGATCACGCGGTTTTCCGGAGCGACATACATCTTGTCGCCCGGTTTCACGCCAAACGCTTCGTAGAAGCCAGGCTGGTTGACCATGGTGCCGTTGGCGCGGTACTGGCCCGGCGAATGCGGGTCGGTCTTGATCTGCACGATCTGCTGCGCTTCGCGCATCTTGCTGCGCCATACCTGGCCAAAGCCCATGTAGAAGCGCTGGTCGCCCGTCAAGCCGTCCAGCACGGGCGCCGGCTTGCCGCCCAGCGAGATTTTATAGGCCTTGTAGGCGATCGCCACGCCCGAGTTGTCGGCGATGTTCTCGCCCAGCGTCAGGGCGCCATTGACGTGGTAGCCAGGCAAGGGGCTGTAACCGTCATATTGCTTGGTCAGCGCGTCGGCCTTGGCGGCGAAATTCTTGCGGTCGGCCGGGGTCCACCAGTCGCGCAGGTTGCCGTCGCCATCGGACTGGCTGCCCTTGTCGTCGAAGCCGTGGCTGATTTCATGGCCGATGACGGCGCCGATGGCGCCATAGTTGACGGCATCGTCCGCGTTGGCGTCAAAGAACGGCGGCTGCAGGATGGACGCGGGGAAGACGATTTCATTCATCGTCGAACTGTAATAGGCGTTCACCGTTTGCGGCGTCATGCCCCACTCTTCGCGGTCGATCGGCTTGCCCAGCTTGGCCACCTGGCGCGCGGAACCGAAGTTGGCGGCGCGCATCATGTTGCCCACCAAGTCGCCCTGGACGATTTGCAGCTTCGTGTAATCGCGCCATTTGTTCGGATACGCGATCTTCGGCGTGAACTTGGCCAGCTTGGCTTGCGCTTCCTTCTTGGTTTCCGGGCTCATCCAGTCCAAGGTGTCGATGCTGTCCTTGTAGGCGGCCAGCACGTTCTTCACCAGTTCCTGCATGTGCGCCTTGCGCTCCGCCGGGAAGTATTGCGCCACGTACAGTTTGCCGACGGCTTCGCCCAGCACGCCTTCGACAGCGCCCACGCCACGCTTCCAGCGCGGCTGGTTTTCCGTCACGCCGCTGAGCACCGTGCCGTAGAAGGCAAAGCTTTCATCGACAAAATTTTTCGACAGGTAGCTGGCATAGCTGCGCAGCAACTGCCATTCGAAATACGCTTTCAGGGTATCCAGGTCGGCAGACGCGAGCACCTTGTTGTAGCCGGCCAGGTAGCTCGGCTGGTTGACGATGACGTAGTCGACCTTGTTGGCGATGCCCAGGGCGGCCAGGCCGGACTTCAGGTCGTAGCCCGGGGTCAGGTCGTTCAGCTTGTTGATGTCGGTCTTGTTGTAGCGTTTGACGGGGTCGCGGTTCTCGACCTTGGTCCATTGCACTTCGGCCAGGGCCGTTTCCAGCGCAACGACAGCCTTGGCGCGGGCAGCGGCGTTCTTGTCGCCCGCCATGGCCAGCATTTTTTCCACGTGCGCCTGGTATTTTTCCTTGACGCCAGCCTGCTTGGCTTCCAGGTAGTAGTCGCGGTCCGGCATGCCCAGGCCGCTTTGGCTCACATATGCCGCATATTTCGTCGAAGCACGGGCATCCTGGCCCACGTAGACGGCGTACGGGGTCGACACGCCCGTCTGGCTCAGGTGAGCGATCAGGGCGGGCACGCCCTTCTTGTCGCGCAACGAGCGGATACGGTTCAGTTCGCCGGCCAGCGGCTTCGTGCCCAGCGCCTCGAGCTTGGCTTCATCCATGTAGCTGGCGTACAAGTCGCTGATTTTCTGCGCTTCGGAACCGGCTTTCCTGTTCTTGTCCTTTTGCGTGGCTTCGATGATGCCGCGCAACTGTGGCGTGGTGTCATCGCGCAGCTTGGCGAACGAACCCCAGCTCGACTTGTCGGCAGGAATCTCGGCCGTGGCCAGCCACTTGCCGTTCAAATGGGTGAAGAAATCGTCCTGCACGCGCACGGCGGGGTCGATGTACTGCACATCGATACCGGAAACGACGCCGGCGGCGGCAGGTGCGGAAGGTGCGACGCCGGGCGCCACGGTCGGGGCGGCAGCGGCGGATACGGGTTCGGCGGCATGGGCAAACGCAGCCAACAGGGTCAGGGTCAGACTGCTCAAGAGATAGCGATTCACGGATTGTCCTTATGGGGCATGTCAAAAAGACCGGGCGGATGGCTTCGGGCGGATAGCCTGCCGCGCCAGGCGCTGCAGGAATGTAGCACGCGAGCATGCCTTTTGGCCATCCTTGCCCCTTGCTTGCCCCCCAGCGCCTGCCCCCTGCTTACCCTCAGTTGCCGGGCAGCGTCATGCCCGCGCCCCCGCTGCCCATGCTCACGCCCGCGCCTCCCATGCCGCCCATTCCCCCCTTGCCGCCCTTGCGCCCGCCATGCTCGCCACCGGGCGCGCCGCGCGATTCGCTGCGGGGCGCGGCGGCGTCCATCACGCGCGCCATCTGGCCGGCGATGAACTGGGCCACCATCTGGCGCTGGTTTTCGTCGAGGGCGTCGTTGACGCTCAGCCACCATTCGCGCAACTGCTTTTCTTCGGCCAGGCTCTGCGTGCTTTCCGTGTCCAGGCCGGCGAGCAAGTCGCGCAACTCCAGCCGCGGCGCTTGCAAACCCTGCGTCACGCCCGCTTGCAGGCGTTCGCGGCGCGCCTTGCGTTCGCGCAACAGCTGGCGCGATTTCCCTTCCACCTGCTGCCACAAGGTGGTTTGATTCGCATTGAGCTTCAATTCCGTCTTGAAATCGGGCGCCATCGGCAACAAGTCTTCCAGGCGCATCTCGGCAATCGGCACGGCCGAGGCGGTCAAGGCGGTGGTACCCAGCAGCAAGGCCAGGCCGAGACGGCGCACGGCAGGGGAAAAGGTCAACGAGGTCATGGGGGCTCCGGATAAAAAAAAGCCTGCGTCCGCAGACGCAGGCAAAACCACTTCGGGTCGAGAATGCGAGTCCACTATAGGGCCGCCGCACACGCTTTTTTTCGACTCTTACAAATGCTTACTCCCCTCAAGAGTAACTATACATCGCATACAAAACCGCAACATATGGCAAGCTGACAGCCCCGTTTTCGCGCGTAGACTGGGCCCAGACACGCTTTTTCCACGGCCGGCCCACGCCGGCAGAGATTCAGGTCTATACTTTCAGGAAAGCGCCGCTCCACGGGGACTGGCGCTTGTGCAAGACACGCTAGCTGCAAAGGTGCAATGATGGGCAAACTCAAAAATACCGGCTTGATCGGCCTGGGCGTGGTGGCCGGCGTCGCCGTGTCGCTGCAATTTTCCGCCATGGCGCAAAAGACCGTCGAGCCGCCCTTGCCTCTGGAAGAGCTGCGTCAACTGGCCGACGTATTTGGCCTGATCAAGTCCGATTATGTCGAGCCGGTGGAAGACAAGAAACTGCTGGAAGACGCCATTTCCGGCATGGTCGCCTCGCTCGACCCCCATTCCGCCTACCTGGACAAGAAAGCCTACGCCGAGCTGCGCGAAGGCTCGGAAGGCAAGTTCGTCGGCCTGGGCATTGAAATCGGCCTCAGCGAAGACGGCTACATCAAGATCGTCTCGCCCATCGAGGATTCTCCCGCCTACCGCGCCGGCATCAAGGCCGGCGATCTGATCACCCGCCTCGATGGCCAGCCCGTGAAAGGCGTCAGCCTGGACGACAACGTCAAGCGCATGCGCGGCGAACCGGGCACCAAGGTGTCGCTGACGATTGCCCGCAAGGATGAACCGCAACCGCTGGCCTTCACCATCACGCGCGAGGAAATCCATCAGAAGAGCGTGAAGGCGAAGATCGTCGAGCCTGGCTACGCCTGGTTGCGCGTGTCGCAATTCCAGGAACCGACCGTCGACGACATGGCCGCGCAGATCACGGCGTTATACCAGCAAGACCCGAACATCAAGGGCATGGTGCTGGACCTGCGCAACGACCCGGGCGGCGTGCTGCAAGGCGCCATCGGCGTCTCGGCCGCCTTCCTGCCGAAGGACGCGGCCATCGTCTCAACGAATGGCCAGTTGCCGGATTCGAAACAGGTGTTCTACGGCCGCGCCGAATACTATACCTTCCGTTCGGAAGGCGATGCCTTGGCGAAATTGCCGGCCGCCATCAAAAAAGTGCCGCTGGTGGTGCTCGTCAACACGGGGTCGGCCTCGGCCTCGGAAATCGTCGCCGGCGCCCTGCAGGATTACAAGCGCGCCACCATCATCGGCACGCAGACCTTCGGCAAAGGTTCCGTGCAAACCATCCGCCAGCTGACAGCCGACACGGCCGTCAAGCTGACGACGGCCCGCTACTACACGCCGAACGGCCGCTCGATCCAGGCCAAGGGCATCGTGCCCGACCTGCTGGTCGACGAGAATGCGGACGGCGACGGCCTCAACGGCCTGCGCATCCGCGAAGCCGATCTCACCAAGCACCTGAGCAACGACCGCGACCAGGAAAGTGCCAAAGCCGCGCCCGTTAACGACGAGATGGAAGAGCAATTGCGCATCATCGCCCTGGAAAAGACCCGCAAGCCGCTGGAATTTGGCAGCAAGGACGATTTTCAATTGCACCAGGCGCTGAACCACCTGAAGGGTCTGCCGGTGCAGCTGGCCAAGGCCGAACCGGTGGTGGTGCAGGCCGACGTCAAGAAAGAACAGAAGAAATAAGCAGCAGCGCCAGCATCACAGGGGGGGCGCAATGCCCCCTGGTCACCCGTCCACGCGACAAAAATCAATCTTCCGCCACACATCGCCCTGCCCCGTAACACGAAACTCTCTACAGTCGAGCCCGTTTGTGTAAAATTTGCTTCACTTATCGGCATCGCGCCGATTGCCAAATTTGAAAGCTTAACCATGAAACAAGTCGTCATCAGCGGTACCGGACTGTACACGCCGCCATTTTCGATCTCCAACGAAGAGCTGGTCACCTGCTTCAATGCCTACGTTGAAAAGTTCAATGCCGACAACGCCGACGCGATCGCCGCGGGCACAGTGACGGCGCTGGACCTGTCGAGCGTGGCCTTCATCGAAAAGGCGTCCGGCATCAAGTCGCGCTTCGTGATGGAAAAGGAAGGCATCCTCGATCCGGCGCGCATGGTCTCGCGCATCGCGGAACGGGGCGATGATGAACTGTCCCTGCAAGCGGAAATGGCGGTTGCCGCCGCGCGCGACGCCTTGGCGCGCGCGGGCCGCACGCCAGCCGATATCGACATGGTACTGGTGGCTTGCAGCAATATGCAGCGCGCCTACCCGGCCATGGCCGTGGAAGTGCAGGATGCGCTGGGCATAGACGGTTATGGTTTTGACATGAACGTGGCGTGCTCGTCCGCCACCTTCGGCATCCAGCAAGCCGTGGCCGCCGTGCAAAGCGGCCAGGCGCGCGCCGTGCTGGTCCTGAATCCCGAAATCACCAGCGGCCACCTGAACTGGCGCGACCGCGACAGCCATTTTATTTTTGGCGACGCCTGCACGGCCATCATCGTGGAAGCGAAAGACACTGCCGTGTCCAAGCACCAGTTCGAGATCATCGGCACGGAACTGAAAACGCGCTTCTCTAACGCCATCCGCAACAATTTCGGCTTCCTCAACCGTTTTGACGAGTCCGGCGTGGGCCAGGCCGACAAGCTGTTCCGCCAGCAAGGCCGCAAAGTCTTCAAGGAAGTGTGCCCGATGGCCGCCGAAATGATCAAGGCGACCCTGGCCAAGGCCGGCGTGGAAGTGGCGCAAGTCTCCCGCTACTGGCTGCACCAGGCTAACCTGAACATGAACCTGCTGATCGCGCGCCTGATCCTGGGCCGCGACGCGGAAGCCAACGAAGCGCCCGTGATCCTCGACACCTACGCCAACACCTCGTCGGCCGGTTCCATCATCGCCTTCCATAAATATCAGGATGATATGGCGGCGGGCGCCACGGGCGTCATCTGCTCGTTCGGCGCCGGTTATTCCATCGGCTGCGTGATCGTGCGCAAGGTGTAAAGACACGGGGTGGCATAGGGTTGAATCCTTGAATTAGGAGAAGATCCGGGTGGATGACATGCGTTCGTGGCCACCTGGACGAAGATAGTGCACAGGTTTTTTGCAATAAAGCCGCAGGAACCTTCCGGCAGGGGCTTTGATGCGTTTATACTTGGTCGCTGAGCAACATCTTTTTCCATCCGTACGTCCCATAAGGAACCCCACACGCATGCCCCATGACATCAGCCTGATCACCACCATCGCCGCCGCCCTCGGGTTCGGCCTCATCTTCGGCTTCATCGCCGCGCGCCTGAAACTGCCGGCCCTGGTCGGCTACTTGGCCGCCGGCATCATCATCGGACCGGCCACGCCCGGTTTTGTGGCGGATGCGGAAATAGCCGGGCAATTGGCGGAAATCGGGGTGATGCTGATGATGTTCGGTGTCGGCCTGCACTTTTCCATCGAAGATTTGTGGGACGTGCGCAAGATCGCGCTGCCTGGCGCCATCCTGCAGATCGGCGTCGCCACGGCGATGGGCATGGGCCTGGCCCACTGGTGGGGCTGGACCCTCGGTGGCGGACTGATCTTCGGCTTGGCCCTGTCCGTGGCCAGTACCGTGGTGCTGCTGCGCGCGCTGGAAGAACGGGGCATCCTCGACTCGCTGAATGGCCGCATCGCCGTCGGCTGGCTGGTGGTGGAAGACCTCGTCACCGTGCTGGTGCTCGTGCTGCTGCCGGCGTTTGCCGGCGTGCTGGGCGGCAAGGTCGCGCCGGATGCCGAGGCTGTCAGCCTGTGGCAAACCCTGGCCATTACCCTGGGGCAAGTGGCCGGCTTCATCGTCTTCATGCTGGTGGTCGGCCGCAAGCTGTTCCCGTGGATTTTGTGGCAGGTGGCGCGCACCGGTTCGCGCGAGCTGTTCACCCTGTGCGTGATCGCCGCCGCCGTCGGCATCGCCTACGCTTCGACCAAGCTGTTCGGCGTGTCCTTCGCGCTGGGCGCCTTCTTTGCCGGCATGGTGCTGCGCGAATCCGAGCTCAGCCACCGCGCCGCGGAAGAGTCGCTGCCCCTGCGCGACGCGTTTGCCGTGCTGTTCTTCGTTTCCGTCGGCATGCTGTTCGAGCCGAACATCCTCATCGAGAAGCCCCTGCAAGTGCTGGCCGTGTGCGCCATCATTATCTTCGGCAAGTCGATCGCCGCCTTCCTGCTCGTGATGGCGCTGCGCTATCCGCCGAAAACGGCCATCATCGTCTCGGCCAGCCTGGCGCAGATCGGCGAGTTCTCGTTCATCCTGGCCGCCCTGGGCCTGTCGCTGGGCCTGATGCCGCAAGAAGGCCAAAGCCTGATCCTGGCCGGCGCCATCCTGTCGATTGCCCTCAACCCGCTCGTATTCAGCATGGCCAAGCCGTTGCTGCGCGTGATGAGCAACAGCGATTTCGCGCGCAAGTTCGAACGCACCACCGACCCGCTGGCCGAGCTGCCGATGACGGTGCCACAGGAAAAACTGTCGGGCCAGATCGTCCTGGTCGGCTATGGCCGCGTGGGCCGGCGCATCGCCGCCGCACTGATGGAACGGGGCATCCACTTCGTCGTGGCCGAGGAAAACCGCGAAATCGTCGACCAGCTGCGCAAGCAGGGCATCCCGGCCGTGGCCGGCAATGCGGGCGAACCGGCCGTGCTGATCCAGGCGCACATCACGCACGCCACCATGCTCGTCATCGCCACGCCCGATACCTTCCACGTGCGCGCCATGATCGAGACGGCGCGCGCGCTGAACCCGAACATCATGACGGTGGTGCGCACGCACAGCGAGGAAGAGGCGGAATTGCTGCGCGCGGAAAACGCGGGCAAGGTGTTTATCGGCGAGCACGAGCTGGCGAATGGCATGGCCGAACACGTGCTGCAGAGTTTTGATGCGGCGAAGAAGGGGCATAGCCATTAAGGTTCTTTGATACCGAACCTCTAGCCCATGCAAATGCCGGGGTCGGACCCTCAGGGTCCGACCCCAGTTTTTTCCGGGTTATAAACTGGCGGCCAGCTCCGCGCCTTCCCGTATCGCCCGCTTGGCGTCGAGTTCGGCCGCCAGCGC
Source organism: Janthinobacterium sp. MP5059B (assembly GCF_001758645.1). Classification (NCBI taxonomy): domain Bacteria; kingdom Pseudomonadati; phylum Pseudomonadota; class Betaproteobacteria; order Burkholderiales; family Oxalobacteraceae; genus Janthinobacterium; species Janthinobacterium sp. MP5059B. The sequence goes on along the minus strand of NZ_LRHX01000007.1, from coordinate 143,043 downwards.
GGCGCCGCCGATCTTATGGAAACGGGGGCCGCCCGCCGCCAGCGGCTTGCCATCCTTGTCCATTTCCGGCATGAGTTCCGTCAAGCTGTCCTGGCCCGCGCAGATAACCACGTTGTCCACCGCCAGCAGGCGCTGCTCGCCGCCCACGGTGATGTGCAAGCCCTGCTCGTCGATCTTGTCATAGCTCACGCCAGCCAGCATGGCCACGCCGTTTCTCGCCAGTGCCGCGCGGTGCACCCAGCCCGACGTCTTGCCCAGTCCCGCCCCCACTTTCGAGGTCTTGCGCTGCAACAGGAATATCTGCCGCACGGGATGCGGCGCCACGGGCGGCACCAGGCCGCCGCCGGTGGCCGCATCCAGGTCCACGCCCCACTCGCCCGCCCAGGTGGCCACAGGCTGGGGCAGCGGGTGCACCGGGTCGTGCAGCAGGTATTCGCCCACGTCGAAACCGATGCCGCCCGCGCCGATGATGGCCACGCGCGCGCCCACGGGTTTCTTGCTTTGCAGCACATCCAGATACGACAGCACCTTCGGATGGTCGATGCCGGGAATGGCCGGCAGGCGCACCTTGATGCCGGTGGCGACGATGACGTCGTCATAGCCGCCCGCCAGCAATTGCTCGCGCGTCACGCGCTGGCCCAGGTGCAGCTTGACTTCCAGCAGCGCCAGCCGGCGCGCAAAATAACGGATGGTTTCCGTAAATTCTTCCTTGCCAGGTATCTGCATGGCCACCTTGAACTGGCCGCCCACGCTATCGCTGCCGTCGAACAGGCTCACCTCGTGCCCGCATTCGGCCGCCACGCAGGCGGCGGACAGGCCGGCCGGACCGGCGCCGACGACGGCCACCCGACGCGGCACGGCCTTTTTCGCGTAGACGAGTTCCGTTTCATGGCAGGCGCGCGGGTTGACCAGGCAACTGGCGCGCTTGTTGGCAAACGTATGGTCGAGACACGCCTGGTTGCAGCCGATGCAGGTATTGATTTCGTCGGCGCGGCCGGCGGCGGCCTTGGCGACAAAAAACGGGTCGGCCAGGAAAGGCCGCGCCATCGACACCAGGTCGCAGTCACCGCGTTCCAGGATGGCGTTCGCTTCGTGCGGCATGTTGATGCGGTTCGACGCCACCACGGGGATATTGACTTCGCGGCGCAGCCGGCCCGCCACGGAAGCGAAGGCGGCGCGCGGCACGGAGGTGACGATGGTGGGCACTCTTGCCTCATGCCAGCCGAAGCCCGTATTCAGAATGGTCACGCCGGCGTGTTCCAGGGCCTTGGCCACCGTCACCACGTCGTCCCAGGTATTGCCGCCCTCGACCAGGTCGAGCAGGGAATGGCGGTACATGATGATGAAGTTGGGGCCGACGGCGGCGCGGATGCGGCGCACGATGTCCACGGGCAGGCGCATGCGGTTCTCGATGCTGCCGCCCCAGCGGTCCTGGCGCAGATTCGTGCGCGCGCACAGGAACTGGTTCAACAGGTAGCCCTCGCTGCCCATCACCTCGATGCCGTCATAGCCGGCCTTTTGCGCCAGACGCGCGCAGCGCACGTAGTCGCAGATGGTGCGTTCGATGCCCCGTTCGCTCAGGGGACGGGGCCGGAATGGCGAGATCGGCGATTTCTTCGCCGACGCCGAGACGACGAACGGCTGATAGCCATAGCGGCCCGCATGCAGGATCTGCATGACGATCTTGCCGCCCTCCTCGTGCACGGCGCGCGTCACCTTGCGGTGGTTCGGCACGTCGCCGAGGCGGTTCGGCGAGATGCCGCCCGTGACGATCAGCCCCACGCCACCGCGCGCCCGTTCGCGGTAAAACGCGGCCAGCTTGCCATAATGGTAAAAGCGGTCTTCCAGGCCCGTGTGCATGGACCCCATGATGACGCGGTTGCGCAAAGAGGTAAAACCCAGGTCGAGCGGGGCCAGCAGGTGGGGATAGGCAGTCATGGTGATCGGTCCGGTAGAGGTGGTATGCAGGCCGTACGGTAGCAAGCATTGCCGCTCGCCGCAGCGTATTTCTCTAGACCGGGAGTTCTAAATCGCCCGGCGCACGGGCCGGCGATGCGTACAGCTTGTGCCGGGGGCAAGTTTCCCGTAGGCTAGGTGCATGACGCGACTCTTCCTTTGCCTGCTGATGCTGTGCGCCGTCCCCGCGACCGCGCTGGCACAGGCGACACGCCTGGACAGGCTGAAGGTCGACGTCAAGCGCATCGAGGTCGACGGGCAGCGCATGTATGAAGTCGATGCCAGCGGCAGCGTGCAGGCGCCGCCGGCCTCCGTCTGGAAGACCCTGACCACGTACGAGCGCATGCATGAATTCGTGCCCGACCTCAGCTCCTGCCGCGTGCTGTCGCGCAACGGCAATGAAGTCATCATCGAGCAGCAGGGCATGGCGCGCTTCCTGTTCATGAACCACCCCATCCACCTGGTGGTGCGGGCCACGGAAACGCCGTTCACGGCCATCGATATCGCCCTGATCTCGGGCGACATGCGGCATTACGAATCGCGCTGGAATCTGTATCCCATCCCGGAGACGGGCGGCACGCGCATCGTCTTTTCCAGCCGGCTGATGCCGGGCTTCTATGTGCCCGGCATGCTGGGCACGACCATGATACGCGGCGATATCGAGCGCATGATGGCGGCCGTACTCACCCGCATCGACAGCCAGTACGCCGATAAATCCGGATAACGACACCGGAAAAAACCTACTGCGCGTCGCGATTTGCAGCCTCCGCTGCTCACTGTGCTAAAGCACAGCTCCGCTGCTCAGCTACAACTCCCATCCGCTCGCTACGGTTTCATCCGGTGTTAAAAAATCAGGCCAAATAGGTATCGCGGTCGCGGATTTCCGCGAAGTTTTCCAGGCTGCCCAGTTTTACCGTGACAGGGTTCAGGCTCGCTTGCGGCTGCATCGAGCGCCAGGCGAACAGCCATTCCTGCTCGGGCGCCTCGGCGCGCGTCTTGGTGAAGGCGGCGCCCAGGGCGGCGCGCTGGCCGTATTCGACCAGGCCATCGATGCCTGCCCAGCTGGGCAGGGTGCGCTGCACGGCGCGGTGCAGGCGTTCGCCGAATTCTTCCGTATTGTGGATGATCAAACAGGCGTCGGCCGGGGCGAACAGATCGAACAATTGTTTGTCCCACACTTGCGAAAAGCTCAGGGTCAGACAATTGCCCGCTGGCGCCAGGCGGAACTGGCCCAGGCTCAGCGCCAGCTCGAGTTCGCTGCGCTGGCCGTAGCGGTGCAGGGTGGGGGGACGTTTGTAATCGTGCATGCTGGACTCGTTCTTCAATAGTAGGGTAAACCGGCGCGCCGCTTAACGTGGCGGGCGGATATGGCGCCGGATGCGCTGGGCCGTCGCGGCCAGATAAATTTCGCGCAGTAAATAAATAAAACAGCCGATCAGGCAAATCACGGCCAGCACAAAGAAGGCCGCGATGTATTTGTCCAGGGTCAGGTTCAGAATATCGCCCAAAAACAGCATGGCGATGATGACGCAGACGAAGAAACCGCACGCCGTGCTCAGCGAAATCGAATAGTTGATCAGATGGGTACGCCGATACAAGGTATCTAGCTCATCCATATAGAAATCGTTGTAGCCGATGTCGAGCCGGTCTTCCAGCACGCGCGTGCGGTCGATGATGCGGCCCAGGCGGTTGGTCAGCACCACCAGCATGGTACCGATACCGGTCAACAGGAAAACCGGCGCAATCGCCAGCTGGATGATATGGCCGATGTCGCCGATCTGTATGTTCATGGATAAAAAGTCGTGGGTTCACACCGGCGCCCGACCGTGGCGCCAGCACAGGCCATAGTGTAGCAGGTGGCGCACGCCGGCTGGCCGCTTTGCCAACCGGCGTGGTTGAACGTCATGCGAAGCCGCGCCCCGGCACGAAGCGCTCGGTGGCGCGCACCAGCGCCGAAGCGATACCGTGCTCGAGCGCGCCATGGCCCGCGTCCGGGATCATTTCCAGCTGTGCGCCGGGCCAGGCTTGCTGCAAACGGTAGGCCGACAGCGGCGGGCAGATGGCGTCGTAGCGCCCTTGCACGATGACGGCCGGCAAATGCGCGATGCGCCCGATGTTGCGGATCAGCTGGTCTTCCTCGAAGAAACCGAGGTTGGCCATGTAATGCGATTCGAGCCGGCCCACGCCCAGGTCCAGCGCATCGTTCGGCGCATCTTCCGGTTGCGGCATCAGGTACACGCGGCGCCCTTCGAAGCGGCTCCAGGCGCGCGCGGCCGGCCAGTACACGGCGGGATCGCTGCTGAGGATGCGTTTCACGTAGGCGGCCAGCAAGTCGCCCCTTTCCTCTGCCGGAATGGGCGCGGCGAATTCCTCGTACAGTTCCGGATAGAACCAGCGCACGCCGTCGATGAACCAGTCGATTTCCGCCTGCGTGCACAGGAAAATGCCACGCAGCACGAAACCGAGACAGGCTTCCGGATGCGCCTGGCCATACGCCAGCGCCAGGGTCGAGCCCCAGGAGCCGCCAAACACCAGCCATTGGCCGATGCCGAACTGGGCACGCAGGCGTTCGATATCGGCGATCAGCAGCTGCGTCGTGTTGTTGCGCCATTCGCCCAGCGGCGTGGACTTGCCCGCGCCGCGCTGGTCGAACAGGATCACGCGGTAGCGCTGCGGATCGAAGAAGCGGCGGTGCTGCGGCGACAGGCCCGCGCCGGGCCCGCCATGCAGGAACAGCACGGGAATACCGTCGGGGTTGCCGCACTCTTCCCAATAAATGGTGTGGATGTCATCGACCGCCAGCATGCCGTGCCGGTTCGGCGACAGGACGGGAAACAGGGGAGTCAGGGAATCGGGCATGGCGGTCCTCGGAGTGGCGGTCAGGGCGCCAGGCACGAGTCCTGGCAACTGTTCCAATTATAGTGCGCCCCCGGCGCCTCAGGCCAGCAGCAAGGGCAGGCGGTTCGACGACTTGATTTCGCGCATCGACAGGCTGGACTGGATTTCCGCCACGCCAGGCAGGCGGCGCAGCACGGTCGAGACGAATTCGCCATATGCTTCCAGGTCGCGCGCCACCACTTGCAGGAAATAATCGGCTTCGCCCGCCACATTGTGGCACGACAAGATTTCGGGAATCGTCGCGATGGCTTGCTCGAACTGCGACGGCTGCTCGCCGCCATGGTTGGCAAACACGACCCGGACGAACGCGACCAGGCCGATGCCCAGCTTCTTGCGGTTAAGCAAAGCCTGGTAGCCGGTAATAAAACCTTCCTCTTCCAGGCGGCGCAGACGGCGCCAGACGGGGGTTTCGCTGAGCTTCAAGCGCTCGGCCAGGCGCGCATTCGACAGCCGTCCTTCATCCTGCAACAGCCTGAGTATCTGCAAATCGGTGGCGTCGAGGCTAACTTCTGAAATTTTCATCTATTTTTTGTTTTTATAGGAGTTGAATCTACCCGAATACTAGGGCATGCAGGGCAGGAAAAGCAAGCACATTTCATCACAGCAAGAACATAATGGGATCCGGCGAGCAGGCTGCACCGTGCGCATGCTCCCGCTTTTCTTTTCGACTGGCCCATGTCCGATTCTACCTTCCTGATGTACCTGCTGGCACTGGCTGGCGCCTTTTTATTACCGGGCCCCGACATGGCGCTGGTGCTGGCGACGGGCGCCGCGCGCGGCGTGGCCACGGCGCTGGTGACGGCCCTCGGTATCGCCGGCGCGCGCGCCGTCCACGTGGCGCTGTCGGGCGCGGGACTGGCGGCGTTGATGGTGACGCATCCGCAAGCCTTGCAATGGGTCAAATGGGCGGGCGCCGCCTACCTGCTGTACCTGGCGCTGCGCCTGCTGCAGTCGGCCCTGTCGACCCAAACGGTGCAGGAAGCGGCCGCGCCCGCCACGGCGCATGGCGCCCGCGCCAGCCTGGTGCGCGGCTTCCTGACGAATCTGCTCAATCCGAAGGCACTGCTGTTTTGCAGCATGTTCCTGCCGCAGTTCGTCGCCGGCAGCGAGCAGGTCGGCATGCAATACCTGCGCCTGGGCGCCGTCCTGGTGCTGGTCGGCCTGCTGTTCGATGCCCTGTATGCCGTCCTGGCAGCGCGCCTGGCGCGCCGCCTGCGCGGCAAACCTTCGCCTTACGGCAAGTTCGTGCTGCCCACCGTCTTCTTCTTGCTGGCCGGGCGGCTGGTGCTGGGCTGACTTTTCAGCGGTAGCGGAAGCGGCGCCCCGCCGGCAAAAAAGGCGGGGTAGTCGTTCAGCAGGCTGCGCTCCAGCTCGTTGATCTTGCGAAATTGCCGCAGCGTGGGCGCCATGGCCCGTCCCGCGTCCCAGCTGCGCCAGGCATTCGGCGCATCGAATTGCGCCAGCAAGGCATCGCCCAGGTCCTGGTACACGGCCGCCATCTGCGGCTTGGCCTGCAGCACTTGCAGATACAGCGCGGTCGCTTCCGGCCATTGCCCCAGCTTGGCGCGCAAATTGCCTTCGAACAAGGCCAGCACGGGCTGCTCCAGCCCCGTTTGCGTCCTTGATTCCTGCACCGTCGTCAATGCTGCCTTGATGCCTTCCTGGTCCTTGGCCAGCAGTGCGCGCGTCAAGTCGTGGATGGGCTGGCACTCCTGCATGGCCCGCTGTTGCTGGGGCGTCAGCTTGTCCACCAGCGCGCCCGTAGAAAAATGGTCTTCCAGCATGGTCAAAAATGCCTCGAAGGGCTTGCCTGCCGCAAACAGGCGCTCGGCCTCGGCGCGCAGCGCCGGATGCGCCTGCGGACTCAGCGGCGGCAACCGCGCCGCCTGCGCCAGCACGCGCTCGAGCGGGGGCGCATCGGCCGCCAGCGGGCGTGGCCGGTAGGCGGCCAGGGTATACGTGGCGGGCGCACCCACCGTCATGGCGCCGACGCGGAAGTGGCGCGTCACGCTGCCACCCACCTCCTGGTAGTGCATGGTAAATTCGGCGGGAATGCGCTTGCCGTCGGCCAGCATCTTCAGCACCAGCGGATGGCCGCCCCAGGTATAGCGCAGGTACTGGGCAAACGCCGTGGCATCGTCGCCGCTGACGGGGCTGCCAGCTATCCCCAGGCGCAGCAGGGGCTGCCCGTCGAGCGACCACAGCACGGCGCCGTCGAGCACTTGCGGCGCCAGCGCGTTGCGCCGCTTGTTGTCCAGCACCGACAAAGCCTGTTCCTCATACACGGGCAACGTTGCGTGCTGCTCAAGGCCGCCCGCCTTCAATATGCCGACGATCCCTTGCCGGTGGCGCAGTTCGAAGACGCGAAATCCCGCCACGTCGAACAGCGAATACGTGTCGTAGGTGGATGCCGCCATATCGATCAGGTGGCGGCGGCGCGCGGCAAAATCGAGTACGGACAAGCGCGTGCCATCACGCACGCTCAGGTAATGGGGCCCCAGCACGACATCGCTTTCCTGCGTATCGCGCGCAGGCAGGCTGGTTTTCACGTCGGGCTTGTTGACGCGCTCGGTAGTCACCGTGACATGGAACGCGACACTGGCCTGGGCCGCGCCGGCGCCCAGGAAAAGAATGGCGGCCACGCTGGCGCGGCGCAAGACAGGAAAGAGGGGCATGGAAATGGTGCAGTGGAGAAATGCTGATTCTAAGGCAAATCCGGCGATCACCTTGTTTTGCTAGCAAGCATAAAAAAAGACAGCCGCAGCTGTCTTTTTGTTTGACCTCAATACCGATTACGACATGTGCTGGCCGCCGTTGATCGAGATGTTGGCGCCCGTGACGAACGCGGCTTCATCGGAAGCCAGGTAAGCGACCAGGCCGGCCACTTCTTCCGGCTTGCCCAGGCGCGCCATTGGAATTTGCGGGATGATTTTGCTGTCGAGCACTTCCTGCGGAATCGCCATGACCATCTTGGTACCGATGTAGCCTGGCGAGATGGTGTTGACGGTGACGTTCTTGCGCGCCACTTCCAGCGCCAGCGACTTGGTGAAACCATGCATGCCGGCTTTCGCGGCCGAATAGTTGGTTTGGCCGAAGGCGCCCTTCTGGCCATTCACGGACGAGATATTGATGATGCGGCCCCAGCCGCGTTCCACCATGCCGTCGCAGACGGGCTTGGTCATGTTGAAGACGGAATCGAGGTTGGTGCCCATCACGGCATCCCAGTTCGGTTTGTCCATCTTCTTGAACGTCATGTCGCGCGTGATGCCGGCGTTATTCACCAGCACGTCGACAGGACCGATTTCCGCTTCCACGGCCGCCACGCAGGCAGCCGCCGAATCGTAGTCGGCCACGTCGCACGGATATGCCTTGAAGTCGTAACCCATGTCTTTGGTCGACGCCAGCCATTCCGCGACCTTCGGATTGCCTGGGGAATATGTGGTCACCACGCGATAGCCGAGCGCAGCCAGCTTGAAACACACCGCTTCGCCCAGACCACCCATGCCACCAGTTACCAATGCAACTCTTGCCATTTTCATCCCCTCAGTGTCGTTCTATTGCTAAAAAGTTAATTATTTAATGAAAGCAATCCAAAACCGCCGCGTGACGGCGGCGTACTGCACCGGACCAGGCCGCCACGCATTGCGCGTAACGGCCCAAGTTCGCTGTCAGCGATTAATCACGCTCAATTGCGAGGGCGACACCCATGCCGCCGCCGATGCACAGTGCTGCCAGGCCTTTCTTGGCGTCGCGGCGGATCATTTCGTGGATCAGGGTGACCAGGATGCGCGCACCGGACGCGCCGATCGGGTGGCCGATGGCAATCGCGCCGCCGTTCACGTTGATCTTGCTGGTATCCCAGCCCATTTCCTTGTTGACGGCAATCGCTTGCGCGGCAAACGCTTCGTTGATTTCCATCAGGTCCAGCTCTTCATGCGTCCAGCCGGCTTTTTTCAGGCACAGGCGCGATGCGGAGACGGGGCCCATGCCCATGACGGCCGGGTCCAGACCCGACGAAGCGTAGGCCTTGATGCGCGCCAGCGGCTTCAAGCCCAGTTCTTTCGCTTGCGAGGCCGACATCATGATCACGGCGGCGGCGCCATCGTTCAGGCCGGACGCGTTGCCGGCCGTGACGGTGCCATCCTTGGCGAACGCGGGGCGCAGGCCGGCCAGCGATTCCAGGGTCGAACCGGGCTTGATGTATTCGTCGCTGTCGAAGACGACCGTGCCTTTTTTATTGGCGATTTCCAGCGGCAGGATTTCATCCTTGAACTTGCCCGCCTTTTGCGCCGCTTCCGCTTTCAGTTGCGACTGCAGCGCGAATTCATCCTGCTCGGCGCGCGTCACTTCGTATTTCTTGGCGACGTTTTCCGCCGTGATGCCCATGTGGTACTGGTTGTACACGTCCCACAGGCCGTCGACGATCATGGTGTCGATCATCTTGAAGTCACCCATGCGGAAACCGTCGCGCGAGCCGTTCATCGCGTGCGGCGAGGCGCTCATGTTTTCCTGGCCGCCGGCGATGATGATGTTGGCATCGCCGCACTTGATCGCTTGCGCCGCCAGGTGCGTTGCCTTCAAGCCGCTGCCGCATACCTTGTTGATGGTGAATGCCGGGATCGAGCTGGGCAGGCCAGCCTTGATGACGGCCTGGCGCGCGGCGTTCTGGCCGACGGCAGCCGTCAGCACCTGGCCCAGGATCGCTTCGCCGATCAGGTTCGGGTCGATGCCAGTTTGTGCCAGCAAGCCCTTGATTACATGCGCGCCCAGTTCGGACGCAGGAATCTTGGCCAGACTGCCACCGAATTTGCCGACTGCGGTACGGCCGGCGGCCACGATTACGACATCATCCATTTATTTCTCCGATAAGCAGGCCACGAGGGCCAAGGTCAAGGTGTTAATACAATCCAATGAGTATCCGGGAAGACACAGCAAGCTGCGTTTCATTCTAGCGCGGCACGCGCCGCAGTTCCAGCGCCGCACCGCAGGCGGCGGCGATGACAGCCTGCTTGCGGTGGCGGCGGGCGGCCTGGCGCGGCGGATAGCCGCTGCCGGGCCGCAACACGCTTACGCCTGGCGAGCAGGACGCGTATTTTTATTTTTATCATACCCTTCATCGGCGCCGCCGAAAGTGGTTTTTAGAAAATTATTGAAGGGAATAATCAGGGGCACAGGCGTTTGCTTTACCACCTGCACCAGCTCGCCAAATTTTTGACGCGATGCAGCAAACTCACCCTTTGTCACAGTGTCGAATTTCTCCTGGGTTTCTTGGGCAACATCCTTTGCCTGGCGGCCATATGCACCGATGCGTTCGATGGCCAGTTGCGACTGCGTGCGCGACAGTTCCAGCAGCGCTTGCGGATCCTTCACGGACAGCAGCTGATTGCCTGCCACCGTAGCGGCGGCCAGCGCCGCGCGAGCCGCATCGATCTGCAAGTCCAGCACGCTGGCGCCGCTGTCGACAGCGGCCTGGGCATACGCTTGCGCGCTGATCAATTGTGCTTCCACCAGGGCCTTGCCGGCCAGTGCCCATTGCTCGGAAAATGAAAACATAGTGTTCCTCTCCAATTTGATGGCGGTGCATGTTGCGCCGCACAGTACTCAACTGTAAGCGGTGGTTCATTGCTGAACCTTGATATTTATCAAGCTTTGCTGTTGGTTTGTTTCCAACTCAACGTTGATCAGGACAACAACTTGATACCGTCCAGCGAGGCCGCGCACTGCTCGCGTATCACGCTAACGAAATCGCGCACATACGCCTTGTCCTGCAGATGATCAGGCACGGAGACATACAGGTCGCTCCACAAGCCGTGCTCGCCCACCGGGCGCGCCACCACATAATCGTAATCGACGTAATTCTTGATGGCCCAGTTCGGCAAGGCGGCAATGCCGCGCCGGCTCGCCACCAGCTGCAGCACGGCGACCGTCAATTCCGCCGTGCGGCGTTCAAACGCGATGCCGGCCGGCCGCAGCACTTCGCGGATCAGGTCGATACGCTCTTCCGGCACCGGATAGGTAATTAATGTCTCGCCCGTAAAGTCGGCCGCCACCAGCCGGCGCTGCGCCTGCAGCCGGTGCTTCTGCGCCATCACCACCAGCATTTCAAAGCGGAACAGGGGAAACACGGTGAAGTCGGGGCCGTACGGCGAACCGATCACGAGGTCCGCCTCGCCCGAGCGCAGCAAGTCCGCCGGTTCGCTGTGAAAGCCGGAGACCAGGTCGATTTCCACTTCCGGCCAGCGCTGGCGAAACGCATCCATCACGGGCATGAGCCAATCGAAACAGGTATGGCATTCGAGCGCCACGCGCAACTGCCCCTTGTCGCCTTGCGACAGGCGCGCCACGTCGCGCTCGGCCAGTTCGATCTCGGGCAGCAGCTTGTCGGCCAGGGCCAGCAGCCGGCTGCCCGTGGCCGTAAAGGCGATCGGCATGGACTTGCGCTCGAACAGGGGCGCCTGGTAGCGCTCTTCCAGCAAACGGATCTGGTGCGACAGGGCCGACTGGGTCAGGTTGAGCAGCTGCGCGGCGCGCACCAGGCTGCCGGACGAACGCAAGGCACTCAGGGTGCGCAGGTGGCGGATTTCTAGCATCGGCAAATGAAATGGCGTACGTGAATTATTTTCATGTTATTCGGCAAAATGTTTCGTTTTGATTATAGACCAAGTTGCCGCACACTCTAGCGCATTCACATTAAATCTCGATGACATCATGACCGTGCACACCCACATCCTTGGCTTTCCCCGTATCGGCGCCGCGCGTGAACTGAAATTGGCGCTGGAAAGCCACTGGCGCGGCGAGGTGTCCGAGGCGGCCCTGGAAACGACGGGCCGGCAACTGCGGGCGCGCCACTGGGCCCTGCAACGCGATGCCGGTCTTGACTACGTTACCGTGGGCGACTTCGCCTTTTACGACCAGGTGGCCAACCATATCCAGCTGCTGGGCTGCGAACCGGCCCGTTTCAGCTTCGCGCCAGAGCAGTCGCCGCTGTCACGCTATTTCACCATGGCGCGCGGCGCAGACACGCACGCCGCCCATGCCGGCTGCGGCCACGCGCACCATGCACACGCCGCCGGCACTGCCGCGCTGGAAATGACCAAGTGGTTCGACACCAATTACCATTACCTGGTGCCCGAATTGTCGCCGCAGACCCGGTTTTCTCTCGCGTGCGAGCGCCTGCTGGCGGAAGTAGCCGAAGCACAGGCGCTGGGCCACCAGGTCAAGGCGGCCTTGATCGGCCCCCTCACCTTCCTCTGGCTGGGTAAGGAAAAGACGCCCGGCGAGTCAAGCTTCGACCGCCTGGCCCTGCTGGAACAATTGCTGCCCGTCTACGGCGCCCTGCTCGACCGCCTGAAACAGCAAGGCGTGGCATGGGTGCAGCTCGACGAGCCGATCCTGGGCCTGGACTTGCCTGTTGCCTGGCGCAGCGCCTTCGAAAGCGCCTACTGGCAGCTGAACCAGGTAGGTATAAATATCCTGCTGGCCACGTATTTCTCGCCGCTGGAAGAAAACCTCAGCCTGACGTGCCGCCTGCCCGTGGCCGGCCTGCATGTGGACGGCATCCGCGCGCCGCATGAATTGATCAGCGTAACGGACTGGCTGCCCGCGCATAAAGTCTTGTCGGTCGGTATCGTCGATGGCCGCAATATCTGGCGCACCGACCTCGACGCGGCCCTGGCCGTGCTGCAGCCGCTGGCTGCCAAACGCAACGGCCACCTGTGGCTGGCGCCGTCGTGCTCCCTGCTGCACGTGCCGTTCAGCCTGGCGGCCGAGACGGAGCTCGATGGTGACATCCAGAGCTGGCTGGCGTTTGCCACGGAAAAACTGTCCGAAGTCGCCGTCCTCAAGGGTGCGCTCGCAGGCCGTCCCGATGATGCCGCGCTGGCCGTGTCTCGCCTGGCTATCGCCGGCCGCCGTGCCAGTCCCCGCGTGCACCGCCCGCAAGTGACGCAGCGCCTGCAAACGCTCACGCCCACCGTCGACCGCCGCGATTCCAGCTTCCCGCAGCGCCAGGCCATGCAGCGCGCGCGTTTGCAACTGCCCGACTTCCCGACGACGACCATCGGTTCCTTCCCGCAGACGACGGCCATCCGCGCCGCCCGCGCCAGTTTCAAGCGAGGCGAACTGGCTGTGAACGACTACGAACAGCAGATGCGCGCCGAAATCGCCCACGCCGTGAGCCGCCAGGAAGCGCTGGGCCTGGACGTGCTCGTGCATGGCGAAGCGGAACGCAACGACATGGTCGAATACTTCGGCGAGCAACTGGACGGCTTTATCTTCACGCGCCAGGGCTGGGTGCAATCGTACGGCTCGCGCTGTGTGAAGCCGCCCGTCATTTACGGCGACGTGCAGCGCCCCACCGCCATGACCGTCGAATGGACGGTGCACGCGCAAAGCCTGACGCATAAACCGGTGAAGGGCATGCTGACGGGCCCGGTCACGATCTTGCAATGGTCGTTCGTGCGCGACGACCAGCCGCGCGCCACGACGGCGCTGCAACTGGCCCTGGCCATCCGCGACGAGGTGCAAGACCTGGAAACGGCCGGCATCGGCATCATCCAGATCGACGAGCCGGCCATCCGCGAAGGCTTGCCGCTGCGCCGCGGCCGGTGGGACGCCTATCTGGACTGGGCCACGCGCGCCTTCCGCATCGCCGCATCCGTCGTCAGCGACACGACGCAGATCCACACCCACATGTGCTATGCCGAGTTCAACGACATCCTGCCGCAGATCGCCGCCATGGACGCCGACGTCATCACGATAGAGACGAGCCGCTCCGACATGGAACTGCTGAAGGGCTTTGGCCAGTTCCAGTATCCGAACGAAATCGGCCCCGGCGTGTACGACATCCACTCGCCGCGCCTCCCCTCGACTCTCGACATGGTGAAATTGCTGCAAAAAGCCAGCGCCGTGATTCCTCCGGCCAACTTGTGGGTCAACCCCGATTGCGGCCTGAAGACGCGGGGCTGGGCGGAAACGGAGGCGGCTTTAAAAAATATGGTCGCGGCGGCGCAGCAGATGCGTGCGGCGTGATGAAAATATGGCAAGGTCATGCAACGCCTAACAAAACCGTAGCGAGCGGAAGAAAGTTGTGGTTGAGAAGCGCAACTGTACGAAGGTACAGTGAGCATCGCAGGCCGCAAATTACGACGCGCAGTAGGTTTTGATAGACGTACTCAAGCCGCATTCTCGGCTGCTTTCGGGGCGGCGCACCGGTTTTCCGGGGCGCCGTCCGTTTTTTTTGACATGAAGTAGGTGTTGCCCTGCGGAATAGCACGTGCCAGGCCCCTGATGCTGATTTTTTTGCAGTAGAATGCAAGAAATTTACTGCTCCCATTGTTGCCGTACGGAACATCTAGCCTGCCGCAGTTTCACTTTGATAAATGTTTATGTCCAAAAGCCCGTCGCAGAAGCCTATCGAAATCAAGATTTCCACCGTCGTTGCTGTCTCCGCCATTCTGCATAGCGCCGATACGCAGGCACTCGATGCCGCCTTGCGCGACATGACGGGAGGCGTGGCCGACTTTTTCGAGGACGACCTGGCCGTGCTGGACGTGGCGGCCTTGCCGCCCGGCGGCGTGCCCATCGACTGGGCCGCCCTCGTGGCCCTGCTGAAAAAATACCGTTTGAATGCCGTCGCCGTACGCAATGCGCCGGCCGACATGCATGACGCCATCCTGGCGCAAGGCTTGAGCCTCGACAGCGGCAAGACGCGCGACGATGCGCCGCCCAAGGATGGCCCCAAGGATACGCCCACGGCCGCCGCCCAGTCGGGCGCCGACGCACAGGTGATGGTGATCGACACGCCCGTGCGCGCCGGCCAGCGCATTTATGCGCGCGGCTGCGACCTGATCATCACCGCCGTCGTCAACAATGGCGCTGAAATCATCGCCGACGGCAGCATCCACGTGTATTCCTCGCTGTACGGCCGCGCGCTGGCCGGCGCCTCGGGCAATGCCCAGGCGCGCATCTTCGCGCTGGCCATGGAACCGGAACTGGTCTCGATCGCCGGCGTGTACCGCACGTTCGAGGATGGTTTCCCTGCGGAAATGGCGCGCGGACCCGCGCAAATTCGTTTGGCTGGCGACAGAATCGATATACACTCTGTCAATCCGGTCACTCCCGTGAACCGCTCTTAAGCTGCACAATTCAAGAGATATCTGAAAAGGATTATTTGTGGCAAGAATTATTGTTGTGACGTCCGGCAAGGGCGGTGTCGGCAAGACGACCTCTAGCGCCAGTTTTTCCACTGGCCTGGCCATGCGCGGCCACAAGACAGCCGTGCTCGACTTCGACGTGGGCCTGCGTAACCTCGACCTGATCATGGGTTGCGAACGCCGCGTCGTCTACGACCTGATCAATGTGATCAACAAAGAGGCCACGCTGAACCAGGCCCTGATCAAGGACAAGCACTGCGACAACCTGTTCATCCTGCCCGCCTCGCAAACGCGCGACAAGGATGCCTTGTCGGAAGAAGGCGTGGAACGCGTGTTGAACGACCTGATCAACATGGGTTTCGAGTTCATCATCTGCGATTCGCCGGCCGGCATCGAGCATGGCGCGCTGATGGCGCTGACGTTTGCCGACGAAGCCATCATCGTCACCAACCCGGAAGTGTCGTCGGTGCGCGATTCGGACCGCATCCTGGGCATCCTGCAAGCCAAGTCGCGCCGCGCGCAGACGGGCGGCGAGCCCGTCAAGGAACATTTGCTGATCACCCGCTACTCGCCGAAACGCGTGGAATCGGATGAAATGCTGTCCTACCAGGACGTGCAGGAAATCCTGCGCATCCCGCTGGTGGGGATCATTCCGGAATCGGAGCAAGTGCTGGCCGCCTCGAACCAGGGCAACCCGGCCATCCATTTCACGGGCACGGACGTGGCGCAAGCCTATGAAGACGTGGTCTCGCGTTTCCTCGGCGAAGATGTCGAGTTGCGCTTTACCAACTATGAAAAGCCTGGATTACTCCAGCGCATTTTTGGGGCGAAGTGATATGGCCTTGCTTTCTTTCCTGTTCCCCCCAAAGCCGAAAACGGCCACCGCGGCCAAGGAACGCCTGCAGATCATCATCGCCCGCGAACGCAGCGGACGCGATGGTCCGGACTTCCTGCCCGCCCTGCACAAGGAATTGATCGCCGTCATTTCCAAGTACACCAAGGTCAATGCCGACGACATCAAGATTTCGCTGGACCGCCAGGGCAACCTGGAGGTGCTCGACGTCAACGTGGTGCTGCCGGACGCCTAAGCGTTAATCCGGCCTGACCGTGAGCAATTCCTGCGCCACCGCGGCGCAGGCGTTCACGTGCTGGTTGCCGATCTGGCGGAATACGGCGTAGCCAATGGCTGCCGCCACCGCCTGTCCGGCAAACGGCACGAAGCGCGCCACCTGCTTGGTGGCAATCTTGACGCCACTGCGCTTGAGCAGGTGGAGGATCAGTTCGCGCGATACCAGCTTTCCCACCAACATGCCGCCCATGCCCACCGCCGCGCGGTAGGCCATCATCTTGAACTGCGGGTTGAGGCGCTCGATCTGCTCGGGCGTAAGGCCGAATTCGTGGTTGATATCATTGATCAGCATGGAAAACAGACCGACATCCGACATCAGGTCGATGCCGGGAATGGGAATGGCCGAAGCGCCCGCCGACATCATGGCACGCCGCTGCACCAGGCGCCGGCAACGCTCGCGCACTTGCTCGATTTCGGCACGACTGCCCGGTATCAGTGTCCAATCGGTAGTGCTCTTGTCTGACATGGCCGTTTCTCCGCGAGTAGGGGGTAGATGAACAAGTGTAACGTAAAGGCCTCAGCTGCCGATTTCACTGGACACAGTTGCAATCTCTGTTATATTTCACTTGAGCATTCCTTAACATTACGATAAGCAGAGCGGACCGTCTGTTTGTTGCTACACACTCCAGCCAATTATGCGAATTGCCGTACTCGATAGCGACCATAGCCAGGCAGAACTGATCTGCCAGGTGCTCACCGCCGCCGGCCACGCTTGCCACGAGTTTCAAAGTGCCAAGGACATGCTGGGGCAACTGCGCAAGGACAGTTGCGACATGCTCATCCTCGACTGGCATGTGAGCGATCTGGACGGTGCAGAAGTCTTGCGCCGAGCCCGGGAAAAACTGGCGCCCAAGGCACCCGTGTTGTTTATGACCAACAGTTCCGGCGAAGACGACGTGGTGGCGGGCATGACGGCCGGCGCCGACGACTACATGATCAAGCCCCTGCGACGCAGCGAGCTGACCTTGCGCACCCAGGCGCTGCTGCGTGTGGCCTACCCGGCCCAGAATGGCGCGGAATACTTGCAATTCGGTCATTACACATTTGAAACCCGCCCCGGCCGCCTGCTGCGCGATGGCGAAGTACTGGACGTGACGCACAAGGAATTCGCCCTGGCGCTGCTGTTTTTCCGCAACCTGGGCCGTCCTTTGTCGCGCGCCTACATCCACGAAGCCGTGTGGCAGCGCGACACGGCCTTGCCTTCGCGCACCATGGATACCCACGTCTCGCGCGTGCGCAACAAGCTGCAGCTGAAACCGGAACACGGCTACAGGCTGGTGCCCGTCTACAGCTACGGTTATCGCCTGGAAAAACTGGGCGGCTGAACGGCGGCAAACGGCTGACCTGCTCAAAGCGCGGGCACAAAGCGCTATAATGTCGGCATAAGTCATCCCAACAGCCCTGAAATGCAACTGCTCGCCGTCGGCCTCAACCATACCACCGCCCCAGTGTCGCTCCGCGAACAGCTGGCGTTTGCGCCTGAGCAATTGGGTTCGGCGGTGATGGCGGCGCGCACCTGGTTTCAGCGCATCGACTTGCGCGACAACGACGAAGCGGCCATCCTGTCGACCTGCAACCGCACCGAGCTGTATGCGGCCAGCCACGTGCCCAATCCGCTCGACGCGGGCGCGCATTTCCTGGCCGATTATCACAAGCTCAACTACAGCGAGCTGCGCCCCCACTTATATATGTTGCCGCAGCACGATGCCGTGCGCCACACCTTCCGCGTCGCCTCCGGGCTCGATTCGATGGTGCTGGGCGAAACGCAGATCCTGGGCCAGATCAAGGACGCCATCCGCACGGCCGACGAAGCGGGCGGCCTGGGCACGTATCTGCACCAGTTGTTCCAGCGCAGCTTTTCCGTCGCCAAGGAAGTGCGCAGCAGCACGGAAATCGGCGCGCACAGCGTGTCCATGGCGGCCGCCGCCGTACGCCTGTCGCAGCGCATCTTCGACAAGATCGCCGAGCAGAACGTGCTGTTCATCGGCGCCGGCGAAATGATCGAATTGTGCGCCACGCACTTCGCGGCGCAAAACCCGAAAAGCATCACCATTGCCAACCGCACCATGGAACGGGGCGAGGAGCTGGCGCACCGCTTCAACGGCAAGGCCATCCGCCTGGCCGACCTGCCGGAGCAGCTGCACCAGTTCGACATCGTCATCTCGTGCACGGCATCGTCCTTGCCGCTGCTGGGCCTGGGCCTGGTCGAACGCGCCATCAAGGCACGCCGCCACAAGCCCATGTTCATGGTCGACCTGGCCGTGCCGCGCGACATCGAAGCGGAAGTGGGCCGTTTGAACGACGTCTTCCTGTACACGGTCGACGACCTGGGCAAGGTCGTGCAGACGGGCCTGGAAAGCCGGCAAGCGGCCGTGGCGCAAGCCGAAGCCATCATCGAGACGCGCGTGCAATCGTTCATGAGCTGGGTCGATGACCGCGCCATGGTGCCCGTGATCCAGCATTTGCATGAAAACAGCGAAGCGCTGCGCCTGATGGAAGTGGAACGGGCGCGCAAGATGCTGGCCAAGGGCGCCGACATCGACGCCGTCCTGGAAGCGCTGTCGAAAGGCTTGACGGCCAAGTTCCTGCACGGCCCGCAGCAGGCGCTGCACCACGCGCAAGGCGACGAGCGCAAGCAGCTGGTCACCCTGCTGCCAAAACTGTTCCGCCCCCGCCGTTAGCGCAGCCCCGCTGGCCGCCCGCGCGCGACCGCCCCCTGCCCGCCTGCCGGGCCTGCACCATCCCTACACTCTTTTACCGCGAATCGCTATGAAACCATCCATGCTGGCCAAACTCGATCAACTGGCGAACCGCCTGGTCGAACTCGACGAACTGCTGATGCACCCGGACGCCACGTCGAACATGGACAGCTACCGCAAGATGACGCGCGAGCACGCCGAACTGGGTCCGCTGGTCGCCCTGTACCATTCCTACCAGGAAGCGGGCAACGATATTACGACAGCGCAAGAAATGTTGTCCGATCCGGACATGAAGGAATTCGCCCAGGAAGAAATCGAGGCGGCCAAGACCACCATGGCGCGGCTGGAGCGCGAATTGCAAACCATGCTGCTGCCGAAGGACGTCAATGACGAACGCAATATCTTCCTGGAAATTCGCGCCGGCACGGGCGGCGATGAATCGGCCCTGTTCGCCGGCGACCTGCTGCGCATGTACACGCGCTTTGCCGAACGCAACCGCTGGCAGGTGGAACTGGTGTCGGCATCCGACTCCGACCTGGGCGGCTACCGCGAAGTGATCGTGCGCGTAGTAGGTAACGGCGCGTATTCAAAACTGAAATTCGAGTCGGGCGGCCACCGCGTGCAGCGCGTGCCGGCCACGGAAACGCAAGGCCGCATCCACACGTCCGCCTGCACGGTGGCCGTGATGCCGGAAGCCGATGAAGTGGAAGACGTCAACATCA
This sequence comes from Janthinobacterium sp. MP5059B, assembly GCF_001758645.1. Taxonomy (NCBI): domain Bacteria; kingdom Pseudomonadati; phylum Pseudomonadota; class Betaproteobacteria; order Burkholderiales; family Oxalobacteraceae; genus Janthinobacterium; species Janthinobacterium sp. MP5059B. Next base: position 123,485 of record NZ_LRHX01000007.1, on the reverse strand, counting down.
ACCCGGCCGACCTGCGCATCGACACCTACCGCGCCTCGGGCGCCGGTGGACAGCACATCAACAAAACAGACTCCGCCGTGCGCATCACCCACTTGCCGACCGGCATCGTGGTGGAGTGCCAGGATGACCGCAGCCAGCACAAGAACAAGGCGCAGGCGATGAAAGTGCTGGCCGCGCGCATCAAGGACGTGCAGCTGCGCGAACAGCAGTCGAAGGAAGCGGCCACCCGCAAGAGCCTGATCGGCTCGGGCGACCGCAGCGAGCGCATCCGCACCTATAATTTCCCGCAAGGCCGCCTGACGGACCACCGCATCAATTTGACCTTGTACAAGCTGGACTTCATCATGGATGGGGATTTGACGGACTTGACGAATGCGCTGGCGGCAGAGCACCAGGCGGAACTGCTGGCTGCCTTGGGCGATTAAAAAGCGTCCATGGCGGCGTTGCATCGCCTGGCCGTACATTCGTACTGCCTGCGGCGCTGCGCCTTGCCCTGAACACTTTTTAAAGCGTCCAGCCAAATCAAGGGTTTAAGTAGCGGCTAAGCAATAAAAATCCAGCCTTGTGCGAAAATGACCAGCTCGATTCCATCCACCTCACCGTGTCGCCCATGAAAAATTCACGCACCGTCCTCCTGTCGATCGCCGCCCTGTGTTTCCTGATGCTGGGCGTGGCCATGTATTTGCAGCATGCCATGAACATGGCGCCGTGCCCGCTGTGCGTGATCCAGCGCTACCTGTTCCTCGCCATCGGCATCGCCTGCCTGGCCGGCGCGGCCGCCAACCGTCCAAAGATCGGCGCCGGCATCGGCTTGCTGGCTGCCCTGGGCGGCCTGGGCGTGGGCGCCAAGCATCTGTACGTGCTGGCCAACCCCGGCTTCTCGTGCGGCATCGATCCGGTGGAAACGGCGCTGAACAAGATTTTCACGGCGCAAGTCATGCCCTTCATGTTTGAATCCTATGGCGCCTGCGAAAACGCCGGCGAGCCGTTTTTCGGCCTGTCAATTCCGCAATGGGCGTTCATCTGGTTCGCCATTTTTAGCGTCGGCCTGCTGTGGACCTTGCTGCGCCGTCAGAAATAATTGAAAGCACCATGTCAGAAACACTGATCCCCGCCGGCAGCACTGTCGGCGCCCTGCAAATCCGTCCACTGCTCGATCCGCTCGACAACCGCATCCTGCTGGGCCATGCGCTGGGCCTGTCGCGCGTGAGCCTGATCACGCAATCGGAGCGTGTGCTCACTCCCGATGAAGCGGAACGCCTGTCCAGCTTGCTGGCACGCCGCCTGCAGGGCGAGCCGATCGCCTACATCGTGGGCCAGCGCGAATTCTTCGGCCTGCCGTTCGAAGTGAACGACGCCGTGCTGATCCCCCGCCCCGACACGGAAGTGCTGGTGGAACTGGCGCTCGAGCGCCTGCCGCCCGGCGGACGGGTGCTCGACATGGGCACGGGCAGCGGCGCCATTGCCGTCGCGCTGGCGCACACGCGGCCCGACGCCGTCGTCACGGCCCTGGATGTCAGCAGCACGGCGCTGGCCGTGGCGCGCCGCAACGCCAGCGCCAATGGCGTCAACATCACCTTCATGGCCAGCGACTGGTTCGAAGCGCTGGGCACGGAAAAGTTCGACCTGATCGTCTCGAATCCCCCCTACATCACCAGCGGCGACCGTCACCTGGCCGAAGGCGATTTGCGCTTCGAGCCTGCCGGCGCGCTGACCGACCATGCGGATGGCCTGTCGGCCCTGCGCACCATCGTCTCCGGCGCCGCGCGCCACCTGGCGTCAGGCGCCTGGCTGCTGATGGAGCACGGCTATGACCAGGCAGCATCCGTGCGCGGCTTGCTGGCCGACGCCGGCTACAGCAAAGTGCAAAGCTGGCGCGACCTGGCCGGCATCGAAAGAGTCAGCGGCGCCCGCCTGGGCTGACCGCCGCCACCTGCGCAAAGCTTGACCCGGCAGCGCGCCAGATCCCCCCGCAGTTTGTTAAAATATCAAGCGAATTCCTGACCGAAGCGCCGTCCCCGCTCCCCGGGGCGGACGCTGGCGACGCGGCGTTTTTTGGGCCGGCGCCGACGCATTTGCCAAAATTCGGTTAATCTCAGCACAAATTATTTATATGCTGCACAAGAAAGGAAGCTCAAATTGCCCAACCTGTTGACTCGCCGCCTGGCATTGCTGACCGAAGATGCCAACCGCGCGCTGCTGGGCGGCTTGCGCGGCATCGAGCGTGAAACCCTGCGCGTCGACCACGCCGGCCATCTGGCTTCCACGCCCCACCCCGTCGCCCTGGGTTCGGCGCTGACGCACCCAGAAATCACCACCGACTACGCCGAAGCGCTGCTCGAATTCATCACCCCGGCCGAAGCCGACATCGGCGTCACGCTCGACAAGCTCGACACCGTGCACCGCCACGCCTACAGCCGCCTGGGCGACGAATTGCTGTGGAGCCAGTCGATGCCGTGCCAGCTGCCGCCCGAAGCGGAGATAGCGATCGCCAACTACGGCAGCTCGAACATGGGCATGCTCAAGCACGTCTACCGGCGCGGCCTGGCCTTGCGTTACGGCAAAGCCATGCAATGCATCGCCGGCATCCATTACAACTATTCGCTCGACGAGCAGCTGTGGCAAGTGCTGGCCAGCAATCCGGACACCAGCGCCAGCCCGACACACACGGCGGCCACGCCGAAAGACGTGCAGTCGGAAAGCTATCTGGCGACGATCCGCAATTTCCGCCGCTACAGCTGGCTGCTGATGTACCTGTTCGGTGCTTCGCCGGCCCTGTCCGCCGGTTTCCTGCGCGGCCGCGCGCACAAGCTCGACACCTTGTCCGACGACACCTTGTTCCTGCCGTATGCCACCAGCCTGCGCATGAGCGACCTCGGCTACCAGAACGATGCCCAGTCCGGCCTGCGTCCGCACGAAAACAGCCTGGAAGATTACGTCAACGCGCTCACGCATGCCGTCAACGACCCGTATCCGCCGTACGAAGCGCTGGGAACAAAAAAAGAGGGCGAGTGGATCCAGTTGTCCACCAACGTGCTGCAGATCGAAAATGAATACTATTCGACCATCCGCCCGAAACGCGTGATCCGCACGGGCGAGCGCCCGATCCAGGCCCTGTGCCTGCGCGGCGTGCAATACATCGAAGTGCGCTGCATGGATGTCGACCCGTTCGAACCGGTCGGCATCAGCCTGGAAACGGGTCGCTTCCTCGACGCGTTTCTGCTGTTCTGCGCGCTCGACGACAGCGCTCCCATCTCGGCCGAGCAAAGCGCCTGCTACACGAACAATTTCGCCCGCACCGTGAAGGAAGGCCGCAAGCCGGGCTTGACCCTGCGCCGCGATGGCGAGGACATCACCCTGCAGGCGTGGGGCGAGGAATTGCTGGCGCGCATCGCCCCCGTGGCGGCCCTGCTGGACGCGCGCCTTGGCAGCACGCAGCACGCGGACAGCCTGGCGGCGCAAGCCATCAAGCTGGCCGACCCGGATGCGACGCCATCGGCAAAGGTCCTGGCCGAACTGCGCGCCAACGGCGGCTCGTTTGCCGCCTTCGGCCTGCGCCAGAGCGAGCGCCACGCCGCCTATTTCCGCACGCATCCGGCAACACCGGAACAAAGCGCGTATTTCGACGAGATGGCCGCCAGCTCGCTGGCCGAGCAGCGCGCCATGGAAGCGGCGCCAGCCGGCAGCTTCGACGATTTCGTCGCCGCCTACCGCGCCAGCACCCTGTGTTCGCACACCTGATCCTGCCTGACTTCCTGCCTGGCGCCCCATGCTGACCTTCTACAATGAATTGCACAGCCAGCATCGGGGCCGCTTCGAAATGTTTCGCGGCACCATGGTGCCCTGCTTCGAGACGCCCGAGCGGGCCGACATGGTGGTGGCGGAACTGGGACGGCGCAACCTGGGCCGCATCGTCACGCCGCACGGCGTTCCGCTGACCTCGCTGGAGCGCATCCACACGCCCCGTTACCTGCATTTCCTGCGCCACGCCTGGCACGACTGGCTGGCGCTCGACCCCGACAATGCGGGCAGGGATGCCTTGCCGTCCGTGTGGCCCGTGCGCACCCTGCGCAGCGACATCGAACCGGATGACTTCACGGCCAAGCTGGGACTGTACTCGATGGACAATGGCACGCCGCTGACGGCCGGCACGTGGACGGCGGCCAAGACGGGCGCTGACTGCGCCGTCAACGCGGCCCACGCGCTGCGCCTGGGCGAGCGGGCAACGTTTGCCCTCACCCGCCCGCCGGGCCACCACGCGGGCAGCGATTTCTTTGGCGGCTACTGTTTTCTCAACAACGCGGCCCTGGCCGCGCAGCATTTGCTCGACGACGGCGCCCGCAAGGTCGCCATCCTCGATATCGATTACCACCACGGCAACGGCACGCAAAGCATCTTTTACCAGCGCGACGACGTGCTGTTCGCCTCCATCCACGCCGATCCGCGCAGCGAATATCCGTTTTACCTGGGGCACGCCGATGAAACAGGCAGCGGCGCCGGGCTCGGCTACAACGTCAACCTGCCGCTGCCGTCCGGCAGCAGCACGGCCAGCTGGTTCGCCGCGCTGGAAACGGCCTGCCTGCGCATCAATATGTATGCGCCCGACGCGCTGGTGGTGTCGCTCGGTGTCGATACTTTCGCCGGCGACCCGCTGTCGCACTTCTCCCTGCAAAGCGGCGACTACCTGCGCGTGGGCGAGCGCCTCGCGCATCTGAACCTGCCCACCGCCTTCATCCTCGAAGGGGGCTACGCGGTGAAGGAAATCGGCATCAATGTCGTCAATGTGCTCGAAGGTTTCGAGACAGCCGATTAAGTCAGTCTACATATTCCGGAACAAAGCCATGAACGGCTGGCTCACGGCCAGGGTTTCCGGCCGCGTCTTCAGGCGCAAGGCGCCGCGTCCCACTTCGTCGCGCGTGACGGACGCCACCATCTTCATGTTGACGATGGTGGAGCGGTGGATCTGCTTGAAAATGGCCGGGTCGAGCACGTCGAGCAGTTCGCGGATCGGCTTGCGCAGCAGCGCCTCGCCCTCCGCCGTCATGACGGCCGTGTACTTGGTGTCGGACTGAAAATAGGCGATGTCTTCCACCATGATCAGCCGCGTATCCTTGCCGCTGCTGGCCGTCAGCCAGACCAGCGGCGGCGACTTGGCGGCCGCCGGCAAGGCGCTGCTCAATTGCTGCAGCAAGCCGGCCAGCGCGCCGTCATCCACCTGGGTCTTGCCGGCCCGTGCCTGCACGCGCTGCACGGTCGCTTGCAGGCGCTCGCGGGCTATGGGTTTCAATAAATAGTCGACGGCGCCCTTGTCAAAGGCATCGATCGCATACTGGTCGTAGGCGGTGACGAACACCACCTGCGTGGCGGGACTCGCTTCGAGCGCGCCGGCCGCCACTTCCAGCCCCGTCAAGCCCGGCATGCGGATGTCGAGGAAGGCGATGTCGGGCTGATGCGTGGCGATGGCGTCGAGCGCCGCGCCGCCGTCGTCGCAGGCGGCGACGATGCGCAAGTTGGGCCACTCTTCGGCCAGCAGGGCCACGAGCGCATCGCGCAGCAGGGTTTCATCTTCGGCGATGACGCAAGTCATCTCAGGCTGATGCATACGATACTCCTTGCGCCGTGCTGTCGGGCACCGTGATGGTGGCCGTCACGCCATCGGGGAAATTGGCGAGGATGGAAAACGACGCGGCCGCGCCATAGGTCAGGCGCAGGCGTTCGCGCACATTGCGTAAACCAATACCCGTGCCGGCGCCATCGTCGCTGAAGCCCTTGCCGTCGTCGGCCACCGTGACGATCACCGTGCCGTCGCCGCTGCGCGCCATGATCCAGATGGTGCCGCCGCCGCTTTTCGGCTCCAGGCCGTGCTTGATGGCGTTTTCCACCAGGGTTTGCAGCATCATCGGCGGCAGCTCCGCCTGGCGCAGGTATTGCGGTACTTCGATCTGCAGGTTCAGGCGTCCACCCATGCGGATTTTCAGGATATCGAGGTAGGCGCGCGCCCGTTCCAGTTCCGTGCCCAGGGTCGACATGGCTTGCTCCGTGCGCGGCAGCGAGTGGCGCAGGTACAGGATCAGATTACCCAGCATCTCGTCGGCACGCACGGGATCGCTGCGCGTGAGCAGCTGCGCGCTGGCCAGGGTGTTGTACAGGAAGTGCGGTTCCACCTGCGCGTGCAGCAGGCTCAGTTTGGCCACCGTGAGTTCCTTTTCCGTCACCGTCTGGCGCGCCTCGGCCTGCTCGCCGCGGCGGCGCTGCGCCACCCGGCGCGTCATCGCCCGCGTCACCGCTTCCGCGTTTTCCAGGTTGCTGCCATGGTCGACGAGGAACCAGTCGGTCCAGGCATTGCGCGCCGGCTCGCAGATCAGGGTCACGCTGCCCGCCTCGCCATTCGGCGTCACGGTGGCGAGAATCTGGTTCGGCCGCGGTTCAATGAAGCTCAGCAAGCGCATGCGGGGCAAGCCCGTGTGCGTGTAGGGTGCGGCGCGGCGCACGCGGGCCTGCACCTGCAGGCTGTCGCGCGCGCTTTCGACCACTTCGCTGCCCGGCAGTTCGCGGATGGCCGCGTCGATCATGTCGAACGCTTCGCCCGCCTCGAACGGGATCTCGATCTGGCGCCGCTGGCGGCTCGACAAGGTGCCGGCATTGACGGTGCCGGCGATCAGGCGCACGCGCCGCACGTGCGAAAACGCATTCGTGATGACGGCGCTGGCCAGCAGCGCCCCAACGATGACAAAAAAGCCTTCCGTCCGCCCGAAGATATAGCGCAGGAAATTCTCGACCAGGATCGCCGTGGCGATGATGTAGGTGACCATCGTGGCCAGGGTGATGCGCAGGATAAAGAAGAGGCTAGTCATGATTTTTCCTTGGGGTGTGAAGTGGGGCCAAGCATAACCACCGGCCCCACCGGCGGTGGCCATTATGCGATGGAAGGGCAATACTGGCGACAAAGGCAAGAAAATAAAGCTTCAATTCGCGCCACGCGCAAATAAAATCGCTTGCAATTAAATAGCGCGCGATATATATTGTGTACATGGACGCCGCAAATCGCTTCTTCAGACGGGCATCCTGGGGCACCAGCCCACGAAACAAGTAGCACACTATTTAGTCGTTAACTATTTAACTCACCGAGGAAAACCATCATGTCGATCAAACAAGTCCTGTACCGCGCTCAAGCTACCGCCACCGGAGGCCGCGAAGGCCGTGCCGTGTCGTCCGACAATGTGCTGGACATCAAGCTGACCACGCCAAAAGAACTGGGCGGCAATGGCGCCGTCGGCACCAATCCGGAACAACTGTTCGCTGCCGGCTACTCGGCCTGCTTCATCGGCGCCATGAAATTCGTCGGCGGCCGCGACAAGATCGCCCTGCCAGCGGACCTGTCCATCGAAGGCCACGTCGGCATCGGCGCCATCGAGACGGGCTTCGGCATCGAAGTGGAACTGAAAATTTCGCTGCCAGGCATGGAACGCGCCGCCGCCGAAGCGCTGGTCGCCGCCGCCCACATCGTGTGCCCTTACTCGAACGCCACGCGCGGCAACATCGACGTCACCTTGACAATCGTGTAATCGGACGGCAACACCCGTCATCCGCCCCTCCCCGGCCGCGCAAAGCTGCCGGGAATTTTTTTGGCGTGCCAACGCCGGCTGCCTGAATGCAAGACCAACTTGGTCAAATGAAATTTTTACGCCGGCGCAGTCGTGTCAAGTACATGAGCGCCAAGCCCGCAGGCAACATCAGCGCGACCGCTGGTTCGGGGACTGGCGCTGGCGAAATGCTAAAGCTCGTCTGGTCGGACCAATTATATTGATTTACCCACGCTAAGTTCGAGGGTACATTGCCTCCGCCGGTGTGGAAAAAACTGCCGGTATCGGCGCGGCTATACCACCAGTAGATACCAAATTCGTCAGCACCGTTCGTGGCGACGGTGTAATCAAGATTACCCGTCAGTGCATAATTGAATTTCTCCACTTGGCACCTCAAATAGGGAGTGCCGCATCCGCCAAAGTCCGGTTCTGCCTTGTCAGACAAGAACGTGATGCCCTGAGATTCAAAATAGCTGAGCTCATCAAATGCAATAACACCGTCCAGATTACGGTCTTCCCCGGTGAAACTCCCAGTGAACTTCACCTGTGGATCGAACAAGCCGGTAGCCGCATCGACAAAACCTTGATAAACAAAACTCCACGTCGTCACTTCGGCATGGGCCGAAGAAATCCCGGCGACAAATAGGGCGGCGCATAACAGCTTCTTTTTCATAGCTTCCTCGTATTTTTGCAGAACATTTTCAAGGGAATTCAGGCCGGTGCCCAAATTACAAGTGACAGTCACTTGCCATAATGATATTAGCATATTTGCAATATCCATCCAACTGCGGCTTGCTGCAGAGCGTAGAAAAAAGCTTGCAATTCGCTAGTGGCACGTAACACCACGCTGCTCTTGTGCGCCAGCTAGTCAACATCCGGGCTCCGAAGCCGGTAAAATCACGGCCACTCTCAATCAAGGATGGCGCATGATCACTTGGCAATGGAACACGTTCGACGAACTCGGCCCCCACGATTTGTACCAGGTGCTGGCCTTGCGCCAGCGCGTGTTCGTCATCGAACAGCAGTGCATTTACCCGGACCTCGATGGCCATGACCAGCAAGCCATGCATTTGCTGGGCTGGCAAACGGCCGATGGCCAGCGCCGGCTGGCCGCGTACCTGCGCGTGCTGGCGCCCGGCGCCAAGTATGTGGAAATGTCGCTGGGCCGCGTGCTGACGGCGCCCGAGGCGCGCACCACGGGCGCGGGCAAGCATCTGCTGGCGGAAGGCATCGCACGCGCGGAACGCCAGCACCCTGGCCACGCCATCCGCATCGGCGCCCAGCAATATCTGGAGCGCTTCTACCAGTCCTTCGGCTTTGTCACCGTCAGCGCGCCCTACGATGAAGACGGCATACAGCACGTCGACATGCTGCGCGCGGTGCCGCCGGGAGCGGCGGCATGACGACGGCCCTCATTTCCTGGAGCGGCGGCAAGGATTCCTGCCTGGCCCTGTGGCGCGCGCGCAACGCCGGCACGAGCGTGCCGCTGTTGATCACGGCCATGGATGAAGACGGCCGCAAGTCGCGCTCGCACGGCGTGCCGCCCGCGCTGCTCGAGGCGCAGGCAGCCAGCCTGGGCGCGCGCCTGCAGCGCTATCACGCCAGCTGGGCCAGCTACGAAGAGCAATTCATCGCCATGCTGCGCGCGGCGAAAGACGAAGGCATCGCCCACGCCATCTTCGGCGACATCGACTTGCAGCCGCACCGCGACTGGGAGGAAAAAGTCTGCGCCAGCGCCGGTCTGACGGCCCACCTGCCCCTGTGGGGTGAGGATCGCCGCGCGCTGGTCGATGAGTTCCTTGCCGCCGGCTTCAAGGCCATCGTCGTGTGCATCAATGGCCAGCACTTGCCGCGCGCATTTTGCGGGCGCGAGTTCGACGCCGCCTTCCTCGCCGACCTGCCGCCCGGCGTCGACGCCTGCGGCGAAAACGGCGAATTCCACACCTTCGTCTACGACGGCCCCGCCTTCAGTGCACCGGTGGCGCTGCGCCGCACGCAAGTGCTGCAATATGACGCGCCAGCCAATCTGGGCGGCGCCACCTACTACTTCCAGGAACTGGCGCCAGTTTGAATTGGCCGCAAAAGCAAAAAGGGCGACTCCATGGAGTCGCCCTTTGTCCGTGCACCTTGCGCGTGCTTACTTTTTCTCCACTTTTCGCAGCGTGATGTCGAACACCAGACCGGCGTAAGGCGGGATCACCACAGCACCCGTCGCGTCACGGGTGCCGCTCACGCCATAGCCCAGGTCATACGGAATGAGCAGGCGGCGCGTGCCGCCTTCCTGCATGCCGACCATGCCACGGTCCCAGCCCAGGATATGTTTGCCGATACCCAGGATAAACGTATAACCGGAGAGAGAAGGAGACGCGTCGAATTGCACGCCTTTGCCGTCCGGCTTGCTCGCGTCGTACAGCCAGCCCGTGTAGACCACCGTCAAGGTATCGCCCGCCGCGGCGGCCGTGCCGGTGCCTTTCACCAGGTCGGGAAAGGCGAATTCTTTCACTTGCGTGTTCGGGTCAAGCACGACCGGCTTCTCGGTGTTGGCAGCAGCGCCGCAAGCGGTCAGGGCCACGGCGCAAGCGAGGGTGGCGATCATTTGAAATACCGATTTCATGGTTTCCCTTTAAATATTGGTGTGTGGCTAAGCCCGTACGGTGCGGACCGGTACGGGCTGGAGTTTAACAGGACTCGCGTAGCCCATTTGTAAGCAGACGTAAACAAGGCAGTAACTGTGTCCCGATGCAACGTTGACACAATATCTATATTTCTACCTGCGTGCCCAGTTCGATCACCCGGTTGCTCGGGATCTGATAGTAGTCGGCCGCCGTGCGCGCATTGCGCGACATGGTGACGAACAGGTGCTCGCGCCATGGCATCATGCCGGCGCCCGGCGTCGAAATGATGGTCTGGCGCGCGATGAAGAACGACGTTTCCATCATCTCGAAATCCAGTCCCTGCTCGGCGCACTGCGCCAGCGCGGCCGGAATGTCCGGTTCATCCTTGAAGCCGTAATGCACATTCACCTGGTAGCACTGGTGGCCCAGGTCCACCACGCGCACGCGCTCGGAAGGCGCCACCCACGGCTCTTCATGCATGAAGACGGTCAGGAAGATCACCCGCTCATGCAACACTTTGTTGTGCAGCAAGTTATGCAGCAGCGCATGCGGCACGCCATCCGTTTCGCCACGCAGGAAGATGGCCGTGCCGGGCACGCGCAGCGGCGGCGCGATGAACAGCGACGAAAGGAAATCATCGAGCGGAATCGCATGCTTTTCCAGGTTCTGGAATACCAGCTGGCGGCCCCGCTTCCAGGTCAGCATGACGATGAACAAAATCGAGCCCAGCAGCAGCGGGAACCAGCCGCCGTGGAACAGTTTCAGCGCCGTGGCCGACACCAGGTTGACGTCAATGATCAGGAAAAAGCCCGTGGCGGCCCAGCACAGGGCCAGGTTCATCTTCCAGCGGTAGCGGATGACGAAGAAAGTCAGGATGGTGGTCGACAGCATGGTGGCCGTCACGGCAATGCCGTAGGCGGCGGCCAGGTTTTCCGAGGAACCGAAGCCGATGACGGCCAGCAGCACCACGGCCAGCTGCAGCCAGTTCACGGCGGGAATGTAGATCTGCCCGATTTCGCTTTCCGACGTGTGGCGCACGCGCATGCGCGGCAAGAAGCCCAGCGCGATCGCTTGCTTGGTCATCGAGAAGGTGCCGGAAATGGTCGCCTGCGAGGCGATCACGGTGGCCATGGTCGACAGGATCACCAGCGGATACACGCTCCACGCGCCCAGCTGCTGGTAAAACGGATTCGAGACGGCTTCCGGATGCGCCAGCAGCAAGCCGCCCTGTCCCAGGTAGTTCAGCGCCAGCGCGGGAAAGGCGATCAGGAACCAGGCCAGGCGGATAGGCTTCTTGCCGAAATGGCCCATGTCGGCGTACAGCGCCTCGGCACCCGTCAGCGCCAGCACCACGGCGCCCAGGGCAACGAAGGCGACAAAGCCGTTATTCATCAGGAAAGTGGCGGCGTGCAGGGGATTGAGTGCGGCCAGGATGGCCGGCGACTTGATGATGTTGACCACGCCCATGCCCGCCAGCGCGGCAAACCACAGCACCATGATGGGGGCAAAATAGCGGCCGATGCCGGCCGTGCCGTGCGACTGCACCGAGTACAGCGCCACCAGCACCACCATCGTCAGCGGCACCACATACGGACTGAAGGCGGGCGTGGCCACTTCCAGACCTTCGATCGCCGACAGCACGGAAATGGCCGGCGTGATCACGCTGTCGCCATAGAACAGGGTGGCGCCGAAGACGCCGATCACCATCAGCGGGAAATGCCAGCGCGACAGGCGGCTGACGGACGACAGCACCAGCGCCATCAGGGCCATGATGCCGCCCTCGCCGCGGTTGTCGGCACGCAACACCAAGGTCACGTACTTGAGCGAGACGATCAGGGTCAGGCCCCAGAAAATCAGCGAGACGATGCCCAGCAGGTTCTCGTGCGAGAGCAGCAGGCCGTGGGCCGGGTCAAAGACGGTCTTCAGGGTGTACAGCGGACTGGTGCCGATATCGCCGTAAACGATGCCCACGGCCGCCAGCGTCATGCCGGCAAGGCCGCTTTTTTTATGTTCCGACGTCAAGGTTGCACCCGTTTTTGTTTTGTTGCATCGCACAATATGATAGGTATTAGCAAATAGCAAGAGTATTTTTGCATGGTTCCGCAGCTGCCCCAAAGTCGTGGTTTTGTGCCGCTCCGCCTTGCTGCGCGGGCTTGCGGCATTAATTTGTTGCCATTCTACGCCTCGCCAGCGGCGCCGGGCAGCCCCCGATGTTTTCAGCCATAATGACAGACTGTCTACTCTCCAGCGAAGCCCATCATGAATCCAGGCATGCTCTACGCCTCCCTCGCCTTCCTCTGCTGGGGCCTGTTCCCCCTGTACTTTCACGCCATCGGCGAGATCGCGCCACAGGAAATCCTGGCGCACCGCATGGTCTGGTCGCTGTTGTTCCTGGGCGTCGTGCTGACCGTGCGCCGGCAGTGGAGCTGGCTGGGCAGCCTGAAAGCGCAGCCCAGGGTGGTGGCCAGCTTCGTGGCCAGTGCGTTCTTGCTGTCCGCCAACTGGTTCATCTATATCTGGGCCGTCAACAACGGCCACGTGGTCGACGCCAGCCTCGGCTACTTCATTACGCCCCTGATCAATGTCATGCTGGGCTTTTTGCTGCTGCACGAGCGCCTGCGCCGCCTGCAGTGGCTGGCCATCGGCCTGGCAGCCTGCGGCGTGGCCTGGCTCACCTGGCAGGCGGGGCAGGTGCCGTGGATCGCCCTGCTGCTGGCGGCCACCTTCGGCGGCTATGGCTTGCTGCGCAAGACGGCCGCGCTGGGCGCGCTCGAAGGCTTGTCGTTCGAGACATTGATTCTGTTCCCCCTGGCGCTGGCCTATATGCTGTGGCTGGGCTGGCATGGCCAGAGCGGCTTCGTCAATACAGACTCCACCGCCACGCGCGCGCTGCTGCTGGCGTCCGGCCCCATCACGGCCATTCCCCTGCTGCTGTTTGCCGCCGGTGCGCGCCGCCTGCCGCTGGCCGTGCTGGGGCTGCTGCAATACATCGCCCCCACGGGCCAGCTGCTGATCGGCGTGTGGGTCTTCCACGAGTCGTTCACGCCCGAGCGCATGCTGGGCTTCCTCGTCATCTGGACGGCGCTGGCCCTGTATGCGGCCGAGGGCCTGTGGACGGCCCGCAAGGCGCGCGCCGCCGCCTAGTCTTGCCCTGGAACCCGTTTCCGCAGCGCGCAGCGCTGGCCGGAAGCGGGCGTTTACCGTATCCTGTCCGTCTTTGTATATCACCCGAGATTTCTAATGGCAAATTACGTCTACACCATGAATCGCGTGGGCAAAATCGTCCCGCCCAAACGCCAGATTCTGAAAGATATTTCCCTCTCCTTCTTCCCAGGCGCGAAGATCGGCGTACTGGGCCTGAACGGCTCCGGCAAATCGACCCTGCTGAAAATCATGGCAGGCATCGACACCGACATCCAGGGCGAAGCCGTGCCGATGCCGGGCCTGAACATCGGCTACCTGCCGCAGGAACCGCAGCTGGACCCGGAAAAGACCGTGCGCCAGGAAGTCGAGTCGGGCCTGGGCGAAGTATTTGAGGCGCAAGCCAAGCTGGAAGCCGTGTACGCCGCGTATGCCGAGGAAGACGCCGATTTCGACGCCCTGGCCACGGAACAGGCACGCCTGGAAGCGATCATCTCGACTTCCGACGGCGGCAATTTGAATCTGCAGCTGGAAATGGCCGCCGACGCGCTGCGCCTGCCGCCATGGGACGCCAAGGTCGGCGTGCTGTCCGGCGGTGAAAAGCGCCGCGTGGCACTGTGCAAGCTGCTGCTGTCGAAACCCGACATGCTGCTGCTCGACGAACCGACCAACCATCTGGATGCGGAATCGGTCGACTGGCTGGAACAATTCCTGCTGCGCTTCCCCGGCACCGTGGTGGCCATCACCCATGACCGCTACTTCCTCGACAACGCGGCAGAGTGGATCCTGGAACTGGACCGCGGCAGCGGCATTCCATGGAAGGGTAACTACTCGACCTGGCTGGAGCAGAAGCAAGCCCGCCTGAAGCAGGAAGAATCGACGGAATCGGCGCGCCAGAAGGCGCTGCAGAAGGAATTGGAATGGTCGCGCCAGAACCCGAAAGCGCGTCAGGCCAAATCAAAAGCCCGCCTGGCCCGCTTCAACGAGTTGTCCGAGCACGAATACCAGAAACGCAATGAAACGCAGGAAATCTTCATTCCCGTGGCCGAACGCCTGGGCAATGACGTCATCGAGTTCAAGAACGTGTCGAAAGCGTTCGGCGACCGTTTGCTGATCGATAACCTGAGTTTTACCGTGCCGCCAGGCGCCATCGTCGGCATCATCGGCCCCAACGGCGCCGGTAAGTCGACCCTGTTCAAGATGATCACCGGCAAGGAACAGCCGGACAGCGGCGAAGTGGCCATCGGCCAGACGGCACGCGTGTCCATCGTCGACCAGAACCGCGATTCGCTGGCCGACAACAAGTCCGTCTTTGAAGATGTGTCCGGCGGCGCCGACATGCTGACTGTGGGCCGCTTTGAAATGCCGTCGCGCGCCTATCTGGGCCGCTTCAACTTCAAGGGTTCGGACCAGCAAAAAATGGTCGGCAACCTGTCCGGCGGTGAGCGTGGCCGTCTGCACCTGGCGAAAACCCTGCTGATGGGCGGCAACGTCCTGCTGCTCGATGAACCATCGAACGATCTGGACGTGGAAACCTTGCGCGCACTGGAAGACGCCTTGCTGGAATTTGCCGGCAGCGTCATGGTCATTTCCCATGATCGCTGGTTCCTCGACCGTATCGCCACGCATATCCTGGCATTCGAAGGCAACTCGCAGGTCACCTTCTTTGACGGCAACTATCAAGAGTACGAAGCCGACAAGAAGAAACGCCTGGGCGAAGAAGGCGCGAAACCAAAACGTATCCGCTACAAGCCGTTGACCACGTAATTTCGGTCCGGCCATGCAAAAAGGCAGTTACCTCGCGGTAACTGCCTTTTTTTTCAGCAAACTTCCAGTTTTTAAAACCGTAGCGAGCGGCAACGAATTGTGGCTGAGAAGCGGAGCTGTGCTACAGCACGGGGCCGCCGAGGCAGTGAGCATCGGAGGCCGCAAAGCGTGCCGCGCAGTAGGTTTTTAGAAGTTGTAGCGTGCGCCCAAAGCGAGGCCGGTGGCCTTGCGGCCCTGGTCGGCGCTCTTGCCGAAGTGTTCCACTTCCGCCGTCAGCGAGACTTTCTCGTTGATCGCATACTGTGCACCGAGGGAAGCGTACACGCCCGTCTTGTCGTTGCCGCTGATGCCGGTCGACAGGCCGGTGCCGCTCAAGCTGTTCTTGACCTTGGCCACGCCGAGCTTGCCGAATACACCAACCTTGTCGGTCACGGGCATGGTGGCCTTGCCGGCCAGATAGTAGCCGTGCGAATCGCTTTTCACGGAACCGTTGCCGGCGCCAGTGACATAGCTGTAATCCTTGCTGCCGAAATCGGCGTAGCCGCCCTCGACCGCCCAGGTTTTATCGAAATCGTAACCGGCGAAGATCTTGGCACCGGCCTTGTAGCCGCTGTGATTATCGGCGCTGGTGGCGCCAGGAATATCGAAGTTATAACGGTTGCCCGTGACGCCAGCACCCACATAGGCGCCTTCGGCGTGTGCGGCGCTCATGCCGGTCAGTGCGGTAACGGAAGCGATCATTGCAAACAGGATTTTCTTCTTCATCATGTTCTCTCTCTCTCAATTAGTTGACTTGCCTGGATTCGCAGTTCAGCGAAGTGCGATGACTACACAATAACAGCCGAAAAAAGCTACGTCTTTCTCCATTCCGTAAGAACTGTGACAAGATGTAAGCCAACATTCCAAACTGACAATAACCGTAAAATGCGCACTGTTAAGCGAACTTAAGATAGACTTAAGAACATTAGCGATTTTCAGTCCAGAGGAGAAGTGCATGCACAAACGCCAGTTTCTCGCCGCCGCCATGGCTGCCAGCGCCCTGCCCGCCATAAGCAGGGCGGCACCCGCCGGCCTGCGCGGTCCGGCCCTGCTGACCATCACAGGCAGCATCGACAAGCCGAACCGGGGCCCGTTCGACGCCGTGCGCGACCAGATGATGCACAAGCAAAAGATCAGTTTCGAACGGGCGCGCGCCTTCGACTTCGCGGCGCTGGCGAACTTGCCGGCACGCACCATCCACCCCACCCTGGAATACGATGGCAAGGCGCATGCCCTGCGCGGGCCGCTGCTGGTCGATGTATTGAAGGCGGCGGGCGCGCCTGAGGAAGATGCCGTGCGGCTGCTGCTGCGCGCCGTGGATGGCTATGCGGCAGCGCTGACCATGGCACAGGCGCGCACACAGCGTTTTATTGTCGCCACCCACCTGGACGGGCAGGCGATGGCGCTGGGCGGCCTGGGACCGCTATGGGCGATCCACGATGCGGACCGCATCGCGGCCGTGGCGGCGCTGCCCCTGGCCGAACGCTACACCAGCTGCCCGTGGGCGCTGTATCACATCGGCGTGGAGGTAGGCTGAAGCAAATTAAGCGTAGGCTTCCGCCATCGACATGACGCGCGGGGCGATGGCAATGCCATGCTCCTCGAACAGGGCCGTGATGGCCGCCAGGTTGTGCGTGCACTCCTCGGTTTTCCAGCCCTTGAAGATATCCGTGCCATCCTTCTGGAAATGCAGGTCCAGCACCTTGCCCGCATCCTTGTGCAGGTAGGGCGAACTATAGGTGTTCTCGAAGCCGAGCGCCTTCAATTGCCCCAGCAAAGCCAATGGTGGATGGTCGGGATCGGTGGCGAGAAAAATGCCGAAGGTCTTGCCAGGCGGCTTGGCGGCGATGTCGACCTCGTAGATGCCGGGGGCCTTGCTGACAGACGTACTCTTTAAAAATAACATACAACACTCCCTGCGCGTAATGTCCCGCGCCTGAAACGGGCGGCAAGACAGGGGCGGTGCGCAATGATTCCCCCTCGTCAAATCTTATTGCTAATTTGCATCTTTGTCGACAAATCGGCACTTTTATTTGGTAAGTCGTGGTTATCTTGTCGCGTTCACCAAGGTAAATTGTCAATAAATCCAGTTATCATTGCGCCAATACCCGCCCTGCTGCATACTTTTGGCTTGCGTCACGATTGCCTTCCCGCCGGCCACTCCTCGTCTCCATGCGTCTTCTGTCGATCAAGTACCGCCTGCTCATCCTCCTGACCCTGATCCTGGGCGCGGGCTTCATGGCCACCAGCCTGGCCAGCTACCTGGCGTCGCGCCAGACCATCGAACATGGCATCGCCGACCAGACCTTGCCGCTGACGGGCGACAATATCTATTCCGAAATCCAGAAGGACATGCTGCGCCCCGTCTTCATTTCCTCGCTGATGGCGCACGATACCTTCGTGCGCGACTGGATACTCGCCGGCGAAAACAAGCCGGAACAGATCGTGCGCTACCTGGCCGAAGTCAAGAAGAAATACGGCGCCATCACCAGCTTTCTCGTCTCGGACAAGAGCAGCAAATATTATTACGCGGAAGGCACGCTGAAATCCGTCAGCCCGCAGGCGACGCGCGACATCTGGTACTACCGCGTGCGCGCCATGGAAAACAGCGACTATGAAACGAATGTCGACGTGGACATGGCCAACCGCGACAGCATGACCATCTTCATCAACCACCGCGTACTCGACTACGACGGCCGGTTCATCGGCGCCACCGGCATCGGCCTGACTCTGGACACCATGAGCCACATCATCGACCGCTACCAGGCGCGCTTTCACCGCAACATCTATTTTGTCGATGGCGCCGGCGCCCTGGTGTTGGCGGGCAAGACCATGCGCAACGGGCACGGCAACATCCGCAGCCTGCCCGGCGTGAACGCCATTGCCGACCAGATCATCAACCACCAGAGCGAACCGACGCATCTGTCGTACCAGCTGGGCCACGCGCAAATCCTCGTCAACTCGCGTTTCATTCCCGAACTGGGCTGGTACCTGGTGGTCGAGCAGAACGTCAGCGACGAAGTCCAGTCGCTGCAGCGCGTCTTCATCCTCAACCTGGCCATCAGCTTTGGCGTCACCCTGCTGGTACTGGTGCTGACCTTGCTGACGGTGAACCGCTACCAGCGCCGCATCGAGCGCATCGCCTCGACGGATGCGCTGACAGGACTATTGAATCGCCAATCGCTGGAATTGCTGTTCCAGCGCGCCATGCTCTTGTCCAGGCGCAACGAGCAACCGATGTCCGCCATCCTGTTCGACATCGATTTCTTCAAGCGCGTCAACGATACGCACGGCCACCTGTGGGGTGACAAGGTCATCCGTGGCGTGGCCGACGTGGCGCGTGCCACCGTGCGCGAAAGCGACGTCATCACGCGCTGGGGCGGCGAGGAATACCTGGTGCTGCTGAATAACTGCAACCTGGCCAAAGCGGCGGAAGTGGCGGAAAACCTGCGCGCCGCCATCGAAGGCCACGATTTCGGCTTGCCCGAACCGCAGGTACCCGTGACGATCAGCCTGGGCGTGGCCGAGTACCGGCCAGAGGAAAGCGAATCGGCCTTCTTTTCGCGCGCAGACAGCGCGCTGTATCAGGCCAAGCAGCACGGCCGCAACGGCATGCACGCCGCCTGAGTCATCCCCCGCGCTTGCGCCTGGCCAGATCCTGCGTGGGCGCCACCAGCGCCCGGTACAACTCGCCCGTGGCGGCATCCCAGCTTTGCACGGCCAGCTGCTGGCGTCGCACGGTGGCCGAATCGCCGCGCGCGATGGGGCCGGACAGCGCGGGCGCGGCGCCCAGGCGGAACACATTGGCCACCGCTTCCGTCACCAGAGGCTGCGCCAGTTCGCGCGCCACCGGCTCGGGAATGCCGGCCGCCTGGTAGGCGCGCAAGGCGGCATCGAGCACCGTCACCAGGTAATTGCTGGCGAAGACGGCAGCGGCGTGATACAGGGTCTTGGCGGCCGGGTCGATGGGCACGGGACGCGCGCCGATGGCGTTCAATGCCGGCGTGAGGAAGGCCAGCGCCAGCGGATCGCCTTCGACACCGCAAAACGTGCCGTCAAAGGTGGCGGCCACCTGCTGCGGGTCGGCAAAGCTGCGGATCGGGTGGGCGCTGGCGACAAAAGCGCCGGCCTGCGTGGCGGCCAGCAGCGCGTTCGACGCCAGCGCGCCGCTGCAGTGGAACACGATGGCGCCCGCCTGGCGTCCTTCGGCCACCAGCGCCGCGCAGGCGGGGCCGATCTGGTCGTCTGCCACGGCCAGCATGGTGACGTCGGCGCGCCGCAAGGCCGCATAGCTGGCGACGGGAGTGCCGGCGCCCATGAAATCGACGGCCGATTGCGCCGACGCCATCGAGCGCGTCAGCACGTCCTGCACGGCGACACCCTCCACGCCGGCGAACAAACGGCCCAGCACACGGCCCACATGGCCGGCGCCGATGATATTCAGGGTGACGTTCATGTCTAGAAACTTGATCCCGGCTGGCGCAGGAATTCCAGCTCCTGCGGCGTGGAAGCGCGGCCCAGGATGGCGTTACGGTGCGGGAAGCGGCCAAAGCGGGCGATCACTTCCTGGTGCCGCTCGGCGTAGTCGAGCATGCCCTCAAAGCCGGGCTGCGCCTGCGACAGCATCTGGAACAGCTCGACGGCGCGCGCCTGCATGGCCAGGTCTTCCGCGTGTTCGAACGGCAGGTAGGCGAAGGCGCGCAGCATCGGCGGCAGCTGCTGATCAAGGCCTTGCTCGGTCAAGGATAGAGCCAGCGCCAGCGCCCGGGCGTCGCCGGCAAAGGCGCGCGGCGTGCCGCGATACACATTGCGCGTGAATTGATCGAGCACGATGAGGCGCGCCAGCGCGCCGTGCGGCGCCGTGTCCCACTCGCGCAAGCCACCCTCGATGGCGGCATCGATCAGCGCGCCGAAACGGTCGCGTATCTGCGCGTCGAAGCCGTCATCCTTGCGGAACCATTCCATGCGCGACTGGCCGTAATCCGGGTTATCCGGCGGCAGGAACCAGAAATCGAGTACCTCTTGGGCCTGTGCATCCATGTCCATCCTTTTCAATTGCGTGCGTGCGACAGCTGGAAGCCGGCAATGCCCTCGAAAGCGGCCAGTTCGGCCGACATGGCGGACAGGCTGGCGCCCGTGTTCTTGCCATGCGCGATGGCGACGAAGCGCCATTCCTGCATGCCTTCATTGCTGCCGATGGTCAGCGAGCCGCTGGCGATGTCGTAGCCGCGCTTGGCCGCCATGCGCCGCAGCGCATCTTCGCGCGGAATAAACCCCTGGCGGAAGCGCATGGTGATGGCCACCGCGTGGCGCGACGGCAGCCAGTTCTCCAATTTTGACAGAAAAATCATCGCCATCGCGCACAGGAAGGCCAGGCCCATGGCCGACAGATAAAAGCCGATGCCGACCATGATGCCGATCACGGACGAGGCCCAGATCGAGGCGGCCGTCGTCAGGCCGCTGATATTGAAACCCTCGCGCATGATGACGCCGGCGCCGAGAAAACCCACGCCCGTGACGATACCCTGGATGACGCGCGTGGGGTCGCTGCCGACGATGGCGCCATGGCCGCCGTACCAGAACTCGGGATAGCCGCCCAGCACCGTCAGCGCGGCCGAAGCCATGCAGACAAGGCTGTAGGTGCGCATGCCCGCCGCGCGCCCGTGATACGAGCGTTCATAGCCAACCAACAAGCCCAGCAGCAGCGCGCCCAGCAGGTTCAGCAGGATCACGCCATTCGTCGCCAGCTCGGCCGGCGACCAGTAGGCGCGCAGGAAGTCGATGGTCGGCATTTAGGGCTTTTTGCTCAACTGCTTTTCAAACGCCACGTCGAGCTTGCTGACGCGGCGCGCCTTTTGCGGCCCCAGGCCATTGACGAAGGCGACAAAGGCGTCCAGTTCCAGCGGCGGGCACAGGGGCGGCAAGCCCGGGCCTTCCGTGAGGAAGAACAGTTCATCGCCCGTGCGCGCCATCGTGTAGAGGCGCTGGCCGGTGCGTTCCTTGAGCCGCTCGATGGCGGACGTGGCGCGGGTCGAGCGCATCAGATGGCTCCCGTGCGCTGTGCCAGCCACGCCAGCGCAGGCGCATCGGCCGGCGCGGCCAAGTGCGGCGCGAGGCGCGCGCGCACGGTCGCGTGATAGTCGTTGAGCCAGGCCGCCTCGTCGTCGCGCAATAGCGAGCGCTCCACGCAGCGCGTGTCGATCGGGCACAGGGTCAGGGTTTCAAAACGCAAAAATTCGCCAAACTGCGTCGTCCCTGCCGGGACATTCAGCACCAGGTTCTCGATGCGGATGCCCCACTGGCCGGGACGGTAGATGCCCGGCTCGATGGAAGTGATCATGCCAGGTTCCATGGCCGTCTGCGGCTCCGGCATGGCGGACTGGGAAATCGATTGCGGCCCTTCGTGGACGTTGAGGAAAAAGCCCACACCGTGGCCCGTGCCATGACCGAAATCGATGCCCTCGGCCCACAGGGGCGCGCGCGCAATCGAGTCCAGCATGGGCGACTTCACGCCGCGCGGGAATTGCGCGCGCGACAGGGCGATCATGCTGCGCAAGACCAGGGTGAAATCGCGCTTGTGCTCGGCCGTGATCGTGCCGACGGGGACCACACGGGTGATATCCGTGGTGCCGCCCCAATACTGGCCGCCCGAATCGATCAGCAGCAAGCCGTCGCCTTCGATAGTGACGGCCGAATCCGCATGGGCGTGGTAATGCATGATGGCGCCATGCGCATTGAAGCCGGCGATGGTGCCGAAACTGGGGCTGACAAACCCGGCGCGGCGCGCGCGGGCGGCAGTCAGGTGCTCGTCGACGCCGATTTCCGTCAACGGCGCACGCTGCGGATCGGCCAGGGTGGCATCCAGCCAGCTGAAAAACTCGCACAGGGCGGCGCCATCCTGCTCCATGGCGGCGCGCACGTGCGCCGCTTCGCCGTCCGTCTTGCGTGACTTGGCCAGGGTGGTCGGGTTGATCGATTCGACCACGCGCACGCCATCTGCCACGGCCTGGCGCGTGCCGAACGTGATGCGGCGCGGGTCGAGCAGCAAGGTGGCGCCGGCAGGCAAGGCGGCCAATGCGGCGCCGGCACGGTCATACGCGGCCACGTCCACGCCCTCGCTCTCCAGGGTGGCGCGCAGGGCCGCCGGCACCTTGCCGTCGGCGACGAACAGCGTGGCGCGCTCGGGTTCCACCAGCGCATGCGCGAGGAAGACGGGGTTGTAACTGACGTCGGCGCCGCGCAGGTTGAACAGATACGCGATGTCGTCGAGCGTGGAAATCACATGGTGGCTGGCGCCTTGGGCCGCCATGCTGGCGCGCAGGGCCGCCAGTTTTTGCGTGCGCGACAGCGAGGGATACGCGGCCGCATGCTCGAACACGGGCGCGGCGGGCATGGCCGGGCGATCCGGCCACACGGCTTGCAGCACATCGGTGTCCGTGCGCAGCGTCACTTGCGCGCCCAGCGCCTGTTGCAGCAGGCGCGCATTGGCCAGGCCCAGCACGGCGCCATCGACGGCCACCGTCTGCCCCGGCTGCATGGCCTCGCCCAGCCAGTCGATATACAGCACGCTGGCGCCGGACGGGATTTTCTTCAGGACGATGCCGCTGCCGGCCAGTTCGTCTTCCGCCTGTTCCCAATAGCGGCCATCGGTCCACACGCCGGCGAAATCCTGCGTCACGACCAGCGTGCCGACGGAACCCGTAAAGCCCGACAACCACTCGCGGCCCTGCCAGCGGGCCGGCAGATACTCGGACAAGTGCGGGTCGGCCGAGGGCACGATCAGGGCGTCGATGTGCTGCGCGCGCATGGCGCCGCGCAGTTGCGACAAACGGGAGGCGGGAGTGGCTTGGTCAGGTGTCTGCATGGGGACGAAAAGAGCGGTGCTGGGAAGTGCCTATGATACCCCGATTAGCCCGGGTAAGGCACTGCGCGCCCGCAACGCCTTTTCCGCCGGTTTCAGGTTGCGTTCGAGTTTTTTCCGGATGCCCGCGTGGCGCACCTGGTCCAGCGCCGCGCGCAGGGCTTCCAGGCTTGCCTGGGTGGGGATGGTTTCCACGCCATGGCCCAGCGCCATGGCCAGCGACTGCGACGGCGCGCTTTTCGCCGTGCCGGGCGCCACGCATACCTGCGGCAGCAAGGTGGCGATGACGGGCGCGAACCATGCGTCATCGCGGTAGGAAGCCACCCGCGCGGCGCGCGCCAGCACGCCGGAATCGGCCGTGGCAAAGGCCGCATCGGCCACATACGGCAGCTGGCCCGCATGGATGGCGGCGACGTGCGCAGCCGCTTCTTCCAGGATGACGCGCGCAAAATCCGCATACGCGGCGTCGCCGGCCAGCTCCTGCGCGGGATCCGTATCGCCGATGTCGTCGCGGCTCCAATGCCCGCTGTGCGGCGAGCGGGCCAGCGCCAGCAGGGAGGCATCGCGCAATTGCGGCAGCAAGGCCAGTTCGCGCAGGGTAATCGGCATCGGCAGCACGGCGTGGCGTGCCTGCATGGCCGCATCGAGCCGCGCCAGGGCCTTGGCGCCAGCCAGGCGCGCCTGCAGGAACGACTGGTAGTGCTGCTCCGTCAGGTGCCGCACCTCGTCCATCGACACGTCATTCGCCATCATCGGCCTCATAGCGGCGCAAGCCTTCCAGGTCCAGCACGCGGATGCCGCCGTAATCGAGGCGCAATAAACCTTTTTTTTCCAGCACTTGCAAGGCCTGGTTGGCGCGCTGGCGCGAAGAGCCGGACAACAGCCCGATTTCTTCCTGCGATAGCTGCACCAGGGTTTCCACGCCCGGGTACAAGTGCGAATTGAACATCGAGGCCAGGCAGCGCGCCACGCGCGTGTTCAGGTCCAGCAGGCGTTCGTTTTCCACCATGCCGATGAACTGGCCCAAACGCTCGTTGAGCTGCATCAGCAGGAAGCGCGTGAATGGCAGGCTCGTTTCCAGCAGCCAGTGGAAGGTGGCGCCGGGCAGGCGCGCCACGCGCGTGTCGCGCAGGGCCATGGTGTCATATTTGCGGATTTCATTCTTCAGTAATGAACCTTCTCCGAACCAGCTGCCGGGCGGCACGCCGATAAAGGTCATGGCCTTGCCGGAAGCGGAAAAATTATTCATCTTGACCATGCCGCTGATGACGCCGATCCAGTTGTCCACCGGCTCTCCCTTGCGGCAGACAAAGCCGCCTTTCGGCACGAAGGTTTCAAACACATCCGCCTCGACCCTGGCCAGTTGAACGGGATCGAGCAGCTGTGCCCAGTGGGCCGCGCGCACGGCATCCTTGAGGCTGATATCAGGATTGGTCATTGTGCGATGCACCATCGAAAAGTGGGTAAATGTCCCCGAAAAGACAACTTGGCAAACTAACGCAAGCTACTATCATTGCACAAACGCCTTACACATAAAAAACACAGAGCGCCATCCAACGAGGTGGGGCCTGAGACAAGCAACAGGGAGACACTGGTGCAAACGAATACCACAGCAGCAATGCCGACTTTTCCGCGGCGCTTATTGCAACACGGGACAGTACGATCCGACAAGCCCGCATTTCGCGAAAAATACCTGGGCATCTGGCAAACCTGGACCTGGCTTGAAGTCAACGAGGAAGTACGCGCGCTGGCCTGCGGCCTGGCAGCCATCGGCTTCCAGCGCGGCATGAACCTGGCCATCATCGGCGATAATCGTCCCCGCCTGTACTGGGCCATGCTGGCGGCGCAAAGCCTGGGCGGCGTGCCCGTGCCACTGTACCAGGACGCGCCGGCCGCCGACATGGCCTACGTGCTGCAGGATGCGGACATCCGCTACGCCATCGTCGAAGACCAGGAGCAGGTCGACAAGCTGCTCGAACTCAAAGCGCTGTACCCGCACGTCGCCCACATCGCCTATGACGATGAACGGGGCATGCGCCATTACCGCCAGCCGGAACTGATGTCCTTTGCCGCCCTGCAGGTGCTGGGCCGGGCCTATGACCGCGAACACCCGGGCTTTTTCGACGCCGCCGTGGCAGCGGGCCAAGGGAGCGACTCCGCCGTGATCCTGTACACCTCGGGCACCACGGGCAAGCCGAAGGGCGTATGCCAGAGCCACACGGCGCTGCTGGCTGCCGGCATTGGCGGCGTCGCCTTCGACAAGCTCACCGACGAGGAAGACATCCTGTCCTACCTGCCCATGGCGTGGGTGGGCGACTGCCTGTTCTCGCTGGCGCAGGCCATGGTGGCCGGCTTTACCGTCAACTGCCCCGAATCGGGCGACACGGTGATGATCGACATGCGCGAAATCGGCCCCACCTGCTACTTTGCGCCGCCGCGCGTGTTCGAAAACATGCTCACCAGCGTGATGATACGCATGGAAGACGCCAGCAGCATCAAGCGCCACATGTTCAGCCATTTCATGGACGTGGCCAAGCGCTGCGGCGCGCAGATTTTGGATGGCAAGCCCGTATCGCTGGCGGACCGCCTCAGCTACAAGCTGGGCGAGCTGCTCGTCTACGGCCCCCTGAAAAACGTGCTGGGACTGTCGCGCGTGCGCGTGGCTTATACCGCCGGCGCCGCCATCGGCCCCGACCTGTTCCGCTTCTACCGCTCCATCGGCGTCAACCTCAAGCAGCTGTACGGCT
Source organism: Janthinobacterium sp. MP5059B (assembly GCF_001758645.1). NCBI lineage: Bacteria > Pseudomonadati > Pseudomonadota > Betaproteobacteria > Burkholderiales > Oxalobacteraceae > Janthinobacterium > Janthinobacterium sp. MP5059B. Next base: position 97,732 of record NZ_LRHX01000007.1, on the reverse strand, counting down.
CGACCGAAACCTGCGCCTATGTCTGTCTGCAACCGGATGGCAATATCAAGTTCGACAGCGTCGGCTTGCCGGCGCCGGGCGTGGAAGTCAAGCTGGCGGCGAATGGCGAAGTGCTGGTCAAGTCGCCGGCCACCATGAGCGGCTACTTCCGGCGTCCCGACGCCACCGCCGAAGTGATCGACAACGACGGCTATTTCCATACGGGCGACGCGGGCGTGTTCGACAGCGAAGGCCATCTGAAAATCATCGACCGCGCGGCCGACGTGGGCAAGATGAATTGCGGCGCCATGTTCGCCCCCAACTACATCGAAAACAAACTCAAGTTCTTCCCCTTCATCAAGGAAGTGGTGGCCTTCGGCCATGCGCGCGACCAGGTGTGCGCCTTCATCAATATCGACATCGAAGCGGTGGGCAACTGGTCCGAGCGGCGCGGCATCGCCTACTCCGGCTACACCGACCTGGCGGCGCGCGCCGAGACCTATGGCCTGATCCGCGACTGCATCGAGCAAGTCAACGCGGAACTGGCGGCCGACCCGCTGATGGACCGCACGCAGGTGCACCGCTTCCTCGTGCTGCACAAGGAACTCGATCCGGACGACGACGAGCTGACCCGCACGCGCAAGGTGCGCCGCAAATTCATCGCCGAAAAATACGCGGTGCTCATCTCCGCCCTGTATGAGGGCAAGGCAACGCAATACATCGAGACCCAGGTGAAATTCGAGGATGGCCGCACCGGTTCGACCAGCGCCGACCTGCAGATCTGGGACAGCAAAACGTATCGGCCCCAGGGCCTGGCCGCATGATGGAGCACAGCACGATGCAAATGAACGAACCCGACGCCCATTTCGGCACGGCCCGCAAGGCGGGCCCCGTGATCCTCGACCTGAAGAACATCTCGCTGTCGTTTGGCGGCGTGAAGGCGCTGACCGACATCTCGTTTGACGTCAAGCAGCATGAAATCCGCGCCATCATCGGCCCGAACGGCGCCGGCAAAAGCTCGATGCTCAACGTGATCAACGGCGTGTACCGCCCGCAGCAGGGAGAAATCATCTACCGGGGCGAACACCGGCGCGGCATGGATTGCTATGCGGCCGCCAAGTCCGGCATCGCGCGCACCTTCCAGAACATCGCCCTTTTTAAAGGCATGACGGTGCTCGACAACATCATGACGGGACGCAACCTGAAGATGAAATCGAATTTCCTCTTGCAAGCCCTGTACTGGGGCCCGGCGCGGCGCGAGGAAATCGAGCACCGCAAGAAGGCAGAGGAAATCATCGACTTCCTGGAAATCCAGGCCATCCGCAAGACGCCCGTGGGGCGCCTGCCCTACGGCCTGCAAAAGCGCGTGGAGCTGGGCCGCGCGCTGGTGGCCGAACCGGAAATTTTGCTGCTCGATGAACCGATGGCCGGCATGAACGTGGAAGAAAAGCAGGACATGTGCCGCTTCATCCTCGACGTCAATGACCAGCTGGGCACGACCATCGTGCTGATCGAGCACGACATGGGCGTGGTGATGGATATCTCCGACCGCGTGGTGGTGCTCGATTACGGCAAGAAGATCGGCGACGGCACGCCCGACGAGGTGCGCAGCAACCAGGATGTCATCAACGCCTATCTCGGCGTGGCGCACTAGACGAGGAATAACAATGAATATCAATTTTTTCTTTGAAGTGCTGATCGGCGGCCTGCTGTCGGGCGTCATGTATGCGCTGGTGGCGATCGGCTTTGTCCTGATCTACAAGGCGTCGGGCGTGTTCAACTTCGCGCAGGGAGCGATGGTGTTTTTCGCCGCCCTCACCTGCGTCGGCATCATGGACAAGTTCGGCCTGTCGCTGTGGCTGGCCATCCCGCTGACGATGCTCACCATGATCGTGCTGGGCATGGCGATTGAACGGGTGGTCTTGCGCCCGCTCGTCAACCAGCCGGAAATCACGCTGTTCATGGCCACCATCGGCCTGACCTTTTTCATCGAAGGCCTGGCGCAGCTGATGTGGGGCTCCCAGGTGCACAAGCTGGACCTGCCCATCGAAGACGTGCCGATGCAGTTTTTGATGGACCGCTTCGACATCAACATCTCGCAGTTCGACCTGATGGCGGCCGGCATCTGCGCGCTGCTGGTGATCTGCCTGGCCTTGCTGTTCTCGAAAACCAAGGTGGGCCGCGCCCTGCGCGCCGTCGCCGACGACCACCAGGCGGCACTGGCGGTCGGCATCCCGCTGCAGCGCATCTGGGCCGTCGTGTGGGGCGTGGCGGGCCTGGTGGCCATGGTAGCCGGCTTGCTGTGGGGCGCGCGCAACGGCGTGCAGTTCGCCCTCACCTTCATCGCCTTGAAAGCGCTGCCGGTGCTGATCCTCGGCGGCTTTACGTCGGTGCCGGGCGCCATCGTCGGTGGCCTGATCATCGGCGCGTCGGAAAAGCTGGCCGAAGTCTACCTCGGTCCCATGGTGGGCGGCGGCATCGAAGGCTGGTTCCCGTATGTGCTGGCCCTGCTGTTCCTGCTGGTGCGGCCGGAAGGCCTGTTCGGCGAGAAGATCATCCGGCGAATATAACGCCACCGTAACAGCATCGTAGGTCGGGTTGGCGCATGGCGCGTAACCCGACAACAGCCAAAACAGCCAGCAAAGGACACGCCATGATTTACCGTGAAGCAGGACAATTCAAGACCAGCTACCAGGCTGACAACCAGATTTTCCCGATCAGGCAAGACCGCCTGGCGCTGACGGCCACGCTCCTCGTCGCCGTCTTCCTCCTGCCGTATTTCGCCTCGCCTTACATGCTGTCGGCGATCCTGATTCCCTTCCTGATCTTCGCCCTGGCAGCACTGGGCCTGAACATCCTCACCGGTTACGCGGGCCAGCTGTCGCTGGGCACGGCCGCCTTCATGGCCGTGGGCGCCTTTGCCTCGTATAACTTCATGGCCCGCCTGCCAGGCTTGCCGCTGCTGGTGTCGTTCATCCTCGGCGGCCTGTGCGCGGCCATGGTGGGCATCGCCTTCGGCCTGCCTTCCCTGCGCATCCGGGGCTTTTACCTGGCCGCCTCCACCCTGGCGACGCAGTTCTTTGTCGTCTGGTGTCTGACCAAGATCCCGTATCTCACCAACTACAGCTCCTCGGGCGTGATCACGGTGCAGAAAATGACCATCCTCGGCTACCAGTTCGACACGCCGCAAAGCAAATACCTGCTGGTGCTGGCGATTGTCGCCGGCATGGCGCTGCTGGCCAAGAACATGATCCGCTCGAACGTGGGCCGCTCGTGGATGGCCGTGCGCGACATGGACATGGCGGCCGAAGTGATCGGTTTCCGCCTGATGCGCACCAAGCTGCTGGCCTTTGCCGTCAGCTCGTTCTACTGCGGCGTGGCCGGCGCCCTGTATGCGTATGCCTACCTGGGCACGGTGGAGCCGGAAGCGTACAACCTGGACCTGTCCTTCCGCATCCTGTTCATGATCATCATCGGCGGCGTCGGCTCGATCCTCGGTTCCTTCCTCGGCGCGGCCTTCATCGTGCTGCTGCCCGTCTTCCTGAACACCATCGCGCATGGCCTGGCATTGCCGACCAGCGTGGCTTCGAACCTGGAACTGATGGTGTTCGGCGCGCTGATCATTTTCTTCCTGATCGTCGAACCGCACGGCCTGGCCAGGCTGTGGCAGATCGCGAAGGAGAAACTGCGCCTGTGGCCTTTCCCGCACTAGGAATTTGTACCTTGCTGTCTGATGTCGATTGACTTGAAATCAAATAAAACAAGAGGAGACACACAATGAAACACATCAAATCGCTCATGCTGGCCGCCGCCATCGCCAGTGCCACACTCACCATGGCCGGCAGCGCGCAAGCCCAGGACAAGGAACAGTACATCGCCCTGCCGTCCTACCGCGTGGGCCCGTACGCGGCCGGCGGCTCCGGTTTCTACGGCGGCATCATCGACTACTTCAATCTGGTCAACCAGGCCGGCGGCGTGAATGGCGTCAAGATCAGCTGGGAAGAATGCGAAACCGAATACAACCCGTCGCGCGGCGTCGAATGCTATGAACGCCTGAAAACCAAGCAGGGCGGCGCCACCCTGGTCGAAACCCTGTCCACCGGTGTCGCCTACGGCATCCTCGACCGCGTGGCGCAAGACAAGATCCCCATGACGATGATCGGCTACGGCCGCTCGGACGCCGCCAACGGCAAGGTCTTCCCGTATGTGTATCCGCTGATCTCCAGCTACTGGAGCCAGGCCGCCGCCATGATCAAGTACCTGGGCGACAAGGATGGCGGCATGGACAAGCTGAAAGGCAAGAAGATCGTTCACCTGTACCACGATTCGGCCTTCGGCAAGGAGCCGCTGCCCGTGCTCGAAGCGCTGTCGAAACAGTACGGCTTCGAGCTGGTGAAAATTCCCGTCGCGCCGCCAGGCAGCGAACAGCAATCGCAATGGCTGCAGATCCGCCAGGCCAAGCCCGACCACGTGATCCTGTGGGGCTGGGGCGTGATGAATTCCGTTGCCATCAAGACGGCGCAGCGCAACGGCTTTCCGCGCGACAAAATGCTGGGCGTCTGGTGGGCCGGCTCCGAGGAAGACACGATTCCATCGGGCGATGCGGCCAAGGGCTACACGGCGATGACGTTCAATACGCCGGGCAACTACCCCGTGCTCGACGATATCCGCAAGAAACTCTACGCGTCCGGCAAGGGCAACCTGTCCGACCAGTCGCGCATCGGCTCCGTCTACCACATGCGCGGCGTGACGGCCGGCATCCTGTGGGTGGAAGCGATCCGCGTGGCGCAGGAAAAATTCGGCAAGGGCAAACCGATCACGGGCGAGCAGATGCGCTGGGGCCTGGAAAACCTGAACGTCGACGATGCGCGCCAGAAGGCCGTCGGCGCGCTGGGCATGTTCCCGACCGTGAAAACCAGCTGCGACGACCATGAAGGCTCGGGCGCCGTGAAAGTGCAGCAGTGGGATGGCAAGAAATGGACCGCCATCACGCCGAAATGGATCGTCGGCGACAAGGCCCTGGTGCGCAAGCTGGTCGAGGAATCGTCGAACAAGTACGCCGAAGAGAAAAAGATCACGCCGGCGTGCATGAAGTAAATCGCTGCTGATGGTGGTGTCGGATTACGCGCGTTGCGCTAATCCGACCTACCTGGATATGACGTAGGTCGGATTAGGCCGCAGGCCGTAATCCGACAAGCCAACACCCTATGAAAACGAAGCAGCCATGACACCCACTGCCACGCAAACACCGGAAACACCGCCACCGTACCTGTCGGTGAACAACATCGAAGTCATCTACGACCACGTGATCCTGGTCCTGAAGGGCGTGTCGCTGCAAGTCCCGCAGGGCAAGATCGTGGCGCTCCTGGGCGCCAACGGCGCCGGCAAGTCGACCACCCTGAAAACCATCTCGACCCTGCTGCGCGGCGAACGGGGCGACGTCACCAAGGGCGAAGTCCAGTTCAAGGGCGAGCGCGTGGACCAATTGACGCCGAATGAACTGGTCAAGCGGGGCCTGTCGCAAGTGATGGAAGGCCGTCACTGTTTCGGCCATCTGACCATCGAGGAAAACCTGCTGACGGGCGCCTACACGCGCAGCCTGTCGCGCGGCGAACTGAAAGACGCGCTGGAAAAGGTGTATCACTATTTTCCGCGCCTGAAAACCCGGCGCAGCAGCCAGGCCGGCTATACCTCGGGCGGCGAACAGCAGATGTGCGCCATCGGCCGCGCGCTGATGGCCAAGCCGTCGATGATTTTATTGGACGAACCCTCGATGGGCATCGCGCCGCAGATCGTCGAAGAGATCTTCGGCATCGTCAAGGATTTGAACCACAAGGAAAACGTGTCTTTCCTGCTGGCTGAACAGAACACCAACGTGGCGCTGCGCTACGCCGACTTCGGCTACATCCTGGAAAACGGCAGAGTCGTGATGGAAGGGCAAGCGCAGGAACTGGCCAGCAACGAAGACGTCAAAGAGTTTTACCTGGGCGTGTCCAGCGCCGGGCGCAAGAGCTTCCGCGACATGAAGTTCTACCGCCGCCGCAAGCGCTGGCTGGCCTGACGCAGGAAGCAAGTCATGGACCTGGAACGGGCGAAGCAAGTGTGCCGCGGCTTTCCCGGCGCGACAGAAGACATCAAATGGAGCAACGTGCTGGCGTTTTCCGTCGGTGGCCGCCTGTTCGCCCTGTGCGGCGCGGAAGCGCACAGCACGCGCGGCATGAGCTTCAAGGTCGATGCGGAACGCTTCCTGGAATTGACGGACCGTCCCGGCTTTCGCCCGGCGCCCTACCTGGCGCGGGCCAAATGGGTGCTGGTCGCCAGTCCCGACGCCCTGGACGACGATGAAATGGCCGCCCTGCTGCAGCGCTCATACAGCCTGATTGTGGCGGGGCTGACGAAAAAAATGCAACGTGACATTGGAGAATCAGCAACATGACCGATACGCTCGACAGTCTGGAAGCACGCGCCCCCGAAGCGCGCGAACGCGAATTGATGGCCGGCCTGCCGCAGCTGATCGCGCGCGCGCAACAGGCGCCGGGCTGGGCCCGCATCCTCGATGGCGTCAACGCAGCCGACATCACCAGCCGCGCCGCGCTGGCGCAGCTGCCCGTGACGCGCAAGTCCGACCTCAAGCAATTGCAGCACGACGCGCTGCCGTTCGGCGGCTTGAACACGACGCCAAAAAACGCCCTGTCGCGCGTCTTCGTCTCGCCCGGCCCCATCTTCGATCCGGAAGGCCGCGGCCCTGACTGGTGGCGCTTCGCGCGCCCCATGTATGCGGCCGGCGTGCGCGCTGGCGGCTTGCTGCAAAACTGTTTTTCATATCACTTCACGCCAGCCGCCTTCATGGTCGAAGGAGGCGCCGCGCGCCTGGGCTGCACCGTCATCCCGGCCGGCATCGGCCAGACGGAAATGCAGGTGCAGGCGATGGTCGACCTGAAGCCGGACACGTATATCGGCACGCCGTCATTCCTGAAACTGATCATCGAAAAGGCGCGCGAAATGGGCGCCGACATCAGCAGCGTCACCAAGGCCGTGATGGGCGCCGAAGCCTTGCCCGAATCCCTGCGCAGCTGGTTTGCCGCGAACGGCGTGCCGCACGTGTTCCAGACCTATGCCTCGGCCGACATCGGCAGCATCGCCTATGAAACGGCCAGCAATGGCAAGCTCAATCCGGGCATGGTGATCGATGAAAACGTGCTGCTGGAAATCGTCCACCCGGGCAGCGGCATTCCCGTCGCGCCGGGCGAAGTGGGCGAAGTGGTCGTCACCGTCTTCAATGCCGACTATCCGCTGATCCGCTTCGCCACGGGCGATCTGTCGGCCGTGCTGGTCGATACGCCGGAGTCGCCGTGCGGCCGCACGAATACGCGCATCAAAGGCTGGATGGGGCGCGCCGATCAAACCACCAAGGTGCGCGCCATGTTCGTGCATCCGTCGCAGGTGCATGAAATCACGCGCCGCCACCCGCAAATCAAAAAGGCGCGGCTGGTGGTATCGGGACGCATGGCCAACGACGAGATGACTTTGCATTGCGAAGTCGACGATCCGACGGACGCCAGCAGCGTGGAAGCCATCATCGGGTCGATCCGCGAACTGACCAAGCTGCGCGGCGACGTGCTGCTGGTGGCCACGGGCAGCCTGGCGCAGGATGGGAAAATAATCGACGACATGCGCGATTACAAATAAGGCCGATTTGCGGGATAATACCGGCATTGACCATCAGCCCTATTCATCGCCATGCAAGAGTCCATGCAAGAATTTCATCACAACCGTGCCCGTGACCTGATCAAGAACGCGGAACTGCTGTTCGACCAAGACGCCGTGCAGGCGTCGATCACGCGCATGGCCGATGTGCTCAACACGCGCTTCAACGCCGAGGACTCGAAAGAGTTCCCGCTGGTGCTGGGCGTGATGGGCGGCGCCGTCGTATTTACGGGCAACCTGCTACCACAGCTGAGCTTTCCGCTCGAATTCGACTACATCCACGTGAGCCGCTACGGCGACGACGACAAGGGTGGCGAAGTGGTGTGGAAAGTCATCCCCCGCTCGAATGTAGCGGGCCGCACCGTGATCGTGCTCGACGATATTCTCGACGAAGGCGAAACCCTGGCGCACGTCAAGCAGCGCTTGCTGGACATGGGCGCCTCGGAAGTGATCCTGGCCGTGTTCGCCGACAAGGCCATCGGCAAGAAGAAGCCCGTGCAAGCCGACATCGTCGGCCTGGTGATCCCGAACCGCTTCGTCGTCGGCTTCGGCATGGATGCGTATGGCTATTGGCGCAACCTGCCGGGGCTGTGGGCCATCAAGCCTGAGGATTTGAAGCAGCAGTGATTCATGATGGTTGTCGGATTACGCTGCCCTAATCCGACCTACGCCACCAGGTTCGAGTAGGTCGGATTAGCGCGCAGCGCGTAATCCGACATCCTCACCAACGTTACAGCTTCAACCGCGCGCGCGCCGCATCGTATTCAGCCTTCAGGCGCGCCACCATCTCTTCCACGCTCGGCACGTCATCCATCAAGCCCACGCCCTGGCCCGCGCCCCAGATGTCGCGCCAGGCCTTGGCGCTGCCGGAACCGAAATTCATGGCGCTCTTGTCCGCTTCGGGCAGCGCTTCCGGATCGAGACCGGCCGCTTCGATCGATTTTTTCAGGTAATTGCCGTGCACGCCCGTAAACAGGTTCGTGTAGACGATGTCGGCCGCGCTGGAATCGACGATGGCGTCGCGGTAGCCATCGCTGACGTTCGATTCCTTGGTTGCCAGCCAGCGCGAGCCGATATAGGCAAAGTCCGCACCCATGGCTTGCGCGGCCAGCACGGCGTCGCCCGTGGCGATGGAGCCGGACAGCGCCAGCGGGCCGTCGAAGAATTTGCGCACTTCGCCCACCAGGGCGAACGGCGACAAGGTACCCGCATGGCCGCCGGCACCCGTGGCCACCAGGATCAGGCCATCGACACCCGCTTCCAGCGCCTTTTTCGCGTGGCGGATCGAGATCACATCATGCAGCACGATGCCGCCATAGCTGTGGATGGCGTCGAGCATTTCCTTGGGCGGCGCGCGCAGCGAGGAAATGATGATGGGGATCTGGTGTTTCACGCACACTTCCACGTCATGCGCCAGGCGGTCGTTCGACTGGTGCACGATCTGGTTGACGGCGATCGGCCCGACTTTTTTATCCGGATTGGCGGCCTGGAAGGCGGCCAGTTCGGCCTGCAGCTCCGTGAGCCAGGTATCGAGCAATTCGGCGGGACGCGCATTCAGGGCCGGGAAGGAACCGACGATGCCGGCCTTGCACTGCGCCGCGACGAGAGCCGGGCCGCTGGCGATGAACATCGGCGAGGCGATAACGGGTAAGGAGAGGTTTTGCAACGCAACAGGCAATGCCATGGCGGACTCGCTGGAAAGTTGATCGGGATGAGAAACACACTGAACGTTGATTATAGTTCAGAAAAAGTACGGTCGTGCTGAATTTATCACCTATCCGTTTCAGCCATCATTAAGCAAGTACTCACCCTCGACCCGCGCCGCCGTGGCTCTCACCAGCTGCGACACGGCCCACTCGGCCAGCGCAGCCGCCTCCTGGCGCAGGAAGCGCCGGTTGGCCTCTTCGAAGATGGGCATGCCGCGCAACAGGGCCGGTATCTCGGCGAGGGCGATGCGCTGGCGTTCCAGCAGCAGGAATTTCAGCAGCACTTTCACCGCGTTCTGCGCATTGCGCACGGGGTCGGACGCCAGGTAATCGAGGCGAGAATAGGCACGCTGCAGGGCGCCGGCGGCATCCTGGAAAGGCCGTCCGTGGCCAGGGATCACCACGCGCACGTCCAATCCGGCGATCAGGTCCAGGGTGGCGCGCGCCTCAGCAAAACCGGAGCCGCCATCGAGTTCCGGGAAGATCACGCCAAAGCCGTTTTCCCACAGGGCGTCGGCGGAGATCAGGATGCCCTCGTCGGCGCAGTAAAAAATCAGCGAGTGCGGATCGTGGCCAGGCGCGCCCAGCGCTTGCCAGGCCATGTCACCCAACGTCAACGTGTCGCCGGGTGAGACGGTGGCGTCAAAGCCGAAACGCGGACATTGCTGGCCCGTGGCCTGAAAACTCAGGGCATCGACATCCCACGCGCGCACCTTGTCCGCTTCCGACACGGGAATGGCCGTATGGCAGCCGTATTGCGCTTGCAGCAGCGCGTTGCCGCCGCAATGGTCGGAGTGCAGATGGGTGTTGAACAGGCGGTCCAGCGGACGGCCAGCGAGACTGTGGCGCAGCAGGGCCACGGTTTGCGGCGCGTGCGTGACATAGCCGCTGTCGATCAGCGCCGTGTCGTCCCGGCCCTGGAACAGGATGTTATTCGACGAGAGCCAGCCGCGTTCGAACACCTGCATGGCCTCGGGGAACAGCGCTGGCGATCGCGGCATGGCTTCCTCAGTAGTCGGGCTCGAAATCGAGCAGGGATTCACGTCCTGGCAATTCGGCCCACACGGCGCGCTTGAAGTCGTCGTCGGCCTTGCTCCAGGCGATGATCTCGTCGAGCGTGCGCAAACAGCCTTCGCACAAGCCGCTGTTGCGGTTCATCTTGCACAGGCTGACGCAGGGCGACGGCACTGGCGATGGCAAGGGGAGCGGAACGGCGGGCGGAGGTGGGGGAGCGACCATCATGGAGCGGCATCGGTGTAGGTACAGGCTTGCATTATGCCGCGAAACCGTGCCGGCGAGTCGGTGGCATCGCCATGCAATGTTTCTGTGAATATATTTTCAAGCAAAAATATGATCAAAAAACCATCTTCCGGAAATTTATTTTGCAGCCCATTCTCACTCTGCGAGTACCCGTCCTACAACACGATCAGGTCAAATCCTGCTTGACTTGAGATATTTCACAACTATACTACCATCCATACAGATGGCAATTGGATGCCACGTGGAGTTTTTGGAGAGATATGGCCAAGCAAGACAGCAAGCCCAAAATTGGGGAATCCGAGAAAATCACGATCAACCTCGGCTTGATCGACCTGGGGCAGATCGATCTGCTGGTCCAGGAGGGATTTTATTCCAACCGCACGGATCTGATCCGTACGGCGATACGCAACCAGCTGGGTATCCACGCCGACGTGGTGAAACAAACCGTCGCCCGTAAAAGCCTGGTATTGGGCATGCAGCACTATTCGCGCGCCGACCTGGAAGCGATCCAGGCAGCCGGCCAGCGCCTGCAGATACAGGTGCTGGGACTGGCCAGCATCGCCAGCGACGTCTCCGTGGAACTGGCACTGGCCACCATCGAGTCGATTTTCGTATTAGGTGCCCTGCACGCCAGCACCGTCGTCAAGACGGCGCTCGCAGGGCGAATTCACTAGCGTATTGGTTCGCGGCGATGACCCGGCCGATGCGCGGCACCGTTAAGGATGGTCATGAAACTCCCTCTCAACATATTGGCGCAGATGCGCGCAGCAACCCGTAATCTGATGGGCAGCGGTCCCGCCGCCGCCACCGAAGCGATCCAGCAGGCGCTGTCTGCCGCCGGCCTGGCACCGCAGGCGGCAGCCACGCAAGCGCCGCCGCCGCAGACCATGCGCGATATTAATCCGCCACCACCAGCGCAAGCCCGAGCCCGAGCCGAACAGCCGCAAGCTGCCGCCGCGCCAGAAACGCCTGATGCGCCGCCCACGCCCGCGCAAGCGGCGCAGGACTTCGCGCAGGATTTCATGGCGCGCCTGGGCGTGCCGGCCGGCCTGGGCCAGCACAGCTTCGACATGCCCAGCTTCGAGCTGCCGAATTTCCATCCGCCCGGCTTCAACGCGCCGGCCACCACGCCGGCGGAGGTGCCCGCTGGCGCGCAGTTCATCGACGGCGTGTACCGCAACCATGCGGGCACGCGCTCCTACAAGCTGTATATCCCCAGCAGCTACCACGGCCAGGCCATGCCGCTGATCGTCATGCTGCACGGCTGTACGCAAAATCCCGACGATTTCGCCGCCGGCACGCAGATGAATGCGCTGGCAGAAGAAAAGGAATGCTTTGTCGTCTACCCGGCGCAGACGCAGGGCGCCAACAGTTCGCGCTGCTGGAACTGGTTCAATGCCATCGACCAGCAGCGCGACCAGGGCGAACCGTCGCTGATCGCCGGCATCGCCCGGCAAGTCATCGACGACTACCCGGTAAATGAACGCGAAGTGTTCGTCGCCGGCCTGTCGGCTGGCGGCGCCATGGCCGTCATCGTCGGTACCCTGTACCCGGACCTGTTTGCTGCCGTCGGCGTGCATTCGGGCCTGCCGTTCGCCTCGGCGCAGGACTTGCCGTCGGCACTGGCAGCCATGAAGGGCGGCGCCATGCCCAATGCCCAGCGCAAAGCGCCGGCGGGCGGCGTGCCCATCATCGTTTTCCACGGCGACCGCGACACCACCGTCAACCCGCGCAATGGCGATGAACTGATTGCCCAGGGCGTGCGCAGCCAGGCGGGCGGCAAAGCGGCCAAGGCCGCATCCATCGACGGCAGCGTGCCGAATGGCCACCGCTACACGCGCACCACGCACAGCCAGGCCGATGGCTCGCCGCTGGGCGAACACTGGGTCATCCACGGCGCCGGCCATGCCTGGTCCGGCGGCAGCAATAACGGCAGCTACACGGATGGCAAGGGGCCGGACGCCAGCCGGGAGATGCTGCGCTTCTTCAAGACGGTCAGCTAATCCGTCAGCTGATGTTTTCGGTGTATGGCGCGATCTGCCGCTGCTTGTCGGCGATCTCGCACACGCCGTCGGCGTAGCGGTGGGAGATGGCGATGAACTGGTCCTGGATCTGCAGGAAGGCGTCGACGATCTCGGCGTCGAAGTGCGAACCGCGCCCCTCGACGATGATCTGCACGGCCTGCGCATGGTCCATGCCCTGCTTGTAGATGCGACGGCTGATCAGGGCGTCATACACGTCGGCCAGCGCCATCAGGCGCGCCGAAATCGGGATGGCTTCGCCAGCCAGGCCTTGCGGATAGCCGCTGCCATCCCACTTTTCATGGTGGCTGTAGGCGATCTCTTTCGCGTACTTGAGAAAGTCCACTTCGATGCCCAGCTCGTGCTCGGCCGCCAGGATGGCGTCGCGCCCGAGCGTGGTATGGGTTTTCATGATGGCCATTTCATGCGGTTCGAAACGCCCCGGCTTGAGCAGGATATGGTCGGGGATGCCCACCTTGCCGATATCGTGCAGCGGCGCCGTCTTGAACAGCAGTTCGATATTCTTGTCCGTCAAAAAATCGCGGAAACGCGGCAAGCCGCGCACCTTCTCGGCCAGCGCCTTCAGGTAATGCGAAGTGCGGCGGATATGGTTGCCTGTCTCGCTGTCGCGCGTTTCGGCCAGCGACGCCATGGCGTGAATGGTGACGTCCTGTAGCGCGGCCACTTCCTGCACCCGGCGCTCCACTTCCGTTTCCAGGTAATGATTCTGGTCGCGCAAGAAATCCTGCATCTGCTTCATCGCCAGCTGCGTCTTGATGCGCGCCAGCACGATGGGCGCTGAAATCGGCTTGGTGATGTAATCGACGGCGCCCAGGGCCAGGCCCAGCTGCTCGTCGGCCACTTCGCTCATGGCGGTGACGAAAATCACGGGGATGCCGGCCGTGGCGGGATCGGCCTTCAGCGCGCGGCACACATCGTAGCCGCTCATGCCCGGCATCATGATGTCGAGCAGGATCAGGTCGGGCTGGTCGCTGCCGGCGGCGATCTTCAGGGCGCGCTCGCCATTGACGGCGATCTTGGTGCGGTAATCGTCTTCCAGCACCGCGCGCAGCAGGTCGATATTGTCTGGCGTGTCGTCGACCACCAGGATGGTTGGCTTGCTTGCCGGCGCTTTCATGCCCGTCCTTCGCTCTGCATAGTTATCCTTGTCACAGTGTCAGCTCCAGCGCATCGGCCACCTCGCCCAGCTGCGCCAGCGCACCTTCGAAATCGTATTGTCCCAGCATGCGCTTCAACTGGCGCGCGTGTTCCGCCTGCCCGGCCGCGACCAGCACGGGGCCGATGCCGTCCAGGTGCTTGACGGCCTGCGCATCGTCCTGCAGCAGCAGCTGCGACAGTTCGCGCAAGCCCGCTTCCAGGTGCGCCCGGTCCACCGGCGCCGCCTGCGCCACCGCCGCGCCGCCCGCCTCGGCCACATGGCCGCGCGACTGCATCGCCAGCACGATCTTCGGCACCAGTTCGTCAAGCGCCAGGGTGCAGGCGGCCAGCGCCTGCGGCAAGCCGTCGTGCGAGCCCAGGCTGAGCAAGTGCTCGACCCGCGCGGCGCTGTCGGCCAGGCCGCCGGCGCCGATATTGCCGGCCAGGCCCTTCAGGGTATGCGCTTCGCGGATCGCGGTTTCCAGCTGATTGTTCTCGATGGCGGCAACGATGCGCTGCATCGCATCGAACTGGGTTTCCACAAAACGCTCCAGCAATTTTCGCATCAAAGCGGCATTGCCGCCCACGCGGCGCATGGCTTCCGCCATTTTCAGGCCGGCGATCACGGGCAGTTCCACTTCCGGCTGCGCCACCACCGCCGTCATTTCCTGCGGCGTGGCCGGCGCGATCCAGCGCGCCAGGGTACCGAACAGCTGCGCCACGTCGATCGGCTTGGCGATGAAATCGTTCATGCCGGCGTCCAGGCATTTTTCCTTGTCGCCCACCATGGCGTTGGCCGTCATGGCGATCACGGGCAAATTCGAATAACGGGGATCCTGGCGCAGCTTGCGCGTCGCCTGGTAGCCATCCATCACCGGCATCTGGCAATCCATCAGCACGCCGTCATAGGCGTTTTCCTCGATCTTCGCCAGCGCGATGGCGCCATTGCCCGCGATATCGACGCGGATGCCGGCGTCGTTGAGAATATGCTGCGCCACTTCCTGGTTCACTTCATTATCCTCCACCAGCAGCAGCCAGGCGCCGCGCAGGGCGCGCTCGTCGTCGCGGTAGCTGCTCTGGCGCTGCGTCTTGCGGCTCTGTCCCGTCACGCCGCCAAACACGAACGCTATCTGGTCGAGCAGGGTCGAGGCGCTGATCGGCTTGTTCAATACGCCGTCGAGCGGCAAGTCGCGCTGGCGCGCAGCTTCCAGCAGCGCTTCCCGATGGAAGGCCGTGACCATGATGCAGGCCGGCGTCGCATCGATGCCGGCGGCATCGGCACGGATGCCGGCCAGGGTATCGAGGCCGTTCATGCCCGGCATTTTCCAGTCCATCAGCACCAGCCCGTACGGACGCCCCTCGGCGCGCGCCTGCGCCACGGCGCCGATGGCCAGCACGCCGCCAGACACGGCACGCGCCTCGAAGCCCAGCGCCGTCAGCATGCTGACGAAGATTTCACGTGCACTGGGGTTGTCGTCGACCACCAGCACGCGCAAGCCCTCAAAGCGCTGCGGAGCAAGCAGACTGTCGCGCGGCACGGCGGCCAGGCCGAAGCGGGCCGTAAAGAAAAAGGTGCTGCCCACGCCCGCTTCGCTGACCAGGTCGATCTCGCCTTCCATCATTTCCACCAGGCGCTTGCTGATGGTCAGTCCCAGGCCCGTTCCGCCATGGTGGCGCGTGGTGGAGGTGTCGGCCTGGGTAAATGCCTGGAACAATTTGCTGCGCTGGGGCGGCGTCAGGCCGATGCCCGTGTCGCGCACATCGACGCGCAAGACAGCCGCATGTTCTTCCAGCTGCTGCAGGCGGATGGTGACGACGATCTCGCCCTTGTCCGTAAATTTGATCGCATTGTTGGTCAGATTGATCAGCACCTGGCCCAGGCGCAGCGGGTCGCCCTGCAATGCGTTCGGCACGTCGGGGGCGATGTCGAACAGCAGTTCCAGGCCCTTGTCCTGCGCCCGCATCACGGACAGGTCGGCGATCTGCGCCAGCACGTCCTCGAGGAAGAAATCGACTTTTTCAAAGGCCATCTTGCCCGCCTCGATCTTCGAGAAATCGAGGATGTCGTCGATGATGGCCAGCAGGTTCTTCGACGCCGATTCCACCTTCTCCAGGTAGTTGCGCTGGGTCGACGTGAGCTCCGTCTGCAGCGCCAGGTGGGTCATGCCGATGATGCCGTTCATCGGCGTGCGAATTTCATGGGACATATTCGCCAGGAAGTCCGACTTCATCTTGGTCGCATCCTCGGCCACCTCGACGGCGTGGCGCAGGTCCTGTTCCACGGCCAGGCTGGTGCTCATGTCCTTGAGCGCCTGCAGCAGTTCGCCCGTCTCGTCGCGCGACGTCACTTCGATGACGGAACTGAGGTCCCCATTGGCCACGCGCGTGGCGATCGCCACCGCCTCGCCCAGCGGACGCGTGATCGAGCGCGCCGACCAGGCAAAGGCAAGGCCCGTCAGCAGGGCCGCCAGACCGATGCCGCCCATCAGCAGCAGCGAGGTGTCGATGTCGTTGCGTATCCTGGCCGCGCTGTCGCGGATCTGCTGCTGCTGCAGATCGTCGAGCTGGCCCACGTACAGCAGCACCTTTTCCAGCACCGGCAAGGTCTGCGTCTGCATGGCCTGCTCGGCGCGCGCATCCTCGCCGCGCTCGACCAGTTCGAACATCGTCTGGAGCGACACATAGTAGCCGGCGCGGGCCAGGTGCATCTGTTCCAGCAGGCGCCGTTCGTCGGGCCGCGCATCGAGACCGTCGAGGATGCGCACCTGCTCATCGATGTCTTGCTTGATCGCTTCCAGGCGCGCCTGGTTCGCCTGGCGCAGCGCCAGCTCGTGCTGGTTCGGCAGGTTGCCGATGCGCGTGGCGGCCTCGCGCGCCAGCCCATGGATCTTGCTGGTGGCCTTGGCGGCGACCCAGTCGCGCTGCAGGATATCGTCGGTCTCGGCGCGGATGGCATAGATGCGGCTACCCGCC
This sequence comes from Janthinobacterium sp. MP5059B, assembly GCF_001758645.1. Classification (NCBI taxonomy): domain Bacteria; kingdom Pseudomonadati; phylum Pseudomonadota; class Betaproteobacteria; order Burkholderiales; family Oxalobacteraceae; genus Janthinobacterium; species Janthinobacterium sp. MP5059B. The sequence continues at coordinate 80,928 of NZ_LRHX01000007.1, read as the reverse complement.
AGGACGATAACAACCAGCATCAGCACGATCAACATGGCATAACCGGCATTGATGCGCACGCCGATACTGATATCCCTGAAGCGCATGACTTTCCTATAAGAAATTCTTGAAAATCGAAGTCTGAACGTATTCCCCTACAAAATGCAAGGTCTTTTGCAAAGGAAAAAGCGTGCCGCGGCTCTTATTTGGCCGGCGTTGCTGCCGGGGGCGTCAAGGTGGCGATGTGGGCTTGCAGGCAGGCGGGGCACCAGCAGCCGACGGCGAGGCTGCCAGGCACGGGAACGGCCGGCGGCAGGGCCACGCACCAGCAGGGTTCCTTGGCGGCCGGATCGAGCTGGCCACACTGGAAGGTGGCGCCGCAGAGAGTGCACTGGCTCATGGCTGTGTGTGAATTGGCAAGTGTGTGTCATGCTGCGCCGGCATGCGACGCAGATGTAACTGGCAGTAAAAGGGCTGGCTGGGGGACATATCGGGCCAGACTATAGGATCATCAGGGAAAATACAACAAGATCGCCCTATAATGCCTCCAGGATTTTCTTCTTCCCTGTAAAATCGCACAAATCTATTTTCCGGACTCGCCATGAATCAACTAGCTAACTTGAACCTGGACATGAATGACGACTTGACGGCGGTGTCGCCGCAAATCAAGGCGCAGATTCTGGCCGAGGCCCTGCCATACATCCGCAATTTCCATGGCAAGACCATCGTCATCAAGTACGGTGGCAATGCCATGACGGACGAACGCCTGAAGCACGGCTTCGCGCGCGACGTCATCCTGCTCAAGCTGGTCGGCATGAACCCGGTCGTGGTGCACGGCGGCGGACCGCAGATCGACAACGCGCTGAAGAAAATCGGCAAGCAAGGCACCTTCGTGCAAGGCATGCGCATCACCGATGAAGAAACCATGGAAGTGGTGGAGTGGGTGCTGGGCGGCGAAGTGCAGCAGGATATCGTCATGCTGATCAACCATTACGGCGGCCAGGCTGTGGGCCTGACGGGCAAGGATGGCGGCTTGATCCGCGCGCGCAAGATGCAGATGCCGGACCGCGAACATCCGGGCGAATTCCTCGACATCGGCTTTGTCGGCGAAATCGACGCGATCAACCCGGCCGTCGTCAAGGCGCTGCAGGACGACGCCTTCATTCCCATCATTTCGCCGATCGGTTTCGGCCAGGATGGCCAGGCCTACAACATCAACGCCGACGTGGTAGCGGGCAAGATCGCGGAAATCCTGAAAGCGGAAAAGCTGATCATGATGACCAACATCGCCGGCGTCCAGGACAAGCAGGGCAACCTGGTGACCGACCTGTCCGCGCGCGAAATCGACGAGATGTTCGCCGATGGCACGATCTCGGGCGGCATGCTGCCGAAGATCTCGTCAGCGCTCGACGCCGCCAAGTCCGGCGTCAACACGGTGCACATCATCGACGGCCGTATCGAACACTCATTATTGCTGGAAGTGTTGACCGAGCAGGCTTTTGGTACTATGATCCGTTCGCACTAAAAAAATCGCAACGCATCACAGCGAGTAGTTTGGCGGCGCAGATCACCTGGCGCCGCTTTTAATTTGCCCTTGTAGCTCAGTGGTAGAGCACTCCCTTGGTAAGGGAGAGGCCACGTGTTCGATCCACGTCAAGGGCACCAACTATATCTCCCCGCAGCTGAAAAAATGTCCATGGCGGCGTTGTCCTTCCTCGCCGTACATGCGTACTGTCTTCGTCAGTCCGCCTTGCCCTGAACACTTTTCCATCTGCTCTGCCGCGTGTTTTGCGCGGCGGAGCTAGCGTCATCTATTCTTCCTGCTGTCGTTAAAACTAATAAATCCGTTCGACTTTCAAGCCCTTCTGACGCAATAAATCCGGCACGCTTTTCGTTCCCACCAGGTGCAGCACGCCGATGGCGGCCAGGCTGGACTTTTCGCGCGCCAGGAGTTTGGCGATGCCGTCGGCCAGGGCCGGGTTGCGGCCATCCAGCAACACCTTTTGCACGAACTGGGCGGCGAACGACGGGTCTGTCGCGGCCTTGGCGGCCAGCCTGTCGAAGGCGGCGGCATCGGCCGTGCGCCAGGCGTTGGCGATCTCGCGCGCTTCCTGGCTTTGCTCCTGGTCCTCGATCGACGCTACGCCGTCTTCCAGGAAGCGGCACTGGTCGGCCGGCGACATGGCGCCAAACAGCGCCATCTGGCCTTCCATCGACTCGAGTTCCAGCACGGGGATCTTGCGCGCCTTGGCCTGCTGCGACAGATAATTGTCGACGGCCAGGTCGGAGCGGTAGCCGAGCGTGGAAAATTCGCCGATGGCCAGCATGCTGGCCAGCATCCACGGCTTCATCGGCGCCACCGACTCGGCTGGAATGCCGTATTTTTGCAACAGCGGCGCCAGGCGCGGCGCCAGCGTCTGGCGGCAGTCGGCAGGCACTTTGCTGCCCGGCGCTTCCATGCCGTATTTCAGCACGGCGCCCAGGGCGGCACGCGAATCGGCGCCGGGATCGATCTCCAGCGCCAGCGCGCCAGCCTGGTGCAGCGCCTGCGTCACCGTCGGTTCCAGCGGATAAAAATCGGGCGCGCCGACGTGGATGGTGCCGAACAGATACAGGGTGTGGCTGGCATCCTGCACCTTGAACAGGGCGCCCCGGTTTTGCGCCACGGGCGGTGCTTCGGCAAAGGCCGCCGGCAACGGCAGCAAGAATAATCCGCAAAACATCACTATAATCTGGCGTCGCATGGTTTTCCTGATTGTTGAATTTTTCATCTTGCTTATCATCTTGCCTAAAGACTCCTGTGCCTGTGTCCCATCTTAACCGCTCGTCGCCGGTCTGGCTGTTTGACCTCGACAACACGCTGCACAATGCCTCGCACGCCATCTTCCCCACCATCACGGCCAATATGAACACGTATATTGCCCGCGTGCTGGGCGATGGCGTCACGCCGGCCGACGACGCCATCGTCAATGCGGCGCGCGCGGCCTACTGGCGCCGCTACGGCGCCACCTTGCTGGGCATGGTCAAGCACCATCAGGTACAGGCAGCCCATTTTTTTTTTGCACGAGACGCATAGCTTCGACGATTTGCGCGCCATGATACGCGCCGAGCGGGGACTGGGGGCTTTACTCAAACGCCTGCCTGGCCGTAAAATTTTACTCACCAACGCGCCGCTGCGCTATTCGAGCGACGTGATGCGCCACCTGGGCTTGCGCCAGCACTTTGCGCAGCATATCGCCATCGAGGCGATGCATGTACACCGCCAGCTGCGGCCCAAGCCATCGACGCTGATGCTGCGCAAACTGATGCGCAAGCACCAGATCCGCCCTGGCCGCTGCATCCTGGTGGAAGACACCCTGGCCAACCTGAAGGGCGCGAAAAAACTGGGCCTGCGCACGGCCTGGATCACGCAATACCTGAAAATGGCCGATCCGATCGGCGTGGCGAAGTTGCCCAAGGCGTTAAATCGCCCCGCTTACGTCGATGTCAAAGTAAAATCTGTCCGGCATTTGGCACGCCGCCTTCACCGTCTGCGTTGAAGGGGACTCCTGGGCTTCCGCTTGACGCCGGAAGCCGCACCGCTAGCGGCGGTGACGGACCTCCCCATCGAGGCAGCATTTTTTTAACGACAAGAGAAAATATGGCAAGCACACCGCCGGGCCAACGCAGGCTACAAATTCTTCAGGCCCTCGCCGCAATGCTGGAGCAGCCGAAAGGCGAAAAGATCACCACTGCCGCACTGGCGGCCAGACTGACCGTGTCGGAAGCGGCCCTGTACCGCCATTTCGCCAGCAAGGCGCAAATGTTCGAAGGGCTGATCGAATTCATCGAGTCGAGCGTCTTCGGCCTGATCAACCAGATCGCGGAAAAGCACAGCGACGGCATGACGCAAACACGCGACATCATCGGCATGCTGCTCAATTTCGCCATCAGCAATCCGGGCATGACGCGCGTGCTGATCGGCGATGCGCTGGTCAATGAGGACGAGCGCCTGCAAGTGCGCATGAACCAGTTCTACGACCGCGTGGAACTGGCGCTCAAGCAAGCCTTGCGCGTGGCAGCTGCCGAAGGCCATGGCAAGGAAAGCGAAGTGGCGGCGCGCGCCACCCTGATCGTCAGCTTCGTCATCGGACGCTGGCACCGCTACGCCAAGAGCGGCTTCAAGATCAACCCATCCCAGGAAGCGGCGCTGCAAATCGCCATGCTGCTGGGGTAAGTCACCGCCGCGGCTGTCCCCATGCACACCGACTGTTTCGCCCTGCTCGACGACGCCAGCACGCCCGGCGCCGGTTCGCGCCTGTACACGGGCCTGGCGGCAGTCTTGCAGTGCACCGAGGGGCAACAGTGGCCCACCCTGCTCGGGGGGCTGCAAGAGGCCTTGGAACGCGGCCAGTACGCCGTCAGCGTGTGCAGCTACGAACTGGGGGCCCACTTGCTGGGCATGCCACCGCGCGCGGCAGATCCCGGCGCGCCGCCGCTGGCGCAAGTGCTCGTCTTTGAACATTGCACGCAGCTGTCGCAGGATGAGGTGCTGCAGTGGCTGGCCGAACGTACGCCGGCGACGGCAACGCCGGCCGGCATCGCCGGCATCCGCACGAATGTCGACCAGGCGCAATTTACGCAGGCGCTGCACCGCATCCACGACTACATCGTGGCCGGCGACACCTATCAAGTCAACTACACCTATCGTTTGCGCTTCGACGCCTTCGGTTCGCCCCTGGCCCTGTATGCGCGGCTGCGCGCGCGCCAGCCCGTACCGTATGGCGCGCTGGTGATGCTGCCCGATGGCGGCGCCCTGCTGTCGCTGTCGCCGGAGCTGTTCGTGCGCCATGCCCAGGGCGAGCTGATGGCGCGCCCCATGAAAGGCACGGCGCCGGCCGCCCCTGCGGACCAAGTAGCAGAAAACGCGCGCCGCGCCACCGCCCTGGCCAATGATCCGAAGAACCGCGCAGAAAACCTGATGATCGTCGACCTGCTGCGCAACGACATCGGCCGCATCGCCGCCACGGGTTCCGTCAAGGTGCCGGCCCTGTTCGAGGTGACGCGCTACAGCAGCGTGCTGCAAATGACCTCCACCGTGCAGGCGCGCTTGCGCGACGACGCCAGCCTGGCCGACATCTTCCAGGCCTTGTATCCATGCGGCTCGATCACGGGCGCGCCGAAACGCCGCACCATGGAAATCATCGCCGAACTGGAAGCGGCGCCACGCGGCATCTATACGGGCGCCATCGGCTGGTTCGATCCGCCAGCCGCCGGCGCTGCCAACGCGGTGGGCGACTTCTGCATGTCCGTGCCGATCCGCACCCTGGCCCTGCAAGCGGCTGGCCATGGCGGCATCCGGCGCGGCGAGATGGGCGTGGGCGCCGGCATCGTGCTCGACAGCGACCCGCAGGAGGAATTTGCGGAGTGCCAGCTCAAGGCCCGCTTCCTGACGGAGCTGAGCAACGACTTTGAACTGTTCGAAACCCTGCACGCCAGCCGTGCCGGTGGCTGCCGCCAGCAAGAGCGCCACCTGGCGCGCCTGGCCGCCTCCTGCGCCTACTTCGGTTTTGTCTGGAGTGAAAGTGCCGCGCGTGCCGCGCTGCAGGCCGCCTGCGCGGCACGCCCGGACGATGCCCCCTTCCGCCTGCGCCTGGCGCTGCGCCAGGATGGCCAGTTCACGACGCAAAGCGGCGCGCTCACCGCCTTGCCGGACACGGTCAACATCCTGTTGGCGCCCGACGCCACCGTGGCGGACGACCTGTTCCTGCGCCACAAGAGCAGCGTGCGCGCGCGCTATGACGCGGCCTGGCGCGCGGCCGAGGCGCAAGGCGGCTTCGACATGCTGTTCTTTAACGAACGGGGCGAACTGACGGAGGGCGGGCGCAGCAATGTCTTCGTCCGGCTGGACGGCCGCTGGCATACGCCGCCCCTGTCCTGCGGCCTGCTGCCCGGCGTGCAGCGCGCGGCCATGCTGGCCGATCCCGCCTGGAACGCGCAGGAAACCATCATCACGCGCCCCATGCTGGCACGGGCCGAAGCCATTGTCGTGTGCAACGCGCTGCGCGGGGCGTTGCCAGCACATATTATCGCTAGCGCCTGAAACCGTTCAGGGCAAGGCGCATTGCCGAAGGCAGTGCAACTGCACGACGAGGCATTGCAACGCCGCCATGGACTCCTGAAACAGTTCAGGGCAAGGCGCATTGCCAAAGGCAGTGCGAACTGCACGACGAGGCACTGCAACGCCGCCATGGACTGTTTCAGCCGCTAGAGATCCACCTGCATTTCATAACCGCCGTAGATCATCCGCTTGCCATCGAACGGCAGCTTGGCCGGATCCATCATCTCGGCCAGACGCGGATCTTTCATGACCTTGTCGTTGATTTCATCGCGCTTGGCGCGTGACGCATACACGATCCATGAAAACACCACCACTTCGCCATCCTGCAAGTCCACCGCCTGCGGGAACGAGGTCAGCTTGCCTGGCTTGACATCGTCGCCCACGCATTCGCGAAATTCCAGCGCGCCGTACTCGCGCCAGACGGCGCCGCAACTGCGCGACATGGCCAGGTAGGCATCGAGCTTGGCTTTCGGTACGGGCACCACAAATCCATCGACATACGCCATGATGTTCTCCTTTGTTGTGACAAACGCGAACAACCAGCTTAGGACAATGATGGCAAGACGACAAGCGCAACATTAAAAAAAAGCAGGCGTTCAAGCCTGCTTGCGTCTCGGCAACTTACAGCGCCAGCGCTTTTTCCACCGCGCCGACGAGTTTCTTGTCATCCGGCGTCACCTTGCTGGGGAAGCTTTCCACCACTTTCCCGTGGCGGTCGATCAGGTATTTATGGAAATTCCAGGCCGGCGTCTTGCCCGTCTGCTTGATCAGGTCCACATACAGCGGGTTCGGCGCGGGACCGGAGACGACGGACTTCGCAAACATGGGGAACTTCACGCCATAGGTGTTGTAGCAGAAATCGGCGATTTCCTTGCTGTTGCCTGGCTCCTGCTTGCCGAAATCGTTCGACGGGAAACCCAGCACCACCAGGCCCTTGCTGCCATACTTGGCGTACAGCGCCTCGAGCCCTTCATATTGATTGGTAAAACCGCAATAACTGGCCGTATTCACCACCAGCACCACCTTGCCCGCGTACTGGCACAGGTTTTGCGGCGCTTCATCCTGCAGGCGGTTGAAGGTTTGCTTGAGGATGGCGGGGCAGGCGGCCGGAGCAGCGGCAGCTGTAGCGGCTTCGGCAGCATGGGCCGGCATGGCCAGGCTGGCACTGGCGGCAAGGGTGGTGAGCGCAAACAGCTGGGCAAGGGTCTTGGACATGAAGGGCACCATGGTTGAACGGAAAAAAACCATTCTATGTCAAACGCCGCGCGCGCGTATGAGACGGACAACAACAGCGATTGCTTGAGCGACATCAACGACAGTGCAGTACTTGCCCAGCGCACAGTTTTTTTACCTATGCTCGGCCTTCCTGTCCCTTTTCTTGCCCTGTGGAGTCGCCATGCCCTTCCCGCACCTGACCGTACTACCCTCCGCCCTGCTGGCTGCCAGCCTGCTCATCCTGGCGCCAGGCGGCGTGCACGCCGCCACGACGGCCAAAGCCGTCAAGCCCGCCGCGACCAGGGACGCCCCCGCCCTGCCCGGCTACCAGGCCGACCTGAGCCAGACCACCGTCTCCGGCCTGTCCTCGGGCGGCTTCATGGCGGCGCAATTTGCCGTCGCCTACTCGGCCACGGTGGCCGGCGCCGGCATCATCGCGGGCGGCCCGTATTTCTGCTCGGGCCAGCCAGGCCGCTTCCCCTACATTCCCTACCTGACGAATGCCCTGACCACCTGCATGAATCCGGGCAGCGCGCAGGTGGCGCCACCCGTGGCCAGCGAATTGCTGCGCGCAGCGAACGATTTTGCGCGCGCCCGCCTCATCGACGACACGGCCAACCTGAAACGCCAGCGCGTGTATCTGTTCAGCGGAACGAAAGACCAGACCGTGACGCGGCCGGTGGTGGAGCAGGTGGGAAAATTCTATGCATTGGCGGGCACGCCGGCCGAGCAGATCCGCTTCGTCGACACGGTCGGGGCAGGCCATGCCATCATCACGGACAACAACCAGGACAAGGCTTGCGACGTAACGGCGTCGCCCTTCATCAATGACTGCGACTTCGTGCAGGCCCGCGACATCCTGCAGCACCTGTATCCGGACCTGCAACCGTCGTCGACCACGCTGACGGGCAAGTTGATATCCTTCAATCAACGCAGCTTCATCCAGAGCGCGTACTCCAGCATGAACAATACGGGCTACGCCTACATCCCGAAAGCCTGCGACAGCGAGAGCTGCCGCGTGCATGTGGTGTTCCACGGTTGTCTGCAAACGACGCAGGCCATCGGCGACCGTTTCTATACCAGCACCGGCTACAACCAGGTGGCGGACGCCAACAAGATCATCGTGCTGTATCCGCAGGCCGAACCGAGCCCCGTCTACCCGTACAACCCGAAAGGCTGCTGGGATTTCTGGGGCTACACCAGCATCAATCCGATCGACCCGGATTTCTACCGCAAGAGCGGCACACAGATGGAAGCGGTCAAGGGCATGCTCGACCGCCTCGCCGCGCGCCGCGGCTCGCGCTAGGCGACCTTAAATACCGCCCATGCAGATGTATTTAATGACTAAATAATCTTCGATACCGTAGGTCGACCCTTCACGGCCCAGGCCCGATTGCTTGACGCCGCCGAAGGGCGCGATCTCGTTCGAGATCAGGCCCGTGTTGACGCCGACCATGCCCGTTTCCAGGCCTTCGGCCACGCGCCAGATGCGGCCGATGTCGCGCGAATAGAAGTAGGCGGCCAGGCCAAATTCCGTGTTGTTGGCCAGGGCGATCACTTCATCGTCCGTCTTGAAGCGGAACAGGGGCGCCAGCGGGCCGAAGGTTTCCTCGGTCGCCACGCGCATGTCGTTCGTCACATCGGCGATGATGGTCGGCTCGAAGAAGCCGTTACCCAGCGCATGGCGCTTGCCGCCAGCCAGCAGGCGGCCACCCTTGCCCAGCGCGTCGGCCACGTGTTCTTCCACCTTGGCGACAGCCTTGGCGTCGATCAGCGGGCCTTGCGTGACGCCTGCCTCGATGCCATTGCCCACCTTCAGCTTGGCCACGGCGGCCACCAATTTTTCGGCAAACGCGTCATACACGCTGTCCTGCACGTACAGGCGGTTGGCGCAGACGCAAGTCTGGCCCGCATTGCGGTATTTCGAGGCGATGGCGCCTTCCACGGCGGCGTCCAGGTCGGCGTCGTCGAAGACGATGAATGGCGCATTGCCACCCAGTTCCAGCGACAGTTTCTTGATCGTCGGCGCACACTGTTCCGCCAGCAGGCGGCCCACCTGGGTCGAGCCAGTGAACGTCAGCTTGCGCACGATGGGGTTCGACGTCATTTCGCCGCCGATGTCTTTCGGCGCGCCCGTGACGATGCTGAACACGCCCGCAGGCACGCCTGCGCGCTCTGCCAGCACGGCCAGCGCCAGCGCGGAAAACGGCGTGGCTTCGGCCGGTTTCAAGACCATCGGGCAGCCGGCAGCCAGGGCCGGGCCGACTTTACGGGTGATCATGGCGGCGGGGAAGTTCCACGGCGTGATGGCGGCGCATACGCCGATCGGCTCCTTGGTGATGACCAGGCGGCGGTCTGGCCACGGCGATTGCAGGGTATCGCCCGCCACGCGCTTGCCTTCTTCCGCAAACCACTCGATGAACGAGGCGCCGAACTGCACTTCGCCTTTCGCTTCCGGCAGGGGCTTGCCCTGCTCGGTGGTCATGATCAGCGCCAGGTCGTCGGCGTTTTCCAGGATCAGGTCATGCCAGCGGCGCAGCACGGCCGCGCGCTCCTTGGCCGTCTTCTTGCGCCAGGCGGGCCAGGCGGCATTGGCCGCCTCGATGGCGCGGCGCGTCTCGGCTGCGCCCATCAGGGGCACCGTGCCGATATGCTCGCCCGTGGCGGGATTGCTCACATTAATCGTCTGGCCACCATCGGCATCCGCCCAGGCTCCATTCACGTAAGCCTGGTGACGCAACAAGGTAGGATCTTTCAACTGCAGCATATGGATCTCCGGTCTGGTTTGAATTATCGACGAGGGATACTATGCCACAGCGCGGCCGATTCCGCAGGCGATGCGCGGAACTACTCGACCTTGAAAGACGACAGTTTCGGGTCCGGCGCAGGGTATTCCAGCTTCATGCCCTGCAGGGTTTCCAGCAGCAGGGACGCCACCACCAGGTTGCGCTGCGTCTTGGAGTTCGATGGCACCACGTACCACGGCGCGTGGTCGGCATCCGTCTCGCGGATCGCCGTTTCATAGGCGCGCTGGTAGCCATCCCACTTCTTGCGCTGGGCGATATCGTTGGGGTCGAACTTCCACTGGCGGTCGGGATCATCGAGCCGCTCCTGCAGCCGTCCGCGCTGCTCGTCCTTCGAGATATGCAGGAAGATTTTCAGGATGACGGTGCCTGTTTCGCTCAGCATGCGCTCGAAATCGCGGATCTGCGCGTAGCGGCGCTGGCATTCGGCCTTGTCGATCATGTCCTGCACGCGCGTGATCAGCACATCCTCGTAATGGCTGCGGTTGAAGATGGCGATCTCGCCCTTGACGGGCACGTGCTGGTGCACGCGCCACAGGTAATCGTGCGCCAGTTCGATATCGGTAGGCCCCTTGAACGCCACGGCGCGGATGCCCATCGGATTGATGTTGCTGAAGATCGCCTTGACCGTGCCATCCTTGCCCGACGTATCCATGCCCTGCAAGACCAGCAGCACCTTCTTTTTGTGCTGCGCATACAGCATGCTCTGGCACTCGGCGATCTGCGCCGTCAAGGCCACGGTTTCCTCGCGGTCCAGGGCCTTGCACTGGGCTGCCGTCAGCTTCTTGTTCGCCGCCTTGGTGGCAGCGCCCAGCAGGCGCTTGCCGGCGAAATCCTCGTTCAGCTCAAAATCCTTGCCGGCACGAAATTGTGTGCGCGCCTTCATGCCGCCACCGCCAGCTTGCGGTGCTCGATTTTTGTGCAATGGTCCATCACCACCTCCAGCCCCGCCGCCCGTGCCAGCTGCGCCGCCTGTTCGTTGACGACATCGAGCTGCAGCCACAGGCAGCCGGCCTTGACGGCAATGGCTTCCTCGGCGATGGGCAGGATGTCTGCCGACTTGCGGAAGCAATCGACGATGTCGATGCGCGCCGGCGCCACGGCTGCCGCAGCCTCCGTCAGGGTGGCATAGGCGCGCTGCCCCAGCACATCGCGCCCGGCGAGGGCCGGATTGACGGGCAATACGCGGTAGCCCTGCTGCAACAGGTAGTCGGCCACTTCATGGCTGGCGCGTTCGGGCTTGTCGGACATGCCGACGATGGCGATGATGCGGCTGTCTTGCAGGATGCGGGCGATGTTGGGCATATTCGGGTCGTAGTTAGGCGTGCGACATTGCCCGCCTAGCGTAGCAGATTCCCGTCCCGCCGGGAGCTAGCCAGAAGACTTAGCCTTACGCATGGCCGACATCTTCGCCACGAAGGCTTGCGCGCGCGCCGTCACGGCCGCATAGTCGCCAGTGGCGCCCGGGCCACTCAGGCTGCTGCCGATACCCACGGCCACGGCGCCGCTGGCAAACCAGGCATGCAGGTTTTCCAGCGTCACGCCGCCCGTGGGCATCAGCGGCGCTTGCGGCAGGGGGGCGCGCAGGGCCTTGATGTAGGCGGGACCGAACATCTCGGCGGGGAAGACCTTGACGATGTCGGCGCCGGCCTGCAGGGCCGTGACGATCTCCGTCGGCGTCATCGCCCCCGGCATGGACAGCACCTGGTAGCGCTGGCACAGCGTGATGGTCTCCACGTTCACGCCGGGCGAGATGATGAATTGGGCACCGGCCAGGATGGCGGCGCGCGCCGTCTCCGTATCGAGCACCGTGCCCGCGCCCAGCAGCACGTCATCACCATGGCGTTCGCGCAGGGTGCGCAACACGCCCAGGGTATCGGGCGTGGTGAACGCTACTTCCAGCGCCGTGATGCCGCCGGCGATACATGCCTCGGCAATCTGCACGGCCGCCTGCGCCGAAGAGGCGCGCACGATGCCGACCATGCCCCGTTCGATAATGCCCTCGAAAACCGTGTGCTTCTGCATTTGCTCTCTCCTGTCAGGCCGGCAGGGCGCCAAAGCGCACTTCCGGCAAACCGCGCACGCCCACCTGACGCGCATGAAACAATCCCCCGGCCAGCGGTTCGCTCTCCAGCTGGGCCGGGCTCAAGCTCTCCTGCGCCGTCGTGACGAACAATTCATCGTAGTGCGGCCCGCCCAGGCTCACGCAGCTGGGCTGCGAGACGGGCAGGCTGATCTTGCGCTCGACGCTGCCGTCCGGCGCGAAGCGCAAGACCCTGCCGGCGCCCCACTGCGCGCTCCACAGGTAGTCATCCGCGTCGATGGTGGCGCCATCGGCGGCGCCCGGCCCCGGATCGAGCACGGCAAACACGCGCACCCGGCTGGCGTCGCCCCCCAGGTAATCATCCCAGCGATAGATCGCCTTTTTCATCGAATCGCAGAAGTACATGACCGTGCCGTCGACGCTGAAGCAGATGCTGTTCGAGATGGCGATCTGCGGCAGCGGCAAGCGCTCCAGGGTCAAGTCCAGGTTGAGGCGATAGAAGCTGGCGATCGCATCGCGGCACGGGCGTTCATCGAGCGTGCCGAAGACAAAGCGTCCCTGGCGGTCGCAGCGGCCATCGTTCAGGCGCGTCATGGGCAAGTCCCCCTCCACCGTGTGCAAGCGCGTGACGGCCCCGCTGCGCGCGTCAAACCAGGCCAGTCCGGAAGCCAGTCCCAGCAACAGCACATCGTCGCTCTCCGTCAGCGCGAAGCACGCCAGGCGCTCGGGCATGGCCCAGCTCTGGCGCTCCCCCGTGTCCAGCACCAGCGCATGCAGCTGGCAGCCTTCGATATTCGTCCAGAAAACGCGGCCGCTGCGTTCGCACCAGCGCACGCCCTCGCCCAGGAAGTGCTGCGCATCGACCAGTAGTTGGGCCTGTGTCCCCATCATTTTTCCTTGTTTTTCAGTGTGATTCGCGCGGAACCGCCGAGCCGCGGCAGCCGACGAGAAAGTCCAGGTCCGCGCCTTCGTCGGCCTGCGTCACGTGCTTGATATACATCGACTGGTAGCCGCCCTTCATGGCCGGCGGCGGCGCGCTCCACTCGGCGCGCCGGCGCGCCAGTTCGGCCTCGTCGACGTCCAGGTGCAAGCGGCGCCCCGCCACATCCAGTTCAATCATGTCGCCATCGCGCACCAATGCCAGCGGCCCGCCCACGGCCGCTTCCGGCGCCACGTGCAGCACCACCGTGCCGTAAGCCGTGCCGCTCATGCGCGCGTCCGAGATGCGCACCATGTCGCGCACGCCCTGCTCCAGCAGTTTTTTCGGCAGTCCCATATTGCCCACTTCCGCCATGCCCGGATAGCCCTGCGGGCCGCAATTTTGCAGCACCATCACGCAGCTGGCGTCGATATCGAGCGCGGGATCGTCGACGCGCTTTTTATAATGCTCGATGCTGTTGAAGACGACGGCGCGGCCACGGTGCTGCATCAGTTCCGGCGAAGCGGCCGACGGCTTGATGACGGCGCCGCGCGGGGCCAGGTTGCCATGCAGGACGGCGATGCCGCCTTCGTCCTTGAAGGGCTGCACCAGCGGCGTGATCACCTCGGGATTGAAATTTTCCGCTTCGGCCACGTTGACGGCCATGCTGGCGCCCGTGACGGTGAGCGCCTCGCCATGCAATTTGCCCAGCAGATCGCGGATGATCACGGGCAGGCCGCCCGCATAGTAAAAATCTTCCATCAGGTACTGGCCCGACGGCATCAGGTTCAGCAGGCAGGGAATGTCGCGGCCCAGGCGGTCCCAGTCACCCAGGCGCATGTCCACGCCGATGCGCCCGGCGATGGCCAGCAGGTGGATCACGGCATTGGTCGACCCGCCGATGGCGCCGTTGACCATGATGGCGTTTTCAAACGCTTCGCGCGTGAGGATCTGCGACAGTTTCAGGTCTTCATGCACCATATCGACGATGCGCCGGCCCGTCAGCTGCGCCTGCAGCTTGCGGCGCGCATCGACGGCGGGAATGGCCGCGTTGCCGGGCAAGGTCACGCCCAGCGCTTCGACCATGCTGGCCATGGTGGAAGCCGTGCCCATCGTCATGCAGTGACCGGCGGAGCGCGACATGCACGATTCGGCCTGCTTGAATTCGTTTGAGGTCATGCGCCCTGCCCGCACGTCTTCGGAAAACTTCCACACGTCCGTGCCCGAACCGATCGGTTTGCCGCGGTAATTCCCGTTCAACATGGGACCGCCCGACAGCACGATGGTCGGCAAGTCCACGCTGGCCGCGCCCATCAGCAGGGCCGGCGTGGTCTTGTCGCAGCCCGTCAGCAGCACCACCCCGTCGATCGGGTTGGCGCGGATCGATTCCTCCACATCCATGCTGGCCAGGTTACGGAACAGCATGGCCGTCGGGCGCAGATTCGTTTCGCCCAGCGACATGACGGGAAATTCGACGGGAAAGCCGCCCGCTTCGAGCACGCCGCGCTTGACCATCTCGGCCAGGTCGCGGAAATGGCCATTGCAGGGCGTCAGCTCGGACCAGGTATTGCAGATGCCGATGACGGGGCGGCCATCGAAAGCGTCGCTGGGATAGCCCTGGTTCTTCATCCAGCTGCGGTGAATAAAACTGTCCTTGTCGTCGCCGCCAAACCACGCTTGCGAACGCAAGGGACGCTTGTTCTTGTTGCTGCTCATACTGTCTCCTGCGGGGAAATCAAGCCGCGCGCGGCGGCGATCAGCAGCGCACCGTGACCGGCCAGATAGTCTTGCTGCTGGTCGTCGACGATGATGCGCTTGCCATAAAAAAATCCGTGTTCTTCGATCAGCAGCCCGAGCGCCTGGCGCAGCATGGGTTTACCAGTAATGACGAGCGGCGTATCGGGCCGCATCTGGATGGCGGTGCTGTTGCGCAGCGCCAGCAGGTCGCCGCTGAGGACGGCGCCCATCAGGAAATTGGCCCGCTCATTGCATTCGACAGCGCTGAACTGGCCCAGGGTGCGCACGCTGAAGCAGGCGCGCGCCAGCCCCGTTTTTTGCGCCGCTGCCGCGCCGGCCAGCAGCATTTTCGGCACCAGGGTCTGGGCAAATCCGCCGTCGACCGATTGCTTGATCAGGGTGTGCTGCGTGATCGCCTGCAGCAGCTCGCCCGCGATGGTGGTGCTGCAGCCGAGGATGCGGCGCTGCTCGTCCACGCTGATCAGTTTGGTATGCGAGCCGGGCATGATCAGGGTCGCCGCGCCCCGCAACTGCAGGCGCTCGAGCAGCGCGACGACTTCCGTCTCTTCGCCGCGCATCATGTCCATCGCTTCGACGTTATGCAGGCCGACGGCGCCATGCTGGTTGCGCACGCCGGGAATCAGCCACAGGGGCTGCGCCAGCACGTCGGGCAAGTCCACCGCCTGCATGCCTTGCGCCAGCTGGGCCAGGCCGGCAGGCGCCGGCAAATGCGGTACCTCCCGCACCCCCATGGGCGAAGTGATCATGCCAGACGCCAGCGCCAGATCCACCTCGGATGGCGCGATGCCGGCACCGGCCAGCACGCTGGCGATGGTGTCGCGCAGCGCCTGTTTCAGCGCGCCGTTATGGCCATCGATGGCGGTATTGCGCACGCCCGTTTCCAGCTGCGCCTGGGCGACGACGGCGCCCGCGCGCCACAGCAAGGTACGCGTATTGGTGGTGCCGGCATCGATGGTGAGTATGTTCATGGGCAGGTTCGCAGCGTCGGTCAGGACAAAAATAAATGAGGGAAAAACTACCCCATGGTAGAACTGCCCCGCATATCTGACCAATCACTTATTTGACATCATTGATACCGGTTCGGATATGTCAAACGCATCGATATCCTGCACGCCCAAACGGTAGGCAAGGTTGAAGCGCCTCGCCTCTCCCGGCTGCAGTTGCACGCCCTGCGCCAGCAGGGAAAAACAGCGCGCATCGGAATACAGATGGCAGCTGTCCTGGGTGCTGGAAAAACGCAAGACCCGGCCCGACGCGGGGTCGGCAACCCGCGCAGCCTCGCGCAGCTGGCCGCTGCCAGTCCAGTAAAAGTCATGCCGGAATCCCGGCGATTGCGCCAGCGCGGGCCAGGCCAGGCGCGAAGCGAGCGGCGCCGCGTGACGGAAGTCGAATGCGCTGCCCGCCACATCGAGCGGAGCGCCGCCCGCGCAGCCGCCGGGCCGGTAGCGGTCAGCGGCCAGGCGCAGTACATGGTCGCCCACGCCGGCACGGCCGCCCTGCAGATTGAACAGGGGCGCGGCAAGAGAGAAACGGGAAGCCGTATCGGCCGTGGCATCGCAATCGAGGTAAAGGCTGCCATCGTCGTCAAGCCGGTAGGCCAGGCGCACCGACAGACCATCTTGCGCCAGGTGCAGCCGCAAGTGGCCGTCGTTTGGCGCTGCGCCCTGCCAGCCCGTGGACGCACGCGCCGCCGGGGGCACCGCGCCCAGCACATCGGCCAGACGGCCATAGCGGTCGGGCGCCCACCAGGCCCGCACGCTGGCATCGTGCGCGTCGATGGCCACGCACATGCCGCGCGCATTGCGCAGCAGATGCATCATGGCGCCGGCCCGGGCGCTGGCGGCGGCCGGCTGCGCTGCTGGAATTCGCGCGGCGTGCAACCGAGTTCGCGCTTGAAGACGGCATGCATGTACTGCACCGTGGTAAAGCCGCAACGCACGGCCACCTCGGCCACCTGCCCCGGCCCGCGCGCCAGCAGGGTCTTGGCCGCATCGAGCTTGAAATGCAGGATTTCATCGTGCACGCTGCGCCCCAGCTCGTGGCGGAAGTGCGCTTCGAGCGAGGAGCGCGAGACCCCCACGTAATCGGCCACCTGCTCCGTCTTGATGCCCTGGCAGGCGTACTGGCGGATGAAGTGGCGCGCCTGCATCACCTGCGGATGCTGGAAGGGCTGGTGGCGCGTGGAAGCGAGCACGTTCAGGCCGGCCGGCGGCACGAGGATGCGTGTGCCGGACAGGCGCGCGCCATTCAGCATCTGGTGCAGCAAATGCGCCGCCGTGCGGCCCATTTCCTCCGTGCCCTGGATCACGGAACTCAATGGAATGCGCGTGAGCATGCGCGCCAGCGGGTCGTTGTCGATGCCGATCAGGGCCACTTGCTCCGGCACGGCGATCCCCGCATGCATGCACGCCTGCAGCAGCTGGCGCGCGCGCGCGTCGCTGACGGCGATGATGCCGACGGGTTTTTCCAGGCTGTTGAGCCATGCGATCTGCTGCTCCACCGCTTCGTCCCACGAGGGCGCGCTGGTGGCGACGCCCCGGTACACGTCGGCACGCATATGGTCGCGCTCCATCAAGGCGCAAAACGCCGTTTCGCGCTCCTGCGCCCAGCGGTTGACATCGGCCTCGGGCAGGCTGAAACAGGCAAAGCGGCTCAATCCCGCTTCCACCAGGTGTTCATAGGCCAGCTTGACGATCTTGAAATTATCGGTCGCCACGTACGGGATGCCGGCCGGGTAATCCTCCGCGCGCGCATACGAGCCGCCGACGGCCACCACGGGCAGGCGGCTGTGCGCCAGCGCCGCGCAGACGGCGGGATCGTCGAAATCGGCGATGATGCCGTCGCCCTGCCAGCGTTCGATGCCGGGCAGGCGGCAGCGGAAGTCCTCTTCCAGGAACAGGTCCCAGGACACGCGCGTGGTGTTCAGATAGGCGGCGATGCCGGCGATGATGTCGCGGTCGTAGATTTTATTGCCGTTAAACAGCAGCGCGATCCGGTGCGCGGTCGGCAGTTTCATGCAGGTGTCTCCTCCATGTGGCGGCCAAAGAAGTATCTCTGGCCGCACGACGTAGTCAGGCCTTTCGGGACCTCGAAAAACCGTAGCGAGCGGTCCAATATCGTCTTGAGTAGCGCAAGCGTACAAAGGTACGCTGAGCAACGCAGAGGCGATAGTGGGGCGCGCAGTAGGTTTGTCGAGGGTCCACGCTATCTGCGTCCGGCCCGGGTGCTGACATCGACCCACACGGCGAGGGTGAGGATACTGCCTTTTACGATCATCTGCCAGTAGGTGTCCACGTCCAGCATGGACATGCCGTTATCCAGGCTGGCCATCACCAGCGCGCCGATCAGGGCGCCGTACACGGTGCCCGAGCCGCCGCGCATCGAGGTGCCGCCGATGAAGCAGGCGGCAATCGCATCGAGTTCGCTGAAGGTGCCGGCCGAGGGCGAACCGGCCGCCAGGCGGCCCGTGTTGATCAGGCCCGCCAGCGCGCACATCAGGCCCATGATTCCGAAGATCCACAGCTTGACGGCTTTCACGTTGATGCCGGACAGGCGCGTCGCTTCCATATTGCTGCCGACAGCGTAGATGCGCCGGCCAAACACGGTCTGGCTGGTGATGTAGCTGAACAGTCCCAGCAAGGCCAGCAGCAACAGCACGGGCAGCGGGATGCCTTCATAGCCGTTCAGGGTTTGCACGAAGGCATACAGCACGGCGCCGATGACGGCCAGGCGCAAGCCGTCGGCCCAGGGCGCCGTCTGCGGCAAGCCATGCTGTGCGCGGCTGGCACGCGCGCGCCACGTCAGGAAGGCGGCCAGCAGGAACAGGCCGATGCCCAGCACGATGCCGGGCACGGCGGGCAGATAGCCCTGCCCCAGGTAGACCATCGGCTCGGAGACGGGCGCGATCGTGATGCCGCCCGTGATGCCCAGCAGGATGCCGCGGTACGCCAGCATGCCGCCCAGTCCCACGATGAAGGAGGGGATGCCCCGGTAGGCCGTCAGATAGCCGTTGAGCAGGCCGATCACCAGGCCGCAGCCGAGTACGGCCGCCAGGTTCAGGGCCAGCGGCCAGTGCTGCGTCACGTCCAGCACGGCGGCGATGCCGCCGAGTAGCCCCAGCAGGGAGCCGATCGACAGGTCGATCTCGCCGGCGATAATCACCAGCACCATGCCGCAGGCGAGGATGCCGGTGACGGACATCTGGCGCAGCAGGTTCGACAGGTTGCGCGGCGTGAGGAAACTACCCTCCGTCTTCCACGAAAAGAAGGCCCAGATCAGCGCCACGGCGATCAGCAGGGCCAGCATCTTGTATTGGGTGAACAGCTGTTTGATACTGTGCGGTTTCATGCTGCGGGTTCCTTGTTTGCGGTGTTGGCGGCGGGTGCCGGACGCTGGTCCAGCGCCGCCGCCAGCACGGTTTCCTGGCTCAGGCCATCGTTGATAAAGTCGCCGCGCAGGCGGCCTTCGCCCATCACCAGCACGCGGTCGGACACGCCAAGCACTTCGGCCAGTTCCGACGAAACCATGATGATGGCCACGCCCCGGTCGGCCAGCGCCAGCATCAATTTGTAGATTTCATATTTGGCGCCCACGTCCACGCCGCGCGTGGGTTCGTCGAGGATCAGCACGCGCGGGCGCGTCAGCAGCATCTTTGCCAGCACGGCCTTTTGCTGGTTGCCGCCCGACAGGCTCGTAATGGGCAGCGAAGGGCTGGCCGCCTTCAGCTCCAGCTGGGCGATCTCGCCGCGCACGGCCGTCAATTCCGCCTCGCCATCGATGCGCGTGGCGCGCGCGAATTCTTCCAGCACGGCCAGGGTGATGTTCTGCCCCACGTCGAGGTCGGGCACGATGCCGTGGTGCTTGCGGTCTTCCGGCACCATGGCCAGGCCCATGGCGATGGCCTTTTGCGGCGAGCGGGTATCGATCTTGCGGCCATCGAGCCACACTTCGGCCTGGCACGGCCCCTGGTATGCGCCGAACAGGGCCGAGACGAGCTCCGTGCGCCCCGCCCCCACCAGGCCGGCGATGCCGAGGATCTCGCCCTTGCGCAGGGTGAATGACACATCGTCGACCCGCTTGCGCTGCGGGTTGTCGGCATCGATGCAGGTCACGTGGCGCGCCTCGAACAGCACCTCGCCAATGGCCGGGGGCTGCGCGCGCTGCGGATACAGCTGGCTCATTTCGCGGCCCACCATCTGCGCGATGATGCGTTCGACGTTCATCTGCGCCATCGGCGTGGTGGCGATGTGCTTGCCGTCGCGGATGACGACGATGGTGTCGCAGATGGCCGCCACTTCATCGAGCTTGTGCGAAATATAGATGCAGGTGACGCCCTTGGCCTTCAGTGCGCGCAGGATATCGAGCAGCACGGCGATTTCCGACGCCGTCAGCGACGACGACGGCTCGTCGAGGATCAGCAGGCGCGCATTCTTGTTGAGCGCCTTGGCGATTTCCACCAGCTGCTGGTGGCCGCCGCCGTAATTCATCACGGGCTGCGCCACGTTCAGTTCGGGAATTTTCAGTTCGCGCAGCAGCTCGTCGGCGCGTTTGTACATGGCCGCGTAATGCATGCGCCCGCCGGGCAGGGTGAGCTCGCGGCCCATGAAGATATTTTCGGCCACGGACAGCTGCGGCACCAGCATCAGTTCCTGGTGGATGATGATGATGCCCGCGTCTTCCGTGTCGCGGATCGATTGCGCGCGCAGGGGCTGGCTATCCCACAGGATGTCGCCCTCCCAGGTGCCGTGCGGGTACACGCCGGACAGCACCTTCATCAGGGTCGACTTGCCGGCGCCATTCTCGCCGCACAAGCCGATGCACTCGCCGGCCCGCACCTGCAGGTCGATGCCGTCAAGCGCGCGGACACCGCCAAACTGTTTGACGATGCCTTTCATTTCAAGCAGATAGTCGGACATTCTTGCTCTCGTTGCTGATACGGGAAAAAATGTCGGATTACGCTACGCTAATCCGACCTACCGGTAAAAACGGGTAGGTCGGGTTAGCGCATGGCGCGTAACCCGACATGACACAGGCGATCAATTACCGAGTTGCGCCTTGGTATAGAACCCATCGTCGACGAGAATGTTCACGTTCGCCTTGGTCAGCGGCGTAGGCTTCAGCAGCACCGTGCTGACCTTTTTCAGGCCGTTGTCATAGCTGGAGTTGTAGGCCGGTTTTTCATTGCGCGCCAGTTGCACGGCCAGTTTGGCCGCTTCCGAAGCGATGGTTTTCAGGGGTTTGTAGACGGTCATCGATTGCGTGCCGGCGATGACGCGTTTCACCGCCGCCAGATCGGCGTCCTGGCCCGAGACCGGCACCTTGCCGGCCAGCTTTTGCGCGGCCAGGGCCTGGATGGCGCCGCCGGCCGTGCCGTCGTTCGAGGCGACGATGGCGTCGATCTTGTTGCCGTTGGCCGTCAGCGCGTTTTCCACGATGGACAGCGCTTCGGTGGCGCTCCAGTCCTTCACCCACTGCTGGCCGACAATCTTGATGTCACCCTTGTCGATGAACGGTTTGAGCACCTTCATCTGGCCTTCGCGCAGCATCTTGGCGTTGTTGTCGGTCGGCGAGCCGCCCAGCAGGTAGTAATTGCCCTTCGGCTGCAGCTTGGTCACGCCCTCGGCCTGCATTTCGCCCACTTTCTCGTTGTCGAACGAGATATACGCGTCGATATCGGCATTCAGGATCAGGCGGTCATACGACAGCACCTTGATGCCGGCCTTTTTCGCTTCCTTGACGGTGTTGTTGAGCACTGTCGCGTTGAACGGCACGATCACCAGCACGTCGACGCCGCGCGAGATCAGGTTTTCGATCTGCGAAATCTGGCGCTGCTCGCTGGCGTCGGCCGACTGCACGAAGACCTTGGCGCCCTGCTTTTCGGCGGCGGCGATAAAGAAATCGCGGTCGCGCGTCCAGCGTTCCACGCGCAAATCGTCGATGGAAAAGCCGATCTTCGGGTTTTTCGCATCGGCCAGAGCGGCGCTGCTGCTCAATGCCAGCATGGCGGTCATGATGGCTGCACTGATGATCTTGTTCATTGTGTGTCTCCTTGTGGATTTTATTAACAACGTTTTTTCACTACGGGGTACTGCTGAAAAATTTTATGTCTGTGGTGGTGTCGGGTTACGCGCGGAGCGCTAACCCGACCTATCCCGACCTGCCTGCTAATGGTTGTGGCGCGGCAGGGTCTGGCCCACGGCGCGGTATTTCAGCGCCAGCTCCATGCAGGCGCCCGTTTCCAGCTGGCCCACGCTGGCGCGGTAGATTTCCTGCCACGGCGTGGCGCTGTCGTTGACAGGCGGCGGCAGCGCCGTGGCGCGGCGCGCCAGTTCGTCAGCATCGACCAGCATGTCGCACCGGCCCGCGCTCAAGTCCACGCGGATGATGTCGCCCGTGCGCAGCAGCGCCAGGCCGCCACCCACGGCGCTTTCCGGCGACGCGTTCAGGATCGACGGGCTGTCCGAAGTGCCCGACTGGCGCCCGTCGCCCAGGGTCGGCAGATTCAAAATACCGGCCTTGAGGAGCGCATCGGGCGGCTGCATGTTGACCACTTCGGCCGAACCGGGCCAGCCCACGGGACCTGCGCCGCGCATGACCAGCATGCAGCTGTCGTCGATATTGAGCGCCGGGTCGTTGATGCGCGCGTGGTAATCGGCAGAACCGTCAAAGACGATGGCGCGCGCTTCGAACACGCCTTCGCTGCCGGGACGCGACAGGTAGCGCTCGCGGAAAGCGGGCGAGATCACGCTGGTCTTCATGATGGCAAAATCGAACAAGTTGCCCTGCAAGGCCATGAAACCGGCCTTTTCCTTCAATGGCGCGGCAAACGGGCGGATCATCTCGCGGTCAGCGCTTTCACGACCCGCCAGGTTTAGCGCCATGCTCTGGCCCGTGACGGTGGGCCGCTCGGTGTGCAGCAAGCCCGCCTGCTGCAGCTCCCACATCACGGCCGGCACGCCGCCGGCGCGGTGGAAGCGCTCGCCCAGGTATTTTCCGGCCGGCTGCATGTTCAACAGCAGCGGCACATCGTAGCCATGTTCCATCCAGTCGCTCGAATGCAATGCCACGCCAGCATGGCGCGCCATGGCCATCAGGTGCGGCTGGGCGTTGGTGGAGCCGCCGATGGCCGCGTTGACGATAATCGCGTCCAAAAACGCCTCGCGCGTGAGGATGCTCGACGGGCGCACGTCGTCATGCGCCATGCCGACGATGCGGCGCCCCGTTTCATAGGCGATCTGGCCCCGCTCGCGGTACGGCGCGGGGATGGCCGAGCAGCCCGTCAGGGACATGCCCAGCGCCTCGGCCAGCGCATTCATGGTCGATGCCGTGCCCATGGTGTTGCAGTGGCCGGCCGACGGCGCCGAAGCGGCTGCGATCTGCAGGAATTTGTCGTTGTCGATCAAGCCGGCGGACAGCTGGCGGCGGCCTTTCCAGATGGCGGCGCCGGAACCCACCAATTCACCGTCCATCCAGCCGTCGAGCATGGGGCCGCCCGACAGCACGATGGCGGGAATGTCCACCGTGGCGACGGCCATCAACTGGGCCGGCGTCGTCTTGTCGCAGCCCGTCGTCAGCACCACGGCGTCGATCGGGTAGCCATGCAGGATTTCCACCAGGCCCAGATATGCCAGGTTGCGGTCCAGCGCGGCCGTGGGACGGCGGCAGTTTTCAAAGATCGGATGCAGCGGGAATTCCATCGGGATGCCGCCCGCGTCGCGGATGCCGTCGCGCACACGCTGGGCCAGTTCCAGGTGAATGCGGTTGCACGGGCTGATATCGCTGCCGCTTTGCGCAATGCCGATGATGGGCCGGCCCGAACGCAGCTCCTCTGCCGTGATGCCGTAGTTCATGAAGCGCTCCAGGTACAGCGCCGTCATGTCGATATGGTCGGGATTGTCGAACCAGTCCTGCGAGCGGAAGCGCCGCGCCTGGGGTTGGGCGGGAATGCTCATGCGCCGTACCAGCCTGCGTCGACGTAGTATTCGCGTCCGGCGCACTTGGCCGCGTTGTCCGACGCGAGGAACAGCGCCAGCGCCGCCACGTCTTCCGGCTCCACGCGCAGTTGCAGGCATTGTCCCTGCAGGATCACGGCTTCCGCCTCCGGCGTATGCCACAGCCGCTCTTGGCGCGGCGTGCGCACGGCGCCGGGAATGATGCAATTGACGCGGATGCCGTCGACACCCAGGTCGCGCGCCAGGCCGCGCGTCAAGCCCTCGATGCCGGCTTTCGCCGTCATGTAGATCGACAGCCTCGCTTGCGCCAGGTGCCAGGAAATCGAACCCAGGTTGAGGATCACGCCGCCCCCCTTGGCGCGCATGGCCGGCGCCACTGCCTGAGCGCAGAAATACTGGTGGCGCAGGTTGACGGCGATGCGCTCGTCCCAGTAGGCGGGCGTGACGTCCTGCAACTGGTGGCGGTCGTCATTGGCCGCGTTGTTGATGAGGATATCCGTGGCGCCCGCGCTGTGTTCAATCTCGGCGAAGGTGGCGGCCAGGGCGCCCAGGTCCGTCAGGTCGCAATAACGGAACACGGGCGGCTGCGGCAGGTCGGCCAGCTTTTCCTGCAGCGCCAGCGACGCCTCGCGGGCGATATCGAGAAAGGTGACGTGGGCGCCCTGGCGCGCGAACGCTTCGACGATGGCCACGCCGATGCCGGTGCCGCCGCCCGTGATGACGACGCGCTGACCTGCCAGGCTGGGATAGATTGCATGTTGCATGGTGTCTCTCGTTATAGGAATTGGGAAATCAGATCAGGCCGCGCTGCGCCAGGCTCCGGTACAGCGCGCGCACGCCGAACGTCCAGGGGGCAATCGCATCGCAGCGCTGCACTTCGTTGACCAGCGCGCCCAGCGCGGCGCTGGCGATGGTGACGCGGTCGCCCAGGTGGTGCGTAAAGCCGCCGCCTTGCGCGCCGCGGTCCTTCACGGGCGAGAACATGGTCCCCAGGAACAGCATGAAACCGTCCGGGTACTGGTGGTACTGGCCTGCCGTCTGGCGCACCAGGTCCAGCGGGTCGCGGCTGATCTCGCGCATGAAGCTGGCGCCTTCGAGCACAAAGCCGTCGTCCGCGCCCTCGATCAGCAGCGACACTTCCGCCTGGCGCACGGTGTCGAGCGTGAAGTGTTCGTCGAACAGGCGGATGAAGGGGCCGATGGCGCAGGAACCGTTGTTGTCCTTGGCCTTGCCCAGCAAGAGGGCGCTGCGCCCTTCGATGTCGCGCAGGTTGACGTCGTTGCCCAAGGTCGCCCCCAGCACCTCGCCGCGGCTGTTGACGCCCAGGACGATCTCCGGCTCCGGGTTGTTCCAGGCGGACGATGGCAGCAAGCCCACCTGCGCGCCACAGCCCACCGACGACATCGGCTGCGCCTTGGTAAACACTTCCGCATCGGGGCCGATGCCCACTTCCATGTATTGCGACCAGGCGCCGCGCTGCTGCAACTGCTGTTTCAGGCGCTGCGCCGCGTCCGAGCCGGGCTTCAACGCCGACAAGTCGCCGCCCAGGGTCATTTGCAGTGCAGCGCGCAAGCTCGCCGCGCGCGCCGCGTCGCCGCCCGCCTGTTCCTCGATCACCCGTTCGAGCAGGCTGACGGCAAAGGTCACGCCGCAGGCCTTGACGGCCTGCAGGTCGCACGGCGCCAGCAGCAGCTCGCCTGCCGGTGCGGCCAGCGCCTGCTCCAGCAGGGCCTGCACGGAGCCAAGCGCGATTCCGGGTGCATGGCGGGCGATATCGAGCGCATCGCTGCGCTCGAACAGCTCGGCCACCGTCGCCACCGTCTGCGTGATGTCGACCACCTCGCCGCCACGCACGGCGACGACGCAGGGGCCGTCACGCCAGATGCGGCCGATGAGGAGAGCCTGCGCCAGGTCGGCGGGCAACAGGGAGGCGGGAGAAATCGGCTGCATGGCATGCTTTCAAAAGGTCGTGACGGGATTGCTGGTCTTCAAGTTCGGACCGATTCTGCGCGCCGCCCTGTGTCGCCGCAATTACGAAAATCACCAAATTGAATGATGATTATTGGTATTGCAGTGCACCAAAAAAAGCCGCCGACCGGCCCCCGTTTCCGCCCTGCCAGCAGGCGGGAAGGCGCGCAATGGCGCATTGCATCAATTGGCTTATCGATACCGTTTTGGATATCGCCAATGCGAAAAAAGTGATTGGTGAGGGATGGATGGACAAACTAGTATCAGCCGTGGCCTGCAATCGGCCATCCGCACGGAGCCCGCCCACTGGACGACGGCCCTGGCACATTCAACTATCGAAGACGGTGGAGACCTGAAATGAAAACAACAATGAAAATGCTGACCGCGAGCCTGGCGCTGGCCATCTCCGGCATGGCGGTAATACCCGTGGCAAGCGCCGCCGACAAGGGCGCGATCGGCATCTCGATGCCAACCAAGTCGTCCATGCGCTGGATCGCCGATGGCGACAACATGGTCAAGGTATTCAAGGAGCGCGGCTACAAGACGGACTTGCAGTTTGCGGACGACGATATCCCGAACCAGCTGGCACAGGTGGAAAACATGATCACCAAGGGCGCCAAGGTGCTGGTGATCGCCGCCATCGACGGCACCACCTTGTCGAACGTGCTGCAAAAGGCAGCCGACAAGGGCATCAAGGTCATCTCGTATGACCGTTTGATCCGCGGCACGAAAAACATCGATTACTACGCCACCTTCGACAACTTCCAGGTCGGCGTGCTGCAGGCGGGCTATATCGAATCGGCGTTGAAACTCAAGGAAGGCAAGGGTCCGTTCAACATTGAACTGTTCGGCGGCTCGGCCGACGACAACAACGCGCACTTCTTCTACAACGGCGCACTGTCGGTGCTGAAACCGTACATCGACAGCGGCAAGCTGGTGGTGCGCTCGAAGCAGATGGGCATGGAAAAGGTCGCCACCCTGCGCTGGGACGGCGCCGTGGCGCAGGCGCGCATGGACAACCTGCTCAGCGCCTACTACGGCAATGCGCGCGTCGACGCGGTGCTGTCGCCGTATGACGGCTTGAGCATCGGCATCCTGTCGTCGCTCAAGGGCGTCGGCTACGGCACGCCGAAACAGCCCTTCCCCGTCGTGACGGGCCAGGATGCGGAAATCCCGTCGGTGAAATCCATCATCCGCGGCGAACAGGCATCGACCGTGTTCAAGGACACGCGCGAACTGGCCAAGGTGACGGCGAACATGGTCGACGCGATGATGAGCGGCAAGACGCCGACCGTCAACGATACCAAGACCTATAACAACGGCGTGAAAGTCGTGCCGTCCTATCTGCTCAAACCCGTCACCGTCGACAAGGCGAACTGGAAGCAGGTGCTCGTCACCGGCAGCGGCTACTACACGGAAGCGCAAGTGAAATAAGCATCCAAGGTACTGAAGGCCCGGCGCTGCCGGGCCTTTCGCTTCATGCACGATCAAGAACAAGACTGCCGCACGACCGATGCCGACCAGCGCGGCCGTGCCAGAGAGGTTATATGACGAACACTATCCTGGAAATGCGCGGGATACGCAAAACATTCCCGGGCGTCGTTGCGCTCGACAATGTCAACCTGCGGGTACGCAGCGGCGAGATCCACGCCATCGTCGGCGAAAACGGCGCCGGCAAATCCACACTGATGAAAGTGCTGAGCGGCGTCTACGGCCATGGCAGCTATACGGGCGACATCGATTACATGGGCCAGACGCGGCACTTCCGCGGCATCAAGGACAGCGAAGAAATCGGCATCATCATCATCCACCAGGAACTGGCGCTGGTGCCCCAGTTGTCGATCGCCGAGAATATCTTCCTCGGCAACGAGCCGGCCCACATGGGCGTCATCGACTGGGAATACGCGCAAGCGAAGACACGCGAACTGCTGCACAAAGTCGGCCTGAAAGAGTCCCCGGACACCCTGATCACCAACCTGGGCGTGGGCAAGCAGCAGCTGATCGAAATCGCCAAGGCGCTGTGCAAGGACGTCAAGCTGCTGATCCTCGACGAGCCGACGGCCAGCCTGAACGAAAGCGACAGCGCGGCCCTGCTCGACCTGCTGCTGGGCCTGAAAGCCCAGGGCATCGCCTCGATCCTGATCTCGCACAAGCTCAATGAAATTTCACGGGTCGCCGATGCCATCACGGTGCTGCGCGACGGGAACACGGTCGACAGTTTCGACTGCCGCATCGAAGCCGTCAGCGAAGACCGCATCATCGAAAAAATGGTCGGGCGCGAGATGGCCGACCGCTATCCGCCGCGCACGCCCACCATCGGCGAGACCATTTTCGAAGTGCGCGAATGGCGCGTGTTCCATCCCGAGCATGCCGACCGCCCCGTCATCAAGGGCATCAACATGCATGCCAAAAAGGGCGAGATCATCGGCATCGCCGGCTTGATGGGCTCCGGGCGCACGGAACTGGCGATGAGCATTTTCGGCCGCGCCTACGGCCAGCGCATCAGCGGCACGGTGCTCAAGAATGGCCAGGAAATCGACGTCAGCACCATCGGCAAGGCGATCGCCCACGGCCTCGCGTATGTCACGGAAGACCGCAAGGGCCTGGGCCTGATCCTCGAGGAAGACATCCAGAAGAACACCAGCCTGGCCAACCTGGACGCGATTTCAAAGCACATGGTGATCGACGAGCAGCGTGAATTCGGCGTGGCCGAGGAGTTCCGCCGCAAGCTCAAGACCCGTTGCTCGAGCGTGGCGCAGAAGGTGGTCAACCTGTCCGGCGGCAACCAGCAGAAAGTGGTGCTGGCGAAATGGCTGTTTTCGCGCCCCGACATCCTGATCCTCGATGAACCGAGCCGCGGCATCGACGTGGGCGCCAAGTACGAGATCTACAGCATCATCAGCGAGCTGGCCGCCGAAGGCAAATGCATCATCATGATTTCCTCGGAAATGCCGGAATTGCTGGGCATGTGCGACCGGATCTATGTCATGAACGAAGGCCGCTTCGCGGCAGAACTGAGCGCGGCAGAAGCATCGCAGGAGCGAATCATGCGCGCGATCGTTACACACGGAGAAAACAATGGACAATAAATTGACAGCAGGCGCGCCAGCAACGCCAGCCGCGGCGCCGCAAGCGAAAAGCTATGCCGGCTTTTTGAAGAACAATATGCGCGACTACGGCATGCTGCTTTCCCTGATCGTCATCATGGGCTTTTTCCAGTACATGACCGACGGCACCCTGATGCAGCCGCTCAACCTGACCAACCTGGTGCTGCAAAACAGCTACATCGTCATCATGGCGCTGGGCATGCTGATGGTCATCGTGGCCGGCCATATCGATTTGTCCGTCGGCTCGGTGGTCGGCTTCGTCGGCGCGCTGGCGGCCGTCCTGATCGTCAACTACAACATGAATTTTGTCGCCGCCAGCATCATCTGCCTGCTGGCCGGCGCCGTCATCGGCGGCGCGCAAGGCTATTTTGTCGCCTTCTTTAAAATCCCGTCCTTCATCGTCACCCTGGCCGGCATGCTGGTGTTCAAGGGCCTGACCCTGGCCCTGCTGGCGGGCCAGTCGGTCGGCCCCTTCCCGGAAGGCTTCCAGATGCTCAGTTCGGGCTTCCTGCCCGACCCGTTCGGCGGCGAAAACCTGCGCGGCCTGTCATTGCTGCTGGGCGTGATCGCCGCCGCGGCGCTGATTATCACCTCGCTGCGCAGCCGCGCCAAGCAACTGAAGCACGGCATGGAAAACGAACCGCGCGCCTTCTTCCTGCTGAAAAACGCCATCTTCGCCGCCGTGATGGTGTATTTCAGCTACCTGCTGGCGTCGTACCGCGGCTTTCCCAACGTGCTGGCCGTGATGTCGCTGCTCATCGTCGCCTACACCTTCATTACCAACCGCACCGTGCTGGGCCGGCGCGTATATGCCGTGGGCGGCAACGAGAAGGCGGCGCGCCTGTCCGGCATCAAGACGGAGCGGGTCAGCTTCTACACCTTCGTCAACATGGGCATGCTGGCCGCGCTGGCCGGCCTGATCTTCGCGGCGCGCCTGAACACGGCAACGCCAAAGGCCGGCACGGGTTTCGAGCTGGACGTGATCGCCGCCTGCTTCATCGGCGGCGCCTCGGCTTCGGGCGGCGTGGGCAAGGTGATGGGGGCCGTGATCGGCGCCTTCATCATGGGCGTGATGAACAACGGCATGTCCATCATGGGCATCGGCATCGACTACCAGCAGGTGATCAAGGGCCTGGTGCTGCTGGCGGCCGTCTTCATCGACGTGATCAACAAGAACAAGTAGATCGGTTCGAGCCTTAGGGGGCTCTGGCCGGCGCTTGCGCCGGCCTTTTTCATTGATATCCTCATGTGGAAGCCAGGCGCGCCGCCCTGTCACCCCACCACGCCGCTTCCTCGAACACGGAAAAGCCCGACAGATCGGCATGCGCGAACAGGATGGCGCCATCGTGCTCGCGCAGCGCCTTCAAGCCCGCATTGCTGCGAAAGCCGGGCAAGGGCGCGGCCATGGCGTGGCCGCGCACGGTGATGTCGACCCGTTCGACGCAGCTGGCAAAATCGCGTCCATATGCCGTCTTCAAATCGACGCTGGCCAGCGCCAGCAATTCCTCGGGAGTGGCTACATCTAACCACTTGCGCGCTTCCTGCGGCGTGCGGTCGGACAGGGCCACATAGGCGCTGAAGACGGTTTTCTCGGGCGGACGCACGCGGATATCCTGGTGCGTGGAAACGACATAGCCGAGGCCCGGTTCCTGGTACACCACGTTGTCCCAGCATAGGGGCGCATGCGGCAGTTCGTCGGGAAAGCGTTTCAGTAAAAAATTCGCCACCAGCCACGGCGCATACGCGGGCGTATCGCGCTGCGCGTCAAAGCCATACTCGGCGATATTGTTTACCACGCGCGCGGCCACGAACAAAGGCATGGCGCAGATGGCCTTGCGCGCCTTGACCAGGTAGGTGCGCGGCTGGCCATCGACCAGTTCCAGGCACAGCGCTTCCACGCCCTTGTCCGTCGTCCGCACGGAAACCACCGTGCCCGCATGACGCTTGACACCTGAGGCCTGCTCCATGGCCGTGGCGACCGGTTGCATGCCGCCCGGCCAGGTCAGCCACGCGCCATTGCCGGCATTGGCCGCCTGTCCCCAGCGGCTGCAGTAGTAATGCAGGCCCGCCCAGGCCGAGACCTGGTCGTAGCGCGTGCCGTAGTCGTCGCGGCAGCAGTAATTCAAATACCAGTGCAGGGTGGGCGAGGTATAGCCTTCGCGCTCCATCCACTGCTTCAAGGTGATGGTGTCGAGCGCCTGCCAGGCCGGGTCTTGCGAAGACTCCACGGTAGGGAAAACGAAGACGCGCTTGCCATCGTTGCCATGCGCCTGGCGCAGGCGCCGCACGTCGGCAAAGAAGCGCTCGTGCTGCGCCAGTTCTTCGGCGGAAACGCCTTCGGTGGGAATGAAGCCATCCTGCCAGTGACCGTTGAACAACAGGCGCTCTTCCGGCGCGTGCAGGATGTAGCGCTCGTCATAAGTCGGCTTTTCCGCCTGCGGATCGCGCTGGATGATCCCCAAATCGAACAGGATCTCGCGCACATGGGTCGATTCGGGCGAAGGCAGCGGCAGGTAATGGCCGCCGGTCGGATAGGCCAGGTCGCCGAACTGCCCGCCGGCCGCGTTGCCATACGGCTGCGGCCCATCGATCATGAGGAAATCCTTGTGCCCCAGTTTATTCAAGCGCCAGGCCGCCGTCAGGCCGGCGATGCCGGAGCCGAGGATGGCGACATCCGTGGTGACGGTTGCCGAAGGCGCCGGCAGCGCCGTGCGCTCGCGCAGCAGCTTGCGCAAGTAATGCCCCTCGCTGCGGCCCGGATACAGCACCTTGGGCGTGATTTCCTGCCAGCGCAGATACGCGGCGATGCTGCCGATGCCAGCGGCTGCCGCTGCCGTGCCGCCGGCGGCCCACAGCATGAAGGAGCGGCGCTGCATCAGCGGATCACCCGGTTCCAGTCCTGCTCGAATTCATGCACGAGCGACTGGGTATTCAAGCGATTCGGCGCCATGGGCAGCGGCTGCATGTCGGGCGGGAAGATGAACATCTCGCGCGTGGTGTCCGCATTCAGGTAGCGCATCGGCAGGCGATAGCTGGTGGGCGGTTTATAGTCGAGCTGGGGCGAGGCCAGGATAAAACCCCATTCGCCGAACGAGGGCACGTAGGCGTGATAGGGCCAGGTGCGCATGCCCACTTCGCGCAGGGTCGAATTGATGGTCCAGTAGGCGTGCGGCGCAAAGAATGGCGACGTCGATTGCACCACCATCAGGCCCTTGGCCGCCAGGTGCTTTTTCACCAGGTCGTAGAACGGCACCGAATACAGTTTGCCAAGCGCGAAGCTGGACGGGTCGGGGAAATCGACGATGGCCGCGTCGAACATGTCGCCGTTGTTGCGCAGCCAGACGGCGGCATCGGCATTGACGACCGTAACCCGCTTGTCCGAGAACGAATTGTTATTCAGCTTTGCCAGTTCCGGGCGCGTGGTAAACGCGGCCGTCATGGCCGGGTCGAGGTCGACGACGGTGACGTGTTCGATCTGTGGATAACGCAGGATTTCGCGCAGGGCCAGGCCATCGCCGCCACCCAGCACCAGCACCCGTCGCGCCCACGGCAACGCTTCCAGCACGGGGTGCACTAGCGCTTCGTGGTAGCGGTACTCGTCGCGCGAGGAAAACTGCAGGTTGCCATTGATGTACAGCCGCGTATCGTCCTTCCAGCGCGTGATCACCAGGCGCTGGTAGGGCGTGGTGGTGGAATACACGATCTGGTCGCCGAACAGGCCGTGTTCGCCCCAGGCCACCATGCGGTCCGACATGGCAAAGCCGGCGATCAGCAACAGCATCACGGCACAGGCGCGCAGCAAACGTCCTGTGAGATTTTTCAGCTCAGCGCGGAACACATAAATGCTCCACAGGCCCACGCCCACATTGAGCATGCCGAACAGGAAGCCCGTGCGCACCAGGCCCAGGTACGGCGACAGCACCAGCGGGAACAGCAGGGACACGGCCAGCGCGCCCAGGTAATCGAATGTCAGCACGCGGCTGACCAGTTCAGAAAATTCCGTCTGGCGCGTGTTCAGGGCGCGCATCACCAGCGGCACTTCCATGCCGACCAGTGCGCCGATCAGGAACACCATCACATACAATAAGGTGCGAAATGGCGCGGCCATCCACGAAAAGGTCATGAACAGGATGGCCGCCGACAGGCCACCGATCAAGCCCACGGCCAGTTCGATGTCGACGAAGCGCGAAAGCACGTCGTCGTCCTTTACATACTTGGAAAAGTGAGCGCCCACACCCATCGCGAACAGGTAGCAGCCAATGATGGTGGAAAACTGCAGGATGGAGTCGCCGAGCAGGTAGCTGGACATGGCGCCGGCAATCAGCTCATACGCTAGGCCGCAGGAAGCGACCACGAAGACGGACAAAATCAGAATCTTTTTGTTCATTGGACTTTTTTTGTTCTAATATGCGTTGACGTTATCAAATACTCATTGTGAGGAATGCCGTGCCCGCCATCCTAAACTATCTGATCCATCTTTTACTGGCCGCCGGGCTGCTGATTGTATTTTTTATCATCTACACGCGCGTCACGCCGTATAACGAAGTGCTGCTGATTCGCCAGGGCAACCAGGCAGCGGCCCTGTCGCTGGGCGGCGCCATGCTGGGCTTTTCCGCCACCATCGCCTCGTCCCTGATGCACACGGCCGACTACCAGCAGTTCTTCGCCTGGGCCTTTGGCGCCATGGTGGTGCAATTGCTCGCCTATGTGGTCACCACGCGCCTGCTGCGCATGTCGAAAGACCAGATCGAATCGAACAACAGCGCCTTCGGCGGCCTGCTGGCCGCCATTTCCCTGTCGATCGGCGCCATCAACGCCGCCTGCATTTCCTGACGTTTTACCTCATTCAAGGACACCATCATGAGCCTCGGCAGCTTTATCAAGAAGCAGTTTATCGACGTACTGCAGTGGAACGAAGAAACGGAAGGCGTACTGGCCTGGCGTTTTCCCATGCAGGATTTCGAGATCCAGAACGGCGCCATCCTGAATGTGCGCGAATCGCAGGTGGCCGTCTTCGTCAATGAAGGCAAGATCGCCGATGTCTTCGGTCCCGGCACGCACAAGCTGACGACGCAGACCTTGCCGTTGCTGACCAACCTGAAAAACTGGGACAAGCTGTTCGATTCGCCCTTCAAGTCGGACGTGTATTACTTCAGCACCCGCGTGCAGACGGGCCGCAAATGGGGCACGCCGCAGCCGATCACCATCCGCGACAAGGATTTCGACATGATCCGCGTGCGCGCCTTCGGCATGTACTCGTACCGCATCGCCGACGCCCGCACCTTCTTCACCGAGATCAGCGGCACGCGCGAAGTCTATACGCGCGACGAAGTGGAAGATCAATTGCGCGGCATTCTGATGTCGAGCATGGCCAGCTCACTGGGCGGCGCGAATGTCCCCTTCCTCGACATGGCGGCCAACCAGGCGCTGATGGCGCAAGAGGTCAAGGATGGCCTGGCGCAGGCCTTTGCACGCTATGGCGTGGGTCTCGATGAATTCAATGTGGCCAGCATCAGCCTGCCCGAGGAATTGCAGGCGGCGCTGGACGAGCGCATCTCGGCCGGCATGAAGGGCGGCCTGGGCGCCGACAAGATGAGCGGCTTTACGAAATTCCAGGTGGCCAATGCGATCCCGCTGGCGGCGCAGAACGAAGGCGGCATGGCCGGCATCGGCGCGGGACTGGGTGCCGGGCTGTCGATCGGCCAGGTGATGGCGCAAAGCATGGGCGGTGCGCTGCAGCAGCCGGCGCCTGCCCCGGCCGCGCCGCCTGCGGCGCCACCGGCCCCCGTGGAAGAACCGATCGAGGCGCGCCTGGAAAAACTCAAGGGCTTGCTCGACAAGGGGCTCATCTCGCCGGCCGACTACGACGGCGCCAAGGCTGAACTGCTGAAAAAACTGATCGGCTAAGCGCGACTGCATGCAAACTGTTTCCTGTCCCAGCTGCGGCGCGGAAGTCCACTTCCGCTCGCACGCTTCCGTACTCGCCGTGTGCGAATACTGCCACAGCACCATCCTCAAGGACGCCGATTCCGTCAAGGACGTGGGCAAGATGTCGGCCGTCCTGGAAGACTATTCGCCGATCCAGATCGGCACGGCCGGCGTGCACGATGGCGTGCACTTCACCGTCGTCGGCCGCATCCAGCAGCGCTACAGCGCCGGCACGTGGAACGAGTGGTATCTGCTGTTCGACGACGCCAGCACGGCGTGGCTGGGCGACTCGTCCGGCCTGTACACGCTGACGCGCGTACGCAGCACGCAAGACGCCCTGCCCGCCTTTGCCGAGCTGACGCCGGGCAGGCGCTACACGATCTGCGGCGAACCGTACACGGCGGCC
Source organism: Janthinobacterium sp. MP5059B (assembly GCF_001758645.1). Taxonomy (NCBI): domain Bacteria; kingdom Pseudomonadati; phylum Pseudomonadota; class Betaproteobacteria; order Burkholderiales; family Oxalobacteraceae; genus Janthinobacterium; species Janthinobacterium sp. MP5059B. The sequence continues at coordinate 45,749 of NZ_LRHX01000007.1, read as the reverse complement.
GAGATCCGCAGCGCCGAATGCATCGCCGGCCAGGGAGAATTGCCGTTCAAGGTGGGCGCCGGCTGGCGCATCCAAGTGGCGGACTTCCGCAACTACGCCAGCTTTGTCACGCTCGACTACACGGATGGCCCGCAACCCGTCGTCTACCAGGGCGTTGCCGTCACCCTGGAGGGCTTGCAGTGCCAGCTGCTGCGCGACGACGACGCCATCGCCAGGAGCGCTGGCAAGTACCGCGGCAAGCTCGACGCGCTCGACTGCCCGTCCTGCGGCAGCGGCATCGGCTATGTACCCGGCGCGGCGGCGCAGCTGGTGTGTCCCGCCTGCCATGCGCAGCTCGACGCCAGCGGCCCGGAAGCGCAGGTGCTGGCCATCGGCAAGCAGGTGCACGACAACGCCGACATCACGCTGGAGCTGGGCGCCAGCGCGAAGATCAGCAATGTGGACTTCACGGTGATCGGCATGATGCGCCGCGCCGACGACGAAGGCAGCGAGTGGAATGAATACCTGCTGTACAACGCGCGCGCCGGCTTCTTCTGGCTGGTGGAGACGGACGATGGCTGGTCGCGCTCGAACGTGCTGCCGAACTGGCCCAACTGGGCGTCGCTGGACGCCGATACCTGCACGCTCGATGGCGCCACCTACCGCAAACTGTATGACTACGGCTCACAGGTCGTGTATGCGGCGGGCGCCTTCAACTGGAAGGTGGCCGTCGGCGACAGCACGCGCGTGTTTGAGTTCGAGCAGGGGCAGACCAAGCTGGCGGCGGAGCTCACCGGCGAGGAAATGACCTGGTCGCGCTCCGTACCCGTCGCCTATGACCAGATGGCCGCCTGGTTCGGCAGCGCCTTCCATGGCGGCGCCAAAGTGCAGAATATCCAGCTGAGCCATCGCGGCATCGCCAAGGTCTTCATCATCATCGTGCTGGTCTTGAATGCGATTCCCATGTTTGTCTCGTTCTCCAGCACCTTGATGTGGAGTTTGCTGGGCTGCCTGGCGCTGTTCCTGCCTGCCGCTTTTCTCGACAAGAATGCAAAGAATCCCCCATGAGTAAATACGTGATCTATGCCCTGATGGTGACCTTCAGTGTCACGGCCGCCAACTGGGTGCGCATGTTCAAGGTGGCCGGCAGCAGCAGCGGCAGCAGCTGGAGTTCGCGCACGGGCAGCGGCGGCGGCAGCTATGGCGGCGGCTCCAGCGGCGGCAGCCACAAATAGGCATGGCAGCCACACCGCATCTGCCCCTGGGCACCCACTTGCTGGCCGATTTGTCGGGCATCGCGCCGGCACGCCTGCGCGACGGCGCCACGCTCGAGCGCCTGCTGCGCGACGCTGCCATCACGGCTGGCGCGCAGGTGCTGCACAGCCATTTCCACAGCTTTGGCGCCGGCCAGGGCGTCACCGGCGTGGTGCTGCTGGCTGAATCGCACATCTCCATCCACACCTGGCCGGAATGCAGCTTTGCCGCCGTCGATATCTTCATGTGCGGCGCGGCCCGGCCGCAACTGGCGCTCGATGCCATCAAGGATGCCTTGCAGGCGGCGCACTGCCAGCTGCAATCCGTGCGGCGCGCGCCGCCCGAGCAAGCCTAGCGTCGCTGGTGGATCGCGTGGGGATCGCTTACACTGTCGGCTCATTCCCCCTACCGTGACTCCCATGCGCCGTTCCGCCCTCCTTGCCCTGCCCCTGCTGCTGCTGGTTTCCGCCTGCGATGACTACACGGCGCCCAGCCTGTACCAGGCCACCACGCCCGAGTGCAAGACGTGGACGGAGGGCTCGCGCTTCGAGCTGCCGCGCGGTATCAGCGTGTATGCCACGCCACCCGTCACGCTGAAGGAAGGCGGCACGGAGCTGGCACTGATTTTTACTTTACCCGTCGGCACGCAAGCCAGTTTTACGCGCCTGTCCTTCCTGCTGGAAGAGCCGAAACAGCAGCCGTTCGCCGAGGCGAAAGTGCTGACCATCTACCAGCGCGGCATGAACCAGAAGGCGGAAATCGTCGACGTCATCGAAAAGCTGCCCATCATGTTTGCCGCGTCGGCAACAGCAAAGAAACCCAGTGGCGGCTGCGCCTGCAACTGCCGCGCCAGCTGCCGCAGCGTTTCGACCTGTCCATGCCCGACATGCTCGTCGCCGGCAAGCGCTACCCGGTGCGCACGTTTACCTACCGCTATTTCCCCGAGCGCAGCGCTTACGGCATGTGCAGCTAATTCAACAATCGCACCAACAATGTGTCGGATTACGCCCTGCGGACTAATCCGACCTACGGCATGTGCAGCTGAGCCACACCTTCCATTGACGGCGGCGCGCGCCGCTGGCACACTGGCGTTTTCCATCACACCTCAGGAGTAGACAACATGCGCCATTCGGATACTGCCGTGCTGTCGGCTGCCTGATCACTGTTTTCCCCGCTAACTCCCTTAGCACGCCCTTCCCCATACGCGTGATCGCGTAGCCGACTTCCCTCTTCTTTCGTGCCAGTCATGGCGACTGGCGGTGCCTGCACGCGCAGGCTACATGTCCGCACGCGGACGACAGAATCTGGAATCACGCTACCATGATCACATTCGATTTTGCGCAACTACGCCTTATCGGGCTGCAGCAGGCCATCGCCAGCGCAGCCACCCAACTCGACATCTCTTCCCCCGCCGCGCAGCTGCTGCGCGTGAGCGCCGTGCACCGCGACAGCATCGGTGTGCACGATGGCATCCTGGAACACGGGGCGCAGGTCCTGCCGCGCCTGCTGCACGAGCTGCAGGCGCAAGACACCATCCTTGCCGTTGGCGACTGGGTCGCCGCCGAACACGATGGTTACGGCATGCTGTGGATAACGGCGCACTTATCCCCAGTCACGCAGATCGGCCGGCGCGGCAATGACGGCCGGCGGCAAGTGCTCGCCAGCAATGTCGATACGGCCCTGCTGGTGATGGGACTGGACGAAGACTTCAACCCGCGCCGGCTGGAACGCTATCTGGCCATCGTGCTGGCGGCCCAGGTCAGCCCCGTGGTGGTGCTGAGCAAGGCCGACGTGGCCGATGACGTGCCGGGCAAGCTGGCGCAGCTCAAACTGCGCCTGCCGCCCCACGTGCCGCTGTTTGCCATCGATACGCGCCATGCGTATGACGTGGCCATCCTGGAACCCTGGCTGGATGCCGGCCAGACCCTGGTACTGCTAGGTTCATCGGGCGCGGGCAAGTCCAGCCTGACCAACACCCTGGCTGCGGCGCAGCAGGCAACCAACGGCGTGCGCCATGGCGACGGCCGTGGCCGGCACACGACGACGGCGCGCTCGCTGCACCTGTGCGCCAGCGGCGCCTGCATCATCGACACGCCGGGCTTGCGCAGCTGGCGCGCGGACGCCGATGCGGAAACGCTGGCTGCCACGTTCGACGATATCGCGGCGCTGGCAGCGACATGCCAGTTCCGCGATTGCCAGCATGCCAGCGAGCCCGGTTGCGCCGTGCGCGGCGCCGTCGATGGGGACCGCCTGCGTAATTATCACAAGCTGCTGCGCGACGCGCGCCGCAGCGAGGAAACGCCGCTCGAACGCATTGCCGCGCGCGCCAAGTGGAAGACGATATTGAAGGCGGGGCTGGAAAGGGGAAAGGACAAGCGCCGCTAATTTTTGCTGAAAAAAAGGCAGCCCGCAGGCTGCCTTTCTTGTGCGGCGCAGATGGATTACATCTTGCGCAGCTTCTGGATCGCTGCCAGCTGCGCAATCGCGCTGGCCAGCTCGGCTTGCGCTTGCGCGTAGTCGATGCCCGAATCCTTGTTGTGGATATTTTCTTCCGCCAACTTCTTCGCTTCCAGCGCTTTCGCTTCGTCGAGGTCGTGACCGCGGATCGCGGTATCGGCCAGGACGGTCACGGTATCCGGTTGCACTTCCAGCAGGCCGCCGGCAACGAAGACGAACTCTTCTTCAGCCTGGCCGACTACCTTGATGCGGACCGCGCCCGGACGGATGCGGGTAATCAAAGGCGTGTGGCGTGGGTAGATACCCAGCTCGCCCTGTTCACCCGGCAACGCGACGAATTCTGCTTCGCCTGAAAAAATCAGTTCTTCAGCGGAAACCACGTCAACGTGAATTGTGTGTGCCATGTGTGTCCTATCGGGTTGAAGAACCCCGCCATGTAAGGGGCGGGGTTAGGCCCAGACTTAACTTAGTTAAGTTTCTTGGCTTTTTCGATTGCTTCTTCGATCGTGCCGACCATGTAGAACGCTTGTTCCGGCAGGTGATCGAGTTCGCCCGAAGCGATCATTTTGAAGCCCTTGATCGTGTCTTTGAGCGAAACGTATTTACCAGGCGCGCCGGTAAAGACTTCAGCGACGTGGAAAGGCTGCGACAGGAAACGCTGCATCTTACGTGCGCGGGCGACCAGCAGTTTGTCTTCCGGTGCCAGCTCGTCCATACCCAGAATCGCGATAATGTCGCGCAATTCCTTGTAGCGTTGCAGGGTCGTTTGCACGGCACGCGCGGTGTCATAGTGCTCTTGACCAACGATCAACGGATCCAGCTGACGCGAGGTCGAATCCAGTGGGTCCACGGCTGGGTAGATACCCAGGGAAGCGATGTCACGCGACAGCGCAACGGTCGAATCCAAGTGAGCAAACGTGGTAGCAGGCGACGGATCGGTGTAATCATCGGCTGGAACGTAGACGGCCTGGATCGAGGTGATCGAACCGGTCTTGGTCGACGTGATACGCTCTTGCAGACGGCCCATTTCTTCAGCCAGGGTCGGTTGGTAACCCACAGCCGACGGCATACGGCCCAGGAGTGCCGATACTTCGGTACCAGCCAGCGTGAAGCGGTAGATGTTGTCGACGAAGAACAGAACGTCCTTGCCTTCATCACGGAACGATTCAGCGATCGTCAGGCCGGTCAGCGCGACGCGCAGACGGTTACCTGGCGGTTCATTCATCTGACCGTAGACCATCGCGACTTTGGAGTTCTCCGGGTTTTCCAGATCGACCACTTTCGCGTCAGCCATCTCGTGGTAGAAGTCGTTACCTTCACGGGTACGCTCACCCACGCCGGCGAACACGGACACGCCGCTGTGCGCCTTGGCGATGTTGTTAATCAGTTCCATCATGTTGACGGTCTTGCCTACGCCAGCGCCGCCGAACAGACCAACTTTACCGCCTTTTGCAAACGGGCACACCAGGTCGATCACCTTGATGCCGGTTTCCAGCAGTTCTTGCGATGGCGACAGTTCGTCGTATGCAGGAGCGGTGCGGTGGATCGACGCGATCTGCTCGTGCGACACTGGGCCGCATTCGTCGATCGGGTTGCCCAGCACGTCCATGATGCGACCCAGGGTTGCTTTACCGACTGGCACCATGATAGGTTTGCCGGTGTTTTGAATCATCATGCCGCGACGCAAGCCATCGGACGAACCGAGTGCAATGGTACGGACAATGCCGTCGCCCAACTGCTGTTGTACTTCCAGGGTCAGTTCCGAGCCTGCCATCTTCAAGGCATCAAATACCTTAGGCATCGCGTTGCGGGGAAACTCAACGTCCACCACAGCGCCGATACACTGAACGATTTTGCCATCAGCCATGTTCGTTCCTTCAATATAGTTAAATTCGTTTAAACCGCAGCCGCACCGGCGACGATTTCGGAGAGTTCTTTGGTAATCGCAGCTTGGCGGGTCTTGTTGTAGATCAGCTTCAATTCGCCGATCACACTACCCGCGTTGTCGCTTGCAGCTTTCATCGCGACCATCCGTGCCGATTGCTCGGACGCCAGATTCTCCGCGACTGCCTGGTACACCAGCGCTTCTACATAGCGCTCCAGCAATTCGTCGATCACGCTTTGCGCGTCCGGCTCGTAGATGTAATCCCACGAGTGGGCACCCTTGTCGGCGACCATCTTGTCGGCCGTCAGGGGCAGCAATTGCTCCACGACTGGTTCCTGTTTCATCGTGTTGATGAATTTGGTGTAGCACAGGTACACTGCATCGATCTTGCCTGCCTGGAACTCTTCGAGCATGACCTTGACAGGTCCGATCAGTTTGTCCAGGTGGGGCGTATCGCCGGTTTGAATGGCGTGCGCAATGATCTTGACGCCGATGCGATTCAAAAAACCCAAACCCTTGTTACCGATGGCAACTGCTTCAACCCGGTTGCCAGCTGCTTCCAGCTCGCGCGACTTCGACGTCACCTGGCGCAGGATGTTGGTGTTCATGCCGCCGCACAGACCCTTGTCGGTCGTGACAACGATGAAACCCACTGCCTTCGCTTGCGTACCCTGGGCAGCTGCCAGGAACGGGTGCGTGTATTCCGGATTGGCGGTCGCCAGATTGGCGGCGATATTCCGAATCTTGTCACTGTAGGGACGAGCGGCCCGCATCCGGTCTTGCGCCTTGCGCATTTTGGACGCGGCGACCATTTCCATCGCCTTGGTGATCTTCTTCGTATTCTCTACGCTCTTGATCTTGCCTCGTATCTCTTTGCTTGATGCCATGAGTCCTTACTCCTTCTGCGCGTAGGGCGGCGCCTCACTCGAAGTGGGCGCCGCCTGGCCGCTTAATATGCGCCGGATTTCTTGAAATCAGCAATGGCCGCCGACAGAGTTGCTTCGCTGTCTTTGTCGAGTTGCTTGGTTTCTTCGATCTTGGCCAGCAGAGCAGCTTGCTTGGTCTTCATGTAAGCGTGGACACCAGCTTCGAACGACAGCACTTGCTTGACTGGCACGTCGTCCATGAAGCCTTTGTTCACCGAGAACAGCGATACGGCCATCAGCGAGATCGACAGTGGCGAGTATTGGGCTTGCTTGAGCAATTCCGTTACGCGCGCGCCGCGGTCCAGCTGCTTGCGGGTCGATTCATCCAGGTCCGAAGCGAACTGCGCAAACGCAGCCAGTTCACGGTACTGCGCCAAGTCGGTACGGATACCGCCGGACAGGTTTTTGATGACCTTGGTCTGGGCGGCGCCACCGACGCGCGATACGGAAATACCGGCGTTAATGGCAGGACGGATACCGGCGTTGAACAGCGAGGTTTCCAGGAAGATCTGACCGTCGGTAATCGAAATCACGTTGGTTGGAACGAATGCGGACACGTCGCCAGCTTGCGTTTCAATGATCGGCAGCGCCGTCAGGGAACCGGTCTTGCCTTTGACGGCGCCGTCGGTGAACTTCTCGACGTAGTCGGCGTTCACGCGTGCTGCGCGTTCCAGCAGGCGGCTGTGCAGGTAGAACACGTCGCCTGGGTACGCTTCGCGACCTGGTGGACGGCGCAGCAGCAGCGAGATTTGACGGTATGCAACAGCTTGTTTGGACAGATCATCGTAGACGATCAGTGCATCTTCACCGCGGTCACGGAAGTATTCGCCCATGGCGCAACCGGAGTACGGCGAGATGTATTGCATGGCGGCCGATTCCGAAGCGGAAGCGGCGACAACGATGGTGTATTCCATCGCGCCGTGCTGTTCCAGCGAGCGCACGATGTTCTTGATCGACGAGGCTTTTTGGCCAATCGCGACGTAGATACATTTCATGCCCTGGCCTTTTTGATTGATGATCGCATCAATCGCCACAGCCGACTTGCCGGTTTGACGGTCGCCGATGATCAGTTCGCGCTGGCCGCGGCCAACTGGAACCATCGCATCGATCGACTTCAGGCCGGTTTGCATTGGTTGCGAAACGGACTCACGGGCGATCACGCCCGGAGCGATTTTTTCAATCGCGGCCGTCAGTTTCGTCTCGATGGCGCCTTTGCCGTCGATTGGCTGACCCAGCGCGTTGACAACGCGGCCGAGCAGCTCAGGACCGACTGGCACTTCCAGAATGCGGCCGGTGCATTTCACCGTGTCGCCTTCGGAGATGTGCTCGTAGGCACCCAGAATCACGGAGCCGACGGAGTCGCGTTCCAGATTCATTGCCAGGCCAAACGTATTGCCTGGGAATTCCAGCATCTCGCCTTGCATCACGTCCGACAAACCGTGGATGCGGCAGATACCGTCGGCGACGGAAATAACCGTGCCTTGATTACGCACTTCAGCGCCGCCGTCAAGACCTTGGATCCGGCTCTTGATCAACTCGCTGATTTCAGATGGGTTGAGTTGCATACTAACTCCTAAAAGTGTTTCTCTCAGCTTGCGCGAGGGGTAAGGGTCTGTCTTAGCTGGCCTGCCGAAGCGCGTGTCTTACGACACCAGTGCAGCGTGCAGTTGCTGCAGCTTGGCGCGCACCGAGGTATCGAGCACTTGGTCGCCAACGACCACGCGCACGCCGCCGAGCAGCGATGGATCCACTGTGACGGCAGGGTTGAGCTTACGACTGAATTTCTTTTCCAGCGTTGCGACCAGCTCGGCCGTTTGGCCTTCGCTCAGATCGAAAGCGCTCGTGATCTCGGCGTCAGCCGCACCTTCCAGACCGTTTTTCAACGTATGGAATTGCGCGCCGATTTCCGGCAGCAGGCTGATGCGGCCATTTTCGATCAACATCGTGACGAAGTTTTTCACTTCCTCATTGAGCGGCGATTTCAACAACGACAGGATGGTGGCGGCGACGTCGCTTTCCGAAACTTTCGGATTGCGCGCGTACGCCTGTACCTCGGGGTGGCTACCGATCTGTGCCAGTTCGGACACCAGCTCGGACCACGCCGCGAGGTTGCTTGACTCCTTACCAGCTTGGGCTACGCGGAACAAAGCTTCCGCGTAGGGACGGGCGACGGTTGCGAGTTCTGCCATGATTACAGCTCGACAGCAAGACGCTGCAACATTTCGGCGTGAGCCGTAGCGTTAACTTCACGCTTCAAGATCTGCTCGGCACCCTTGACAGCCAGGTCAGCCACCTGAGCGCGCAATTGTTCGCGTGCTTTCGACAGTTGCTGTTCGGCGTCCGACTGGGCTTGCGCAATGATACGCGCAGCTTCAGCTTGTGCATTTTGCTTGATCTCTTCAGCAACCAGCTGCGCGCGCTTTTCAGCGTCCGCAACGCGTTGCGACGCTTCTTCACGTGCACTGTTCAATGCCTCTTGCGCACGCTTTTCAGCGACAGCCATCGAAGCTTGACCTTGATCGGCCGCAGCCAATCCATCCGCGATTCGTTTGGCACGCTCATCCAGCGCATTGTTCAGCGCTGGAAATACGAACTTCATCGAGAACCAGACCAACACCGCGAAGGTGATCATCTGGCCGATGAGCGACATATTGATGTCCATACCTTTGCTCCTAACTAAAAGTTTCTCCTAGGGTTGGAGCGAATTACTGAGCAACAGCCGTCAGAGCGGACAGGAACGGGTTAGCGAACGTGTACAGCAGAGCAACACCAACGCCGATCATCGAGATAGCATCCAGCAGACCAGCGATAACGAACAGTTTGGTTTGCAGTTGTGGCATCAGTTCTGGTTGACGTGCCGAAGCTTCCAGGAATTTGCCACCCAAGATAGCGAAGCCCAGAGCGGTGCCGATTGCGGCCAGGCCGATGATGATTGCTGCTGCCAGAACGGTCATGCTTTGTACTTGTGCGATCAGAGCTTGCATAAAATTCTCCTAAATTTAAAAACGAAAGATACTAAAAAAACAAAATATAAAGTTAATGATTAATGTTTCTCAACCGCAAGGCTCAGATACACAACCGTCAACGCCATAAACACAAAAGCTTGCAAAGTTACAATCAAGATATGGAAAATTGCCCATGGACCACCCAACGCCCACTGTGCCCACCAAGGCAACAACGCGATCAAGATGAAAATCAGTTCGCCGGCGTACATATTGCCGAACAGTCGCAGCGACAGGGAGATCAGTTTTGCAACCAGCTCAACCATTTGCAGCAGGAAATTGACAGGTGCCAGGGCGATCGTGCCGATCAGGCCGCTCGCATGGAACGGTGCCGTGAACAGTTCCTTGATCCAGCCGCCCAGGCCCTTGGCCTTGATCGAGAAGGCGATCACGCACAGCACGACCGACAGCGACATGGCGAAGGTGTGGTTGACGTCGGCGGTCGGCACGGCGCGCAGTTTATGCACGCCAAACCAGCTCAGAATCTTCGGCAACAGGTCAACCGGCAGGAAGTCCATCGCGTTGAGCAACCAGACCCACACAAAAATAGTGATGGCCAGCGGCGCGATGACCTTGCTTTTCGCGTGGAAGGCCCCATTAATAGTGTCATTGACGATTTCCATGACCATTTCGACGAAGTTTTGCAACTTGCCAGGGACACCAGCCGTCGCGCGGCGCGACGCCATATAGAAAACAGCCAGGAAAACAAAGCCCAGAATGGCCGAAATCCAGAACGTATCCAGATTGATCATGCCGTCGGCACTTCTCAGGTGGGCCAGATGGTGACTGATGTATTCTGTGGCGTTGGCCGGGGCAGCATGGCCCGCTTCAATAGCGTGTTCTGTGGTCATAATGAATTTAGATTTGTCGTTTCAGAGCACAACAGGCCCCAAAACCAATGATTAAACAGCGAGCAATGAAAACCAGTATGCTAAGGTTGCCACCGCGAAACCCAAGATCAGCCATAACCAGGCGGCCGACTGAAACAACACCAGTGCCAATATAAACAGCACCGCTGTGATAAATATTTTCACCACTTCTGCGCGCAAATGCGCCCGGAATGCCTTGTTGGCGTCGCTAGAACCGCGAACCACCAGCAGGGCATACACCAGGCTACCGATGACTGCGATAGCGCCGCCGTATGCGGCGGACCAGCCTCTGACACTGCCACCGAAAAACAGGGTGACCGTGGCAAAGCTGATAGCGATTGCTAGCTGCAATGCAACTACTTTGTAGACTGGTTTGGCAATACTTTGTTGTGAATCACTCAATTGCCAAGTTCCCAGAAAAATCTACACACGCAAAGACACGGGATTATAGTTGGCTTTGATCTATAGAGTCAAACGTTGCTGCACCGCAGCAGGGCAATTGCTGCGTGAAACTGACGCTTTACCGACTATTCGCCGCCATTTGCACCACTATATGGCAAAGTCGCTTGTCTGGCCGCTTCCAGCCGTGTTATCAAGGAATCACGTGGTGCATCTGGAAAGCATGGCCGGATTGTCCACACCCGCATGATCCCTGCCTTTGCAGCTTGCTATTTAACCACGCAAGCGGGTCAACAAACCATCGAGCACGTCAAGATCGGCAAAATCAATCACCAATTGGCCACGGCCCTTGTTGCCCATCTTGAATACCACGGGCGTGGCCAGCGCATCGGACAGCTCTTCTTCCAGGCGCGCGATGTCGCCGGACTTTTCCTTTTGCCGCGGCTCGACCGGGTTGGCCGCTTCCTCGACCGAGCGCGTCACGAGCTTTTCCGTTTCGCGCACCGACAGGCGCTTGGCCACGACCTGGTTGGCCAAGGTGATCTGGCTGGCCGCATCGACGGCCAGCAGCGCGCGCGCATGGCCCATGTCGATATCGCCGGCCATCAGCATGGTCTGCACGGGAGCGGCCAGGTTCATCAAACGCAACAGGTTCGACACGGCGCTGCGCGAGCGTCCCAGCGCAGTGGCCGCTTGCTCATGCGTAAAACTGAAGTCGGCGATCAGGCGGTGGATGCCCTGCGCTTCTTCCAGGGGATTCAAGTCTTCGCGCTGGATGTTCTCGATCAGCGCCATGGCCGCGGCGGCCAGGTCGTCCACGTCGCGCACCAGCACCGGCACTTCCGTCAGACCGGCCAGTTGCGACGCGCGGAAACGGCGTTCGCCAGCGATGATTTCATATTTGATCAAGCCGCTCAAGGTGTCTTGCCCGATCGGGCGCACCAGGATAGGCTGCATCAGCCCTTGCGCCTTGATCGAGGCGGCCAGTTCATTCAAGGCCCCCTCGTCCATGCGCGTGCGCGGCTGGTATTTGCCGGCTTGCATTTGCGACACGGGCAAGTTCGACGGTTGATGCGTGTCCGGACTGGCAAAGTCGCCGCCCCCGCCGCCCAACAGAGCGTCGAGTCCGCGACCCAGTCCTTTTAATTTTTTCGTAGCCATGCTGTCCTAATCGTGTTTTCAGAGTAAGCGCTTACATCGAATCGTGCAGACGCTCGCCCCTTGTTTACATATGTTTGATGCGTTCGACCATCTCGGCGCCGAAGGCGATATATGCCTGGGCACCTTTCGAGCTGGGGTCGAAGGTCACGCCGGGCAAGCCGTACGATGGCGCTTCGGCCAGGCGGACATTGCGCGGGATAATGGTATTGAAAACCTTGTCGCCGAAGTGCTGTTCCAGCTGCGCCGACACTTGTTGCGATAATGTCATGCGTGGATCGAACATCACGCGCAAGAGCCCAATGATCTTCAAGTCCGGGTTCAGGTTCGCATGCACCTTCTTGATGGTGTTGACCAGGTCGGACAAGCCTTCCAGCGCGTAGTACTCGCACTGCATCGGGATAATCACGCCATGCGCGGCGCACAGGCCGTTCAGGGTCAGCATCGATAATGCCGGTGGGCAATCTACTAATATGAAGTCGTATTCGCCGTCCACTTCGGCCAGCGCATCCTTCAGGCGGCGTTCGCGGTTGTCCAGCTCGACCATCTCCACTTCCGCGCCGGCCAGCTCGCGGTTCGACGGCAAGACATCGAAGCGCCCCGCTTCCGAACGCTGGCGTGCCGTTTTGACATCGGACTCGCCCAGCATGACTTCATACGTCGATGCCTTCAGGCCGGCCTTGTTGATGCCGGCGCCCATGGTCGCATTGCCCTGCGGGTCGAGGTCGACCAGCAGCACGCGCTGGTTCAACTTGGCCAGACCGGCGGAGAGGTTGACACTTGTTGTGGTTTTACCAACACCACCCTTTTGATTTGCTACACAAAAAATTTTGGCCATGTATCTTCTAGTTGTAAAGAGATGCAAACTTCATCGTGCGCCCCGGCATCTGGCCGAAACGATTTATACTGTTTATTTCATTTATACGATATAAATCGTTTATACGGTTTATATTATTTATACCGTATAAACCATTTATATGATTTATATCGTTTAATTTTCTGGCGTTTAAATGCTTGCTATAAAGACCAGATGACGCTCTGCATTTAGCCCTGGCACCGCGATTGCGCGTAGCTCGGTTACTTGCCATTCCGCTGGCAGTCGCTCGCGCTCGTCTGGCGGTGCCACCCCTTTCAAGGCGATGAATTGCCCGCCCTCGGCCAGCACATGGTTCGACCAGTTGACGAAGTCGGACAGGTCGGCAAAGGCGCGCGAGGTGATCACGTCGAATTTCTGCTGCACTTCCAGCTGTTCCACCCGTTTCGTGTACACGGTCACGTTGGCAAGGCCCAGTTCCGCTTTCACTTGCGTCAAGAATGCCGTCTTCTTATGCACCGTGTCGATCATCGACACCTTCACATCGGGGCGCGCGATGGCCAGGACCATGCCCGGCAAGCCGCCGCCGGCGCCCACGTCGAGCACATTCTTTGCATCCGCGAACGCCGGCACGGCGGCCAGCGAATCGAGTACGTGCAGGGTCAGCATCTGCATGGGATCGCGCACCGACGTCAGGTTGTACACGCTGTTCCATTTGGCCAGCAAGGCCAGGTAATCGAGCAGTTTTTCCGTCTGATCCGCGCTCAGGTCGAGCCCCAGCGCGGCGATGCCTTCATTCAAAATCTGGGCCAGTGCGGCCCGGTCAAACTGCTTCATTCAACAACCTCGTCCTTTAAAGTGGTGGTCTGCGCGGCACCAAAACCGCGCTTTTTCAGGTGCACCAGCAGCAGTGAAATCGCCGCCGGCGTCACACCGGAAATGCGCGATGCCTGGCCCAGGGTTTCAGGGCGCTGCTTGTCGAGTTTTTGCCGCACTTCGACGGACAGCGCGCCGATATCCAGATAATTGAAACCTTCCGGCAAGGCCAGGGTTTCATAGTGTTCGTGGCGCTCGATTTCCTTGCTCTGGCGCTCGATGTAGCCCGCATATTTGAGCTGGATTTCCACCTGCTCGCGCACGGCGGGGTCTTCCACGCCGGGACCCGCCAGGGCCTGGCCTTCCATGCCCGTCATGCTCATCAGGGTGTCGTAGGCCACGTTCGGGCGGCGCAGCAAGTCCGCCAGCGAATACTCGCGTTCGATAGCCTGGCCAACGATGCGTTCCGATTCGGCAGCCGCCAGGATGCGCGGGTTGACCCACGTGGAACGCAGACGCTCGAGCTCCAGCGCCACCGCTTCGCGCTTCGTTTCAAACGCTTGCCATTGGGCGTCGCCCACGCAGCCCAGGGCGCGGCCGATTTCCGTCAGGCGCATGTCGGCATTGTCTTCGCGCAGGCTCAGGCGGTACTCGGCGCGGCTGGTAAACATGCGGTACGGTTCCTGCACGCCCTGGGTGATCAGATCGTCGACCAGCACGCCCAGATAGGCCTCGGAGCGGCCCGGTACCCAGGCTTCCTTGTCCTGCGTCAGCAAGGCCGCATTCAGGCCCGCCAGCATGCCTTGCGCGGCCGCTTCCTCGTAGCCCGTGGTGCCGTTGATCTGGCCGGCAAAGAACAGGCCGGCGACAGCCTTCGTTTCCAGCGAGGCCTTCAAGCCGCGCGGGTCGAAGTAATCGTATTCGATGGCGTAGCCGGGGCGCAGGATGTGAGCATTTTCCATGCCCTTCATCGATTGCACGAGGGCGATCTGCACGTCGAACGGCAGGCTGGTGGAGATGCCGTTCGGATAGAATTCATGCGTCGTCAAGCCTTCCGGCTCGAGGAAGATCTGGTGCGATTCCTTGCCCGAGAAACGGTGGATCTTGTCTTCGATCGACGGGCAATAACGGGGGCCCACGCCCTCGATCACGCCCGTGTACATGGGGCTGCGGTCGAGGCCGGCGCGGATGATGTCGTGCGTCTGGCTATTCGTGTGCGTGACCCAGCACGGTACCTGGCGCGGATGCATGGACGTGTTGCCCATCACGGAAAACACGGGCACGGGATCGAGGTCGCCCGGCTGTTCTTGCATCACGGAAAAGTCGATCGTGCGGCCATCGATGCGCGGCGGCGTACCGGTTTTCAGGCGGCCCTGCGGCAGTTTCAGCTCTTTCAGGCGGGCCGACAGCGAGATGGCGGGCGGGTCGCCGGCGCGGCCGGCCGAGTAGTTATTCAAGCCCACGTGGATCTTGCCGTCGAGGAAAGTGCCAGCCGTCAGCACCACGGCGCGCGCGAGAAACTTCAAGCCGATCTGCGTCACGGCGCCGACGACACGGTCGCCTTCGACGATCAGATCATCGACGGCTTGCTGGAACAGCCACAGGTTAGTCTGGTTTTCCAGGCGCGTACGGATGGCGGCCTTATACAAAATACGGTCGGCCTGGGCGCGCGTGGCGCGGACTGCCGGGCCTTTCGAGGAGTTCAGGATGCGGAACTGGATGCCGGATTCGTCGGTGGCAATCGCCATCGCGCCACCCATGGCATCGACTTCCTTGACCAGGTGGCCCTTGCCGATGCCACCGATGGAAGGGTTGCACGACATCTGGCCCAATGTCTCAATATTATGCGTGAGCAATAGCGTCTTCTGCCCCATGCGGGCGGAAGCGAGGGCCGCCTCGGTACCGGCGTGACCACCACCGACAACGATGACGTCGAATTCTGTAGGAAATAACATGATAAATAGGTAACAGTGCAAGTAAAAATGCGGGATGAGAGCTCCGATTATAGAGTCTTTTTGCAAGCGCAACCTTGCGCAGCCCATTTTTTGCTTAATTTTTACTCAGCAGGAGCAAGTCAACGACGATTTCTGTTTCACGTGGAACACGCAGCGTGGGCAAGCGGAGGGCTGCGGTGGCGTGAAATGTTTGCTACAATTGCCGCATCGTCCGCCAACGTGACCACGCCAGTGGCCTGCGGGACGATCATCCAGGAGGACGGCCTCCCCCATCATGGGAACACACCGGGACGGCCCGCTCTGTATAAGGAGCCGCCATGGCCTGGATACTTTTACTCATTGCCGGCATGTTTGAAGTCGTGTGGGCATACTCGATGAAACTCTCCGAGGGTTTCACCAAACTCACCCCCTCCGTTGTCACCATCGTCATGATGATCGCCAGCTTCGGCTTGCTGTCGCTGGCCATGCGCACCCTGCCCCTTGGTACGGCTTATACGATCTGGACCGGCATCGGCGCCGTCGGCGCCTTTATCGTCGGCATCGTTTTTCTGGGCGAGCAGCTCAATACCATGCGCGTATGCGCCGCCATCCTCATCGTGTGCGGCATCGTGCTGATGAAACTGTCGTCCAGCCACTGAGAGGAATCCCCATGCTTCTCGAAAACTATTTCCCCGTCCTCCTGTTCATTCTGATCGGCATCCTGGTCGGCATCGTGCCCATGCTGCTGGGGCGCACGCTGGGCCCGCACAAACCGGATCCGCAAAAACTGTCGCCGTACGAATGCGGCTTCGAAGCGTTCGGCGACGCGCGCATGAAGTTCGACATCCGTTTCTACCTGGTCGCCATTCTCTTCATCCTGTTCGATATCGAGGTGATCTTCCTGATGCCGTGGGCGGCCAACGTGAATGAACTCGGCTTGCCCGGTTTCTGGGCCGTCATGGGTTTCTTGAGCATACTGGCCATCGGCCTGGCCTATGAATGGAAACGCGGCGCGCTGGAGTGGGAGTAGTCCCCGCTTTTTGTTCCACGTGAAACAGGCGCGGGGCGGGAAAGCGGAGTAAGCTGGGCTTCTGCCATCACTGTCAGGAGTCTGCATGTCCGCCTTCCAGTTCCGCACCGTGCCGCACCTGATCGTTGAACCGGGCACCGCCGCCCAGCTGGGTGCGCATATCGCCCATCACTTCCCCACCGTGCGCCGCGCCCTGCTCGTCACCGATGCAGGCTTTTTGCGCACGGGTCTGGCCGATGCCTCCTTGCACAACCTGCAGGCGGCCGGCATCGAGGTCCACGTCTTTTCCGAAGTGCAAGCCGATCCGCCGGAAGCCATCGTGCTGGCCGGTGTGGCCCAGGCCCGGATGTTTCACGTGGAACTGATTATCGGCCTCGGTGGGGGCAGCTCGCTGGATGTGGCCAAGCTCATCGCCGTGCTGGCACCGGGCCACCAGGAACTGGCCCAACTGTATGGCATCGGCAATGTCCACGGCCAGCGCCTGCCCCTGGTGCTATTACCGACCACGGCCGGCACGGGCTCGGAAGTCACGCACATCGCCATCGTCACCACGGGCGCCACCAGCAAGATGGGCGTGGTCGCACCGCAACTGTATGCGGATCTGGCCATCCTCGACGCCAGCCTGACCCTGGGCTTGCCACCCGCCGTGACGGCCGCCACCGGCATCGATGCCATGGTGCATGCGATCGAAGCGTACACCAGCCGCCTGTTGAAAAACCCATTGTCCGACATGCTGGCCACGCAAGCCTTGTCACTGCTCTCCAGCAACCTGGTCACCGCCTGCCGCGATGGCAGCAACTTGCCGGCGCGCCAGGCCATGCTGCTGGGCGCCATGCTGGCCGGCCAGGCGTTTGCCAATGCGCCCGTGGCCGCCGTGCATGCGCTCGCCTATCCCATCGGAGGTCTGTTCCACGTGCCGCATGGCTTGTCGAATGCGCTGGTGCTGCCGCACGTGCTGCGTTTCAATCTATCCCACGCGGCGCCCCTGTATGCGCAACTGGCAGCCGTCCTGCAACCGGGCATCACGGGCAGCGAGGAAGCGCGCGCCATGGTCCTGATCGACGCCCTGCAGGAGATTGCCCTGGCGACGGGCATCGCGCGCACCCTGCGCGAAGTGGGCATCGCGGCCAGCGACCTGGACCGTCTGGCCGATGAAGCCATGCTGCAGACGCGCTTGCTGGGGAACAACCCCCGGCCCGTCACGCACAGCGATGCGCGCGCCATCTATGCTGCCGCACTGTGAGACAGCAGACGGAATCAGCCAACCCGTCCGCCTAAACTAGCACCATGACACCTCTCGACATCCCGATTCATCCTGACGCCACCAGCTTTCCACACGGTGCCTGTGCAGGCTGCCACGACAGCGCGCCGCTGCCGTTTGCTTTCGAGTATGCCTATCAGCCCATCGTCGACCTGGCCACGCGCAGTATCTATGCGCACGAGGCGCTGGTGCGCGGGCCCAACGGCGAAAGCGCGGCCAGCGTGCTGGCGCAAGTCAACGACGCCAACCGCTACCGCTTCGACCAGGCTTGCCGCGTCAAGGCCGTGGCCGGCGCAGCAAAGCTGGATATGCCGGGCTTTCTGTCGATCAACTTCTTGCCCAACGCCGTCTACCGTCCCGAAGTGTGCATCCGCAGCACCCTGGAAGCGGCCACCTTGCACCGCTTCCCCACCCATAAAATCATCTTTGAAGTGACGGAAGGCGAACGGGTGCAGGACCGTCCCCATCTGGTCGAGATCTTCCGCGCCTATCGGCGCTTCGGTTTCCAGACGGCCATCGATGATTTCGGCGCCGGCTATGCGGGCTTGAACCTGCTGGCCGAATACCAGCCCGACATCATCAAGATCGACATGGATCTGGTGCGCGGGATCGATATGCACGCGCCACGCCAGGCGATCGTGCGGGCCATCGCCAGCCTGTGCCGCGAGCTCGGTATCCGCGTACTGGCCGAAGGCATCGAGACACGCGCCGAGCGCGATTTCCTGGCCAGCTGCGGCATTTCCCTGATGCAGGGCTACTGGTTTTCCAAGCCTGTCTTCCAGGGGCTGGGCAACATCCCCGATACGGCCTGGGAATAAAAACGGCCACGTGAAACGTGGCCGCAAGTTCCACAAGCGATACCGCCTAGTTGGGAATGTCGACGACCGTCCCCGTCACGCTGATGGCATTGCCGGGCGCCGGCGCCGTGGCGATCGCTGGCACGTTGACATTCGTGATCAGGGTTGACGCATCGGCGCGCGTCACCGTGCGCACCACCTGCGATGGCGGCAAGGCTTGCTTGGCATTCAAGTGCACATACATGGCATCGAGCGCCCGGTTCAGGTACACGTGCAGGGGCACGATCAGGGTCGGCAAAGCGCTGCTGAAGGAATCGAAATGGTTGGCGTTCGTCACCTCGATATAGCGCAGGCGGCTATTGCTCCCTTCCACGGCGGCGTTCAGGCCAAGATAGGCGCGCGAAGCGTGATTGACGGGAATCAGGGTATCGCTGCGGCCGTGCACGATGATGGCCGGCTTGCCATTCAATTTGCCGCTGGCAGCGACCTCCGCCATGCCTGCCCGCACGCGCACGCTTTGCCCGGCCAGCGTGCCTTGCAAGTTGGCGCCACTGACGGTATCGCGCCCCGTCGCCAGGCTGCGCAGGCACAGGAAGCCGTCGAGCGACTGGTCCGCCAGGCCGCTGGAAGACGACACGCCGGCCGTGTACACCCTGGCGCCGCCCACGCTGTTTTCATACACGACATTGCCGAGGATGCCGTTTTGCGCGGCAAAGCTGGCCGCCTTTTGCGCCGACGTGAATGCGACCGGATTGCCGCTGAGATCGGTCTGCGCAAACGTGAAACCGCACACCTTGTCCGTGACGGAGAATTTGCCGTAGGCATACGCATACGTGACAGCCACGAGGATATTCGTGCCCGCGTGTGCCGCCTGCAGCGGATCGGAATCAAGCAGCCAGCCATACGCGCGCAAGCGCTGCTTCGCGTCCGCCTGCTGGGCGGCCAGGTCAGCGCCGTTCAATAAACCCTTGCTGACCAGCGCCGTGCAGCGTCCCGCATTGCCGGCCACGGAAGCGATGCACGGCTGATACAAGGCCGCATAGGTGGCGTAGTCGAACAGCGCACGGCCGGGATTGGCGACCACCGCCCCGCCCTGGCGCACGCTGTAGGCGCTTGACGCCGTCGGCTGGATCTGCGGCTCACTGGCCGCCACGCCGCTGATCAAGCCCTTGGTATCCTGTTCCGCCGCCAGCAAGGCCGAGCCGGCGCCGTTGGAAATACTCGAGGCAATCGTGATGGTGTTCTTCGGCGTCAGGCGCACGATGCGCGCACTGCCGTCGCGGGCCAGCACGCCGTAGCGCTCGTTCAAGACGTAATACGCCATCTCGACCGCCTGCAAGGTCACCTTGCCCCAATCCTTCTCGGGATTCTGCTGCGAGTGCGCGTGCTTGAAGGCGATGCGATTCGGGTTCGCGCCGGACCAGGCCAGGCGGTCGGCGTCGCTCAAGTCGGGCGCGAAGAGCGCATTCTTGCCGGCGGCCACCCTGCCCGCGCGCACGCCGTTCTGCAGGTTGACGCTGTCGTCCTCGAACACGTACAAGCCCGTGCCGGAGCCCTTGTCGGCATACGCCACGGCGCAGCCTTTTTTCAAGCCCCATTCACCCGAGCTGCCGATGGCGCCGTAGATGCCGCGCGAGCCGCTGGACGTGCCCGTGACGATGCAGGCATGGTCGGGATCGAAGCTGGCCGGCACCTGCACCATCAAGGTGACATTCTTCTTTCCCGAGCCATCGTCGGCATAGGCGATGTATTCACTGCCCGCGACCAGGCCCTCGCCCGTGCCCACGTTCCCGGACGCATCCACGTTCGGTCCGTACAGGGTGCCGTAGCCACTGTTGGCGGCAATGTCGAGTACGGCGCGGTAATTGGCGTAGATGGCATTGCGGCGCAGTTCGAGCGGCGTCGGTTGTTCCACGTTTGCATACGCGGGCGTTGCTCCCGCCAGCCCCGTCTTGCCCAGGCCGGCCGTCAGCAGATCATTGCTCTTGCCGTCGTAGTCGGCCCGCGTGATGGTGCCCAGGTAGCCGGGCATCTGGTTCAGCTCTTCCGGCGCATGGTTGCTGCCGCAGGCTGCCAACGCCAGCAAGGTGCACAGGCTGCTCCCCGCGCGCGTGATCGTCGTTTGCATGGTGGTTCTCTCCGTTGAAGTAACAGTGGACGCACAATGAAAAACGCCGGACGATCCGTCCGGCGTTGCTTGAAAATCAGACCGCGGCCTTGGCAGCCCTGCCGCCGAAGCGCGCGATGGCTTCGCCGACAATGCCGCGCCGGAACATCAGTACGCAGATAACGAAGATCACGCCGGTGACCATGCCGACCGATTCGCCCAGGGTGCCGAACCACTCGATGCCCGTGTGCGTGGCCAGATAGGTACCGACATCGCCCAGCTTGTTTTCCAGCGCGATGATCAAGACGGCGCCGAGGATGGGACCGGACAAGGTGCCCATGCCGCCTACCAAAGTCATCAGCACGACCAGGCCCGACATGCCCCAGTACACGTCGGTCAGGGTTTCAAAGCCCAGCACCAGGGTCTTGGTGGCGCCGGCCAGCGCGGCCAGCGAAGCGGACAGCACGATGGCCATCAGCTTGTACTTGTTGACGTCGTAGCCCAGCGAGATGGCGCGCGGTTCGTTTTCCTTGATCGCCTTGAGGACCTGACCGAATGGCGAGTGGATGGTGCGCACGATCAGGGCGAAGCCGGCGACAAAAATGGCCAGCACGACGTAGTACAAGACGGTGTCATTGCCCAGGTCTATCGTGCCCAGCAAGGTTCCACGTGGAACACCCTGCAAACCATCCTCGCCCCCCGTAAAGGGCAGACGCAAGGCCAGGAAGTACACCATCTGCGCCAGCGCCAGGGTGATCATCGTAAAGTAGATGCCCTGGCGGCGGATCGCCAGGCCGCCGATCACCAGGCCCAGCAAGGCGCCCGTGGCGACGCCGGCCAGCAAGCCCAGTTCCGTTGGCCAGCCCCAGGTGCGTAGCGCGTAGCCGGTGACATAGCCGGCGCCGCCGAAGAAGGCCGCATGGCCGAACGACAGCAAGCCGGTGTAGCCGATCAGCAAGTTGAAAGCACAGGCAAACAGGGCAAAGCACAGCAACTTCATCAGGAAGACGGGATAGCCGTAAAACGGGGCCGCCAACGCCAGCAGCAAGGCAATGGCGTAACCTACATTTTTATTCATCGTGGTAGCTCCAATACATGACTGATGAGGATTACTTTTCTTTGCCGAACAGGCCGGCGGGACGCAGCAGCAGCACGATGACCATCACGACGAACACCACGGTGGCAGAGCCTTCCGGGTAGAACACGCGGGTCAGGCCCTCGATCACGCCCAGGCCCAGGCCCGTCAGGATGGAGCCCATGATGGAACCCATGCCGCCAATCACCACCACGGCAAACACGACGATGATCAGGTTCGAGCCCATCAGCGGCGAGACCTGGATGATCGGCGCCGCCAGCACGCCGGCGAAACCGGCCAGCGCCACGCCGAAGCCGAACGTCAGGGTTACCATCAGCGGCACGTTGATGCCGAACGCCTCCACCAGTTTCGGGTTTTCCGTGCCGGCCCGCAGGTAGGCACCGAGCTTGGTTTTTTCGATGAAGAACCAGGTAGCCAGGCACACGGTGAGCGAGGCGATCACCACCCAGGCGCGGTAGTTCGGCAGGATCATGAAACCCAGGTCCGTCGCGCCAGCCAGCGCTTCAGGCACGGCATACGGCTGTCCCGAGACGCCATAGAAGGAGCGGAACACGCCTTCCATGATCAGGGTGATGCCAAAGGTCAGCAGCAAGCCATACAGGTGGTCGAGTTTATATAACCAGCGCAGCATGGTCTTTTCGATCAGGATGCCAACCAGGCCGACCAGGATCGGGGCGATGACCAGCATGGCCCAGTAACTGATGTCGAAATAACTGAGGCCCATCCAGGCCAGGAAGGCGCCCATCATGTACATGGCGCCGTGCGAGAAATTAATCACATTAAGCAAGCCGAAGATAACGGCCAGACCGAGGGACAACATGGCATAGAACGAGCCGTTGACGAGACCCAGCAGCAGCTGGCTCATCATCGCTTGTATTGGAACGCCGAAAATTTCCATGGCATCACAGTATAAAAAGCACCGCCGGACGACGGTGTGGTATCAAGGGAAACACGCCGCCACAAACGGGTGCGGCGGCGCAAGGCGTACCCTGCGGGCGAAGCGTGCAGGACAGAGCGCCCGCGCAGCGGCGGGTACTCTGTGGAGGTTGCTACAGCGTTACTTCCACAACGAACACTTCGATTCGGCCTTGGTCACATACGCTTGCGCACCGGGCACGGTGGCGACCACCTTGTAGTAATCCCATGGATACTTCGACTCGGATGGCTTCTTGACTTCCATCAAATACATATCGTGCACCATGCGGCCATCGGGACGCACTTCGCCATTCTGGGTAAACATGTCGTTGATCTTGGTCTTTTTCAGGTAAGCCATGACTTTCTCGGTGTCATCCGTCCCCAGCGCCTTGACGGCTTTCAGGTAGTTCGCCGCGGCCGAATAGTCGGCCGCCTGCAGCATCGACGGCTCTTTCTTCATCTTGGCGAAATAGCGTTTCGACCAGGCGCGCGTGTCCGCATTCAAGTCCCAGTACCAGCCATCCGTCAGGTACATGCCTTGCGTCAGGTTCAGGCCCAGCGAATGGATGTCATTGATGAAGATCAGCAAGCCGGCCAGTTTCATCGATTTCGTCAGGCCGAACTCGTTGGCCGCCTTGATGCTGTTGATGGCGTCGCCGCCCGCATTGGCCAGACCGAGGATTTGCGGCTTGGACGATTGCGCCTGCAGCAGGAAGGAAGAGAAATCCGAAGCGCCCAGCGGATGCTTGACGCTGCCCAGCACCTTGCCGCCGGCCGCCTTGACGACCTCGGCCGTGTCTTTTTCCAGCGAATGGCCAAACGCGTAGTCGGCCGTCATGAAGTACCAGTTCTTGCCGCCCTGCTTGACGATGGTGCCGCCCGTACCGCGCGCCAGCGCCACCGTGTCGTAGGCGTAATGCACGGTGTAAGGCGTGCACTCTTCATTCGTCAGGCGCGAGGAACCGGCGCCGATGGCAATGAAGATTTTTTTCTTTTCCGCCGCGACCTTGGCCATGGCCAGGCTGGCGCCGGAATTGGTGCCGCCGATCAGCATGTCGACGCCCTGCTGGTCGAACCATTCGCGCGCCTTCGAGGCGGCGATGTCGGCCTTGTTTTGATGGTCGGCAGAAATGAATTCCACCTTTTTGCCGGCCAGCACGACGCCGGCATCGGCGATCGCCATCTTTATGGCTTCCGCGCCGCCGAGGCCGTCGACGTCGGAGTACACGCCCGACATGTCGGAAATAAAACCGATCTTGATCGTGTCGCCCGATACCTGGGCGTGCACAGCGGCGGAAAAGCCCAGGGCGCAAAGAGTGGCGGTGGCAATGGCGATAGCGTTACGTTTCATAGTGTCTCCGTTGGGATTATTGTTTGCTATTCAGTCGATTGCTGGACGATAACGCGTACCAGATGTACGCGTACTACATGGGGACTACACGCCAAGCAGCTCGGTCAATACCGGCATCTTGGCCTCCAGTTCGGATGCAGCAAAAGTCTCGACGATCTGACCGTGCTCCATCACATAAAACCGGTCCGCCAGTGGCGCGGCAAACCGGAAATTCTGTTCCACCATGACAATGGTGTAGCCCTTCGCTTTCAGGGTGGTGATCATGCGCGCCAGCCCTTGCACGATGACGGGCGCCAGGCCTTCGGAAATTTCATCGAGCAGCAGCAGGCGCGCGCCCGTGCGCAGGATGCGCGCCACGGCCAGCATCTGCTGTTCCCCGCCCGACAGGCGCGTGCCCTGGCTGTGGCGGCGTTCCTGCAAGTTCGGGAACATGGCGTAGATTTCTTCCACCGACATGCCCTTCTCTCCGCTGGCCAGGGTCGGCGGCAGCAGCAGGTTTTCTTCCGTCGACAGCGAGGAAAAAATGCCGCGCTCTTCAGGACAATACCCGATGCCCAGGTGGGCGATTTTGTGCGTGGCCAAACCTATCGCTTCGACACCGTTGACCTTGATCGAGCCCGTGCGCGCCCCCGTCAGTCCCATGATGGCGCGCAAGGTGGTGGTGCGGCCGGCGCCGTTGCGGCCCAGCAAAGTCACCACTTCACCCTGCTCCACTTTCAAGTTCACGTCATGCAGGATGTGCGATTCGCCATACCAGGTGTGCAGCTGTGCAATTTCCAGCGCGGGTGCGCCGCGATTCGCTTGTGTCGCCATCAATGCGCCCCTTCCAGTTCCGCGTGGGTGGTGCCCATGTACGCTTCCATCACGTGCGGATTGCGCGACACTTCCGCGTAACTGCCTTCGGCCAGCATGGCGCCGCGCTGCAGGACGGAAATCTTGTCGCAGATGCCCGAGACCACGCTCATATTGTGTTCCACCATCAGAATCGTCCGGCCAGCCGACACCTTTTTGATCAGTTCCGTCACGCGATGCACGTCTTCATGACCCATGCCTTGCGTCGGTTCGTCGAGCAGCATCATTTCCGGCTCCATCGCCAGGGTGGTGGCAATTTCCAGCGCCCGCTTGCGTCCGTACGGCATGTCGACCGTGATGGTGTCGGCAAATTCCGTCAGGTCGACCTCGGCCAGCAAGGCCATGGCGCGGTCGTTGAGCTGATTCAGGGAACGTTCGCTTTGCCAGAAGTGGAACGACGTGCCCAGCTGGCGCTGCAAGCCGATGCGCACATTTTGCAGCACCGACAAATGCGGGAAGACGGCGGAAATCTGGAAGGAACGGATCACGCCCATACGCGCGATCTGGGCGGGTTTGGCGGCAGTGATATCTTTCCCATTGAACAGGATCTGTCCTGAAGTGGGGACCAGGAATTTGGTGAGCAAGTTAAAACACGTGGTCTTGCCGGCGCCGTTCGGACCGATCAAGGCGTGGATATGGCCCCGCTCTACCTTCAGGTTCACCTCGCTCACAGCGGTGAAACCCTTGAATTCCTTGGTCAAATTTCTTGTTTCCAAGATTACGTTTGACATCGTGTCTCCTAGTTGTACTTTTTGTACTACTTAGTCATTTTTATAATACACAACTTAAATTTAACGCACAATACAGTATAACTACGGGGATTTTGCGCCAGCCCGAATGGCGCAAACTCGCGCCTTTACCCAGCTATTTCCTGCTATTTCCAGGCCGCGTGTATCATTTGCGCCGCTTTTTCCGCGATCATCACAGTGGGCGAGTTCGTGTTACCAGAAGTAATGTAGGGCATGATCGATGCATCGACAACGCGCAAGCCAGCCACGCCGATCACGCGCAACTGACTGTCGACCACGCTAGATCCATCGCTGGCCAGGCCCATGCGGCAAGTACCCACCGGGTGGAAGATGGTGGTACCGATCTGGCTGGCCGCCTGCGCCAGCTCTTCCTGGCTCTGGAATTGCACGCCGGGCTTGTATTCCTGCGGCGCAAACTTACTTAACGCCGGCGCGGCCACGATGGCCCGCGTCAGCCGCAAGGCGTGGGCCGCCACTGTACGGTCCTGCTCCGTACTCAGGTAATTGGGCACGATCTTCGGCGCCGCATAGCTGTCGGCCGAGGCGATCTGCACATGGCCGCGCGAAGTGGGTCGCAAATTGCAGACGCTGGCCGTAAACGCGGGAAACGCATGCAAGGGTTCGCCGAATTTGTCCAGGGAGAGCGGCTGCACGTGGTATTGCAGATTCGGCGTGGCTTGCTGCGGATCGGACTTGGCGAACGCCCCCAGCTGCGACGGTGCCATCGACATGGGCCCGCTCTGGAACAGCGCATACTGCAAGCCGATCTGCATTTTTCCAACGATATTGCTGGCCATCACATTCAAGGTTTTTACGCCCTGCACCTTAAAGACCATGCGCAGCTGCAAATGATCTTGCAGGTTGCCGCCCACGCCAACAGCGTCCAGCACGGGCGCAATACCATGTTGCTGCAGCAAGCTGGCCGGGCCAATGCCGGACAATTGCAGCAATTGCGGCGAACCGATGGCGCCCGCCGTCAGCAAGGTTTCCCGCCGGGCCGTCGCCTGCCACTGCGTGCCGCCGCCCGTAAATACAATGCCCGTGCAGCGCGGCCCCGACTCCGTCGTTTCCAGCAGCAATCGTTCCACGTGGCAGCCCGTCATGATCGTCAGGTTCGGGCGGCGCGATGCCGGTTTCAGGAACGCTTTCGAGGTATTCCAGCGGATGCCGCGGCGCTGGTTGACGTCGAAATATGCGCTGCCGCTATTGTCGCCGCCATTGAAATCGCTGGTTTTCGGGATGCCGACCTGCTGCGCCGCATCGCGGAACGCGTTCAGGATATCCCACGACAAGCGCTGTTTTTCCACGCGCCATTCACCACCGACGCCATGGTTTTCCGACGCGCCGCCGTAGTAATCCTCGCTTTTTTTAAAGAGCGGCAAGACCTTGTCCCAGCGCCAGGAAGCGTCGTCCGTCAAATCGGCCCAGTGGTCGTAATCGCCGGCCTGGCCGCGCATATAGATCATGCCATTGATGGAAGAGCTGCCGCCCAGCACTTTTCCGCGTGGATAGATCAGGCTGCGCCCGCCCAGGCCCGCGTCCGCCTGCGTGGAATACAGCCAATCCGTGCGGGGATTGCCGATGCAATGCAGATAGCCGACGGGGATATGGATCCACACGTAATCATCCTTGCCGCCCGCTTCCACGAGTAAAACGTTGGCATCCTTGTCGCGCGTGAGCCGGTTGGCCAGCACGCAACCTGCCGTGCCGCCGCCCACGATGATGTAGTCGTATTCGCCTGCCGATTCCAATGAAGCTCCTTTCGGTATGCCATCAAGCTGTCGCGCGGCGTGTCTCCCCACCGCGTCCCTTTACCAGAGTCTGTCTTTCTTCATGCATGCATGGCTGCTGAGCCGCCTTGAGATTACCACCAGTGCTGGGCAAGGGCGACATTAATCGTGGCCAGCGATATGCGCGAGCGTCACGGCAAGCTCAAAAACAGGGTCATCAAGCTGTGGATAACCGTATGGATATCCACAGGTACGATATGTGCGTAAACGAAAAATTTTTTCAGCGGCTTTTTTTTGTCCAGAAACCGTCCCAGGCAGATACACCCCTTACTCAGCGCTTATCCGCACGCCAAGCGATTGTTTACAAGGATAAATCGGGACTTATCCACAGAAGATGTGCCCGTTAACTACTATTACTATTCTTGTATATGAACTTGTTAAGGTAAACCCGACAACGCGCGCTTTGCCTGCCCTTCGTCTTTGAAAGGGTTCGCAAGCTTGTCTTCAAAAAAAAAGCCGACGAGCGGCTTTGCTGACAAAAAAAATTCGAGCCAACAACTGCGCGACGAAAACCGGCGTGGCCAACATCACGCGCACAGCACTGCCAAACCGTTTTGCAAAATGGGAACGTCAACAGGCTTGAGCGGGCACAGTGCCAGCAAGCGGTTCGATATGAAAGAGAGGGGAAATTTGAGACGGTTGTGGATAAGTCACTTGATATCCACAGGATGACTTGTGAGTAAACACGAAGTTATGCGCAGGCCCGCATTTTATACAATTTTGCTCCTCGCGTGATACAGCGATTATGCACGCTTTATTTTGCGCGTAAACGGTTGATCCTGTTGAAAAAAAGCGACTTATCCACAGAAAAAAACGCGTTTACTATTACTACTATTTTTATATATAGATCTATTGTAAACCGATAAAAAAAGCGGAAGTCCGGGGATATTTCCCAAAAGCATGCAAAAAACGTCAAAAAAAAAAGCCAACGGCGACATCGCGACCCACTGCAAAACCGTCTTCCAGGAATCACCTGGATGCGAAGGTCCGTGAAAGAACAACGTTCGTGGTTGCTCAACCTGGATTGCCAGGCAAGGATCAAGGCAGACGAAGCACGTCAACCATGCCACTACAGCAAGAAAAACCATGATTTTTGCTTGCTGCTGTGGATAAGTGCCTGCATATCCACAGGATGAGATGTGGGAAAAGTCAATCTTTGTCCACAGCCCGATTTTTATCCCAAACAAGTCCTTGCTGGATACAATGCTTGTGCGCCTACTTTTTTGAGCGCCAAGTCGATGATTCTTATACGGTATACCGACTTATCCACAAAAAAATGGCCGTTTACTATCACTACTATTTTTATGTATACATCTTTATTTAAAACACAGAGACAAACGCGAACGGTGGAAAAGTTGCCGAAACGGCTGTTTTCACCGTGTAAACCGTTTTGCAATCCCCAAAAACCTGTAAAAACAGCATGAATTCACACAAAAAAATGCGTTTAGGCATCATCAGTGCCTTGCACGAAGAACAGCAGGGGCTCGTAGAAGCCATGCAAGGCCCCCAGAGGCGTTCACACGGCATGCGCGACTACACCCTGGGAACCCTGTGGAATATCGACGCTGTGTGCGTCCTGTCGCGTCTGGGCAAGGTTGCCGCTGCCATGACAGCTTCTATCCTTGTGGAAAAGTACGGAGTTACCCACATCGTCTTCACCGGCGTGGCCGGCAGCGGGGATAAACGCGTGAAAGTCGGCGATATCGTGGTGGCCGAAGCGCTGTTGCAGCACGATATGGACGCCCGTCCCCTGTTTCCCCGCTTCGAAGTGCCGCTGACAGGCTTGCAG
Organism: Janthinobacterium sp. MP5059B; assembly: GCF_001758645.1. Classification (NCBI taxonomy): domain Bacteria; kingdom Pseudomonadati; phylum Pseudomonadota; class Betaproteobacteria; order Burkholderiales; family Oxalobacteraceae; genus Janthinobacterium; species Janthinobacterium sp. MP5059B. Next base: position 16,519 of record NZ_LRHX01000007.1, on the reverse strand, counting down.
CGTTTTGCCACGGACCTGGAATTGAGCACGCAACTGGCTGGTGCAGCCGAAGATTTCTTGCGTGACGATGTCTCCAGCGTGCTCAAGGCAGCGCATATCGTGGAATTTGGCTTGCAGCACGCACAGGTGCACCGCGGCCTGATCGCCAGCGGCGACCAGTTCATCAGCAGCGCCGCGCATGTGAACCAGCTGAAAGAAGATATCCCCGACCTGCTGGCCGTCGAAATGGAAGGCGCCGCCGTGGCGCAAGTGTGTTTTGAACTGGGCGTGCCGTTTACCGTCATGCGCACCATTTCCGACAATGCCAACGAAGAGGCGGCCGTCGACTTCATGCGTTTCGTGCAGACCGTCGCCTCGCCGTATGCGTTTACGGTGATCCAGCAATTGTGCCAGCGCCTGGCTTGCTGATTTTTCAGCTAGCGTGCATAAAAAAAGGGCAGAACCACTGGTTCTGCCCTTCCGCGTTAACTATCTGCTTAAAATTTAGACACTTAACATCATCAAGCTGGCATTTCCACCTGCTGCCGTCGTATTCACGCACAGCGCCCGCTCAGCGACCAGGCGCCACAGGGGGATGGCACCCTCCTGCGTGGTGGCGATAGTGGCCACCAGGGCCCCTTCCCGTGCCGCCAGCAACGGTTTGAGCTGGCCATCGAGGCTAGGCTCGATCATGGCGATCTGGAAATCATGCTTGACCGCATCCAGGCTGCTGACGACCTGGATGCGGTCCTTCAGCGCGGCCGGCAAATCGCCGGGAATCAGATCCGGCGCTTGCGCCAGCACGAGGGCTTGGTTACCGGTGGCCAGCACGGCGGCCAGCTGGTTCATCAAGGTGCCGGACGTTGCCGCCGCGCACAGAATCGTGCCCCGCGCGGCAAAGCTCAGGGTATTGCGCTCGCCGGTCGGGCCTGGCAAGACGGTGCTGCTGCCCAGCAAGGTGGTGCGCGCATAGTCCTGTGCCAGTTGCCCGACCTTGTCGTGGCCATGCATCTTCGCCCAGACGGTCAGCGCATCCAGGGCCGGTGGCGCCTGGCGCTGGTGCTGCGCGCCGGCAGGCGCATTGCGCTGCAGGCGTTTCAGGTACAGGGGGCCACCGGCTTTCGGTCCCGTGCCCGATTTGCCTTCGCCGCCGAAGGGTTGCACGCCGACGACGGCGCCGACGATATTGCGGTTCACATAAATATTGCCCACATGCGCGCGCTTGGTGATGAAATCGATGGTTTCATCGATGCGCGTATGGATGCCCAGGGTCAAACCGTAACCGCTGTCGTTGATCGATTGCACCAGTTGCGGCAAGTCGGCCCGCTTGTAGCGGATCACATGCAGCACGGGGCCGAAGACTTCCTGCGTCAATTGCGCCAGCGACTTGATTTCCAGCACGGTCGGGGCGACAAACGTGCCTTTGACGGTCGGCAAATCGAGCGAATAGTGGTCGATGGCCATGGTTTTCATCTTGTTGATGTGCGCCAGCAGATTACCTTGCGCTTCCGCATCGATGACGGGACCGATATCGGTCGCCAGGCGGTCAGGATTGCCAACGCGCAATTCCTGCATGGCGCCCTTGAGCATATGGATGGTCTTGTCGGCGATTTCCGTTTGCAGGAACAGCACGCGCAAGGCCGAGCAGCGCTGGCCGGCGCTGTCGAAAGCGGACGACATCACGTCCTGCACCACTTGCTCCGGCAAGGCGGACGAATCGACGATCAGGGCGTTCTGGCCACCCGTTTCGGCGATCAGGGGGATGTCGATGCCTTCGGCCACGGCGCGGGCGGCCAGGTTGCGGTTGATCAATTGCGCCACTTCCGTCGAACCCGTGAAAATCACGCCTTTCACGCGCGCGTCGTTGCACAGGCCGGCACCGACGATCTCTCCGCTGCCAGGCAAGAATTGCAGCGCGCCCCGTGGCACACCTGCCGCATGCAGCAATTGCACGGCGCGGTGGGCGATCAGCGGCGTCTGCTCGGCCGGCTTGGCCAGCACCACGTTGCCTGCGGCCAGGGCGGCGGCCAGCTGGCCCGTAAAGATGGCCAGCGGGAAGTTCCACGGACTGATGCAGGTGACGGGACCGAGCGCCAGGGTGTTCGGCGCGTGTTCCACCTGCGCCGCGTAGTAGCGCAGGAAGTCGACGGCTTCGCGGATTTCCGCGATCGCATTCGGGAGGGACTTGCCCGCTTCGCGCACGGCCAGGGCCATCAGCTCGATGTGGTGTTCTTCGAACAGGTCGGCCGCGCGCTGCAAAGCTTGCGCGCGGAGCGACGGCTCTGTCGTTTGCCAATCCATGGCGTACGCGCTGGCGCTGGCCAGGGCCGTTTCCACGTCGGCCGGACCGGCCTCCATGACCTTGCCCACGACATCGTCATGCTGGGCCGGGTTGTGCAGCATGTGCGTGGGGCCATTCAGGCTGACGGCGCCATCGATCAGCGGCGCAGCCTGCCATGACTGTTGCTGCGCCAGGCCGGTGGCCAGGGTACGCAAGGTGTCTTCATTCGACAGGTCCAGGCCGGCCGAGTTCTTGCGTTCACTGCCAAACATGTCCAGCGGCAGCGGAATCGACGGGTGCGGCAAGCCGCCCTGCAGGCGCGCCTGTTCCAGGGGATCGCGGATCAGGCTATCGATGGCCACGTTTTCGTCGACGATCTGGTTGACGAACGACGAGTTGGCGCCGTTTTCCAGCAGGCGGCGCACCAGGTAGGCCAGCAGGGTTTCATGCGAACCGACGGGCGCGTAGATGCGGCACGGCTTGTCGAGGTTGTCGGGGCCGACGACCTGGTCGTACAGGGTCTCGCCCATGCCGTGCAGGCACTGGAATTCGTAGTCGGTAATGCCGTCGCGTTTCGCCCAGGTATAAATGGTCGACAGGGTTTGCGCGTTGTGGGTGGCAAATTGTGGATAGATCAGGCTGCTGGCGGCCAGCAGTTTTTGCGCACACACGAGGTAGGAGACGTCCGTGTAGACCTTGCGCGTGTAGACGGGATAGCCTTCCTGGCCATCGACTTGCGCGCGTTTGATTTCCGCATCCCAATACGCGCCCTTCACCAGGCGCACCATGAACTTGCGGCCGCTGCGGTGCGCCAGGTCGATCAGGTAATCGATGGCGAACGGGCAGCGCTTCTGATACGCCTGCACCACATAGCCGATGCCGTCGAAGCCGGCCAAATCGGTATCAAAGGCAAGTGCTTCCATCAGGTCGAGCGACAGTTCCAGGCGGTCTGTTTCTTCCGCATCGATGTTGAAGCCGATGTTGTACTGTTTTGCCAGCAACAGCAACGCTTTGACTTTCGGCAGTAATTCTTCCATGACACGGGCACGCTGGGCGCGGCTGTAGCGCGCGTGCAGGGCCGACAGTTTCACGGAAATGCCGGGGCCGTTCTTGATGCCGCGCCCGTTCGACGCCTTGCCGATGGCATGGATCGCCGTTTCGTACGAGGCGTAGTAGCTGGCCGCGTCCTGCTGCGTCAGTGCCGCCTCGCCCAGCATGTCGTACGAGTAGCGGTAGCCGCGCGTTTCATTCTCGCGGCTGTTCTTCAACGCTTCTTCGATGGTCTGGCCCGTCACGAACTGGTTGCCCAGCATGCGCATGGCCAGGTCGACGCCCTTGCGGATCAGCGGCTCGCCGCCTTTGGCGATGAGCTTGCTCATGGCCGAACCGAGGCCCGATTCGCTGCTGGTGCTGACCAGTTTGCCCGTAATCAGCAAGCCCCAGGTGGCGGCATTGACGAACAGCGATGGCGATTCACCCAGGTGCTTCTTCCAGTCGCCCTTGCTGATTTTGTCGGCGATCAGGCGATCGGCCGTTTGACTGTCGGGTATACGCAACAGCGCTTCAGCCAGACACATCAATGCAACACCTTCTTCCGACGATAGCGAGAACTCGTGCATCAGTGCATCGACGCCCGAGGCGCGTGTGCGTTTTTGGCGCACGTTCGAGACCAGGCGGTGCGCCAGCGCTTGTCCTTCGGCTGTCGTTTCGGTGCTGCTGGGGCGGACTTGTTGCAACAGCCACTGCACGGCGGAAACCTCATCGCGCCTATAGGCGGAGGTGATGGCGGCGCGTTGTGGTGTCGCTTCGGGCAGGATTTCTGCCTGGAACGCAGCAAAAGGAATCGGGGTAAAAGCCGAGGGGCCTGCAGGGTGCATAAGTGCTCTTTACAAGGAAAAAGGGACGAAAACTGACGTAATTCTTGCTCTTTTTTGGTGCAAAAAAATACAGAAAGTCGGACGTTAAGATGATTCGATTGTAAAGGGGATTCTTATGGATTAATTCTGGTAATACAGGGGACTAGCAATAGATAGTTTTTGATGCGACAATTTAACCAAATAATATTAATTTGGGGGGTGATAGGAATGCTGGACAAGATCAGTAAGAAAATCTTGATGGAATTGCAGAGCGATGGACGCATCAGCAATGTGGAGCTGGCCGCGCGCGTGAACCTGTCGCCTGCCGCCTGCCTGGAGCGCGTGCGCAAGTTGCACGAATCCGGTTACATCATGGGCTATACGGCGCAGTTGAACCCGCAGCTGCTCGACGTGTCGCTGCTGGTGTTCATCGAAGTCGTGCTTGATCGTACGACACCGGAAGTGTTCGATGCCTTCAAGCATAGCGTACAAATCATTCCAGAGGTACTGGAATGTCATATGGTGGCCGGCGGTTTCGATTACCTGGTCAAGGCGCGCGTCAAGGATATGGCTGCCTACCGCGAATTCCTGGGCAAGACGCTGTTGCAGAAAGGTGTGCGGGAAACCCACACTTATGCCGTCATGGAAGAGGTCAAAAACACCACCAAATTGCCAATTAAGTGACCTTGGTGTAGCCGCCCTACTTTTCTGATTGAGCTATCGGAACAAATGTTGTAGGGTAGAACTACAATTCTGCTACCCGGTAGCCGCCTGAAACGCCGCGCAGACGTTACGTTCAGGGTGCAAGGTGGGCAATCGTGCCCACCCGCATACGGTTACGGCACGTCCCCTCAACGGGACGTGACGGGTTCGCGCAGCGGGGGACAAATGAAGCAGTTGCAGCATCAGCTGGTGCGTTTCTTTGTATTCACGATCCTGGCCATGGCCGTGGCCTGTTGCCTGGCCTATCTGCTGCTGCTCTCGGGCGGCGACCATCCGTATCTGATCGCCTGCGTGGCCGCCGCCATCGGCGCGGGGCTGCTGGCGTTTGCCGGCCGTGCGCGCGGCGAGCCAGGCTTGCATCAGTTCGCCGACACGGTGGGCAACGCCATCGATGCCATCATGATCGGCGCGGCGGAAACCTCGTATTTTGTCGATTCCGTCAAACAGAAGGTGGAACTCGATGTGCGCACGGCCAGCGACATCGCCGACAGTTCCGTACAAAATGCCGTAATGACGGAAAAGATCGCCGCCAATGCGGAGCGGGCCGCCAAGGTGGCCGCCGGCGTGCGCGTGGAAAGCGTGGCGGCGCGCGCCGAAGTGGACCAGGGCTTGCAGCGCATCAATAAGGCACGCGAAGAAGCGCAAGGCGCTTCCAGTACCATGCTGAGCTTGCAGGAAAAATCCAAACGCATCACAGGTTTCACGGAAGCCATTTCCGATATTTCCGCGCGCACCAACTTGCTGGCGCTGAACGCCGCCATCGAGGCGGCGCGTGCCGGCGAACATGGACGCGGTTTTGCCGTCGTGGCCGGGGAAGTGCGGCAACTGGCGCAGCGCACCAAGGAAGCCTCCGATGAAATCAGCGTGATGGTGCGCGAAATCAATGAACAGTCGGAAAAAGCTGCGCGTGGCATGAGTTCGCTGGCGGCCGGCGTCACGGAAGCGGCGCGCAATGTGGAAAGCGTGCATGCATCGCTCAGCCATATCGAGGAATCGTCGGGCGTGTCGGAAGACGAGATCGGGCAAATCGCCCGCGCCTCGCGCGAACACGTCGACACGACGCAAGTGATCGCCGATGCCATCCTGCAAATCCGCGACAGCATGCTGTCGACGAACGCCGAATTGCCGCGCGCCACACAGTCGGCCATGGCCCTGGCCGAGCGGGCCGAAGTGATCGCCGGCGCCCTCGGCGAATCGAGCGTGGCCACGCCGCACGACGAGATCCGCGAGGCGGCCCAGCGCGCCGCGCGCGACGTGGGCAAACTTTTCGAGCAAGCCATCGCGTCGGGGCGCATCACGCGCGAAGCCCTGTTCGACCGCCACTACCGCCCCATCCCGAATACCAATCCGCCCAAGCACAACACGAAGTTCGACGCGTTTACGGACAAAGTGCTGCCGGATGTGCAGGAAGGCGTGCTGGCCGCCCTGCCGCACCTGGCCTACGCGGGTGCCGTTGACAACAATGGATATTTCCCGACGCACAACAAGAAGTTTTCCCAGCCGCTGACGGGAGACTACGCCACCGATATCGTGAATAACCGCACCAAACGCATCTTCAGCGACCGCACGGGCAAGCGCTGCGGCAGCAACACCAGGGCGTTCCTGTTGCAGACCTATAAACGCGACACGGGCGAAGTCATGCACGATTTATCCGTGCCCATCCACGTCGATGGCAAGCACTGGGGCGGTTTCAGAATCGGTTACCGCTCCAGCAGTCACGCATAAAAAAAACGCCTGATGTTTCATCAGGCGTTTTTTTGTGCCGGTAGAACACTTATTCAATATGCGGCTTGGGCGCCACGCCGCCGCCGGCTGCCGTGGCCGTGCGCAGGGTGGGCGTGTTCATGCTTTCCAGATGGTTGCGCAGCCATTTGTGGGCGGGGCTGCGGGCGTCGCGCTCGTGCCACAGCATGTCCAGGTGGACGGCTGGCAGGGTCAATGGCAAATCCTTGTACAGCAGCGATTCCGTCATGCCTGTCGAGGCGATCAGGTGGCGCGGCAAGACCGTGATCAGGTCGGAATTGGCGACGACCCGCCCAGCGGTAAAGAACTGGTTGACCGTCAACAGGATGCGCCGTTCGCGGTGGATCTGCGACAGCGCCTCGTCGATCAAGCCATGCGCGCGGCCTGAAAAGCTCACCAATAAATGGTTCGCCGCGCAGTAGTTATCCAGGGTCAATTCCTTGTCGGCCAGCGGATGGCCACGCCGCATCACGCACACATATTTGCCGGAATACAGGCGTTCATGGCGGATGGGCGAACCCGTTTCGCTCGACAGTTGCGCCGCCACGCCGGGAAAGAAGCCTACGGCCAGGTCGATGTCGCCGCGCAGCAGCATCGGGCGCGGTTCGCGCGTGGTCAGCGGCATCATGCGCACGTTGACGCCGGGCGCTTCCCGTTCGATCGAGCGCATCAGCGAAGGCAGCCAGAACGCTGCCGTCGCATCGGCCATGGCCATGCGGAAGGTGGCGTGGGTTTTCGACACGTCGAAGGTTTCCGGCGTGACGGCCGCTTCCAGGCTGGCCAGGGCCGAGCGCACGGATGGCCACAGCGCTTCGGCGCGGGGCGTGGGTTTCACGCCGTACGCCGTGCGGATCAGCAATTCGTCACCGAGGCTCTCGCGCAGGCGTTTGATGGCGTTCGATACCGCCGGCTGCGTCATCGCCAGGTGGCCGGCTGCGCGCGTCAGGTTTTGTTCCGTCATGACGGCGTCGAAAACACGCAGCAAGTTCAGATCCAGCGTCAGAAAACTCATGGAAAGCCCAAGATAAAAGTTGAATTGATTACTTAAGAGTGTAAACCGCGCCGGGCACGAATATTTTCACTCGTAAAAAAATATTACAGTTTTCCATTCATGATTCATATAATTGGTATCAAGAAATGGAATTAGATTTATATGTTGCACTGCACTATAGTACTGGCAAATTCTATAATGCACTGGAACACTATGTCTACCTTCGCCTCCGCCCTGTACGCAGTATCCGCACCCGTGCTGGAGATTTCCCTGCTGAATGCCCTGCAACTCGTGCTGGTGATCGTGGCCGTGGGCGCCTTCGCCCTGCTGTTCAAGCCTTTGCTGGTGGGGATCGCCCGCGCCATGGTGCTGCTGGTGCGTCCCAAGCTGAGCCGCGAAGAGCGCCTGGCGCGCCAGCAGATGCGCGAAGCGCAAGCCTTGAAACGCACCCTGGGCAAGATGGATGGCGTGTCGCCAAGCAATGCCGCCGAGCTGCGTGCCCTGTCGACGCGCGCCTGAGCGATCAACTGTTGCAGATGACAAGCCGGCGCGAGCCGGCTTTTTTACGCCCGCGTTTTCGTTCAGACCGCTTCAGGCCATGTCGCCCAGCAAATGCGCGCGCAACAAGGTGTCGGCCGGGTGGGCGCCGATCCAGATTTTCAGCAGCGCATTATAGAAGGCCAGGTCCGGCACCATGTCGCCCACCTGTTTGCCGTTCAGCTTGCACAACGTGCCCTCTTCCGGCAGCCAGTCCACGGTGAGAATGTCGCCCTTTTTCAGGCCGGGCACCATTTCGAACATGGCGCCGAACTGCATCGTCTGGCTCAGCAGGCGCGTGCGGTCGGCCTGGTCGGAGCTGCGCTTCAAGCCCTGCATGAAGGCTTGTCCCAGCTCGTCCGAGGTGATGTCGCGCAGCATGACGATTTCCAGGCGGCGCGGCCCGGGCAGCGCCAGGATGTCGGCCAGCTGGGTTTTCTTTTCCGGCAGGTACAGCGCAATCGTGTAGACCTTGAAGATGACCTTGTAGCGCACGCCGGCGCCGTTGAGTTTCAACTCGCGGCTGGCCAGCTGCACCGTGTCGTCCAGCTTGACGCCGCCGATCTCGACGGCCAGCGCTGCTTGTGCCAGGGCGGCGCACAGGCCGACGGCAGCGAGGGAGCGGCCCAAACGCGATGTGCATATTTGCATCTTCTACCTCCGTGGAAACCATGGGCTGTGGATAAGTCAGCACACAGTGTAGAACAGTTGGCAGAAGCTGGCGCCACGCAGAAGTGGCCCAGAAGTGGCGCGGGAGAAATGCTCAGGTTTTTGCGGCGGGGAGTTCCGCCTGCAGGCGTTCGTACTTGGCCATCAATTGCTCCGGGCTTTCGCGCCAGGCGGGATTGAAGGGGATGCAGCTGACGGGGCACACTTGCTGGCATTGCGGCTCGTCAAAGTGGCCCACGCATTCGGTGCATTTGTTGGGATCGATTTCGTAGATTTCCGCGCCCATGTAGATCGCGTCATTCGGGCACTCGGGCTCGCAAATGTCGCAATTGATGCATTCGTCGGTGATCAGTAATGCCATGATTTCACTCTTACTTATTGCGATGATGCAGCGTTGGCGGCAATCTTGTTTTGCAGCCAGCGGTTCACCGAGGGGAAGACAAACTTGGAGACGTCGCCGCCCAGCGCCGCGATTTCGCGCACGATGGTGCCCGAAATGAATTGGTACTGGTCGGACGGTGTCAGGAACATGGTTTCGACATCGGGCAGCAGGTAGCGGTTCATGCCCGCCATCTGGAATTCGTATTCGAAATCGGAGACGGCGCGCAAGCCGCGCACGATGACTCGCGCTTCATGCTTGCGCACGAAATCCTTGAGCAGGCCGGAAAAGCTTTCCACTTGCACATTTGGGTAATGGCCAAGCACTTCGTTAGCGATTTCCAGGCGTTCGTCGAGCGAAAAAAACGGCTGCTTGTTCTTGCTGTCGGCCACACCGACGATCAGCTTGTCAAACAGACCCGATGCGCGGCGCACCAAATCTTCATGACCGCGCGTGAGCGGATCGAATGTTCCTGGATAAACGGCTACAACCATTGCGGCTCCCTGACGATGCACCAATATAGACGCGCATTATGCCTGAAATTGGTGACCACCTTGGTGCTGCGCCTCGGGCCAGGGAGCCTTTTTGCCTCATTTATAGGCAGATTCAGGCAGTTGCCGGCACTTTGTTGTAAGTTAGCAAATGATAATAGACGGTGCCCGCCTTGTCGGCGCGGATGACTTCCCACGGCGCCATCCACTCCGGTTTTTCCAGTGCGCTGGCTGCATCGAAGACCAGCGGCAAGCCCGATTCCGCGTACACCATGCCGCCTTTCTTGAGCAGGTTGGCGCACAAGGGCAGCACTTTCGCCAGGAAATCCTGCTGGTAGGGCGGATCGAGGAAGATCAGGTCGAAACGCTGGCCGCGCGATGCCAGGCCTTGCGCCGTCAGCAGGGCGTCGCCGCGCAGCAGTTGCACGTTGTCGGCGCGCAATTTCACCTTGTTCTCTTCCAGCTGGCGGATCACGGGCGTATGCGTATCGACCATGGTGACGGACGCGGCGCCGCGGCTGGCCGCTTCAAAACCCAGCGCGCCGCTGCCGGCGAACAGGTCCAGCACCTGGGCGTTGGCCCAGTCGCCGTCGCGCAAGTGGTTGATCCAGTTGAACACGGTTTCGCGCACGCGGTCTGGCGTCGGGCGCAAGCCCAGTGCCTGCAAAACAGGCAGCACGGAGCGCTTCCACTGGCCGCCGATGATGCGTACCTGGTTCGGTGGCGGTGCGTGGTGGACGGGGACTTTGGCGGGTTTTTTTATTTTCTTTTGCATGGGGATTTCTTCAATTCGGTGGCGGCCACTATAGCATATGGCCCCCTCCCCCCTGCTGGCGCTGCCGCTCTATTTGGGTTGCGTGGCCAGGGAATTGAAATCGTCGATCCAGCCCTGCATGCGCTTGACGGCGTGGGCCTTTTGCGCCGGCGTGGAGATCTTGATCACTGTCAAAACCATCTGCGCCGTGCTGCTTTCGTAGGCATCGAAGAAGGCCTTGCGCTCCGAATGTTCCAGGCGCTCGAAACTGTCCTTGATCAGGGTCGTGATCAGGGCTGCGCTGGCTTCCTTGCCGAGTTTTTCCTGGTGGACTTTCTTGACCAAGTTCAACACATTCTGCTGGCGCCGCATGCGTTCGTCGAGCCAGATCTCATTGTTCAGAGGACGCGCGTCGGATGCCTTGCGGATGATGGCTTCCTGTTCGCTGCTGAAGCTGCCGAACCACAGTTCGAATTGCTCCATGGCTTTCTTGTAGCGCAGTTTCTGGCGCTTTTCCTGGTCACCGCTCAGGTATTTCTTGCGGTAATCATCATTGTTCGACTTGAACTTCTTTTCCATCTGCGCAATCTGCTCGGGCTTGAGCGAGCGCGCCAGGTCGGCCAGCTCGGGCGCTGCTTTCAGCAGCAGTGCCTGGGTGCGCTGCTTGATCTCGCTGTAGTCCGTCATCAGGTCTGCCTGCGTGGTATTGCCTTGCAGCTGCTTCTGGCCCGTGCGCAGGATTTCCACGTAATCCTTCAATTGCGTCTTGCGGTGCCAGTCGAACAGCTTGTCGATATCGTCGCGCACCCAGCCCTTCTGGTCGCGGTCCAGGTCGACATACGCGTTCAGCCACCAGTACAGTACGGTATCGCCATTGTTGTAGGCCAGACGCAAGCCGCTGCAGCCGGCCATGACGACGAGCACGATGGCCAGCATGGCATACATAAAGCGGCTGGAAGGCGTGGAAAACGGGGCCTGCGTGTTAAACTTTTTCATATTCTTAACTTATAAAAGACGGTCTATGAACGTTGTCATTCTCGCTGCCGGTATGGGCAAACGCATGCAGTCGGCACTGCCCAAGGTATTGCACCCGTTGGCGGGCAAGCCGCTGTTGTCGCACGTCATCGACACGGCGCGTGGCCTGGCGCCGTCCCGATTATGCGTGATTTACGGGCATGGGGGCGCAGCGGTGCTGAAGTTGCTCGACGGCTACAAGGTGAACCATGGCGTGCAGATCGACGCCGCCGAGCAGGCGCAGCAACTGGGCACCGGTCATGCCGTGCAACAAGCGCTGCCTTTGCTCGATGACAGCGTGCCGACCCTGATCCTGTACGGCGACGTACCGCTGACCAGCGCCGTTTCCCTGCAGCAGCTGGTGCAGGCGGCGGGCCAGGACAAGCTGGCCATTCTGACCGTGGAACAGGACGATCCCTTTGGCCTGGGCCGCATCGTGCGCGAGCACGGCGCCATCGTGCGCATCGTCGAGGAAAAGGATGCCACGCCAGAAGAGCGCGCCATCAAGGAAATCAACAGCGGCATCATGGTCGCGCCCACCGTACAGCTGAAACAATGGCTGTCGGCCTTGTCGAACGACAATGCCCAAGGGGAATACTATCTGACCGATATCGTTGCCCAGGCTGTCGCCGATGGCGTGGCCGTCACTTCGGCCCACCCGGCCGCCGTGTGGGAAGTGGCGGGCGTCAACAGCAAGGTGCAGCTGGCCCAGCTCGAACGCATCCACCAGAACAATATCGCGCAAGCGCTGCTGGAACGGGGCGTGACCCTGCTCGATCCGGCCCGCATCGACGTGCGCGGTGAACTGATTTGCGGCCGCGATGTCACCATCGATGTCGGCTGCGTGTTCGAAGGCAGAGTCGAACTGGGCGATGGCGTGCGCGTGGGCGCCAACAACGTCTTCATCAATGCCACGGTGGCCGCTGGCGCGCACATCAAGCCCTTCTGCCATATCGAGGACGCCGTCGTCGGCGCCGCTTCCATCATCGGCCCGTACGCGCGCCTGCGCCCGGGCACGGTCCTGGCGGAAGACGTGCACATCGGTAACTTCGTCGAAGTGAAAAACAGCCAGATCGCCGCGCACAGCAAGGCCAACCACCTGGCCTACATCGGCGACGCCACCATCGGCTCCAAGGTCAACATCGGCGCCGGCACGATTACCTGCAACTACGATGGCGTAAACAAGTTCCGCACGGTGATTGAAGACGATGCCTTCATTGGCAGCGACAGCCAGCTGATCGCCCCCGTCACCGTCGGCAAGGGCGCCACCCTGGGCGCCGGCACGACCTTGTCGAAAGATGCGCCGGCCGGCAAGCTGACCGTTTCGCGCGCGCGGCAAGTGACCATCGACGGCTGGACGCGTCCCGTGAAAATCAAGAAGTAAGCGGCGCAGTCAGCCCTTGCACACAGGCAGGCCGCCCGGCCTGCCTTTTTTTATGTGTGGATAACTCTGTGGGCAAGCCACTGCACAAGTGGGGCATAAGCCTGTGTGCAAGCCTGCGCATAAGCTGTTGGCAAGTTTTTCAATCTGGCCCGCCATGCGCTTGTCGCTGCCTTTCCCGCTGATTCCAGCGGCTTACTAGCGATGCAATCGCCTTTTTCTGCGTATTGTGGATAACTCTGTGCGTAAGTCTGCGGATAAGCGCTGGATAGCGTGGGTACAAGTGGGGATAACTGCATTTTTACCACTCACTCCCCGGATATTGCTGTGGGTAAGCCTGTGGAAAAACCGTGCACAGACGGTGAATAGCTGCTGGGTAAGTCGTGTATTGGATCAAGCAACAGCCGCAAGCCCGGCTTGCGGCTGTTGCTGCCGCATCAGAAGCGGCGATTCAGTTCGACCCACAGGCGGGCCGAACTGCGCGCCGCCAGCAGGACTGGCGTGCCACCGATGGGCTTGGCGACGTACGCGCGGGCATTCCACTGCTGCCCGCCCGCCCAGTTCACGCCCAGCCCGGCGCCGTGCAGGCGCGCGCTGTTCGGGCCTGCCGACCAGCGCTGCTGGTTCACCGTCAAGCGCGCGCTGTCGAGGAAGGCCACGGCTTGCCATTGTCCCGCTTCGCTGGCGCTGAGTTCATGCCGCCATTCCGCGCTGCCAAAATAGCCGAGGTCGCCAGCTGCCGCGCCCACGTCATAGGCGCGCACCGTGTACGGCCCGCCCACGCTCATCTTTTCGGACGAGTCGAGGTTGCCGTCCGCCCACTGCCCGGCGACGGTCAGATACACGGCATTGCGCTGGTCCAGGTTTTGCAGGCGCGACAGGTTGACGTTCCATTTCGCGTAATTGCCATGGCTGCGTGCGCTGAACGCGTCGTTCAGGCGCGCCAGCGGGTCGGTGATGTCGAGCTTGCCGGCTGTCGCGGCCACGCTCCAGCTGGTGATGGCGCCGGCCAGGGCAGCATCGCGGACGTCGCCGCCGAGGGTCGCGCTCAAGTTGTCCAGGCGGCGGTCGCTGCGCATGGCGCTGGCGTCGATGCGGTCGCGCAAGTGCACCTGATCATATTGCAGCTGGATGGATATGTTCGCATCGCGGCTGCGCAGCAGCGGATGGCGCAGCCAGCCACTGGCGACCTGGGCCGTGCCATGCGCCTCCAGCGGGCGCATGGCGCCTTGCAGGCGGTAGCGCAAGGCGGACATGGCGACCCCGGCGCGCGTGCCGGCGCCGTTCAGCAGCAGGTCATAGCCGAGACGCGCATACGACATGCCCTTGCCCGAGCTGAGCACGCTGGCGCTGGCCACGTCGCCCTGGTGCAGCGGGTTGTACAGGTACACGGTGGCGCCAAGGCGGGCGCGGCCCGTGTAACGGTTGCCATTGTTGTCGAGGAAAGCATTGCCGGTCACGCCAGGGCCGGACCAGGCATCGACCAGCAGGTCGGAGCTGCCGACCTCGGCGCCGGGCTTGAGCGTGGCCGTGATGGCCACGTTCGGTATGTCGGACAGCAACAGCAAGCTGCGGTCGAGTTCCGCCTGGTTGATGGTCTGGCCCGCTTGCAGCGGCGCCAGCGTGGCATTCAGCAAGGCGTCGCTGACGTCGCTCTGGTTGGCGATGCCCACCTGGCCATAGCGCGCTTCGAGTACCTCGATGCGCACGATGCCCTGGCGGATGGTCTGGGCAGGCACGATGGCGCGTGCCAGCGGATAGCCATGGGCGCGGTAGTAGCCGGTGATGCGGGCCGCCAGTTCGCCCAGTTGCTCCAGGGACAGGGTCGTGCCTTGGGCGCTGGCGACGAGCGCCTGCAAGGTGGCCGTGTCGAACGCGCTATTGCCGCTGATGTCGATCTGCGTGACGAGAAATGGCACGCTGGCGGGCAGCGGCGCGCCCTCTTTCTGTTCGATGCGCAGCGCCGGCGCGCCGGGGGGGGCGTTGGCGGGCGTGGCCGGTTGCAACTGGCGCAGGATGGCACCCGCGTCGGGCACGACCGGGGTGGTCTGGGCGGCGGCGCATGGCGCGAAGGCCAGCAGCAGCAGGGACAGCAACGGTTGTTGCAGCAGGTGTCGCGGAGTCGATGAATGAGTCATGGTGTTATTGATTTACGTTGAGCATGTTGGCGGGCAGCTTGACGCCGCCCAGGACGACTTGCAGGGCCGGGCCGCGGCTGCCGATCTGCATGGTGGTGTTTGGCGAGGCATTGCTGGCGGCAGCCGTGCCGGCCGGGGCATCCGTCTGCGTGACGGTGATGGTGGGCGCGGCAGCCAGCGTGCCGGGACGCGTATCGGCAAAGCTGCCCAGCACTTGCGCTTGCAGTTGCACCACGGCTGCCTGGGCCGGCGGCGGCAGGCTGGCCGACGTCAGGGTCAGGGCGCCGGCATTGCCCTCGGCTTGTACGAAGGCATAGTCGTTCGAAGCCAGGCCGCTGCCGCTGATGGCGTAATTGCCAGCCGGACTGCTGGCCGTGGCCGGGCTGGTCCAGGCCAGGGTGCCGCTGGTGGCATCGGCCAGGGTATCGCCGCCCAGCAAGCCGCTGACCTTGCCGCTCAAGCCATCGGGCGTGCGGCCGCCCGTCAGGCTGGTAGCCGTGGCCGTGTACAGCAAGCCGGCCTTGGCGATATCGGCCGTGATGTTGCCGGGCTGGACGATGGTGTAGTTAGCCGCGTCCGCGCCTTGCAAGCTGTAGCCATCGATGATGACGGTCTTGGCGCTGCCGGCATGCTTGTCGGCAAAGGACGCCGTGCCGCCCGTCACGCGCAATTCGTCGCCGCCCAGTGCCGTTACTTTGGCCGTGCCTGTCAGGGTGGCGCCCGTCGTGGCGTCGTAGACTTTATTCGCCGCAGCCACGCCAGTGATGACCACGCTGGCCTTGCCGATGTCGGCCGTGACCTTGCCCGGTTGCACGAGCTCATAGTTGCCCGCGTCCGCGCCTTGCAAGACAAAGCCGTCGACGGTGACGGTTTTGCCTGTTCCGGCATTCTTGTCGGCAAAGCGGGCATTGCCGCCCGTCACGCCGAGCTGGTCGTCGCCCAGCGCCGTTACTTTGGCCGTGCCCGTCAGGGTGGCGCCCGTCGTGGCGTCGTAGACTTTATTCGCCGCAGCCACGCCAGTGATGACCACGCTGGCCTTGCCGATGTCGGCCGTGACCTTGCCCGGTTGCACGAGCTCATAGTTGGCCGCATCCGCGCCTTGCAAGACAAAGCCGTCGACGGTGACGGTTTTGCCTGTTCCGGCGTTCTTGTCGGCAAAGCGGGCATTGCCGCCCGTCACACCAAGCTGGTCATCGCCCAGCGCCGTTACTTTGGCCGTGCCCGTCAGGGTGGCGGCCGTGGTGGCGTCATACACTTTGTTTGCCGCACCCACGCCAGCGACGGTGACGCTGGCCTTGCCGATGTCGGCCGTGACGTTGCTCGGCTGCACCAGTACATAGTTGGACGCATCCGCGCCTTGCAAGACAAAGCCGTCGACGGTGACGGTTTTGCCTGTTCCGGCGTTCTTGTCGGCAAAGCGGGCATTGCCTCCCGTCACGCGCAGTTCATCGTCGCCCAGCGCCAGCACGCTGGCCTTTCCTGTCAGTGTGGCGGCCGTGGTGGCGTCATACACTTTGTTTGCCGCAGCCACGCCAGCGACGGTGACGCTGGCCTTGCCGATGTCGGCCGTGACGTTGGTCGGT
>NZ_LRHX01000006.1:0-1298277 GCF_001758645.1 Janthinobacterium sp. MP5059B | reverse complement strand
CGCTGCTGGTATCCGATTTGCCCACCGGCCCCCCCCCCCAATGGATGCGGCATTGCACAAGCTGCATATGCTCATCATAGGAAACAGGGCGGCCGTGGCATTGAGACAGCGCAAAGCGGCGGCATCCCGGCAGTGTCAGTCTTTGTCAGCCGCCTCCTTGCGCCAGCGCCGCTTCGCGCGCCACCCGCGTATAGGCATTGGCCAGGTCATGCCATTGCTGTTTCGCCGCATTCAGGTGCAGCCGCTCGAGGAAACTGCCCAGCTTGTCGTTCTGCGCCGCCTTGAGCAGGTCGAGGATGGATTGCATGTCGGTCTGCGAGGTGACGACAGCGCCCAGCAGTGCTGCCAGGCCGGTCTCGGCGCCGCGGCTGCTGTTATCGAGCTGCTGGAAAGCTGCCGAAATGCTCTGGATCGAACGCTTGAAGTCGTCGCGGATGGCATTGAACTTTTGCGGCAAGCCATCCTGGCAGTGATGTGACTGGGCCGCCTGTTCAATCTGCCGCAGCGCTTCCTGGGCCGAGCGGTCGGCACCCTCGATGGCCAGGCGGATCTGTTCGCGATAGGCGCTTTGCTGCTGCAGCGACACCGCCAGCGCCTGCGTGCCCGCCTTCAGCTGGGCCGAACTGCGCTCCATGTCGCTGCTCAGCTGTTGCAGCGCCTGCGTCGCCGTTTGCCGCTGCTGGTCGTTGGGTCCGATCCCCTGGCGAATCTGCTCCTGCACCGCCAGCACGCGGTCGGCGTTCGCGTCAAAGGCGCGGCTAAAGGCCGGCAAGCTGTCTATCCACGCCTGGGTGGGAGCATATGCCGCGCCCAGGTTGCCCGCATCGCGTTCGGCGCGGGCCAGCACTTGATCGAGCTGGTTGCGCGTCCATGTGAAATCGACATTCTGCGACCATGTTTCCGTGGTCGTCTTGGTGCACATGCCCAGGCCCCACCACGCATGCTCGCTGCACCAGCTGCACTGCGTGTACAGCGGGTACGGCCCCAGGGGCTGGCGCACGGCATTGCGCATATTCGCCACTTCGCGCTGGAATTGCGCCAGTTGGCGCAGCGCGTTTTCCAGCGCGGCGGTGTTGCTGTTTTGCGCCATGGCGGGCGCATGCAGCAGCCCCAGCGCCAGGGTGGCCATGGCCAGCAGATGCAGCAGGCGTGCGGCGGCGCGCTTCATGGCTGCCGTCCCGTCGCGTCAGGCGGCGCGGGGAAGTCGACCAGCGCGTTGCTGGCGTAGCGTTGCGCGGCGGTGATGAGCGCCTGCCACAGGGGAAAGGCCATGGCGGTGGCCAGTGTTTGCGCCAGCCAGCTGTCGTTGCCCAGTTCAGCGTCGCTGGCGTCGGCCGCAAGCTGGGTCGTACCGGAGCCGAGAGCGCTCCACGCGGTGCGCAAGCCATCCAGCCAGTGGATCAGCTCATCGATAGCCGCTTCCAGCCAGCCGCCATTGGCCAGCAACAGGTTGACGCCTTCCAGTTGCAGCCGCAGCTGCTCGGACAGCGCCGTGTCGCGCGTCAGCTGCTCGCGCAAGGCGTGCAACTGCGCCTCCAGTTCCTTTTTCTTGTGCCCGCTGAACAGGCCCAGGTGCGCCAATTGTTCCTCTATCGATGCGATGGATGCCAGCAAGCGCCCCAGCGCCTCTTGCTGTGCCTGCAGATCGGTGCCCGTCTGTGCTGCCAGCCGGGCCAGCGCCGCATTCGCCGGCAAGACGCCATCCTTCCATTTGTTCAAGCCTTGCAGCAGGGGAGCAATGGACGCGCGCGCTTCTTCCACCATCGGTCCCAGCGCATGCAGTACTTCGCGCCTGTCGCTGGCGCCAACACCCGCCTCCAGCAGTGATTGCTGATACGACAGCATGCTGGCAGCGGCATTTTTCAGGCGCAAGACAAACCACACCAGGCACGCGTACAGCATGGCCGGCGGCGTATTCTGCGCCAGGGCGTCAGGCGATGTGGCCAGCAGGGCGCGCAAGCTTTGCGGCGTGCCAAAGCGGGCCGCCTCGTCCGCTACGGCTTGCGCCGCCGCTGCCAGCGGCTGGTCCGGGCCGGGCTGCAGCTTGTCCGCCTGGACCAGGTAGTACGTGAGGTGATCCCAGGCGCTGCCGCCTTCAAACGCCAGATGGGGATTGCCCTCATCAACAGCTTGCCGCAGCGCCGCCTGTTGCACTGCCAGCGGATATCCGAATTGTCTCGACATGGTGTTTGCCTTTCTAGAAGCCAACGATCGGTATGTTTGCCCCCCGGTGCCTGAGCCGGAGGGCAACTGTCATCAAGCGGCGCGCTGGTTTTCCGACAGGTGCTGGCCGAATGCGAGGTTGTCGTAGTCGACCAGCGATTGCACGGTGAACTGCTTGGCGCTGTCATCGATGGCTTGCCAGGAATCGATGGCCAGCTTGGCTTTCGCCTTGACGAGGAAAGGCATGCTGCCCACGTTCGATTCCGTGATGCTGTTGCCCAGCGTGATCATGTCCGTATTCATCTGCACCCACACGCCTTCCACCGTTTGCAGGTTGCCGAGGAATTTGGACATGGCCGGCCCCACGCGCGCCATCTGCGTGTTGAAGTCGCCCAGGTCGCTGCGCAGCCGCTGTTTCTTTTGCAATTCCTGCGTCTGGCTGCTGATCTGCGTGCAATATTCGTTGTAGGCGGCACGGTTCTGCGCCGCCTTGATGCCCAGCCCGACGCCGGCGGCGATGGCGGCTGCGCCGCCCACCAGCAGCGAGACGCCGCCCGTGAACGGCGCCAGCAGGCCGCCGATCAGCGCGCAGCCGACGGATGCCGTGACGGCGGCGATGGTGAAGTCGCGCCAGGCCTTGTAGGCGGCATCGCGCAGTTTCTCCAGTTCCACGATCTTCGTTTCCAGGCCGCCGATGGTGCGGTTGACATTGGCGATCATCGTCGACGAACTGCTGGTAAATGCCTGCAGCTTGCTGTTGTATTCATTCATTTTCTGTTCGAACAGACCCAGCTTCTTGATCAGTACCGCCACTTCGGCCGACATTTTTTGCGCCAGCGGTATCGGCCCCATGGTCTGGTCGAACAGATAGGCTTTCAGGTTCTCCACCTGTTCCTTGGGCGGCAGGCCCGGCAGTTCATCCAGCACGCTTTGATAGCCGCTCACCAGCTTGGTCGAGGTGTCATGCACGCGCTGGCCCAGCCATACTGTGTGCGTGTAGATTTCTGTCGGCGGCGTCGGCGTGGCCAGCAGGCCGGGATTCTTGATCAGGGCCGCGCGCAGGCTTTTCGGGTTGCCGAATTCGGTGGAGGCGTTTTGCACGCTTTTCATTGCGCCGATGCAATCGAGTACCGTCTGCGAGCCATCGACGGCGCCGTACTTGCTTTCGAAATCGCCTTTGGTGATGGGCAATTCGGTGGCCGAGCCCACATAGGCTTGCAATTCGATCCAGCTATCGCTGAACAGGGCAAACTGGCTCTTTTGTCCGGATTGGGGATTGGCCGGCGTGGTCAAGCCTGGCGGCGGGTCGATCGATGGCGTGGCGGCGGTATTAATAGCGGTAACACTCATGGTAGTTCCCTTCAGTGATCAGGTCAGACTGCGTGGAAGTACGGAAAACAGCTACTGAAAACGCTGGCGTCAGGCGGCGAGCCTGGCCGTCAGTTGCTGCTGCCAGTCGGGCTGGTCTGGCGGCAAGCTGGCGCCAAAGCCGATCAGATTGGCATCGACAAAGGACCCGGTAACAAACGCCTTCAAGGCGTTGTCGAGCGTGCGCCAGCCATCGGCAGCCTTGACCATCTCGGCTTCGCGCAGCCATGGTCCGGTGTGCAGGTTGTCCACGCTCAAATCGCTGGCGCGCGCGCCCAGTTCTCGCGCCGATGCGCTCCAGGCCGCTTGCACGCTGCGCAACTGGCCCAGGATGCCGTTGGATGCCGGCAGCGAGAATTTCATCAGTTCATCGAGCGCGCCCAGGTCGCTGCGATAGCACGCGCGCTTGGCGAGGAAGGCGCTCTGCTCGTGCACTTCCTGTACCAGACCATCGTATTTGCCGCGCGCCACGCCGGCCGCCGCGCCCAGCGCCGCTGCGGAGAGGGCCACGCCGCCGCCCGTGACGGCCGAACCGATGGCAAAGCTGCCGCCGCCCGTGGGCACGGCCAGGATCACCATGATGGCAATGCCGATGATGCCGATGACGGCGGGCACGATGCAGGCAGAAATGGTCAATGCCAGCCATTTCGAATAGGCGGCGTCGCGCGCGCGCTCCAGTTCGCCGATTTTCTGTCCCAGGGCGCCGATTTCCTTGTCGAGTTCAGTGCGCGTCTTGGATGAGCGTTCGGTGAAGGTGCGCATCAGCAACTGGGCGTCGTCCAGCGCTGTTTCGATGTGTTCGAACTCCGCGATCAACTCGCCGATTTTCGCGATGGTGTCCTGCATATTGTCGAGTATCTGGCCATTGTCGAGGAACAGGCTCCGGATACCGGCCGTGGCGTCGGCCGCCGATTCGTGGCGCGCCATTTCCGGGATGCTGCGCAAGGTCGACGACAGCGTAAAGGCATCGCGGTGCGCCCGCTCCACGGTCCAGACGGTGGCGGAAAAGGCATCGTTTTTCGGGCGCGTGCCGTTGGCCAGGAAATTCGGATCGTGCAGGATCTTTGCCCGCAGGCTGCTGGGACTGCCGTAGCGCTCGGCCGTCTGGCGCAGCTTGCGCATGGCGTCGAAGCATTCCTTCATTTGCGAACCGGACGAAGCGTCGCCGTAGCGCTGTTCGTATTCGCCGATATCCGACGGCAGGGCCAGCACGGCCTGGATGCGCGTCTGCAAGTCGATCCATTGCTGCGAGGCCAGCACGAAGCGCTGGCCATCCGGATTGTCGCCCGGTGTCAGCAGAGTGGAAGAGGGCAGGAACAATGTCATGTAGTTCTCCAGTTCAAAGTGGTCGCCAGGCCGCGCCGTGCAGGCGTGCCGGTGTCTGACAATATGGAAAAAACCAAAGACTTTGCCGCAGCTGCGCCAGCCTGCGTGGTCGACATGGCAGGGCGTCGCGTAGACGGCGAAATCACAGCGACAGCCCTGATGCGCGCGGCGGAGCGGCGCGGGCGAAAGAGCGGCAGGCATGGCAGGAGATGCTGGCGGGCCGGTCTTGTGCGCGGATTCTGACAGGTAGTATGCACTTTTTATATGGCGACATTCTCTCTAAAGATAACTCGCCTCGATTTATTTCGTTGTTTGAAAACATGTGTTTTGCAGCTTGATTTTGCGCAAATGTTTGAATCCGAACGCCGGTGTTTTGCGTATCTTCAGGGGCGGGCCACAAGCAGTTGTTTTCAGGATGAACGGGAGAAGAGATGCAATCCAGAAAAATCCCTTTGGCATTGGCCTGGCTGGCCATCCAGGCCAGCGCATGGGCGCAGCCGCTTGCCGCCGCGGTGCCCGATGCCGTTGCCAATGAAGCGCGCACCGTACGCGTGACGGGCCACTACGACAACGCCGTCGGCACGTCGGACGCGGCCAGCCAGGGCGTCATCACCAGCGAACTGATCGTCAACCGGCCCGCCTTGCGCACGGGGGAGCTGCTGGAATTCGTGCCGGGATTGATCGTTACCCAGCACAGCGGCGACGGCAAGGCCAACCAGTATTTCCTGCGCGGTTTTAACCTCGACCACGGGACGGATTTCGCCACGCATGTCGATGGCATGCCCGTCAACATGCGCACGCATGCCCATGGGCAAGGCTATTCCGACCTCAATTTCCTCATTCCCGAACTGGTGCAGCGCATCGACTACAAGAAGGGGCCGTATTTCGCCAGCGAAGGTGATTTTTCCTCGGCAGGCAGCGCGCGCATCCGCCTGGCCGACAAATTGCCGGAGGGCCAGGCCAGCGTGTCCGTCGGCCAGCATGGCTATGTGCGCGGCGTCGTGGCCGATTCCTTTGCAGCAGGACAAGGCACCTTGCTGTACGGCCTGGAAGTCAACCGCAACAACGGCCCCTGGGATGTGCCGGAAAGGGTGCGCAAATATAGCGGCGTGCTGCGCTACAGCCAGGGCACGCCGGACAACGGTTTCAGTGTGACGGCGATGGCGTACAAGAATAGCTGGAACGCCACCGACCAGGTGCCGCTGCGCGCCGTGGCATCGGGCCAGATCGGGCGTTTCGGCAGCCTGGCGCCCAGCGACGGCGGCGATACTTCGCGCACCAGCCTGTCCTACGCCATGCGCCAGCGCACGCAGAACCGCTTGTTCGAGCTGGACGCTTACCTGATCCGTTCACAGTTGGAACTCAACAGCGATTTCACCTACTTCCTGGCCAACCCGGCCACCGGCGACCAGTTCCAGCAAAACGAGCGGCGCACGGTGGCGGGCGTGAATGCGGCCGAAAGCTGGAGCACGGAGTTGGCGGGACTGCCCATGCGCAACAAGGTCGGCGTGCAGGCGCGCTACGACAGGCTGTCGCCCGTGGGCCTGTACACCACGGTGGAACGGGTACGGCAGAGTACTGTGCGCGAAGACCGGGTGCGCGAGGCCAGCATCGGCCTGTATGGCGAAAACACCGTGCAATGGCTGCCCTGGCTGCGCTCGGTGGCGGGCTTGCGCTACGACGCCTACCGTTTCAATGTCAACAGCAGCATAGCCGGCAACAGCGGCGCGGCGAACGATCACGTGGTCTCGCCGAAGCTGTCCCTGATCCTTGGCCCATGGAGCAAGACGGAATTCTTCGTGAACTATGGAAAAGGTTTTCATAGCAACGATGCACGCGGCACGACGCAGACGCGCTTGCCCGATGGCGAGGCCGCCACGCCCGTCACCCCTCTGGTACCGAGCAAAGGCATGGAACTGGGCGCGCGCACGGAATGGCTGCCGGGACTGCAAAGCTCGCTGGCCCTGTGGCGCCTCGATATCGCGTCGGAATTGCTGTTCGTGGGCGATGCGGGCGTAACGGAGCCGAGCCGCGCCAGCCGCCGCCACGGCATCGAGTGGAACAACCATTATATTGCGGCCCCGTGGCTGCTGTTCGACCTGGACCTGGCCGCCTCGCGCTCGCGCTATACGGAAAATGATACGGCCGGCAATTTCATTCCGGGCTCAATCGACAAGGTGGCCTCATTTGGCGTGACGGTGACGGACCAGGGGCCGTGGTCGGGCGCCTTCCAGCTGCGCTATTTCGGCCCCCGTCCCTTGATCGAGGACAATAGCGTGCGCTCCGCCTCGACCACGTTGGCGTATGCGCGCGTGGCGTATCAGCTGAACCGCAGGACGCGCATCTCGCTCGACGTGTTCAACCTGTTCAACAAGCGCGCCAGCGACATCGATTATTACTATGCGTCGCGCCTGCCCGGCGAGGGGGCGGACGGGGTGAATGACCGGCATTTTCATCCGGTGGAACCCCGTTCCGCGCGCCTGACCTTGTCATATGCGTTCTGATAACGGTAGACTGGGGCATGACAGATCATTTGGTAAATACCAGCAAATTCCTTTCCCTCATCCTGCGCCACGCGCCTGAAAAAATCGGCCTCGCGCTCGATCCCCACGGCTGGGCCGACATCGGCCAGCTGCTGGCGCTGGCGGCGCAACATGGGCGCCGGATTTCCCGTGAACAATTGGATGACGTGGTGGCGCACGACAGCAAGACGCGCTACGCCATCAGCGACGACGGCTTGCGCATCCGCGCCAACCAGGGCCACTCGCTGGCGGCCGTCGATATCGCCTTGCCGCCCACTACGCCGCCTGCCATGCTGTATCACGGCACGGCCAGCCGTTTTGTCGAGGCGATCCGCGCCGGCGGCCTGCTGCCGGGGTCGCGCAACCATGTGCACCTGTCCAGCAAGCACGAAACGGCCGTGGCTGTCGGCGGGCGCCATGGCAAGCCCGTCGTGCTGACGGTGGATGCGGCCGCCATGCGGGCGCAGGGCCACGTGTTTTATGTGTCCGACAATGGCGTATGGCTGACTGACGCCGTGCCGCAGACCTTCATCACTTTTCCCTGAGGGGCGCTTCCACGCCCGAATAGGCCAGCACGGCGTCGGGCAGGCGCGCGCCCCGGATAGCAATGGCCGCGACGGCCTGGTTCAGCTCGGCCACCTCCGCCGCCGTCAAGCGCACACCCGCCGCACCGATATTGTCCAGCATGTGCGCCATCTGCGTGGTGCCGGGAATCGGCACGATCCACGGCCGCTGCGCCATCAGCCAGGCCAGGGCGATCTGCGCCGGTGTCACCTGCTTGCGCGTGGCCCAGCTATTCACCAGGGCCGCCAGCGCCAGGTTGTGCGGCAGGTTCTCCGGTGAAAAACGCGATTCGATCTTGCGGATGTCGCCATCGGCAAAGCGCGTTCGGGCATCGATGGCGCCTGCCAGGAAGCCCACGCCCAGCGGGCTCCACGGCACGAAGCCGATACCGAGTTCCTGGCACAGGGCCAGCACGCCGTCTTCCGGCCCCCGCCACAGCATCGAGTATTCGCTTTGCACGGCACTGACGGGCAGGGCCGCATGGGCGCGGCGCAAGGTGTTCAAGCCCATTTCCGACAAGCCCCAGTGCAGCACCTTGCCTTCTTGCATGAGGTCCTGCACGGCGCCGGCCACGTCCTCGATCGGCACTTGCGGGTCGACCCGGTGCTGGTACAGCAAGTCGATGCGGTCCGTGCGCAGGCGTTTGAGCATGCCTTCCACGGCCAGCTTGATGTGCGCCGGACGGCTGTTGCGGCCCGGACGCCGCTCGCCCGTTTCCAGGTCGATATCCCAGCCGAATTTGGAAGCGATGACGATCTGGTCGCGGAACGGTGCCACGCCTTCGCCGAGGATGCGTTCCACCTCGTGCGGACCATACGCCTCGGCCGCGTCATAGAAGGTGTCGCCGCGCTCGAATGCCGTGCGGATAATCTTGTGCATCTCCGGACGGCGGGGCACGGTTGTCTGGTAGGTACGGCTCATGTTTTGCACGCCCAGGCCCACGCTCGATACTTCCAGCGTGCCCAGCTTGCGGCGCCCGGCCACTGTCGTTTGCACCACCTGGCCTTGCGCCGAGCTGATCAATGGCGTGGCGGCCTGGCTGCCGGCCGCCAGCAGGAAGCCGCGGCGGCCCGTGCTTGTATCTTCTGTTGGCATATGTGCTTTCCCTTAAATATCAAGCGTGCGTTCGGCCATCCACCGGACAATGGCCGGGTCGCGGTGCGAAAAGAAGCTGCTGGTAGCCGTTTCCAGGGTGGCGATGGCGGCCATGTCCGCTTCATCGAGGTCGAAATCGTCGATGGCCAGGTTTTCCGCCATGCGCTCGCGGCGCACGGTCTTGGCCAGCACGGCGATGCCCCGGTGCGTGAGCCAGCGCAGGACGACCTGGCCCACGGACTTGCCGTGTCTGGCGGCGATGCCCAGCAGCAACTCATTGTGGAAAAGGTTGTTGCGGCCCTCGGCAAATGGCGCCCACGCCTGCGGCTGCACGCCGTGCTCGAGCATGAAAGCCACACTGTCCGCCTGCTGGTGGAAAGGGTTGATCTCGATCTGGTTGACGGCGGGCGCGATGTCGTTGAAGGCGATGAGGTCCATCAGCCGGTCGGGCTGGAAGTTGCTGACGCCAATGGCGCGCAGCTTGCCGCCGCGATAAGCGTCCTGCATGGCGCGCCAGGAACCGTGCACGTCGCCAAACGGCTGGTGGATCAGGAATAAATCGAGATAATCGAGCCGCAAGCGTTGCAGCGACTGCTCGATGGCGTCGCGCGTACGTTCATAGCCCGTGTCCTGCACCCACAGCTTGCTGGTGACGAACAGCTCTTCGCGCGCCACGCCGCTGTGGGCGATGCCCTTGCCGACGGCCGCCTCGTTCATATAGGACGCGGCTGTGTCGATCAGGCGGTAGCCGGCGGCGATGGCGTCGATCACGCTGCGTTCGCATTCTGCGGGGTCGGGAATCTGGAAGACGCCGTAGCCGGCGACGGGCATGCTGATGCCGTTATTCAGGGTGAAGCGGTTCATGGCTGGCTCCTTCAATCATTGACAGGAGCTACTTTACGGCGTCAGCCACTCGTTGATAAGCCGTTGGAATCGGCATGGTCTTATTAGCGAGGCTAATGAATCGCCCCGCTCATGCGCTGATCAGCTTGATATCGGCAATTCTCTCCACCAGCCACACGCAAGCGACCAGCGCGATGGCCAGCGAGCCGACGGTCAGCACTTGCCGGTACAGCCAGGTCTTGCGCAGCAGCCAGGCGAGCGGCAGGAAGGCGGCGACGATGGCCAGCTGGCCCAGTTCCACGCCCACGTTGAAACCCAGCAGGCTGGCCAGCAGCGAGCCTTGCGGCAAGCCCAGGTCGCGCAGCACGCTGGCAAAGCCGAAACCGTGGATCAGGCCAAAGGCGAAGGCGGCCACGGGACGCTTGCCGTGGAACAGGGGCAGCAGGTTGTTCAGCGCGGCCAGGATCACGGAAGCGGCAATCGCCGATTCCACCCAGCGCGACGGCAGCGAGACGAGCGACAGGCTGGCCAGGCTCAGTGTGATGGAGTGGGCCAGGGTAAATGCCGTGACGACTTTAAAAACGTCAATAAACGCTGCGTTCAAACCCAGATGCAAAGTCTGGGGTCGGACCCTCAGGGTCCGACCCCGGCTCTCCGCCATTGGGTTTAAACGGTCCGTGTCATTTGGACTTTTTAGCAGCACGGCCGGCAGCAGCAAGGACAGCAAAAACAGAATATGGTCGTAGCCGATCCAGATATGCCAGATGCCGTGTTTCACATACGCGCCGAACTGCGCCAGGCGGTCGGGCGCGGCCAGGGAAATCGTCTGGCGTGGGCTATCCGGGTCGAAGATGGCCGTTTGCGTGGCCCCGCCGCTGGCGATCTTGAACAGGCCCTTGTGCTGCGGATCGAGGTCGGCGAACAGCGTGTAGCCGATGCTTAAGGTGGCTGGCGCGGCGTTGCCGGGGCAGGCGGCCGCAAAGCGCAGCACGCTGTAGGCGCCGTCCGTGTGGCTGTCGATCAGCTGTTCGACGGCTTTCAAGGGGCAGACGCCCTCGTCGCTGGCCAGCTGCAGGCGCTGCAGCGCGTAGGCGGCGATGGCGTCGTGGCGCGCGCGGATTTCATCCCAGGTCAGGGCGCCGTCGCCATTGCCGTCGAGCCCGATGGCGAAATCGAGGTCGCGCAGGGCGATGTCCCATTGCCCTTCGATCTGCTGGCCGTGCACGGCCAGGCTCAAATAACTGTCGCTGGGCTTGTGCGCCTGCGCGGGGGCCAGCCAGGCGGACAGGGTGAGCAGCAACGCGAGCATGCGGGTGTTCACAGCGCACCTGCTTTCTTTGCGGCGCTAAGCTTTTGCGCATCCTGCGGCCCCAGCTGCCTGGAGAGCCGCTGCAGGGCCACGTCTTCCACGCCATGCGCCGCCACCCAGGCCAGCACCGGTTGCGCCGCGGCGTAGTTGCGCGCGGCCAGGGCCGCTTCCAGCAAGATGCGCATGTCGGACACTTCCTTCTGGATGGCCCAGTTCTTCTGCGCCAGTTGCAGGGCAGCCGGCACATCCTGTTGCAAAAACAGGGCGAAGCGGGCCTGTTCGCGCTGGTGCACGGTGTCGCCGCGCTGCATGGCGGCGTTGAAGCGGGCCGCGAGTTCCGCCTTGGCCGCCTGGAAGGCCGTCTGCTGGCCGGGCAACGCTTGCAGGGCCAGTGCGTAACGCAGCAGCAGGGCGTCGATGCGCTGCTGCTCCTTCAATAACCGGGCGACTTCCTGCGGGCGCTTGCGGTCGAGCAGGAAATCCGCGTAGGCGCCCAGCAGATAGCTGTCGCGTGGCTGCTGCGCCAGCGCCCTGGTGTAGCGCGCTTCGGCCAGCGTGGACTCTCCGCGCCGCGTGGCCATTTCCGCCAGCAGGGTCAAGGCCCAGCTATCGAGCTCGGGTGCCGCGCCGGCGCTGCGTTGCAGGGTCAGTTCCAGCAGGCGCTCGCTGCTGGCGGCGCGGCCCGTGACGCTGGCGATATTGGCAAGGCAGGTGAAGGTGGCCAGCTGTGTCGTCAATGCCGACAGCCGGGCGCAGCTGGCGGTCGCCTGGGTGTAGTCGCCCTGCACGGTGAGGACGGTGGCGCGCGTCAGCCAGGCCTGGGCGTTTTGCGGCTGCTGCGCGATGACGGCCTCGAGGTCTTGCAGGGCCGGGCCGAACTGGTGGGTGCTTTGCAAAATGGTGGCGCGCAGCAGGCGCACGGGGACGGGCGGCGCCGCCTGCCGCCACCAGGGCGCCAGCGCCGCTTGCGCGTAGCCCAGGTAGCGCGGGTCCGTTTCGCTGCGGGCCAGGGCGATGTAGCGCTGGGCCAGGCTGGTGGCCAGGGCCAGGTCTCGCGGCGTGTCATTCAGTTGCTGGCGCAAGCCGCGCAAGGCCAGCTGCGCGGCATCGGCGCGGCGCGGCAGCTGCTCGATGACGGCGCTGCCGTCTTTCGGCGTGTAGGGAGCGGCCCATGCCAGCATCGGCAGGCAGGCGCACAGCAGGGCAATCGGTGTTTTCATCGTGGACGCCATCGACGGTGGAGTGGGGCAGCAAGGGCGGGCTGCCGGAGAACGTGGTCTCCGGCGCCCGCGCTTGCTTACTGCGCGTTACAGCGGTACCGGCTCCGTATTTTCCGGAGAGGTCGCCATGATGGCGTCGATGGCGACGCCGTCCTTGTCATCGCTGGTGGTCAGAATGACGTTGCTGACGGCCACATAGAAGGCGTCGAGCAAGACCACGGGCGGAGGGTTGACACCGCCGTCACCGTTGTCGCCGCCGTGGCTGCTACCGCCGCCTCCGCAGCCGGCCAGCATGGCCGTGAGCGCCAGGGCGCTGATTGCATGGAGCTTTTTCATCGCATTCTCCTCGTTACAGCTGCGGCGAACCGGCCACGGGATTTTTCAGGTAGGGGAAACCTGCCGTGAACGCGGTTTCGTCGAGGAAGGCGCCATCCGTGAAGTGCAGGGTGCCAGCCGGGGCATCGGCCGGGGCGCAGCCGATGTTCAGGGTGCACAGCTTGCCCATGGCCACGCGCAGCACCACGTCGACCACGTCGTCGCCGGGGCGGCGGCCGTTCGGAAAGCCCGCGTTATCGCCGCCGATGACGCCGAGGCGGTTTTGCGCGCCGACATTGGTGGCCGCGATCGAGGTGTTCAGGCGCAGCATTTCCGACGCCGTCACGGTGACGGGCTGGTTCACGCCCTTGATGCCCGTTAAAAAGGTGGCCACCAGGTCGTTGCGGGGGAAGTTGGTGGGTGCCTTGGCGCCTGCCGAGCCGAACAGCACTTCCACCAGGGCCGGCGCCGTGGGGTTGGTGACGTAGTCGGCAAACTGCGCGTCGCCCGATGGCTTGCTGGCGTTGAAGCGGTCCTTGTCCTTCAGGCCGATGACCAGTTCATTCACCAGCGGCATGCCCAGGCGCGACACTTGCACCCACGCGCCGCCTTCCTTCGACGCCGTGGTGGCCGTGCCCGGCGCCGGGTTCAGCAGGCGGCCCTGGCGCAGGCTGGCCGTGGTCCAGCCGCCGATGACAGGATCGCTGCCGGCCGTCAGGCAGGTGGTCGGTACTTCCATCTCGATGGCCGTGACGTTCTTGCGCGCCAGGTCATCCTTGGCGGCGGACTCCGCATTCGCGGCAAACTCCGTGGCGGGCGCCTTGATGTTGATCAAGTCGAACGTTTCGCCCAAATTCACGACGAACGGGTCCTTGCGCTGGCCGACGAACAGGCGCGCCGGCGTGGCGCAGCCGGGAATGTTGACGGCGTACACATGCTGCGCGGCATACGCGGCGTAGTTGGGGATGGCCTTGTTGCCGATATTGTCGACGGGCTTGTCGAAGGTCGTGCCGCCGCCGCTGGCGTTGGTGACGGCGCTCCTCGTGCCCGTGCGGCGGTCTCCACGCACCAGCGTCACGCTGTAGGTTTCGCGCACGTTCAGGCCGGCCGGGTTGACGGAATCGATGGCGCCGCCGTTGATCACGAGTGGAATCGAGACTTTCTTGCCGCCCACGGTGAACTGGCCATCCTTGATGGTGTTGGTAAAGCGGAACTGGAAGGTGAGGTCTTCCTTGCCGTCGCCATTGTTGTCGATATGGATTTCGTACAGGGCGGCGGGGTCCATGGCGAAGTAGTTCGGGCCGCCGTAGGCGTCTTGCAGGGGGATATAGTCGGCCACCAGCGTGGTGTAGGCCCCGCGGCCCGCTTCATAGCTGCGGAACATGTAGAAGTCGGTGGCGTCGACTTTCGGGTTTTGCGTGATGAATGGCGCTTCGCGGTGGCTGGAGGCATAGGCCGCTGGCGCGATCGCCAAGGCCAGCAGGTTGCCCAGGAGTGCGGCGCCCAGTGCGGTTTTCGAGTGTGACAAAGACATTTCGATTCTCCCGATTTTTGTTAGCGTTGACAGACAAGTCCAAGAAACTGCAGGCTGCCTCACTTGTACGCGCGGAAGAAGAAAACGGATTCACTCCTGGGAAAAGGATGTCATTGGCTTACCAGGCCAGCACTTTCGGCCCTATGGCCGCTCCGATGGCGGTCGGCACCAGCATGCCCAGCACATACCAGAAGCCGACGAAGCTGGCCGCCAGCTCCGGGCAGTGCAGGCAATACACGAGCGCGGCCATGCCGCCGGCGGCAAATCCGGCAGCGGCGCCCGCCAAGCGCAGGCGCGTGGGCGCCAGCTGGCGCATCAGGCGCAGCACGGCGGCCAGGATGGGCAGCGAGAGCAGCGCGATCAGCAAGGGGCAGCTGCGCCAGGTGGCGCCCCAGAACAGCTCGGCACGTTGCTCGGGCGGGGCTTCCTGCAGGATGATGGCGCCCAGCGCCCACATCAGCAGCAGGGGCATGGCGATGAGCAAGGGCAGGGCGCGCGTGGCGGCGCCTGGCAGGCACAGGCGGCGGCTGACATGCCAGGCCGCCAGGCAGAGGCAGACGACAAAGCCCACCTTGATCCAGAAATCGGGCAGCTGGGCCAGTTGTTCCAGGTTGGGCCGCACGCCCAGCAGGACGGCCATCAGCGCCACGCTGGCCAGCAGGCCGGCGCCCAAAGTGCCTGCGGCGCGCCAGCGGGCGCCCGGTGGCGGCGCGGCAGCCACGTCGGGGCCGCTGGCCAGCATGGCGATCAAGTCATCGGTTTTCATGGTGCAATCCCTTCATTGCCTGTTCTTAAATTGGCCGCCAGTGCCTTCAAGCCGCGATGCACGGCCACTTTGACGCTGGCTTCCGAAATCTGCATGGCCGCCGCCGTGTCGCGCACGGACCAGCCGTCGAGCTTGGTATGCACGATGGCGTCGCGCTGCTGTGCCGGCAAGCTGGCCAGCAGCTTGCCCAGGTCGCGGCTCGCTTCGGCCGCCTCGGCGTCGGCGCTGGAAAACAGTTCCTGCGCGCCATCTTCTTCGTCATACGGCAAGTGCTGCGCCTCGCGCCGCGCATGCCGGCGCAGCCAGTCGATCAATTTATAGCGCGCGATCGCATGGATCCACGACGTCAGCGGCACGCCCGTATCGTACGTCAGACGCTGGTTGTGGATAGCCAGCAAACACTCCTGCACCAGGTCTTCCACCTCGTCCGGCCAGCGCTGCAGGCGGCGCCGCAGGAACGCGCGCAAATGGCCGCTGGTGGCTTGCAAGAAACTGCGATAGGCCGCCGCATCGCCATCGAGCCCGCGCAGCATCAAGCCATGCAGCCGCAATTCCGTGCCATGCAGGTGTTCGCTTACAGGTATTCGTTGCATGCAGGCCTTTGGTGACAGGCATTGAAAAAAATAAATCCCGGATTATTTTGCTGGCGGCTGTAACCAATCGGCCTGCGGCGGCGAATTGACTGGCAAGCACGCTTCTTAATTCAATATACCGGTGAAAGACCATGGACATCAAGCACCGCCTTGCAACACTGCTTTTCCCCGTGCTGGGCACGGTCCTGGCATCCCCGGCCATGGCGCAGCTGGCCGCCGGCCAGCGCTGCGCCGTGCAAAGCGGGCCGCAGACGGCGGCGCTGGTGGAGCTGTACAGCAGCGAAGGCTGCTCCAGCTGCCCGCCCGCCGACCAGCGCCTGAGCGCCTTGCGCAAGGAAGCGGGCTCGGCCAGCCTGATCGTGCCGCTGGCCCTGCACGTCACCTACTGGGACCAGATCGGCTGGACGGACCCGCTGGCGCAGGCGCAATTCGATGCGCGCCAGGCCGAACTGCTGCGCCACCAGCCGCGCCACGTGGCCTACACGCCGCAGTTTTTCGTGGGCGGCACGGAATTGCGCAGTTGGGATACGCAGCTGCCGGCCGCCATCCGCCGCATCAACGCGACCGCCGCACCCGTCAATGTCAGCCTGTCCGCCACGCCGGGGCCTGGTGGAAAATTATTGCTTGAAGCCAATGCCAGCGCGCCGGACGCACAGACGGGCGGCCAGCTGTACGTGGCCATCAGCGAAAGCGCCATCGTCTCGAAAGTGCTGCGCGGCGAAAACCGCGGCGCCACCCTGCATCACGATGCAGCCGTACGCCTGTGGCTGGGGCCGGTGTCTCTGGCGCAAGGCCGCGCCCAGCTGCGCCGCGCAGTCAACCTGCCCGCCAGCTGGCGTCCGGAGCAGCTGCAAGTGGTCGCCTTCGTGCAGCGGGCCGACAGCAGCGCCATCCTGCAAGCCGTCAGCACGGCATCCTGCGCGAAGGGAGTGATGTGATGAACGGACAAGCGAGCGTGATCCACCCCGCCTGGCTGCGCCTGACGCACTGGCTCAATGCCGTGGCCGTCGTGGTGCTGGCCACCAGCGGCTGGCGCATCTATAACGCGGCGCCATTTTTCCCCTTCGAGCTGCCGCGCGCGCTGACCCTGGGCGGCTGGCTGGGTGGCGCCCTGCAATGGCATTTCGCCGCCATGTGGCTGCTGGTGGCCAATGGCTTGCTGTATCTGGCGATTAACATCGTTTCGGGACGGCTGCGGCGCCAGTTCTTTCCCCTGACGCCGCGCTTGCTGCTGGCCGATTTTATGGCTGCCCTGAAAGGCAAGCTGGCCCATGCGGATCCGCGCCACTACAACATGGTGCAGCGCGCCGCCTACCTGTTCGTCATGCTCGACTGCATCGTGCTGGTGCTGTCCGGCCTGGTGCTGTGGAAGTCCGTGCAATTTCCCCTCCTGCGTGAGCTGATCGGCGGCTACGAGAGTGCGCGCAGGGTCCACTTCATCGCCATGGCGCTGCTGACGGGCTTTGTCGGCGTGCACCTGCTGATGGTGGCGCTGGTGCCGCGCACCCTGGTCGCCATGCTGCGCGGCCGCTGAAGGAGACGATCATGAAAAAAACCATCCTCGTGGCAAGGCAGGGCCAGGCCATGCTGGACGATGCCTTGCGCCAGATCAAGCAGCCGTCGCGCCGTTTGTTCCTGCAACGCAGCCTGACCCTGGGCGGCCTGTCACTGCTGACGGGTTGCAACGTCAGCGACCCGTCCGGCATCGAGACAGCCCTGACGGCCGTGTCGCGCTTCAACGACAGGGTACAGGGCTGGCTGTTCGACCCGACCAAACTGGCGCCGACCTACCCGGACTCCATGATCACGCGGCCGTTTCCCTTCAACGCGTATTACGGCGAAGATGAAGTGGAAGAAGTCGATGGCGACGCCTGGCGCCTGGAGTTGAGCGGCTTGATCGCCGACAGGAAGCCGTGGATCCTGCCGCAGCTGCGCGCCTTGCCGCAGGAAACCCAGATCACGCGCCACATCTGCGTGGAAGGCTGGAGCGCCATCGGCAAGTGGGGCGGCGTGCCGTTTTCCCACTTCCTGAAGCGGGTCGGCGCCGACACGACGGCGAAATACATCGGCTTCAAGTGCGCCGACGATTATTTCACCAGCATCGACATGGCCACGGCCCTGCATCCGCAAACCATCATGGCCCTGAGCTACGACGGCCAGGAATTGCCGCCCAAGTACGGCTACCCGATGAAACTGCGCATGCCGACCAAGCTGGGCTACAAGAATCCCAAGCACATCCAGGCCATTTTCGTCACGAATACGTATCCGGGAGGGTATTGGGAGAATCAGGGCTACAACTGGTTCGGCGGTTCCTAGGACGGCCGGAGAGGCGGCCAGTGCGGCGTTGCATTGCCTTGTCGTACTAATCGTACTGCCTGCGGCAATGCGCCTGGCCCTGACCACCTCCCGGCCTTCCTATTATTTATCAGCAAGCAGCACCCGTAGCACCGCAGTCGCTTTCACACCGGGCATTTGCCCAACTAACCCAGAGACAAGGACTTATCATGAAAACCACGATCACCACCTTCGCCGCCATCCTCGCTTCCGCCATCCTCATGTCGGGCGCCGCGTTCGCCCAGGATGCCATGAAGAAAGACGCCATGGCCAAGGACGCCTCGGCCGATACCATGCACAA
Organism: Janthinobacterium sp. MP5059B; assembly: GCF_001758645.1. NCBI lineage: Bacteria > Pseudomonadati > Pseudomonadota > Betaproteobacteria > Burkholderiales > Oxalobacteraceae > Janthinobacterium > Janthinobacterium sp. MP5059B. Next base: position 1,280,024 of record NZ_LRHX01000006.1, on the reverse strand, counting down.
GGATGCCATGGGCAAGGACGGCATGCACAAGCCGATGGCGAAGAAGCACATGAAGAAGGACCACATGGCCAAGGATGGCATGGCGAAAGATGCCATGGCAAAAGACGGCATGAAGAAGGATGACATGAAAAAGGATGACATGAAAAAGGATGGCATGGCCAAGGATGCGATGGCCAAGTAATACGGGCGTCCGGCGCCGCCTGCGTGGGGGCGCCGGGCCTGGCTTGCGCTTCCCCTGCGTTTGCGTCATGTTAATCTTGCAATACTATTATTCTTGCCGCGCTTCAAGATGCGAAGCAGCCAATTGGTGTAAGCTGGCTGCCTCGCGTTTTCCCCCGCTTGCAGAATCATGACCGAACCATCGCTTGCCGCGCTTTCCCCCGAAACACCCCCCTCCGACAAATCGATCCGCCGCCGCTCGCTGTTCGCCGCCTGCAGCGCGCATGCCGTGCATGACGGCTTGACGGACGTGATCTATGTGCTGCTGCCCATCTGGCAGGCGCAGTTTGCCATCAGTTACGCCATGGTGGGCCTGTTGCGCGGTTCCTACTCGGGCATGATGGCCGGTTTCCAGTTGCTGGCCAGCCGCCTGGCGAAGCGCTGGGGGCGCGAACGCATGCTGGTGGGCGGCACGGCACTGGCCGGCGTCGCCTACCTGATCGCGGGGCAGGCAGGCGGACTGGCCGTGCTGCTGTTCGCCCTGCTGCTGGGCGGCCTGGGCGCCAGCACCCAGCATCCGCTGGCCTCGTCCATCGTCACGGACACGCACGAGGCGGGCGGGGGCGTGAAGGAAGCGCTGTCGCACTACAACTTTGCCGGCGATATCGGCAAGACCCTGATTCCCGCGCTGGTGGGCTTGCTGTTATTGGTGTGCAGCTGGCAAGCCAGCGTCTCCTTGCTGGGTTTGCTGGGCCTGGCGGCTGCCGGCTTGCTGTGGTGGCTGCTGCCGAAACCGGGCGAGCTGCAGGCGGGCGCGAAGAAGGCGGGCAAGAGCATCGCCGGCAGCGGCTCCAAGGGAAGTTTTCGCGCCTTGCTGGCCACGGGCACCCTGGACAGCGCCGTGCGCATGGGTTTTCTGACCTTTTTGCCATTCCTGCTGAAAAGCAAGGGCGCGGGCACGGCCGGCATTGGCGTGGCCTTATCGCTGCTGTTCGTGGGCGGCGCCTTCGGCAAGTTGCTGTGCGGCTACCTGGGTGCGCGCATCGGCATGATGAAGACCGTATGGCTGACGGAATCGATGACCTCGCTGCTGATCGTGGCGGGCCTGTGGCTGCCGCTGGCCGGCATCATGGTCATGCTGCCTTTGCTGGGGCTGGCGCTCAATGGCACCTCGTCCGTGCTGTACGGCGTGGTGCCGGAACTGGCAGAGCCCGGCAAGCGAGAGCATGCGTTCGCGCTGTTCTACACGGGCAGCATCGGCGGTGGGGCGCTGTCGCCCGTGCTGTTCGGCGCGCTGGGCGACCGGACGAGCGTGCCCACAGCCCTGCTGGCGCTGGCAGCCGTATTGCTGCTGACCTTGCCGCTGGCGTGGAAGGTGCAGCGGGGCCTGGCGCACGGTGGCCCCGCATGACACGGATCAACCATACAGGAACGCCTTGCATGCACCTGCCATTGCCACGCGATAAACACGATACGCGGAACGCGCAAGCCCTGATCGCCTTGAGCTGGGAGGAAGTCCGTCCAGCCATGCCGCAGATACTGGAATGGATGCAAGATGTCAATTGGCCCGTGGCCGGCGTGCTCCTGCCGTACCTGGCCGGCATCGGTGTGCGCCTCGCACCCTATATAAAAACGGTGCTGGCCGGTAATGACGAACATTGGAAGTACTTTGTGTTGCAGGGCATCGTGCGCCATTCACGGGAGCTCGCATTCGAATTGGACGGGGAATTGCAACGCTTCGCCCATGCACCGACAATGGGAGAACTGGAAGAAGGCGTGGCCGAGGTGGCCCGGGAAATTCTGCAATACCAGATAATAACTGTGGCCGGCCAGTAATCAGGGTCATTATTGTAAGAAATCAGTATTGAGTGTGCGTGCGTGTGGCCATTCCTGTAATAGATAGGAGACAATCCGGGCCGAATAAATTTCGATCTTCGGGTTGTAAAACCCTCCCTATCATTTAACAGGAAGATTACATGGGCAATTTTAGTATCCCGCAAACCAATAAAGCACTCGCCGTGTATTTTCATGGCAAGACGGTGCCTATGCTGTTTGCGGTATTTGCGGCGATCCTGGCGGCAGTGGCAGGTTTTGTCTTGTACCTGAGCACGACCATCCCTCAGAAAACACTGACCGATACGCAGGCCATGACCTTGCGTAATGGCGCCAAGCTGGGTACGCACAGCAATTTGACTATTCTTTATGGCACGGCGGCTTTTCTATTGCTGCTCGCCGTTCTGGTACTGGTCATGCGCGCGGTAATGCTCAAGCGGCGGAAAAGCCGTTTTGAATTGCATGAAGACGGTGTGGTGCATGAATTGAACGGCATTCGCAGCTACGCCGCCTTTGCCGATATCGAAGACCTGTATCTGTTTGCCGGCGGTTCCACCGCCATGACCGGCATGATCAATAACCTGGCCTACCGCACGGGCGCCGACCAGCCCTGGATATGGGCTACCGGAGAACTCAAGCGCTTTGACGAGTTCATGGACGAATTTCGCTCCCGTTACCTGGAATACCGCATGCCCGTCTTGAAGCAGCAGCTGGCGGACGGTGAGCGCGTGACTTTCCGCTATATCAGCAGCGGCGACATGTACAAGAAGCGCTTGTTCGGTAATTTCCTGAATTTCAAGACACAGGAACTGGCCTTGTCTGCGCAGGGCTTGCATGTGGACGGCGTCACCTGGCCTGGCGCCAGCCTCAAGTGCATGAATCAGAATGACTGGACCGAGAGACTGACGATCAAGGATGCGGCGGGTACGACAGTATTTTCATGCATCGGCACGGGCATCCTGAGTTTCGACCTGTTCGCCAATATGATAGATGACGAGATTAATCAAGCGTAGTAATTCCGGCGGAAATAAGCCTCCCGATACGGGGAGGCTTGCGACCGGCTTATCCCGGTCGGTGGCCAAATTCAGATAAAGAATGAAAACGCATTTACTGTCGAATAACGAATATTAAAAAAACATTCCATGCGCCTATGGCATGACTTGCCCGCCAGCACTCCCATCGTCTACACTCGCCGCATGAAAAATTTTGAAAAGCGGCGCGACCGCTATGACTTGTTCCGGGCGTTTGACAATCCCCTCGTCAACATCAATTTCCAGCTCGACGTGCCGGATTTCCGGCCCTGGTGCAGGGAACGGAAAATTCCCGTGTTTCACTTTTTCCTGTTTTGCCTGCTCAATACGGTCAGGGACATCGACAACTTCATGTACCGCATCTATCAGGGCGAGGTGATACGGATCGACGATTTTCCCGCTTCGTACACCGTCATCAACGGCGATGAAAACCTCAATTACACGCGTTTCGCGATGACGGACCAGCTCGACCTGTTCATCGCGCGCAGCCTGGAAGCCAAGCGCATTGCCGAAGCCAGTTCCGCGCTGATCAATACGGGCGAGGGCGAAAGTGAGCGCGAGCAGCGCAACAATATCTTTATCACCTGTTTGCCATGGCTGGAGCTGGCGGCCATCGAACACCCGATCCACCGTCACCGCGACGCCGACATACCGACCTTTACCTGGGGCAAGTTCGGCCCCGCGCAAGCGGACGGCCGCATGCGCATACCGTTTTCCGCGCAAGCCCACCATGGATTTGTCGATGGCTACCATGTGCAGAAACTGGCGCAGGCATTGTCGCAGCGCATCGCTGCCATCATGTCCTAGGCTAAATAATCGCTGGGTGCCTGGCCTAGCACGCGGCGGAAGGCGGCCGTGAAGGCGCTGGGGCTGGCATAGCCGAGGTCGAGCGCCACGCGGGTGACGGCTTGCCCGTCCGCCAGCCGCGCGATGGCCGCCAGCAGGCACGCTTGCTGGCGCCACTGGGCAAAGGCCAGCCCCGTCTGGGCGCGGAACTGGCGCGTAAAGGTGCGCCGGCTCATGCCGGCCTGCGCCGCCATCGCATCCAGGCTGCTGTCCAGGCTCGGTTGCCGCAGCAAGTCCATGCACAGCCGTGCCAGCCGCGGTTCCTGCGGCAGAGGCGCGCTCAGGGGCAGTGGCCTGGCGGCGGCAATTTCATCGAGCAGCAAGGCCATCAGCCGTCCGGCCCGCGATTGTTCCGCATACAAACCATCGACCGTCACGGCCTCGGCCAGCAGTTGGCGCAGCAGCGGCGAAGCGTCCAGTACCTGGCAGTGGGACGGCAAGCCCATCCCGGCGATGGCAGGTGCGTCGATAAACACGTTGTGCATGGTCACGGCGCCATGCATGCGCATGCCGTGGAATAGCTGGGCAGGTACCCAGCAAGCGCGTTGCGGCGGCACCAGCCAGTTGCCTTGCGGCGTGTGCACGCTGATGACACCGCGTGCTGCATACGCAAATTGCCCACGCGCATGGCTGTGGCTGGGAAACATTGCGCCAGAAGCATAGTCGCGTGCCGTGGCGATCAATGGACGCGGTACTTCCGTATAAAAATTATCCATGGCCCATACTCTACAGTAGTTGACCTGGCATCGAAAGCGGGCCGCTTGCCGTCCGCTTACCATCACACTCTTTTCAGGAGTGAACATGCACAACACATGTCATCGCGTGGGCCATGGCCCGCACGCCGTCATCGTCCTGCACGGCTGGTTTGGCGACGCCAACGCTTTTTCCCCGATGGAAGCGGGTCTCGACGGCGGCGCTTTCAGCTATGTCTTCATGGACAATCGCGGCTATGGCGGCATGCGTGGCGCAGAGGGTGAGTATTCGATGGACGAGGTCGCCCGCGACGCGCTGGCCTTGGCCGATGCGCTCGGCTTTGCCACTTTCAGCGTGGTAGGCCACTCCATGGGGGGCATGGCACTGGAACGGCTGGCCTTGCTGGCCCCCTTGCGCCTGCGCAAACTGGTGGCCGTGGCGCCCGTGCCCTGCTGCGGCGTGGCCTTCGATGCGGCCGCCCGCGCGACGTTTCTCGCGGCCGCCGATAGCGTGGCGGCGCGGCGCGCCATCATCGACCGCAGCACGGGCGGGCGCTTGCCAGCCACCTGGCTGGACTGGAAGGCACAGTATTCGTGGGAAAGTTCGGATCCAGCCGCCTTTGCCGCGTATTTCCTCGCGTGGAGCGAGACGGATTTCAGTGAAGAAATCAAGGCGGCGCGCGTGGAATTGCCGTTGCTGGCGCTGGTGGGGGAGCATGACCCTCGCTTTGATGCGGCCCTGATGCGCCGCACGTATCTGTCGTGGTACCCGCAAGCCCGGCTGGAGGTGCTGGGCAATGCGGGACACTATCCGATGAATGAAACACCGCTGGCCCTGGCGGCCAGCATCGAGGCGTTTTTGAAGGAAAAAAACTAGTTACGCCGCCTTGGCGCGCAGGCGCAGCAGGCTCAGGCCCAGCAAGACGAAGGCGCCGCCCGTGATGCGGTTGAACAGCTTGGCGCGGCCCGGCGTGGCCAGCTGGGTTTTCAGCAGGCGCGCCAGGTTGGCGTAGAACAGGTGGGCCAGCATGGCGCAGGCGACAAACGAAGTCGTCAGCACGGTGAACTGGATGGCCACCGGTTCGCCCGGCGTGATGAATTGCGGGAACAGTGCCGAGAAGAACAGGATCGCTTTCGGATTGGTCAGCGCGACAGTCAAGCCCTGGCGGAAGAGTTTCCAGAACGAATTCGGATTCGCCGTGCCGGCCACCACGGGCGCATCGGCCACGACGCTGGTCTTGCTGCGCCATTGCTTGATGCCCAAGTACACCAGATACAGGGCGCCAGCCAGCTTCAGCAGCATGAAGGCCGTGGCCGAGGTGGCCAGCACGACGCCCATGCCGGCCATGGCCACGCCGGAAATGATGAACAAGCCAAAACCATTGCCCAAGCTGCTGATCATTGCGCGGCGCGGGCCAACAGCGATGGCGTTCGAGATGGCCAGCAAGACGGCCGGACCGGGAGAAAACGTGACGAGCAGGGCGACGCTGCAGAAAAGCAGCCAGTTCGAGAGATGCATGGGTGTTCCTGGGTGGGGCCGAAGCCGGATTGAGAGTCAAAACACATATATTGTACGAAGTTTTCGACTCCCGCGTCAGCGGCCCCGGCTTGTATCAAGCTGCGCCTTAAGCAAACAGGCTGGCGACCACATGGTTGATGGCGGCGCCACCGGCGATGAGCCAGCAGAACAGCAGGCCGGCCAGCAGCAGGGGCTTGATGCCGGCGCGGCGGATGGCCGACATGTGCGTCGTCAAGCCGAGGGCAGCCATGGCCATGGCCAGCAAGACTGTGTCGAGCTCGGTGATGGTGGCGACTGTTCCCGCTGGCAGCAGGCCCAGCGAATTGAATGCCACCACGCCGATAAAGATGAAGGCGAACCAGGGGATGGCCAGCTTGGTGGCCTTGTCGTGGCCGCTGTTGCCACCTTTGGCCTTGCCGCGCGCCAGCACCGCCGACAGGATGACGAGGAAGGGCGCCAGCATCATCACGCGCACCATCTTGGCGATCACGGCCGCATTCGCCGCTTCCTGCCCGATCGACTTTCCGGCCGCCACCACTTGCGCCACCTCATGCACGGTCGAGCCGATGTAGACGCCAAAGGCGGTGGGCGTGGCGCCCAGAACCTGCCAGCCCAGGTTCAGCTGGTACAGCAAGGGATACAAAAAGATGGCGATGGTGCCGAAGACCACGACGGTCGAGACGGCCACGGTGACATCTTCGCTGCGACCCTTGACGACGGGCTCGGTCGCCATCACGGCCGCCGCGCCGCAGATCGAGCTGCCCGCGCCGATCAGGATGGCGCTGTTGCGTTCCAGCTTGAATACGGTGGTGCCAAGAAACATGGCCAGGCCAAACGTGGATGCCAGCACCAGCGCGTCGATGGCGATGCCGGCCAAGCCCACCTGCCCGATATCCTGGAAGGTCAAACGAAAGCCATACAGGATGATGCCGAGCCGTAATAATGTCTGTTTGGAAAAGGTCACGCCCGCGCCGCACGTGGGCGCCAGGCGGCCATACACGCTATTGCCGAGCACAATGCCCAGCATGATGGCCAGGGTCAGGGCGCTCATGCCGTGGCTTTGCATCCATTCCAGCTGGCCCAGTTGAATGGCGCCCCAGGCGATCACGCCGCTGAGCAGCAGGCCGGGGAGAAGGCGGCCATAGCGGTCGCTGAAACTTGTTGTGTTGCTTGTTGAGAGGGATGACATACCGTACTCCGTGTTTCCTGGTTCGTATGACATGACTGTACAGTTCGTCGATTAAATGGTAAAACGGATTGTTTTTGTATCTTTAACCGATTAGATAGGTAGATAAAATGGCGTTGACCTTGCGGCAACTGCAGATTTTCCTCGCCGTGGCGGATACGGGCAGCACCAGTGCGGCCGGCGAGTTGATTGCGCTGTCGCAATCGGCCACCAGCGCGGCCCTGAATGAACTGGAAGCCTTGTTGGGAGCGCAACTGTTCGACCGTGTAGGCAAGCGTTTGCTGCTCAACGACAATGGCCGCCTGCTATTGCCACAGGCGCGGCAGATGCGCGACGGGGCCGCCAGCATCGAGCGTCAGTTCGCGGGCGCCGACCCGTCCGTGCCCGTCAGCCTGCAGATCGGCGCCAGCACCACTATCGGCATCTATTTGCTGCCGCAGATACTGGCGCTGGCGGCGCAGCAATACGGGCGCAGCATTCCGCAAGTGACGATTGCCAACACGGCCGACATCGCCGCCGCCGTGGCGGAGTTCCGTGTCGATATCGGCCTGATCGAAGGGCCGTGCCACGAAGCGGGCTTGCTGGTGGAGCCGTGGCTGACGGACCAGATGCTGATCGTGGCCGCGCCCACGCATCCGCTGGCGCAATTGCGCCATCTGCTCAGCTTTACGGAGCTGAACCAGGCGGGCTGGCTGTTGCGCGAAGCGGGTTCGGGCACGCGCGAAGCCGTGGAGCAGGCGCTGGTGCCGTATCTGCACTATCTGCGCGCCGCGGGCGAGTTCAGCAATTCGGAAGCCATCAAATATGGCGCGGCGGCGGGGCTGGGCATCGCCTGCCTGTCGCGCGTCGTCGTGGCCGATTTGCTGGCCAGCGGGCAACTGGTGGAACTGGAAACCATGCTGCCGCCGCTGGAGCGCAATTTCTATCTGATCCGCCAGTCCAGGAAAATCCTTTCCCCGCGCCTGGCTGGTTTCCTGGAGCTGTGCCGCCACGCCACACGCATGGCGGGCTAGCGGGATCAGGCAAACAGCTTGACTGTTTTCCATATTGGGAATAAATTCTCAGATATGGAAAATTCAACATTCGTAGAAAGCGATACGGAACAGCGGCTGGCGGCCCGTTTAAAGCAGTTGCGCGTGGAGCGGGGTTGGTCGCTGGACCAGCTGGCCAGTGCCAGCCAGGTCAGCCGCGCGACATTGTCTCGCCTGGAAAACGGCGAAGTCAGCCCGACGACAAGCGTGCTGGGCAAGCTGTGCGCCGCATATGGCTTGACCATGTCGCGCCTGCTGCGCATGGTGGAAGACGACTTTCCCGCCATGCTGCGGCGGGCCGAGCAAAGCGTGTGGAGCGACCCGGACACGGGCTTTATCCGCCGCTCCGTCTCGCCCCCGGCGCGCGCGCTGGCCGGCGAAGCGCTCGAATGCGAGCTGGGCGCTGGCGTGACGATCGCCTACGCGGCCTCGCCCCGGCCCGGCATGGAACACCATTTGTTGCTGCAGCAAGGCAAGCTGAACGTGACCGTCGACGGCCGCTCCCACGATTTACTGGCCGGCGACTGCCTGCGCTACCAGCTGCATGGGCCCAGCGCGTTTACGACGCCGCCGGATAGCGGCGCCCGCTATTTTCTCTTTCTTGTCTGAGGTCGCCATGCCCGTATCGCTACGCCATTTTTCATCCACTGATATACGTGACCGCTTGCCGGAACTGGGGGCCTTGCTGCAAAACTGCGTGCACGACGGCGCCAGCATCGGTTTTATCTTGCCCTTCGACACGGCGGCCAGCCAGGCGTTCTGGACGGATAACGTCTTGCCGGCTGTCACGCGCGGCGTGCGCCTGTTGCTGGTGGCCGAGGTGGACGGGCAGGTGGCGGGCGCCGTGCAGCTGGACTGGGATACCAATCCGAACCAGGCACACCGGGCCGAAGTGCGCAAGCTGCTGGTCGCGCCCGCATTCCGCCGGCGCGGCCTTGCGCGCCAGCTGATGCAGGCGCTGGAAGAACAGGCGCGCCTCTTGCCGCGCAGCCTGCTGACCCTGGATACGCGCAGCAGCGACCACGCGGAACCGCTGTACTTGTCGCTCGGCTATGTGGTGGCCGGCAGCATCCCCGGCTATGCGCTGGCGCCGGCCGGCGACCGGCTGGACGCCACCACCATAATGTATAAGCAGCTATAGCGATTCTATGGCGGCGCTGCGATGGCCGGGGGAACTCAGGCTTTCAGCCGCGCTCTAACGCTTGCGGCAGACAGGTTTGCTGGCGCGGAAATGGCGTGCGCAGCCTGTCCGACTACCAGGCTGATGCCGTGCACGGCCTGGGCTGACACCTGGTCGCGGCTCAGCTTGAAGATGCCCACCGTGCCTGACAGTAGCGTGGCGCGCTGCTGCATGCTGGCCGCCGCCGTCGATGCCTGCTCCACCAGGGCCGCATTTTGCTGCGTCACCTGTTCCATCTGCACGATGGCGGCATTGACTTGTTCGATGCCGGACAATTGCTCGCCGCTGGCCATGCTGATCTCGCCCATGATGTCTGTAACGCGGTGCACGCTGGCCACGATCTCGCGCATGGTGGCGCCGGCCGTGTCGACCAGGCGGGCGCCTGCATCGACCCGCTCGACGGAGTCGCCGATCAGCTGCTTGATTTCTTTTGCCGCGCCGGCAGAACGCTGGGCCAGGGTGCGCACTTCAGCGGCCACGACGGCAAAACCGCGCCCCTGTTCTCCGGCCCGCGCCGCTTCCACGGCGGCATTCAGGGCCAGGATATTCGTCTGGAAGGCGATGGCGTCGATGACCCCGATGATGTCAACGATCTTTTTCGAGGAAGCGTTGATCGAGCTCATGGTATCGACCACTTGCGCCACGACCGTCCCCCCTTTGCCTGCCACAGCGGCGGCCGATTGTGCCAGCTGATTGGCTTGCCGTGCGTTATCGGCATTTTGCTTGACGGTGCCAGTCAGCTCGTCCATTGAGGCGGCCGTGCGCTCCAGCGAACTGGCTTGCGCCTGCGTGCGCTGCGACAAGTCCAGGTTGCCGGCGGCAATCTCTCCCGAGGCGCCCGCGATCTCGTGCGTGCCGCCGCGCACCTCGCCCACGATCGTGATCAAGCTGGCATTCATGTCTTTCAGGGCTTGCAGCAGTTGCCCCACTTCATCGCGGGAATCGACGCGGATATGCTCGCTCAAGTCGCCGCCGGCCACCTTGCGCGCCACTTTGACGGCATGCCGCAAGGGACGCACGATGCCGCTGCTAATGAACCAGGCCGTCGCCAGGCTCAACACGCCGCCGACCAGGCCCAGCGCGATGATCAGCACGCTGGTATCGTGCGCGCGGGCCATGGCCGCCTCGGCCGCCGTGCGCATCTGCACCGATTGCGTGGCGATCTGCTGGTCGAGCTCGCGCAGGGCCGGCTGTTCCTGCGTGCTGTTGCGCGTGGCTTGCAATTGCGCGATGCGCGCATAGCGCTGGTTCACGCTGCTGTCGATTTCCCCGCTTACCGCCGACAGCTGCCATGTGCTGATGACCACCACCACGGCCAGTAACAGCGAAGTGAGCAAAAAGCCTGTGGTCAGGCGCACACCGATACGTATGTTTGAAATATTCATGTCCCCTCAGCTGTTGTCCCATGGTGGCCGGTTCCCATGCCTGCGGCATGACGCGGCGCTTGTCCCCTGAAGTTGCCGGGGTGAAATGAGTGTAGCAGCGCGGTACTAAGTAATCTATAAATATTTCCATATTGGAATTAGTCACTGCCTGTTTAGCAACAGCGGCATGGCATGTTGCCAGATAAAATCACCCGCCGTATTGCAGACGCATCCTACCTCGATACCCGGCATCGTCCGACTGGCGCATGCCGGCGCCGCGTCTACACTGTTCCTTGCACGGACCCGGCGGCGGGTCTTTCTTCTTATTCACAGGAGGCTGACATGGCGAATATCCAGGCAGGATCGGACGGTGCGGCAAATGAGGAAATGACGGCCAAGCGCCTGAACGTGGTGGACTGGATCTCGATGATCCTGCTGATCGTGGGCGGCTTGAACTGGGCGCTGGTGGGCTTGTTCGATATCGATATCGTGGCCCGCATCCTCGGTGCCATGTCGACGGCGTCGCGCGGCGTGTACGTGCTGGTGGGGCTGGCGGCGCTGTATTCCATCTATCTGTGCGTGCGCAAGCTGCCAGCCAAGCCCTAGAATCGTCTGCGCGACTAGGAGGCGCGCACAAGAAGCGGAAGGGCGTGCTGCAAGCGCCGGGAATTTGATCTGGCGTCACGGGCCCGATGCCGCCTTGTGCGCGTGCATGTGCCAGCCTGCGTCCAGGCTGGCGCTCGGCCAGCTTGGACGCTGACGTTATTGCATGTGCTTATTGCATGCGCTTACTGCGTGCGCAGATAGGCCAGCAAGTCGGCCACTTGCTGGGCGTTGCCGATGCCCCAGAAGCGCATGTTATTGCCAGGAATGAAATCGCTCGGTGCTTTCAGGAAGCCGGCCAGGTTTTGCTCGGTCCAGACGATATTCGCGTTTTTCATGGCCGCCGAGTATTTATAGTCGATGGTGGAGCCAGCCTTGCGGCCGATCACGCCCGTCAGCTTGGGGCCGAAGCCGCCGCGCGCCGATGGCCCCACCTGGTGGCAAGAGGCGCACTTGCGAAAGGCTGCCTTGCCCGCTTCGGCGTTGCCCGTGAGTGCGGCAGGAGCGGCCGCCTGTGCGGTGACGACTGGCGCCAGCAGCACGGCTGCGGCGGCGAGAGGGGAGAACCAGCGAAAAAGAAATGGATAGGTCATCGGTGAGGCGGAAGTGCACGATATGGCAAGCAATGACGTATTTTACAGGCGGGCACCAAAACCTGTCCGTCAGCGGCGCAGTGATGCCAGGCAGCAGTGCAGGAATAGCTGCAGGAAGCGCGCAGGAATCGATACGGGATGGCCTGAATGCCGCTAGCGCTTGCCACCCTGTGCGCCGAGCGCCGCCATGGCCGATGCAAACACGATGCAGGCGATGGCCAGCCACTGGGTCAGGCTCAGCAGCTCTCCCAGTACGGCCATGGCGGCCAGCGCGCTGACGGCGGGCGCCGCGCTGCTGAACATGCCGAACACGCCTTGCGGCAAGCGGCGAAGGGCAAAGATTTCCAGAGAGTACGGCAGGGCGCTGGACAGCATGGCAATGGCCAGGCCCATCAGCGCAATCGATGGCGCCAGCAGGGCCGAGCCCGAATACGCGACGCCGATGGGCACCGTCACCATGGCCGCCACCGTCATGCCCCAGGCTACGGCTTGTCCGCCTTGCAAGGTAGAGGCGCGCTTGCCGAAGATGATATACAGCGCCCAGCACAGCGCCGCTCCCAGCGCATACGCCACGCCGATGGGGTCCAGGCTGCCCGGACTGCCTTGCAGCGGTAACAGTAAATACAAGCCGAACACGGCGCACGCCACCGCCAGCAAATCGCGCGGACGGCGCGATGACAGCATGGCCACCGCCAGCGGCCCCGTTACCTCGATGGCGACGGCGATACCGATCGGTATCAGCGCAAACGCCCGGTAAATCAGCAAGTTCATCAACCCCAGCACGGAACCATAGACCAGCAAGTTCAGCACATCCTTGCGCGTCAGCCGATAGCGCCACGGCCGGAAGATGGCCAGCAGTATCAGCGCCGAAAACCCCACCCGGTACGCCGTAATCCCTTCCACGCCAATGACAGGAAACAGATTCTTCGCAATCGCCGCCCCCAGATTGACGGAAATTTGCCCTCCCAGTACGGCCAGGGAAGGGAGCAGGATGCTGTCGGGAAGGGCGGAGGTCGAGGCGGGGGAGGTCATGGGACGGTATTCTAATATGCCTGAGGCTGGCAGTCGCTGGCAGATTGGTAAGCCGAGGAAATTTAACGAGGTAGTTGCTGACATGACTGGTGCATCGCGGCTTCTTTTTCTATATCATGTTGCAAAATACGCTACAGTTGCGGAATTGTTTACGAATGGTCAGAATTCGCCGCTCCTAATCGAACAGCCTTTGCCATTTTGAGTCTTAACACTTTCGGGAGCTGCCATGCAAATGGTCCGGGTAAATTCCAGCGCCATTGTTGCAATTGGTTACGACGAGCAAACAGCTCGCATGCGTATCCAATTCCAGCAGGGGCATAGTTATGATTTTTGCCGAGTACCTGCAAATGTGCATGCTGCGTTCATGCGTGCCTACTCCAAGGGTATTTACTACAATGAGCACATCAAAGACCGATACCAATGCTAATCGGAATTTCGACTAAAAGAGTCGGCAATCGGCCAGAAGCGGACATTGCACGACCTGTATCTATAACCCATGACAAACGACGAACCGCTCAGAAATTCGGATCTCATTGCGTATCACAAGGCAACCGGCTGCCCAGTGATGACGGCAAAGACAGCATTGTTATCAATGGAGCCCTTGTTGCGGTCGAGAGTACTCAAGGCTGCACTAAACCAATCTGGAAAGAGCCAGTTGTACGACCCAATCGAAGATGAACCAGCGCTGTGGGAGCAAATTCGCGCTGCGAAGGAGGAAGCGAAGATCGTTGCTGGACCGGCAGTCAATCGTGGTCAATGTCACCGAATATGGTTTGAGCAAGAACGTATCTTGACCGCACAGGGAATAGCCTGGTTCTCTCCGGCAGTAATGAATCCCTGGACGGTCTTTGATTAACGCCATGGTTCGCTCGGGTACGACTGCCTTGGGGCGGCACCTGCCAACGACGGCAACCGGCCAATAGCGGTCCTTCGCAAACGACCGAGATCGGCCCAGGGCAGCATTGAATGCCATGCTCACGGAAGATCACCGCGTAATGCCGATGGTGCTTGAAAACTGCATCAGTACATACGTCCAGCACGACAGAAAAAATGAATAAAATGCCCACGCTTGCCACGGCCAATTCTCCGGTCGCCCCCGATAACGGTTTTGCCGCTTTGATCGATGCCACTATTGCCTCTTTCTACAAGACCAATGAGCCAGGCGCCACTGTTATCGTCATGCTGGAGGGCAGGACGATGTTCCGCCAAGCTTATGGCATGGCCAGTATCGCGAAGCCGGAGATGATGACGCCCGAAACAACGATGCGCCTTGGTTCAATTAGTAAGCAATTCACTGCGGTATCCATTTTGATGCTCATCGAACAAGGAAAATTGTCCCTCGCTGACAAAGTAGGAGATTTTTTTCCGGACTACCCTGCACAAGGTAGTCAGATCACAGTCGAGCACCTTTTGACCCATACTTCGGGCATCGTCAGCTATACGGACAAGAAGGATTATGACGCCAACATTGCCACCGAGCTTACGGTGACCGAGGTGATCGACAGTTTCAAAAATGACCCGCTAGAATTCGCGCCGGGTACCGCTTTCAACTACAACAATTCGGGATATTTCTTGCTAGGAGCGCTCATCGAAAAAATTTCGGGGCTGTCTTACGCAAAGTTTGTAGAACAACACATATTTGTACCCCTCGGTATGAATTGCACCTACTACGAAGGCCATGAACTGAGCCTGCAGCGAGCAGCGGCGGGACACACATATTGCGATAACAGTTTCGTCCCATGTGATCTGATGAGCATCAGCCAGGCATATGCAGCTGGTGCGCTGGTCTCGAACGTGGACGACTTGGCGCGTTGGGAGAATGCGGTCGCTAGCGGTAAGCTCATCAGCGCATTGAATTGGACGAAGGCATTTACACCCTACAGGTTGGTGGACGGCAGCTCCTGCGCGTACGGCTATGGATGGGAAATCGGAACGCTGCAGCAACGACCGATGTTCGCGCACGGTGGTGCTATCAACGGCTTCCAGACCTTTGGGCTGCGTTTGCCGAAAGATCAGCTATTCATAGCAGTTCTGAGCAACGCTGACTTCGGCATCGTAGATCCAGAGTATGTCGCACATAAAATTGCTGCGATTGCGATCGGCAAGCCGATCCAAGATTTCAAGGAGATCAATCTGGACGCCAGCTTGCTCGACGCCTACGCCGGCGTTTATACCGTGAATGCCACTGAGCAACGCACTTTCTGGCGTGATGCTGACCAGTTATTGATGCTTCGCACCGGGGGCGACGTCACCCCTGTGCATCCCCATTCAAACAACGGATTCTTTATAAAAAACACACTAGTCCACATGGAGTTCGTGCGCGATACGACCAATACCGTGGTTAAAGTCGTTCTCCACCAAAATGGTGAAATGAACGAAAATCTGCGCGTCGCAACGTGATTATGAACAAAACATGGGCTGTGTTGCAGAAATGTCTTCATCTGAATAATCGAAATGCATTTCATTTTTTAAAGTCCCGCGCGATGCTGTAGCAATAACCGCTTCGGGGCGGAAGCGGACATTACAAGTTTTACCTGTTTTACAGAGTAAACGCCTCTTTCTTGCATTCATTGGCATTATTAAAGGTGGTAAAGTTTAATGTCATTGCTGTGCGCATTGACAATAGTTGAATGAATATGGTGAAGACACGGCAATCCTGCATTTCTTGCTGTTTATCGCACCGTCTATTTGCTTGTAACTCAGGAGAAGTATTGAATGACTGTTTTTAGTATCGGCAACACCAATTTTGAAGTGGATGTAGCGAAATCAAGCATTAGTCTGGAAGCGCATGGCAGCGGCATGCTGGAGCTGAATATCGATATCCATGGCGACGATGAGGTGTTTATGCGCTTGACCGAGCCGGAGGATGCGGAATGGTCGTGGGCACTGTATCCGCCGGCCTTTTTCCTGCATGGCTTGCGCATACCGGAAGGGCAGGGAGGAGCGTTTTCGATCGGGATGCTGGATATGCATCCCGAGGCAGAGGAATCGGGTATCTATATGATGGAATATGGTGACGTGTCGGCCGTCAACATCATTGAATTGTCGGCGGATCGACTAGCCGTGTCGGGCATGGTGGACTTGTGCAGCAAGCGCCTGCCATTTCATATCGATATGCCGCGCAGATAGTATCGGGGCCGGGCTCCTCGGGATCGGAATGCGCCCCATTGAGGCGCATTCCCCCGGCCGGGCCGGCCCCGCCTGATTATTCCAGCTTCAACGCCTTCGCCACATCCCCCCAAGCCACATACTTGAAGTTCTGCGGTCCGTCCGGCAAGCGCTTGTAGCCGTCCTGGATCACCAGCATGCCTTGCGCGTACGCGCCGCCCAGGTTGGCGGAGGTGACGTCGAGGCCGTCCGTTTCCGAGGTGCCGTCGATGCCGGCCGGCAGATTGAAGCCCACCTTGAAGCGGCCGCGCACCTTGTAGGGCGCTTGCGCGTCGAGCACCACGTAGCTGCTGTCGCCTTGGCTGGAGACGATCAGGTAGCCCGTATTGGCCTTGGCGCCAGGCTTGCGGTAGATGGCCATGCCTTCCACGTCGGCCGTCAATTGCGCTCCCACCGGCAAGACCATGGCCAGGGCGTCCGGCTTGGCGGCGTCGGCCGAGGTGGTCCAGATGCCGCGCGTTTCCTCGCCCAGGAACAGGCGGGCGTTGGCATCGTCGGCCACGCAGCCTTCCGGTTGCGTGGCCACCTTGAAGCTGCGCAAGAGGGTGGCGCTGAACTTGTTGCCTTCCAGGCCGATGCTGTACTGCTGGAAGGTGCCGTCCTTGTCGTTGATGAACGCTTCCACGCCGCCGCTGGCCGGCTGGTACAAACACATGCCGTAGATGCTTTTCAGGCCGGTAGGGAAACGGCCCGCTTCCGCCACGTCGCCGCTGGCATTGATGGTGAACAACATCATGCTGTTGTCGTCGCGCTGGGTGGCCACGGCCAGGTCGACCTTGCTGCCGCCAAGACTGATGTTCTGCCGCACGTCGACGTTGTTCAGGCGACCCACTTCCAGCAACTGGGTCTGCTTGCCTTGCAGGTCGTAGACCAATAAACCCTGTTTCTTGTTGGTACCGAGGATGCGTGCGTCGGCGGCGTTGCTGGACAGCCAGATGGCTGGATCGTCGGCCGCGTCCCCCTGGCGCGCCATCGGTTCCGTCTGCGCTTGCGGGGCGATGATGGCCACGGCAGGCTGTGTTTCCGCTTGGCCAGCCCATTTCAAGGGCCGCGCCTGCCAACCATTCTTGCCGCGTAACATCAACGAATTTCCATTGAGTGCCAGCTGACTGTCGCCCTTGCGCACGTTCAAGGCGACGGCTTGCGGCGGCATGGCCGTCCATTGACTCCCCTGATGGGCGAACAGGTGCAGCTTTTCCGCCTTGCCGTCGAGAACTGCCACCCCGCCCGGCAGCACTGCCAGCGCCCCGGCGCCGCCGTCCAGCTGGCCGTACGGCTTGCGCAGGGCGACCACTTCGCGTTTGCCCATGCCTTCGGATTCGGCGTCATACGCCCAGACGCCCATGTTGGCCTCGCTTACCAGCAGGCGCTGGGCGCCATCGTCGACCCGGCAATGCTTGGCGTGCGGCGGCAAGGCCAGTTTGCGCACCAGGCTGCGCTGTTCTCCCTGCATCACCCACTGTTCCGCTTGCCCATCCTTGCCGATCAAGAACAGATGGGTTAGCTGCTGCGCGTCGCGGTACAGGCACGACGCTTCCACGGAAAAGGTCGGGATGGGGAACGGCGCCAGCTTGACCAGCTTGCCGGCTTGCACATCGACGGATACGGGCAGGGGGCGCTGCGTGTCCGCTTCCAGGAACACGGCCAGCACCTTGTTGCCGTCGATGCGCGTGTCGAGCTGCTTGGCGCGCACGGCGATGCGGTCCTGTTCCTTGCCCGCAGGATCGAACAGGCGCAAGCCGTGCTTGTCCAGGGTCAGCCAGCCGCCGCCGGGCAGGCGCGCCAGTTCTTCCGCTTCCTGCGTGAAGGAGGGGACAGCTTGGGCAGGTGCGGCCTGTGCCGTGCCCATGATGCAAAAGGCAGCCAGCAAAGCGCTGCAGAGTACGGTTTTTTTCATGTTATTGGAAATCATCATCAGAAGGCGCTGGCTTTCAGGCTCACTTTAAAGGTGCGGCCATATTGTTCGTTCTGCACGTTGTATTGCTTCGTGCCCTGGTAGACATAGTATTTTTCGTTGTTCAGGTTAGCCGCCTCAAACATCAGCTGGAACTGTTTATTGATCTGGTACGACAGCGAGAAATCGAGCTGTTTCTGGCTGGCGACGATATGGTCCTGGCTTTGGTCGAGGATGTCGCCGCCCATTTCCAGCAGATACGGCGACTTGTAGTTGAGGGCCAGGCGGGCGCTGACCGGGCCCGTTTCATAGCCCAGCATCAAGTTCATTACCTGGTTCGACTGGCCCGGCAGGCGGATGTCGCGGTTCATCTGCTTGTTGCTGGCCTTGTCAAAGCGGCCGATTTGCGCGCTCGAGGTGCTCAGGGTGCCGTTCACGCCGACGAGGAATTTATTGAATGGCGCCGGCAGCATGCGCAGCGGCTGCATGTAGGCCAGTTCGATGCCCTTTACTTTGGCTGCGTCACCGTTTGCATACGAGGTTGCCGTCGTGTAGCCGGCCCACTGTCCCGTGCCGGCCAGGTTCGTCGTATAGGTAAAATTCTTGATGTCCTTGTAGAAGCCGTAGGCCGACATCACGCCGTCATTGCCCAGGACTCTTTCGATACCGAGGTCCAGGTTGTTTGCCTTCAAGGGCTTCAAATCCGGGTTGCCGATCACGGCTTCCGTGTTGCTGGCCAGGCTGATGCCCGGCGCCAGCTGGCTGAAGTTGGCGCGTACGACGGCTTGCGTCCAGGCGGCCCGCACGCTGGTATGTTGATCCAGGTCATAACGGGTTTGCAGGTTTGGCAGCCAGTTGGTGTACGAGCGTTCGCGCGTCAAGGCCGTGGCGACGCCGGCGCTGTCCACTTGCGAGCCGGCCGCCTCAAAGCTGGTGCGCTCGGCGCGCACGCCGCCCAGGATGTGCCAGGCGTCGAAGTCATAGCTGTTCTGCACATACATGGCGTTGATGTCTTCATGCATGCGGTAGTCGTTGATGATGGACTCGGTGGACAGGCGCGCCTTGGCGCGGTCCAGCCCCGCCACGCGGGCGCGGATGAGGGCCGGGTCCAGCGCCACGCCGATGTTGCCCAGGTCGTAGTCGAGATTATGGCCTTGCACGAAGTTGCTCATCGAGGTCGAGCCTGCGCCCCAGTAATTGCCGCTGGAAGCCTTGCTGCTGTTGTACGCCCATTGATCCGTGTCATTGGATTTTTCGCGGCGGCTGACTTTCGCGCCGAACTTCAGGGTGGCGGTGTCGAACTTGCGGGCCAGGTCGATGCGCGCGTGGTGCTCATTGTCCTTCGAATAGCGCTTTTGCAGGGTGATGGCGTTAAGCGCGTAGCTGGCCGGGTCGTACAGCGAGGGGGGGCCGCTCAATTTCGGTTCCTGCGTGTCCGTGAAGCTGATGCCGGCGAAATTGCTGGTGCCGCGGAAACGGCCATCGTTCAGCGACTCCGGCGTGTCTTCCGTGGCGCGGCTCATGCCGCCTTTCACGTCCAGCGTCCAGTCGCCCGATTTCTGCTGCGTGCCCAGGACTAAGGAGCGCACTTGCTGCGTATACTTGCGCTGGCGGATGCGGCGCTCGGCGCGTGCGCTGGCCGTGGCTCCTTCGGCCAGGCTGCCGCCCGCGATATTGCTGATGGTCAGGCGGTCGCGCACTTCATCATCGGAAAATTCGCTGACGAAGGAGCGCAGGAACCAGCTGTTGCCCGCTTCGGGACGGTAATCGAGGTTGACGGCCACCGCGCCGCGCTTGCGCACGGGCAGGTAGTCGCGCAATTCCAGGCCCGACAACTTACCCTTGCTCCAGGCGCCGCCCGTTTCCACGTCGTCCGAGCCGAACGAGCGCTTTTCCGCGCTCAGGCCGGCGGCTACGCCCAGCTTGCCGTCGAGGAAGCGCTGGGCCCACAGGGCGCCGCCGCTGGGGCTGGTCTTGCCCGTCTTTTCATCGTAGCTGGCGCCCACGTTGGCCGACAGCAGCTTGCCCGGCAAGTCGAAGGCGGACAGCGATTTGACTTCGACGGTGGCGCCCAGCGAGTTGGCGTCCATTTCCGGCAGCAAGGTCTTCGAGACTTCCAAGGTGCGGATCAGGCCGGCTGGCAGGATGTCCAGCGCCACGGCGCGGCGGCCCGCTTCCGGCGACGGCACCAGCGCGCCGTTGATGGTGACGGCGTTCAGGTCAGGACCCAGGCCGCGCACCGTGATGTAGCGGCCTTCGCCCTGGTCGCGCTGCACGGACACGCCCGGCAAGCGGGCCAGCGCCTCGGCCGCGTTTTTGTCGGGCAAGCCGCCGATATCGTCGCTGCTGATGACGCTGATGATGTTGTCGGCTTTCTCTTGCGCGGCGATGGCGTTGCGCAGGCTGGCGCGCTGGCCGCTGACGACCACGGTGGCGGCCGGCTGGCCGTCCGCATCTTGCGCTTGCGCATGGCTTTGGCCGCTGAAGACGGCCATGATGCCGAGTGCCAGGGCTGTGAGGCGCAGCGGGGAGGGGAACGATGTGTGCATGGTTTTCATGAAGAGCTCGGTTAGGGGGAAGGAACCGGGCGGATTCTAGGCAGCAAATATGACGGTTGCGTGACAGGCAAGGGCTTGCCACCCTGAAAACAACGGCATGCGAACGCTTTCCGGCTGGAATGGCGCTGCCATGAGCTGAAATGACCTGGCAGCGCGGGGCGCATGGGATGCGGCTTGCCGGATTTGCATCGGCTGCGCTACTAATGATGAGCCGTTTGCACCTGCCGCACGGGCGCGGGGCATGTCATCGTGCCGTCATGGGCGGGCGCTATCGTGGCGACAGCACCACTTTTAAAGGTTTCCCACATGCTGCCGTTGCACCGTAACAGCCTGATTGCCGCCGCGCTCGCGTTGCCCCTGTTCTTGTTCCTGTATGCCACACTGGGGCACCTTAAACCGTTTGCCATCTGGAAGTGGATGGATATCGTCTGCGAAGGCGGCACGGCCGTCATGGCGGGCATCTGGTTCTTGTTTACCCTCAGCAGCCGTCCCCGCGGGCTGGTGACGAGTTTGATCGCCGGCGGCCTGTGCGCCATCATGCTGGGGTCCTGGGCCGATTGCCTCGATGAATTCTTTGCCGTCGATAAGAGCGCCGTGTGGGATAACTGGCTGGAAGCCTTGATTCCGTTTGGCATGCTGGTGCTGACGATCGGCATGTATTACTGGCGTCAGGAACAGTTCCGGTTAAATGAACACCTGCAAAAGCGCGAACGCCTGTTCCGCGACCACCGCGCTTTCGACCGCATCACGCAACTGGCCGACGCCAGCTACCTGCGCACGCAGATGCGCCTGGAGCAGGAGCGCCGTCCCGGCCTCGATTGCGCGCTGGTCTTGCTCGATATCGACAGCTTTCACCTGATTAACCGCGAATACGGCCACCGCGAAGGCGACCGCGTGCTGCAAGCCGTGGGCCACATGCTGCTGCTGAACTTGCGCAATGACGATTTGCTGTGCCGCTATGCGGGCGACCGCTTTGCCGTGCTGATGCCGGGCGTGTCGCGCGAAGATGCGGCCGTGAAGGCGCGCCACCTGTGCGCCATGGTGGGGCAGATGCGCCACCACGCCAACGATAACCGCGAAATCCGCCTGAGCCTGCGGCACGCCTGCTCGCTGACCGATGGCGTGCCGGAAGTGGTCTTGGCCGAGTTGAGCAGGGCCGTGGAAACGCCGCGCTCCGGTGCCGGAATCAGTTCCGCCGCGCCTGCCTGATGCCGCTGAACCAGCAAGGCGACCCCAGCATCGCGGCCCATCACCAGCCGGCGCTGGTGCTCGACTACGCGCGCAGCCGGGAGCTGGCCGTGGCGCCGCTGCTCAAGGGCACGGGGCTCGATGGCGGCGCGCTGCCTTCCGAGGAAAGCCAGG
Organism: Janthinobacterium sp. MP5059B; assembly: GCF_001758645.1. NCBI lineage: Bacteria > Pseudomonadati > Pseudomonadota > Betaproteobacteria > Burkholderiales > Oxalobacteraceae > Janthinobacterium > Janthinobacterium sp. MP5059B. The sequence goes on along the minus strand of NZ_LRHX01000006.1, from coordinate 1,257,973 downwards.
TCAGCGCCGCGCAATACCTGCAATTGCTGGCCAACGTGGCGCGCGGCCTGGACAGTGCCGACACCAGCTTCATGCTGGGCCAGCAAATGCTGCCCGGCCATTACGGCGCCGCCAGCCATGCCTTGCTGCAGGCGCAGAATCTGCGCCAGGCGCTGGGCATCCTGTGCGGCTTTCATACCTTGCTGTGTCCGCTGCTGCAGCCGCGCTTGCGCGAAGCGGGCGACATGCATGTGCTGTATTGGGTCGATGCATTCGGCGCGCCGAGCCAGCTGCCTTTTTTGGTGGAAATGCACATGACGGCACTGGCGGCCATGTGCCGCTGGCTGGCCGGGCAGTCCCTGCCGTGGCGCTTCTGCTTCAACCGCGCGCGGCCCCGCCACGTCGAGCAGCATGAGGTGCACCTGGGCCAGGCGTTGCGTTTCGATTGCCAGGTCGACGCCATGCTCATCGATTCCAGCTGGCTCGACAAACCCTGGCCGCGCGGCAATGCCACGGCGGCCGCGCTGGCCTTGCGGGCGGCGGCCTTGGCGCCCGTGCCGGCAGCGAGCCTGCTCGGCGCGCTGTACGATTACCTGCTGGCCAATATCCGCTGCGCGCCGACCCTGGAGCGCACGGCGCAGGAATTCGGCGTCAGTCCCGCCACCCTGAAACGCCACCTGGCGCGCCATGGCACGCATTTCCAGGCCGAGCTGGACCAGGTGCGCGCACACAAGGCCATCTACCTGTTCCAGGCCCATGGCTACGATAACGATGCCGTGGCCGCCTACCTTGGCTTTCATGATGCCACCAACTTCCGCCGCTCGTTCAAGCGCTGGACGGGGCAGACGCCGCAACTATTGCGTCACGCGCTGGCACTGTTCGTGGCTGGTTGATCGCCGGCGTTGCGCGCCAGCGCCACGGACAGTCGTTCCTGAGGGAACAATTGCCCGTTCTGCTACATCCATAGTACACTCGATCAGAGAGCGAACAGACGCGCTTTGAGGCGCTCCGGCACGGCGTCAAACGACGCCGCAATACCGTCATCTTGATGGCGGGGCCGGCGGCAGACGACCGGTGTGCCGTGCCTTAACCCAGCCTGGAAACTGGCGTCACCCGTGTGGTGTGCCGGAAACCGGGCAACTTGATAATGCTCAATCGTGTATTCACAATCGCAGATCGATCCAGTCGTCAGTTTCCGCAACACCCAGGGTGAGGCGGTGCGTGGCACGATTTTCAACTTGCAGCGCAATTCGCTGGTCATGGAAATCTATAATCCATACTCGATTGTGCAGGTCAGCGAGGTGCTCAATGACGTGACGGTGCGCATGGGGGCGAAAAACGCCTACGTGGGCAAGGCCGTCGTCATCAGCAGCGTCAACACGGGCCTGACCGCCATCGTTTCCGTGACCCTGATCGACGAGTGGCGCGAGCTGAGCGACGTGGTCGTCGTCAAGGGCGCCGTGTTGAAAGAGTCCAGCGCCTTTGTCGCCGGCTGGGGCGAGCGTTTCCGCATCCGCCGCGACTACCAGATCGTCGTCAACGAAATGCGCGCCTTCCTGTCGGAAGTGGCGCGCTGGGTCGAACAGGTCGACCTGTCCGACTCGCTGCCCAAGGAAAACGGCCGGCTGCGCCCCGATATCTTCGATGAACTGGCCTTGCCGCTGATGGAGCAAACCCAGCTGTACCTGCGCCAGCTCGAGGTGGAAGCCTCGCTGGTCGAGGAAGAGCGGGCGCCGGCGCACCGCGCCTTCGCCCAGGCGGCGCTGCATCCATTGATCCTGCGCGCACCGTTCGTCTTCCGCACGTTTACCAAACCACTCGGCTATGCGGGCGATTACCAGATGGTCAACCAGCTGCTGGACGATCCGCGCCAGGGCCCGAGCACCTATTTTCAGATCGTCAATGCGGCCTTCCTGCAGGCGGCTGTCGCCACGGCGCACCGCAACCGCATCGATATCCTGACGGAATTCCTGTCGCAGAAGGCGGCCGCGGCGCGCACTGCCGGGCGCGTCTACAAGGTGCTCAACGTTGGCTGCGGCCCGGCCATCGAAGTACAGCGTTTCCTGGAAACCTGTCCCGATGCGCAATGGCTGGCTTTCGAGCTGGTCGACTTCAGCAGCGAGACCCTGGACTGGACGCGCGCGCGCCTGACCACCATCATGCAGCGTACGGGGCGCGTGGTCGAGATCGACTATGTGCACGATTCCGTGCATAACCTGCTCAAGCGCCGCCATGGCTCGGGCGCCACGGGCTTGCCCGGCAGTTTCGACGCCGTGTATTGCGCCGGCCTGTTCGACTACCTGTCCGACAAGGTGTGTGCGCGCCTGCTGATGCACTTCGCCTCGCGCGTGGGGCCGGGCGGACGTTTGCTCGTCACCAATGTGCACGCGAACAATCCGGGCAAGTTCGGCATGGAGCATTTGCTGGAGTGGCATTTGATCTATCGCAATGAAGAAGGCCTGTCGGCCTTGTTGCCCGAACATGCAACGGATCCGCTGATCTATGTCGACGCCACGGGCGTGAATGTGTTCGCGGAAGTGAGCATTCCTTGATGGATACTCCAGGCCTGCACGCCGGCTACACGGCCGTTTTGCGCGACTTCCGCCTGGAATTCAGCCGCGGCGGGGCGTACACGGGCATCGTGCTGATCCTGCTGGGCATGGGCCTCGATTCGGCCCTGTACCCGGACAAGCAATCGGCGTTTACCAGCGCGCGCATCGTCGTGTCCGCGCTGATCTTTTGCGTCGTGCTGGCCATGCGCACGCGCTGGGCGCAAGACCGCATCCAGGGCCTGACGTTTGTCTGGCTGATCCTGCCGCAAATCATGATCGCCTGGATGATCGCCGTCACGGAAGGCGCCACCTCGATCTATTATGTGGGCATGACCCTGGCCATCTATTCGTCGGGCATCGTGCTGGCGTTCGGCCTGTGGCAAAACATGGTCTTCGGCGCCATCTCCTGCCTGCTGTATGTGGCCGCCTGCGCCTGGCATGCGGGCGGCTTCGACTTGCCGGGCACGTTTGTCGTCAACTGCCTGTTCCTCATCATGTCGGCCAGCATCAGCGCCGTATTTACCTATTTTAATGAGCGCGCCCGCTTCATGCTGTTCCAGCTGAAGGCGGAAGTGGCGCAAAAGAACACGCAGCTGGAAGAAACCAACAAGAGCCTGGCCGATATCAAGGGGCAGATGCTGCAGCAGGAGAAAATGGCCGCCATCGGCACCCTGGCCGCCGGCATGCTGCATGAAGTCAATAACCCCGTGAATTTCTGCATGATGGCCATCGAGGTGGCCATCGAAGACCCGGCCGCCCAGCAAAGCGCGCTGGTCAGCGAATGCCTGGCCGACGCCAAGCAGGGCATGCTGCGCGTGCAGCACATCGTGTCCGACTTGAAGACCTTTGCCTACCGCAAGAGCGGTAACCAGCTGGAAACGGGGCATTTCCAGTTCCGCAGCGCGCTCGACGCGGCCATCCGCCTGGTGGGGCATGAAACGAAAAATGTCAGCATCAGCCACGACTTGCCCGTCGACACCCTGGTGCGCGGCGACGAGGCGGCCATCGTGGGCGTGCTGATCAACTTGCTGGGCAATGCCGTGCTGTCCATGCGCAAGGGCAATGCGCCGCCGTTCGAGATCCGCATCACGGCCCACTGGGACGAGAACCGCCTGCGCATCAGCGTGCGCGACAACGGTCCCGGCATCGCACCGGAAAACCTGGCGCGCGTGTTCGAACCGTTCTTTACCACGCGCGAAGTGGGGCAGGGCCTGGGCCTGGGACTGAGCATCAGCTATGGCGTGATCGAGCGCCACGGCGGCACCCTCAGCGCCGAAAGCGAGCTGGGCGTGTGGGCCAGCATGAATTTCGACTTGCAGCGCTCCGATTGGGAGGGCCGCTAGCATGGATAACGATAGCCGCGCCAGCGTGCTGTACGTGGACGATGAAGCGCTCGCCTGCAAGTATTTCGAGCGCGCCGTCGGTCCACGCTACCGCGTGCTGACGGCGCAGAGCGTCGATGCGGCGCTCGCTCTGCTGCATGACGACGCCGGCCAGATCGACGTGCTCGTCACCGATTACCGCATGCCGGACCGCCTGGGCAGCGAATTGCTGCAGGAAGTGGCGCAGCGCTATCCGCACATCGTCTGCATGCTGGTGACCGCGTATGCGGACAAGGACGTGCTGCTCGAGCTGATCAACGGCGGCGCGGTGTTCCGCCTGCTGGAAAAGCCGCTCGATTTGCCCGCCATGCAAACGGCGCTGCAACTGGCCGTGCAGACGGGACGCGAGCGCGCCGCGCGCCGCCAGGGCCTGGTGGCGATGGAGGAATCGCTGGCTTTCCTCGCGCATGAATTGAACACCCCGCTGGCGGCCATCGCCAATTTTGCGCGCGGCATCGCGCGGCGCGCGCAGGCGGACGCGGCACCGCAGGCCGAGATCGGCGAAGCGGCCGCCTTGATGCACGACAATGCGCGCTATTGTCTGTCCGTCCTGGCCAGCTTTATCGACACGGTGCGCCTGGCCAGTGCCGGGCCGGGCATGCAGGGCGGACGCCGCGCCGGCAGCGCGCGCCAGCTGCTGGCCGCCTTGCTCGACAGCTATCCCTTGAGCACGGCCCAGCGCGCCGCCATCACGGTTGAAGTGGGCGACGATTTCTCCATTGCCGAGTCGCCCAATTGCGTTGCGCTGATTTTATCGTCCGTGCTGGCGAATGCCTTGCGCTCGGCCGGCGAGCAAGCCCATCCGGCAATCGGCATCCGCATCGACGCCGGCCGCATCATGGTGCGCGACAATGGCGCCGGCATCGCCCCCGAGATCGTCGAACAGCTGTTGATCGACCCCGTCAGTGCCAGCGGCGGCGAAGGCAAGGGCTGGGGCATGGTGTTTTGTCACCGCATGATGCAGTCGTTTGGCGGCAACCTCGATATCGCCACCGAGTTTGGCACTTCCACCACGGTAACCCTGAATTTTCCAGTACATATAAGGAACGAGCATGATTGACGCCAATCTGCGTTTACCGGCTCAGCGTGAGCCGGCGCAAGGCTTGCCGACGATACTCTATGTCGATGACGAGGCCAACGCCCTCAAATATTTCCAGCGCGCTATCGCGCCGCTGGCCGTCGTGCTGACGGCCACCTCTGTCGAGGAGGGCAAGCGCATCCTCGACGAGCAGGCCGACCGCATCGCCGTGCTGGTGTCGGATCAACGCATGCCCGGCGCTTATGGCAACGAGCTGTTGTCGTACGCCTGGGACCGCCATCCGCACATCGTGCGCATTTTGACCACCGCGTATTCCGAGCTGGAGCACACGGTGGAAGCCGTCAACCAGGGGCAGATCCACCGCTACATCCAGAAGCCGTGGGATATCGCGGCCCTGCGCATGGAACTCAAGCAGGCGCTGGAACTGGCGCGCTTGCGCAACGAGCACGCCCAGTTGCTGCGCGAAAAGCTGATGGTGCGCCAGCGGCAAGCCGTTGCCAACCGCATCGGTACCCTCTACGCCCTGTGCGCCAGCCTGGCTGGTCCGGAGCAGCAATTGCCCGTGGAAGCGTATTTGTCGGCGGCCCTGACGGCCGGCGTCACGCCGCCCGAGCCGGACTGGCTGCTGATGGATTATGCCGACCTGGTCAGCTCGGAAGCCTTCCGCGGCACGGCCTTTGCCGCCGCCGTGCGCCAGCAGCTCGACACGCTCGAACGCGACTATCCGGGGCGCGGCGTGGAACAGACGATCGACATGCTGCTGCCCGTGTTCGGCGCGGCGCTGCAAAACCAGGGCGGCACGGCGCTGTTTCTCGATGGCCGCCTGCTGACGGAATTCCTGGAAACGCCGACCACCACGCCCGTCTCGCCCATCCACTCGTTCTGGCTGGCCAGCTTGCTGTGGCTGGCGCGGCGCGGCTGGTCCTTGCAGCTCAGCAAGACGGAGCAAGGCTTGCAAGGCAAGGTGGTGCAGGCTGAACCGGCGCTCACGCCAGACCACCTGGCGGCCTGGATCGAGCAGTTCTAAGCATGCGCCCCCCCCCCCCGCAAGGGGCGGCGCCAACTAAAACAGGGCCGCGCGGGCCCTGTGTCTGGTGGCGGTGAGCGGGCTTAGCGCTCCGCCGCCGCCTTCAGGTTGTTCAAGCCTTTTTCAAAATCCTTGCCTATCATGGTATCCATGCTGACGAACACCGTCATGACCTTGCTGACGTAAGGGCTGGGGCCCGTCATGGTCCAGTTCACCTTGGTGCCATCGCCTTCGGGCGCCATGGTAAAGGTGGTGGTGTTATGGCTTTCAAACGGCTTGAGGAAGTCCAGCTTGATGACGGTGCGTTCGGGCTGGGCCGCTTCCGTGATTTCCATGCGGCCGGCACCCACCTTGTCATTGCCCGTCCACGCATATTGCGCGCCCAGGCCATTGGCCGGACCCGTAAACGTGCGGCGCATGGCCGGATCGAGCTTTTCCCACGGCGACCAGGCGGCCCAGTAGTGGAAGTCCGTGATCAGGGCGGCGATTTTCTCGGGCGGGGCCTTGATGGTGATTTCGCGCTGGACACTGAAGGTGTCGGGCTTGGTGGTGGCATAGCCGAGGATGGCGGCGACGACGACAACGATCAGCAGCAGGGTTTTTTTGATCATATGCTCTCCAAATCTTGAATGGTCGATGCGAACAAATCAAGGCAATCTTAGCAGATATGAATGGCTGTGCGCGGCCTGTTGGCCTTTATTTGCGCCAGCTCTGCGCAGGGCCGCCTGTACGCCTGTTTTTCGCCGCGCACGCCAGGTTTGTGCAGCTTGGTGCTGAGGGCCGGCGTCCGCTAGAATGCTGGCCTGCAAGATTTCAGAGGGAAATATGATTCAACGATCGATCGCCAGGCTGACCCTGGCGTGCGGCCTGCTGGCTTCTGCCTTTGCCGCGAACCTGGCGCATGCCGATGCCTGTCCTGCCCATTACGTCGATGGCCGCAAGCCGGAAATCACCAACCCCAAGCTGGACGTGGCCACCAAGGAGCTGTGCTACAACGTGTTTGGCGTGATGCACTCGGGTATCACGCGCACGCCGCTGTGGTCGGCTGAACACTTGACGGCGAACAACCTGGAAGCGGCACAGGATTTGTCGCGCGAAAACTCTTTCCATGCCGAACGCAAGCTGCCCGCCGCCCAGCGCGCGGAACTGGCCGATTATGCGCGCAGCGGCTTCGACCGTGGCCACATGGCGCCCAACGGCGACATGCCGGACCGCCAGAGCCAGCGCGACAGCTTCACCCTCGCCAACATGGTGCCGCAGGATGCGCGCAACAACCGCTATGTGTGGGCCGGCATCGAGGGCGCCGTGCGCAAGATGGCGAAGAAGGAAGGCGACCTGTACGTGATCACGGGCCCGGCTTTTATTGGCGGCAACCTGCGCAAGGTGGGCCGGGTGATCGTGCCCAGCCATCTGTACAAGGCCGTCTACAGCCCGCGCCAGCGCGCCGGCGCCGCCTACTTCATTGAAAACGTCGATACCAAGACGTATGAAGTGTTGAGCATTGCGCAACTGGAAGACAGGATAGGCATCGATCTGTTACCGTCGCTGACGCGGCAGCAAAAGTTGCGCATGCTGAGTCTGCCCAAGGTAAAGAGCAAGTCCAAGAAATAAGATCGTCAAAAAGGAAATCCCATGTGCGCAAAGAAATTCATCCCGTATGCCAATGAAAGCGATGTGCTGGACATTGGCAGCCTGACTATCGAAAACCGCATCGACCGCATCAGCATCAGCGGCGACATCGACCTGACCCTGGACAAGCCGGGCCTGGCCTTGGCGAAGCAATTGCAAAAATTGCTGGGCGACGTGGTGGCGCAGCTGGAAAAGCAGGAACTGCCCGACCAGCTGCCGCCGCCCGAAGTGACGTCGGTGGCCAATCCCTTCGAGTGATGCTGGCGGGGACGTCTACTGCGCCGCCTTGGCGGCGCGATAGTAGCCGTTCCTGTTGATCTCTTCCGGCGCATTCGCCACTTCATACGCGCTCAAGGCGATGGCGATGGCCGAGTATTGCTGCGCCGCGCTGAAAGGCTGCACGCTGTCGTAGGTATCGAGCACCGTGTGATGCACGCGCGCATAGTCGAAATCGCCGAGCACGGTAAACTTCGGCGTCGGCACGCCATGCAGGCTGAAGACAGCGTCATCGCTGCCGGCGCGCGCACTCATCGCCTTGCTGGCATCGCGCGGCACGTCGTTGATGGTCGTGGCGAAGCCGAACACGGGGTGGATGTCTTGCAGGGCCTGTTCAACCCGGCCAAACACGGGTTTCCAGGCCGAGGGAATCGCAATGCCGTCGATGGCGCCAGGCCGGCCGTCGCGGTTCAGCATCATGACGATATTGTGCAATTCCCCCGCATGCCGCTCGGCGAATGCGAACGAACCCTTGCGGCCGATTTCCTCCGCGCCGAAGGCCAGCAGCATGATGGTGCGGCGCGGCCTGGCATCGGACTTGGCCAGCAGGCGCATCGCCTCCAGCATGGTGGCCACGCCGCCGCCATTGTCGGCCGCGCCCGTGCCGCCATCGTAGCTGTCGAGGTGGGCGCCGATCAGCACGATTTCCTCCGGCTTTTCCGTGCCCGGAATGCGGGCGACGACGTTGTGATACGCCACCGGCCCCGGATAGAACCAGTTGCGGATGTCAAACTCCAGGGTCACGGCTTCACCGCGCGCCAGGCGCTGGCGGATGTCGGCATATTGTGGCGCGGCCAGCTTGATGTCAGGCAAGGTCGGCAGGGCCGCCCAGGTGGCGGGCGCGGCGCTGGCGGCATACAGCGGTTCTTCGCCAGACTGGATGGTGCCGAGGGCGCCGGCCTGCATCAACACCCGGGTGATGGCCCTGGGCTGGTGGACGGTCTTGCCATCGCGCCCGCCACCGCTGTTTTCGCCGCCGGTCAGCACCCATTTTCCCTTGAATTGCGCGGCGCGCTCCAGCGCCTCGTCCAGGGTGGCCGGCCCCACGATTGCCAGGCCTTGCTGCCCGCCACGGGTGCCGGCCGTATAGGCGGGCGTCGCCAGGCGCAGGGGCTGCTCCCGGGGCGCCAGCATCTTGCCCGACCAGGGACCGCGGTTGAAGCCGACGGGCATGTGGCCCGCTTCTTCCAGCTCGGCTTGCACACCCCATTGCTGCAGTTGCATGCGCGCCCATTGTGCCGCATGCGTGTAGGCATCGCTGCCGGCCATGCGGCCGCCGAAGCGGTTGCTCAGGATGTCGAGCCAGTCCATTGCGCGCGGTTCGCTGGTGCCCAGCGCCACAATCCGGCGCGCCGTGGCGTCGCCGGATGGCGATGTCGTCGCTTCAATGCCAGCATCCCTGCCGGACAGCGTGGCGAGGAAGGCGGGCAGCCTGTCTTCCCGGCGCGCCGCCAGCGCCGCGTCCAGCTTGGCGGAACGGTGCAGCTTATCCTGTCGCAGCAGGGTTTCGTAGGCGCGCAGCACGCCCTGCATCCCCGCCAGGTCGCTGGCGCTTTGCCGCCCGGCCTGGTCCGGGTGTTCGATCTGGAAAGCCATCGCGCTGGCAAGGTATTGAAAGACCGTTGCCTCGCGGATGGCCGGCCTGCTGGCGATGGACAGCCAGCTTTCCAGCGCACTGGCCGGTAAGGTGAAGTCGGGAATCGCTTCTATCCATGCGCCCAGCCAGGCGCCGTCGCGCTGTTGCACGGCCAGGGGATCGCGCTGCGCCTCTTGCGCCATCTGCACCACGCGCGCGCGTTCGGCCGGCGTGGAAGGGCCGCGCGCGGCGCCGCTTGCCACTGGCGTCGCGGCCGGCAGTGCCGGCGGCACATAGCGTTCCTTCAGCCGCGTGCCGCTTACGGGCTTGGGTTCGTTCTCATCGGTTTCGACCAGGCGTTCGCCGCTCAGCACGTCGCCTTTGGCTTGCAAGGTCCAGCGTATCGTCACCTCGGTGCTGATGTCCTGGCCGTTGCGCCCCGTGCTGACGCGCTTGCCGCCGTGCCTGAAAATGGTGCCGGCGGGGCCTGGCGTACCCTTGACCGTGCGCGGCGGCGTGAGCTGGCCCCGTTCGTCGAGCCATGCGATCGTCGCGCGCCACCCGGCTTGCTCTTCGGTAATGTCGAGGATGCCCGTGTCGATCAGGTCGACCTCGACGCCATTTGTCGTGGTCGTGCCTGTCGCCGTCTGGAATTGCCACTGTCCGGCGAGGGCCGGCGCCTGCGCGTACAGGGCGCCTGGCAGGGCGGCAGCGGCGAGGATGCAAGTGGCGTAAAGGTGGGGATGGAGCAGGTGCATGGCTATCCTTGTCATGGTTTTCACTCGGGAAGAGTCGAAAAACAGTATGCGGATAAGCCGATTGCCAAGATGATACTTTGCGACCAAGACCGGGATTTGCGGCCTGAAGGCGGGTTTGGCCGCGCCGAATGCCAGATCAACCTCGTCCAATGCAGCTTGCCGGACGAGCTTAATCTGGCAAAACGCTTACTTCGCGAACGCCTGCGCCGCCGGCGTGACGGTGACGGCGGCTGGCTTGATGTTCAGCTTCATCGCGCCGATGACCTTGTCTTCATCGAGCAGCGCCTGCGGCTTGTTGCCGTCGTACTTGATGGGCGAAAACGCGTCGCTGACGAGCTTTTCCTTCAAGCCGGCAGCATCCTTGGCGACGATCACCACGGACAGGTTCTGCGCCGACAGGTGCTGCTTGATGGCGCGGTTGACGTCCGCCACCGTCAGTTTCGACAAGCCATCACGCATCAGCTTGGTGAACTCGGGCGTGCCATACCATTGCGAATCGAGCGCATAGCCCAGCTGCTGGTCCTGTGTCGACGTCATGACGAAGACGTTCTTCATCAGGTAATCGCGGGTGGTGGCGAAATCGTCCTGCGTCAGGCCGTTGTCGACCAGCTTGCCCAATTCCGTCAGGGCCACGCGCAGGGCGAAGTGGGCGTTGTCCGGCGCCACGGGGCGGATCCAGATTTCGAACAGCTGCGCCTTGCGGCCCAGGTTCGGGTTCGGGAAGAACTGGTACATGCCGCGCGGGAACGCTTCAATGTACGCGTAGTCGCCATAGTTCATGCCGCGGATTTCACGGATGCGCTGATACAGGTAGGAATTCGAGGCGCGGTGCTCGCCCAGCCACGTTTTTGCCAGCCACAGGGCGGGGAAGTCCGGGTGCGTGCGCGTCACCTCCAAAGGCAAGCCGAAGGAAATCGCCGTGGCGCGCGTGTTCTTCTCGATGATTTCCACTTCCAGGCCCTGCGCCTTGCGGCCCGCGGGTTTCACGGTGGCCGGCAAGCCTGGGCCGACCGGCAAGGCGGCCAGCGCCTGCGTCAGCGAGGCCGTCATGGCGTCGGACACATCGCCGGAAATGCCCACCTTGACGGCGCCTTGCGCGTAGGCGCTCTTCCAGAACTGTTTCACATCGTCGAGGGTGATGGCGTCGATGCCGGCGACCGTGCCCAGCACGGGGTGGCCGTACGGCGTGCCCGCGTAGACATTGGTTTGCAGGCGTTCCTTGGCGAATTCTTCTTCGTTATTGTCCTTCAGGTCCAGCAGCAGCGCATTCTTTTGCGCATCCTTCAGGCGGCGGAAGTCGTCTTCGCGGAAACCGGGCGAGAGCAGCAGGGGCAGGGCGATGGCGTTGAACTGCGCCCAGTTATCCTTGTGGATGGAGCCCGTAAACGTCGTCATTTCCTTGTCCGTCTGCTGGCTGAAACTGCCGGCCAGCGGGAACAGGGCCTGATTGACCTCGTCGATCTTGCGCTCGGACGAACCAGCGGACGCCACCATGGCTGCCGTCAGCGCGGCCAGGCCTTCCTTGCCTTGCGGATCTTGCGCGGAACCGGCCGTAAACAGCAGCTTGTAGCGGATTTGCGGCAGCGCGGACTTTTGCACCAGCACGTCGAACTTCGCGTTCGAGGCGGCTGGCAGCAGGCTGGCCAGTGTCGGCGTGGTGGCGATGGCGGCCGCCATCGGCTGGTGCGACAGGGTCGTCACTACCAGCCCGTCGTCCGTCAGGTATTTGCGCGCGGCCGCCTGCAGGTCGGCCGGCGTGAGCGTATCGATCAGCCGGTAGTACTGGTTGATGGTGGCGTACGAGCGGTCGAAATGCACGAAGGAAGCCAGGGTGCCGGCGATCTGCTCCGTGTTGTCCAGCGAGCGGATCAAGCCGTATTTTTCCGCCGACTTGGCATCCGCCAGGTCTTTTTCGCTCACTGGCGTATCGCGCAGCTGCGCCACGGTAGCCAGGATGGCGTCGCGCACGTAGACGGCGTCATCGATGTTTTTCACGCGCGCGCCGAGCACGGCCAGGGTCGGGTCGACCCGCTCCGGCGTCATGTCGAACAATTGGTCGACCTTTTGCTCGTTCTGCACCAGGCGTTTATATAAAGGCGAGGTGCGGCCGAACGACAGCGACAGCAGGGTCGACAATGCGGCCTGGTCTTTGTCCTTCACGGAAAACGCGGGCGCGTGGAAGCCGACGGCGACCCACGGCAGGGTTGGCGTGGGCCAGGCCACGTGCTTGTAGACGGGGCCGCGCGGCTTTGGTTCCACGGGCACGGCCGCCTGCTGCTTGCCGCGCTGCCAGGCGCTCCAGTATTTTTCCACCAGCGCGATGGCTTGCTGCGGTTCCACGTCGCCGGCGATGATGATGGTGGTGCGCTCGGGACGGTACCAGCGGTCGAAGAAGACCTTCGAGTACGCGTACTGGTTCGGCATGTCTTCGATGTCCTGGATAAAACCCATCGTCGTGTGCTTGTAGGTATGCGTCGTATAGGCGCTGTCGCGCATCACTTCGAACAGTTTCGAGACGGGATTGGCGCTGTTCTTGTTGTATTCGCCCAGCACGGCCCGCGATTCCGTCTTGAACGCGTCTTCCGCATAGTCGAGATGCTGGAAGCGGTCCGCCTCCACCCTCAGCACGGTTTCCAGGTCCTGCTTGGCAAACGTCGTGTGGTAATTCGTCAGGTCGTCGCTCGTATACGCATTCTGGCGCGCGCCGGCGCGGGTGATGACTTCCTGGTATTTTTCGGGCGGATAGGCCTTGGTGCCGCGGAACATCATGTGTTCGAAAAAGTGGGCAAAGCCGGACTTGCCCGGCTCGACTTCATTGCGCGAGCCCGTCTGCACGGGAATCTGCAGCGAGACCAGGTTGGGGAAGCCGGTCGGCACGATGATGATCTTCAAACCGTTGGCCAGGGTCTTTTCCGTCGCCTTGAACGGCAGCAAATCGGCCTTGCTGGCGGCAGCGCCGTGGGCGGCGGCCGGTTTGACGGGCGCGGCACCCAGGTTCGACGAAGCCATGGCCGACAGGGCCAGGGCGAAAGCGGGTAATAAAACGGGCATGATTCTTGACACGGGGGCTCCTTCTTTTCTTGGAATGTGGAAAGTGCAACGCCGCAGCATAGAATATTCGTGCCGCCCTGCATAGGGGCTAACAGTCGGGCCGCAGGATGCGCGCCGTCAAGTGGGCGAGGAAGTCGCGTTTGGTGGGCAGGAACATGCGGATGCACACGATGTCGTGCGCGCGGTCATGGTGATACACGACGCGGATATCTTCGCACAGGCATTGCCGCACATCCATGCCGACTTCGCGGGCGGCTTCGACGGGCGTGCCGCTGTCGGGGAAGGTCTTGAGATCGGCAAATAATTGCCGGAAAGCCGCGATGAACTGGGCATGGGCGGCCGCCGTGTGGCGTGCCTTGAAGTCGCTGCGCAGTTCATTGAAATCGGCTTGCGCGCTTTTCAGCACGGCGATGCGCGCCATGTCAGTCGTGATCGAGGCTGGCCAGGAAGTCTTCTTCGGACACCACGTCGCCACGCGCGATGTCCTGGTTGCCCATGGCGATCAGTTTCATGAATGCATGCTGCTCCTGCATGTGCCGCGCTTGCCGCTTGCCTTCCTGATACGCGTGCATGGACAGCACGACCATCTTCGCTTCGCCATTTTGCGTGATGATGATGGGCTCGTCCTGGCCCGCGTCAAAGCTGTTGACGATCTCGGTGGTATTGGCCTTGAGGTAGGAAATCGGCTTGATGCGTTCCTTTAAGTCCATGGCGGCTCCGAATGCGAAAAAAATACGATAGGACCAAATATACACCAAATTTGGTCGTGCTTCCGTGTTGCCTAGGTGAGCGTCGTTTCCGGCAGGCTGATGCGGTTGCGGCCCAGGTGCTTGGCGCGGTACAGGGCGCAGTCGGCCGTGTGGATCAGCTGCCCCAGTTCCGTGCCGGGGCCGGGCAGGGCCGTGGCGGCGCCGATGCTGACGGTGACGCAGGCGCAGGCACTGGCACCATCGGCGCGCTTGCGCGGCAGTTGCAGCCGCTCCACGCGCTGGCGGATGCGTTCGGCCACGATGGCCGCGCCCTTGAGCGACTGGTTCGGCAGGATGACGGAAAATTCCTCGCCGCCATAGCGGGCCACCAGGTCGTTCGTGCGCATTTCGCTGGCCACGGCGCCGGCCACCTTGCGCAGGCACAGGTCGCCGCCCTGGTGGCCGTGGCTGTCGTTGTATTCCTTGAAATTGTCGACATCGACCATCAGCAGCGACAGGGGCTGGCCTTGCCGCTGGGCGCGCTGCCATTCGGCAAGGATGGTGTCGTCGAAGCAGCGCCGGTTGGCCAGGCCCGTCAGGCCGTCGCGCGTGGCCAGGCGTTCCAGCTCCACATGCGCGCGTTTTTCATCCGTCATGTCGCGCAGGGTTTCGACGACGGCGATCAGTTCACCGTGATTGCCATAGATGGGGCTGGCATCGACGGCCAGGTAGCGGCGCCGTCCCGTGCGGGGCATGTCGCACCAGTTTTCCGCGCACAGATTGCTGCCCGTGCTGCTGCGGTATTGCTGTTGCGCGTGCAGGGCGCGCATGTCGCCGCCGCGCCCGGCCAGCAGCAGGTCGGCCAGGGTGGGGCGCTCGTCGTTGTAGAAGCAGCGGCCCGGTTCGCGCGTGCGCAGCACTTCGGCCGCCGGCACGCCCGTCAACTGCTCGCAGGCGCGGTTCCAGATCATCACCTGGCCATGCGCGTCGAGGACAAAGGTGGGCACCACCAGCAATTCCATCATCTTGACGGCGAAACCCTGGGCTGCATCGCAGGGCGATGCGCTGGCATGTGCATGGCTATCCGGCATGTAAGCATCCTTCTCGGGGTGAATGGGGCTGGCTCGCTGGCCATGATGCAATGTGGAGAGTCGATGGTGTTGATATTGAGCAATATTTTCACCGATGGAGCGTCGCCTCATCGTGGCAGCCTGGCAGGGGCAGCGACACGCGCAAGGTGGTGCCGGCGCCGCTGTGGCTTTCGATGTGCAGGCTGCCGCCGGCGGCGGCCACGCGCTCATGCATGCCGGACAGGCCGCAACCGAGGCGCGGCGGTGAGCCCGACAGCCCGACGCCGTCATCGCTGATGCGGCATGCCAGGGTGGCACCCGTTTGCTGCAGGCATAGCTGGACATGCGTGGCGCGCGCATGGCGGGCGATGTTCGCCAGCGCTTCCTGCAGCGCGTGGTAGAGCAGGGCGCCATGCGCGCTGCCGGCGGCGGCGTCGAGCCGGTAATCGCAGCTGCAATCGATGCCCGTGGTGCGCTTGAAGTCCGCCAGCAAGCCGTCGCACGCCGCTTGCAGGCCCGCGTCGAGGGCGGGCGGGCGCAGGTCGTGGATGACGCAGCGCAGCGCCGCGATGCTCAGGTCGACATTGCGCGCCATCATGGCCAGTTGGCGCGCCAGCAAGGGCGCCGCGTCATGCGTGCTGGTCTGCAGCATGGCCAGGTCGATTTTCAGGGTCAGCAGATGCTGGCCCAGGTCGTCGTGGATGTCGCGCCCGATGCGCAGGCGCTCCTGTTCGCGCGCCTTGTTCTGCTCGCCCGCCAGGCGCGCCTGTTCGGCTTCCGCGCGCAGCTGTTCCAGCGCCTGCAGGCGCAGTGCCAGGCGGCGCAGGCGCCACAGCAGCAGCGCCAGCGCACCGAGCAGGACGGCGCAGGCCAGCATCGAAGGGGATGCTGCGTCAGCCTGCAGCATCGGCCCGGCGGCATGGCCGGCGTGCAGGGAAGCGAGTGCAGCGGCCGCCAGGCAGGCCAGAATGCTCAGGCGGTACGGCGGACGTATCCAGCGTTGCAGCATGTCCATGCTCCCCAAAAATGTTTTCCATCAGGCAATGCTCTTACAGAAAATATATTAACTTGGGGCTATTTATATTGTCTAAACGCAAAAGCTGCGTCGTTATGCCTGCCTGTGTGGCTTTCTTGCCCCCTGGATGCCGCGGCGGCAGGTGGCAGGCACGGCATTTGCACGGGAAGTGTCGTGGCGGCATATAATAGAGGGTTGTCAATCGGCTTTTGCGGTGACGGCGCAGTGCGCCGGCCTCGATGCGTTCGCCCTGCGCGATGACGCCAGCCAGCTCTTAGGAAATACAGTGACTTATAGCATCAAAGAGATTTTTTACACCCTGCAGGGCGAAGGCGCGCATGCGGGCCGTCCAGCCGTGTTTTGCCGCTTTTCCGGCTGCAACCTGTGGACGGGCCGCGAAAGCGACCGCGCCACGGCCGTGTGCCAGTTCTGCGACACGGATTTCGTCGGCACCGATGGCGAACTGGGCGGCAAGTTCAAGACGCCGCAGGAACTGGCCGCGCTGATCGACAGCCTGTGGCCGGCCAGCTACGCGCCGAGCAAATACGTGGTGTTTACGGGCGGCGAACCGCTGCTGCAACTGGACACGGCCCTGATCGACGCCATGCATGCGGTGGGCTTTACCATCGCCATCGAAACCAACGGCACCTTGCCCGTGCCGGCCGGCGTGGACTGGATCTGCGTCAGCCCGAAGATGGGCTCCACCCTGGTGGTGCACAAGGGTAATGAAATCAAGGTGGTCATTCCCCAGTTCCAGCAAGACCTGGCCGCCTACGAACAACTGGACTTCGAGAACTTCTTCGTGCAAGCGATGGACGGCCCCCTGGCCGCGCACAACATGAAGCTGGCCATCGAGACGTGCAAAAGCAACCCGAAGTGGAAGCTGAGCCTGCAAACCCATAAACTCCTGCAAATACCTTAATCAAATAATATGCTGACTATCACACGCAAGCTCGAATTCGACGCGGGCCACCGCATTCCCGACCACAAAAGCCAGTGCCGCAACCTGCATGGCCACCGCTACACGGTGGAAATCACCCTGGTCGGCCAGGTCATCGAAGCGGAAGGTAATTCCGACAATGGCATGATCATGGATTTTTCCGACGTGAAAACCCTGGCCAAGCAGCACCTGGTCGATGTCTGGGACCATGCCTTCCTCGTGTATGAAAAAGATACGGCCGTGCGCGACTTCCTGGCCAGCCTGCCCGACCATAAAACCGTCGTCATCGACCGCATTCCCACCGTGGAAAACCTGGCGCGCATCGCCTTCGAGATACTGAAGGCGGCGTTTACCGACCATTTCGGCACGGGCTTGCACCTGCATAAGCTGGTGCTGCATGAAACGCCGAATTGCTGGGCAGAAGTGACCGATGACTGAAACGCACGCTAGCGCGCAGGATGCGCGCTACATGCGGCTGGCCCTCGAGCAGGCCCAGCACGCGTGGGATCTGGGCGAGGTGCCGGTCGGCGCCGTCGTCGTCAAGGATGGGGAAGTCATCGCCGTGGGCTACAACCAGCCCATCGGCCGCCACGACCCCACGGCGCACGCGGAAGTCATGGCCTTGCGCGCGGCCGCCGACAAGCTGGGCAACTACCGCTTGCCCGGCTGCGAACTGTACGTGACCCTGGAACCGTGCGTGATGTGCTCGGGCGCCATGCTGCATGCGCGCCTGGCGCGCGTCGTGTATGGCGCGGGCGATCCGAAGACGGGCGCCTGCGGTTCCGTGCTGAACCTGTTCGAGCAGCCGGCACTCAACCACCAGACGGCCATCGAAGGCGGCGTGCTGGCCGACGAGTGCGGCGCTTTCCTCAAGCGCTTCTTTGCCGAGCGCCGCCGCGCGCAGGCGGAAGCGCGCAAGCTGGCCAATCCGCAGGCCTGACACCAGTCCTGACAGGGCAGGGCCGCCATGGCCTTGCCCAGCCAGCCCTCCTTGCCAGCCACCGAGGCTGGCATTTTTATAACTGTTGCGAAATAACATCTGTCTAGACCACTTCGCCATTCTCAAATGAGAATGATTCGTGTTACAGTATTGTTTTCGCCAGCAAACTTCCCTTGCGCATCGTTATCGATCCGGGTTCAAGAGCCAGCCTTTACTCTTAGACCGGATCATCATGACTACTGTGCCTCTGCAGCGCTTCGCTGCGCCCGTTGTATCTTCATCTTGCCTGCCGGCCCGCCGCCATAACCTGGTGCTGCGCGCCGCCTTGCTGGGCCTGTTTGCAGCGCCGCTGCTGCCTGCCGTGGCCCAAACGGCCGCCATCAACGCGGGCACGGCCGCCCAGGAACCGGCCAAGCTGCCTGTCTTCCCGGAAATCGTCGTCAATGCCAAGCAGGACTACGAGCGCCGCGCCGGCACCAAGACGGTGATCCGCAGCGACGACCTGGAGCGCCGCAACGTGACGGACATGGCCGGCATCGTGCGCTACCAGCCGCTGATCAGCACGCCAATGGCGGCATCGGGCGCCGGCAGCGTGTGGGATGGTTCGGGCAACACGGGCTATAACATCCGCGGCATGGAAGGCAACCGGGTCAGCCTGGACGTGGATGGCATTTCCCTGCCGGATGCGGCACCGAAGCCGGACGGCACCACCTTGAACGCCTTCGGCACGGGGCGTGACTATTTCGATCCTGAAACTTTCCGCGAAGTGCGCATCGATTCGGGCACGACGGCCGCCAGCGGCGCCAATCCTGGCCTGGGCGGCAGCGTGGCCTTCATCACCAAGTCGCCTGAGGATTACCTGGGCGCAGGCGTGGACCATTATGTGGCGTATAAATACGGCCGCGCCACGGCCGACCGCAGCAATGCGCATACCTTGACGGGTGCCGCCAAGATCGGCGCCAATCTGCAAGGCCTGGCCGTGTATGTGCACCGCGATGGCGAGCAGACGGACAGCCGCGGCAGCGCCCCCGTCAATCCGGACGACTGGCATTCGAACGCCTTGCTGTCCAAGCTGGTGTGGGCCTTGCCGGGCGAACAAAAGCTGGACTTGACGGTCGACATGTTCGAGCGCAAGAACAAGCGCGATCTGCGCAACAAGGTCAGCACGTATTATCCGACGGGCGTGCAGCAGGATTCCACCACCAAGCGTACGCGCGTCAGCCTGGGCCACGATGTGGCACTGAAAGACTTCGCCCTGTTCGACCGCCTGACGTCGAAGGTGTATCTGCAGAATGCGAAAATCGATGACCAGACGCAAGGCCGCTACACCTTCGGCAGTCCGTCGCAGCGCACCATCGATACCAGCTTCAAGAATGACAGCATCGGCCTGACGTCGGAAGCGTTCAAGCAAGTCAATGCCGACAATGCGCTGCTGTACGGCGTGCAGCTGGAGCAGAGCAAATCTCGCCGTCCATGGGTGGAAGACCGCACCATCATCGCCACGGGCGTGCACCAGATCACGCGCAAGAACCGCATGGCCGACATGGACAGCACCAAGCTGGCCCTGTACGTGCGCGACGACCTCAGTTTTAACCTGGGCGGCAAGAAAGCCGTGCTGACGCCGGGCCTGCGCGCCGACTACCGCAAGCTGGAACCGAAAAACCTACAAAACTATGTGATCGCCGTGCCCAATGCCGCCAAGGAAGTGCGCAAGGAAAGCGATACCTATTTCACGCCGAGCCTGAGCCTGTCCGTGGAAGTGCTGCCGCAAATGAATGCCTATGCCACCGTCACGCGCGGCACGCGCCTGCCGACGGCGGCCGAGCGCACAGGCACCTATGACTCCTTCAGCTATACGGGCACGGGCACCGGTTATGCCGTGCTGGGCAATGCGAATCTGCGCAAGGAAACCAGCCAGGCCTACGAGCTGGGCTTGAAGGGCGACATCGTCAAGGGCTTGAGCATGCACGCCTCCGTCTACCAGACGGAATACAAGAACATGATCGAGTATGTGGCGCAGGAAGACGATCCGGTCAATTTCCCCACCATCGTGCAGGGTCTGTTCCGTCCGGAAAACATCGGCGATGCCCGCACCTGGGGTGGCGAGCTGAGCTTGCGCGCGGAGCTGGGTGCCTGGTCGCCTGCCATGCAGGGCTACCGCGTCGACCTGGCCACGGGCGTGGCCAAGGGCCGCTCCTTCAATACCCAGACGGGCCAGAGCGGCGGCCTGGCTTCGGTGGCGCCGCCCAAGACGGCGCTGACCTTCGGTTACGACCATGCGAACCAGCTGTTCGGCCTGGAGCTGACGGCCCTGCATGCAGGCGAGAAACAGGCGCCGAACGACCTGTTGATGGGCACGACCGCGCCGCGTTTCAAGGTGCCGTCGTACACCATCTTCGACCTGTCGACCTACTGGAACGTGCACAAGAACGCCAAGATCATCGTCGGCGTGTACAACTTGACGGACCGCAAGTACTGGGATTACGCCGCTGCGCGCAGCCTGTCCGCCGGCACCACGGTGGCCAGCCGCGCGGAGATCGAGCGCTACGCCAAACCGGGCCGCAACGTCGCCGCCAGCCTCAGCATCAACTATTGATTTTTACCGGGGAGGGGTGCTTGCCCCTCTTTTTTTCCATGTTTGATTGAATGGTCTCTCTATGAAGTTATCCAAACTCGTTCTATCCCTGCTAGGCAGCCTGCTGATCGCAAACGCATACGCGGCCCCAGCCACTTTGGCGGAACGCTGGTCCACCTTGCGCACGGAGCAGCCGAAGCTGCAGATCCGCGACGCGGCGCGCGCGCTGGGCGTGTCCGAAGCGCAATTGCTGGCAACCAACATCGGCAAGGGCGTCACGCGCCTGCAGGCCGACGGCAACCAGCCGCGCGAAATCATGCGCGCCGCGCTGGATCTGGGCATCGTGCAAGCCATCACGCGCAATGAAAACGGCGTGATCGAAACGACGGGCGTTGCCAGCAAATTCAAGCAGGCGGGCGACAAGTCGGAACAGGCCGACGCCAAGCAGGATCCGGAAACGGAAGCGCGCCAGCGCAATATCGCTGGCGGCTACCTGGGCGGCCAGATCGATCTGCGTTTCCACTTTGAAAACTGGAAATACGCATTTGCCGTGGAACAGGCGGGCCGCGATGGCAAGCCGACGCGCAGCCTGCAGTTTTTTGACGCCAACGGCACGGCCGTGCACAAGATCTACCTGCGCAACGAGCCGGGCGTGGCTGTCTACGATAAATTGGTGGCGACGTTCCGCCTGCCGCAGCAAAGCGCGGAGCTGAACGTGCTGGCCGTGGCGCCGAAAGCGGCGGAAAAGCCGGATGCCGAGATCGATGTCAAGGAATTCCAGCTGGCCTGGAAAGACATGACGGATGTGCACCAGTTTGCGCAAATCATGCGTGAGTTCCACCTGTCGCGCGAACAGGCCCTGCGCCTGGCGCCGGCCGGCGTGGTCGAGCGCGTGACGCCCGAAGCGCTGCGCACCCTGCTGGAAAACGCGGCGAAGGACAAGGTCGCCATCATGGTGTTCCTGGGCAACGAAGGCTTGACGCAGATCTACAGTGGCAAGATCGAGAAA
Source organism: Janthinobacterium sp. MP5059B (assembly GCF_001758645.1). Lineage (NCBI taxonomy): Bacteria > Pseudomonadati > Pseudomonadota > Betaproteobacteria > Burkholderiales > Oxalobacteraceae > Janthinobacterium > Janthinobacterium sp. MP5059B. The sequence goes on along the minus strand of NZ_LRHX01000006.1, from coordinate 1,236,466 downwards.
ACCATGGCCGCCGGCGGCTTCTTCAACGTGCTGGACCCGGACTTCAACCTGCACATCCGCGACACGGCCCTGCGCAGCGGCTGGGTCGTCAAGCGCGGCGGCGTCACTTCCGTCGAGTTCTTCGACAAGGAAGGCACGCAAGTGGTCTCCTTCTTCGGCGTGCGCGAAAACGGGGCAAAAAACCGCAAGCCGCAAAGCTGGGTCGACTGGCCGATTCCTTGCCTAAAAAGCCAAAGTAAAAGCAAGCACCGTTGATTCGTCACCGTTGCCGCGCGCCGTACCGGCGCGGCAACACTTCAGCTGAGTGCCGCGTGCCGGTCTCATGTCTGAAGCACAATAGTGGTATGCTGATTACAAGGCCGCAGCGATCGTGCCTGCGTGCTGGTTCCTGGAAGAGAGGCAATCATGGCAACCATCATGGCGAACGGCCTGAACATAGCTTATGAGAGCCACGGCGACCCCAACGATCCGTGCGTGCTGCTGGTCATGGGCCTGGGCATGCAATTGATTGCCTGGCCGGCGGACTTCGTCGAAGGCATCGTCGAGCAAGGGTTTCGCGTCTTGCGTTTCGACAACCGCGACAGCGGCCTGTCGAGCAAGATGGCGCTGGCGGGCAAACCCTATCTGCGGCTGGCCTATGTGAAAAACCTGGTCGGCTGGCCCCTGAAAACTTCCTACACCCTCAATGACATGGCGGAAGACGCGCTGGGCTTGCTGGCGGCCTTGCGCATTGCCCAGGCGCATGTGATCGGCGTGTCGATGGGCGGCATGATCGCGCAAGTGATGGCGGCGCGCGCGCCGCAGCAGGTGCTCAGTTTGACGTCCATCATGTCGAGCAGCGGCCGGCGCGGCTTGCCCGGCCCCACGCGGGCCGCGCGCAACGCTTTATTGCAACGCCCGAAACGCAACGCCAGCCGCGCCGAACTGATGGCGCACATGGCCGCCACCGTGCGCGTCATCGGCAGTCCCGCCTATCCTGTCTCGGAAAAACTGCTGTACCAGCGCATCGAGGCGGCGCTGCAGCGTGGCAGTTGCCCGGAAGGCGTGGCGCGGCAAATGGTGGCCATCGCCGCATCGGGCGAACGCACGGCCTTGTTGCCGAGCATCAGCTGTCCGGCGCTGGTGATCCATGGCGCGGCCGACCCCCTGATTCCCGTCGCCTGCGGCATCGATACGGCGGCGCTGATCCCGGGCGCCCGGCTGGAAGTCATCGAAGGCATGGGACACGACATGCCGCCCCAGCTGATCGAGCGCCTGCTCGCCTTGATCGATGTGCATCTGCAAGGTAAGATGGCGCCCCAGATGCGCTCCCAGCCAGCTTGAGCCAGGCGCGCCCACCCCTTGACTAGCCGGGCATATTTTGAAGACACCTGAGATTGGCATCGCCATCGTCGCGCCGGGCGGTTATGCGCCCGACGAGGCGGCCTTGGCACGCGGTATCGCCCGCTTGCAGGCGCAAGGCGCCACCGTCCACAATTACTACGATCACGAACATAGATTCCAGCGCTTCGGCGGCACGGATGCGGGCCGCCTGGCGCAGCTCCATGCCGCCGCGGCCGATCCTGCCGTGCAGGTGGTGATCGCCTTGCGCGGCAGCTACGGCATCAGCCGCATCCTGCCCGACATCGATTTCGACCTCATGGCGGACAGCGGCAAGCTGTTTGTCGGCTACAGCGATTTTACGGCCTTCCACATGGGCTTGATGGCGAAAACGGGCCGCGCCAGCTTTGCCGGTCCCATGATCTGCGACGATTTCATCCGCGACGAGCCCGAGCAATTTACGCTCGATCAGCTGTGGTCGTGCCTGGCCGGCCCCACGCACACGGTCACGGGCACGGCAACGGGCAATCCGCAGGTCGAGCTGAAAGGCAAGCTGTGGGGCGGCAACCTGGCCATGCTCGTGCATCTGCTCGGTACGCCATATTTCCCGGAAATCGACGGCGGCATCCTGTTCCTGGAAGACGTCAACGAACACCCGTACCGGGTCGAACGCATGCTGCTGCAACTGCTGCACGCGGGCGTGATTGGCCGCCAGCAAGCCGTGGTGCTCGGCGATTTTTCCGCGTATAAACTCAGTCCCATGGATAACGGCTACGATTTCGACGCCATGCTGGCTTACGTGCGCCAGCGCCTGCCCGTACCCGTGCTGACGGGGCTCGAGTTTGGCCACATCCGCCGCCGGGTCACCTTGCCGTTCGGCGGCCAGGCGAGCCTGCAATCGGATGCGTCCGGCTTCAGCCTGCGGGTGACCGATTACCCCACCCTGGCGCGCCCCTGAACTCCATGTCCGCCAGGCCCGGCAGGTTGCTGCAGCTCGATGTGCTGCGCGGCCTTGCCGTGTTCGGCATCTTGCTGGTGAATATATGGGGCTTTGCCTGGGGCACGATTTCCTTGCGCTACGGCACCTTGCCGGCGCAGCCCCCCGTGCTGGACCAGCTCGTCATTTTTTTGGTGGCGGCGCTGGCGCAATTCAAGTTCTATCCCATCTTTGCCTTTTTGTTTGGCGCCGGTTTTGCCTTGCAGACACGCTCCCTGCAACGCCAGCTGGGTAGCTGGGAGCAGGCGCGAGCGGCTTATCGGCGCCGGCTGCGCTGGCTGCTGGCATTCGGCCTGTTGCACGGTTTCCTCATCTGGAGTGGCGACGTGCTGACCTCGTATGCCGTCGCCGGCATGCTGATCCTGCCCCTGGCATCAGCCCGGCTCAGCCGCGTGCGCAACCGCGCCTGGCTGGTGGCGGCCGGCTTTTTGCTGTTCATGTGCCTGCTCATTCCCGTGGGCCAGCAGGGCGGCGCACCGGACATCGCGCGCGACCTGCACAGTTTTGCGGAGCGTTACGCCATCTACACGCAAGGCGGTGCGTGGGCCGTCGCCAAGCTGCGCGCCAACGATTTCCTCGTCTCCTTGCTGTACGCCGCCGTCATGCTGCCGCATATCATCGTGTTGTTCTTGCTGGGCATCTTGTCCGTGCGTTGTGGCTGGCTGACGCAGCCGCAGCGCCATCAGCGCTTGTGGCGCCGCGTGCGCGCCGTGGGGCTGGGCGTGGGCTTGCCATTCAACCTGCTGGCGGCGGGCGCTGTCGCCTGGCAAGTGGCCGACCCGTATCAAACCGTGTTTGACACGGCCCTGTTCGAAGTGGGCCTGTTTGCCGGCGGCCCCGTGCTGGCGGCCGGCTATGTGGCCGCGCTGATGCTGGCCGGTCCTTTCATGCTGCGCTGGCTGGGCGCATGGCTGGCGCCCGTGGGCCGCATGGCGCTGAGCAATTATCTGCTGCAATCCTTGATCGGCACCTGGCTGCTGCAGGGGCCGGGTCTGGGCTGGGGGGCGACACTGCGCCCGGCCGAGATGCTGGGCCTGGCGGTGTTGATCATGGCGGGGCAGGTGCTGCTGAGCCGTTACTGGCTGCGGCATTTTCGCCAGGGGCCGATGGAAGCGCTATGGCGACGGCTGGCGCGATTGCCTTAATCCGTTCCCCAGTCAAACGCGCTCTGCGCCGCAGCCGGCGGTGGCGGCTTGGGTTTGGCAGACGGCACCAGCGGATTATCGACGGCATGCCATTCAAACAGATCTACATCCAGCATGCAGGTGCGCGCCAAATGCAGCGCCTGCTCCGGCGTCAAGGCGGGGTCGAGCCAGCGGTGCGCGTCTTCCAGGCTGACGGCGACGGGGCGGCGGTCGTGGATATCGACCATGCCGCCCATGCTGTCGGCCGTCACCAGCACGAAGCCCGCTTCCTCGCGGTTATGCTTGTATGGCCCGAACTGGGCCAGCGCCAGCAGGAACAGGGGCGCGCGGTCCTTGCGGTGGATGTGCCACGGTTGCTTGCTGCCTTTCTCTCCCGTCCATTCATACCAGCCGGAAACGCTGACGATACCGCGCCCCGCGCGTAGCAAGGGCTTCCAGTAGGCGCCAGCGAGTTTTTCCAGACGGGCATTGATGGCGATGGGGATTTTTTTCTTGCCGGGGGCGGGCACGGCTTGCGCGGCCCAGGCGGGGCGGTAGCCCCAGAAGACGTCATCGACCCTGTGGACGCCATCCTGGATATGCAGCACGGGCCGGTAAGTGCCGGGCGACACGTTCAGGTGCGGCTCGGCCTCGCTGTCGAACACCGCGTCGGTCCAGCCGAAGGATGACGCCAGCACGGGCGCCGTGTCATTTTGATCGAGTCGTCCACACATGCTGAAATCATACCCGATTGCCCGGCGCCGCGAGGCAGGCGCGCGCGTGCTTTCTGTGTGTGGTCAAACGTACAGACTGCGGGCGGCAGGTGGCGCACAGTGGAGACCAGTCAGCTTCCTGACGCTTCTTGCACCGGAGGAACTATGTCGTTTGAAAATCCCACTACCCACAAAGGTTTTATTATCAGCGCCACGGCCAGCCAGCGCCGCGATGGCCGCTGGGTCGGCTCGTATGTCAGCCAGAACCAGGCATGCGGCGCGTATGCGGACACCTGCGATTACGACGATTGCAGCAACGAAAAAGAGGCGCAGCAACTGGCGCTGTCCGTCGGCTGGCGCCTGGCCGATGGCGTGCAGGCAGGTTGAGGCAACTTGCCGGTCAGCTCTTTCTCCGCAGGGCCAGCAGCAAGCCGGCCACGGGGAAGAACAGGACGGTACCCAGCCGTACGGCGGTCAGCGAAGCGGTTTCCACGCCCAGCACATGGGGCAAGGCCAGCAGCAACAGGGGCGCGGGCACGGCAATCGCGAAGAAAAACAGGTACCACGAGTAGCCATTCTTCTTGGCCAGCAAAGCGATCAGCGCGCAGCCGACCAGGAAGACCAGCGGTAAATTCACAAATTCCATGGTGTTGAGTTTTTATCCGGGAAAGCGCGTCATTATACGCGTCCCCAAGGTGCCCGGATCGGCTTGCCAGCGTCAATTGCCGACGAAATCCGGCGGCTGCGGCGCCTGTTTTTCGGCGAGCGGCGCATCGGCCGGCAGCAGTGCCTTGATGGCGCCGTTATAGATGAGTTCCTGGGCATACGCCGATGCCTCGATCAAGGCCGCATGCACGGACTTGAAACTGCTTGGCGTTTCGATCAGCACGGGCTTGGCGTACACCTGCTGCGTATCGCCACGCTTGCTAATCAAAATCATGCCCCGGTAACGCCCATCCTTCTCCAGCGCCCCCGCAACATGAAATTCATAGCCCCTGATCTGGTGTTTTTGTTCCTGATCCATGTCTCCCGCCTCCAGACCTGATTGTCCCGGCTTTGGGCTATCAATTCGATTGGAACAGCTGAGTGTTTGATCTAAGTCAATACGTTCACTGCATAGCTTAACGACCGTATCGACGCTTGCCGCAAGCGTCATCATCCAGCGCGAATGGCGCGGATCTGCTGGGCTGTTTCCTCGATCTCCCGATACGCTTCCTGGATATAGCCATTGATCGGATGCCCATCCATCCACTCGAAATAGGCGCGCTCGTCGTGTTTGATGGCAAAAGGAACGTGGTGGTCGCGTATCGATTCGGCCGTTTCGCGCACCAGCGAGGCAAAAAGCAGCTCAAGAGTTTCCATGATGGTCACCTTGCTAGACAGGAATGCAGAACATTGAATGTAGCACAAAGCGGGGCGCCGGCTGCGCCGCTTGCCGTCAGGCGTCGCCGAGGATGTCGAGCGCACACTCGGGATAGGCTTGCTCGAACAGGAACTGGTCTTTTTCGTACACGCAAAAGACAGCCGTACGGTTTTCTTCGCCCGTGAAGTAATCGCCATCGACGCACAGTACCGTCATTGCCGGACCGCCACATTTGACGCGTACGGTATCGCCTTCCTTGAATTGCTTAGTCGATTGCATCATCGCTGCTTTCAGGCTGCAGGAGCTAAGTTGATTCCCGTCATTATACGCCAGCAACAGTGCGCGGCGCGCCCGCCAGGCAGGCCGTCTGCGGCTATCGAGAAGGAAGGCGGGGCCGGCGTGCCGGGGTTCAGGCTGCCGGATGGCCGATATGCTCGTACAGGATCACGCAGCCGATGACGATCAGCACCAGGCCGCCCACCAGTTCGGCGCGCCGGCCCGCCACCGTGCCCAGCACGCGGCCCAGCATCACGCCCAAGGTCACCATGACGAAGGTGGAAAAACCGATGGCGGCGGCCGTCACGACGATGTTGGCGCCCAGCAAGGCCAAGCCTGCACCCACCACCATGGCGTCGATGCTGGTGGCCAGGCCGGTGACGGCCAGCACCCAGAACGAGTGCGACTGCGCTGGCTCTTCTTCCTCATCGCTATCGCTGAGGGCATTGCGTATCATCAGCAAGCCGATGATACCCAGCAGGCTGAAGGCGATCCAGTGGTCCCATGCTTCCACGTACGGCGCGGCCACGCTGCCCAGGGCCCAGCCGATGATGGGCGTGATGGCTTCGATGACGCCAAAGATCAGGCCCGTGCGCAGCGCCTCGCGCCATTGCGGCTTGTGCAGGGCGGCGCCTTTGCCCACGGCCGCCGCGAAGGCATCGGTGGACATGGCAAGCGAGAGGGCGGCGGTGGCGGCGAAATTCATCGTTGGCTTTCAGTAAAACTGGCTGGGATGTGTATAGCTGGAAACCCGGCGATTTTACCCTACGTACAGCACCACTAAGGAGGCCAGCAGGCAATACGCGCCAAAGAAATGCCAGCGGCCCTGTTCCAGCCAGCGCGACAGCCAGCGCAGGGCCAGCAAGCCGGCCAGGAACGACAGCAGCATGCCCAGCAGGCTGGGGCCAAGCAAGTGCAGCAGGCTGTTGCCGTGTTCCAGATGGTCCAGGCTGCCATTTGCCACGGCCTGGTAGAAGCGACAGCCTTCCTTGACCAGCACGGCCGGCGTCAGCACGACGGCCAGGGCAAAGCTGAATTCCTCGGCGCGGCGCTGCGGCACGCCCATGGCGATGCCGGCGGAAATCGTGGCGCCTGAGCGGGAAAAGCCGCGGAAAGGCAGGCACAGGCCCTGCACGGCGCCGATCGCCATCGCCTTGCCGATGGACAAGGTGCCATGCTGGCGTGCTTGCTGGCGCGACGACACAATGATCAGCACGCCGGCGGCGGCCAGCGCGGCGGCCATCAGTTTCGCGTTGCCGAACAGGTGTTCGATTTCAAAACCGGGCGCATCCTTGCTCATGACGTGCGTAATGCCCTTCAGCAAGCCAAAGCCGACGATGCCCGTCAGGGCCGTGGCGGCCGCCAGCAGCAGGACGTTGCTGCGGAAGGCGGTGGCCGAACTGAAGTAGGTGGCGCGCCAGGATTTCCAGAAATACACGATGACGGCGAACATGGTGCCCGTGTGCAACATGACCAGCAGCATGGTCAGCTCCGGCGATGTCGGGTCCAGGCCCATCCATTTTTCCGCCATGATGACGTGGGCCGAGCTGGACACGGGCAGCAGCTCGGCGAAGCCCTGGACGATGGAAAGGATTAATAATTGCAAGAAGCTCATGGGTATCTAACTCGGGCGGGAAAAGCAGGGCCGCCGATTTTACCCGCCAGATGTGGCGGGCACGTCCCGCGCCAGATTACAGTTTGTCCATGTTGGCGCAGGCGAGCGCGACGCCCAGCGCCATCAGGACCGCGCCGATCAGCCGGTCGATGGTCCGCTGGTGGCTGACCATGCGCATGCGAAAGCGCGCTTGCGAAAAAAAGACGGCCACCAGGGCGAACCAGGCCAGGTGGATGGCGGACATGCACAGCCCGTAGCCGAACTGGACTGTCAATGACGTGCCGGGCTGCACCACCTGGGTATAGGTGCTGATGACAAACAGGGTCGTTTTCGGGTTCAGGGCATTGGTCAGAAAGCCGTTGAGCAGGATTTGACGCCGTGGCACGCTGGCGCCGCCATGCAGGTCGATGACGAGTCCGGCGCGGTTGGCCCAGGTTTTCCAGCCGATCACGGCCAGGTAGAGGGCGCCAGCCAGCTTGATCGCCGTAAATAGCGCAGGCGAACCGGCGATGAGCAGCGCTACGCCAAACATCGTATAGAACACGTGCACTTGCACGCCCAGCGCGATGCCAAGCGCGGCCAGCAGGCCGGCACGGCGGCCATGCAGATAGCTGTTGCGCGTGACCATCGCGAAATCGGGGCCGGGGACGATGGATGCGAGCAGGGTAATCAGGGCAACGGCAAGCAATGCAATCATGTGTCTTCCTTGGACAGTGGTGGCGCCCGCACGGCCATCGGTGACTATTTCTCGCCTGTGCGGCGAGGGCGTGGCGCGCATGCGGGCTGCCGGAAGACAAATTATCCCTATAATGGCCTTCCATGAAAAACGATGATATCTTGCGGATATGTGTGAGAAAAAGTGACAGATTATGACTAGGCAGTCGGCGCTCGGCACCTTGCGGTTCTTCGAGGCTGCGGCGAGGCTGGGCAGTTTCGTCCAGGCGGCCGCGGAGCTGCACGTCACGCACGGGGCCGTCAGCCGGCAAATCCGCCTGCTGGAAACGTCGCTGGGCACGCCCCTGTTCGAACGCCGCAACCGCGGCGTGTTCCTCCTGCCTGCGGGCGCGCAGCTGCGCGATGCCGTCCAGCAAGCATTCGAGCGGCTCGACGCTGCCCTCGAAGCCGTGCGCCAGCCGGTTCGCCAGGGGCCGCTGGTGGTGTCGTGCGAGCCGACGATCGCGATGAAGTGGCTGATACCGCGCCTCGGCGACTTTTACCAGCGGCATCCCGAGGTGCCGCTGCACCTGTTCGCCTCGGGTGGGCCGGTGGCGTTCCAGCGCGACGCGGTGGACGTGGCGCTGCGCCGCAACGATTTTCTGTGGGATGCGGGCTTGCATGCGGAAAAGGTGTGCGATGAATGGATTGCGCCCGTGTGCGCGCCGGCCCTGCTGGGGCAAGGCCGGCTGGACCTGTCCGCGCAGCGCCTGCTGCACACGGCGTCGCGCCCGGCTGCCTGGGCCCACTGGCGCGCCGCCGTCAAGGACGCCGACGCTGACGGCGGCGGCCAGGGCGACAGCCAGACTTACGAGCACTTCTATCTGAGCCTGCAAGCGGCTTGCGCCGGCCTCGGCGTGGCCATCGGCTCTGTCTTCATGGCGCGCGAAGACCTCGACAGCGGACGCCTGGTCGCGCCCTTCGGGTTCCGGCGCGACGGCAGCGCCTATTTCCTGCTGTCGCCGCTGCCATTCGATGGCGATGCGCGCCGCACCACCTTGCTGCGCTGGCTGCGCGAGCAGATGGGGCAGGCGCTGCCGGCGCCGTAGCCGTCCCCCTTATTGCGGCGGCGTGGCCGGCTTGAAGACGCTGCGGAAAGCCTTCAGGGCTGCCGGGTGATAGATCGTGCCATGTGTTTCTTCCGGCATCTTTTCCAGGTGCCATTGCAAGCCGGGCGGCGCCTGTTTTTGCAGCACGTCGGCCAGGCGCTGCACTTCGATGGCGATGCCCGCTTCGCTGCTGGACGCCATGTAGAGGCTGTGCTTGCCTGGCGCGCCTTTCGCCAGCAGGGCTGCCGCCTGGCGCGGCAGGGCGCCACGATTCCACCACAGGCTGGGGTCGAAGGCCAGGTAATGGTCGAACAGTTGCGGTTCCAGCAGATACGTTTCCACCACGAACAGCCCCCCCAGCGATTCGCCGACGATGGCCGTTTCCCCCGTCGTGCGGTAGCGGCGCTTGATTTCCGGCATCAGTTCATCGCGGATGAAGGTCCGGTAGGCGGCCGCGCCGCCCACCACGGGGGCGATCTTGCGGTCTTCCGCATTCTCCGTCGGGCCCGTCAAATCGCGCCGGCGTTGCGTGTTTTGCATGCCGACCAGCATGAAGGGGCGCATCGTGCCATTCGCTACCGACACTTGCAGCAAGCCGGCCACGTGCAAAAAGTCTTCGGCCACGCCGCCGTCCGGCATGTACAGCACGGGCAGCGGTGCGTCGGGCGGCGTATCCCAGGCGCGCGCCATGTACACATTGATGTGGCGTTTTTCTTTCAGCGCCTGTGAATCGATGTTGAAACTTTCGCCGATGGCGAGCGGCGTGGCCGCGCTGGAGGAAGCGGTAGCGGCGGGCGCGGCAGTGGCGAGGTGGAAGGGGCTGGACAGCAGCAGGGCTGCGGTGAGGTGTAGTGCAAGGCAAGAGCGGCGCATGTTTTCCTGTAATAAGTAAGTTTGGATCGATGGCATGTACTCGTATAGACATGCCATCAAGCAATTCTATCTTATCTTTGGTGCAGCATTACTTGATCGTCAATAGCTTGCGCTCGCGCACGATTCCCGCCTTGTCGATCGTGTAGGCAACCAGCAGGGCGCCATCCTCGGCGCAGGCGTGGCAGGTGATCAGGGGCGTGGAAAACAGCACGCTCTGGCCGCCATCGCTGGTGGCCGTGCTGCCGACGAAGTCGGCGGGCGCAAACGGCACAGAGTCTGGATGGGCGGCGGCAAACGCGCGCCAGGCCGGTGTGGCGCGGTCTTCCTCGCGCACGGAGTTCTCGTCGACATCGATGGCTGCGCCATCGCTGCCGATCAGCAAGGTGCCTTCATTCGTGTTGGCGCGAAACGGATAGGTGACGGTGGCCAGGGCCGCCTTGCCCAGCGGACGCCAGGCGGAAATGAAGCCGGCATTGTTCGCTTTCACCAGCATCCTGGCGGCGGCGATGGCTTGCGGGCGGGCACCGGAGCGCTGCATGGTGCGCAGCAGGCACACGTCGGGCGCGGAGGTCGATTGTTCGCTGCGGCAAGCCGACAGCGAGCGTTCCTGCCACACGGCGCGCGCGTCGATGGGGCCTGTCGGCTGAGGTTGGGCCTGGGCCGCTTGCATGGCGGCCAAGCCTGAGAAAGCGAGAATAGCGCAGTTCAATACGTGGCGGGAAAATCGTGTGGGCATGGGCGTCTTTCAATAGCGGAAACAAGAGAGCTTCCCATTATAGAAGGGCGCCGGCGTGCCAGCGCGCACGGGATGGCAGTGCTGGAGGCCGGCTTGCGCCTCGATTAACGCTTTTTTGCCGCCGCCTGGCGCAAGGCCTTCGCTTCCAGCTTGTTGGGGATGTGCGGGCGCGTGGCCAGCTCCGTCTTGACGGCGGCGATGGCGGCGCCAAACAGCTGTTCGGCTTGCTCGACGCTGGCGCCAGCATAATCCTGCTGGTTGGATTGCGCGGCACGCAGCCGGCGCAGCAGCGCCAGCAATTGCTTGCCGTGCAGGGCGGGCAAATCCAGCGCCAGCACTTGCGCGCCCAGCGTGACCTCCACATGCTCAGGGGCGAGCAGGTGCAGCAATGCCAGGCCTGCGGGCTGGGCGACTGGTGTCAGTTTGGGCTTATCCATCGGCAGTTTATCAATCCGTGAAGGATTACAGATATTCCCAGATTTCATCGAAGGTTTCACGCGCGAAATCGTTGCGCCAGGCTTCCGAGTTCTTTTCGCGGCTGACGGCAAACACGGCGCGCCAGGTCTGTTTCGACGAGCTGGTGTAGGTCGCAGCGATCTTTTGCAGGCCGGCCTTGCATTGCTCGACCTTGCAGCCGCTCTTCGCCAGTTGCTGGGCGGCAGGTGCCCATGCCAGCGGTACCTTGACGATCTGGCATTCGAAACTGACGGCCGCCGTCTGTATGCCGTTTTCCACCGTTACAGGGTCCGCCTTGGTGGCCTGGCAGGCGGCGCCCTTCTTGGCGGCGATGACGTTCGCCGCCAGCAATTCGGCTGCCGGGGTCACGGCCGTGCGCATGGCGGCAGGGAACAGGTCGGCGATCAGCTTGCCCGTTTCCGTTGGGAATTTGGCGTCCGCTTCCTTCATGTCGCTGTACGACGCGTATTCGGCGCTCTGGTGGCCGGCCAGGCGGGTGGGACGCAGGTAGGCGTTGAGCTTGGCGACGCTGGCTTCATCCTGGTTGATGATGGTCTTGATGTACAGGTTGGCCGCATCGAGCGGGGCCAGTTCCACGGCGTCGGCGGCGATGGCGGGCTGGGCCAGCACCATGGTGGCGGCAAAGGCGGTCGCGAGCACGGCGATGCGCGATGTTTGTTGTGTTTGGTGCATGTATTTTCTCCACGATTCAATGTCAGGCGCCAAAAGATGCCTTGTGGCATTTTCGGCGCCCGCATTATATATGGTGAAAGTCATAACGTTGCGCACGCAACGTTGTCCACCTCAGGCGGCCGCCTTGCTGGCTGCTTCAAGCAAGCCCAGCAGCAACTCCTTGCGCCGGCCTTGCGCCTTGCGCGCCAGGGCCGCCAGCTTTTCCAGCTTGCCCCAGACCGGATACAGCATGTGCTCCACCAGATAGCCTTCCAGCCCCTGCAGTTGCTGGCAGAACAGCTCCAGTTTCTCCACATCCTCCAGTTCCGCCTGGATTTTCACCTTTGCGTTATCCGTGCACGCGCGCAGGCAGGCCGCCAGCACGGGAGCGGAGGCGGGCGTGACGCCATATTGTTCGGCGAAGGCTGCCGTGAACTGGTCCTGCACGGACTGGTGTTCCTCATCGACATTGGCCATGTAGTGCTGCACCAGCGGGAAATAGCGAGAGTCGAGCAAGCCCAGCCCAAACGTCGCGTAACTGCCGGGCATGCAATTCTTTTCGCCTTCCGTGTCGGCATAGAATTCGAATTGCTCGATGGCTGCGCGCGCATACGCTTCCAGCTGCGGCTGCAGGGCGGGCCAGGCGAGGGCGTTGGCAAAGAAGCGGTGCGTATCGGATTTCGCCAGTCCCTTGATCGGCAGGTAGGTCTTGGCCTTGGATTTGAGCTTGATCTGGTAGCTTTTCGGAAAACCGTTTTGCAGCAAATGCGTGATGAAGGCCAGCGCCTGCCCATACGCCCCTTCCTCTTCCCGGGCGATGGCGATGCTGATCGTGGCAAACACATCGTTGGCGCGGCATTCCAGCAGCGCATTTTTTACGTGGATATCGCCGTCCGGGAAGGTGCCGCTGCCTTCCTTGAGCATGCGCACGGCCCGTTCGCTGCCCAGTTCGCGCGCGCTTTCCAGGAATTCGAGGCCCCTGGATTTGGCGTAGCTCGGTTCGTGGCGCAATATCATCACGGCGCCATACAGCAGCAGATCGATCGCTTGCCGCGCCTGCGCATCGGGCGCCGCGTCCGGCTTCAGGGTGTATTCCGTGCTGCGGTAGGCTGATTGCTGCACATCATAGAACTGCGGCAGGAACTGCTTTTCCGCCCAGGCCGACACGGCCTGGATGATATCGCTGCGATGTTCGGCCAGCGCTTGCGGCCGCGACTTGTTCAGCTGCTCGATGCGCTCGAATTGTGCGAGGGTCCAGGCGATATCGGGCTGCGGAAACAGCTGGGGATCGAGCAGGTGGCGCGCCAGGAAGAAAGTTTCCAGCTTTTTCGTCGGCCTGCTGCCGCGCTCGAGTTTTTGCGTGACGTAGCCGTGTATGCGCTCGAGCAAGACTGTGCGCTTGACTTCGTTGACGTAGTCGAGCAGGTCCAGGTGCAGCGTGCCCTGTGCTGTCTGGAATTTGCCGCGAAAGCTGAAGCGGTAGTCGATCAGGGGCGTGTCGGCCAGTGTTTCCAGCTTCGCTTGCACCATGGCAACCAGCTGGGGCGCGATGCTGTCGCGCACGACGGCTTCATCGAGGCCCGATCGTGTCCTCGGTGCGAACTCATCGGCATTAGTCAGCTGGAAATCGTCGGCCGTGCTGCGTCCCGGTTTGTAGTCAAGCAATAAATCACTGAAGACACCCATTTGCAAGGTGGTCCGATTCACTGCGCTTTCCAGGTCGGTGCGCTTCAGGCGCTCGACAAACCACGCCTCTACGGTCGCCATCATTTCCGTCGTTGCCTGTTCTAAAAGTGTGCTCATTGACTTCCTTGCATTGCGCGTGACAGTGCCACCGGCTGCCGTCACAGTCATGTTTAATATAAATCACTATTTTAGGTGGTCCGGCCTGGCCGCAACAAGGGGCGCACGGATGTCAGGAGGGGGCGGTGAGGAAGCGCTCGTCGATTTCGTCGGACTGCGGTCCCACGGTGATCGTGGTGTGCCAGCCGGACGGCTTGTCATTGCCATCAAACAAGGCAATGCGCGTGTGGACAAACAGCACCGAATAGACGCCGGATTTGATGTCGCGGTTCAAGTCCCAGTGCATCAGTTCGATCGCCTCGCCCATGCGCGGCAGATGGGCGCCCGGCGGCAGCAGGATGTTCTGATTGATGAATTCCCTGCTCGGGCCCGGTTCTTTGTGGCGCGGATCGATGTAGCGGAACGAGACGCTGGTAACGATGTTGTGCATACATGGCTCCTGCCTGGTGAGGTATCCGATGACAATAGCACATGGGGGTGCCGGACGCGTCCCGCGTGCAAGGATATGCGGGCAGGCACCTGTGTTCGGTAACAGACGGTGGCTTGCGTGTGCTACCGGTAGTCTTGCTTGCTTGTCCCTCATTCCAGATAGCAGGAAACGTCATGATGCATTTATTCCTAGTGGAAAATCGCGCCGAGCTTGAGCGCCGTTGCCGTGAAAAGGTCGCCATGAGGTCCATGCGCTTGCCGACCGAGCAACAGTTACAACACGGCATACCCATCTTCCTGGATCAGCTGATCCGCACGCTGCAGGCGGAAGAGGCAGGCCAGATGACGCAAAGCCTGGCCATTTCCGGTCCCGCCGATGGCAGTGCGCGTGGCACTTCGGAACTGGCCAACAGCGCCACTATGCACGGCGGGCACTTGCTGACGCTCGGCTATTCCGTCAGCCAGGTGGTGCACGATTATGGCGACCTGTGCCAATCTGTCAGCGACCTTGCCGTGCTCATGGAGGAGCATTTCGCCGTCGAGGAATTCAGGACGCTGAACCGCTGCCTCGACAACGGCATTGCCGAAGCCGTGTCCGAATTTACCCAGCGGCGCGACGTGCTGATTGCCAATGAACAGGCATTGGCACTGAGCCAGCGCATCGGCTACTTTGCCCATGAACTGCGCACTCACCTGGGAACGGCCAGCCTGGCTGTCGCCGCGCTCAAGCAGGGTGGCATGGGTGTGACGGGCGCGACCGGGGCCGTACTCGAGCGCAGCCTCGTGGGTTTGCGCACCCTGATCGACCGCTCCCTGGCGGAGGTGCGGGTGGAGGCGGGCCTGACCTTGCAGCGTTCGGTTTTCTTCCTGAGTAACTTCATCAATGAACTGCGCTATTCGGCAAGCCTGGAAGCGAACTTGCTGCGCTGCACCCTGGTCGTGGAAGAGGTCGCTCCCTTGCTGCAGCTCCATGCGGACCAGGATTTGCTGCTCTCCGCCGTGGGAAACCTGCTGCAGAATGCTTTCAAGTTTGGCGCGCCAAATGGCACCGTGGTGCTGCGCGCGTATGCGAATGGCGAACGGATCAGGATCGAGGTGGAAGACAACGGCGCTGGCCTGTCGCCCGAGGCCGCGGATGACATGTTCCTGCCATTTACGCAAGCCGGTGCCAACAAGACTGGCCTGGGACTGGGCCTGTCGATTGCCTGGCGCAGCGTGGAAGCGAATGGCGGCAACTTGAGCGTGGAGAGCGTGGTTGGCCATGGTTGCGTCTTCATCATCGACTTGCCACGGCATGTCGATTCTGCCGCTACGTTCGCCGCATGAACGGGCGCCCCCTGCCAGCGCATTCGTCCCACAGCGGGGAGAACTGCCATGCCCTATGAAATCCTGCGCGACAGCATCGCGCTCGAGCAGGCGGGTGACGCCATCCGTTTCCATTTGACCGTTTTCGGGGCGGAAAAGACGTGCCGTATCACCATTACGGCATTGCACAGCCTGGACCAGGGGCAGGACGGCGACTTGCTGGCCATCTTCGACACCCACCGCCTGCGCATCGGCCAGCGTGCCTTCGCCTACCTGAGCCGCGATCTGCTGGTCAGCGGCGTGGTCTTGCGCGCCCTTGATTTTTAGTTACTATTTCCTGTGCTGACGCCAGTGCCCAGGCCGGATATGGTATTTCTGCACAGATCATCAAGTAAATGCAGGTATGGCTGGACGGAAATGTTACATCTGGGTATTCTGCGCATCTGATACTTATTTCTATACGGAAAAAGGTAAGAGGGCGGTTCGTGCCGGCGGCAACGCGGCGCGCGCTGCCACGCAAGGTCAGACATGCAAAGGTGAAGTCGTCCGCTTGCTGAGCGAAACTGTCGTGTTTCGGCTCGCAGCGGACAGGGAACAGTGCTGTCATCTTTAAAATAGTAGGAGAGGTTGCTCATGGATGCAGAAAAGGATGTTGTGTACGGTACAGAAGATTTGTTGATGAGTTTGTGCAACTCGGTGGTTCGGGTGCTAAACGTTGCAACACAAAGCAAGGTCAATTATTCGGGCATGGTGCAGCGCATCACCAAGACGGGCCTGAAGCCGGACATCGGCTGCTTCGTGATGTTCGATGGCGGTTTCACGGGCCTGGTCGTGCTCAATTTTGCCGCCGATACGGCGATGGAAATCTACGAGCGCTACATGTTGCACATGGGTATGCCGAAGTCGGAGCTGGCCAGTTTCTACACGTCGGACGAAGTGTCGAACATCATGGGCGAGCTGATGAACCAGATCGTGGGCGACTTCACGGGCAAGGTGCGGCGCGAACTGCAAACGAATATCACCCAGAGCCAGCCGAAGATGCTGGTGCTGAACAAGCAGGTGATGCTCAGCGTCGACACGCCGCTGGACCGCCCGGAAATGCGCCGCGTCACTTTCTACACGGAAAAGAACAATATTTTCTACCTGGAACTGGCGATCGACCGTACCGAGTTCATCAAGTTGCACGATTTCGATTCACGCGAAGTCGACGCCGACTCGCTGATGGATGGCGAATTCGCGAACCGCGAACGGGACGCCGCCCCGGCGCCTGCAGCGGAACCGGAAGACGACGACAACGCCGACCTGCTCAAGTCCCTGGGCATGTAAGCAACTGCCGTTGATCGTGGCTGGCGGCAGGTTTGCCGCCAGCCATTGTCGCATGCGGCTTACAAGGTCTTGCTCATGAATACCCGGCTCGTGCCTTCCGGGCTGCAGGCGATGTCGCCGAAGCGGCGCCAGCCGCGGCGCTCGTAAAACTCGGGTGCCTGGAAACTGATGGTGTACAGCACCGCCGAAGCGCAGCCGCGCCGGCGTCCTTCCTCTTCGAATTGCGCCAGTATCTGGCTGCCCAGACCCAGTCCCCGCAAGGCGGCGGGCAAATAGAACAGATCGAGAAACAGCAGGCCCAGCGAGGTCCGGCCCATGGCGCCGCCCAGCACCCGCTGGCTGTCGCGGTCGCGCACGACCACGCTCAATACCTGCCTGTCCTGGTATCCCGTGATCGCATCGTTATAGGCATTCAAGCCGTCGAGGATGGTTTGCTCGACCTCCGCATCGATCGTGGCGCTGATGCAGATGGTGTAGGGTAAGTCCTTGTGCGGGTGTGCAGGCATGCTCGAAAAGGGGATAGTTAATAACTGTATGAATATACAGTATTTCGCCTGTTCGCGCCTATTTTATTGCGGCAACGTCAATGTTTCCATCCTGCGCTTGCCGACCATGCCGCTTTGCTGGCTGTCATCGAGCGACCAATATTCGAGCGCATACACATAACTGCCATCGGCGATGGTCAGCGATTCCTTCTGGCGCCCGTTGGGCGCCTTGTAATACAGCCGCCGCGCGGGCTTGCCATCCACGGTCTGCTGGAACGATTGCGGCGAAATGCTGACGCGCTTGCCCGTCTTGCCCGCCATCGACATCGCCGTGATCGTTACGTAAGCCCTGTCCGGGCAGCGGGCCAGCAGGTGTGCGCCGCTCAGGACGGTGGGCTGCGTTTGATCGAGCGGGAAGCCGAACGGCTGCACGCCGATGATGTCCAGGCAATCCATCTGCTGTGCCAGGCCGTTCAGAACGGCCGGGTCGAGTGCGCTGGTATAGTGTTTTTCAGCGGCCTGCGCCTGGCCCAGTGCCAGGCGGCGCTCCAGTTCGGCCAGAGAAATGTCGCTGGGCACGGGCAGCAGGGCGGGAGCATCCGGATCGGCAGCGTTGGACGTTTCCGCCTGCATGCGCGCGGCGACGGAGTGGCTGCGTTCGGCGCCAGCAATCCCATCCGTGGCATGGGCGGTTGGCGCGGCGCAGGCCATGGTCAGCGCCCAGGCGGTGTGTTTCAGCATGAAGTTTCCTGCAATCTGATGTAAATGACCCGCATTGTGTCTCAGATTGCTGGCGCATGCGCGCGCTTTGCTAATGTGCGGCCATCGCCGACGCAATCTCGATCGAGCTCAGTTTCCAGCCCCACACGCCATGGCGCAGCAGGACCAGCGCGCCTTCCTGCGCATTGCCATCCTTCGCGCGCACGACGAAGGTGTTCACGCCGGCATAGCCAGCCGCATAGTCGGCCTTCTTGCGCGCGCCATCGGCGGGCGTATCTGCCGTGTCACTTGCTTGCGGGCTGACGGCGCTCTTGTTGGCCAGTGCGACGACACCTGCAGGCGAAACCATGGTGTCGACCATCTTGCCCAGCATGGCGTTGGCGATCGACTGGCCCAGTGCGGCGAGCGGGTTGTCGCTGCCGGCGGTCGCCGTGATGCTGCGCGCCATGCTGGCCTCCAGCTGCGTCTTGACCCTGGCGCGCAGGGCGGGGAAGTCCACATGTTCGGCCAGCGCTTCGGCATTGCGGTCGGCCAGCGCCGTCTTGATCTGGTGCAAGGCGTAATACGGAGAAGCGTAGGCGGTGGCGGCGATGGCAATGATGGCCGCAGTGGCGGCAATGGTAGTTTTTTTCAAGTGATGCCTGTGAGTCCGGTAGGGTTGGGATGCGCCCGCACAATCCCAATGTCTGGTGGCGGGCGAGCACGCAGCCTAACTGCTAAAGACGGACAAGGCAATCATGATGCATGGATAATTTTCCATAGCATTGCCCTAGTTTATCGATTGCATGGTTTCTGTATTCAGGTCCTTCTCTAACGAAACGGCGCTTTTGCCTGATTGGTTCGCCAGATCCAGGACCGCCAGGAAGAGGCTGGCGCGACTTTGATACCGCTGAACATCGGAAATCGCTTCGCTAATAGGATAGACACTCGTGGACTTGTTCATTTTTGAAATAATGACGGTCTTGTCCGAAGATCTGCTTGCCTCCATGGAGTTGATAATGGCCCGCATGGTTTGTTGCGCGAAGAAATTCTTGTCTACGGTTGCCCGCGATCCTTTTAACAGGGTTGATGCCGCACCCAGGTTGGTCTTGGTCATCAGGCCACCGGTGAGCGTGGTGGCTGTGGATAACAGAAGTTCAGTGATGTCCGCAATCGTATCGGTACGCACCCGTCCAGCCAGCAATTCGTTCTTGAATTGCATGTAATTATGGTCGGCGATGGCCATGAAGTCGCGAACTATCCCGTTTCGTATGCGCATTCGGTCTTTTTCCGATGTCTGGTAAACCTTCCCATCGATCGTTTTTACTATTAATTTTTTTTCCTCGATGAGCAAGATTTGCGATGACTTATCCGCTTCAAATTTTCTCAACGTTGATGCAATCTCGGATAGTTTTGTTTTTCTTTCATCAATTTTATCTTGCAGCGCAGCTATTGCGACGTCAGACGGCGGTGTTTTTTTGTTGAGTGCCGAAAATTCCTTTTCCAGGGATTTCAGACGATTTTCTTCGATAGCCTTGTATGTCAAGTGCCGCGAAATATCGGCCTCAATACTGTGCAAGCCATTTGTCAATGAATGAATGTCGACAAGGGCAAGTGATTTGATTCCAACGTCAGCCTTCCTGGCTTCCTCATCTAGATCCTTGCCTTCGAGGCTATCGTAGTTTATGAGTTGCTGATGGAAGTTCGAGCTGGTTAGCTTATCGTTGGGTTTATATTTTTCTGACAGGGAATTCATGTAGCTCGCACTGAAATCAATTTGAGTTGCCTGATCTTGTGGAGTACGTATCATGCCTGCGCAGCCAGCCAGGGAGAGCAACATTGGAAGCGTCAAGAACATATGAAATTTCATATTCCCTCCCAAAAAGTTGAATCAAATATAGAGAATTTACTTCACCGTGTAGGATGATTCCTACTAATTGTAGTTGGTTGAATATCAATAATTCTAATCAATTGTCACTGATTTGTTGTAATTCTGAGTAGGGTTTATGCGGCGGCTGGGCGTCCTGGCAGTCGACGTCTTGCGGGGGCGATGGTTGCATCAATGCCGGCGGACGGCTTGTTGATTTCAAATGGGCAATAATTCAACTACATTGTTTGATCTGGCTAACTGGCCGCGACGCTATGTCCCTGCGCAAAAAAGTGCCCTGCTTGTCGCTGGCCTGCTCCACGGTCATGGCGCAAGCGCCGCGTGGATGCCGGGGCAGGACACGTTCGGCGGATATCGCTCGCTGGACTGGATCAATCGGGCCCGCAGCAAAAAGATAATGCTGATCGTGCAAGCGACGGCAAGCAGGCCTGGAATGATTGCCGCGCCGACGCAACGACCAAGGCGCAAACGAACGACGTCGCTTTTCTGGCCGCCCTCATCGATCGTGCGATTGCTGAAAGCAAGCTGCTCGGTGAAATGAACCATGACGTTGATACGCCGGCAGCCGCGTGGCAGTTTTTTGAGTCCAGGATGCGCAAGCATCCGGGTGGTAACGATTGAACGCATGCCTGGATCGTGGAGATGCCTGGTATGAGCCGCGGCATGCACAGCAGTGCCGCGCTGCAGCTGAGGGCCGATGGCGATATTGTCACAGGTCCGACGTTGCGTTTCCCTCGGGAATGACCAGTACAAAATCGTAGCCTTGAATCATGCCTTGGACACTGCTGTCTCCATTCGCCAGAGTTTTCGCCGATCCCAGCAAGGGACGCACATCGAACAATGACCATTCCTTATGCTCTTTCGCCGCGGCAAAGAAGGGCAATACGCCAGCCATGGAGGACTTGCTATCGACTTTTTCAATTTCTGTGGAGGCGGACGCGCGCCCAATGCCTGCAAATTGCGCCTGCTGACCTTTGAGAGCCAGCACCAGCACATGCAGTGATTTTTGTCCGCGGCCTTCCGCATATTCAGCCAAATAATTGCCGATCTCCCGGCTACCGGCACCAAGCGGGTTATAGCCTCGGAAGACATGAATTGCACCGGCTTTCAGCAACATGCGCTGTGCAGGCGCATGCGTCAAATGGCTGGCCACATACTGTTTCATCAGCCTGGCACGTTGTGTATTCGACCCATATCCTTGTCCCGGAGTCATGTTTTTAGTATAAATGCTGCGGCTTTCAATCAATGAATTTAACATCGCCAAGGCGGGCATTTCCTTGGGGGCCGTGAGCAGCTTCTGCAGCGCGAATAATTCTTCCTCTTGGATTTTTACCATGAAGAGCTCTCTCGGGTCTCCGCTCTCCGACGCTCGGCGATAGTTGTCGCTTTCAAGCTTGCGGAAGGCCTCGATTTTTGATTTCGCCAAAGGATTAAGCGGTTGCTCAGCCATTTGGTCGAGCAAATATTTCGAAGCGCCCATGAGCTCCTGATCCATTCCCACCAATTGGAACGATGGCCCGGCAGCTTTGGCGATACGGGCCAGGAATTGCGCCTCAGCTTGCCACTTGTAAAAAGCAGTAGCGACCGGATATGTCTGGTTAAATGCGCCTATGCCGGCGACGCCAGTATTGGACTTCAACGCTTTTTCCAAGGCGCCGGCAACCGCCGGCCCATTTTCGACAATCAGCGTCGTAAATCCTTGATCTGCCAATGCTTCAAAATACGCCGCCGAAAAATTCGCAATTTCTGTAATCCCATGGTCCTCACCGATGAGTACGAATTGGCTTTCCAGGCCCGCATTTATTAATGGTGCCGCGCCGGAACCAACCATCTTTCCATGGTCGATTGCGATAGTCGTGCGAAGGGCAGCCAGGCGGTCCGGCAAAGAAAGCGGCTTATCCGCCGACAATACAGGCATGGCCAAACTGGCCAGCATGGTAAAAATAATCGTGGAACGAAGTTTTCGCATTATTTTTCTCAAAAGGGTGTTCTGGGCGGCGATTTCAGATTGGCGGCAAGGAGAAACTCGGCAATGCTACGGTAAATCAGGGGACGCGACAACTATCCTGATATAACAGGGAGTGAATGCAGGGAGTGAATGATTTTTTGTCGGCGCTCATTTGGCGAGAGGCTGCCGCCATTAAGGAGACAGAATGACCGTACTCAAGCGTAACAAGCGGGCCAGGCACAAGCCCGAAAGGCGTAAACCGGCTGACAGCCCGCTGGCCAGCTGCCGGAAACCCGAGGATATGAGCGGTGAAAACGGCCTGCTCAGGCAGCTCACCAGGAGTAGTGGTCAGGATAGTGGTTCATGGTGGTTGCTGTATAATGGGAGAAAAGTACCTAACTACCTGTTTTCACTGGATAAAGACCTCACTAATGCTTTCAACCGCAAATATTACGATGCAGTTTG
This sequence comes from Janthinobacterium sp. MP5059B, assembly GCF_001758645.1. Taxonomy (NCBI): domain Bacteria; kingdom Pseudomonadati; phylum Pseudomonadota; class Betaproteobacteria; order Burkholderiales; family Oxalobacteraceae; genus Janthinobacterium; species Janthinobacterium sp. MP5059B. Next base: position 1,214,210 of record NZ_LRHX01000006.1, on the reverse strand, counting down.
GCGCCAAGCCATTGTTTGAGAATATCTCCGTCAAGTTCGGCGACGGCAACCGCTATGGTTTGATCGGCGCGAACGGCTGCGGCAAGTCGACGTTCATGAAGATCCTGGGCGGCGACCTGGACCCGTCGGGCGGCAACGTCATGCTCGATACCAACGAACGCCTGGGCAAGCTGCGCCAGGACCAGTTTGCCTTTGAAGACATGCGCGTCCTCGACGTCGTCATGATGGGCCACACGGAAATGTGGGCTGCCATCCAGCAGCGCGACGCGATCTACGCGAACCCGGAAGCGACCGACGACGACTACATGCAGGCCGCCGATCTGGAAGGCAAAGTCTCCGAATACGACGGCTACACGGCTGAATCGCGCGCCGGCGAACTGCTGCTGGGCGCCGGTGTCGCCATCGACCTGCATCAGGGCCCGATGAGCAATGTGTCGCCAGGCTGGAAGCTGCGCGTGCTGCTGGCGCAGGCGCTGTTCTCGAACCCGGACATCCTGCTGCTCGACGAGCCGACGAATAACCTGGACATCAACACGATTCGCTGGCTGGAAGACGTGCTCAACGAGCGCAATTCCACCATGATCATCATTTCCCATGATCGCCACTTCCTGAACCAGGTGTGCACCCACGTGGCCGACATGGACTACGGCACCCTGAAGATTTATCCGGGCAACTACGACGAATACATGTTCGCTTCGACCCAGGCGCGCAACCAGCAGCTGGCCAACAACGCGAAAGCGAAAGACAAGGTTGCTGAGCTGCAGGAATTCGTGCGCCGCTTCGCCGCGAACAAATCGAAGGCCCGCCAGGCAACATCGCGCGCCAAGCAGATCGAAAAGATCAAGGTCGACGACATCAAGCCATCGTCGCGCGCCTATCCGTTCGTACGTTTCGACGGCGAAAAGAAATTGCACCGCCTGGCCGTGGAAGTCGAAAACATCTCGAAAGGTTTCGATCGCCAGCTGTTCAAGAATTTCAGCATCATGGTCGAGGCGGGCGAGCGCATCGCCATCATCGGCGCCAACGGTGCCGGCAAGACCACCATGCTGCGTTGCATCGCGGGCGACATCGCCGGCCTGCAGCCTGACCAGGGTCGCGTGAAGTGGGCGGAAAACGCCAACGTCGGCTACATGCCGCAAGACCCGACGGAAGATTTCGCCAAAGACACGAACCTGACCGACTGGATCGGCCAGTGGACGAAAGAGGGCGACGACGACCAGGCCGTGCGTTCCATCCTGGGCCGCTTGCTGTTCGGCGGCGACGATGTCAAGAAGGCTGTCAAGGTACTGTCCGGTGGTGAAAAAGGCCGCATGATGTACGGCAAGCTGATGCTGGGCCGCCACAACGTGCTGATGCTCGATGAGCCGACCAACCACATGGACATGGAATCGATCGAATCGCTGAACATCGCGCTGGAAAAATACGCGGGCACCCTGATCTTCGTGTCGCATGACCGCGAATTCGTCTCTTCGCTGGCCAACCGCATCATCGAGATCAAGGAAGATGAAGTGGTCGATTACCGTGGCAACTACGAAGACTATTTGAAGAGCCAAGGTATTGATTAATTGCTGGAATAACGTTGCGTCGGATTACGCGCTGTGCGCTAATCCGACCTACGTCAGGGTGAGTTGCCCGGCTTGGTCGCGTAGGTCGGATTAGCGGGGCCGCCGAGGCGCAGCCTAATCCGACAATGCCGGCCAGTGAGGCCACCCAGCACCACACCGACGCGCCGCGGTCCTTTCGTTCCGGCGCACCTGCTTTATTGCAATCGTGCCGGTCTATCCCGTTTTTGTTTGACACAGCCATGCAAACTTTAGCCATCAAATCCGTCGAGTATGAACACCCACAAGACGGAGCCAGCTGCACTGCCCACGCCTGGGCACGCACGCCAGCGACGCCTTCCCCGGCTGAAAAAGCCGAAGTGATCACGCGCATCAAGCGCTTGCTGATCGAGCGCGAAGCCGTGCTCGTTGCCCACTATTACGTTGATGCCGACCTGCAAGACCTGGCGGAAGCCACGGGCGGCTGCGTCTCCGATTCCCTGGAAATGGCCCGCTTCGGGCGCGACCATCCGGCCAAGACCCTGGTCGTGGCCGGTGTGCGTTTCATGGGGGAAACGGCGAAAATCCTCAGTCCCGAAAAAACGGTATTGATGCCCGACCTCGACGCGACCTGTTCGCTCGATCTCGGCTGCCCGGTGGACGAATTCACGGCCTTTTGCGATGCCCATCCGGATCGCACCGTCGTCGTCTACGCCAATACCAGCGCGGCCGTCAAGGCGCGCGCGGACTGGATGGTGACGTCGTCCATCGGCCTCGACATCGTTGCCCACCTGCATGCGCAGGGCAAGAAAATCCTGTGGGCACCCGACAAGCACCTGGGCTCGTATATCCAGAAGCAAACGGGCGCCGACATGCTGCTGTGGCAGGGCAGCTGCCTCGTGCACGACGAATTCAAGGGCATCGAACTCGATTTGCTCAAGGAAGAGTATCCGCAAGCCAAAGTACTCGTGCATCCGGAGTCGCCCGCGAATGTGGTGGCGCTGGCCGACATGGTGGGTTCCACGTCGCAAATGATTGCGGCAGCGCAAACCATGGACACGGACACTTTTATTGTCGCCACCGACAACGGCATCCTGCACAAGATGCGTGCGGCCGCGCCGGGCAAGCGTTTCATCGAAGCGCCCACGGCCGGCAACAGCGCCACCTGCAAAAGCTGCGCGCATTGCCCGTGGATGGCCATGAATGGCTTGCTGAACCTGGCGCAGACGCTGGAAAACATGCACAACGAAATCCACGTCGATCCTGCCGTCGGCCAACTGGCCGTGCGCTCGATCAACCGCATGCTCGATTTTGCCGCCGCCAAGAAGGCGGGCCTCAAGCCAGGCGCGGACCTGGCAAAAGAAACCACATTGTTCCAAGGAATCGGTCCAGCATGAGTACCCTCGTTAATTCTTTCGCCCCTTTCGATCCCGCCCTGGCGCGCGCATTCGAAGGCAATTTGCTGGCCGCCTTGCTGGAAGACGTGGGCCAGTGCGACCTGACGGGCGAGCTGGTGCCGCCTGACCACATCGTCACGGCCCGTGTCATCGTGCGCGAAGCAGCCGTGCTGTGCGGCGCGCCTTGGTTCGAAGGCATCATGAAAAGCCTGGACCGCAGCATCGACATCGTTTGGCATTACGCCGAAGGCGACATGATGACGCCCGACAGCGTCGTCTGCACCATCGAAGCGCCTGCGCGCGCCTTGCTCACGGCCGAGCGCAGCGCCCTCAATTTCCTGCAACTGCTGTCGGCCGTGGCCACGGCCACGCGCCAGTATGTCGACGTGATCGCCGGCACCAAGGCGTCCATTTTAGATACGCGCAAGACCTTGCCCGGCCTGCGCCTGGCGCAAAAGTATGCGGTGCGCGTCGGTGGCGGCAAGAACCAGCGCCTGGCCCTGTACGACGGCATCCTGATCAAGGAAAACCATATCGCGGCCGCGGGCGGCGTCAGCCAGGCCCTGGAAAACGCGCGCAATCTCGACGCGGGCGTGCCCGTGCAGATCGAGGTGGAAACCCTGGCGCAATTGCAGGAAGCGCTGGATGCGGGCGCCGTCTCCGTCTTGCTCGATAACTTCAGCAACGACATGATGCGCGAGGCCGTGGCCATCACCAAAGGCCGCGCCTTGCTGGAAGCGTCCGGCGGCATCAATTTCGATACCGTGCGCGCCATTGCCGAAACGGGCGTGGACCGCATCTCGATCGGCAGCCTGACCAAGGATGTGCGGGCCACCGATTACTCCTTGCGCATCGTCGGCTGATGAGAAGAGCAGGGCGGCGCCTGCTGGCTCTGGCGCTGCTGGCGCCTGCGCTGGCTGTGCCATCGCAGGCGCCAGCCCGGGAATTGCTGGCCGTGGGGGCGCAGTTCGAGCGCGTGTTCGAGTACCAAGATAGCGGTGAATATGGCGGCCTGGGCGCGGAATTGCTGCGCCTGATGGCGGCGCGCACGGGTAACACCGTGCGTTTTCGCATGGTGCCGTGGGCGCGCGCGCAAGCCATGCTGGTGCAAGGCCAGGCCGATATCCTGATCGGCCCCTACAAGACGCCCGAGCGTATCGCCAGCATGGCGTTTTCCGACAAGCCGTTCTACCAGGACCAGATGGTCTTCTATACGCGCCAGGATGCCAGCTTCGGCTGGGATGGCGACTACGCGGCGCTGAAGAACCGCCGGGTGGTGCTGCTCAATGGCTGGGCCTATGGCGCAGACTGGGAGCGCGTGCGGCCCGGCTTGCAGGTCAGCGTGGCCAACAATGTGGAAAATGGCTTGAAGATGCTGGTGCACAACCACGTCGACGTGTTTGTCAGCAACCGCCGCAACACCGATCCCGTGATTGCCCGTCTCGGCTATGGACGCCAGGTGAAACCCCTGCCCAAAGTCATCGAACTGCAAAACGGCTATTTCGCCTTCCCCCGCTCGCCCACCTTCGACAAGCTGCGCCTGCAGTTCGACCAGGAGCTGAATAACCTGATCGAGACGGGCGAGCTGAAAAGACTGGGCAAGCGCTACGACGTCACCGTGCCCTGATGAATACGCATGCCGGCCCCCAGGGCGGCATGCGTGGTGCCACTACAGCTGGCGTGCCTCGAACGTATTGCACTGGGAAATCTGGCCGCTTTCGATGCCCTTGGTAAACCAGCGCACGCGCTGCTCCGAGGTGCCATGCGTAAACGAGTCCGGCACGACATGGCCTTGCGACTGGCGCTGCAGCGCATCGTCGCCGATGGCCGTGGCCGCTTTCAGGGCCGCTTCCACGTCGCCCTGTTCCAGGATCTTGCGGTCGGCGTTCGCGTGATACGCCCACACGCCGGCAAAGCAATCGGCCTGCAATTCCAGGCGCACGGACATGGCGTTGGCCTGGCGTTCCGATTGCGTGCGGCGCGCCTTGTCGACCTTCTCGGACAAGCCCAGCAGGTTTTGCACGTGGTGGCCCACTTCATGGGCGATCACATACGCTTCGGCGAATTCACCCGACACCTTGAAGCGCTGCTGCATCAGATTGAAGAAATCGAGATCCAGGTAGACTTTCTGGTCGCCGGGGCAGTAGAAGGGACCGCTGGCGCTCTGGCCCGTGCCGCAAGCGGTTGGCGTGCTGCCGGAAAACAGCACCAGCTTGGGTTTCACATAGCTGCCGCCCTCGGCCTTGAACAGGGCGCCCCACGTGTCTTCCGTATCGGCCAGCACGGTTTTCACGAAGCGGGCCATCTCGTCCGATTCGGGCGGCTGGCGCGCCGGTGCCTGGCTTTGCTGGGTGCTGACCTGGCCGCCACCGCCGCTGAGCAGATTCAGCAAGGTCAAGGGATTGACGCCCAGCACATACGAGCCGACGAGGGCGATGACGATGGTGCCGATGCCGATCGAGCGCCCGCCAAAACCAAAGCCGCCACCGCCGCCCCCGCCACCGTCTTCGCCACGGCGATCTTCCACATTGTCGCTTTCGCGATTGCCTTCCCATTTCATGATATCTACTCCTGCTGCGATTTGCGATTGATTGGTGACGCCGCAAGATGTCTCTTGCGGTGAATCTGATAACGAATCTTACAATTATCGCAGCAAACCGCGCCGCGACAGGAGCGACAGTGTTACGCTTTGCAACTTTCCAACCACATCACAACAGGTGCATGCATGGCGCTTGCCAACGATACACTCATTTCGGCCACGGCGGTGGTCCAGGCACAACTGGATGCCTATAACGCACACGACGTGCCGGCCTTGCTGGCCATCTATGCCGATGACGCGCAGCAATTCCAGCACCCCGATACCTTGCTGGCTCAGGGCAGCGCGCAGATCGGTCCCCGTTTCACGGCCCGCTTCGCCGCCAGCAAACCGCATGCGCAGTTGCTGAACCGCATCGCCTGCGGCAAGCTGGTGATCGACCATGAAATCGTCCATGGCGACACGGATGATGGCATATCGGCCCAGGAACTGGTGGCGACGTATGAAGTGACGCACGGTCGCATCAGCCGTGCCTGGTTCAGCTTTGGCGCGTTGACGCGCCTGCGCGTGGCGCAGCCGGCCGATGTGCCGCAAATGAATGCGCTGATCGCCCGTTCCGGCGTGGAACTGAGCGCGGGGTTTTATACGCAGGAACAGGCCGAGTCCGTGACGCGCCACGTGTTCGGCGTCGATACGCAACTCGTTGCTGACCGGACGTATTTCGTGATCGAACGCGATGGCGCCATGCTGGCCTGCGGCGGATGGAGCCAGCGCGCCACCCTGTATGGCGCCGACCGCGCCAAGAGCGGGCCGGACCCGCTGCTCGATCCGGCCAGCCAGCCGGGCCGCATCCGCGCTTTTTTTGTGGAACCCGCGGCCGCGCGCCAGGGCCTGGGCAGCATGCTGATGCGCCATTGCGAGCGCCAGGCGCTGGCCGCCGGCTTTACCGCCCTAGAACTGGCCGCCACCTTGCCCGGCGTGCCGCTGTACCTGGCCAGCGGCTTTGCCGTCACGGAAGAGTTTCACCTGGACTTGCCCGATGACATCAAGCTGCCGCTGGCGCGCATGCACAAGCGGCTGTGATGCGGCGCTTTACCACGGCAGCGGCGCTTGCTCTCCGTTGGCGTGTTCGCCGTAGTACAGCGACGGCAGGAAACGCGACAGATAGGTAAATTCGCTGTAGCAATGGCGCAGCAAGTTCAGGCCCAGCACGTCGGGCACGTCGCGCACGGGGTTGAGGCTGTTGCGCCCCAGCAGGAAGCGGCTGCGCAGCACGCAGCCCGTGGGCGTATCGCGCGCCAGGTGCAGCATTTCGCCATCGAGCGGATCGCCGTACGGGTCAAGCACGACGTAATCGCCAAAGCCGATGCGCGCGCAGACGGCGGCCGACAGGGCGCCGCTGTCCTGTGCGCGGCGCAGTTGCTCCGCATCGAACACCTCTTTCGGATCATGGAACTTCAGCTTGGCTTTCACGGGCGGAATGTCGCCCAGGGATTCCACTGCCTCGATCGAGGCACCGTAGTAACTCTCTCCCTTTTTCCATGCGCCGTTCCAGCCGTGATGGGCCACGTGATCGTGCGGGTGCCACCACTTGATATGCTGCGTCGTCTCGAAAAACGTAAACCACCAGTCCAGCATGCGTCCGCTGCAGCCGTGCAGCTCGGTGCGCGCCGCCACCAGCAGGCAACCGTCTTGCAGGCGCGTGATGCCCGTTTCCAGGTGCAGGGGAAATGGGTCGAGCAAGTCGCCCGTGTCGGTGATGTTCCATGGGAATTGAATATGCTGCGTCATGTCATTCTCCGTTGTTTGGGTAAAACAATTATATATTAAAGAAACGTATAGCGTTTCCAAAATTGGATTCAGTGTAGAATCGCCTATCGATCAAGCTTGGAGCGGGCATGCGGGAAGATGAGAGCAAGGCTGTGCGTGGACGGGGCCGTCCGGCGCGCCCGCCGGAGGAAGCGCGCGAGGCGGCCGTGCAGGCCGCCACCTGGCTGCTGCTGCACGAAGGCTATGCGGCCACGACCATGGAAGCGGTGGCGCGCCACGCAGGGATGGCAAAGAAGTCACTGTATCAATATGCGGCCAACCGCGAGGAACTCGTCGCCCTGGTGGTGCGCGGATGGACGGATGCCTTCCTGCCGGCCATGGCGCAGGATGCGGCCGCGCCTGGCGAAGTGCTGCCCTTATTGAAAGAGATCTTGCAGGCGATGGCGGCGCGCGTGCTGACGGCGGACGCCGTGGGCCTGTTCCGTTTGCTGTGCACGGAGTTTCCCGCCCGCGCCGATCTGCTGGCCGTGTATCAGCGCAACGGCATCGAGCGGGGCACGGCCCTGCTGGCCGAGTGGCTGCGGCGCCAGGCTGCGCGCGGCCATCTGGTGCTGCACGATGGTCAGGAACTGGCCGGATTGCTGCTGGCCATGGTGATCGCTGAGCCGCTGCGGCAGATGGCGCTGGACTTGCTGGCGCCCGTGCCGTCCTGGGATGCGGCGCCGCGCATCGACGCCGCGCTGCGCCTGCTGGGCGGCTCGGCCTTCAGCGTGGCTGGTGCTTCAGCGCTTCGCGGCGGCTGAGGGGAGAGAGCAGCTGGCGGTGCGCGTTGGCAAACGCTGTCACCGCCTCGGGCGCGTGGCGCGCGTAATCGCGCAAGGCCCAGCCGATGGCCTTGCGGATGAAAAACTCGTTTTCGTGGGCCAGCGCCAGCGCCGCGTCAAATAGCCAGGCCGCATCCGTGTTGGCGCGCCAGCCCAGCTGGTGCAGCATGGCGATGCGGCGCAGCCAGAAATCGTCATGGCGCAAGGCCGCGTCCATGTGCGCATGGCCATCGCCGCCGCGCCCGTGCTCCGCCTGCAGCACGTCGCCGACAATGCCCGCCATGCCGTCCACGCTGTCCCACCATGCGCGCTGGCGCGCCAGGCCGAGCAGGGCGGGGATGTGCTCGGTGCCCAGCTGGCGCCAGTGCAGGGCCAGCATGTCGAGCGCCACGTGCTGGTATTCGCGTTCCGGCTGCTGCCACAGCCGTTGCGCGTGATCCAGCAGCGTTGCGGGATCGATGCCCTTCAAACCCGCCAGCAAGCCCTTGGCGGCCATCCGCCGCTGCGGTGCGGCCACGCCCAGGAAGATGAACTGCTCGCGCATGTAGGCCTGCATGGGTGCCGCACGGCCCGGTTCAGCGGCCGCTTCCAGCGCGGCCTTCAGTTCTGCATGTAAATCCATCGCATCTCGCTTTTCTCAGGCGTAAAAAAAGCGCTCCGTGGAGCGCTTTATACCCGGGCAGAATGCCCGATAAAACCGTAGCGAGCGGAAGTGAATTGTGGCCGGGAAGCGCAACCGTACGAAGGTACGGTGAGCATCGCAGGCCGCAAGTCACGACGCGCAGTAGGTTTGATCGGGTATTCTTATTGGATTTTGGCTTTCTTCATCAGTTCGTCGCGGTAGGCGGCGAGTTTCTTCTGTTGCAGCGACTCGGCCACTTGACCCTTGACTTCTTCCAGTGCCGGCAACTTCGTCGGACGGGTTTCTTCCAGCTTGATCACGTGGAAGCCGAATTGCGATTGCACTGGCGTTTGCGTGACCTGGCCTGGTTTCAGGGCAACCATGGCGTCGGAGAATGGCTTCACGTACGAAGCTGGGCTAGCCCAGTCCAGGTCGCCGCCATTGGCTGCGGAACCGTCTTTCGATACTTTGGCCAGTTCTTCGAACTTGGCGCCGCCTTTCAGCTTGGCGATGATATCTTTCGCTTCGGCTTCGGTGGCGACCAGGATGTGGCGTGCATGGTATTCCTTGTCGCCCGCTTGTGCCTTGAACTTGTCGTACTCGGCCTTGATTTCAGCGTCCTTGACGGGGTTTTTCTTGACGTAGTCGGCCAGCAGGGCGTTGATGATGATGCTTTGACGGGCATTGTCGATCTGCGACTTGACTTCCGGACGCGTGCCGTAGCCTTGCTTGTCGGCTTCCTGGATCAGCACTTCGCGGCCGATCAGGTCTTTCTTGATGGCTTCGCGCAATTGCGGCGAATCAGCTTGCTTGCCTTGGGCGACGACTTGTTTGACGACCTGGTCAACGCGCGACGATGGGATGGCCTTGCCATTCACGGTGGCCACGTTTTGCGCGAACGCAGGGATCGCTACAACGGCGACCAGGGCTAAGATCAGGCGGGCTGGCTTCAAAATCATGTTCATTCCTAATAAATTTACAAAAACTGATACAAGAGATCGCGACTGCCGTGCAGTTCGCGTTCAGGCGCAGAATACACGACCGGCGCCGAAAAGGGCGCCGGGGAGGTCAGTTCTTATTGAACTTTCGCTTTTTTGATCATTTCTTCCTGATACGCTTGCAATTTCTTTTGCTGCAGCGCTTCGGCGATCTGTGGCTTGACTTCTTCCAGGGTAGGCAGTTTTGCCGCGCGGGTGTCGTCCAGCTTGATCACGTGGAAGCCGTTAGGCGTTTGCACCGGGGTGTCGGTAACCTGGCCTTTTTGCAGTTTCACGAAGGCGTCGGAGAACACTTTTGGGAAGGACGATGGCGCTGCCCAGTCCAGGTCGCCGCCGTTGTCGGCCGAACCGCTATCTTTCGATTGCTTGGCCAGGTCTTCGAACTTGGCGCCGCCTTTCAGCTTGGCGATGATGTCTTTCGCTTCAGCTTCAGTGCCCACCAGGATGTGGCGCACGTGGTATTCCTTGTCGCCGGTCTGGGCCACGAAGCGGTCGTATTCCGCCTTGATTTCAGCGTCGTTGACGGGATTCTTTTTCAGGTAGTCGCCGACCAGGGCGTTGATGACGATGGCCTGGCGTGCGTTCTCGATTTGCTGCTTGACGGCTGCATCTTTACCGAAACCTTTGTTTTCCGCTTCTTGCATCAGCACTTCACGGCCGATCAAGTCCTTCTTGATCATTTCGCGCAGTTGCGGCGAATCCGGTTGCTGGCCTTGGGCGACGACTTGCTTGACGACTGCATCAACGCGCGACGATGGGATAGGCTTGCCATTAACAACGGCAACATTTTGCGCAAAAACAGGTACCGCGACAACGGCGAGTAGTGCGATCAGCAAGCGGGCTGGCTTAAAAGTCATTATTAAATCCTGTTAGGGAAAGTTTCGTAAAAAACGCATGGAAAGAAAACGCGTGCATGGCGCTTGCAGCAAACGGCATACCAAGTTGCCCCGGTACGCCAAAAACGCCATCCTTACACTACTTCGGATGGCGCCAGTGCCACAATCGCCAATGCATGTATCTCATTATGCATCATATCGTGCACGGAATCATACACCAGTCGATGGCGCATGACGAGCCTGAGCCCCTCAAATTGACTAGAAATAATCCGCAGATTGTAATGGCCTCCGCCGGAGGCGGCGCCCGCATGGCCCCGGTGGCGTGCCGAGTCGTCTTCCAGTACGCATTCCAGAGGGGAAAGTGCCGTTTCCAGGCGGGTGCGAATGCGCTGCATGCGCGTTTCCGGCGCGGTGTTTTCGGTGGTGGAGCTCATCATGCGTCTTCCTTGATATGTTTGGCCAGGAACAGGGTTTGCGCCACGATGAAGGCAAAGAAGATGCCCGTCGCGCCAAACGCCTTGAAGCTGACCCAGGCGGCCATGTCGCCCTTGTACAGCACGAAGGCGACGAACAGGTTCAGTGCGCCAATGGCACCAAAGAAAATGATCCATGCGGCCAGCAACTGGTTCCAGACGGCATCAGGCAACTGCACTTGCGCTTCCATGGTCTTGCGGATCAGGTTTTTCTTGAAACCCACGTAGGCGATCAGGAGGGCCAGGCCGGACAGCCAGTAGATCAGGGTCGGCTTCCATTTCAGGAAGAAATCGTCATGCAGGTAAATGCTGGCGCCGCCGAACACGACAAAGATGAACAGCGACAGCCACAGCATGCCGTCCACCTTGCGCCCGCGCAGCAGCAGATAGCTGACCTGGCAAGCCGTGGCGACGATGCCGACGAGGGTGGCAAGTATCCATGGCGCCTGGTCGGCCTTGATCAGGCCGCCAGACACGAAGCCGGACAAATATTGCTGCACGAAATCGTGCGTGGCCGCTTCATACATGCCGCCCAGTTTAAAAGCGGCAAAGAAGGCGATCAGGGGGAATAGGTCGAATAGAAATTTCATGGCGAGACTTTACACTGGTCTTATTAGAATCATCTTAGGAATGGCTTAGGAGCAACGCCCAAGCCATTGCCAGATCAAGGCTGCGGATCGAAGCGCAAGGAAGCCGAATTGATGCAATAGCGCAAGCCGGTCGGCGGCGGCCCGTCCGGGAAGACGTGGCCCAGGTGGGCGTCGCAGACGGCGCAGACGATTTCCGTGCGCAGCATGCCGTGGCTGCGGTCGACGATTTCCGTCACATTCGCCGGGTCGAGCGCCTGGAAATAGCTGGGCCAGCCGCAGCCCGAGTCGAACTTGGTGTCCGAGGCAAACAAGGGCGTGTTGCAGCAGACGCAGGTGTAGACGCCGTGTTCATGGTGGTCCCAGAACTTGCCCGTGAAGGCCCGTTCCGTGGCCGCGTGGCGCGTGACTTCGTATTGCATCGAGTCGAGCATGGCGCGCCATTCGGCGTCGGTTTTTTTGACTTTATTGGTATTGGTGGTCATAATGACTCCTCAGGATTGAGTCAACTTGACTTTCAAGGTGGCTGGCCCTAGTCGGGCGGCAGGGCCGCATAGTGCTGGTGTTTCGGGCTGTTTCGTCAAATTGGCCTTTTTTGCAAAACTTCCAGCAATTTCGCCACTTCCGTGTAGTCCTGCTGCTGGGCTTTCTCGATGGCCACTTGCGCCAGGTAGTTGCGCAGCACGTATTTCGGGTTAACCTGGTTCATTGCCGCTTGCCGTTCGGCATCAACGCTGTGCTCCTGCAGCAGGCGCGCGCGGTACGCCGCTGCCCACGTATCGAAGGCGGGGCGGTCGATGAACATGTCGCGCAGCACGGTGTCGTGCTCGGGAGCGGCTATTTTCAGTGTCGCCAGCGCGCGGAAAAAGTTGGTGAAATCCACGTGGTTGGCTTGCATCAGGGCAAACATGCCGTCGAACAGTTGCGTATCGTCGTCGTGTTGCGTGCGCAAACCCAGCTTGGCGCGCAGCAAGGCATTCATCTTCTCCGCAAACGCGGGCTGGTAGCTGTCCAGCGCCGCCTGCGCCTCGGCCACTTCACCGATCAGCGGCAGCAGGGCCTGGCCCAGCGCATAGCAGTTCCAGTGGCCCACCTGCGGCTGGTTGGCGTAGGAATAGCGGCCCTGCTGGTCCGTATGGTTGCAGATGTGCTCGGCATCGAACGCCTCCATGAAGCCGAAGGGGCCGTAATCGAGCGTCAAGCCCAGGATCGACATATTGTCCGTGTTCATGACGCCATGCATGAAGCCCACGGCTTGCCATTGCGCAATCATGTGCGCCGTGCGCACGCAGACTTCGGCCAGCAAGGCTTGATATGGATTTGATGCAGCGCGCAAATGGGGATAAAAACCGTCGATGATGTAATCGGCAAGGATTTTCAGTTCTTGCGGCTTCTTGCGGTAAAACCAGTGTTCAAACGAGCCGAAGCGCACAAAACTGGGGGCCATGCGCGTCACGACGGCTGCAGTCTCGACGGTTTCGCGCATGATGCCTTGCTGCGAACCCATGATGGAGAGCGCGCGCGAGGTGGGAATGCCCAGCGCCGCCATGGCTTCCGAGCACAGGAATTCGCGGATGGACGAGCGCAGCACGGCGCGGCCGTCGCCCATGCGCGAATACGGCGTGGCGCCGGCGCCTTTCAGCTGCAGTTCCATCGGACCGTGTTCGGTGGCGATGTCGCCCAGCAGGATGGCGCGGCCATCGCCCAGCTGGCCAGCCCAGACGCCGAACTGGTGGCCCGAATACACGGCCGACAGGGGAATCGAGCGCTCGGCAACCGTGTTGCCGCTCAGCAGCTCCACGTAATCGGGCCCGGCCAGGCGCGCCGCATCGAGGCCGACCAGGCTGGCGGCCGGCGCGCTGGCGGCCACGAAATATGGGGCGGGCAGGGGCGTGGGCATCAAGCGCGTATAGAACGCGGGCGGCAAGGCCGCAAAGGCATTATCCAGTGGTAAGGTATGAGCGGTGATGGCAATTCCAGTCAGTAAGATGGACCGGCAAGGTGCGCCAGCCTAGAATGCGATTTTACCGCACAGCGCCAGGGCGCGTGGCGGGCGCTGGCGTGGGGAGCAATACGGCAAAAAACGGAATCAAAAATTCCATGCTGCAATGCAATATCGAAATGCGTTGACGATTTCCGCACGACCGTACGAAACTAAGGAAAATCTTTAACTTCCAACAATAACCGAGTATCCAAACCAGGAGACACGATGTCGGCATTTCCCTTGAGTCCAGTGATGGGCCAGATGATGAATCAGCCCCTGCTGATTTCCAGCATTATCGAGTTTGCAGCGCGTCATTATGGCTGCGGCGAAATCGTGTCGCGCCGGGTGGAAGGCGATCTGCACCGTTATACCTACCGCGATTGCCACCAGCGCACGCGGCGCCTGGCGAATGCCTTGCACGGCCTGGGTATAGGCATGGGCGACCGGGTCGCCACCCTCGCCTGGAATGGCTACCGCCACCTGGAAGCGTACTATGCCGTGTCCGGCTCCGGCGCCGTGCTGCACACCATCAATCCGCGTTTGTTTCCCGAGCAGATCGCCTACATCTCGAACCATGCGGAAGACCAGGTGCTGCTGTTCGACCTGACCTTCCTGCCCGTGGTGGAAAAGATCGCCGCCGACTGCACCTTCGTGCGCCATTTCGTGCTGATGTGCGACCGCGACCGCATGCCCGCCAGCAGCAGCATTCCCGACCTGCTGTGCTATGAAGACCTGATCGACACGCATTCCGACGAGTATACCTGGCCCGTGTTCGATGAAAACTCGGCCGCCGCCCTGTGCTATACCTCGGGCACGACGGGCAACCCCAAGGGCGCCCTGTATTCGCACCGCTCGACCGTGCTGCACGCGTATGCTTCGGCCATGCCCAGCGCACTGAACGTGCGCGCCACCGACACGGTCCTGCCCGTCGTGCCCATGTTCCACGTGAACGCCTGGGGCTTGCCGTATTCCGTGCTGCTGTCTGGCGCGCGCATGGTGTTTCCCGGCGCGGCGCTGGACGGCAAGTCGCTGTACGAACTGTTCGAATCGGAAAAAGTGACCTTCTCGGCCGGCGTGCCCACGGTCTGGCTGGGCCTGCTGAACTATGCCTTGCAGAATGACCTGAAATTTTCCACCTTCCGCCGCACGGTGATCGGCGGCGCCGCGTGCCCGCCAGCCATGATGGATACCCTGATCGACAAGTTCGACGTGGAAGTCATCCATGGCTGGGGCATGACGGAAATGTCGCCGTTGGGCACCACGGGCGGCTTGCAGACCAAGCACCTGGCCATGGACAAGGAAGCGCAGCGCGATATCCTGCACAAGCAGGGCCATGCCATTTACGGCGTGGACATGAAGATCGTCGATGACGATGGCAAGGAATTGCCGTGGGATGGCGTGGCGTACGGCCATTTGCTGGTGAAAGGGCCATGGATCATTTCCGCGTACTACAAGAACGAGGGCGGCGAGGTGCTGCAGGATGGCTGGTTCCCCACGGGCGACGTGGCCACCATCGATGCGGATGGCTACATGCAGATCACGGACCGCAGCAAGGACGTGATCAAGTCGGGTGGCGAATGGATCGGCACCATCGACCTGGAAAACCTTGCCATGGCGCACCCGGCCGTGCTGCAGGCGGCCTGCATCGGCGTGTTCCACCCGAAATGGGACGAGCGTCCCGTGCTCGTCGTGGTGCTACGCCCCGGCATGACGGTCACGCGCGAAGCGCTGTTGCACTTTTTTGAAGGCAAGATCGCCAAGTGGTGGACGCCCGACGACGTGCTGTTCATCGACGCCTTGCCCATGGGCGCCACGGGCAAGATCCAGAAGAACAAGCTGCGTGACCAGTTCAAGGGGCACAAGCTGCCGGGCTTGTAAAAAAACTTACGCCGCCTGCGGCAGCGCCGAGCCCAGCTTTTCCAGCAGATGGTCGCACTGGAAGACGGACAGGGTCTGGCGCTGCTTATCCGTGCCGATATCGATCATTTCATCCATTTCGCTGCGCAAGTCGTCATGCTCTCCCGTGCGGATGATTTGCGGCGCCGCAAAGCGCTGGCTGTCCGAGATGGTCATGATGTTGTCGACATGGTCGACGAGAAAGCCGTAGCGCTCGGCGCCCCGTTCCACGATCAAAATCTTGCCCGCGCCCGTGTCCGCCAGCGGCGGCATGGCGTACAGTTGGCGCAGGTCGATGATGCTGATCATTTGCTGGCGCAGGTTGAGCATGCCGCGCATGCAGGCCGGCATGCCCGGTGGCGTGGTGATGGCGCCGCTGAAGTCGATGATTTCGCGCACTTGCCCGATTTCCACGGCGAAGCGGGTTTCCACCGTAAACGTGATGTAGACGCGGCGCTGCGCCTTGCGCGTGGCGGCGCTGCCCGCTTCCGTGTCGGTCGGGTACAGGCGCGCGTGGCCGTCGCGCATCTCGACGATCTCCGCCTGCGACAAGATGCCCTTGTGGTCGAGGAAAATGATGTCGCCCAGACCCTCTTTCGTGATGCAGCCGGCAAACATGGCGGCGCGTGCCTTGCTCAGCAGGGGAATCGGCAGCACCTCGTCGCCAAAGAAATGCACGATGCTGTCGACGGAGTCGACGAGGAAGCCCACGGTCGTATCATCGAGGCGCACGACGATGATGCGCTGGTCGCTGGTCGCCGCCGTGCCGGACCCGGCCGCCTGCAGCAGGGCGCCGAAGTCGACGACGGCCACCTGGCTGCCGCGAAAATGCATGCGCCCGAGGCACAGTTCGCTGTTCAGCAGGGAGCTGTGCAGTTCCGGCACCCGGATGATTTCCTGGATGGCCAGCATTTCGAAGGCAAACGTGGCGCCGGCCGCATGGAAGCTGACGCACTGCCGGCGTTCGCTTTGCGCATGGTAGCGGGCCGAACTCAGCTTGGCGCCCGTCGCCTGCAGGGCCAGCACATGGGGTACGTTTTCGATGCGCAGCAGGGCATGCGGATCGAGTACCTGCAGCAGGCGCGCACCGCCGTCGAGCAGGATCGTGCCGGCGATGACGGCGTGGCTGTCGCTGGCCGCATATTGCAGGGCGCTGCGGGCGCTGGCGGGCACGCGCAGGATTTCACCCGTATCCTGGAAGACGATACCGACCAGCACTTGCTGGAAGTCGAGGATGGCGATCTTGTCCGTGGCCACGGCGCGCGGCGCATCGGCGCGGAACAAGCGCCCCAGGTTGACCACCGGAATGACGCTGCCGCGCAGGGTGAACATGCCTTCCAGGTAGGCGGGCGACAGGGGCAGGGCCGTGACTTTCGCGGGGTAATTGACGACTTCGCGGATGCAGCTGGCGGGCAGGGCGAATTCATCGTCGCCCAGGTGGAAGGAGCCGAACAGCTCGGCGGCCGTTTCTCCATGGGCCTGTGCTTGCAAGCCCGTCGCTTCATGCATATCCATATGCGCCTTCCTTGCGTGGAATTAATTCGGGTTGCGCCACCACATCGGTGACGGCATAGCTGTGGTTGGCGCAATCGATCAGCAACTGGCGCCCGTGGCGTCCGCCCAGCGCGCAAAAACTCACCGACAAGCCGCACTGGTCCAGGTATTTTTGCGCCGCTTCCGCATTTTGCCGGCCCACTTGCAATCTCCCATTGCGCGGGCCAAACATGCTGGCGCCGCCCGCCAGCACCACTTCGATATCGGCGTAATCGGCCTGGCGCACACCCATCATCCGCAGCAGCGAGGGCACGGCCTGGCTCACATAGCGTGCCCCCAGGCTGCTGTCGGTGCCCGGCGCTTCCGGCAGCAGGCAATGGGCCAGGCCGCAGCAGGGGCCATTCTTCCAGATGAAACCGATGCCGATGCAGGAGCCGAGCAAGGCTTGCAGCTGCTCGCCATGCGTGCCCACGCTGAGTTGCCCCATGCCAACATGGTGCAGCGGCAGGCTAGGATCGATGATGATGTTCATGCGCTACCCGCCTTATAAATCATGGGAAACTCGAATTGATAGCCGGTACCGAGGCGGGCGATGGTTTCCGACTCGCCCAGGATCAGCCGGCCCTCGTCCTTGAGGCTGAGCCGTGCCTGGCGCAGCACGGTTTCCTGGTGCTCGGCATCGAAATAGATCAGCACATTGCGCAGGAACACCAGGTCGAACTGCCGCGCCGGGCGCAATGCTTCCAGCAGATTGTGCTGGGCAAAGCTGACGTGTTGCCGCAATTCCTCGTTGACCCTGACGCCATGCGGCGAGGGCGTGAAATATTTGCGCAGCAAGTCTGGATGCGACAGGCGGATGCGTTCGACGGAGCGGCCGCTGTACTGGCCGGCCCGCGCCGCGCCCAGGATTTGCTGCGAAATGTCGCTGGCCAGGATCTGGTAGCGGAAAGCGGGCGCTTGCAGCTTGAATTGCTCGCACAGCATGGCGATTGAATACAGCTCTTCGCCGCTGGCGGCCGCTGCCGACCAGATGGACAGGCAGCCGTCCGGATGCGCGCGGGCCCAGGCGGGCAGGTAGCGGTCGCGGAAGTAATCCCAGATGGACGGCGTGCGGAAGAACAGGGTGTCGTTGGTGGTCACCAGGTCGATGAAATGGGCCACCTCGTCGCGGTCGCTGCTGACGCGCTCCAGGTACGCCTGGTAGCTGTGCAGGGACAGCGCCCGCAGCCGAGGCTGCAAGCGCCGTTCCAGCAAGACGCTCTTGCGCGCCGTCATGGCGATGCCCGTATGCTGGCGCACCAGCGCGATCAGGGTCGTCAGCACCTCGGGCGTCAAGGTGGCCGCGTGGCTCATGGCTTACACCACGAAGCCGGAGACAGTCTGGTTCAGGCTGCCAGCGCGCTCGTTCAAGCCATCCGTCGAGCGGGCGATGCTGTCGCAGTTGGCGGCCGACTTTTCCGTTTCCTCGGCGATGTACTGAATGGCCGTGGATACTTCGCGCGCCGTCAGCAGCTGTTCATTGGCCGCCTTCGAGATATCGGAAATGGCCAGGGTGGTCTTCGCCACGCCCGAGACGATCTTGTCGAAGGCGTCGCTGGCCTGGCGCGAGATTTCGCTGCCCGTCGAGACGCGCTTGACGGATTCGTTGATCAGCTTGGAAATCTCTTTTGTTGCCTGCGAGGAGCGCTCGGCCAGCTTGCGCACCTCATCGGCAACGACGGAAAAGCCCAGGCCGTGTTCGCCCGCGCGGGCCGCCTCGATGGCCGCATTGAAGGCCAGCATGTTTGTCTGGTTGGCGATTTCGCTGATCACCTTGACGATTTCGCCGATGTCTTCCGACGAGCGGTTGATCAAGTCCATCGCCTCGATCGACTTGGCGACGGCGCGCGCGCCCGCTTCCGCCTCCTGCTGCGTGGCTTTTGCCAGGTAATCGGCGTTCGAGGTATTTTCCGCGATGGAATTGATGGAGAACGTCAGACCGTCGATGGACGCGTTCATTTCTTCCACCGTGGCGCCCAGCGCCTGCGTGCCCACGGCCACGCCCGTGGCCCGTTCGGCGATCGCGTGCGAGGCGTCGGCAAAGCCGTTCGCGGCCGACACCACGTTGCCGATCACGCCGCGCAAGTCGACGATCATCTTGCTGATGCCGCCGGCGAGCAGGTCGATCGGCTCGTCGCCCTCGGGCACGATATTGCAGGTCAGGTCGCCTTGCGCCGCGCGCGCCACCGATTCAAGCAGGGCATTGACCTTGCGGCTGTCGTTGGCGGCCTTGGACTGGATGCTGTTTTCCAGGTTCACCTGTTCCGTGATGTCGATGGCGAACTTGACCACTTTATACGGCTTGCCATTCAGGTCCAGGATGGGGTTATAGGTGGCCTGTATCCACACTACCTTGCCATGGTTGCCCAGGCGCTTGTAGCGGCCCGCGTCGAATTCGCCGCGGTTGAGCTTTTGCCAGAATTTCTTGTACTCGGGGCTGCTCGCATACTCGGGCTCGCAAAACATGCGGTGGTGTTCGCCCTGGATATCGCTCAAGTCGTAGTCCATGACGGCGAGGAAATTGTCGTTTGCGTCCAGCACATTGCCGTGCATGTCGAATTCGATCACGGCCTGCGCCTTGCCGATGGCGCTGACCTTGCCTTCGTATTCGGCATTGCGCATTTTCAGGGCCGTGATGTCGCTGGCGAACTTGACTACCTTGAAGGGCCGGCCTTCCGCATCGAAAATGGGGTTATACGAGGCATTGAGCCAGATTTCGCGGCCGTCCTTGGTGACGCGCTTGTATTCGCCCGAGTCGAACTGGCCTTGCCCCAGTTTCTGCCAGAACTGCGCATAGTCGTCGCTCCTGGCGTAGTCGGGCAGGCAAAACATGCGGTGGTGCTTGCCCTTGATCTCGTCGAGCGTGTAGCCGACGGACTTGAGGAAATTGTCGTTGGCGTCGAGGATGGTGCCGTCGAGCCGGAACTCGATCACGGCCTGGGCCTTGCTGATGGCGTCGATCTTGCCTTCATAATCGGCGTTGCGGCGCTTGCTGGCCGTGATGTCGGTGGCAAACTTGATGACTTTATACGGTTTGCCGTCCGCATCGAGGATGGGATTGTAGGACGCATTGATCCACACTTCGCGCCCATCCTTGGCGCGGCGCTTGTATTCGCCATGGTCGAACTCGCCACGTCCCAGTTTGGCCCAGAAGGTGGCGTATTCGGCCGTTTTCACATAGTCGGGGTCGCAGAAGATGGCATGGTGCTTGCCTTGCACTTCGTCCAGGGTATAGCCGAGGACGCGCAGGAAATTGTCATTCGCATGCAGGATGGTGCCGTCGAGTTCGAATTCGATGACGGCCTGGACACGGTTCAATGCAGTATTTATCGCTTGTAAGTCCAGATCCTGGGAGTGGCTGACATGGCTGGCTGCGTCCATAGTATTTCCTTCGGGGTGAGAAGAGGAATGGGAACGATAAGGCTGCTGTTATTATTTTTTCTGCTATCCATATAAGGCAGCGATGTTATTGCATGGATCGACATCTGGTGATAATCGGTGAGAATGTGCGCGATCAACGGCCGCCAGTGTTTGCCCTGCGGTTTGCCTTATAGTGGATAAATTGTAGAGTATTGATTTGAATCAACAATTTGATTATTCCCCAGCATCTGGCGAAAAACAAGGGGCGGAAATAAATAATGTCAAAAATGTCGTAATTGGCCCATGCCCGCATATAACAAAGCCTTTACTTTGCATAATAAAACGCCGTTATTATTATTGTGCTTTTATTATTTAAATGAATATCCAAGTGATAGCTTCTACGGGAGCTTGCTGCTTGCAGCAGAATCTTTCCGCAAACGATGTTGTGCCATGGCGTACCATGCTGGCGCCGGGCACGCCACGACAAAAATAATACGAGCGTTCTTTTATGCGGTATAGTGAAGCTTCATCCCTTGCAACCACCTCATCGCTGAGCAAAATCAATAAGGAAGAGACATGAGTGCTGAATATCAAGTGAACGGCGCCGTTGCCGTCATTACCCTCGCCAATCCGCCCGTCAATGGACTGGGTCTGGCCACGCGCACGGCCGCCGTGGCCGGCATCCGCCAGGCGCTGGCGGACGAGTCCGTCAAAGCCATCGTCATTACGGGCGCCGGCAAGGCCTTTTCGGGCGGTGCCGATATCAAGGAATTCAATTCGCCCAAGGCGCTCACGGAACCGACTCTCCACACCCTGATCAACGTCGTCGAGCAATCGACCAAGCCGGTCGTGGCGGCCATCCACAGCGTCTGCATGGGTGGCGGCCTGGAGCTGGCGCTGGGCTGCAACTACCGCGTGGCCGCGCCGGGCGCGCAGATGGCCTTGCCGGAAGTCAAACTCGGCATCTTGCCGGGCGCGGGCGGCACGCAGCGCCTGCCGCGCGTGCTGGGACTGGAAATGGCCCTCAACATGATCGTCTCGGGCACGCCCGTCGCGTCCGAAAAACTGGCCGGCACGGCCCTGTTCGACGAAGTCATCGCGCCCGGCGCGGACTTGCTGGCCGCCGCCGTGGCCTTCGCCACCAAAGTGGGCGACGTGCGCCCGCTGCCGAAAGTGCGCGAGCGCAAGGTCGATTACCCGAACCACGAAGCGTTCTTGCAGTTTTCGCGCAATACCGTGAAAGCCATGTCCGGCCCGTTCCCCGCACCGCTGAAATGCGTCGATGCCGTGGTGGCGGCCGTGACGATGAAATTCGACGAAGGCTTGAAGTACGAGCGCGAACTGTTCATGCAGCTGGTGCAGTCGCCGGAATCGAAAGCCCTGCGCCACGCCTTCTTTGCCGAACGCGTCGCCAGCAAGGTGCCGGACGTGCCGTCCGATACCCCCGTGCGCACGATCGCCAGCGCGGCGATTGTCGGCGCCGGCACCATGGGTGGTGGCATCGCCATGAATTTCGCCAACGCGGGCATTCCCGTCATCTTGCTGGAAACGAAGCAGGAAGCGCTGGACAAGGGCCTGGCCACCATCCGCAAGAATTACGAGAACACGGTGAAGAAGGGCAAGCTGACGCAAGAGAAGGCCGAGCAGCGCATCGCGCTCGTTAGCGGTACGCTGGCCTACGCCGACATTGCGCAGGCGGACATCGTCATCGAAGCCGTCTTCGAGGAACTGGGCGTGAAGGAAACCGTCTTCAAGCAGCTGGACGCCGTCATGAAGCCGGGAGCCATCCTCGCCTCGAACACGTCGACCCTGGACCTGGACAAGATCGCCGCGTTCACCCAGCGCCCGCAAGACGTGATCGGCACGCATTTCTTCAGCCCCGCGAACGTCATGAAGCTGCTGGAAATCGTCCGTGGCAAGGAAACCGGCAAGGACGTGCTGGCCACGGCGCTGGCGCTGTCGAAAAAGCTGAAAAAGACGGGCGTCGTCTCGGGCGTGTGCGACGGTTTCATCGGCAACCGCATGATCGAACAGTACAGCCGCCAGGCCGGTTTTCTGCTGGAAGAAGGCTGTCTGCCGGAACAGGTCGACAAGGCGGTCGAGAAATTCGGCTTCGCCATGGGCCCGTTCCGCATGGGCGACCTGGCCGGCAACGACATCGGCTGGGCCATCCGCAAGCGCCGCTACGTGGAAAAACCGGAAGTGACGTATTCGAAGACGGCCGACCTGCTGTGCGAACTGGGGCGTTACGGCCAGAAGACGGGCGCCGGCTGGTATGACTACAAGCCGGGCGACCGCAAGGCGTATCCGTCGGAACAGGTCAACGCCATGATAGTCCAGCATTCCGCCGACATCGGCGTGGCACGGCGCAAGATCAGTGACCAGGAAATCGTCGAACGCCTCGTGTATGCGCTCGTCAATGAAGGCGCGCGCATCCTGGAAGAGGGCATCGCCCTGCGCGCCTCGGATATCGACATGGTGTACCTGACGGGCTATGGCTTCCCGCTGTTCCGCGGCGGCCCGATGTTCTACGCGGACACGGTCGGCTTGCCGAACGTGCTCGACACGATCGCCGGCTATGCGAAAGGCCGCCACGGCGAAGCGTGGACGCCGGCGCCGCTGCTGGTGAAACTGGCGGGCGAGGGCAAGGGTTTCAACAGCTGATGAGGCACGGTTGAAAAGATGTAGGTCGGATTAGCGAGGCTCCGCCTCGCGTAATCCGACAACATTGTTGGCCGTAGCGGTGTCGGATTACGCGGCATGCCGCTAATCCGACCTACGTTGTTATTTCTTCTTCGCCACCATCTTGACCGCCTCGTTGACGATGACGGGATTGTCCTTCTGGATGTAGTAGCCGGCGCCTGTGATGCGCTCGATGGCTGGCGCGCCGGACAGGCGCTGCCATTCCTTTTCCTGGGCCCGCACGACGTTTTCAAACGAGCCCATTTCCTCGATGCCGAACTTGTCGCGCACCAGCAGCATGGCGGGCACGCGCAGCGGGCTGCTCATGTCGACATGTTGCAGGCACTGCGTCTGCGCATCGAATTCGGCCGATTCCGTACTGTTGAACATCAGCTTGCGCCGCGTCTTGACGAGCATGGCGTAGGTGGACGCGTCCGTCTGCAGGCGGTTCCATTGCTGCGGGTGCGTGGGATCGAGCAAGACCAGGCCGGCCACGTCCTGCGGGTACAGCCTGGCATACACGTACTGGTACAGCCCGCCCAGGCCATGGCCGACCAGCACATACGGCGGTTTCAAGCCCGCTTGCGTCAGCAGGGCACGCTGCTGGGCAGCAATGGTGCAGGGGTCGCGCGGCGTGGTGGTCTTTTTGCTCTCGCCGTAGCCGGGTCGGTCGTACACGAGCACGCGGTGCTGCCTGGCCACTTCGGGCACCACCTTGGCCCACACATCCTTGCCGTCGCCCATGGCCGACTGGAAGACCACGGGCAAGCCGCCCTGGCCGCTCAGGGTGTAGGCGATGCTGGCGTCGGGCAGGGCGGCGTTGGCCGGCACGCCTGGCATGACCGGGGTGGATGGCAACAGGGAGCAGCCGGAAAAACAGCCTGCCAGCAGCAAGCCTGCGCTGGAGAGGAGCATGGCGCGCGCGGGGCGGCCGACGAATAGATGATGCATGAATCTCCTTCTTGGTGCACGGACCGGGGACCGGTATGGCTTGCCAGCCATTATAGGCAAATCGTGCCGAAGTGGAAATGCCGAACAGAGGCGGATTTACCGTCCTGTCAGCCGGCGTCGGCGCGATGGCAGACGGCTTCGATGCGGTTGCCGTCCGGATCGAACAAAAAGGCCGCGTAATAGCTGGCGTGATAGTGGCGCAAGCCGGGCGCGCCCAGGTCGATGCCGCCGTGCGCCAGCCCCGCGTGCCAGAACGCTTCCACGGCCGCGCGCGAGGGGGCCTTGAAGCAGCAATGGCGGCGCGGCGCGTCGTCGGGCTTGGGACCCAGGCGCACGGAAAAATAGCTGCGCCCGGTATGGTCCGCATCGCTGCGCTCGCCGTAGCCTATCCAGGCGTTGGCATGGTCGCTGCCCACCTTGGGCACGTTCAGCGCGGCAAAGATGGCGTCGTAGAAGCGCTCGGCGCGCTCCAGGTCGCTGACGGTGAGGGAAACGTGATCGAGCATGGGCACTCCGCTGTAAAAACAAGGACGGCCATAGCATAGCCCGGATCAGGGCGGCCGTGGGCGTGAGTGACCGAGTGATACTGTTGCTGGCCGACTGCCGGTTAAGGGCGGCTGGCGCACGCACATGGCGCATCGGCCGGGCAGGCGGGGCAGCGTGGCGCCGGGCGCGCCAGGCGGGCCACGATCGTGCGGCTGAACAGCTGCACGCGGGGCGCGAACAGCATCACGGCGCAGAAGGCCACGGGCCAGGCGGCAAAGAACGCATGGCGCCAGCGGGGCAGGAAGTCGGCCTGCAGGCCGATATTCAGCCAGGTGACCCAGGCGCTCATCAGCAGGGTCATCACCAGCGACATCAGGAAGGCAAATACGCAGCGCAAACGCAGGGCTTCGGACATGGTGCACTTTCAAGATATGAGGATAGGGCAGCGTAACGACTTGCAGCAATCTATACTAGAGCCATATTTTTAATTTCAAATTCCAAAAATGCAATCATGCTTGATGACTTAGCCCTGTTTGTCGCCATTGTCGAGGCGGGTAGCCTGCATGCGGCGGCCGTGAAGGAAGACTTGCCCGCCGCGACGGTCACGCGCCGGCTGCAAAAGCTGGAAAGCCAGCTCGGCTACCGCTTGCTCAACCGCAGCGCGCGCCGCCTCCAGCCGACGGCGGAAGGCTGGCAATACTACGAGCAGTGCCGCCCCCTCGTGCATGCCTTGCGGCAGGCGACGCAGCAGCTCGACGCCAGCCTGTCGGCCGTTTCGGGCAGCATCCGCGTGCTGGCGCCCGTCAACTTCGCCAGCGGCTTGCTGACGCCGGCCTGGGTCAGTTTCATGCAGAAGTATCCGGATATCCGCCTCGAGCTGGAACTGTCGAACCTGCTGCAAGACCTGGTGGGCAGCGGCGCCGACCTGGCCATCCGCGTGGGCGCGCTCGACGATTCCTCGCTGATGCAGCGCCGGCTGGGCAGTGCCGCGCTGGTGATGGTGGCCGCGCCCGGCTATCTGGCGCGCGCCGGCGTGCCGCGCGACTTGCAGGAATTGGAAAAGCACGAGTTGATCGTGGCCGAGCCGCTGCGCAACTGGCGGCTGCGGCGGCCCGGCGACGGCGCCGAAATGGTGATCGAACCGCAGGCGCGCCTGCGCGTCAACGAGATGCGTCTGGCCGTGGAGATGGCCGACGCGGGCATCGGCATCCTGCTGTGCCCGCTTTTGCAATGCCGCGAGGAAGTGGCCCGGGGCAGCCTCGTGCGCGTCTTGTCCGACTGGATGCCGCAGCCGCGCCATGTGTATGCCGTGTGGACGCAGCGGCGCTACCTGCCGGCCCGCGTGCGCGTGCTGCTCGAGCACCTGGCGGCGTTTGCGGCGGATAATCCCTTGTTGAACGAAGAGCCGGGCGTTTAGCTTGCCTGTTGCTGCGCCAGCCACAGCGTGAACTGGCGCAGTGCTGGCGTAAAACCGCTGGCTGGCGCGGCACCGGGCCTGGCCTGGGCCAGGAAATACGCGATGGGCGCCTGCATGGCGGGAGAGTGCCGCAGCAACAGCGCGACATGGTCGTCCAGGCTGGCGGGCCAGCCTGGATCGCCATCCTGGCGCAGGGTGTTGCAGGAACGGATCAGCTTGCGCGACGCTTCGCGCTGCAGGCGGGCGATGACGGCAGGGTCGCGCTCGTCATCAAGGCGCTGCGCATACTCGTCCAGCACGCGGGCAAAGTCGCCATTCACGGCCAGGGCAATGGCGCGCGAGGGCGCGAACGGCGCAAAGTGCCGCGCCAGGTCTTCGCCCCACAGGCAGCGGCACTGGTGCTTGAGCCAGTAGCCCCAGCTGTACAGGTGTTCGGGCGCCAGTACCTGGGTCCGGTGGCCGATATCGAAATCGATCTTCATGACTTCCCGGTGGCGCGCCTGCAAGGCCCGGCGCAGCGCTTCCAGCGCGCTGGCCTGCTGCTGCGTAGGTGGATGGCGCAGTACCAGGGTCAGGTCGAGGTCGGATACGCCCGGCGTGGCGTCGCCGCGGGCGATGCTGCCATACAGGTATATGCCGTCCAGCAAGTTACCGGCGTGCGCAGCCAGGCTGGCGCAAACGTCTTGCAGCAAGGCGTCGAAATGCTGCTGCAGTGGGCCGCAGGGGGCGGGAGGAATGGTCGGCATGCCTGGTACGAATCCGCTGGGAGAAACTTCCACCATAGCATGCAGTGGCGGGCGCGCAGGCAATCCTTTCCATTAAGTAATACCGAGCGCTTGTACTTTTCGTCAAGATCGCGTTAAGATAAAGCTGCCCGCTTATCCAGTGGGCAATCTGGTGTTTTTTCGCGCAATCCCGTCCCTATCCATGAGAGTAGCAATGAAATATCTGATCATTCCCTTCTTGCTGGCCATCACTGGCTGTGAAGTACTGTATGACGCAAACCGGGACAAGATCGGCGAGTATTGCAACAGCCTCAATAATTTTGACGACCGGAATGCCTGCCGCAAGCGCAACCAGACCAGCTACCAGGAATACGTGCAGCAGCGCGACCAGCTGAAAAAGGGCAAGAGCGACAAGTAAGTTCGGCAAGTTTGCCGCCGCATACGCCGCATAAAAAAACGCCGCTGACGAGTCAGCGGCGTTTTGCTTTGCGAACCCCGGCCTTGCGACCGGGGCATGCATCAGATCAATCGTCGGCGTAGATATTGTTGTCCTTGGTTTCCTTGACGAACAGGGTGCCGATCACGACAGTCGCCAGGGCGACGACGATCGGATACCACAGGCCGTAATAGATATCGCCCTTGAAGGCCACCAGCGCGAAGGCCGTGGTCGGCAGCAAGCCGCCGAACCAGCCGTTACCGATATGGTAGGGCAGGGACATCGAGGTGTAGCGGATACGGGTCGGGAACATTTCCACCAGCATGGCGGCGATCGGGCCATACACCATGGTCACGTACAGCACCAGGATGAACAGCAGCAAGACCACCATCGGCTTGTTGATCTGGTCCGGATCGGCTTTCGCAGGGTAGCCCGCTTCCTTGATGCCGGCGCCCAGTTCTTTCTTCAGCGCCGCTTCGTGGGCCTTGCTTTCCGCATCGAAGTTCAAGCCATCGGCAGTCATGACGGCGTTAAACGACGTGAATTCCTTCGTGCCGATGCGTACCTTGGCGATGCTGCCCGCCGGTGCGTCTTCCTTCGTGTAGTTCACCGAACTGTTCGACAGGAAGCCCGTGGCGATGTCGCACGACGATGGGAATTTCTTCGTGCCCGTCATGTTGAACTGGAAGTGGCAGGAAGCAGGATCGGCGACCACCACCACTGGCGAGTTCTTCAGTGCTGCTTCCAGCTGCGGATTGGCGAAGTGGGTCAGGCCGTTGAAGATCGGGAAATAGGTCGCAGCGGCGATCAGGCAGCCGCCGAGGATGATGTACTTGCGGCCGATGCGGTCGGACAGGCTGCCGAAGAACAGGAAGAATGGCGTGGCCAGCAGCAGGGCGATGGCGACGAGCACGTTGGCCGTTGCCAGGTCCACTTTCAGGGTCTGGATCATGAAGAACAGGGCGTAGAACTGGCCCGTGTACCAGACGACAGCCTGGCCGGCCGTCAGGCCGATCAGGGCCAGGATGACGATCTTCAGGTTTTTCCACTTGCCGAACGCTTCCGTCAGCGGGGCTTTCGAGGTCTTGCCCTCGGCCTTCATCTTGGCAAACGCCGGCGATTCATTCATGGCCAGGCGGATCCACACGGAAATACCCAGCAGGATGACGGAGACCAGGAAGGGAATGCGCCAGCCCCATGCCTCGAAATCCTTCTCGCCGGTCGCCAGGCGGGTACCCAGGATGACCATCAGCGACAGGAAGAAGCCCAGGGTTGCCGTCGTTTGTATCCACGCCGTGAACGCGCCGCGCTTGCCTTCAGGCGCGTGCTCGGCCACATAGGTGGCTGCGCCGCCGTACTCGCCGCCCAGCGCCAGGCCTTGCAGGATGCGCAGGAAAACGAGGATGATCGGTGCCGCGATGCCGATGGAAGCGTGGCCCGGCAGCAAGCCGACGATGAAGGTGGAGCCGCCCATGATCAGGATGGTGATCAGGAAGGTGTACTTGCGGCCGATCATGTCGCCCAGGCGGCCGAAGACGAGCGCGCCGAACGGACGCACGATGAAGCCGGCGGCAAAGGCCAGCAGCGCGAAGATGAAGGTGGTGGTAGGGTCGCCGATGAAGAATTGCTTGGCGATGATGGAAGCGAGCGAACCGTACAGGTAAAAATCGTACCATTCAAAGACGGTGCCCAAGGATGATGCAAAGATGACCTTGCGTTCCTCAGGCGTGATCGGAGTGCCTTTGGTGGAAAATTTCCGTACGTCGGCCGAGCCGGATGGTGATGCCATGGTTTGTCTCCCTATGTTTTATAGTGAACTGGTGCCGCGGTCTTTTTGACCATTCTTGCAACAGCTGGAGGCGAGTGTGTTCTCCGAACCTTACGTCATGCTTGCTTGAAACTTACGCCAAGCTTACAAATTGATGCGCGGCAGAACTTTGCGAACGATCGTACTTAAATGTGCTATTCTGATTCCGCAGATATTCCACCCCATAATATTCCCCACAAGGAGACACAGCATGAATGAAGCCGTCATCGTATCGACCGCCCGCACGGGCCTGGCCAAGTCCTGGAAGGGCGCGTTCAACATGACGCATGGCGCCACCCTGGGCGGCCACGTGCTGGCGGCCGCCGTCGAGCGCGCGCGCATCGAGGCGGAGGAAGTGGAAGACGTGCTGGTCGGCTGCGCCTTTCCGGAAGGCGCCACGGGCGGCAACATCGCGCGCCAGGTGGCCTTGCGCGGCGGCTGCCCCGTCACCACGGCCGGCATGACCGTCAACCGTTTCTGCTCGTCGGGCTTGCAGGCGATCGCCCTGGCCGCGCAGCGCATCATCGCCGGCGAAGGCGATATCTATGCGGCCGGCGGCGTGGAATCGATTTCCTGCGTGCAAAATGAAATGAATACGCATATGTACCGCGACGTCTGGCTGCAGCAGCACAAGCCGGAAGTGTACTGGCCCATGCTGCAGACGGCCGAAACCGTGGCCAAGCGCTACCAGATCTCGCGCGAGCGCCAGGATGTGTATGGCGCGCAAAGCCAGCAGCGCGCCGCCGCGGCCCAGGCGGCCGGCCTGTTCGACGCGGAAATCGTGCCGATGACCACCATCATGGGCGTGGCCGACAAGGCCAGCGGCATGCTGGTGTCGCGCGAAGTGACGATCTCCGCCGATGAAGGCATCCGTGCCGACACGACCTACGACGGCGTGGCGAAGATCCGTCCGGCCATCCCGGGCGGCGTCATCAGCGCCGGCAACGCCAGCCAGTTTTCCGATGGCGCGGCGATGGCCATCGTCATGAATGCGAAAGTGGCCGAAGCGAAAGGCTTGCAGCCGCTGGGCATCTTCCGCGGCTTTGCCGTGGCCGGTTGCGAACCCGATGAAATGGGCATCGGTCCCGTGTTTGCCATCCCGAAACTGCTGAAAAAGGCGGGCTTGACTGTTGCCGACATCGGCCTGTGGGAACTCAACGAAGCGTTCGCCGTGCAAGTGCTGTATTGCGCCGATACCCTGGGCATCCCGATGGACCGCCTGAACGTCAACGGCGGGGCGATTGCCGTCGGCCACCCGTATGGCGTCTCGGGCGCCCGCCTGACGGGCCATGCCCTGATCGAAGGCAAGCGCCGCGGCGTCAAATACGTGGTGGTGACCATGTGCATCGGCGGCGGGCAGGGCGCGGCCGGCCTGTTCGAAGTGCTGTAAGGTAGGTTTTGTCCAATCTGCGGGCGGCTTACAAGGCCGCCCGTTTGCATTGCGCGCCCGTTTCCTGCAAGGCGCGCCGATAGCGGGTACAGTAATGCTTCATTAATAAACAACCAGCCTGCCACCATGATCAAGCACATCGTTTTCTGGAAACTGTTAGACCACGCCGAAGGCGCCGACCGCGCCACGAACGCCTTGAAACTGAAAGCCCTGCTCGATTCCTGTTCGGACCTGGTGCCCGGCATCCTGAAATTCGAGGCAGCCGTGGCCCAGCCGGGCTTGGAAGCCACCTACGACATCGTCCTGTACAGCGAGTTCGCCAGCCGCGAAGCGCTCGACGCCTACCAGAACCATCCCGAGCACGTGAAAATCAAGCCATTCTTTGGGGCCGTGCGGGAAGCACGGCAATGTATGGATTACGAAGTGTGAAAACCCGTTAACCCCAAAGCGAAGGGCCGGGGTCAGACCCTGAGGGGCTGACCCCGGACTTTGCCTCTGGGGTTCATTTGACAAATGACAGGAGCATTCATGACCACCTACCAACGCATCGTCCTCGCCTCGCGCCCCGCTTCCAATGAGGAAGTGCAGCCGGCACATTTCCGTCTGGAAACCAAAGAGATTCCCGCCATCGCGGATGGCCAGTTGCTGGTGCGTAACCAGTATCTGTCGCTCGATCCTTACATGCGCGGGCGCATGAGCGCCAATAAAAGCTATGCGGCGCCGCAGGCGCTCGATGAAACCATGATCGGCGGCACGGTGGGCGTGGTGCTGGAATCGAAGCATCCGAAGTTTGCCGCAGGCGACACCGTCGTGGGGACTTTGGGCTGGACGGAAGTGGCCGTGTCGGACGGCACGATGCTGCGCAAGGTCGACACGACGCATATTCCCGCCTCGGCCTACCTGGGTTCCGTCGGCATGCCAGGCATGACCGCCTGGTATGGATTGAACCAGATCATGGCGCCGAAAGCGGGCGAAACAGTGGTCGTGTCGGCCGCCAGCGGCGCCGTGGGCAGCGTCGTGGGGCAACTGGCGAAATTGAAAGGCTGCCGCGTGGTCGGCATCGCCGGCGGCGCCGACAAGTGCGCGTATGTGGTGAATGAACTGGGTTTCGATGCCTGCGTCGATTACAAGGCGGGCAATCTGGAGGCCGACCTGGCGGCGGCCACGCCGGATGGCATCGACGCCATCTTTGAAAACGTGGGCGGCGCCATCTTCGATGCAGCCCTGGCGCGCACCAACGCGTTTGGCCGCGTGGCCGTGTGCGGCTGGATCGCCGGCTATAACGGCGAGCCGACGCCGCTCGACAATGCGCGCCTGATCCTCACCAACCGCCTCACCGTGCGCGGCTTCATCGTGTCGGAACAGCCGGAATTCTGGCCGCAAGGATTGGCGGAGCTGGGAACATTGGTGGCGACGGGCAAGCTGAAATTCCGCGAATCCGTGGCCGATGGCCTGGCCAGCGCGCCGCAAGCGTTCATCGGCCTCTTAAAAGGGCGCAACTTCGGCAAGCAATTGGTGAAACTGGCCTGACCTTCCTTCCGCAAGGCGGGCCGTGAGACAATTGCGGCCCGTCTCTTACTAGCGCATATCCATGACCAATCACACCATCCGCCTCGGCGACTGGGTCACCCTGGGCCCTGACGCCACCGCCATCCGTTTCGAAGTCTTTGTCGATGAACAGAAAGTGCCGGCCGAGATCGAACTCGACGACATGGATGCCGTCTGCCTGCACGCCGTTGCCTACGACGGCGCCGGCAACGCCATCGGTACGGGACGTTTATTGCCAGACGGCCACATCGGCCGCATGGCCGTGCGCCAGCCGGGCCGCGGCACGGGCGTGGGCGGGGCCATTCTGACCTTGCTGATGGACAAAGCCCGCGAACGGGGTGATGCGGCGGTGGTGCTCAATGCGCAAACCGTGGCCGCGCCATTCTATGCGCGCCACGGTTTCGTGCAGCAGGGGGAAGTGTTTGAAGAGGCGGGGATTGCGCATGTGGAGATGCGGCTGGTGTTCTAGGGTGCTGTCGGATTACGCGCGTAGCGCTAATCCGACCTACGACGTCAACGGTAGGTCGGGTTAGCGCGCAGCGCGTCACCCGACACCACCAGCACAATCAGTTCTGCGCGTGGCTCTGGCGCCATTTATCCAGAATCACGGCCAGCACGATCACGACACCTTTCGCCACGTACTGCCAGAACGACGACAGGCCCAGAATCGTCAAGCCATTGTTCATCACGCCGATGATGAGGGCGCCGATGACGGTGCCCCAGACGGAGCCCACGCCGCCCATCAGGCTGGTACCGCCGAGCACGACGGCCGCGATGGCGTCCAGCTCATATCCCGTGCCCCAGTTGCCGTTGGCCGCATACAGACGGCTGGCCGACATGGCGCCGCCCAGGCCCGCGAACAGGCCGCTGATCGTGTAGACAAACATCAGCACGAGGCCGACCTTGATGCCCGTCAAGCGTGCCGCCTGGATATTGCCGCCGACAGCGTAGATATGCAGGCCCAGGGTGGTCTTGCGCAGGATGAACCACGTCAGCACGACGACGGCCGCGGCCAGCCAGATCAGCCAGGGCACGGCCAGGAAGCTGCCGTTACCCATCCATTCGAAGCTCGGGATTTCCGTGTTCAGCACGCTGGTGCCGTCGGCGAACAGGTAGGCCGCGCCGCGCAGGGCCGTCATGGTGCCCAAAGTCACCACGAACGGGTTCAGGCCGACGAGGGCTACCAGCACGCCATTGAGCGCGCCCAGCAGCAGGCCGACAATGAGGAAGGCGGGAATCGAGAAGCCGGCGAACTGGGCCGACAGCGACATCAGCATGCCTGCCACGGCCGAGACGGCCAGCACGGAGCCGACGGACAAATCGATGCCGCTCGTCAGAATGACGAAGGTCATGCCCGACGCCAGCACGATATTGATCGACACCTGGCGGAAGATGTTCATGGTGTTATTGCTGGTCATGAACGTCGACGTGCCATCGGCCGAGAAGTACACGGTCAGGCCATACATGGCCAGG
Organism: Janthinobacterium sp. MP5059B; assembly: GCF_001758645.1. Classification (NCBI taxonomy): domain Bacteria; kingdom Pseudomonadati; phylum Pseudomonadota; class Betaproteobacteria; order Burkholderiales; family Oxalobacteraceae; genus Janthinobacterium; species Janthinobacterium sp. MP5059B. The sequence continues at coordinate 1,180,938 of NZ_LRHX01000006.1, read as the reverse complement.
TAGAGCACCACCAGCACGGGCAGCATGCCCAGGCGGCGCATCAGGTTCGAGGCATTGAAGGGTTCGCCGGCGCGCGCGGCGCCGCGGGTGGTGCTAGTTGTCATCATGAGTCTCCTGAATGATTATTTAAGACGTATTCTTAAAACGCCTGACAAAACCGTAGCGAGCGGATGTGGGTTGTGGTTGAGACGCGGAACTGTGCGGATGCACAGTGAGCATCGGAAACCGCAACCCGCGACGCGCAGTAGGTTTTGACAGGTGTTTTTATGCCGCTTCCAGCTGCGTGGCATAGGCAAGGATGTTTTCCTGCGTAATGTCGTCGCCCGTCACTTCTCCCGTCAGGCGTCCTTCGCACATCACCATCACGCGGTCGCAGATGCCGACCAGTTCGGCCAGTTCGCTGGAAATGCACAGCACGGCCGTGCCCGCATCGGCCAGCTGGTGGATGATCTTGTAGATTTCGCTCTTCGCGCCCACGTCCACGCCCCGCGTCGGTTCGTCGAGGATGAGGACCTTGGGCGCGATGGCCAGCCAGCGCGCCAGCAAGACTTTTTGCTGGTTGCCGCCGGAGAGTCCGCCGACGATGCCTTCCGGTCCCGACACTTTCACGTTGAGGTTGGCAATTGCCTCGCGCGTCAGCTGGGTCAGGGCGCCACGGTTGACGACGCCCGCCGTGGAGTGCTTGGAGAGGATGTTCATCGACATGTTTTCCATGGCCGACAATTGCATGAACAGGCCCAGGCTCTTGCGGTCTTCCGGCAGGTAGCCGATGCCGTGGCGGATGGCCGCCAGCGGCCGGTGGATGTGCACTTCCTGGCCGTCGAGCCATACTTGCCCCGATTGCTTCTTGTCGGCGCCAAAGATCAGGCGCGCCAGTTCCGTGCGGCCTGCGCCGACCAGGCCGGCAAGTCCCGTCACTTCGCCCGCATGCAGCGCGAACGAGGCGGGCCTGACCTTGCCGCCGCCCACGTTTTCCACGCGCAGGCGCTCGGCGCCGCGCGTGGTGCGCCGCTGGTGCGCATAAAAGTCGTCGGCGGGGCGGCCCACCATCATTTGCACGACTTTCTTTTGATCCAGCTCATCTTTGCCCAGTTCGCCCACATAGGCGCCGTCGCGCAGCACGGTGATGCGGCGCGCCAGGCGTTCCACCTCGGCCATGCGGTGGCTGATGTAGAGCACGGCCAGGCCCTTGTCGCGCTGTTCTTCGATGATGCGGAACAATTGTTCGGTTTCCCGGTCGGACAGGGCGGCAGTGGGCTCGTCCATGATCAGGATGCGGCTTTCGTGCACGAGGGCGCGGGCGATTTCCACCTGCTGCTGCTCGGCGATCGACAGGGTCGAGACCATGGTATCGGCGTCGAAGCGGGAACCTAGGTCGGCCAGGATGGCATTCGTGCGCGCGCGCATTTCGCCGCCCTTGACGGTCCAGAACGGTCCTTGCGGCTCGCTGCCCATGAAGACGTTCTGCGCCACCGTCATGTTCCTGGCTACGCTCAGTTCCTGGTAGATCAGGTTGATGCCCAGCGCGCGTGCCTCGCCCGGGTTGCGGATACGAATCGGCTTGCCGTCGAGGATGATCTCGCCCGCGTCCGGCGTGTACACGCCGGATAAAATCTTCATCAGGGTGCTCTTGCCGGCGCCGTTCTCGCCCATCACGGCATGGATTTCGCCGCTGCGCACCGTCAGGTGCACGCCGCGCAGCGCGCGCGTGGCGCCAAAGCGCTTCTCGATGCCGCGCATTTCAAAAATAATATCGTCGCTCATGACTGTCCTTCCTTGCTGGTGAAACTGGCGCCGCCTGCCAACTGGCTGGCGGCGCCACGTGGTTCAGGTCAGGCAGATCAGTTCTTTACCCAGCCCGTGTAGGTGGCGACGTTTTCCTTGGTGATGGCCGGGGTCGGCAACAGCACCATGGTCTGTTTCGGCGTGCGGCCGTTCATGATGTCGTAGCCCATCTGCACGGCGTCCGTGGCCATGCGGTACGGGTTTTGTGCCGAGGTGGCGGCAAACAGGCCGGCCTTGTTTTTCAGGGCGTTCTGGCCATCGGGCGCGCCATCGACTGCCGTGATCAGTTTCACGTCCGTGCGCTTCGATTGCTTGATCGCCAGTTCGGCGCCGATGCCGGTCGGATCGTTGATGGCGAACACGCCGTCGATCTTCGGATGGGCCGTCAGCAGGTTCGACATCACGGTCATGCCGCCGTCGCGGCTGCCGCCGGCGTTCTGGTTGTCGGACAGGATCTTGATATCCTTGAACGCGGCCAGGGTTTTCTTGCAACCGTTGACGCGGTCGATCACGGACGTGACCGGCGGGCCGTTCAGGATCACCACATTGCCCTTGCCGCCGATCTGCTTGGCCAGGTAGGCGCACGACACGTCGCCGGCCATGGTGTTATCGGACATCACGGTGGCCGAAGCGCCCACGGCGCCCACGTCGACAGCGATCACGACCACGCCCGCATTGCGCGCTTTCTTGATGGCTGGCGCGATGCCCTTGGAATCGACGGCGTTCAGGATGATGATGTCGGTCTTGTTGGCGATGAAGTTCTCGATCTGGTCCACCTGGGTGTTCAAGTCATACTTGCTGGACACCGTGGTGACTTTCACGCCAGGGCCGCCCAGCTTTTTCGCGCTTTCTTCCGCGCCGCGGCCAATGGCCACGAAGAACGGGTTGGCCAGGTCGCCCACGCTCACGCCGATCGATTTCAGCGGTTTGTCAGCGGCGAAAGCACCGCAGGCGGCGGACAGCAGCAGGGAGGCGGTAATGACTTTTTTCATGAGGATCTCCAAGGGTTTTTATTGTAAAAACAAACGGTGCTACGGGTAAAAACGGGGTGCAAACTTATTGATTGCGTAACTTCTCGATCATGGCGTCCAGCTTGCCCGCATCGACGGCAAAGCCGCGGATGCCTTCGGCCAGCTTTTCGGTCGCCATCGCGTCGTCGTTCAAGGCGTAGCGGAAAGCCGCTTCGTCATACGTGACGGCCGGTTGTGCCGCGCCCAAGTCGCCGCCCAGAGCGCGTTCGAATGGCGCATCTGCCGCTTCCAGCTTGGCCAGCAGATCCGGGCTGATGGTCAGCAAGTCGCAGCCGGACAGGGCCGTGATCTGCCCCACGTTGCGGAAGCTGGCGCCCATCACTTGCGTGGCGATGCCATGTTGTTTGTAGTAATTGAAGATGCGCGTGACCGACTGTACTCCTGGATCATTGGACAGGCTGCGCGCCGCTTCGTCCCATGCCGCGCCCAGCGATTTTTTATGCCAGTCGTAGATGCGGCCCACAAACGGCGAAATCAGGCGCACTTTCGCGTCGGCGCAGGCGACGGCCTGGCAAAACGCGAACAGCAGGGTCAAGTTGCAAAAGATGCCGTCCTTTTCCAGCTCGCGCGCTGCCTGGATGCCTTCCCAGGTGGCGGCAACCTTGATCAGCACGCGCTCGCGGCTGATGCCGGCTTGCTCGTACAGGGCGATCAGGCGGCGCCCGCGGGCGACGGTGGCGTCGCGGTCAAAGCTCAGGCGGGCATCGACTTCCGTCGACACGCGGCCCGGCACGACTTTCAAAATTTCCAGACCGAAGCGCACCAGCACTTGGTCGACGATATCGTCCAGCGCAGCGGATTGATGCGCGGCGACCGTGCTTTCCAGTAAGGGCGCGTAATCGGGCTGCAGCACGGCCTTTAAAATCAGCGACGGATTGGTGGTGGCGTCTTGCGGCGCGAAGCGCGCCAGTTGCAAAAAGTCGCCCGTGTCGGCGACGACGGTGCTGTATTGCTTCAATTGTTGCAGCTGATTCATTACTATTCCTTATCACTGAGTTGGTGCAAGGCTTGCACGGCGGGAAACAGGCTACGGTAGCGACCGTAACGGATGCTCAAGGCTGCGCTGTGCGCGGCATCGGGCAGGAAAATGTTTTTGATGGGCAAGCCCTGCGTCAGCAGGCTGGTGTCGCCGATGGCGGCAAAGCCCAGCTTGGCAGCGCCCAGGCTGGCCGACAGTTCGCTGTTGTGCAGGGTGCGCATTTCGCGTCCCAGCACATTGGCCAGCAGTTGCGCCCAGTACTGGCTGCGTGCGCCGCCGCCCACCAGCATGCAGTGGGGAACGACGGCGCCCGTCGACGTGACGGCCGCCATGGCGTCGCGCAAGGCAAAGGCAACGCCTTCGAGCACGGCGTAGCCGAGCTGCGCCGGCGTGCTGTCGTGGCCCAGTTGCAAAAAGGCGCCGCGCACTTGCGGGTCGTTATGCGGCGTGCGCTCGCCCGACAGGTACGGCAGGAACAGGGGTGCGGAAGGGGTAATGGCCGTAGTGAGCGGCAAGCCCGCTTCCACCAGCGCCAGCAGGGCTGCCTCGTCGGGCTGGCCCAGCACGCCCGTCGCCCAGCGCAGACAGCTGGCGCCCGACAGGATCGCGCCCATCGCATACCAGCGGCCGGGCAGGGCGTGGCAAAAGCTGTGTACGCCGCCGGCCGGGTTGCCCAAAGGCGCTTCGGTGACGGACACGATGGCGGCGCTGGTGCCCAGCGAGATAAAACTGTCGCCGCCATTGACGGCGCCGATGCCCACGGCCGAGACGGGATTGTCGCCGCCGCCGCCCGCCACCACCACATCCGCTGGCAAGCCCAGCTGGTCGGCGATGGACGCCAGCACGCTGCCCGTGGCGGCGTCGCCTTCGGCCAGCGCCGGCATCTGTTCTGGGTGCAAGCCGCAGGCGGCCAGCATGGGCGTGAACCAGGCACGGTTGGCCTCGTCCAGCCACAGGGTGCCGGCCGCATCGGACATGTCCGTCAGCTTGATGCCCGTCAAGCGCAGGCGCAGATAGTCTTTCGGCGACAGCAGACAGGCGATGGCGGCAAAGGCGGCCGGCTCATGCTTTTGCAGCCACAGCAGTTTTGGTGCCGTCAGGCCCGCCATGGGCAGGCTGCCCGTCACGTCCGCATACGCGGGATAGTCGCGCGCCAGGCTAGCCGCTTCGGCCTCGGCGCGCGCATCGTTCCACAGGATGGCGGGACGGATCACGGTATCGTTGGCGTCGAGCAGCACGGCGCCATGCATCTGGCCCGACAGGCCGATGCAGGCGATGCGGGCATAGTCCTGCGGCCAGCCGGCGCGCAACTGGCCCAGCGCGTTGACGCAGGCGGCCCACCAGTCCTGCGGCGCCTGTTCGGACCAGCCTGCTTGCGGGCGGCTGGTGTCGATGCGCACGGACGCCTGGCCGCGCACGCTGCCAGAGCTGTCCATCAGCACGGTTTTCAATTCGGAGGTACCGAGGTCGATACCGAGGGAAATCGCTGGATGCATGTTTGGTTTACTGTAAAGGTCAGGGGCAGCCGCAGGAATTGCGTACGCGCAAGGTTGGCGACAAGCGCTGCACGTGCTGGGCGATGCCCGGATTGGCGATACGGTCGATCAGGAGGTCGACGGCCATGGCGCCCAGCTCTTCGAGCGGCTGGGCCATCACGGTGAGGCGGGGGCTGAAGTAATCGGCCCAGTCGAAATCATCGAAGCCGGCCAGCGCGACGTCTTGCGGTACTGCAATGTGCGCATCGCGCAAGGCATGCATGGTGCCGATGGTCATCAGGTTATTGCCGGCAACGATGGCCGTGGGACGCTGTGCGGCGGGCAGGGCGAGCAATTCGCGCGTGGCTGCGCCGCTGCGTTCCAGGTTGGAGTCGCCCGAACGCAGCAGTGCCCCATCGAAGGCAATATTGGCGCGCTGCAAGGCCAGGCGGTAGCCTTCGATACGCTCGTCCGTCGTGGAGAGACCGGGCGCGCCGGCGATGAAACCGATGCGGCGGTGGCCATGGGCCGCGATCAGATGGCTAACGAGCTGGGCCGTCGCTTCGATGTTTTCCACGCCCACCTGGTCGAACGGTTGTGGCGACATGCGGTCGACCAGCACGGAAGCGATCTTGTTGCTGGTCAAATAGTCGAGGGCGCGGTTGTGCGGATCGCCGGATGGCGCCAGCACGATGCCATCGACGCGGCGCTGGTGCAAGTTCTGCACCACTTTCAACTCTTGCTCGGGATCGTCATGCGTATCGGAAAACAGCATCATCAAGCCGTGGCGCGTGCAGGCAGCCTCGATGGCGCGCACGGTTTCGCTGAAATAATGATTGGTGAAGGCGGAAATGGCCACGCCGATGGTGCCCGACGAGGAGCCGGCCAGCGCGCGCGCCAGCATGTTCGGCACATAGCCGATCTGCTGCATGGCCGCGTTGACGGCGGCGACGGTTTTCGGGCTGACCTTGCGGGTGCCGTTGACTACGTGAGAGACGGTCGACAGCGATACGTCCGCCGCCCGCGCTACATCTTCCATGGTGGCCATGGTGTCTCCTGAGGTTTTTTTTATTATTGTGTACTGCGATTGGGTGCGGCTGTGTCGCCGCGATTGAAGCTATCGTAAACAAAAGAAAGCGCTTGCGCAAGCGCTTTCTTTTTTCTGCGGACGGATGGCGGGTGGGTTGCCGATGAGGACAGGGGAAGCTTGCGCAGGTCGGATTAGCGCGCCGGAGGCGCGCGTAATCCGACATCGGGGACGGCGGTGATGCCGCTTGAGGGCGCTGGTGTTGTCGGGTTACGCGCTTGCGCGCTAACCCGACCTACCCGACCTACTGGATCACCAGCTCATGCAATTCGCCGGGAGAATCCGGGAACAGTTTCACGACGGTGGAAGTGCGCGTGCCGTAACCCGGCGTTTCGATGCAGACGGCGGACAGTACGCGTTCGAGGTCGAGCGGCACGCCTGTGTCCGGCAAGCGGAAATCGGGCGCGCGCGTGGTGTCGGCCAGCATGTCGAAATACGCCTCGTCGGGCGCACCCTGGCACAGCAGGCTGGCGAACTGGGCCTTGGTCTTCAGGACCTTCGGCCACGGCGCGTCCAGCAGGGCGTTCGACAGGCCGTAGATGCCCGGCTCCAATGGCTGGCCATTGCGCGCATCGCCATCGCCCCGGTTGGAAAACCAGATCAGGGTGTCCGCGTCGCCCAGCACCAGGTTAAAGCCGTTGTAGGCTGTGCAGCCGGGGCGGATTTGCGCGATGTAATCCTGTGGCGACATATTGCCGGCCAGATAGTCGGCTACCAGGGCGCCGCGCGAGGGGGCGTCCGGGTTGCGGTCTTGCGGGCTGCGGATATTCGTGATGGCGGCAAAGCGCGAGCTGCCGCTGCCGGCCTGGGTGATGCCCATCCAGCTACCGCCCGCCTGCAGGTCGCGGCCCGCATACACTTGCGGGTGCTCGGGCCAGGCGCCGGCGGGGGCGCTGGCGCGTTCATAGAATTCGTCGCGGTTGGCGGCGGCAATCAGCGGGATGTGCGGATTGACTTTCCAGGCAAAAACGATCAGGCACATGGAGGCAAATCCATGAACACTTCCGTATGGCGCGCTCCAGCCGTCAAGGACAGCAATCCCGCTTCGTCGGACGCGCTGGCCAGCAGCTCCGTAAAACCTTCGCCGACGACGGGGTAGATTTCCATCCACGTCTGCAAGCCATCCTTGGCGTCAGGGCGGCGTTTCAATTGCGGCGCCACGCCGGACGCGGCAGCCAGTTTTGCCTGCAAGGCACGGACCCGGGCTTCCAGCGCCTGGGCGTGCTCTTCCTTGACCTGGTAATAAATGTACAAATCTTTCATGGCATTCTCACAAGTCGAGTGCGTCTAGCACGTAAGGCATGGACAGGAACTGCACGTGAGCGCCCTGGGCCGAACCATAGCGCACGGCGCCGGCGGCACTTGCACCTTCTTCGATCGCCCCCAGCTTCATTTCAACGAGGGCGTCGATGCCGCCATCACCGTTGGGCGCCGCGTTGACGACCATGCCGCAAGGTTGCTCGGGGTCGCTGACGGCAAACAGTTCGCCGCCGGCCACTACCGAGGGATCGGCAATGCTGACGAGGGTGGTGCGGCGCTTGAGCTTGCCCAGGTACTGGCTGCGCGCGACGATTTCCTGGCCCGGGTAGCAGCCTTTCTTGAAATTGACGCCGCCCAGCAGCTCGAAGTTGACCATTTGCGGCACGAACTGCTCTTGCGTGGCGGCCGTGATCTGCGGGATGCCCGCGTGGATGTCCGACAAGCGCCAGGCGTCAATCCCGCCCTTGGCGAGCGTTTGCGCCAGCTGCGGCCACACGTCGCGCGCCGTGGCGGCCGACGTCAGCCATTCATAGCGGGCGCTGCCGAACGCATCGGCCACGCGCAGCAGGGTGCCGGACGCGTGTTCGACCTTGCTGAACGGCGTGGCGGGCAGCGCCGGGAACCAGGCGGACAGGGCCGCGCTGGCTTGTTTGCCGCCCAGGCCCAGGACAACTTGATTGGCTGCATCAAGGGATGCATCGTGCAGCTTGGCCTTGGCGCGCAGCACGAACATCTGCAGCCGCTTCTGGATGGCCGGCTGTATGGCGCGCGGCAATTGCAGATAAATGGTGGTGGCGTTGCGCCACATCAGGAAACTGGCCAGCAGCCGGCCTTTCGGCGTGCAGTAGCCGGCCAGGCGCACTTGCTCCTGGTTCAGGTGTTCCACATCGTTGGTCAGCTGGCCGTGCAGGAAACTGGCTGCATCGTCGCCGCTCAAGCCGATCAAGCCCTGGTCCGTGATGGCCGCGACAAAACCTTCTTGCAGCTGGGGCACTGTCAGGGACTGGCCGAAATCATGGATAGGGACGGCGGTGATGGGGGCGGTGCTGTCAGGCGCGCCATCGATGGCAACGGGGCGGGCGCCTTGGGCTGTTAAAAATTGATTCCAGTTATTCATAATTTCCATTAGATCAGCGATTAAGCATTATCATTACGGGTTCATTATAGTGATGTCGCGCAGATTGCGTCGGCAACGGCAAGATTGCCAGTGTTGGCGCCGCTTTGCGCGCACTTGCTTCACAAATGAACGATCATAACAAGCGGACGTTGGCCATCAGCGCCCGCATCACAAGAATCGGAACAATGGCTTTCTTTAAAAAACTTGTAGTCAGTTCAGTCATCGCCGCCATCGGCGTGGGCGGTACTTTTGTGTACTGGGCGCAGCAGCCCATCACCACGGATGGAGAAGCGATTCCGTTTACGATCAGCCCGGGCAGCGGCGCGCATGCGGCCGGCCAGCAGATCGCGGACGCGGGAGTGCCCATCGTGCCCATCCTGTTCAACATGCTGGCGCGCATCGAAGGCAAGACCTCGAAGATCAAGGCCGGTTCCTATGAACTGAAACCGGGCACCACGCCGCAGCGTTTGATCACGCAGCTGGCGCGCGGCGAATTCGCGCAAGAGTCGCTGACCATCATCGAAGGCTGGACCTTCAAACAGATGCGCCTGGCGATGGCCAACCATCCCGGCCTCAAGCACGATACCGCAGGCCTGTCCGACAAGGAACTGATGGCGAAAATCAGCCCGGAATATGTGCACCCGGAAGGTTTGTTCTTCCCGGATACGTATCTGTTTGCCAAGGGCGCCAGCGAAATGCAGATTTTCAGGCAGGCGCACACGGCCATGATCGGCCGCCTGTCCGAAGCGTGGGACAAGCGCGATCCCGCCTTGCCATATAAAAACCCGTACGAAGCGCTGATCATGGCTTCCATCGTGGAAAAGGAAACGGGGCAAAAGTCCGAGCGCGCCATGATTGCCGGCGTGTTCGTCAACCGCCTCAAGACGGGCATGCTGCTGCAGACGGACCCGACTGTGATCTATGGCATGGGCGACAACTACCAGGGCAAGATCCGCAAACGCGACCTGGAAGCGGACACCCCGTACAATACCTACACGCGCGGCGGCTTGCCGCCCACGCCGATCGCCCTGGCTGGCGCGCAATCGCTGACGGCGGCGCTGGCGCCGGCCCGCACGCAAGCGCTGTATTTCGTGGCGCGCGGCGACGGCACCAGCCAGTTCTCGGCCAACTTGCCCGACCATAACCGCGCCGTGAATCAATACCAGCGTTAATTATTTCAAACTAGAAGCTTCATGACACCACACTATCAACCCCGCTTCATCACCTTCGAAGGCATCGATGGCGCGGGCAAGTCGACGCATATCGGCTTTGTCACCGACTACCTGCAGCAGCGGGGCGTCAGCCTCGTTTCATCGCGCGAACCGGGTGGTACCAGCCTGGGCGAAAAACTGCGCGAACTGCTGCTGCATGAAAAAATGCACCTGGAAACGGAAGCCTTGCTGATGTTCGCCAGCCGCCGCGAACATATCGCGCAAGTGATCGCGCCAGCCCTCGATCGGGGCGAGTGGGTCATTTCCGACCGCTTCAGCGACGCCAGCTTCGCCTACCAGGGCGGGGGCCGGGGCATGGACTTGCGCAAGATGGAAGCGCTGGAAGCGTGGGTGCACCCGCACTTGCAGCCGGACCTGACTTTCCTGTTCGACGTGCCGCTGGCCGTGGCCCGTGCCCGCCTGGACGCCACGCGTGCGCTCGACAAGTTCGAGCAGGAGCAGGCCGATTTCTTTGCCGCCACGCGCAACGAGTATCTGCGCCGCGCGGCCCAGTTCCCGGAACGCTTCCGCATCATCGATTCCACGCAAAGCATTGCCGATATTCAAGTACAGCTGGCAAAATTGCTTGATGTATTGCTTGAGCAAAGTATTGCAAGCCACTGATTGACAAGGAATAAAATGAACAGTCCTCTCTATCCGTGGCAACAGGACGCCTGGCAGCAATTGCAAGCCTTGCGCCCGCGCATGCCGCACGCCATTTTGTTCCATGGCGCGCAGGGCATCGGCAAGGCCGACTTCATCGAGCATTTCGCGCAGGCATTGCTGTGCGAAGACGTGCGCGCCGACGGCCATGCCTGCGGCGCGTGCGCCTCATGCGGCTGGTTTAGCCAGGGCAACCATCCCGATTACCGCCGGGTCCGTCCGGAAGCGCTGGAAGACGACGTGGCCGACGACGGCGAAGAGGGCGAGGGTGCCAAAAAAAGCGCCAAGACCAAGACGCCGTCGAAAGACATCAAGATCGAGCAGATCCGCAACCTGGCCGACTTCATGAACATTTCCACGCACCGCCAGGGCTTGCGCGTGGTGGTGCTGTACCCGGCCGAGGCGCTGAACACGCCCGCGTCCAACGCCTTGCTGAAAACCCTGGAAGAGCCGCCGCCGGGCACCCTGTTCCTGCTGGCTTCGAACAGCCTGGACCGTTTGCTGCCGACCATCTTGTCGCGTTGCAGGAAATTCGCCTTGCCTATGCCCAGCCACGAGCAGGCCTTGACGTGGCTCAAGCAACAAGGCTTGAACGATGCGGACAGCTGGCTGCGCGAACAGGGCGGCGCGCCGCTGGCAGCGCTGGCCCAGTCCGAGTCGGGCGGCCGCGAAGAAACGGAACAATTGCTGCAAGTCTTGGCGAACCCTGGCGTGGAAGCGGCCCTGAAAGCGGCGGACAAATTACAGAAGTCTCCGCTGGCACCCTTGGTGGCATCGCTCCAGCGCTGGCTGTACGACGTGTTTTCCGTCAAATTGTCCGGCACCATCCGCTACTACCCGCGCCACCGGCGCGAACTGGAAGCGCTGGCAGGACGCATCAACGTGAGCCGGTTGATGGCTGCGATCAAAGCTGCCAATGAGCGCCGGGCGATTGCCGAACACCCCTTGTCGCCCAAGCTGTTCCTGGAAGACATGTTGCTCGACTACGCATCAATTTTCCAATAAAATCAATTACTTGTACTGTTAAATTAAAGTAAATTATCTATTTCTTGGCCTGCCAGCAGGTTCGCCGCATCGTTTGCCACGCCTGGTCCCCGGTGTTACAGTCAAGGCACTGGACAGCAACGGAGGCGTGCATGAAACGAGTCACTGGCATCGGCGGCATCTTTTTCCACGCGCAAGACCCGGCCGCGCTGCGCGCCTGGTACCAGCGCCACCTGGGCCTGGACGTGCAGCCGTGGGGCGGCGCCGCCTTCACCTGGGCGGACGCCGACGGCAAGCCCACTGGCGGCACCACTATCTGGTCCGTCGCGGCCAATGACAACGAACAATTCGCGCCCGGCAAGGCTTCCTTCATGATCAACTACCGCGTCGACGACCTCGACGCGTTGCTGCAAGCCCTGCGCGACGAGGGCTGCAACGTGCTGGAAAAGGCGCCCGATTCCGAATATGGCCAGTTCGGCTGGGTCATCGATCCCGAGGGCAACAAGGTGGAGCTGTGGCAGCCGCCGCAGGGGCAGTAGGCGGACTGCGCGGGAGTCGTCAGCGGCAGCACGGATTTGCGCCTTCCCCCTGCCAGATTCCGCCCGCTCCGGTACAATCCCGCCTTATGTATATCGATTCCCATTGCCATATCAATTTCCCCGAGCTGGCTGCTCGCATGCCCGAGATCCTCGCCAAGATGGCCGAGAACAAGGTGACGCACGCCTTGTGCGTGTCCGTCGACTTGCCGGACTTTCCACAGGTGCTGGCTCTGGCCGAGCAGTATCCGCATATCTTTGCTTCCGTCGGCGTGCATCCCGATTACGAGGACACACCTGAGCCGTCCGTGGAAGACCTGGTCCGCTTGGCCGACCATCCGAAGATCATCGCCATCGGCGAGACGGGCCTCGACTATTTCCGCCTGACGGGCGACCTGGAGTGGCAGCGCGAGCGTTTCCGCACTCACATCAAAGCTTCAAGAATCACGCGCAAGCCCTTGATTATTCACACAAGAGCGGCCAGTGAAGACACCATACGCATCATGCGCGAAGAGGGCGCGGGCGTGTCGGACGGCGGCGTGGCCGGCGTCATGCATTGCTTTACGGAATCCCTGGAAGTGGCGCGCGCCGCCATCGCCATGGGTTTCTATATTTCCTTTTCCGGCATCGTCACGTTCAAGAGCGCGAAAGACTTGCAGGCCGTGGCCCTGGAAGTGCCGCTCGAGCGCATCCTGATCGAGACGGATTCGCCGTACCTGGCCCCCGTGCCGTTCCGCGGCCGCATGAACGAACCGGGCTATGTGGCCCACGTGGCGGAATACCTGTCGACCCTGAAAGGCATCCCGCTGGACCAGGTGGCGATGCAGACGACGGATAATTTCTTCAAGTTATTCAATCAGTTGCCGTAACTTCTTAAGGTCAGATATGATGAAAAAACTCGCCCTGGCGATGCTGCTGTGCTGCGCCACCGCCAGCCAGGCGGCGCCGGAACCGGACGCCTTCTTCCGCGCCGTGTCCGTGAATAATGCCAGCGGCGTGCGCAGCATGCTGGCGGAAGGCATGAATCCGAACCAGCCTGACGCGCAGCGGGGCGACATTCCCCTCGTGCTGGCCTTGCGCGACGATGCGGACCGGGTGTTCCAGGTGCTGCTCGATGCTCCCGGCATCGACCTGGAAGCCCGTTCAGCCAATGGCAACACGGCACTGATGATGGCCGCCTACAAGCACAAGCAGGACGCCGTGAACGCCTTGCTGGCCAAGGGCGCCAAGGTCAACCAGAGCGGCTGGACGGCGCTCCACTATGCGGCCTCGGCAGGCGACCTGCCCATCATGAAGATATTGCTCGACCGCGACGCCGTGGTCGATGCGCTTGCGCCCGCCAACGTCACGCCGCTGATGTTTGCCGCACGCGAAGGACAGGAGGGCGCCGTCACGCTGCTGTTGTCCTGGGGCGCGGACGCCAGCCTGAAAAGCGGCCATGGCTGGACAGCCGTGCAGTTTGCCCAGGCGGGCGACAAGCCCGGCGTGGTCGCCATCATCGAAGCGGCACAGAAAGCGCGCGCAGCCCGCAAGTGATGTTTTAATTTCAATACTTTCCATGCCAGCGCTGAAACTGGCATGGAATTGCCTCTCACCTCAGCCCTTTGTTCTCCCTGCCGATTAACGATAATGATCGTGTCGCATTAATCAGGAGATACGTCGCATGGGTCATCACATCACCGTCAGGCGCCGGCTGTATTGTCGCCGCCCCTCGCGCAGCCCGTGCGATATCACTGCTTTCTGGAATGACAAAACCGATCGGCCATCGGAGCCAGACTCCAAGAGGACAGACATGCTGAATGAACGAGAAATCGAGAGTTGTTACCTGGGGCAATTTATCCCCGTCCATTACCACCACAATATGTTGATGGACCAGAACCGCATGCACGGGTTCAAGTCGGCGATCGATTACGCGGTAAAACCCGGCATGAAGGTGCTGGAGCTGGGCGGCGGCACGGGCGTGCTGTCGTGGTTTGCGGCCGCGCGCGCCGACAAGGTGTGGTGCGTGGAGTTCAATCCGGACATGGTCAAGGAAGCGCGCAAGATGCTGGCGCTCAATCCCAATGGTGAAAAAGTCGAAGTCGTCCACGCGGACGCCTTCGAATACCTGCCGCCCGAGCCCGTCGATGTGGTCATCTGCGAAATGATCCATGTCGGCATGCTGCGCGAAAAGCAGGTGGAAGTGATCGAATCGTTCAAGCGCCGCTACCTGGCCCGCTTTGGCGGTCCGCTGCCCATCTTCCTGCCCGAAGCCGTCATCATGGCCGTGCAGCCGATGCAGCAGGAATACGATTTCGAGGGTTTTTATGCGCCTATCGTGCAATTCCAGGAAACCACGGCCATCCATCCTGGCGTGCAGGAGCTGGCGCCGCCTTCCGTCTACAGCATCATCGACTTCAGCCAGCCGACGGACAATGTGTTCGGCTTTGATGGCAAGTTTGTCGTCGAGCGCAGCGGCACCCTGAATGCCTTGCGTTTCGTCACCAAGAACATCCTGGCCGTGGTGCCCGAGCGCTCGACCACCATCGACTGGCTGAACCACTACATGTGCTTGCCGCTGGCCACGCCGGTGGCCGTGAAGGCGGGCGACGTGCTGCAAGTGAGCTTCCAGTACCGCGCCGGCGGCTCGATTCCCTCGCTGGAAGCGTCGATCCGCGCCCAGGTGATCTATGACGTGAATCTTCAGCCTGTGGTGCAGAACGCCGTGTATGCATAAGCATCGTTAATTCCAAGGCAACGCCGCAGCGATTTCATCCTGCGGCGTTTGTCCATTCAGGGTATATTTCGTCTTTTACCCACTGGACAGCTTTACTATCATGGAACAGATCGATCAGCGTTACCTCGTGCAACAGAACAAAATCAGCGATGGCGAGACCCGGCCGCCCGTGTTTGCCAAGGTAATGCGCAGCAAGGAAGGCGTGTTTGAAGGCGTGTCCTTCATCAAGTCGAAGGACAAGGCCACCGTCATGACCATCGAAGATGCCAACCAGGCCATCAAATGGGCCACCAGCAAGAAGCCGAACGCGCATGAATACATCACGAAAGTGATTTGCGTCGGCCAGTAAGTCCCCGTTCATTCCCGTTTTTGCACCGTTCATCCCCGCAGCGCGCAGTTCATCGCATGGCCGTTGCCGCCGTCGCTGCGCTTTCATATAGTGCTGTCACGGTAGCGGGGCAAGCACGGCTTGCTCCGCACATTTCATTCTAGGGGGAACGCGATGCTGGGATTCGTGCTGTGGCTGCTGCTCTTGCTGGTGTGCTGGCCCCTGGCCTTGCTGGCCCTCGTGCTGTATCCGCTGGCCTGGCTGCTGTTGCTGCCATTCCGCTTGATCGGCATCGGCGTGGAAGGCGTGTTCGAATTGCTGCGCGCCATCGTCATGCTGCCGGCGCGCGTGCTGGGCGGCGGCCGGTGATAAACCCGATATTTCCCATAAAAAATGGCGCCATTGGCGCCATTTTTGTTTGCGGTACTGCCTGGCTTACAGGTCGACCATGAAACCGGCGCCGATCGATTTCTGCGAATAGTTGTAGTCGATCAAGCTCTGGCCATAGCCGGAGAACAGTTGCAGATAGCCTTTCAGGTTGGCCTTCAATGGGAAGGCCCAGCTGGCCTGCATGGAACCATGCTTCTTGCTGAAATTGCGGCGGGCCGTCACGGCATACTCGTGGCCCTTGTTGCGGTAGCTGACGCGCAAGTCGCCATGCCCCATGTAATCGGTGATGTCGATATTGTCATTGTCGGTCTTGCCATTGTCGAGGCGGTGCCAGACGCGCGTCGTGACGGCCAGGTTGTCCTTCTCCATGCCCAGCTCGGCATACACGCGGTTCCAGCTGCGCGACAGGGTCGACGTCTGTCCGTTGGACTGGTGCACGAGGCCGAAGTTCAGGTAATTGAATTCCACGCCCGCGAAATTCTTGTTGATCGGCAAGATCAGCATCAACTCAGGCTGGTAATTGGTCTCGCGGAAAGGACTCGATGCCTTGCGGTTATACGCCTGCCAGAAACTTTGCTGCGTGTAGCCGAACCACATGTCGATGGGCGTGCCGGCGATGTCTTCCAGCAGCTTCATCTTGAAGCTGAGCTGGAATGTCAATTCCACATGCTGGCTCTTGATGCCGGCGGGCGTGAAATCCTGGAACGGTTCGTCGTTCGAAGCGTCGCTGTAATTGGCCAGCAGCAGATAGGTATCGCGGTGCGGGCGGAAGTTGAACAGGCCGCGCTTGGACGCTTCGTTCAGTTCCCACGATTGCTGCGTGCGCGAAATCGGCGCTTCCGGTGGCGCTGCGCCAGCCTGCGCGATGGCGGGAATGGCGGCGTTGACGGCGTCCGGCGTGGCCACGCCCGGCGGACTGACTGGCGTGAGGGGCGCGACCTCGGCAGCGGCAGCCAGGGTCACTGCCGCGGTGACGGGATCGCCGCCGGCGGCGATGGTGGCCTTTTCCGCCGCCTTGGCCAGGGTGTCGAAGCAGCCCAGGCGGGCACTGGCGTCACCGAGGACGGCGCAACGCTGCATTTGCTGTTCCAGTTCGCCGGCCATGGCCAGCGCCGGCGATGCCAGCAGGGAGGAAAGGATTATTTTTCTTAGTTGGATAGTCATAAGCTGAGTAGGGCATGTCGTTCGGTGCGCACCTGGGCTGCATGCCGGCGGCGTCGCCTTGCATGGCAGGATGCCATGCGTATTGATTTTTATTAATCTTTGTTGAATTAAAGTTCAAAAATTAATGTCTGGGAAGTATAGCCGAATCCTCAATTAGCCTCCGCGTCGCAGACGTGCGCGGGCCTGCTGGTGTTGTGCGCTTGGTAAACGGTACGCTGCCGTGCCGCCCAAATCGATGTCTGCTACACTGGAAAACCGGCGCAAACCCAGTGATGCCGGGGCTAGCCATGGAGATTGTGATGACCCGCAAAACACCTATCGAGCGCTACCGCAACATCGGCATCAGCGCCCATATCGACGCCGGCAAGACCACCACCACCGAGCGCATCCTGTTTTATACGGGGGTCAATCACAAGATCGGCGAAGTGCACAACGGTGCCGCCACCATGGACTGGATGGAACAGGAACAGGAACGGGGCATCACCATCACCTCGGCCGCCACCACGGCCTTCTGGAAAGGCATGGCAGGCAATTTCCCCGAACACCGGATCAATATCATCGATACGCCGGGCCACGTGGATTTCACGATTGAAGTCGAGCGCTCGATGCGCGTGCTCGACGGCGCCGTGATGGTCTACGATGCTGTCGGCGGCGTGCAGCCGCAATCGGAAACCGTCTGGCGGCAAGCGAATAAATACCATGTGCCGCGCATCGCCTTCATCAACAAGATGGACCGGGTGGGTGCCGACTTTTTGCGCGTGCGCAAGCAGATCGCCGAGCGCCTGAAGGGCGTGGCCGTGCCCATCCAGCTGCCCATCGGCGCCGAAGACCATTTCACGGGCGTGATCGACCTGCTGAAAATGCGCGCCATCACCTGGGACGACGCCAGCCAGGGCGTGCAGTTCAGCTATGGCGAGATTCCCGCGGAACTACAGGCGCAGGCGCAGGAGTGGCATGACCATATGGTCGAGAACGCGGCCGAAGCCACGCTGGAGATGACGGAACGCTACCTGAATGGCGACACGTTTACGGAAGCCGAGCTCAAGCAAGCCTTGCGCGCGCGGACCATCCGCAACGAGATCGTGCCCATGCTGTGCGGCAGCGCCTTCAAGAACAAGGGCGTGCAGGCGATGCTCGATGCCGTCATCGAATACCTGCCGTCACCGATGGAAGTGCCGCCCATCATGGGCCATGACGAGCACGACAACGAGGTGGAACGCCATCCGACTGACGACGAGCATTTTTCTGCCCTGGCCTTCAAGATCATGACGGACCCGTTCGTGGGGCAGCTGACCTTCTTCCGCGTGTATTCGGGCGTGGTGAATTCGGGCGACATGGTCTACAACCCCACCAAGAGCGCGCGCGAACGGCTGGGGCGCATCCTGCAGATGCACGCGAACGAGCGCAAGGAAATCAAGGAAGTGTATGCGGGCGACATCGCCGCCGCCGTGGGCCTGAAAGCCGTCACCACGGGCGACACCCTGTGCGCCATCGATCACATCATCGTGCTGGAAAAGATGATCTTCCCGGAACCGGTGATTTCCCAGGCTGTCGAACCGAAGACCAAGCCGGACCAGGAAAAGATGGGCATCGCCCTGAACCGCCTGGCGCAGGAAGATCCGTCGTTCAGGGTCCATACGGACGAGGAATCGGGCCAGACCATCATGTCGGGCATGGGCGAGTTGCACCTGGAAATCCTGGTCGACCGCATGCGCCGCGAATTCGGCGTGGAAGCCAATGTCGGCAAGCCGCAGGTGGCGTACCGGGAAACCATCACGCGCGCGGTGGAAGACGTGGAAGGCAAGTTCGTCAAGCAATCGGGCGGACGGGGCCAGTACGGCCACGTGGTGCTCAAACTGGAACCCTTGCCGCCAGGCACCGGCTACCAGTTCGTCGACGCCATCAAGGGCGGCGTGGTGCCGCGCGAGTTCATCCCGGCCGTCGACAAGGGCATCGCCGAAACCCTCAAGTCGGGCGTGCTGGCAGGCTACCCGGTCGTCGACGTGAAGGCCACGTTGACGTTCGGCTCCTACCACGACGTCGATTCGAACGAAAACGCGTTTCGCATGGCCGGCTCCATCGCCTTCAAGGATGGCATGCGCAAAGCGTCGCCCGTGCTGCTGGAACCGATGATGCAGGTGGAGGCGGAAACGCCGGAAGAATTCATGGGCAACGTCATGGGCGATTTGACGGCCCGCCGCGGCATGGTGCAGGGCGTCGACGACATCCCCGGCGGCGCGGGGCGCATCGTCAAGGCCCTGGTGCCGCTGGCCGAAATGTTCGGTTACTCGACAACCTTGCGTTCGCTGACCCAGGGCCGCGCCACCTACACGATGGAATTCAAGCACTATGCGGCCGTGCCCAAGCATATACTCGACCAGGTGGCGGCGGCGGGAAAAGCCAAGTAGGCCGGATTAGCGGGGCAAAGCCCCACGTAATCCGACAACATTGTTGGCCAAGGCCGTTGGTGGTGTCGGCTTGCGCACGTCGCGCTAACCCGACCTACGCATCAATTCAGAAGATTCTGCGCAATGATCGCATCGGCCATCTTCTCCGCCTCGTCCACCGGCTGTTCCAGCGCCTTGGTCGTGTAGACGGTGGACGCCACCATAGGCTGGTCCAAGGTCGCGCCCTCGCCATGGCTGGTATCGACCGTCACCGTGGTCGACAGGCCGATGCGCAACGGGTGGGCGGCCAGTTCCCTGGCGTCGAGCGTGACGCGCACGGGCACGCGCTGTACCACCTTGATCCAGTTGCCCGTGGCGTTTTGCGCCGGCAACAGGGAAAATGCGCTGCCCGTGCCGGCCGACATGCCCAGCACCTTGCCGTGGTAGACCACCTTGCTGCCATATAAGTCCGTTTCGATGGTGGCCGCCTGGCCCACGCGGATATTGCGCAGTTCGGATTCCTTGAAGTTGGCATCGACCCATAACTGGTCCAGTGGCACGATGGACATCAGGGGCGTGCCCGGCGTCACGTGCGTGCCCAGCTGTACGCTGCGCTTGGCGACATAGCCCGAGACGGGCGCGACCACGGCATTGCGGCGCACGGCCAGCCACGCCTGCAGCACGTCGCTCCGGGCGGACAGGACGGCCGGATGGCTGGCCAGGTTCACGTCGGCCACGCCCGATTTGGCGGATTCGGCCTGGCGCTGGGCCACTGTCAAGGCCGCTTTCGCGTCGTCGACGGCCTGTTTCGCATGGGCCAGGTCTTCGCCGGAAATCGTCTGGTCCGCCGCCAGCGGCGCGCGGCGCGCCAGGTTACCCTGTGCCGTGGCCAGCGCCAGGCGGCGCTGCCCGATGACGGCGTCGTATTGCGCCACATTGGCATAGCGCTCGCGCTCCTGGCGCACGACGTTGCCCAGCCGTGCCTCGGCCTGGCTCAGGGCCAGCTCCGCATCGATGGCGTTCAGGGTGATCAGGGGCGCGCCCGCCTTGACCATTTGCGTCTCGTCGGCGCGGATGGCATCGACATTGCCCGTCACTTGCGCGGACAGGGTGACGAGGTTGCCGCCCACATAGGCGTTGTCCGTCACTTCTTCCTTGGCCAGCACCAGCTGGTAATACGCACCCCAGGCCGCGCCAGCCACGAGGAAGGCGGCCGTGATGGCGATGAGGACGGCCTTGCGCTTGCCGGGCTGTTCCGTTTGGGTGGTGGTGGCTGTGGTATCGCTGCTCATGATGTATTCCGTAATCGATGGTTATTGTTTGGCCGTGGCGTTGGCGGAAAAGTCGCTGCCGCCCCGGTAGCCGCCGCCCAGGGCCACGGTCAGGTTGATTTCCGCGTTCTGGCGCTGGTTTTGCAGCTGCATGCCCAGGTCGACCTGGCCGCGCACGGTCATTTCCGCATTCAGCTGGGTGGCGCGGTCGGCCAGACCTTGCTTGAGTCGCGCATTCGCATTGCGCAACTGCGCTTCGCTGGCGCGCAGGTTTTCCTGCTGCAGGCGCAGCTGGTTTTCCACGCCTTGCACCCTGGCGCCCGCCTGCGCCACGTCGCGCACGACATTGAAGACGCTCTGGTTGTAGTCGGCGATCAGTTCATTGCGCTGGCTGCGCGCGCCAGCGAGCTGCGCCTGCAGGCGGCCGCTGTCGAACAGCGGCAGGGACAGTGCCGGGCCGATGAACAGGGTGCGGCTGCCGGACTGCAGCAGCTTGCCCAGTGTTATCGCATCCAGGCCAAACGAGGCGCTCAGGTCGATATCGGGGTAGAACGACGCCTGCGCCGCTTCGATATTGCTCATGGCTGCCTGCACCCGCCAGCGCGCCGCCTGCAAGTCGGGCCGGCGCGCCAGCAATTCCATGTCCAGCTTGCCGGGCAGGGCGTGCGGCAGCGCCTGTGCTTCTTTCGGCTGCAGGCTGGCCAGGGCCGAGGCATCCGCACCCAAGGATGTTCCCAACAGCGCGCGCAAGGCTTCCCGTTCGGTGACGACCTGCGTCTCCAGCAGCGCGATCTGCTGTTGCAGCAAGCTCAAACGCGTTTGCGCCGACAAATGGTCGTCGCTGACACCGAGGCCGTTGGCGATGCGCTTTTCCTTGTCCAGCACCAGTTGCTGCTGCAATTTGACCAGCGCATGCAGGTTATCCATGCGGGCCCAGCCATTTTGCATGCTGAAGTAGTGGCGGGCGATCTCGGCTGCCAGCATCTGTTCCGCCATCGCGTATTCGGCACGGCGGGCGTTGACTTCGCCCAGGCTGGCCGCGATCTGCGCCTTGTGCTTGCCCCACCAGTCGAGGTCGTAATGGGCTTGCATGCCCACGGTCACCTCATTGTAGTAATTGCCGCCGATGGGGGCTGGCATCAGGCCGTTGGCGGAATAGCGCTGGCGGCTGGCATTTGCGCCCAGGTCGATCCTGGGGCCGCGCTGCGCATGCTGCGCGTCAAACGCGGACAGGGCCGAGCCGATGCGGGTATTCGCCACGTCCAGGTTCGGGCTGCTGGACAGGGCGCTTTCAATCAGCTGGTCCAGCTGCTCGTCCTGGAACTGGCGCCACCATTGCGCGGCGGGCCAGCCTTCGCTGGCCAGGTGGATGTCGGCCGCCAGCTGTATCGTGGCCAGGTCTTGCTGCGGCAACTGCTGCGTGTCGGGCGGGATGCTGGCGCAGCCGGCCAGGGCCAAACTGAGCGCCAATATGCGCAGGGAGAGTTTCATAGGTGTATGCATGAGGGTTATTCCATGGCCGCGTGGTCGACCACGACGGGCGCGTTCTTCTTCGGTGGTTTGATCAGGAGCAAGAGCGGCAACACGAGGATGGTCAGCCACATCATCAGCCAGAAGTCGTCGAGGTAGGCGATCATCGACGCCTGCCGCGTGATTTCGCCATTCAGCGCGGCCATGCCGGAAGCCGTACCCAGGTTGTAGACGCTGGCAATGGCGGGGTCATGCAGGGCCGGGTTGGCGATATTGATGTGTTCCGTCAGGGACGCATGGGCGATCTGCGTATTGCGCACCAACAAGGTCTGCACGAGCGCGATGCCGATGCTGCTGCCGATATTGCGCACCAGGCTGTAAATCGCCGTGCCTTCCGCCCGCATCTGCGGCGACAGGGTGGCAAACGTGGCCGCACTCAGGGGCACGAAGACGAGGCCCAGGCCGATGCCCTGGATGATGCCGTTCCACACGACGGTCTTCGGCACCAGGTCCAGGGTGAAATTGGCCATCTGCCACAGCGAGAACGCGGTGATCGAAAAGCCCACGCCCAGCAGAATGCGCGTGTCGATCCGGCCCGTCAGCTTGCCGACGATCAACATGGCCAGCATCGTGCCCAGCCCGCTGGGGGCAGTGACGAGGCCGGCAATCGCCGCCGGGTAGTTCATCAAGCCTTGCAGCATCGACGGCGTCAGCGCGCGGGTAGCGAACAGCACCATGCCGACGATGAAGATGAACAGCAAGCCGCTCACATAGTTCGAGTTCTTCAACAGGCGGTAGTCGAGGAAGGACTTGCCGGCCGGGCGCAAAGCCGTGTGCGCAATGAAGTAGCACAAGCTCATGGCCAGCACGATGGCTTCGATCCACGTTTCCGTGGAAGAAAACCAGTCGTTCTGCTCGCCCCGGTCCAGCAGCATCTGCAAGGCGCCAATGGACAGGCTCAGGGTGGCAAAGCCGAACATGTCAAAGTTCATGCGGCGGTTCGGCGGGTCCTTGCGGATGTAGCGCCAGATGCCATAGAAGGCCATGGCGCCGATGGGGATATTGATGAAGAAGACCCAGCGCCAGCTGTAGCTGTCCGTCAGCCAGCCGCCCAAGGTCGGTCCCAGGATGGGGCCGATCATCACGCCCATGCCCCAGATGGCCATGGCCGAGCCGTGCTTTTCGCGCGGATTGATGTCGAGCAGCACCGCCTGCGACAGCGGCACCAGCGCCGCGCCGAATACGCCTTGCAGCAAACGGGCCGCGACGATCTCGGACAGGGTGGCGGACAAGCCGCACAGCACGGAGGCGAGCGTGAAGCCGGCCACGGAAACGAGAAAGGTGTTCTTCTGGCCGAAACGGTCGCACAGCCAGCCCGTCAGGGGCGTGGCAATGGCGGCGGCAACGATGAAGGAGGTGAGTACCCAGGTGATCTGGTCTTGCGAGGCGGACAGGCTGCCTTGCATGTGGGGCAGGGCGACGTTGGCGATGGTGCCGTCAAGCGCCTGGATGATGGTGGCGAGCATGATCGAAATCGTGATCATGCGCCGGTTCAGGGTGGGGTCCTGTGAAGCGGGCAGCGCCGGTGTGGCGCCGGCTGTGGCCGAACTCATGCGGATTTCTCCGTGGCCGCCTGTAACGCTTCCAGCAGTTCGGTGGCGGCCCGCAGTTGATCGGGATCAATTCCCTGCAGCAGTTCCTTGCGGAAGCCATCCGCTTCCTTGCGCACGGTGTCATACACCTGCAGGCCCGCCTCGGTCAGCACGACGAGTTTCACGCGGCGGTCCGTTTCCGATGGCTGGCGCTGCACGAAGCCCGATTTCACGAGCCGGTCCAGCATCGACACCATGGTGGGGTTTTCCACGCCCAATTGATGGGCCAGCTCGCTTTGCGACGGCGGCTGCGGCGACTTGGCGATCATGGCGATACACATCCAGCTCGCTTGCCCCAGGTCCAGGTCTTTCAGGCGCCGGTCGATGGCATGGCGCCAGCCGCGCGCCGTCTTGTGGAGGGCGGCGGAAAAGCGCTCTTCGATAGAAGTCATAAGGTGAGTCGTCTAATGGTTAGGTATCTAACTAATATTCTAGCATGCGCGCTTGACAGGCGTACAGGCCTTCCCGTTTATCGGCGCCGCTGGTACATTAGTGCCAGACCATCACCATGAGGAGACCGCCATGACCACCGCAGAACAGAAGCAGGAAGGACAGCACCGCGACAGCAGCGACTTTGTCATCACGCAAACTTTCGACGCGCCGCGCGAACTGGTGTTTCAATCGTGGGTGGAGCCGGAGCGCCTGGCCCAATGGTGGGGTCCCGTCGGCTTCGAATTGAGCGTGCTGGCACTGGATCTCAAACCGGGCGGAGTCTTCCACTACGGCATGCGCGCCGACAATGGCTATGAGATGTGGGGCAAGTTCACTTACCAGTCCATTGAAGCGCCTGAACGCATCGTGTCGATCCTGTCGTTTGCCGACAAGCAGGGCAATGCCGTGCAGCACCCGGTCAGCGCCACCTGGCCTTTGGAATCGTTCAATACCATGACGCTTACCGAAGAGAATGGCAAGACGACGATGACCTTGCGGTCCACGCCGCACAAGGCGACGGATGAGCAGCATGAGACTTTCAAGCAGGGGTTTGAGTCGATGAAGGAGGGGTTCAAGGCGACCTTCGCCCAACTGGCACAGTACCTGGCGCGTGTTCAGTAATATTTAAGAACAGCGGGCCTGAGTCGCGGGCCTGAGAAAATGTCCATGGCTGCGTTGCTTGGGCTCGCCGTACATGCGTACTGTCTTCGCCCGCGCGCCTTGCCCTGGCCATTTTTCAGGCCCGCTGGCCCGGGGAGCCTTTGCTCGAGGCACGGGCGTGGTCTTGCTGTTGTCGGCAGTTTGCGGTGAGGAAGGTCTGCTTACACCTTAAGCCGGACATTGAATTGATCCAACTCGCCTGGCTTCGGGTTACCTGTGCGAGCCCGATCAATTTACTCTTAGTCGAGCATGGAAATTAATGTTCGAAAACTGTGTGCGATTTCATCTGCCTTGCTGCTAAGTGCTAAGGACTGTAGAACTGGCTAAGGCGACCATTAGGATCGATCCTTAAGATGAAGTAATCGCCATTGAAAAGTACTGCCATGCGCCCTGATCTGACAAACTCTCCCGAGTTCGTCGCGAAGTGAAGAGCAAGCTCCTCGCGAATACTATCTAAGACTTTCTCGATCAGGCCCTTAAGGTCCGCCAGTTCATAAGGAAGGACGGTCTTCCCCTTGAAATTACCAACCTGATAGGCATCTATGTGTCGCATTACGATGTGCAGGTAGGATTGCAAATCCCAGAAGACTTGCTTTTTCCCGTGCAGTATAACGGACGGGTTAAACCCGATGGCGTTATTAAGTATCTTTTTCGCAGCATCACTGTCTAACGTTAATGGCTGGTCTCCTAATTTCGCTCTCTCAAACTCAGCGCATACAGCGCCAAGTGCCGCAACTCGCTTAACGAATTCATAGCTGGCTTTGGCTTCTAACTCTTCCTTGGTGAGAGCATTTCGTGCAGCTTTCGCGTTTAACGATGCAAGTTGAACGTTGACGTTCTCGCTTGCAGACTTCACAGTAAAGCCAAAAGTTTCAAGGATGCGACTATCGATTATATTGTTTCGCATCCCCAGCATTGTTCCGACTAGGTCTTCTTTTTCATAATCGATCAATGTAGTTCCGCCGTTATGTTTCATGATCAAATAATTTAATAGTAGCTTCTGTGCGTCTATCTTTGAAAAGTCAGCTTTAACTAAAACAATGTTCGGTACAATCTTCTTGCCTGTTGGGTGACGGAGCGGGTGGCGGTTAAAGGCTGCGTAAGAGATCTTAAGGAGGTCCTTGATGCCGACGCCCTTGTACTTTAAAGTCTTTCTTTGTTGAACAGTTAGCGCAGGATCTCTGCAGTCTATGCGTAGAACCGCTAGATCGTTATAAGCTGAGTCTGAGTTACTATTCGCCAGGTCGTCTGTTTGCTCGTTCATGTCAACTTTGTTGAACAGAACCCCGGTGACCATGTGTCCGTAGTCAGTTTCAGCTTTGCTGTTGTGCCGAAACATAAAACTGGTCATGTTCCTTTCAATACCAATCATCTCATGCAGGTCGCGCAGGTGAAACTCCCTCCCGGCAACTTCAACTCCGGGTATGCCTACCGAGTGCAAGTCTGTTATTTCGTATGTGCCAATCAACGCATTCTCCAATACTGCTTCGATAGACGATTGCCAAGTCATCACTAGACGCGGAACCTTCTGGGACAACGCCGCGGTTGGAGGATTCTTCTCGATGCTGAAAACAGAACGGCTTAGCAAGAGGCACTACCTTTGTCATGTCGCCTGCTTCAGGCAGCACTGTCATCATTGCGCGTCCATCTCCAACATCGCCCGAACCACCGGCAAAATCATCCCCCAGGCATTCGACGTCGCCGCAATCTCGTCATAATGGCTGGCCCCTGGCAAGATCAGCACCTCCGCATGGTCGCCGGCCAGCCGGGCCTTGGCCGCATAGTCGTGCGCGACGCGGGGCGGGGAGATGGTGTCTAGCTCGCCTGTGATCAGTACGGTGCGGCTGCCGTTGGGCATCAGGTCGGCCGCGTTGGTGTCGCTGTAGATGTCGGGGCGCTCGGTGCTGGCGCTGCCTGCCAGTTGCGCGATGTCGCGCTCGCAGCTGGTCTTGATCAAGTCCTTTTCATGGCGCAGGTCGGCCAGGCCGCCCAGGCTGACGATGTTTTTCACTGGCAGGAACTTGTCACGGTACAGGGGGCTGGTCTTCGGCAGTTTTTCCCGTCCTGCGATCCACTGCACCAGCTGGCCGCCGGCCGAGTGGCCCATGGCGACGATGCGGTTCACGTCCAGCTGGTACCGGGGCGCGTGCTGCTGCAGGCTGTCGAGCGCCGCGTGCATGTCTTCGTAAGTGCCCGGATAGCCGCCGCCCGTCTCGTCCACGCGCCGGTATTCCACATTCCATACGGCGATGCCTTGCGCGACGAGGGCGCCGGCCACGTTGCGCATCTGCTGGATGCCGCCGAAGGCCACTGTCCAGCAACCGCCATGCACGAGCACGACGACGGGGAACGGTCCGCTGCCTTCGGGCCGGAATAGCTGCGCGTACTGCGATGGCGCGGGGCCATACGCGATCTGCGCCGTAGGCGGGGGGCCGTTCAGGGCCAGGTAGTCGTCCAGGCTCATGGGGGCGGCGACGGCGCCGTGGGCGGAGGCGAGCAGGGCGGTGGCGATCAGGGAGGACGGCAAGGAGGTAGGCATGCTGGGATTCGCTTGAGAAGAGAGCAACACTTTAGCATAGGGCCGCGTGGGCGCAGAGATCAAGTGGTGCGCTGTTTTCCTCCTGCAAGAGGGGTGCCCCATGGTATATTTCGGGCATCAGTTTTCCCCTTATCGACACGGTGCACGCAAACAACATTCTTTCCTTGCTGGACGCCGAGCATACTGCGCTGGGCAGCATCGCGGCAGGCGCCAACCTGGCCCATGCATTGGAGCATTTGTTGCAGGCGCTGCAAGACCTGGCCGACGGCGGCGCGCATGCCTGCCTGGTGCTCATCGACGAAGCCGACCGCTTTTGCGGCTTGTCCGCGCCCAGTCTGCCACAAGACCTGTGCCTGGCCTTGCGCCATGGCGGCGACCAGCCATCCCCGTTCGGCACGGCCGCCTTTTCCGGCGCACCCGTGTATTGCGGCGACATCACGCGCGACGTGAACTGGAGCGCCGGACGCAAGGAAGCCATGCTGCACGGCTACCGCGCCTGCTGGGTCGCCCCCGTGTTTGGCGCCAAGGGGCACATCCTGGGCGTGCTGGGCCTGTTTTTCCAGGCGCCATGCCATCCCACGCAACCCGAGATCGAATTGCTGGCGCTGGCCGCGCGCGTGGCCGCGCATGTCATCGAACGGGGCCAGCTGGAACAATCGCTGCACGACAGCCGCGAACACTTCCATTACGCCATCGAACTGAACACGCAAGTGCTGTGGACGGCCGACGTCGACGGCAAGCTCGATTATGTGGCGCAGCGCTGGCGCGAATGGACGGGCGGCAGCGGCCTGGGCACCAGCTGGCTGGACGCCATCCACCCCGAGGACGTGCCCCATTCCCTGGCGGCCTGGAGCGAAGCGGTGGGCAGTGGCCAACCTTTCGACCAGGAAATGCGCGTGCGCCGGCAGGACGGCCAGTACCGCTGGATGCATTCGCGCGCGTATTGCCGGCAGGACGAGCGCGGCCAGCCCGTGAAATGGTATGGCTCGTGCGAGGATATCGACGAGCACTGGCAGGCGCGCAATGCCTTGCTCGACAGCGAAGCGCAGTTCCGTTCGCTCGCCTCCACCATGCCGAACCAGGCCTGGCTGGCGCATGGCAGCGGCGCCACCTACTGGGTCAACGAGCAGGTCTGCGACTACACGGGGCAATCGCTGAAGTCGCTGGTCACCAGCGGTTTTCGCCACTGCGTGCATCCGGACGACATGCTGTCCACCCAGCAGAGCTGGGACCGGGCCGTCGCTACCGCCAGCGCCTATGAACACGAGTTCCGCATGCGCCGCGCCAGCGACGGCGCCTACCGCTGGTTCCTGGCGCGCGCCTTGCCGCTGTTCGACGAGGCGGGCACGGTGCTGCGCTGGGTAGGCACGAATACGGACGTGCAGGAACAGAAGAACGTGCTGGAAAAGATGGCTTACCTGAATTCCTCGCTGGAAGTGGAAATGGCCAACCGCACTGCCGACCGCGACCGCATGTGGCGGCTGTCGACCGACATCATGCTGGTGGCGGACCTGGCCGGCATGATCATCGCCGTCAATCCCGCCTGGAGCCAGATACTGGACCGGCCGGAAATCGAGTCGCTGGGCATGGATTTCATCAGCCTCGTGCATCCCGACGACCGCATGGCCGCCTTGAAGGACTTGTCGCGCCTGGCCCACGGCGCGCCCACCTTGCGCATGGAAAACCGCTACCGGCGCCGCGATGGCGGCTACCGCTGGATTTCCTGGACGGCCGTGCCGGCGCAAAAGCTGATCCACGCCATCGGCCGCGACGTCACCGATGAAAAGGAAGCGCGGCTGGCGCTGGTGCGCAGCGAGCAAGCCTTATTGCAGGCGCAAAAGCTGGAATCGATCGGCAAGCTGACGGGCGGCGTGGCCCACGATTTCAACAACGTGCTGCAAATTATCTCGGGCAATCTGCAGTTGCTGAAACTGACGGTGGCCGACAATCCGCAGGCGGCCAGGCGTCTCGCATCGGCCGCATCGGCCGTCGAGCGGGGCGCCAAGCTGTCGTCGCAACTGCTGGCCTTTGCGCGGCGTCAACCTTTGCGGCCGCTGGTGACGGACCTGGGGCGTTTGCTGCGCCGCATGCATGAGCTGATCCGGCGCGCCCTGGGCGAAGCGATTACCGAGGAAACCTTCATCAGCGAAGGCTTGTGGCATACCCTGGTCGACCCGAACCAGATGGAAAACGTGCTGCTGAACATGGCCATCAACGCGCGCGACGCGATGCAGAAGGGCGGGCGCCTGACTTTTACCTTGAGCAATGTCACGCTCGATGCCGCCTACGCCAGCCGGCATGCGGACGTGCTGGAGGGGCAATACGTGCTGCTGACCATTACCGACACGGGCCATGGCATGGCGCGCGACGTGATCGACCAGATATTCGAGCCGTTCTTCACCACCAAGCGCGAAGGCGAGGGCACGGGCCTGGGCCTGTCCATGGCCTACGGTTTCATCCGCCAGAGCGCGGGCCACATCAAGGTGCACAGCGCGCCGGGCGCCGGCACGACGTTCAAGATTTATCTGCCCCGTTCGCTGGAAACGCTGGCCGAGCCGCCACCTGGCCTGACGGGTCCCGTGCTGGGCGGCAGCGAGACCATCCTCGTGGTGGAAGACGATGCTCCTGTGCAGCATACCGTGGTCGACATGCTGCGCGGCCTCGGCTACGACGTGCTGCATGCGGACGATGGCGCCTCGGCGCTGGCTCTGCTGGGCACGGGCGTGGCCATCGACCTGCTGTTTACGGACGTGGTCATGCCGGGCCCCGTCAGCAGCAAGGAGCTGGCGCAGCAGGCCAAATTGCTGCTGCCGGAGCTGGCCATCCTGTTTACCTCGGGTTACACGCACAATGCCATCATGCAGGGCGGGCGGCTGGACCCGGGCGTGGAGCTCTTGAGCAAGCCCTACCAGCGCGAAGACCTGGCGCGGCGCATCCGCCATTTGCTGGCCGACCGCCGCCTGGTGGGTGCGCCCGACCCGTCCGGGCGGCGCATCCTGCTGGTGGAAGATAATGACGATGCACGCGAAATGACGACGGAAATGCTCAATATGCTGGGCCACACCGTGCACGGCGTGTCCAGCGCGGAGGAAGCCTTGCCCCTGCTGGCCTTGCCGGGCCTGGACGTGCTGGTGACGGACATCAGCCTGCCCACCATGTCCGGCCTGGAACTGGCGCGCCATGCGCGCGCGCACTGGCCGCAGCTGGAAGTGGTATTTGCTTCCGGGCATGATTGGGGCGCCAGCCTGATGCAGGACGCCAGCGCGCGCTTCCTGCGCAAGCCGTTTGGCCTGGAAGAGCTGGCCGGCGCACTGAAGGCGCGTCGGCTCGACGTTTACTAGACGGTTAGTCCGGCGACAGCAAGGCTTGCTGCAATTGTTCCATGGTAAATGGTTTCACCAGGAAGCGGGCCTGCGGGTCCAGCACGCCGGAATTGGCTGGCGCATGGCCGGTGGAAAACACCACTTCCAGCTGCGGATGGTCGCGCGCCGCGACCTCGGCCAGCTCGACGCCCGACATCTGCGGCAGGCTGATATCGGTCAGCAACAGCTCCAGTCCCGGCGTGCCCAGCAGGGGCAAGGCTTCCTCGGCCGTGCCCACGGCCAGCACCGTGTGTCCCAGCATGTCCAGCAGCTCGCCCGTCATGGCGCGCGCGTCCGCATTGTCTTCCACCAATAGGATATGTCGCGCCTCCGATTGCGCGGGCGTGGGAGACTGCGGCGCCAGCTGCGCGCGGTACTGGTGCAGCGCCGTCACGTGGCGGCCATTGGCCAGCAAGTGACGGATGCGCCGCGCCAGGTCTTCGCGCCGGTAGGGTTTACTCAACAATTCGACGCCCGGTTCCAGCCGGCCTCCCTGCATCATGGCGTCCTGCGTGTAGCCCGAGGTAAACAACACGGCCAGCTGCGGCAGCAGCACGCGGGCCTGGCGTGCCAGCGCCGTGCTGGCCACCTTGCCCGGCATCACCACGTCCGTAAACAGCAAGTCGATGGGGACGCCGCTGCCGATGATGGCCAGCGCGCTTTCGCCATCGCTGGCGCGCAGCACGACATAGCCGAGGCCGCGCAGCATGTCCACCACCGTCGTCTGCACCTGCACGTCGTCTTCCACGACAAGGATGGTTTCCTTGCCGCCCAGCACGGGGCCGCCCAGTTGCAGCGGCAGTTCCGTTTCCGCTTCAAGCGAACGCGGCAGATAGATGCGGAAGGTGCTGCCATGGCCCGGTAAACTGTCCACCGTCAGGTGGCCGCCGCTCTGGCGCAGAAAACCGTAGGCCATGGACAGGCCCAGGCCCGTGCCTTCGCCTTCGCGCTTGGTGGTAAAGAACGGTTCGAAGATCTTGTCCAGCAACTCCGCGGGAATGCCCGTGCCCGTATCCGAGACGGCCAGCTGCACGTAGTCGCCGGGCGTCACGTCCGCATGGCGGGCCGCGTAGTCGTTGCCCAGCACGCAGTTGCTCAGTTCGATGGTCAGCTGGCCCTGGCCATCCATGGCGTCGCGCGCATTGATGGCCAGGTTGAGGATAACGTTTTCCAGCTGGTGCGGGTCGACCAGGGCGCGCCAGCAATTGTCGGCCAGCAGCAAACGCGTTTCGATCGTTTCACCGGTGGCGCGCCGCAGCAGCTCTTCCGTTGCGCGCAGCAGTTGCGCCAGGTCCGTCACCAGCGGTTTCAATGGCTGGCGCCGCGCAAAGGCCAGCAACTGGGCCGACAGCTTGGCACCCCGTTCCACAGCGGCAGAGGCGCTGGCGATGCGCTTGGCGGCCAGCGGGTCGTCGTCCAGGCCCAGCTGCAGCAGTTGCAGATTGCCGGAGATAATTTGCAGGACGTTATTGAAATCATGGGCCACGCCGCCCGTCAGCTTGCCCAGCGCTTCGAGTTTTTGCGATTGCAGCAGGGCCATTTCGCTGTGGCGCAACGATTCCTGCATGCTGTGCAAGGTGTTTTGCGCCTCTTTTTCCAGTGTGACATGGCGCCCGGTGGCAAACACCAGGTCGCCTTCGGGCGCCGCCACCCACGACAGCCAGCGGTGGCCGCCATCGCGGTGCCGGTAGCGGTTTTCAAAGCTGGGCATGGATTCCTTGCCGACCTGCAGCAAGGCCTGGCGCGTGGCGGCGGCGTCCTCGGGCAGCACGAAATCGAAGATGCTGCGGCCCAGCATTTCCTCGGGCAGCCAGCCCAGGATGGCGCCGGCGGCCGGGTTGACGGCGGCAAAGCAGCCTTCGGCATCGATGGCCACCATCAGGTCTTGCGCGCTGCGCCATAGCCGTTCGCGCTCGCTGTTGCGCGCGGCCAAGTCCGCTTCCAGCTTCTTTTCCACCGTGATGTCGCGCGCGCTGCAATACACCTTGTCGCCTTCGGGCACGGCCACCCACGACAGCCAGTGCCAGCCGCCCAGCTTGTGGCGGTAGCGGTTTTCGAAGCGCAAGGCAGGCTGGCCCTGGTTGGCCGCCTCCCAGGCCGCATGCGTGCGCGGCAAGTCTTCGGGATGGATCAGTTCCAGGAACTTCGTCGTGCGGATTTCCTCTGCCGACCAGCCCAGGGTGGCTTGCCAGGCGGGGTTCGAATGTTCGAAATAGCCGTCAAGGTTGAGCACGCCCAGCAAATCGGGGCTGACGTTCCAGGTGCGGCCGAACTCGCGCGTGCGTTCGGCCACTTGCGTTTCCATGCTGGCACTGAGGGTGCGCAGCCGCGCTTCCGCCTGGGCCCGCAAAATGGTCGACCAGACCCGTTCCGACACTTGCACGGCCAGTTCGATTTCGTCCGCATGCCACAGGCGCGCCGTGCGGCTGTGCACGACGAACAGGGCAGCCAGCTGGCCATCCTTGGCAATGGGAATGTTCAGGAAGGCACGGATGCCCAGGCGCGCAAACGTGGCCAGTGCGGCCGGCATGGCCGTGCGCGGGTCGCTTGCCACATCGCTCACGGCCAGCGCCTGGCCCGCGCCGAGCGCCTCGGCCAGGCCTGCCGCGTAATCGCCGAGGAAATACTCGCCGGCGGCGCCCGGCGCCAGGCCATCGCTCCACGCATGCTGGAGGGTGGGGCACTGCAGTGCCTGGTCGATATCGAAACAGGCCACTTGCTGGGCGCCCAGGCGCTGCCCCAGCAGCTGCGCCGACAGGGAAAGGATCTCGCCCGTGTCTTGCAGCAGGCGCAGCCGGCGCTCCAGTTGCAGCAAAAAGGCGACGCCGCTGGCGCCGGCCTGGCTGCTGGTGGCAGGGGAGGTGGTCATGCGGGCCTCAGCTTCCGGCCAGCGGCAGGGTGACGCTGAACAGGGCGCCATTGCCGGGCTGGCTTTGCAGGGTGATGGCGCCGCCGTGCGCATCGACCAGCTGTTTGGTGATGAACAGGCCCAGGCCCAGGCCGCCAGTGCGGTCCTGGTGGATGACGCGTTCGAAGGCATCGAAAATGCGTTCCTGGTCGCGCGCGTTGATGCCGATGCCATGGTCGCGCACTTCGATGACGGCGCTGTTCTGCGTGTGCGCCAGGCTGATTTCCACAGGCTGGCCCTGGCCGTAGCGCACGGCATTACTGATCAGGTTGACAACAATTTGCTCTACGCGGAAGGCATCCCAGAAACCCTGGATGGGTTCGAAGGCCAGCACTTCCAGCACGCTGCCCGTCGTGACCGCATACGGCGCCAAGTCGTCCGCCACCCGGCGCACGAGGCTGGTCAGGTCGACGGCTTCGCGGCGGATCGACAGCTTGCCGCTGGTGATGCGCGAGACGTCGAGCATGTCGTCGATCAGGCGCACCATGCTGCGGATTTGCCGCCCGTCGCGCGCCACCATCTTGCCCAGCTTTTCCGGTTCGAAGGCGGCCAGGTTGCCCCGTTCCAGGTTGACGGTGCGCATCTGCGTCTCGAGGAACAGCGTGTTCAGGGGCGTGCGCAGTTCGTGCGCCACCATGGACATGAATTCGTCGCGCAGGCGCAGCGAGCGCTGCAGTTCCGCCTGGGTGGCGCGCAATTCCTTCAGCAGCGCTTCCTGCTGCTGGCGGCTGTGCTCGAGGGCCTGCACCTGGCGCCGCGTTTCGCTGCGCTGCTGGTGCAGGGCAACGAACACATTGACCTTGCTTTGCACGGCATTGATGTCGAGCGGCTTGTGCAGGAAATCGACGGCACCGCTTTCATAGCCCTGGAAGGCAAAATTCATTTCCTTGCCGGCCGCCGTGACGAAGACGATGGGAATGTGGCGCGTCTTTTCCGTGCCGCGCATCAATTGCGCCAGCTCAAAGCCATCCATTTCCGGCATTTGCACGTCGAGGATGGCCAGCGCGAAATCGTGCTCCAGCAGCAGGGCCAGCGCTTCTTCGCCCGAGGATGCCTGGTAGACGCTGCGGTCGCTCTCGCGGATCAGCGCATTGAGCGCGCGCAAGTTTTCCGGCAAATCGTCGACGATCAGCAGTTTGGTGCTTGTTTCATTCATCATGTTTCATTCCTGGCATGGCTTTGCCGTCCAGCGTAGTGGGAAGCAGCGTGCGACGGCGCACGCTTGCGGTAGAGCTTTTCGGGACCCGGCAATGGCTCGAAGTCGGCGGCAAAGCGGGTGAAATGCGTGCTTTCCTTGCTGCCCAGGCCCAGGAAACCCCGGTGGCACAGCGAGTCGTGGAACAGGCCCAGGGCCCGTTCCTGCAAGGTTTTGTTGAAGTAAATCAGCACGTTACGGCAGCAAATCAATTGCGTTTCAATAAAAACACTGTCCGTGGACAGGCTGTGGTCGGCAAAGTTGATCCTGTCGAGCAGGTGCTGCTGGAAACGCGCAGTGACATGCTCGACCGTGTAATAGTCGGCCAGCTGGCCCAGGCCGCCTGCGGCCAGGTAGTTGGCGCCATATTCATCGAGCCGGTGCAGCGGATATACGCCGCGCGCGGCCGTGGCCAGCGCTTGAGGATTGATGTCGGTGGCGTAAATCGTGCTGCGTTCAAGCAATCCTTCCTCATGCAGCACGATGGCCAGCGACAGCGCCTCTTCGCCCGTGCAGCAGCCTGCCACCCAGATCGTCGGCGACGGGTAGGTTTTCAGCACGGGCACCACCTGTTCGCGCAAGGCGAGAAAAAACGCCGGGTCGCGGAACATTTGCGTGACCGGTACAGTCAAAATCTGCAGCAGCTTGCCAAAGGCGGCCGCATCGCCGAGCACCAGCTGTTGCAAGGCAGGCAAGTCGGCGCAATGGAAGCGTTCGAGCGCCTGATTCAGGCGGCGCCGCTGCGAGGGCAGCGAGTAGTCGCGAAAATCATAGCTGTAGCGCTGATAGATCGCTTCCATCAGCGCCTGCAGTTGCGCATCCGTGTAACGCAGCGACATCAGTGATGCTCCAATCGATGGCGCAGCAGAGGCCGGTGGCGCAGGCGACGTTGCATCAGATGCGTTCCATCTTCGGCATCCATACGCGCAGCAGCGAATATAAACGGTCCAGGTCGATCGGCTTGGCCAGGTAATCGGAGGCGCCCGCCTGCAGGCATTCTTCCTGGTCATTCTTCATGGCCTTGGCCGTGATTGCAATGATGGGCAGCTTGTTGTAGCGGCCGTCGGCGCGGATCAGGCGCGTCGCTTCCAGGCCATCCATGCCCGGCATCATGACATCCATCAACACGAGATCGATATCGTCCACACTGTTGAGTTTGCTGATGGCTTCAAAGCCGTTGCGGCCGATTTCCACCACCACGCCTTTCTGTTCCAGCGCATTCGTCAGGGCGAAGATATTGCGCACGTCGTCGTCCACCAGCAAAATCTTGCGCCCTTCAAAGACGCGTTCGCGGCTGCGCACCTGCTGCAGCATGCCCTGGCGCTCGCTCGACAGTTCGGACTCCACCTTGTGCAGGAAGAGGGTGACTTCGTCGAGCAGGCGCTCGGGCGAGCGGGCGCCCTTGATGATGATGGAACGCGAATACTTCATCAGGTCCGCTTCTTCTTCGCGGCTCAGGTTGCGGCCCGTGTAGACGATGACGGGCGGGAACGAGCACAGCTCTTCATGTTCCATGCGTTCGAGCAATTCGTTGCCCTGGATATCGGGCAGCTTCAAGTCGATGATCATGCAGTCGAAAATCTGCGTTTTCAGCAATTCCAGCGCTTGCTCGCCCAGGGCCACGGCCGTGATTTCCACGTCGTCGTCGCTGATCAGGTGCACCACGCTTTCACGCTGGCGTTCGTCGTCCTCGACCAGCAGGATGCGCTTCATTTTTTGCGTGAATTTCGATTCGAGCTTGCGGAACACTTCCTTCAACTGCTCGCGCGTGCGCGGCTTGGTGGCGTAGCCGATGGCGCCCAGCTGCATGGCTTCCTGGATCTGGTCGTTGCCGGAGACGATGTGCACGGGAATGTGGCGCGTCAGCGGGTTTTCCTTGAGCTGCTGCAAGACCAGCAAGCCCGGACGGTCCGGCAAGCCCATGTCGAGCAGGATGGCGTCGGGCAGGAATTCTTCCGCCAGGCGCAAGCCTTCGTCGGCGCCATGCGCCACCAGGCAGCGGTATTGCATTTCATGCGCGAGATCGAACAGGATGCCGGCAAACGACGGCTCATCCTCGATCACGAGCACGGAACGCTGGCCGGTCTTGGCAGCCGGCACGCTATTCCTGTCATCCTGGAAGGTGGGCAGCGGGACGGGCTTGGCGGCGGGCGCCGCCTTGGGCGCGGCAGCCGCGGCGGGTGCTTGCGGCGCGGCCGTGGGTACGGCCGCCGCTACCACCGCGTGTTCCGGCATGGCGGCCGGCAGCACGAGGGTAAACGTGCTGCCCTGGCCTGGCGTGCTGGCCAGTTCGATGCTGCCGCCCAGCAAGGCCGCCAGGTCGCGCGAAATCGACAGGCCCAGGCCCGTGCCGCCATAGCGGCGGCTGGTGGTGCCGTCGGCCTGGTGGAAGGCGTCGAAAATCTTGTGCTGCTGGTCGCCGGCGATGCCGATGCCCGTATCCTGTACCTGGAAGCGCACCTGGCCGGCCGCAGCGGTGCTCACGTGCAGCGATACCGTGCCCGCATCGGTGAATTTGATGGCGTTCGACAGCAGGTTTTTCAGGATTTGCTCGAGGCGCTGGCGGTCGCTGACGAATGACGGCGGAGCGTCCGGCGCCACCTTGACGTCAAAAATCAGTTTCTTTTGCTGCGCCTGGGCGCCAAACAGCATCCTCATGCTGCTGAGCAACTCGTCGAAGGGAACGGTTTCTGGCGTCAATTCCAGCTTGCCCGCCTCGACCTTGGAAATGTCGAGGATATCGTTGATAAGGGTGAGTAAGTCGTTGCCGGCCGAATAAATGGTTTGCGCAAACGTCACTTGCTCCGGCGTCAGGTTGCCGCTGGTATTGTCCGACAGCAGTTTCGACAGGATGAGCGAGCTGTTCAGCGGCGTGCGCAGCTCATGCGACATGTTCGCCAGGAATTCGGACTTGTAGCGGCTGGCCCGCTGCAGCTCTTCCGCGCGGGCTTCCAGCTGGGCATGCGCCTCGCCGATGGCCATGTTTTTCTGGTCCAGCGACAGCGCCTGCACGGCCAGCTGCTCGTTCGACTGCTCCAGAGCCGCCTTTTGCTCTTCCAGGTGGGCTTGCGACTGTTCCAGCACGCGCGACTGCTCGCCCAGCTCTTCATTGGCAGTGCGCAGTTCTTCCTGCTGCACTTCCAGTTCTTCATTCAGTTGCTGCGTTTCTTCCAGCACATTTTGCAGGCGCTGGCGGTACAGGGCCGCTTCCAGCGAGGTACCGACATTGGCGGCAATCAGGTTCAGCCATTCCTTGGCGCGGGCACTGACGGGATGCGTAAAGCCCAGTTCGATGACGCCGTTGACGGCGCCTTCATTGTTGACTGGCGTCAAGACCAGTTCCAGCGGCGTGCCGCGGCCCAGGCTCGACGTTACGGTCAGGTAATCGTCGGGCACTTGCCGTATATGCTTGAGGCGTTTTTCGCGCGCCGTCTCGCCCACCAGGCCTTCGCCCAGCTTGAAGACTTGCTTGTCCTTCACGCCCTGGTCGTTGAAACCGTACACGGCCGTGCGGCGCAGGCTGCCATCCTCGTCGACGACGTACAGGGTGGCGACGGCCACGTCGAGGCGGTGGGCCAGGAAGTCCAGCACGTGGCGTCCCAGCTGCGGCAGGCCCAGCTGGCCGCTCGTATGCGCCGCCAGTTCCGTCTGCCCCGTGCGCAGCCAGGCTTGCTCCTGCAGCACGTCGTTGTCCTTGCTGCGCTGTTCGAGCGCATCGTTGTAGATATCGGACAGGCGCAGCAGTTCGCGCCGTCCCAGATAGGCCAGCAGGCCCGACAATCCCAGGCTGAGGACGAGGAATACGACCACGGCAAGCATGGTGCGGCTTTCGGCCGTATCGGCCCTTTCCTGGCGCAGCCGCTGTTCCATGGACAGGAAAGTGAGGAATTCGCGGCGGATTTCGTCAAATTCCAGCTTGCCTTCACCCTGGCGCACGCGCGCGAGGAATTCCTGGTTGCTGCGGCGCTGGGCGATCACGCCTTCGGCGTAATCGAGCCACTGGCCTTGCAGCGCGCGGATGCGGCGCAAGCGGTCCACCTGGATGGGACTGTCGGATACCAGTTCCAGCAGGGTGGTCATTTCGACGGCGATCTTCGCCTTGCCCGATTTATATGGCGCCAAAAACGTTTCGTCGCCCGTCAGCAGGTAGCCGCGCATGCCCGTTTCCAGGTCGACCGACAACTTCATGACTTCATTTGCATTGCCGATCACCCGTTCGGAATGCTCGACCGAGCGCAGGGCCGAGAGCAGGTAAGCGATGAGGCCGACAAACACGAGGGCCGTGATGACCCCGATGACCAGCGGCAAGGTGACATTGCGGGCGAGGATGCGGCGAAAGCTGAAGGAATCGATCGGGGTCTTGGTATTCATCATGTCCGTATAAGGCTGTCGCGAAAAAATCAATTTTAATTGAAATGCAAGCTTTCTGGTGGTCAAGCATAGCGTGCGCTAGCATAACAGCCTTGGGGACAATTTCCGACTTACAAGACTGTGTAAAGCGTGGTAGCGCACGAATGGAAGTCAAGGAAAAATCAAGTTGGCCACGATTGAGACAGATCAACGAGATTGGCTGTTGCCATCCTAAGATGCAGGAGGTGGTGGCGTTCTTGCGGACGGCCGCCGTGTGCAAGCCAGAGCCCATGCAGGAGGACATCATGGCCAATCATTTGATACAGCGCGATGCGCTCAATCCCTTGGGGCGTTTTGACCCGTTCAGCGACATGGAAGACATGATGCGCGACTTCTTGTTGCCCGCCTTGCGCGCGCGCGACGTGGGCAATGGACGCATGCGTGTCGACATTGCCGAAACCGAGCAAGCTTATCTGGTGCAGGCGGACATTCCAGGCGTCAATAAGGAGGACATCAAGGTCTCCATCGACGGCAACCGCGTCTCCATCAGCGCCGAACTCAAGAATGAAAGGGTGACGCGCGACGGCGGAGGCAAGGTCGTGCGCAGTGAACGCGAGTACGGCCAGCAATACCGTAGCTTCGTGCTGCAGCATGAAGTGGACGAGGCCTGCGCGCAGGCCCGCTATGAAAATGGCGTGTTGCTGCTCGATTTGCCGAAGAAGGAAGGTACGGGCGGGCGGCAGCTGGCGATACAGTAACACGGGCCGGGGCATGAAAAAACGCCGGACGGAGCCGGCGTTTTTTTGGAGGGCTGGGTGGCAGCGCGCTGCCACCCGGTTTGCCTCTATATATATGTCAGTCGCGGATTTCCAGCGCCCGGTTCAGGCTCAGGGCGGCCAGCGAGGCGACGGCGCCTGACAGCAGGTAGAAGCTGACATAGGCGAGGCCGAAGTTGGCCGACAGGCCCAGCGCCACCAGCGGGGCGAAGCCGGCGCCGACCAGCCAGGCCAGGTCGGACGTCAATGCCGCGCCCGTGTAGCGGAAGCGGGCAGGGAAGTTGGCCGTCACGGCGCCGGCTGCCTGGCCGTAGGACAAACCCAGCAGGCTGAAGCCAACAAGGATGAAGACATCCTGGCCGAAGTTGCCGCCACCCATCAGGGTCGGCACGAAGGCGCTGAAGATGGCGATCAGCACGGCCAGCACGCCCAGGGTAGTGCGGCGGCCCACCTTATCGGCCAGCAAGCCGGAAATCACCACGCCGATGGCAGCCAGCACGGCGCCCATCATTTGCACTTGCAGGAAGTCAGAAGCGGAACGCGTCTGGTAGACGGAAATCCACGACAGCGGGAACACGGTCACCAGGTGGAACAGGGCGTAGCTGGCCAGCGCGGCGAGGGCGCCGATCAGCACGTTGCGGCCCTGGCCGCGGCTCATTTCAAACACGCTCACGGGCTGCAGTTCGCGTTCGTCCAGCAGGCGCGCATATTCATTCGTCGACACCAGGCGCAAGCGGGCAAACAGGGCCACCACGTTGATGGCGAACGCCACATAGAACGGATAGCGCCAGCCCCAGTCGAGGAAGTCTTCATCCGTCAGGGTGGTCAGCATGAACCAGAACAGGCCGGCGGCGATCAGGAAGCCGGTGGGCGCACCCAGCTGGCCCAGCATGGCGTACCAGCCGCGCTTGTTTTCCGGTGCGTTCAGGGCCAGCAGCGATGGCAGGCCATCCCACGAGCCGCCCAGCGCCACGCCCTGGCCGATGCGCAGCACGGACAGCCAGATGATGGCGGCAAAGCCCAGGTGCGAATAGGTTGGCAGGAAGGCGATGCCGGCCGTCGACACGCCCAGCAGGAAGAGGGCGATCGTCAGCTTGGCGCTGCGTCCCATGCGGCGCTGGATCTCCATGAAGATCACGGTGCCGAAGGGACGGGCGATGAAGGCGAACGAGAAAATCAGGAACGCATATAAGGTACCTTCCAGGCGTTCTTCAAATGGGAAGAAGACGCGCGGAAACACCAGCACCGAGGCGATGGCGTAGACAAAGAAGTCAAAGTATTCGGAAGCGCGGCCGATGATTACGCCGACGGCGATCTCACCAGGGTCGATATGCGATTCGACCGTGCCGGCCCCGCGTGCGTCGCGCAGGGAGTGGGGGGAAAAGTCGGCGGGTACATCCCCGCTGTGTGTGCGCGTGCTGGACATGATGATCGTCTCCAATATAGTTTCGAGTTCGGCCAACGCGTAACTTACTCCGGGTGTCTCACGCCCGGAGTAGGACTATTCATCAGGTAGCCGTAGGA
The DNA here is from genome assembly GCF_001758645.1 of Janthinobacterium sp. MP5059B. Classification (NCBI taxonomy): domain Bacteria; kingdom Pseudomonadati; phylum Pseudomonadota; class Betaproteobacteria; order Burkholderiales; family Oxalobacteraceae; genus Janthinobacterium; species Janthinobacterium sp. MP5059B. Next base: position 1,139,686 of record NZ_LRHX01000006.1, on the reverse strand, counting down.
AAACTCCGCGTCTACGCAGTGAAAGTCCGAGCAAGGGGTAGGACAAAACGTCCAATTGCCAACGCGCTCCAGTGAGAATACAGTACCATATCTTCATCCCCTGTACTGGACTTTCCTGTATGTTTTCATTAAAAGTTCGTCGCGGACTGCTTCTTTTACCTCTCGCATTGTTGGCTGGTTGCAATACGGTGGTACTGAATGCGTCTGGTGACATCGCAGTTCAGCAAGGCAATTTGATTGTCATCTCGACATTGCTGATGCTGTTGATTATCGTTCCGGTAATCGCCCTGACCCTGCTTTTCGCATGGCGCTATAGAAAAAACAACACCGCGGCCAAATACGAGCCGGACTGGGACCACTCGACTCGCCTCGAGCTGATCATCTGGGGCGCGCCCCTGCTGATCATCATCGTGCTGGGCCTGCTGACCTGGATCAGCACCCACACCCTCGATCCTTATCGTCCGCTGAGCCGTATCGACGCCAACCGTCCGATTCCTGCCAGCCACAAGCCGATGATCGTCGAAGTCGTGGCGCTGGACTGGAAATGGCTGTTCATCTATCCGGAGCAAGGCATCGCTTCCGTGAATGAACTGTACGCGCCCGTCGATCGTCCGATCCGCTTCAAGATCACTGCGTCGTCCGTCATGAACTCGTTCTTCATCCCCGCACTGGCAGGTCAGATCTACGCCATGCCGGGCATGGAAACGCAGTTGAATGCCGTCATCAACAAGCCTGGCGTCTACAAGGGCTTCTCCGCCAACTACAGCGGTGCCGGCTTCTCGGGCATGCGCTTCAAGTTCCATGGCGTGAATGATGCGGACTTCGACAAATGGGTGGCATCGGCACGTGCCGGTGGCGGCGCGTTGAACCGCGACGACTACCTGTCGCTGGCCCAGCCTAGCGAACGCGACCCGGTCCGCCGCTACAGCGCCGTACCTAGCGATCTGTACAAGGCAATCCTGAACCGCACCATCGTTTCCGACGCCCTGTGCGTGACGCCGGTCGAGCCATACAAATTGACGATGGCAAATAGCCCGGTAGCGGCCGTAACGGCAGTAGTCGCTAGCGATGCAGTAGTTGAAAAGGGCGTTCAAGCCAAGTAACGACTGCATGAATCCCGCAGCGCATTGCGCTGCAGATACTGGCGCCGCTTGCCTGGCGCCTCCCTTTTTTCTCTGAGAGTAACAATGCTAGACCATATTGATCTGACGAAGCTTATATTCGGCCGTCTGACTTGGGATGCAATTCCATTTCACGAACCTATCCTGCTGGTGACCTTTGCCATGGTTGCCCTGGGCGGTATCGCACTCGTTGCGGCACTGACGTATTTCCGCGTCTGGGGTACCCTGTGGCGTGACTGGATCACCAGTATCGACCATAAAAAAATCGGTATCATGTACATGATCCTGGGCCTCGTCATGCTGCTGCGCGGCTTTGCCGACGCGCTCATGATGCGCACCCAGCAGGCTGTCGCCTTTGGCGACAATGCCGGCTTCCTGCCACCGCATCACTACGACCAGATCTTCACCGCCCACGGCGTGATCATGATCTTCTTCGTCGCGATGCCTTTCGTGACGGGTCTGATGAACTACGTGGTGCCGCTGCAAATCGGTGCGCGCGACGTAGCTTTCCCATTCCTTAACAACTTCAGCTTCTGGATGACCACCATGGGCGCCGCCCTGGTCATGGCTTCGCTGTTCGTCGGCGAATTCGCCCGCACGGGCTGGCTGGCCTATCCGCCGCTGTCGGGCATCGTCGGCAGTCCGGACGTGGGGGTAGACTATTACATCTGGTCCTTGCAGATTGCCGGGGTCGGGACGCTATTGTCCGGTGTCAACCTGATCGCCACCATCGTCAAGATGCGCGCGCCAGGCATGACCTGGATGAAAATGCCCGTCTTCACCTGGACCGCACTGTGCACCAACATCCTGATCGTCGCCGCTTTCCCGGTGCTGACGGCTGTGCTGGCCATGCTGTCGCTGGACCGCGTTGCAGGCTTTAACTTCTTCACGACGGAACTGGGCGGCAACGCCATGATGTACGTCAACCTGATCTGGATCTGGGGTCACCCTGAAGTCTACATCCTGATCCTGCCACTGTTCGGCGTGTTCTCGGAAGTCGTTGCCACCTTCAGCAGCAAGCGCCTGTTCGGCTACGCCTCGATGGTGTACGCCACCTGCGTCATCATGATCCTGTCGTACCTGGTATGGCTGCATCACTTCTTCACCATGGGTTCGGGCGCCAGCGTCAATTCCTTCTTCGGCATCACGACGATGATCATCTCGATCCCGACGGGCGCGAAGATCTTCAACTGGCTGTTTACCATGTACCGCGGCCGTATCCGCTTCGAACTGCCGATGCTGTGGACGATCGGCTTCATGGTCACCTTCACCATCGGTGGCATGACCGGCGTGCTGCTGGCCGTACCACCAGCTGACTTCGTATTGCACAACAGCCTGTTCCTGATCGCCCACTTCCATAACGTGATTATCGGCGGCGTGGTCTTCGGTGTATTCGCTGCGATCAACTACTGGTACCCGAAAGCCTTCGGTTACAAGCTCGACGCGTTCTGGGGCAAGTGCTCGTTCTGGTTCTGGTTCGTCGGCTTCTACCTGGCCTTCATGCCGCTGTACGTGCTGGGCCTGATGGGCGTGACCCGTCGTGTCAACCACTTTGAAGATCCATCGCTGCAAATCTGGACCATCATCGCCTGGTTTGGCGCCGTCTCGATCGCACTGGGTATCGCTTCCATGCTGATCCAGTTCTATGTCAGCTACCGCAACCGTCACGCCCTGCGCGACGTGACCGGCGACCCATGGGGCGGCCGTACGCTGGAATGGTCGACGTCGTCGCCACCGCCAGACTATAATTTCGCCTTCACGCCACAAGTGCACGAACTCGATGCATGGACTGACATGAAGAAACACGGTTACCAGCGTCCGACGTCCGGTTTCACGAAGATCCACATGCCGAAGAACACCTGGGCTGGTTTCGTGATCGCCGCACTGTCCGCACTGGTCGGTTTTGGCCTGATCTGGCAAATGTGGCTCGTCGCCAGCATTGGCTTCGTGATCATGATGGTCACCATCATCGTCCATACCTTTAACTACAAGCGCGATTACTACATTCCTGCGGAAGAAGTGGTCCGTACCGAAGACGCTTATACTAAATTGCTGAGCAGCCATGTCTGATACCATCGCCCATAACACCGGCGCCGCTGGCGCCGCACCAAGCACGCGCAGCTACTTTGTGCGCGAGCACCACCCGGAAAACGGCAGTTTGCTGGGTTTCTGGCTCTACCTGATGAGCGATTGCCTGATCTTCGCCTGTCTGTTCGCCACGTATGCCGTGGTCGGCCGCAGCTACGCGGACGGCCCGACGGGCGCCGCGCTGTTCGACCTGCCGCTGGTGGCCGTCAACACGGCCATGCTGCTGCTGTCGTCGATCACCTACGGTTTCGCCATGCTGGCCATGCAGCGCAAGCAATTGCGCAGCACCCTGGTCTGGCTGGGCATCACGGGCCTGTTCGGCCTGGCCTTCCTGTCGCTGGAAATGTATGAATTCATTCATCTGATCCACGAAGGCGCCGGTCCGCAGCGCAGCGCGTTCCTGTCGTCGTTCTTTGCACTGGTCGGTACCCACGGCTTGCACGTGACGTTCGGCGTGATCTGGCTCGTGACCTTGATGTTCCAGTTGAACAAGCATGGTCTGACCCCGGAAAACGGCCGTCGCATGATGTGTCTGTCGCTGTTCTGGCACTTCCTGGACGTCATCTGGATCGGCGTCTTCACCTTTGTCTACCTGATGGGAGTGCTGCCATGAGCGACCACCACACACACGGCGATAGCCACCACCATGACAATCACGATCATGGCAGCCTGAAAAGCTATGCCATCGGCTTCATCCTGTCGGTGATCCTGACGGCCATTCCTTTCTGGCTGGTGATGACGAAAGCCATCACCAACTCGGGCACCATGGGCCTGGTCCTGCTGGCGTTCGCGGCTGTTCAAGTGGTCGTGCACATGGTGTACTTCCTGCACATGAACACCAAGTCCGAAGGCGGCTGGAACATGATGGCGCTGATCTTCACGATCATGATCGTGGGCATTGCCATGGCCGGTTCCCTGTGGGTCATGTACCACATGAACCACAACATGATGCCGGATCTGATGCCTGAGTACATGCATACGAAAACGGCTCCATGATGAGTCAAACGCGCCCAAGCAACACCGGGCGCGCCCCTGGCGCCGCATCGCAAGATGCCGCGCCAGGCCCACGCGGCATGGTCGTGCGGTATGCACTGGCCTTGCTGGCGGGGATCTTGTTTGCCGGTTTCTGTGCCCTGGGCACCTGGCAAGTCAAGCGCCTCTTCTGGAAGCTTGACCTGATCGAGCGCGTCGAACAACGCGTACATGCGCCCGCAACGGACGCACCTGGACCCGCAGCCTGGGCCAGTGTCACGCAGCAAACGGATGAATACCGCCATGTGCGACTCTCCGGAACGTATCTCCCCATTTTCAATACCCTGGTGCAAGCAACGACGGCACTGGGCAGCGGTTACTGGCTGATCACGCCATTGCGCCTGGCCGACGGCAGCACCGTGCTGGTCAACCGCGGCTTCGTGCCGAAACGCGAAGGCATCGCCGCCAGCACGCCGGCCGGCATCGTGCACGTCGACGGCTTGCTGCGCGTCAGCGAGACGGGCGGCGGTTTCCTGCGCGAAAACAGCCCCGCCACGCAGCACTGGTATTCGCGCGACGTGGCCGCCATCGGCGCCTCGCACATGCTGACCAATGTGGCGCCATATTTTGTCGATGCGAAGGAAAAATCGGAAACGGCCAGCGACGCCCCCGTCGGCGGCCTGACCGTGATTTCCTTCCACAACAACCATTTGGTTTATGCCTTGACGTGGTTTGCGCTGGCCCTGATGGTGGCCGGCATCACGTGGTGGATCGTGCGCGAGGACAAGCGCCGCCGCGCACGCAAGGCAGGCCTTGATCAATCGCAAGAAAGCGACCATGCCGGGCAGGATTGAGATCCTGCCCAACCGCGAAGTCTTAGAGCGCGGTGCGGTGGCGGCCGAGATGGAACATCCGGCCGGCCACCAGAACATGAAGCTGCTGATCCAGCTGCGCTGGCTGGCCGTGATCGGCCAGATCAGCACGATCTTCGGCGTGGGCGTCGGGCTGGGCATCGCCTTGCCCGTGCCCTACATGCTCGAAGTGCTGTCCTGCCTCATCGCCTTCAACCTGGCCAGCCTCTTGCGCTGGCACGAACGCCAGCCCGTCTCCAACACGGCCCTGTTCCTCGCTCTGCTGGTCGACGTTACCGTGCTGACGGCCCAGCTCTACCTGAGCGGCGGCATCAGCAACCCGTTCGCCTTCCTGTACTTACTGCAAGTCATCCTCAGCGCCGTCCTGCTGGAAGTATGGTCGACGTGGATCATGGTGGCCATTACCAGCCTGTGCCTGGCCGGCCTGGCCTTGCTGCCCGGCCCCTTGATCCTGCCGATCGACCCCGAGCGGGGTTTTTCCAGCCTGTACGTGCAAGGCTTGCTGATCTGCTTCATTTTGAACGCCGCCTTGCTGGTGGTGTTCATCACGCGCATCAACCGCAACCAGCGCGCCGGCGACGCCAAGGTGGCCGACCTGCGCCAGCGCGCGGCGGAAGAGGAGCACATCATCCGCATGGGCCTGCTGGCCTCGGGCGCCGCGCACGAACTGGGCACGCCGCTGGCGACCCTGTCCGTCATCCTCGGCGACTGGCGCCGCATGCCGGAGCTGAGCAAGAACAGCGAATTGCTGGAAGAAATCACGGAAATGCAGGCGCAGTTGCAGCGTTGCAAGAGCATCGTCAGCGGCATCTTGCTGTCGGCGGGCGAGGCGCGCGGCGAATCGTCCGTCAAGACGACGATCAACACCTTCCTCAACGACCTGGTCGACGAGTGGCGCACCAGCCGCCCGATCCAGGATTTCGAGTACGATAACCGCATCGAGCACGACGTGCCCGTCGTCTTCGATTCGACCCTGAAACAAACCATCTGCAATGTGCTCGACAATGCGCTGGAAGCGTCGCCCGAGTGGCTGCGCTTCGAAGCGACGCGCGAAGCGGACGCCTTGCACCTGGTGATTACCGATGCGGGTCCCGGCTTCGAGCCATCGATGCTGACGCACCTGGGCAAACCCTACCAAAGCAGCAAGGGCAAGCCCGGCGGCGGCCTCGGGCTGTTCCTGGTGGTCAATGTCGCGCGTACCCTGGGCGGCACGGTAACGGCGCGCAACAGGGTGCAGGGCGGGGCGGTGGTGCACCTGGCCTTGCCGCTGGCGGCCATCAAACTGGAAAGAGAAAGCGACCACCATGCAGGATGACCGTCTGTTACTGATCGTGGAAGACGACGCCGCGTTTGCCCGCACCCTGGGCCGCTCGTTCGAGCGGCGCGGCTACCAGGTCATCCTGGCCACCAATTTCGACGAAGCGAGCGCCTTGCTGGAACAGCATTGCCCCGACTACGCCGTCGTCGATTTGAAGTTGAATGGCAATACCTCGGGCCTGGCCTGCGTGCAGATGCTGCACCAGCACGACCCGGAGATGCTGATCGTCGTGCTGACCGGTTACGCCAGTATCGGCACGGCCGTCGAAGCCATCAAGCTGGGCGCTTGCCAGTACCTGGCGAAACCGTCGAACACGGACGACATCGAAGCGGCCTTCGGCCACGTTGCCGGCAACGCCGATATCGAACTGACCAACCGCGCCACCAACATCAAGACCCTGGAATGGGAACGCATCCACGAAATGCTGGCCGAGACGGATTTCAATATCTCGGAAACGGCCAGACGGCTGGGCATGCACCGGCGCACTCTGGCCCGCAAGCTGGAAAAGCAGCGGGTGAAGTAGGGCGCCGCGCCAGCTAGTCGTCGGCGAACGTCAGTTCGAGCACGCTGTCGTCGCTCCAGTCCTGTTCCCGCAGCGGCGGCGTGAACGACGAACCGCTGAAGGGCACGGGCGCGCTCTTGCCATTAAAACTGATCGTTGCCGCCGTAATGCGCCGCGGCTCGGAAAAGCTGTAGGTTCCCTTTTGCGACACGAAATTGCAGGGTCCACCCAATGCGCTCATCGCCGTGCGCATGGCGAAAGGCAAGGTTTCCTTGTCGATGGCCCAATGCACTTCGCACGCCAGCCGCAGGTCGCCCAGGCGGCGCAGCGTGTCGCTGGTCTCGGTGCTCCTGACGTACGGGATCCACCTGACCGACCCCGCCTTGCGGTTCACGGTCAGCTCGGCCTTCTCATACAGCGGACCCGGCTCGACGGGCAAGCTGAAGATATTGCGCTCCCCCAGCGATATCGCCATACCCGCCTCGTCGCTTTCCAGCCGCAGCGCGATGGCGTGCATGTCGACATCGGCACGGCGCGGTTCCAGGATGAAGCGCAATTCGGCGCCAGGCGCCAGGCCGTGCTTTTCCTCGAAGCGCTTGACGCCCTTGAGCATGGCACTGTAGGGCTTCCAGTCCGGATCCCGGATGCCTTTGACATTGACGGACGCCGCCTCCTGGCCCGCTTGCTCCACGGCTTGATCCGTATCAGCGTAAGCCTGCACCGCGGCGGCGCATAAACACAGCAGAAGACCAGCTTGTTTGATTGCACGCATACCCTATCTTTCTACTCATCAATGAAAACGTGAGTGTAGAAAAAAAACAGAGGTACGGGCAGATGTTTAAGACAGAATGCAAATTTGGATGAACGGAGTGTATGAAATCGCTGAATTTCCCCAATACGCGTAATAGTATTTACGTCAATGCCATCAACAAGCCGGAAGCAATGACTGTCGCAGCAAACAGCGCGATGGCAAAGTGATTGTGAGGCGTCCCCCTCGCTGGAGGGTAGTGGCCCAGCGTGAGCAGCCGTAGCATTGCCCAGCCCGGCCAATAGAACAGCTTTTCGATGACTGTTCCTAACAGGTTATAGAGCAACAGGCGAACTATCCAGGCGATGGCATCAAAAATCCAGTCAAGCACAGTTCATCCTCGGGCTGTTCCAATTGCTTGAGTTCATGCAGCCGCCAGCCACTCCATCTTCTGCACCTGGATATGCGGGTGGCTTTCCAGCGCTTCCCATTCCGGTAAGAAGATAAAGCCCTGTTTCTGGTAAAACGCGGCCGCGCGGGTGTTCTCCGGCGCCACGTCGAGCACCAGCCGCGTATGGCCGTTGCCGACGGCGCATTGTTTGACGGCATCAACCAGGCCCTGCGCCACGGCCATGCCCCGATATTCCGGATGTACCCACATGGCGATCAGATGGCACTCGCCATTGCCTGCCACGACTTGCGCGGCGAGGCCGATGGCTTGCTCCCCATCGAAGGCGAGGAAAAACGTGCGCTGCGGCGTGCTGACGGCGCGCTGCTGCCAGTCGGCGTCGGAAAAAGCGGTCGCGCTGGCGTGGCTGGCGCCGAAGGCCGTGGGGGCGTCAAGCAAGGCGGCCAGGCGCGCGGATTTCAGGGCAGGCCAGTCGCTGGCCGTGGTGGGGCGGATGAGAATGTTGTTCAATCTTGCAATGCTTTCATTTTAGGTTGCATTACGCCGGCTCTTGATGCCAGGGACATTAAGGCGGCTGCTACCGCTTGTCGTCCGCCTGCACGGTGGGGAACGCGGTCCTCGAGGTAGGTGATCAGCCGTTGATGTTATATCCGGAAACTTTCCAGCTAGAACCTTTTTCGAGTACCGTCGTGATGGTTTCCTGCACGTTGGCCTTGTTTTCGTACTGGCTCACATAATCGATAACGACTTTGTCCGGCCCTGGTTTGCCAGCCGTCGCCTTTTGCAGCGCGGCAGACTTGAGCTTGCGTGACTTGAACTCGCCCAGCGGCCAGTGCACGGCCGTGATGACCATCTTCCAGCTTGATTTCGACATTTCGCTGCGCAGCGATGCGGCGCTGGCGTCCCAGGTGCCGGCCTCGTCGCCCGCATCCATGCGCTTGAGCCAACTTTCCGCAGCAATTTTAGCGGCCGCCACTTCCTGCGCTTCCTGCGCCATGGCAGGCAGGGACGTCAACAAGGCAACGGCAAGACATACGGGAGCGAAGATTTTCATGGCGGCTCTGGAAAGTAGTGAACAGTCTTCAAGATTATCCTGAAGGCCCGGTGCGGCAAAGCTCTTTTTAAAAGGCGTGTGCGCACACCAGTTGTTTACGACTGATCCCACACTTCGATGCTCAGCAGTTGCCCGGGCACGCAGGCGGCGACGCGTTCCCGGTGCACGGTAATGCAGCCGGGCCAGCCCGTCAGGCGGTCCTGTGGAAATTCGCCATCCTGCGCTTCGGCGATGCCCGCCTGCAGCAGGGGGACGATGTCGTCCGCCAGGGCTGTGTAGCGGTTGGGAAAGCCGTTGAAGGCCAGCTGGGTCGCCTTGCCTTGTGCGCACAATTGCGCGATCCAGTCGGCGCCGAACAGGCCTGCTTCCCAGGTGGCGAGAAATGCGTCCTTGTTGACTTTCGTCATATCGGCCATCTGCTCCGGCGTTTCTGACGAGATAATGGTCCACCAGCCTGACATGGGCGTTCCTTGTGAAAAGTTAAATTTAACGGGTCATGGCGCGGCGCAGCAGGTAGCTGAGGCCATCGACGGCGGCCACCATCAGCAGCATGGCGATGATGACGGTGGCGGCGTTCTGCATCTGGAACAGCGACAGATGGTATTTCAGCATCTGCCCCAGGCCGCCCGCACCGACGACGCCGAGGATGGCGGCGGCGCGGATATTGTTTTCCCAGCGGTACAGGGTGTAGGACATCATTTGCGGGCTGCATTGCGGCAAGGTCGCGTATAGGAAGGCCACGGCGGGGCGCGCGCCGTTGATGCGCAAGGTGGCCGCCGGCAGGGGCGGGCAATTCTCGAAGGCGTCGGCAAACAAGCGGCCCAGCACGCCCACCGTGTGCAGGGCCAGCGCCAGGGTGCCGGCGAACGGGCCCAGGCCGGCGGCGATCAGCAGGATCGACGCCCACACCAGTTCCGGGATAGAGCGCAGCACATTCAACACGCCACGCGTCGCGTTGCGCGCCACATTGCCGAAACGCCCGCTGGCGGGCAGGGCCAGCAGCGCGCCCAGTACTGCCGCGATCACCGTGCCGATGGCCGACATGGCCAGGGTCTCGAACGTGGCCACACCGACTTTCATCAGGAAGGGGCTGGCCAGTTCGGGTGGGGCGAAACCGTGCAGGAAGTCGGCGCTCGTGCGCACGGCGTCGGCGCTGAAGAACTCGCCCCATTTCAGGGGCAGGGTGGCGAAGCTGGCAATGACCAGCAGCACCAAGCCGGCCAGCAAGGCCCAGGTCGACCAGCGCACGGGAGCAGGCGCGGGCAGCGCGGCGAAATGCTGATGCTTCATGCCAGCCTCCGGCGCAGCATGGCGGACACGGCGTCGGCGCCCGCCACCAGCAGCACGAAGACCATCAGCATGGTGGCCAGTTCACTGCCCGCCATCATCTTCATCGACTCATCCATGCGCTGGCCCAGGCCGCCCGCGCCGACAAATCCCATGACGACGGAGCCGCGGATCGCGCATTCCCAGCGGTAAATCGTGTACGACACCAGTTCGGCGGCCGACTCGGGCAAGGCGCCGTACAGCAAGGCCTTCAATCTGCCGCTGCCATTGTGAAGCAGGGCGTTGCAGGCGGACGCATCCGACGATTCAAGGATTTCCGCGTACACCTTGCCCAGCATGCCGCAATAGGTGAGGGCAATGGCGATGACGCCCGCCGTCGGACCCAAGCCAACTATGCGCACCAGCAACAAGGCCCAGACCAGTTCCGGCACGCTGCGCAGCAGCACCAGCAGCGCGCGCACGCAATGGCGCAAGGCGGCGGCAAGCGGTGAAACGGTACCACTGCCGATGCGCGAAATCGACAGGCGCTCCGTCACCAGCAGGGTCAGCGGGATGGCACCCAGCATGGCCAGCGCCATGCCGGCCGTGGCCATGGCAATGGTTTCCCAGCTGGACACCGCCACCAGTTGCAGGAATTCCAGCGAGTGGGCCGGCGGCACGAAGCTGGCAAGGAATTGCCAGGTGGCTGCCAGGCTTTGCGCATCCCATAAGATCCACGGCTTGAACTCGGCCTGCACCAGCATCGGCCACAGCACGAGCAGCACGATGGCGGCGCCGGTCAGGCGGCCGCGCCAGGCGGGGTCGCGGGGGATGGCGGTGCTCTTCAGCAAAGGGGCCTCGCGGCATCCAGATTCGTTTCCACGGCCTCGAACTGCGGCGCGGGATCGGCTTTGTTGCGGTACAGCTCGGCGATCATGGTGTCGCTGACCTGGGCGCCAGGCAGGTCGAAGACGATCTTGCCATCGCGCAGGGCGACGATGCGCGTAAAGCAGGCGCGGGCGATTTCCACCTGGTGCAGGCTGCAGATCAGCGTGGCGTTGCGCGCCTGCGCTTCGGCCTGCAGCACATTGATTGTCTGCAAAGCGAGTGTGGGGTCGAGCGCGGACAAGGGTTCGTCGACGAGGAAGACTTCCGCATCCGACACCAGCGCGCGCGCCATGCCGCAGCGCTGGCGTTCGCCGCCGGACAGGCGGTCGACACGCGCATACAGTTTGTCCTGCAGGTTGAACTTGCCCAGGGCTACCCACGCGGCGCGCGGGTCGACTGGCGCCAGCAGCGAACGGATGGCCGTCCACAAGCTCCATTGCGGCAAGCGTCCCGCCAGCACGGCGTTGACGACGCGCTGGCGCGGCGGCAAGGGTGGCGTTTGCGGCGCCAGGAACAGGCGCGCGCGCAAGGCATGTCGCTCGGCGCTGCCGATTTGCCAGGGAGAAGTACCGAGGATGTCCAAGGTGCCGGATTCGGGACGCAGCGCGCACGCCAGCGTGTGCAGCAGGCTGGTCTTGCCGGCGCCAGACGGGCCGATCAGGGCGATCTGTTCACCCTGGGCCACGTCCAGGTCCAGGTCGCGCAGGGCCAGCGCATTGCCGACGGCGCCCGCGTGTTGGACGCTGACCTTGTGAAGTTGGAATGTCATGCTTGAGAAATCAGTAGGTCGGATTAGGCCGCAGGCCGTAATCCGACAACATTGTTGGCATTATTGCCTGTGTCGGATTACGCGGCTTCGCCGCTAATCCGACCTACGGTAAAACGCGTCGATGCAAGTTACTTCAACAACTTCGCATCGCGCGCGGCCGCTTCGATATCCTTGTAGTTCTCGGCCTTGGTCGGGATGAACTTGGTGGCGCGTTGCAGTTCGAGGATTTCCTTGCCTTCGGCCGTCGCTGGGTCCAGCGCCAGGAAGGCGTCCGTCAGCTTTTTGCGCACGACGGGGTTCATGTCGGCGCGCACGCTCCAGTTATAGTCGTAGTAGCCCGGTGTCGTGTAGAACACGCGCACCTTGCTTGGATCGACTTTTTTCGCTTCCACCAGTTTTTCCCATACGGAAATGTTCAAGGTACCCGCATCGACCTTGCCGCCGGCCACTGCCGCCACGGTGGCGTCATGCGCGCCGGAAAACGCGATGCGCTTCATGTCCGTGTCCGGATTGATCTTGGCGGCCAGCAGGTAGTAGCGCGGCATCAAGTGGCCGGACGTCGACGATTCCGAGCCGAAGGTGAAATTCTTGCCTTTCAGGTCGGACAACTGGTTGATGTCCTTGCTGGTGGTCACAAACACGGAGCGGAACTTCGTGTCTTCTTCGCGCTGTACCAGCGGGACGATCTTGCCGCCGCTGCGCACGTTCGCTTGCACGAAGGTAAAACCGCCGAACCAGACCATGTCGAGCTTGTTATTGATCAAGCCTTCCACGGAGGCCGCGTAATCGGTGACAGGCGTGAATTCCACCTTCATGCCCAGCTTTTTCTCCAGATAGCTGCCCAGCGGCTTGAACTTGCGCTGCAATTCCGTCGGCGCTTCATCGGGAATGGCGGACACGCGCAACACTTGCTGCGCCTGCGCCAGGCCGCTGTGGATGGCCAGGGTGGCGGCGACGGTGGCCAGGATGGCGGGGAATTTGGAGAATGAATTGGAGAATGTGGTCATGGGACTGCCTTTGCAAAAAATATTCATTAGATTACGGAAACCCCGGTCGTACCTTCCTGCATCTCGCCGATGACGACGGCGTCGGCAAAGCCTTCGGCGCGGAAAATCGCCAACACTTGTTCGACGGCTTCCGGCGCACACGCTACCAGCAGGGGGCCGGCCGTTTGCGGGTCCGTCAGGATCGCCTTGTCGATGGCGCTCAGGCTGTCGTCCAGCGCCACTTGCGCGCCGTAGCCCTGCCAGTTGCGGCCGGAGGCGCCCGTGATGTTGCCATTTTGCGCCAGTTGCTGCACTTGCTGCAGCAGCGGCACGGAAGCCATGGCGATGCGCGCCTGCAACTTGGCGCCGCGCGCCAGTTCCAGCGTATGGCCCAGCAAGCCGAAGCCCGTCACGTCCGTCAGCGCATGCACGCCGTCCAGCAGGGCCAGCTTCTTGCCCGGGGTATTCAATTTGGTGGTGTTGGCTATCAGCGAGGCGTAACCGCCCGCATCGAGTGCATTCTTCTTCAGCGCGGCCGACAAGATGCCCACGCCGATCGGCTTGCCCAGCACCAGTTTATCGCCGGCGCGCGCGCCCGCGTTGCGTTTTACTTGCGAGGGATGGACCAGGCCCAGCACGACCAGGCCATAGATCGGTTCGACGGAATCGATGGTGTGGCCGCCCGCGATGGGGATGCCGGCCTGGGCGCAGATGGTTTCGCCGCCTTTCAAGATGAGGCCGATGGTTTCCACGGGCAGCTTGTTGATCGGCATGCCGACCAGGGCCAGCGCCATGATGGGCGTGCCGCCCATGGCGTATACGTCGGAAATGGCATTGGTGGCGGCGATGCGGCCGAAGTCGAACGGGTCGTCGACGATGGGCATAAAGAAATCCGTCGTGGCGATCAGCGCCTGCTCGTCGTTGAGCTGGTAGACGGCCGCGTCATCCGAGGTTTCTATGCCGACCAGCAATTCCTTCGGCAGGGGAAAGCCGCCGCTGCCCTTTAAAATGTCGGCCAGCACGCCCGGCGCAATTTTGCAGCCGCAGCCGCCGCCATGGGCAAATTCGGTCAATCGAATGGGGGTATTGGATGGTGCTGCGGTATCGGACATGGTCGTCATCCTGCTGGAAAAGGTCATTAAAAGCTGCGCCGGCGCTTACGCGGCGCTGGCGGGACGGTGTTCGCCGACGATAGCACATAATGCGCGCGCGGCTTGCTCAAAGGCATGTTCTGAAATATCGGGCAAGACTAGCGGCGTTGCCTGGGCGTAGCGGCTGAAGTTGCGGGCGATCGATTGACGGTAGACGGGGTCGTAATGCTGCACCAGCAGTTCTTCCACCAGCTCGGCCATGCGGCCAGCCGTGGCCAGCTGCTGCCAGTGGGCAATTTTTTCCTTGCCGTGCAGCTGCGTCAACAGGGCCAGCTGCACGTTCAGGCGCGCCGGGTCGCTGACGAAATGCGCATAGTCCTGCATCAGCAATTGCACGCGCTCCCCGATGTCCAGGCGCACGTCCGTGCAATCAGCCGCGCGCATCTTGTCCATCAGCGCATCGGGCACGCGCAAACGGCCTACCTTCTTGCTTTCGGACTCGATGAAGACGGGCAGCGTCGGGTCAAAATGGCGCAACTGCTGCCACAGCGCGCTTTCAAACGCTTTTTGCGATGGCTGGTCTTCCTCCGGCAAGCCGCCCAGCACGGAGCCGCGGTGGGCCGCCAGGTCTTCCAGATCGATCACTTGCGCGCCTTGCCTGTCCAGTACTTGCAGCAAACGGCTCTTGCCGCTGCCCGTGGGGCCGCACAGCACGTTGATGAAGTCGAAACGTTCGGGCAGGGTGGCCAGCTCGGCGTTCACGTGGCGCCGGTAATCCTTGTAGCCGCCCTCGAGCTGCGTGACGGGCCAGCCGATGCGCGCCAGGATGTGCGCCATGGCGCCGCTGCGGTTGCCGCCGCGCCAGCAGTAAACCAGTGGCTTCCAATGCTGCGGGTGGCCGAGAAAACCGTCTTCGATATGCCGCGCGATGTTCTTGGCGATCAGTGCCGCGCCCAGCTTCTTCGCTTCGAAGGCACTGGTCTGCTTATATAAGGTGCCCACGCGCACGCGCTGCTCGTCGTCCAGCACGGGCAGGTTGATGGCGCCCGGCAAGTGGTCTTCCGCGAATTCGGACGGGCTGCGCACGTCGATGATGGCATCGAACTCGCTCAAGCTGGGCAGGATGTCGCTGAAAGGCTGAACTGCAGGGTATTTCATCGTAGCGCGGCTGCTTGGAATGGGGAAAGACGTATTATCCCCGATAAACGCCGCTGGCGTGGGGCTCAGGCGCCGCTGCCTGCACTTCGCGCGCCGGGCCGCTGTCTTGCATGCCGGCAAAGAACCGCACCAGGCTGTGCGGCGCGTCGTCGGCAAAGCACAGGCGAAGGATGCGCTCGGACTCGGCCGCCGCCGCGCTGCTGCGCGCAAACAGCGCCGTTTCATAAGCCAGCAGGGCCGTTTCCATGTCGTCCGGCTGCGCGGCAAGCCCCTGCGCCAGTTCGGCGCCATCGAACATGGCGAGATTCGCCCCTTCGCCGGCCGGCGCCATCAGATGGGCTGCGTCGCCCAGCAAGGTCGCGCCCGCCACGCGCTGCCAGCGGTGATCGACGGGCAGCAAGTGCACGGGACGGGGCACGGGCGGCGTGTCGGCGTCCGTGATCAGGGCCGTCAGCGCCGGCGCCCAGCCGGAAAATTGCGCGGCGATGCGGGCCCGGGCGGCGGCGGGATTGGCAAAATCGATGTCAGCCAGCCAGGCTTCCGGTTTGCTCAGGGCCACGTAGGCATGCAGCACGCCATCGGCTTCGCGGTGGGCCTGGATGCCCTTGCCGGGCGCCAGCGCGAACAGGGCGCCGGCGCCCACGGCGTGCGCGCTGGCCGGGTGGCGGCGGTCGCTGTCGAGTAGATACGTTTCAATGAAGGCAATGCCGCTATACGCGGGCTGGGCGCTGGAGAGCAGAGGCCGCACCTTCGACCAGGCACCGTCCGCACCGACCAGCAGGTCGGCGGTGGCCGTGGCACCATTCGCAAAACGCAGCCTGTGCCGGCCACCATCCAATGTCGCCACGCCTGTCAGCTTATGTCCCCAGCGCACCGTGCCGGCGGGCAGGGACTCGAGCAGGATGCGGCGCAGCTCGCCGCGCGGCACTTCGGGACGGCCACCCGTGCCATCGTCCCCTTCGTCGAGCAAGACCGTCCCGTGCTGGTCGAGCACGCGGCTCGCTTCGCCGCCTGTATGGATGAGGGTGCGGAAGACCTCATGCAGGCCGGCCGCCCGCAGCGCTTGCTGGCCCGTGTCCTCGTGGATGTCGAGCATACCGCCCTGGCGGCGCGCCTGCGGCGAAGCGTCCGCTTCATAGATGGCGGCGGCGATGCCGTGGACGTGCAGCACGCGGGCGAGCATCAGCCCGCCCAGCCCCGCGCCGATGATGGCGATATGCATGGTGATCCTTGAAGGTGGTTTTAAAATGGAACTGGAACTATGTTCCACAAGAATTTTGCGGCATGCCGGCATCTGTGTCAAGATAGGCGATGTCCCATACCGTAACGCCCCCACCACGACGCGCCGACTCGCTGACGCGCGAGACCATCATCGACGCCGCCATTGACCTGCTCGACACGGCGGGCGAGGGCGGCCTGACGTTCCGCGCCCTGGCTGCTCGCCTGGCGACGGGGGCGGGCGCCATTTACTGGCATGTTGCCGACAAGGATGATTTGTTCACGGCCGCCAGCGACGCCATCGTCGCCCGCGCCATGGATGCCGTTCTACAGTGCGAGACGCCGCAGGCGGGCATCCGCGCCGTGGCGCTGGCCATGTTCGAGGCGATGGATGCGCATCCCTGGCTGGGCTCGGCCTTGTCGCGCGCGCCGGGCCAGCTGCCTACCGTGCGCATCCTGGAACGCCTGGGGCGGCAGGTGGATGCGCTGGGCGTGCCGCAGGATCAGCAATGGCTGGCGGCATGCACGCTGCTCAATTATCTGCTGGGCGTGAGCGGGCAGAATGCGGCCAATGCCGCCATCGCCCGGGAAAAAGGCCTGGAGCGCGCGCATTTCCTCGACACCATGGCGGGCGCCTGGTCACGCCTCGACGCGCAGGCGTTTCCATTTGCCCGCAAGGTGGTGGGGCAGCTGCGCGCGCACGACGACCGCGAGGATTTCCTGGCAGGAATCGACCTGATCGTGCATGGCATGCAGGCGCTGCAAGCTGGCCGCTAGCCCAGCAGATGCCCCAGCAGCGGCGCCAGCAGCACCGTCACGACGCCCGAGAAAATCATCGTCAGGCTGGCCACGGCGCCTTCTTCCGTGCCGACCCGGCGCGCCACCGACAAGCCAAAGCCGTGCGCCGCCGCGCCATACGGGGCGCCACGGGCGATGCGCATGCGCAAGGGCAGCAGTTTTAAGAGCGGTTTGCCCAGCATCAGGCCGAACAAACCCGTCATCACCACGAAGATACCCGTCAGCTGGGCCGAGCCGCCCATGTGGCGCGACGCTTCCAGCGCGAACGGCGTCGACACGGAGCGCGCCAGCAGGCTGCGCGCCATGTCGCCATGCACGCCCAGAACACTGTCCAGCAGCAGGGTGGCGGCGACCGATGCCACGATGCCGGCGCAGCTGCCCAGGCTCAAGGCCAGCCAATGCTTGCGGATCAGCTTGCGCTCCTGGAAGATGGGCAGCGCAAACGCGATGGTGGCCGGGCCCAGCAGCCACGGCAGCCAGCGCGTTTCGCCGAAATACGTGGCGAACGGCGTCGAGGTCGCCTGCACGATGACGATGAGTATTGCCGAGGTGCAGATGGCGGGCGTCAGCAGGAAATGCGGATGGCGGCGGTGCAGCGCCTGGTTGGCATAGAACAAGACCAGGGTCAGCAGCAAGAACAGCAGGGGCAGGAGCAAGGTGCTCATGCTGCCGCCCTGGCTGCGCGCTGGCGCAGCAGTGTTTGCAGGCGCAACTTGCGTTCATAGCGGCACACCCATTCCACGGTGAAGGCCGTTGCCAGCATCACGCTGGCAAAGCCCAGGCCGATGTTTACGAACAACATCAAGCCCTGCGACTTCAACAGCTGCGTAAATTGCACCACGGACACAACCAGCGGAATGAAGAAGAGCAGCATGTTGGCCAGCAGCCAGTTCGCGCCCAGTTCGATGGCGGCAGGCCGCACCCAACCCGCCAGCAGCAGGGCCACCAGCACGAACAGGCCCACCACGCCGCCGGAAAACGGCAAGTGCAGTGCGGAAGCGGCCTCGTCGGCCAGCCACCAGGCGGCGATCAGCACGCCCACCTGCCACACGGTCTGCGCGGGCTGGCGCCAGGCGGGGATGGAGGGCAGGGCGGCGGGATAGGGGGCGGCTTTCACGGCAGGCTTTCAAACGGCAGGGGAAGGTTTCATTGTAGGGAAGCCACATCAAAAGATAAAATGACTTAAACTTATGATTATCATTCGATATTGGAATGCATCATGGATATCCGCTCCCTGCGCTACTTCGTCGAAGTGGTGGAACAGAACAGTTTTACGCGGGCGGCCGCCAGGCTGCACGTGACGCAGCCCACCGTCAGCAAGATGGTCCAACAGCTGGAACAGTCGCTGGACCTGGCCTTGCTGGACCGCGCCGGTAAACGTTTTACCCTGACGGACGCGGGCAAGGTGGTGCTGGCGCGCGCGCATACATTGCTGGCCCTGCACGCGGAACTGAAGGTGGAATTGCGCGACCTGCAAGAGCTGGAGCGGGGCGAGTTGCGGGTCGGCGTGTCGCCGCAGACGCATTCCACCCTGGCGCCGTGGCTGGCCGAGTACCACCAGCGCTATCCGGGCATCGAGCTGAAAATGTATGAAAGCGGCACGCAAGCCATCGAGCGCGACTTGCGCACCGGCATGGTGGAGCTGGGCACCATGCTCGATTACCCGGGCAACGCGGCCACGTGGCAGGATTTCGAGGCATTGCCCCTCGTGCGCTCGCCGCTGTGCCTGCTGGCCGCGCCCGGTTCGCCGTGGCAGGGACGCTCTTCCGTGGCCCTGGCCGAGCTGGCCGACAGTCCCTTCATCTTTTACGGTGCCGCCTTCGCCTTGAATGACATCGTGCTCGATGCCTGCCAGCGGGCCGGTTTCGCCCCGCGCATCACGGGCCGCAGCGGCCAGTGGGATTTCATCGCCTCGCTGGTCCGCCTGGGCGTGGGCATCTGCCTGTTGCCGAAGATGTATTGCGACACGCTCGAGCCAGCGCAGTTTGCCGTGATTCCCCTGGCCGGTCCGCCCGTGGAATGGAATCTGATGCTGGCCTGGCGCCGCGGCGGTCGGCTGTCTTTCGCTGCCCGCGCCTGGCTGGAGCTCGTCAGGGCGCGCATGGCGCAGCCCGGGCGATTACAATAGGCGCTCGCCAACCACCGCCAAGAATATGAAAAATATCGGTAAAACAAGTCTGAAACGCACGGCAGGCTCGCTGCTGCTGGGATTGTTGTGCACCGTCGGCCTGATGAGCGAGATGGGTTATGCCCAGGCCGCCATTCCCGTGTATGGCTATTTCGTCAAGAATACCTATCCGCACGACCCCAAGGCGTTTACCCAGGGCTTGCTGTTCAAGGATGGCCATCTGTATGAAAGCACGGGCCAGAACGGCCAGTCTTCCTTGCGCAAGGTGGAATTGACGACGGGCAAGGTGCTGCAGAAAAGCATGCTCGATAAAAAAGTATTCGGCGAAGGCATCACGGACGTGGGCGATGAAATCCTTGGCCTGACGTGGATGTCGCAGACCGGTTATGTGTTTGACCAGAAAACGTTCAAGCTGAAACGCACATTCAGCTACCAGGGCGAAGGCTGGGGCCTGGCCAGCGACAGCCAATTTGTCTACATGAGCGACGGCAGTTCCGCCATCCGCGTGCTGAATCCGAAAACCCTGGCCGAAGTGCGCCGCTTCGAGGTGAAGGCGGAAGGCCGTCCCATCGAGCGCCTGAATGAACTGGAAATGGTCGACGGCGAGCTGTACGCGAATGTGTGGGGCGCGGACGTGATCGCCCGCATCGACCCGGCCAGCGGCAAGGTCGTCGGCTGGATCGACCTGACGGGCTTGCTGCCGCCCGCGCAGCGGGGTACGGCCAATCCCGACGCCGTGCTCAACGGCATCGCCTGGGATGCGCGCGGCAAGCGCTTGTTTGTCACGGGCAAGCTGTGGCCCAAGCTGTTCGAGATCGAACTGATCGAAATCCAGCGCCGTTGATGTTTCCTATCGGACAGTGTTGCTGACGAGGAATCGTTTATCATCCTGATTCTTCGCCCCGCGCGACCCTTGCAGGATGCCATGCCGTTCCTACCTCTGTTGCTACCTTTATGCCGCCTGGCGGCCGCCGCCAGCTTGCTTGCCGCCGTCCTGCCTGCCGCGCAGGCGCAAACGCCATACGTGCCGGTGATGCAGCAATACGGCGACTTTGTCGTCACGCGCGACCGCCACGACCCGCTCGTCAACTTGTCTTTCCGTAAGCACGGCTATTGGCCCGGCGGCGCGCGCGAAGTGGTGGAAGTGCGTCCCCTCAAGGCCAGGCGCGAAGGCCAGCCCATGCTGCTGGCCTTTACCAAGGGCTATACGGGCCAGGGCACGATATTGATCGGCGTGCAGAACGGCGAACCGCTGATGCGCCCCGTCAGTCCCATGCAGCGCGACGACATGGTGCGCACGGAGCGCGACCCCGAATGGGGCGTGCCGCAGCCGGGCCGCAGCGAAATACTGCTGTTCGCCCGCGATGGCCGGGCGCTCGATACGGACACGGGCGAGCTGCTGTGGTTTGACGTGCCGGGCATCGTCACGGGCGATTACGCGCCCGCCATGCTGGTCTCCGTCTCGCCCGACGGGCGGCGCGGTGCCTATCTGACCCGCAGGCTGACCAGCTTGCAGGTCGTCGTCGCCACGCGCGACGACGGCGTGGCAGGCGTGCTGGCCTTGCCGCCCGACACCTATCAACGGTGGCTGAAGCCCTTGTCGCAGGCTGCTGCCGAGCAGGCGGGCGCCGCCATCAAGGCGCGCCAGGGCCGCACGGATTCGAACCGCATCCGGCGCGAGCTGGAACTGGCCTGGTTCGGCCAGCAATTTCAATGGAAACAGGGCAAGAACGGCTTGCAGGTGACGGGGCTGGGCCTCATTTCCGCGCCGCCGGAAGGAAAACAGCCATGACAATACCCAAACTCCTCGCCGGCTGCCTCGCCGCCTCCCTGCTGGCCGGCTGCGTGCATGGCGAAATGTTCCCCAAGGATTATCTGGCGCAAGATATCGACAAGCAACAAGCCTTGGTGGAACTGGACGTGGTCTTCGGCAAAGAGCCCGATGACAAGCTGACGTCGAGCGTGACGGCCCGCAATACCGTGGAGTACGCGGGCGCGCCGCACATCGTCGTGCCGTTTTACCAGAAGGGACTCGGCTTCGACCAGGGTTTTGCCGGCACGTATATTTTTGCCGTCGTGTATCCCGTTGCCAAGGTCGAGACGGCCACGGCCCGCAGCCGCGTCTTCGGCCAGAAACTTGACGGCCAGCAACAGGGCAGCCCGCGCTACCGCTTCCGCGTGCCGGGCAAGGCGCAGTGGAACAGCAATGAAACCTTCATGCTGAGTTTTGAGCGCAAGGGCCGTCGCGAAGAAATCACTTTCCGCTTCAGCAACGAGCAAAGCTGCCCGTCCGCCTTCCTGGCCACCACGCCAAAATATGGCTTCCCCATCAAGGTCGTCGCCACCTTCAAGGAAGATAAAGGCTGCCTGAAAGTGTGCGACAGCCGCGACCAGTGGCCCGGTTTTTGCGCCTTCCAGCCGCCGCCCGGCGCCTGACTATCAGCATGCAAGCCACGCGCCGGCGCTTGCCGGTGCGGCGCTTATACACGCGCAGGTTTTGCCGATTCTATTCAATTGTCATCGAATGGCCGCTGAAAACGCCTATTTTCATGGCCCAGGGCTGACGGTATTGCCCCTCGGCCAGCGCATAAATCTTGCCGCAAAAGTATCTTTCTCAGGCGTATGATTTCCTTGCCGTGAACAGCGCACGCAGATGGCGCGGACCGGCCCGATATCCGAAACGCATCCTTCCTGTGGAGATACAGAATGAAAATGCCCGTTTTAGGAAGCACCCAGGCCCCCATCACCAGGCGCCCGCTCGACATGCTGGACACCGACAAGGCCGCCGTGCGCGCCATCGCCCAGGCGGCCGTCAGCGTCGAGCTGTTCACCATTCCCCTGTACATGGCCACCATGTACTCGATCCACGGCACGCACCAGATCAACTCGAAAGGCATCACCTACTATGAGGGCCGCCAGTGGCCGGGCATGGGCACCACGGCCCGGCCCGAGCTGAAGGAGCAAAAGGCCTTCAACATCATCTTCAGCGTCTTCATCCAGGAAATGCTGCACCTGCAGATGGCGGCCAACCTGGCCACGGCCATCGGCACGGCGCCATGCTTCACGGGCTCGGAGCTGCAATCGCAGGATCATGGCTGGACCTGCTATGGCAAGGATTGCACGGTGATCCCGCACATCGTCGACTTGCAGGACACGTCTGGCTACCGCCACGTGCGCGTCAACCTGGAAGAGCTGAACAGCAACCAGTGCGACCTGTTCCTCGCCATCGAGCAACCCGAGGAGCAGGCACGCGCCCAGCTGGCCGAGTTCGACAAGCACAACCACACCAAATATTTCCCCGAGGTACCGTTCGTGGGCTGGACGCCGGGCAAGCACGTGCATGATCTGCCCCTGTTCGGCACCATCGGCTACATGTACGAATGCTATGCGCGCTACATCAGCATCGAATATGCGGATGGCCAGACCCTGTGGCAAAAGCTGTTCGTCAACGGTTCGGTGCAGCAGGACATGTTCAACAGCCAGGTCCAGGGCCATGCGCGGGCGGAATTTCCCAAATTCGACACCTGCTTCGGCCCGCAGGACCAGGATGGCGGCCAGACGGGCTCGTTCAACAAGGCCATCGACATGATGGCGGCCATCACGGACCAGGGCGAGGGCAGCGAAGCGGCCATCCAGCGCTACCGCCGCGATGCGGCACTGCGCCTGAAGGCCGTGCAGCCCGACTACCGCGAAGACCTGGATGCCTTGAAGTGCGATTATCCGTCCTACGCAAATAATGGCAAGGATGCCGAATCGCGCGACGCGCAGGCGCGCCACGACAGCGCCCCGTTCGACCACTACGAGCGTTTCGGCCAGGTCAAGGCGATGCTGCCCGTGACTACCTGGGCCAGCTGGCACAAGCAGGGTCAGCAGTGGAGCGCGGCCATGCTGACCAACGAACGCTACAACCCGGCCAGCGCGCCGCAGAATATCCCCGCGCCGGCGGCCGTGGCGGGTGCCCTGAACCGCCTGAAGGACGCCAGCGGTACCCTGGAGATGCTGAGCACGGTGGCCACGGGCGCCATCTACGGCATCACTTCCGTGCTGGACAAGTACTGGCAGAACCAGCAACTGGACTTCCCGTATCCGTCGATGGTGGGCGCGGGCGACCGCATGGCCATCTGCTGGGCCGTGCTGGGCCAGGCGCCGAACCTGGCGACGGGCGTGCCGCTGGCCGAGAAAAGCGTGCTGTACCACGCCTGCCAGGGCATGCACCTGGAAGGCGAGGCCTCGTCCACCTGCGCTGCGCTGGCTGTCTATCACACCTGCCGCGGTTCCAACGGCTGCCATGCCCAGGGCGGCTGCGGCTTTGCCCAGGCCGACACGGGCGGCTCGTCCTGCGGCCACTCGGTCAAGCTTGCCGCCTCGCCGGGCACGCCATGCTATGTGCCGCCACCGCCGCCGCAGCCCGATAAGGTCTACAGCGCGCCCAGCGACAACAAATGCGGCGGATTCGGCGGCTGCGCCGTGCCGATTTCGGCCTCGCAGCTGTATCCGAACACGACGGGCAAGGAACCGCCCGAGCCCGCCACCATGACCCTGTACGATTTCGGACCCGCGCCCGAGCACCGCAGCATTCCGCTGGGCCAGACCATGAGCTTTGCGCTGGGCGACAATGTCTACGACAAGGCCTGGGAAGCCTACGGCAAGGTGATGGCGGCGCGCGGCACGCCGGTGGGAGCGCCGCCGCCGCCCACCGACCTGCGCCTGGCCTTGCCGCCGTCGACCTGATGCGGCACGCCATGCACGCGGTGGCGCCACGCCTGGGCTTGCCGAACCTGGGCCTGGGCGTGGGGCTGCGCCCGCCGCACTATGCGCACATCCTGCGCCACGGGCCGCAGGTGGACTGGTTCGAGATCATCAGCGAGAACTTCATCGACAACCACGGCTATGCGCGCCATGTGCTGGAGCAGGTGGCGGCGCAAGTGCCCATCGTCATGCATGGCGTCTCGCTGTCGATCGGCAGCAGCGATCCGCTCAATCTCGGCTACCTGCGCAAGCTGCGCCAGCTGGCCGAGGAGATCCGGCCCGCGTGGATTTCCGACCACCTGTGCTGGACGGGCGCCGCCTCGCTCAACAGCCACGACTTGCTGCCGCTGCCGCTGGAGGAGGCCAGCCTGCGCCACGTGGCGGGGCGCGTGCGGCAGGTGCAGGAATTCCTGGGCCGTCCGCTGGTCCTGGAAAACCCCAGCAGCTACGTGGAATTTGCCCAGTCCAGCATGCCGGAATGGGAATTCCTGGGCCGCCTGGCCGAAGACACGGGCTGCGGACTCTTGCTCGACGTCAACAATGTCCACGTCAGCGCGCATAACCACGGCTATGACGCGGCCCACTACATCCGCCAGCTGCCGCACGCGCACATCGTGCAGATCCACCTGGCCGGCCCCACCGTGTGCGGCGCCGTGCTGATCGATACCCATGACGCCCCCGTGCCGGCTGCCGTGTGGCGCCTGTACGCGCTGGCGCAGCAGCTGACGGGCGGCGTGTCGGCCCTGCTGGAATGGGATGCGGAGATTCCCCCGTACCCGCAGTTGCTGGCCGAGCTCGACAAGGCGCGCGCGGCCGAGCGGGGAGAATTCGCCGACGCATCGCCAGCCATGGCCGGCGCTGCGGGCGCCGTCTCTGCGCCGCTGGGCTTTCACCTGGAGGCGGCCCATGCCCCGTAGCACCGCAGCAGGCGAATCTGGCGAGGCCCGCGCACCGCTGGCGCAATTGCAGGCCTGGTTCCTGACGGCGATGACGGCGCCGGGCGGCGCGGCGCGCGGCGTCCAGCTGGCCAGCGAGCGCCATGGCTTGACGCAGGAGCAGGTGCTGAAACCGGCGCGGGGCGGACCGGCGCCGCTGCACATCCATGCGGACGGCTATGTGCAGCGCCTGCTCGAATGCCTGCAAGCCGACTATCCCGTGTTGCGCAAGGTCATGGGTGACGAGCTGTTCGCCTTCTTTGCCCGCGCCTATGTCTGGCGCCACCCGTCCGCATCCGCGACCCTGTACGACCTGGGCGCCGGCTTTGCCGATTTTCTCGCCGGCAGCCAGCATGCCGCCGGCGCGCAGGGCGCCGCCTTGCGCTTTCCCGTCGAACTGGCGCAGCTGGAGCGGGCGCGCAGCGAAGCGGGCAGGGCGCCCGGCCTGGAAAAGCTGGCGCCGCCCATGCTGCCGTGCGGATTGGACTTGCTATTGGGAAATGCACCAGCCTGGCGCCTGGCGCCGTGCACGCGGCTGCTGGCCCTGTCCTTCCCCCTGTGCGACTACTGGCAACAGGCGCAGGCCGCGCCCGGCGACGCCGTGCCGGCCCAGCCTGGTGCCAGGTCCGCCTTTGTCGCCATTTCGCGCATGCATTACCGGCTTGCCATGCAGGAATTGCAGCCCTGGCAGTTTTATTGTCTGCAGGCGCTGGCCGGCGGCGGGCGGCTGGCACAGTGCGCGGGGCAGGCGGCGCGGGCTAGCGGCAGAGCGCCGGACGAGGTACTGGCGGATGCCATGCTGTGGCTGCCGCTGGCGGCCGCGGCCGGGCTGGTCATCTGCGATGCCTGAAAGACAAGCGGCGTACGCAAAAAAGGCCGATGAAAATCGGCCTCGATGACAACTGAATGTGTTGCTTAACGGTAAAACGCTTCGACTTTGCCCTTCAGCTTGATCTGCAGCGGACGGCCGCGGCGGTCGAGGGATTTGGTGGAAGCGACCTTGATCCAGCGTTCGCTGATGCAATATTCTTCCACGTCAAGACGCTCCTTGTCGTTGAAGCGGATGCCGACGTCGTTCTCGAACACGGCTGCAACGTGGTAAGGGCTGCTAGGGTCGATCGACAGGCGATCGGGCAATGGGGGTAAGGTGGTGGTATCGTTCATGGGCGTAATTATCGCCCAGAATGCCGATCCAGACAACGGGGTGCGCATGCTTATCTGGCTGCGCGCGCCACTTGGCTGGCGCGGCAGCGGATTTTCAGGCAAGTCGGACAGTGCCAGCGCACGCTGCCGCCTTACAGCGTTGCCGCACTAGCATGCAACTGCTGGAATTGCGACAGCTGCTGCTGCATCAGCCGCGCATACTGGCCGCCCGCGCGCAGCAGCTCGGCGTGCGTGCCTTGCTGGCATATCCTGCCCTTGTCCATGACGATGATGCGGTCCGCTTTCACAATGGTGGAAAAGCGGTGGGCGATGATGATGGTGGTGCGTCCCTGCATCAGGGTATCGAGGGCGAGCTGCACCTGCTGTTCGCTGGCGGCGTCGAGCGCGCTGGTGGCTTCGTCCAGGATGAGGATCTTCGGCGCGCGCAGGATGGCGCGGGCGATCGCGATGCGCTGTTTCTGTCCGCCGGACAATTGCACGCCCCGTTCTCCCACCAGGGTCTCGTAGCCGTCAGGAAAAGCTTGAATAAAATCGTGGGCATGCGCCAGACGCGCCGCCGCCAGCATTTCTTCGCGCGTCACCTGGCGGTCTGGCACGGCAAAGGCGATATTGTCCGCGATGCTGCCGGAAAACAGGGCAGGTTCCTGTTCAACCACGGCCATCTGGCGCCGCAGTTGCGTCACGCCCAGCACGTGCGCATCGATGCCGTCGAATTGCAGGCTGCCCCCGTCAAGCTGGTAGTGGCCCAGCACCAGGCTGGCGATGGTGGACTTGCCCGCGCCCGAGGCGCCCACCAGGGCAATTTTTTCGCCCGCCCGTATCGACAGGCTGACGCCGTCGAGGGCCGTGACCTGCGTGCGCTCGGGATACGAAAAGCGCGCGTCGCGCAGCGCGATGTGGCCGGCCAGCGGCGGTTGCGGCGCCGCCTCGGGCACGGCGCGGTGGCTGCGCAGGATCTCGAAGATGCGGTCGGTCGAGCCCATGGTGCGCATCCATGTGTTCCAGAATTCGCTGATGGAACCGGCCGTGTCCGTCACCATGCTGGCATAGATGACAAAGGCCGTCAGCTCGCCCACGCTCAAGCGGCCCTGGCCGATCAGGTGGGCGCCGAAGCACAGGGTGGTCAGCAGAGCAACAAAAGCCAGCAGCCCTTGCGCGCCCTGGAACACGGCCAGCAGCCGCGTGCCGGCCAGGGACACCTCCAGCAGTTGCCGCATGGCTTGCGCATAGCGGGCCATGGCGCCACCCTGCTGGTTGAACGCCTGCACCAGGCGCGCATGGGCAAAGTATTCCTGCGCCACCTTGCCGCTGGCGGCCAGGGTGGCGGAAATGGCCCGCGAACGCTGCCGGTAATTGCTGCCTGATAACTTTCCGAGATACAGGCTGATGGGGATGAACAGGGCCAACGGCAGGCTCAGCATGGGTGACAGATGCAGCAGCATGGCGATGCCGCCGAGAAAAACGCATAGCGAGCGCAGGGCATTGGCCGCGCCGATGGTCAAGCTTTCATGCAGGGCCGACACGTCGGACGTGAGCCGGCTGTTCAGTTCGCCGCCATGGTGCTTGTCGAAGAAGGCGATGGGCTGGTTGATCACCACGTCAAACAGGCGCCGGCGCACCCCCATGACGATCATGTGGCCGCTCGATTGCAGCAAATAGAAGCGCGCGGTCGTGATCAGCGCATACAGCAGGCTGAAGGCCAGCATGGCGGCCACCATGCCCGGCGTGACGCCGCGCCGGGTCAGTTCCGCCACGTTGTCGATGAAATACGCGATGGCTTGTGGAAAGGCCAGCTGCGCACCCACGGTAAGGGCCATGCACACCAGGCCGGCGGCGACGCGCCAGCGCACGGGATACAGCAGGCGCAGGCGTTCAAGATGCGGGCCGACATTCAGATGGCTCATGCGGCGCGCTCCTGTGCCGTCTCGTCAGCCAGTTGCTCGACGAGGGCCAGCCAGTCTTCATCGCCGATCAGGCCGGCAGCTTCCACGCTGCCCTGGTGATTGACGAATACATAGGAAGGCGAGCTCATTAGCGGATTCACGCGCCGGTAGTCGCGCAGCGTCAGCCGTGCCGTGGCCGCCCGCAAGGTGTTGCCGGGCAAAAAGGCGCGCAGGCGGCGGACTGGCTCTTCGCTGATCAGCCACAGGGCCAGGCCTGCCTCCCGCGCCAGCGGCAGCAACTGTTCGATGCCGGCCAGCTTTTCCCCGCATTTCGGACAGCGGCTGGCCAGGAACAGCAGCACGGCTGCCTGGCCGCCGGCGCCCGGCTGGAAATGCGCGCCGCCAGCCAGCGGACGGGCTTGCACGGCAGGCAGGGGCTGGCCCGGCTCCAGCGCCGTGGGCGCGATGCGTTCGCGGCGGCTGGCGCGCAGCACGGCCAGGCTGAGCCAGATATTGCCGGCGAGGGCAAACGCCAGCGCCGCCAGCACCAGTTGCAAGGTCGTGGAATCCATCAGTCTGCCTTTGCCAACGTGGCGATCTCGTGCAGGGAAATCGTGGCCACGCACACGATGGCTGCCAGGCCGGCGGCCAATATGGAGGTGGCGATGGGCAAGGCCGGTTCCTGCGCCAGCGCAAAGTAGGCGCCGTTGATGCCGACCGCCAGCATGTTGCGCAGCAGGTCGTACTGCGACACGGGCCGTGCCGCTTCGCCAAAGCAGCTGCAGCGCACCACGCTGTGCGTGAAGTAGCGGTAAGTCAATATGACGGTGAGCGTGCTGAGCAGCAATAGCGACAGCAGCATCGGTGTGTGGGTACCGCCGGCCAGCAGCCAGCCGGCCAGCAGCAGTTCTGTCATCACCAGGGCTGGCGCAGCGAATTGGGCTGCGGTGGGCGGCATGCCGAACGAGGTGGCCAGGTTGGCGCGAAAGTCTGCGTAGCTGCGCAGCTTGCCCACGCTGGCCGCCAGCAGCAGCAAGGCGATACAGTAGCGCGCGATGTCGGCCAGTAACGCGGCCAGCACGGACGTCAGCATTGTGCGCTCCACACGGGCGCGAAGCCGCCCGGCCGCTGGCGCCGCAGCTGCACGCCGTCGCGCGACGCCAGCAGGGCATCGTTCCACGGCTCGTCGGGCGCGCTGCGCAAGGCGCCGCCTATGCTTGCCTGCAATTGCGTCGAGATGGCCCAGCCCAGCCTTTCGACGTGGATATCGCGCGCCATGTTCAGGCCCAGCTGGGCAAGCTCTTCGCGCGTCAAGGCATAGTTGTGCGAGTGATAACCCGTCACCAGTTGCGCGACGATGGCGCGCCGCGCCTCTTGTGTGGCATCGGGCAATTGCCAGGCCAGTAATTCCTCGCCGATCTGCGCCAGCTCCAGGGTGGTGCGGTAGAAGGCCGTCAGGGAAGGGGGAAAGATGCTGCCGCACAGCAGGGACAGCGATTGCTGGCGCGCCTCGCTGGCATCGACGCCAAACCACTGCTGCGCCATGTCGCCGAACACCTTGATGTCCAGGCTGGACATCGAGCCGCCGTCGGCGCCATCGAGCTGCGGGTCGATGGGTGAGAACAGGGCCAGGTCGCCCGCGATGATCTCGTCCGCGCCCAGGGCCAGCAGGGTGGCGGCCGACTGGCAGTGGAAGGGCACGATAAAGCTCAGGTGGCGCGCATGCTGGCGCAGCAGGATGGCGATGCGGCGCGCCGCGTTGACGATGCCGCCACGGCCGTGCAGCACCACGTCGAGGCGCGCCACAGGGCCGATGCCCTGGCACAGCTCGTACAGGGCGGGGAGCAGTTCCATGTCCAGGTGCGAGGCGGCCAGGACGATGGCCCGGCTGTCGCGCGCCTGTTCCAGTTCGCGCAGCCGGACGGGAATCTGGTTCAAGTCTGGCTGCGGCATACGGCTCCTTCGATCAGGCTTGCGGCCACGCTTTCCAGCATGGGCAAGGCTGGCACCAGTTGTTGTACATACAAGAATTGACCAACAGGATTGTTTTCCAGGAAAACATACTCACCCCCGGGCGTGACGATGAGATCGAGCGCGCCATATTCGAGGCCGTAGCTGTGCACGAAAGCGAGGCAGCGCTGCTGTATTTCCGCTGGCAAGGTGCATGCTTCATAGCGGATGGGGGCCGACATGTCGCGCGAGTCGATGGCCGTGCGCGCATCGTCCTGGGAATACAGGCGCGCGGCAAACAATTGCTTGCCGATCACGGTGATCCGCAGTTCGTATTGCTTGGCGATATATTCCTGGAACTGACAGCTTAGTTCGCTGACGGCGTCCAGGCTATCGAGCATGGCATCGTCGACGATGGTGGTGCCGATGCCGGCGCTGACCCTGTCAACGTCCTCGACCGCTTCGGCGGCCAGGCTGGGCGTCGACATGCTCTTGAAAATGATGGGCCCTTTGATGGCAGCGCGGAAAGCGCGCACGTCGTCGGGCACGTTGGTGATCACGGTGGCGGGCACGCGAAAGCCCATGCGCGCGGCCCGCGCAAGCTGTTCGCCTTTCCATTGGGCGCCGCGCAGGGCCAGCGGATGGCTGAGCCAGTAGCAATCGAGCCCGTACAGTACGCTGAAGATGGCTTGTTCCGTTTCCAGCTGCGCGTAGGCGCGCTCCTGCGGCGTCAGGTCGGCGCTGGCGTAGGCGTAGTCGGCCGCCTTGCGCAGCCAGACGGCGCCCACCTGCTGCAGGTCAAGCCAGTCGCCATCGGGCAAGTGACGCAGGCGCGCGCTGGCGCGGCCGTCGTGCAGGCGCTGGCACAGCTGGTAATCGCGGGGAAAGGCGTCGAGGTCGATACGGAAGGGGGCATGGCCGCGGGCGGCGAGGATGGCTTCGACCAGGTCGGCGTGCAGATCGCCGCTATGGCTGATAATCAAAACCTTTTTGTGCATGTCGTGGGCTTGCGGTAAAGGAAGGTGAAAAAGCCTTGCCGTGGCAAGGCTTTCAGCTGGCGAACGTATCAGCAGAACTCGCCGCCGTCACTCGAACCGATACGCGAATAGCGGTATTGCTCCTCGCTGTCGACAGCCGTGCAGCCGGCCACGGCGACGCCATCGCGTACTTTCCAGAGTGCAGGATGCGCTGGCTTTTCTTCTTCCTTTTTTTCCGCCAGTTTGAATGCGAACAGTTTGGTTTCTTTGTGCATGAGATCCTCTATTAATGGTCGTGTTCCGATTTTTACCGATAAATACTTATTTTAAAAATGGAAACTTTAATTGAAAGGTGTTTGTATATGCATTGCGCGCGGAATAGCCGCGCCGCACGGCGCCAATTTGAATATGGGGGAATATATGAAACCCCCACGCCGGGCGGGGGTTATGACGTGCCGAGTATCAGCAATACTGGCCGCTGTCGTTGGGCTTGAGGCGCGAAGAGTCGCGATATTGATCATGGGTGCCAACGGCGGTGCAGCCGGCCACGGCGACGCCGTCGCGCACCTTCCAGGCGGTGGCGGGCGCTTCCTGTTTTTGTACCTGTTTTTCAGCCAGTTTGAATGCGAACAATTTGGTTTGGTTTTGCATTGTACTATCCTCTTGTGATGGTTAAGTACTGCTTGCGCTGTATGCCATGGTATATGGCCATTCGATATTAGCGCCTGAATAAATAAGCGTCAACTTGAAAATCAATCGTATCCGCGGTTATATTTTTCAAATACTCACCAAATATCACGCGAGCCATTTATGTTATTGCAGTGCGATAAATAATAAGCGCGGCACTTTAATTAATCGGCACGGTGCTCAATTATTGATGGCAAACGGATCGAGCATTCCCGCGGCGACGCACTATAATGGCGCCTGTTGAATGGATAAGGCACGACGTACTCTATGGAAATGGCCATCACAGACAGCCTGCGGCAGCTGGCATACGCGCAGGCCGCCGCCTTCGTGCAGACGCTGGACGGGCGCGATCCTGTTGCACTGCAGCGCGACTGGGGCTTGTCGCCGGGCGTGGCCGACGAGATCATCGAGATGCTCGACAGTTATTTTGCGGCTAGCCAGACATTGTCCCTGGCGCCGCTGGCGCAAGCCTTCGTGCCGGGCAAGGGTGGCCGTCCCGCCGTCGATGTGTATGCCACCGACGCCGGACCGCTGGGCCTGGAATGCCTGCTGCTGGCCGACGGCAAGCCGGGCGAAGCGACCTTGCACCTGGAAATGTCCGGCCACGACGGCGCGCTGCGCCTGCACTACCACTACATCGGATCCTGAAACACCATGACTGAACTGATCAGCGAAACACAACGGCGCATCTGCGACAAATTCGGCTTGCCGGCCCAAGCGCCCGAGCCCATGGTGGCCCTGGCCATCGCCAGCCTGGCGCAGTCGCCCATCTACGGCACGCGCATCGCGCTGCCGGAAAACGGCACCATCAGCTGGTTCATCCATTGCGGTGAGCACGACGATGCCAGCGGCTTTTACCAACCCCTGCATGCGGAACACCTGCACGAACTGCTGCCGCAGGTGGTCGATTACCTGGCCTTGCCCAGTGGCGCCAAGTTCATTCTCGACCGGGAAGGGTATGAAGACGTGTGGCTGGAAGAGTAACTTTCTGAACGGCAAGATTGTCGTTGACGTTGATAAATAGGTATGGGATGCTGCGGTTCCGTTTTCTCCTGTCGAAAGCCACATCTTGAACCCACGTCTCCCGTCTGTCCTGCTCCTCGTGGCGCTTGCCGCCGTCCCCGTTGGCGCCGTAGCTGCCACTGCCGCCAGCCAGCCGAAGGTGTCCAATGCGGAACAGGAGATTGCCGCCTTCGTGCGCAGCGAAATGCAGGAGCGCCAGATTCCGGGGCTGCAACTGGCCGTGATACAGCGTGGCAAGGTCGTACTGGCGCGCAATTTTGGACTGTCCAGCCTGCAATACCAGGTGCCGGTGACGGACGCCAGCCTGTTTTCCATCAATTCGGCAACTAAAGCGTTTGCCGGCGTGGCCGTCATGCAACTGGTGCAGCAGGGCAAGATCGACCTGGCCGCGCCTATCGGCCAGTATCTGACGGGCTTGCCTTCAGCATGGCAAGCCGTGACGGTGACGCAATTGCTCAACCATACCTCGGGTTTGCCCGATGTGCTGGACCAGCGCAGCGGCAAACTGGTGGGGCCGCAGCCGGACGACGCCGATGCGGCGTGGACAGCCGTGCAGGCGCTGCCCGTGGAAGCCAAGCCTGGCGAGCGCTACCGCTACAACCAGACCAATTACGTGTTGCTGGCGCAATTGATCGAGCGGCAAGGCGGCCAGCCTTTTACCGCCTTCGTCCAGCGCGGGCAGTTTGACGTGGCGGGCATGCCGCACAGCGGCTTTGGCGACGCGAAGGACGTGGTCGTCAACAAGGCCAGTTCCTACGTGCTGGACAGGGGTGGCAAGGGCTACCGCAACGTGATCGAAGACTTTCCCGTGTTCATGCGCGCCGGCGCCGGCATCAACAGCAATGCGGGCGAACTGGCGAACTGGCTCATCGCGCTGCAGTCGGGGCGCCTGCTGGCGTCCGCCAGCGTGGAACGGCTGTGGCAGCCGACCAGCTTGAATGATGGCAAGCCGGCGCCGTGGGCGCTGGGCTGGCCCACCATCGGCCGCGATGGACACCGTGCCGTGGCCGGCATCGGCGGCGCCCGCTCAGCCTTTTATGTGTATCCGAACGATGGCCTGGCCGTCGTTATCCTGAGCAACCTGGCCGGCGCCCAGCCGGAACAGCTGATCGATACCGTCGCCGGCTTTTATCTTCCCGCCCTGCGCCAGCAGCGCGGCGGCGCGTATGCCGCGCACCTGCTGCGCAACAAAGCGGCCAGCGCTGGTTTCGATGGACTGGACAAGAAACTGGCGGCCATCCGGCGCCAGCATGGGCTCTCTGCGCCCACCGACGATGACTTGAATGCCTGGGGCTACCGTCTGCTGCGGCGGCAGCAGCCGAAACAGGCGGTGGCCGTCTTCCAGCTCGGCGTGCAACTGTACCCGCAAGGGGCAAATGGCCACGACAGCCTGGCCGAAGCATACGAGGCGGACGGCGCCAAGGCGCTGGCCATCACGCATTACCGCCGTTCGCTGGAACTGGATCCGGGCAACACGCACGCCGTGGCGCGCCTGCGCGTGCTGGATGCCAACTAGCGCACTGCCTGGTCTGCCTTGCCGTGCATGGCCAAGTAAGCCGCCAGGTTGTCATCAGCTATGCCCAGGGCGCGCAAGACCTCGGCCGTAAAGCTGACGGGCGCCGTGCCGGGCGCCGTGATGACGCGCTGGTCGGCCACGGCCCACGGCACATCCTGGTACAGGGCGGCGCCCGCATAGCCGGTATCCTTCAGGTTGTCGGCGGAATTGGAGGTGTGACGCACAGTGTCGAGCACGCCCGCCTGCGCCAGCACGCGCGTGCCGTCGCAAATGCCGGCCAGCACGATATTCCTGTCGCGGGCCGCGCGCAGCAAGGGGGAGAGGTCGGGCGCCTTGCCGCTTTGCCAGTGGCTGCCGCCACATACCATCAGCAAATCGAGTTCATCGAGCACAATATCTTCCAGCGCCAGTTGCGGCGTGACCAGCATGCCGCCGGACGAGGTGACGGGCAAGCCGCCTGGCGTGGCGAACTGCGTGTAAAAGCCGTAGTACAGGCGCGCCGTGGAATTGATCAGGGCGGTTTCCCAATCGGCAAAGTTCTCGGTCAGAATGGTGATGGCACGTGTCATGAAAAGTCCTGTCGCAGGTGGAGATATCGATAGTACAGGCTGGCTAGCCTGCTGGTGCCGAAAGCATAATGAAAAGCACTGACAATTTCTGTCAGGAGCGAGCGTGACTGATGCGCCGCCATCAGGGGCCGTGTTTATTTTGGCATGCGGCCGAATCCCAATGCGGTTTTACAGGCCACGTTTGCGACAGATCAAGCAAGGTCAAGACCGACCGTGCGGCCTCGCTGCTGTTCGTTTCCGGCCATGACAGGAAGCCTTTACGTCCTTGCAGCGCTTCATGAATGGATTGCGGTAGCCGCCGCCAATGAAAAGGCCCGGCGCCGCCGCAGGAAGCGGCGGGGCCGGGCCCCTGGGGTATTGCGGATGACTTTTGCGGATTACTTCTCGGCGAACGCGCGCTCGACAACGAAGTCGCCTGGCGTCGAGGTATTGCCTTCCTTGAAGCCACGCGCTTCCAGCATTTCTTTCAGGTCGCGCAGCATGTCCGAGCTGCCGCAGATCATCACGCGGTCTTCGGCAGGGTTCAGTGCCGGCACGCCCAGATCTTCGGCCAGCTTGCCGTTTTCGATCAGTTCGGTGATGCGGCCCATGTTGCGGAAGTCTTCGCGCGTCACGGTAGGGTAGTAGCGCAGCTTGTCGCTGACCATTTCGCCCAGGAACTCATGCTGCGGCAGATGCTCTTCCAGCAAGTCGTGGTAAGCCAATTCATCGACCTGGCGCACGCCGTGCACGAGGATCAGCTGGTCGAAGCGCTCGTAGATGTCCGGATCGCGCACGATGCTGAGGAAAGGCGCCAGGCCCGTGCCCGTCGACAGCATGTACAGGCGCTTGCCTGGCAGCAGGTAGTCGGACACCAGGGTGCCCGTCGGCTTGCGGCCGACGATGACCGTGTCGCCCACTTGCAAGTGCTGCAAGCGCGACGTCAATGGACCGCCCGGCACCTTGATGCTGAAAAATTCCAGGTGGTCTTCATAATTGGCGCTGGCGATACTATAGGCACGCAGCAAGGGCTTGCCATCGACGCGCAGGCCGATCATGGTGAAATGGCCATTCGAGAAACGCAGCGACGGGTCGCGCGTGGTGGTAAAGGAGAACAGGGTATCCGTCCAGTGGTGCACGCTTAAAACGCGCTCTTCATTCATCGAACTCATAGTATTTGTTGGCTGGTCAAAAAAATGGTTAGTTGCTGGCAACTGCTGGCAAAAGTGAAACCCTGTGTAGGCCCAGACGCTATTGTACCGGCCTCCACACGAAATTGTTACCGTCTATCGCCGCCATTGCTGCCGCAAGCGGTGCCAACATTATAGTGCGGTTGGCAAGATTGGGCTGAAATACCCCTTGAAACAGGCGGGTGACAGGCAGAGTCTTGACCTGGCTCAGTTTTCTGGCGCCCAGGCGGAACTCCGCCGCCCATGCCAATCTTGCAAATTTATTGACTTCAGGAAAGATGGTTGCATTATAATATCTAAACGTCAATACACCGCCTAATATTATGACACTGGATGAAGAGAAGCAAATAGCCGAAATTAAAAAGCTCAGGATTGAACGCCTGAAAACCATCAGTGGTTTATGTGCCGGTCTGAGCTCTACTTTTGGCCTGGTTGCCGTCTTTATCTATTGTTTCTTCGTGATTGGTTTTTTTCCATCCGGGTTAAGTGTTGGCGATACATTATTCTTTATTTTTGTCATGCTGGCTTTTTCCTGTATCGGTGCCTTATCGGTCATCATGGGGTTCTTGCCTTTTGTTCCGTGGGCTACACAAAAAATACTCCCATCCGGGAAGTTAAAGAGTACCGCATACCTGCTTGGTCTTTGGCTGCTTTCCCTGCTGCTGGTTATGGTTTTCTTTGAGGCTTTGAACAACGGCGCCGGCTCCGCCAGTCGATGCCAATTTGTCGTGTCAAGTATCGTAGCAGTGGTTCTCATTGGCGTGTACTGGTACCTGGCTCGCAAATTGACGGAAGATGGCTGGTTTGCCGTTGCCTACGTTATGCCATTGATTGCTTCCACGTCCATGCTGGGATATATTGCCGCCCTAAACAAGCCTGATGCGGGCAGTGGAGTTTTTAACTTCCTGGCAATACCCTTGGTGTTGCTATTTTCAGGAATGTTTTTAAGTCTTGGCGTGGCGATGTTTTCCACATTCATGCCGCTTCCGCCCCCCATTCCGCCCGTTCCACCCGTTCCGCCCGGCCCCGCCACGGCCAACCTCAGCGCCAGCTCCCGGAGCGCTTTTGCCAGTATTTCAGTGGGAATCCTGTTTGCCTATATTCCATTGCTGGCAGGCCAGCATAGTTTTAATTATGTGATGAGTGGCCTCGGGTTGCGCTCCGATGCCGTATTGATCGTCAATAAAACGAATTTCGCCACGATGCAAGCTGCAGCCGATGCCAAGGGGGTGTTGCTGCATAGTTGCAAAATGGATGGCGACAGCTTTTCGATCAGTAATGTCCGGGTTCTGTGGCATGGGGTTGGCCTGCGCAGCTATATCGAACTGAAAGGGACTGCTGCCGCCGATACAACAGATACGCGTATTGAGTTGGATAGCGCCGGCGTCAAGGTTTCAAGAGGGGGAAAAGAGGCAGTTTGCCAGGAGCTGAAAAACGGGATCTATTTCAGCTCTGGAAAAGAGACGTTCGAAGAAGGGCAGTGGGCTATTTCAAAATCGTACGTCGATAAATTCATGCCGCAGGCAAAAAAAGGCGAAGAGAAAAAAGTAGTTATCGTGGGCTTTGCCGACCCGATGCCTCGCGAAAAAGAGGGTAATTTCGTTTTGGCGCACAAAAGAGCATGCACCGTGTTCCATCAACTGCTACGCGACAAATCGATCAGCGAGGCGGATGCATTGATTGACATACGCCTGGATCGCGACGGCATCAGCGGCTGCGGCGAGATGAAGGACTCGCTCAAGCAACGCGCATGTTTTGAGCAAGGCCGCCGTGTCGAACTTCAGGTTCTGACAGGCGCGGGGAAAGTTTCGCGTGCCGGTACTGCCGATGCGAAAACGGCTTGCGGCGCGCCAGCACATTGACGCTTGGCGAGAGGCGTTTTTGTTGCGCATGCCGCTCCCAGATCAACGATTTGAAAGTTAGTTGAAGCGGGCGGCGTGGCGTGGCGGGGCCGCGTCAGCCTTGCGTGTATGATATTGCCGAACAGAATTGTTGGGCATCTGTCATCTTGCGGGCGCGCTTCTTGTGCCTACCGGCCCATGAATCTGCGTGCACGATTCCGACCGCGAGGATGCCTGACCCACAGCGAAAGGTAATAAAGATGTATAAAACAGTGCGCGACCTGTTCCTGCATTTCAAGGAAGCCGTCCCATTCCGCCTCGTCCCCGCCCTGATCTGCACAGCCTTGCTGTTGAGCATGCTATTGCTGCCGGCGCCGGACGGCTTGACGCCCAAAGCCTGGGGCCTGGTGGCGATTTTCCTCACCACCATCCTGGCGATCATTCTGAAGGTCATGCCGATCGGCGTGATGGCGATGATGGCCATCGTCATCGTTTCATTGTCGCAAGTGACGTCGACCTCGTCCAAGGGCGCCATCACGGATGCGCTCAGCAGTTTCTCGAATCCATTGATCTGGCTGATCGTCGTGGCGATCCTGATTTCGCGCGGCCTGAAAAAGACGGGGTTGGGCAGCCGCATCGGCCTGCTGTTCATTTCCCTGCTGGGCAAGCGCACCATGGGCATCGGCTATGGCCTGGCGATCTGCGAACTGGTGCTGGCGCCATTTACACCGAGTAACACGGCACGTGGCGGCGGCATCGTCCACCCCGTCATGAAATCGATCGCCAACGCCTTCGACTCGGACCCGGCCAAGGGCACGGAAAAGAAAGTCGGCACCTATCTGGCCCTCGTCAACTACCACGCCAATCCGATCACCTCGGCGATGTTCCTCACGGCTACGGCGCCGAACCCGCTGGTGGTCGACTTTGTGGCCAAGGCCAGCGGCCAGAGTTTTCACCTGACGTGGACCACCTGGGCCCTGTGCATGCTGCTGCCGGGCCTGGTCTGCCTGCTGGTCATGCCGCTGATTATTTATTGGCTGTCGCCGCCGGAACTGAAAGCCACGCCCGACGCCGTCACCTACGCCAAGGCGGAACTGAAAAGCATGGGCCCGCTGTCGCCGTCGGAAAAAGTCATGCTGGGGACCTTCGCCCTGTTGCTGCTGCTGTGGGCAAACGTGCCCGCCATACTGTTCGGTCCCGCGTTTTCGCTCGATGCGACGGTGGTCGCCTTTGTCGGCCTGTTTGTACTCATCATTACCGGCACCATCGACTGGGACGACGTGCTGTCGGAAAAGAGCGCCTGGGACACCCTCGTGTGGTTCGGCGCGCTCGTCATGATGGCCGAGCAGCTGAACAAGACGGGCGTGATCGCCTGGTTTTCGGCCGGCATGAAGGCCGCCATCGTCGCCAGCGGCATGGACTGGCTGCCGATTGCCGCCGTCCTGGTGCTGGTGTTTGTCTTTTCGCATTACTTCTTCGCCAGCACGACGGCCCACATCAGCGCCATGCTGCTGGCCTTCCTGACGGTGGGCCTGCACCTGATCCCGGCCGAATACCACGTGCCCTTCATGCTGATGATGACGGCCGGCTCGGCCATCATGATGACCCTGACGCACTATGCGACGGGCACCTCGCCCATCATCTTCGGCAGCGGCTTCGTGACGATGGGCAACTGGTGGCGGGTCGGCTTCATCATGTGCGTGGTGGAACTGCTGATCTTTGCCATCGTCGGCACCACCTGGTGGAAGGTGCTTGGCTACTGGTAACAGGCGTTTGCCCTGCCGCATGCCGGGCGGCGCTCAGCCGTGCATGCGCGGCAGCCACATGCCCATCGCGGCCACGGCGATGCCCGCGCTCATCGCCACCGTCAGCAGTGCCAGCACGGCCGCCATGCCCAGGCGCAGCATCGCGTTGCCGCCGTCGCGGCAGCGCAGATAGGCTTCCAGCACGGCCAGCGGCAGCAGATACTGGGCAAAGGCAAGGAAGCTGAGGAATGGCCCCGTGAAGCTTGCGGGGTCGAAACCCGCCGGGCCGCCATTGACTGCCAGCCAGCACATCAGTCCCACGCGGAAGAACCACACGCCGCTCACGGCCAGGAACAGCCGCAGCGCCCAGCGCCGGTGCGCCGCGATATCGCGCTGCAACGCGTTCTTCAAGGCGAGGCCCGCGAAGACCAGCACCAGCACGGCATTGAGGCTGATGCCCAGGTGCTGCGTCGTATCGCCCACGGCGCCGCGCCACCACAGCATATACAGTCCGGACAAGGCAGCCAGCACGGCACCGGCCAGGTAGACTCTGCCGTTCCAGCGGTGCAAGCGGGGCGCGTGGCGGCGCACGTGCGGCACCAGTTGCAGCGCGCCGCCCAGCATGAGGATGGCTGCCAGCAGCAGGTGCACGCCGGTGGCCACATTGCCCACGCCATCGCCGGGCACGTG
Source organism: Janthinobacterium sp. MP5059B (assembly GCF_001758645.1). NCBI lineage: Bacteria > Pseudomonadati > Pseudomonadota > Betaproteobacteria > Burkholderiales > Oxalobacteraceae > Janthinobacterium > Janthinobacterium sp. MP5059B. The sequence goes on along the minus strand of NZ_LRHX01000006.1, from coordinate 1,099,402 downwards.
GCCATGCGTCATGACGGCATTCCAGCCCGGCAAATCGCCGCGCGTCGCGGCGCCGCCATACAGGGCGATGATGTAGGCGGCAAAGAAGAGCTGGCCGGTGACGGTGGCGAGGAACCAGAAGCGGGCAGAGGCGGACAGGGCCGTGGCCGCCCATCGGCGCGATGACGCCAGGCGCGGCGAGGGCAGGGGGCTGGTGGTGGAACTGGCGGATGGCATCGGTATCTCCTGGCGGCATGAACGAAGCATCAAGATAGGCCTCCGCTTCCCGGGCGGCCGGGAACAGGCGGGGACGGTGCGACGAACGGCGGTTTTCAGGGCTTGAACGGCGGCCGCTTCCCGCGTATGGTGACGCCATGATGCCTGCCCCTGTCACCATCCGCCGCGCCCAAGCGTTCTTGCCGACCGCGCGGCAGGCGCTCGTCGTGACGGTCTTCACCTTGCTGCTGTCGTGGCTGCTGCATCTGCTCAGCGGCACGCCATATCTTGGCGTGTTTGGCCGCATCGGCTTCATTGGCGCGGCGCTGCTGCTGGCGTACTCGGCGGCGGGAGCCTTGCGGCCGCGCTGGCTGTCGCTGGCGGCGGCGCGCCTGGGCGCCGTGGTGCTGATGGCGCCCGTGGCCGCCCTGGTCACGGCGCTGGCCACGCAGCGGGGCCAGTTTCTTGCCTATCTCGCGCAAACGCAAACCCTCGTCGGGCATTTCCTGATGGTCGTGCTGGCTGTCGTCTTCGGCGTGCTGTTTTCCCTGCTGGCCATGCGCAGCGAACGGCGCGAGCGCGAACGGGCCGACCGCCTGCAGGCCGAACTGGAGAAAAACATCCTGGAGCGTGAATTGCTGGACGCGCGCCTGCGCCTCTTGCAGGCGCAGATCGAACCGCATTTCCTGTTCAATACCCTGGCCAATGTGGAAGCGCTGGTGGCGTCCGGCTCGCCCAATGCGGGGCCCGTGCTGCGCCACCTGATCGCCTATCTGCGCGCCGCCATGCCGCGCCTGAACGATGAGGCCGCCACCTTGGAGCAGGAATTGCAGCTGGTGCGCGCCTACCTGGAACTGATGCGGGTGCGCATGCCGGACCGCCTGCAATTCGAGGTAGCCCACGTCGCGCAGGCAGCCAGCCTGCGCTTTCCGCCCATGGCGCTGCTGACCCTGGTGGAAAACGCCGTGCGCCACGGCATCGATCCCGGCATGGAAGGCGGGCGCATCACGGTGGGCGCGGCGCTGGATGCGGCCGGCGGCAAGAGCTGCGTCTGGGTCAGCGACACAGGCGTGGGCATGGCCGAGACGGCGCAGCCTGGCACCGGCCTGAACAATGTGCGCAGCCGCCTGCAAGCCGTGTATGGCGCCAGCGCCCGGCTGGAACTGCACGCGCTCGACCCGCATGGCGTGCGTGCCGAGCTGCATTTTTCTGGAGGACAGCCTTGAACACCATTTCCGCGCTGATTGCCGACGACGAACCGCTGCTGCGCGAACGCCTGCGCAGCCATTTGGCCACCCTGTGGCCGGCCTTATCCGTGATCGGCGATGCGCGCAACGGCGCCGAAGCGCTTGAATTGTTTGAGCTGCATCAACCCGACATTGTCTTTCTCGACATCCGCATGCCGGGATTGGACGGCATTGCCACGGCGCGCGCGCTGGCCCGCCGCACGCAAATCGTGTTCGTCACGGCGTATGACCAGTACGCATTGCAGGCGTTCGAGCAGGGCGCCATCGATTACTTGGTGAAACCCGTCGATCCGGCCCGCCTGGCCGACACCGTGCAGCGTTTGCAACGCCAGTTGCCCGGCCCACCGGCCGATGGCGGCGCGTTCGATGCCATGCTGGACCAGCTGGCCAGCCGCCTGGGCGGACGCGTCGCGCCGCCGGCCCGGTTGCAATGGATCAAGGCATCCGTGGGCAGCAGCGTGCGCCTGATTCCCGTCGAGCAAGTGCGTTATCTGCGGGCCGAAGAGAAATACACGCTGGTGGCGTGGGAAGAGGGCGAAGCCCTGATACGCACCAGCATCAAGGAACTGGGCGAACAGCTGGACCCGGCACGCTTCGTGCAAATACACCGCGCCGTCATCGTCAACCTGGCGTATGTCAGCCAGGTAACGCGGGGCGTGAATGAAACGGCGCAGCTGCATTTGCGTGGCAGCGAGGAAACCTTGCCCGTCAGCCGCAGCTATCTGCAGCATTTCCGGCAGATGTGACTCAAGCCGCGGGAAATTGCACCACCACCTTGCCGCGCGCGCGTCCCTGCGCCAGGTAGGCCAGTGCCTGTTTCGCCTCACGGAAAGGAAACACCTGGTCGATGACGGGACGGATGGTGCCCCCTTCGAGCAGGGCGGCGATCTGCGCCAGCTGGCCGCCGTCGGGACGCACGAAGTGGAAGGCATAGCTGGCGCCGCGCCGCTTCGCCAGGCCGATGATCTTGCGGCTGAGCAAACCAAACACCAGTTTCAGCACCACGTTCATGCCACGCGCACGGGCGAAAGCGGCGTCCGGCGGGCCGATCAGCGAGACGACATGGCTGCCAGGCTTGACGATGCGCAAGGCCTTTTCCAGCCCGTCGCCGCGCACCGTGCCCAGCACGGCGTCGTAATCGCGCAGCACGTCCTCGAACGGCTGTTTCTTGTAATCGACCACGTCATCGGCGCCCAGGCCGCGCACCAGCTCCACGTTCGCCGTGCTGGTGGTCGTGCCCACGCGGGCGCCCAGGTGCGTGGCCAGCTGGATCGCAAACGTGCCGATGCCGCCGGAACCGGCCGGAATGAATACTTTCTGGCCCGGCTGGAGCTGCATGCGCTCATGCATGGCTTGCCACGCCGTCAAGCCCACCATGGGAATCGAGGCCGCCTGCACGAAATCGAGGTTGACAGGCTTGAGGGCGGCCGCCTGTTCGGGCACCACGGCAAATTCGGCCAGGCTGCCGTATGGCGTGTCGAAAATACTGGCATACACGGCGTCGCCCACCTTGAAGCGCGTGACGGCGCTGCCCACGGCCACGACCACGCCGGCCAGGTCGCTGCCCAGGGTGGCCGGCAAGCGCAGTTTCAATATCGGCTTGAAGTCGCCCTTGGGAATCAGGTTGTCGATGGGGTTCAAGCCCACGGCGTGCACCTGCACCAGCAATTCGCCGGGGCCGGGAATGGGGCGGGGCAGTTCGGCAAACGCCACGTGATCAAGGCCGCCGTATTGTTTGAGTTGCAATGCTTGCATGGTGTTCTCTCTGAAGGCTGAAAAGGGGGCGATCAAGCCAGGCGCAGATCCTTGCGCAAGCCGGCGTCCATCAGCGCGGCGGGCATGAAACGGCGCATCAGGCGCAAGCGCGCCGCCAGCGGCCCGGCCGTGTAGCGCAGCTTGGGCTGGCGTGCCTGCGCGGCCGCCAATACCGTGTCGGCCACGACGCCAGGCTCATCGGCGCCGGCCATCAGTTCCTGCAGCCGGCGCGTGACGGCTATGCTGACTTGCCGGTAGGCGGACAGCGGCGCATCGGGCGCCAGCAGATTGGCTTCGAACGTGGTTTTCGTATAGGCCGGTTCGATGACGCTGGCGCGGATGCCCCAGTCCCGTACTTCATGGTCGAGCGATTCCGTGTAGCCCTCGATGGCGTGCTTGGTGGCGGAATACAGCGCGCCGTAAGGCATGGGCAAAAAGCCCACGACGGAACCGATATTGAGGATGCGCCCGCCGCCCTGGGCCCGCATGTGCGGCAGCACGGCCAGGGTCATGCGCACGACACCGAAGAAATTCGTGTCGAAGATGGCTTGCGCCTGCTCAATGCTGCTTTCCTCGGCGCCTGCCGGAGCCACACCGAAACCGGCGTTATTGACCAGCAGGTCGATGCGGCCTTCGCGCTGCATCACCTCGGCCACGGCGGCAGCGACAGACGCATCGCTGGTGACGTCGAGCGCCAGCATCGCATGGCCGGCTCCGGCCGCATGGCCGCCACGGCGGCTGGTGCCGTACACCGTGTAGCCCGCTTGCGCCAGGCGCCGGGCCGTGGCCGCGCCGATGCCGGACGAGGCGCCGGTGACCAGGGCAATCTTGTGGTTTTTCATGGCAGTTCCTTCAGTGATTGACAGCTTGGGACATGGAATATGACGATCATCATATTTTTGTTGAAAAAAAAGCCCGGGACGGATCAGCGCCACGGGCGTTACGGCTAGTTTGTGTCTTGAAACTGCGCCAGGGTGGCCGCGCACAGCGCTTCCGACAGGGCTGGCTCGTCCACGGCACGGGCGAGGATGGTGGTGCCGATCAGGGCGCACACCGTCGCCATGGCCTGCGCGTGCGCTTCGGGCTGGCCCCAGTTCGGCAACTGGCGCGCGAACAGGTCGATCATTTCCTTGATATGGATGGTGGCGGCGCGCCGCACCTCGGGCGCCTGGCGCGGCATTTCCGAGCCCAGTGCCGACACGGGGCAGCCCACCTCGATGGCGGCGATGTGTTCGGGGGAAAGATACGCGGCCAGCATCGCCTGCAGCGCCTGGCCGGGCGGGGCGGCAGCGGCCACCCGGGCCGCCAGCGCCACCGCTTCGGCGCCCGCGCGGTCGCCCGCTTCGGCCAGCAGCGCGTCGCGCGAAGCGAAGTGGGCATAGAAGCCGCCGTGCGTCAGGCCCGCTTCCTTCATGATGTCGGCCACGCCCGTGCCCGCATAGCCGCTACGGCGGATGGCGCGCGTGGCCACCTCGACAATGCGTTCGTGGGTGGCTTCCTTGCGGCTTTGCGCCGAGGGCTTGGCAGCTGAGTTGTTGGGTAATTTCTGCATGATGGTCATCATATCTTATTCTGGAAGATGCTGCACTGAATGGCATCGTTTGTAAAATTGATCGGCGGCGCGGCGCGGGGCAATAATGGAGCGCCACACCGCCCGTATCGACAAAACAAGACGACTCCATGGATGCACCTGCTGTTCATGTTGAGCACGCAGGCGCTATCGGCCCAGGCGCAGAACCGCCACGCGGGCGTGAGCTGGTCGTGGCTGGTGTTTGAAAAATAGGTGGGGCCGATGGCGGGGGAGGGATGGCGCGCCTGACCAGGCGCGCCATGGCCGGCACTGGCAGCTTGCCCGTGCCGGCTCTACAAGGTCAAGCCAGCTTGCGCTTGCCCGCAGAAACGCGGTTCCAGCCATAGCCAACGACGATGATGGCCAGGATGGCCGCCTGCGCCAGCAAGGTTTCCAGGGTCGGCAGGATGCCCAGCAGGTCGACGCGGATGAAATCGACGGGGCTCACGCCGACCCAGCCCGCTTCCTGCAGCGCGGCCACGCCTTTGCCCATCAAAATCACGGCCAGCACGGCCACGAAGGCGGACGTCCACGAGAAGAATTTGCCGATCGGCATGCGCGCGCTGGTGCGCAGCAAGGCCCAGGCGATCACGACCAGCAGCACGATGGCCACCAGAAAGCCGCCCAGCAGGGCGCCGCCATTGCCGTCCGCCGCCAGGGCGGAATAGAACAGCACGGTTTCAAAGACTTCGCGGTAGACGGCGATGAAGGCCAGGGCGAACAGGCCCCAGGCGGAGCGCCGCGTCATGGCCGCCGTGAGTTTCTCGTGCAGGTATTCCTGCCAGCGTCCGGCGCTGCTCTTCTGGTGCATCCACAAGCCCACGCTGAGCAGGACCAGGGCCGCGAACACGGAACCGAGGCCTTCGCTCACTTCGCGGCTGGCGCCGCTGATGGTCACCAGATACGTTGCCGCCACCCATGTCAGGCCGCCCGCCACCAGCGCGCTGGCCCAGCCCGCATGCACATAGGGCAGCACGTCGTTGCGCTTGGCCTTGCGCAGGAAGGCGATGATGCCGATGACGATCAGCAAGGCTTCCACGCCTTCGCGCAGCAAGATCGTCAGGGCGCCGACAAAGGTCGTCATCGGGTCGGCTTTGGCGTCGCCCAGTTCCGCTTCCACGTGGGTAAACAGTTGCTGCAGCTTTTCGCCGGCCGCGTCGGCGTCGGCCACCGTGCCCTTGGCCACGGCGGAGCGGTAAGCCAGCATGGCGTTTTCCACGGCCAGCAGCAGGGATTTGTTGCGCGCGCCCACCATCGGCTCGATCGGCTCGAAACCGTCCAGATAGGCCGACAGGCCCAGGCGCGTGGCGCCAGCGCGGTCGCCCGCGTGCATGGCCTCCAGGCTTTCCGCCAGGCGCAAACGCGACAGGGCCAGGCCGGCCGGCTTGTGCGCCTCGGCCTTGCCAGGGTTGCTGCGCAAGTACGCCGTCAAGGCTTGCGCCTCGTCCGCTCCCAGCTTGGCGGCGGCCGCTTCTTGCGTCAGGGTCGTCACGGCAGCCAGGTCCGCGTACAAGTTCTTGCTGCGCGGATCATCCTGCCACAGCTTTTCTCCGCGCGCGCTTGCCGCCGCATCGTGCGACATACCGCCGACATAGAACGCCAGGTCCCAGCGCTCGTTTTCGGACAGCTGGCCAAAACTGGCCATCGAGGTGCCGGCCACGCCTTGCGAAATGACCTGGTACAGCGCCATCAGGCTGCGCGACTGCGCCCGTTCGCCATCCGTGAAGGCGATCGGCTTCGGTTCCAGGCTGGCCGCCAGCGGACCGTCGCCGCCGCCGGCCACGCCGTGGCAGGAGGCGCACTGGGCCGCATACAGGGCGGCGCCGCGCGCCAGGTTGGGCAGCACTTTCGGCGCCACGGGAATTGGGTAAGCGGCAATCAGCAAGCCGTTCGCATGGTGCGCCAGGCGCTTGACTTCCGCGCCATCCGCCTTGGCGACGACGGCTTTGCGCAGGTCGGCGATGGCGGCGGCGATGGCCGCTTGCGAAGCGTGCGCGGGCAGGGCGGCGATCTGCGTCGTCGCGTTGTCCGTAAAATCGAGCATTTCCGCGTATTCCGCTTCGCTGACCACTTTACCGTGCTCGACGGCGCCGCTGTAATCGACGGCAACATAATCGATCAATTGCCACAGCTGCTTGGCGCCGGCGGCCTGGTCGGCCACTTGCGCTTGCGCGCCTCCGGCCAGTAACAGGCTGAGGCTGGCGGCCACGAGCGGATAGCAGACGAGCCATTTCTTAATAGAACTGAACATGATTCTCATTCTCATTTGTCGTTAACCCGGCGACTATAGGACAGACCGTGCGGGGTGTCAACGGCGCACGGGCGTGCGCGTACTGCCCCGGTCATTATTCTTGACCAGGACAACGTGCCGGGAGAATGGAGAGACGGAGAAAGAAGGCTATTGCGTCGATGCCGGTTTGGCGTACAGGCCCCTGGCCAGGCCATGATCCGGATCGTCCACTTTCAGGCCGCCCTTGACCACGCGCAAGGACAGCTTCTGGAATGCCTGGCCTCTCAACCACTGGGGATCGGTAACGGCGAATGCGGCGATGCGTTCCTGTGCCCGCCCGGCTGGCACGGCCAGCCATTGATAGTCGGCTTTTGAACCCTGGCGGCGCAAGCCGGCGCGCACCCAGCTTTCCGACGCCGGCATGCGGACGATGGCGTCGCCGTTCGCCACGCTGACGGCCGTGGCCGTCTTGCCGCTTTGCGCTTCGAACTTTACTTCCACGCCGGCCATCGGTCCCAGCCGGGGGAAGCCGACGATGGCCACCCACAGGCCCGCTTCAGCGGGTTTCTGGATGCGCATTTCCGATTCCTCGAACACGCGAAACTGTGGTTCCTTGCCGCCGTTGCCCGCCACCAGGGTCACCACGTCGCCGGCAACGCGCCACTCGCCGCTGGCTTGCTCGTCGGTATTGCCATAGCTGAGCATCCATTCGAACTTGCCGTCTTTTTTCAGCAGCAGTTCGGAACCCGTTTCCATGACGCCTTGCAGGTAATAGTGTCCGGGCAGCGCAGCCGCAGCCGGGTCGGCCGCGCTGGCCGCCCCAGCCGAAAAGGACAAGGCGAGGGCGGCGCAGGCCAGCAGGCCGGAGAGGGATTTCTTCATCGGTGTGTCCTAGGTGTGTCTTATGAGATGCCATCATAGCAACGGCAATTAAATTGCCGTCGCACGACACACCGCGCCGCCCGCCTGTCGTTCAGCTGCCGCTGAAATCGAGCACCACGCGCGAGGCAACCTTGCCATGTTCGAGCCGGCTGAAGATCTCGTTGATGGCCGACAGCGGCTGCAATTCCACGCCGGCCTTGACCTTGCCCGTGGCGGCGAAGGCGAGCGCCTCGGCCATGTCCTGGCGCGTGCCGACAAAGGAACCGCGTATCGTCACGCAATTGGCGACCACGTCGAACAGCGGCGTCGGGAAGTCTCCCGGCGGCAAGCCCACCAGCACGCAGGTGCCGCGCTTGCGCGTCATCGCCACGCCTTGCTGGAAGGCATCGATCGACGGCGCCGTGATCAGCACGCCGTGGGCGCCGCCCCCGGTCGCTTCGCGCAGGGCCGCGACGGGGTCGCCCTGGCGCGCATTGATGGTCACTTCGGCGCCCAGGGCGCGCGCGTGCTCCAGCTTGCCTTCATCGATGTCGACGGCCGCCACGCGCAAGCCCATGGCCACCGCATATTCGATGGCCAGGTGGCCCAGTCCGCCAATGCCGGACACGGCCAGCCACTGGCCCGGCCGCGCCCCCGTTTCCTTGATGCCCTTGTAACTGGTTACGCCGGCGCAGATGATGGGCGCCGCCTGCACGGCGGACAGACCCGCCGGAATATGCGCGACGTAGCGCGGGTCGGCCAGGATGTATTCGGCGAAGCCGCCATTCTTGGTATAGCCGCCAAACTGCGCCTCGGCGCACACGGTTTCCCAGGCCGCCAGGCAATGTTCGCAATGGCCGCAAGCCGAATACAGCCAGGGCACGCCGACCCGGTCGCCCAGCTGCACTTCCGTCACGCCCGTACCCACGGCCACCACGAGGCCGATGCCTTCGTGGCCGGGAATGAACGGCGGCGTCGGCTTGACGGCCCAGTCGCCGCGCGCCGCATGCAAGTCCGTGTGGCACACGCCGCACGCTTCCGTCTTGACGAGGATCTGGCCGGGGCCTGGCACCGGCACGGGAACGTCGCGCAGCACCAGCGGCTGGCCCAGTTGTTCGACAACGGCGGCTTTCATGGTAGTGGGGATCATGTTATTCCTTGTGAAGTTGGTCATGCGTAGGCAGGGCGCAGGCGCGAGCGTGGGGCTGGGGACAAGGCATGTGTCGGGCATGGTTGTGCCAGCCAAGCGCTCTGCCATGGTCTGTTCGACAGAGCCTTGCGAATGATCATATTCTGCTGCACACGGTAGGAAAATTGATTGATCTACATCAATGTATTCCGGCAGGAAGGCGACGGGTGCGCCAGCAGCCTTAATTCAGGGCATGGTCAGGCCGGAGAATTGATGCGTTTGTCCAGCGGCCTCTCCTTGAGCGCATCGGCGGCCCGATCTACGAATTGCCTGACGTCCCCCACCTCGGCAAACAAGCCGGCATAGGCCGCCCGGATCAGCACCGTGCACTGCTCGAATTTCGCAAGCTGCGACAAGCCTTCATCGGTTGGCATGAATATCCGTCGCCGGGCATCATTGTGATCATTCCGATACTGTATCAGGCCCAGACGGAGCAGCTTGGGTATCTTTTGCATGACCAGCTGGTGCGAATGTCCGAGTTCGCGCGCCAGATCCGAGGCGGAGGCCGTGCCGAGCGTTGCAAGAGCAGTCATCAGCGAACACGAGCGAACCGGGATGACGATCCCCATCGTATCGAAGACAGTCTGGGATTGCTCAGCGATCAGGACGCTCAGCCGTTCGACAGCGCGGCCGAGAAACACGGCGTCATCGATCGCGGCCGGGTGATGTGTCCCCTCAGGTGTGCCCTTAGTCAAGGCGCTGGTACCGCTGGATACTGCCGTCCTGATTCACCCGTTCCAGCGCCGTCACTTTTCCGCGCGAAACATTCAAGCGGTATCGAAAATCGGACACGCCTTCCACCGCGAACAGGTCGGGACCGATCGGCTCCAGGGCGACGCGGAACCGGTCGCGCCAGATATAGTAAAGTGTGCCATTCTCCAGGATGAGCTGGCGGCCTTCATATTTTCCGGCGGCTTTCGCCAACATTCCGGCATCGACGTGCGGGCGCTCGATGGCTGCCGTCAAGCTTGGGAGCAGCCAGGCAAATTCGGTTCGCCTGGCGTCATCGGTCTTCGCCAGATTCTCAAGCGCCAGCTTGTGCGCCAGAGGCAGTGCGCGGATGGACGGGCTTGGGATATCGGGTTGGACGCCGGCTCCTTCGAAATCGCCACGGTCCACGGGATCCTGGATCTGGCCGATCGGTACCTGCACGAAAAAATCGTCGTTGAGCGGCTTGCGTGCAACCGGATGCGCGCCGCCGGCGGTCCGCTCCCCGATCAGTGTCGCTCGCCCGAGCTTCTTCATCGCATAGGAAAACCATTCTGCGGAGGAAAACGACGTGGAGCCGGTCAGGATATAGACCGGCTTGTCCACCATGCGCTTGCCAGGCAGGCCCGGCAGCACCCATTGCCCGCGCTGGATACGCTTGCCATCCTCATTATAGTAATAGTCGAAGAGCAGCTGGTCTTTCTCGCTGGAAAAGAAATAGCTCGCTAGAAATTGCGCCATTTCCAGATGTCCACCATTGTTATAGCGCAAATCGATGATGAGGGCATCCGTATTGCCGACGAAGCGCATGACGGACGCGGCCGTATCATAGGCAAGTTCCGGATCGGCAAAATAGCTGAATCGTATATAGCCGATATTTCCCTTCAGGCGAGCGACCTCATCGAAACCGAAATTGCTCTCCTCCAGCGTGCTCAATTCTTCTTTTCGTATCTTGGCCTTGAGCGCCGGATTGGCCTTCGCCTTGAATTCCGCGATCCATTTTGCGTCAGCCCCCACGAAGAAATGCAGGTCGCCGCTGACTTTGAGGAGATCGTCGGTCAACTTGCCCGCAAACTCTGCCTTCGTGGCCGCGGAATCATAATCTCCCTTTTTCAGACGCTCCTGAAGCACCGGCGCAATTTTTCTTGCGATGTCGGGAAACGGGTAGTTCGCCTTCAAGGTGCTATCAAGGGAGGCGATGATCGCCCCTTTTTCATCTCGTGAAATGCCCGGTTCCTCGGCAAACGCCCCCGATGTGCACACTATGGACAGCGCCGATAGCGTTTGAAGCAGATATAAGTGATAGCGCATTTTAACGTTACTCCTCGGTGAAACCCGATCATACAATACGTTGTGCAATATGTTGTGGAAAAATAGGCATCATCGATTTGCAGAGACCCCGATGATGCCGCTGCCTGACTATCGTGAAGCTATCGTGACGCTGACAAAATTAGTGCTTGGTTCCTGTACTGGACTGACGAAAAGGAACATGCGAGGAGCCATCATTTGATTTTTTTTGAGCGCGGGGTGTCAATTACGGCGGCGGCGAAAGAACTAAATGTGGCTAAGGCAACGGCCTACGATCAGAAGGCTCGCATTCATAAAGCACTCAAGGAACTGGACGGCCGAGCTCAAAAAATGTTGATCATCGGCTGGGAGCGCTATGTTTAATTTAGGTGATAAATTAATAATTTTTATAATTACTCATAAATGCTAAAAATACAATTATTATTTAATTGATTTTCAGCATGTTTCAATGTTATCGTAAGTCATCTTAAGTGAATTGGAGGCTGCAATGAAAAAAGCGTTATTTGTTTCATTTATTGTGGTTTCTCTGCCAGCCTGTAATAACTTAAGGCCATTGCCTATTGTTGAGCCAAATGGTGGAAGTGTGGAAATGCCAACTCAACCGGATTTTAAAAGGGGCGGGTTAATTCCAGCCACTAGCATCCTGCAGGCAGTGAATAATTTAAAAATTTATACTGATTCATATTACTCAACTGCTGATAACTTACGCTCCTCAGAATTCGACAACGCTGATTTGACGTTACTCGGTGGCATTGCTGCTATTGTTGGGGGAGTGGCTAAATCTGTGGAGATAGCTGTTTCGGGAGGTGTGTTGTCAGCGGGAGCATCAATCGCTTCACAACGCTATCAACTTAAGATACAAGCTGCCAACTATGAAAAGGCCGGTGATGCGATGGCCTGCATGTATAGGAATGGAGTGCAATTTAGATCAATAGAGAATAAATATTTGAGTGATACTCCTGTTTTTATTAATGAAAAAATCGATGATGTTAGAGGGAAGCTAAGGAAGGCGCAAATTTCCGTTGATTTATTATCCCCAAAAACAGATGAATTAACAGCGTCATTAAAAAAGTTGGATAATGCAAACGTTGTGGTTGGTAGTGCTAATTTGACCTATAGGAATTCTTTATTCTCTAGTCAGAGGCTAGATCTCTATCCTGGAATGCCAAAAATCAGAGTTCAGGAAGTCGAGTCAACTATTTCTTTGGAGGAGGCGAAAGATTCATTGAATAAGGCAAAAGTGGAAAAAATTAATGCGGAAATAACAAAATGTGTAGCTTCTATTTAGGTCTCTTTTTTTTCTTGCTACGGTGAGGAACTTACATTGATTAAGTGAAAGTAGGCGTGCGGCGAGGTTTGAGAGTAAATTGACGTATGCCCAGCCTACTGAATTCGTAGTCGATGGGCCGCAAGGATGAGAGTAAATTTGATAAAAGCGCTGAGGAATGCCTGGTGGGTATCGGCAAGACGTTCATAGCGAATCCGCAGCCGACGGAAACGGTGGAGCCGGCCCAGGGTGCGTTCGACTACCCAGCGCCATTTGCCAAGGCGCTCGGGCGATGCGATGCGATGCCACAGCCCAGTTCATGATCACGAGGAAGATATTCCCAAGGCAATCCTGTCTTGAGCATGAACAGAATGCCGGTCAAGGCGGCTCGATCGTACCAGTTCATCAATCAAACGCGCATGCAGGGCGGGCGCGATTCTTTGAGTAGCAAATTCACTTCAGAAGCCGTAGCACATTTACTTCAACGGACGAAGATACTACTAAAAGTATCTCCCACTCCTCATCATCAATTTTACATAATATAAATTATGCGAAATTATGAGAGGGATTTGAGAAAACCCCCATTTCGCCAACTCCCCAATCGCAAATGCGATTTCACCCATCTGCGTGCCGCTGTCGTGGCCACTGGGTATCTTCGCTTGGACAAGCTACATGAAATACGGCTTGTCCCCGTCCGTGTTTGGTTTGTTCACGCCCAGGTTGGCGTGCAGGTGCAAGTCTGGCGCTTCGATGATGCTGGCGATCAGGTCTGCCACGCTCTTGCGCGATACCACGGTGCCTTTGAATGGCGCGTGGCGCGTCGTCAGTTCGTAGTCGACTTCGTCTTCGTCCGTCATCCAGGCTGGGCGCACGATGGTGTATGCCAGGCCGGACGCTTCGATGGCGTCGGCGGCGCGGCGGAATGGTTTCAGGTGTTCCGCCAGCCTGGCGTTGTTCCATGCGCCGAATTTGCCGGGGACTTCATCGTAGATGCCCATCGACAGGACGAAAACCAGGCGCCCGACACTGGATGCCCGCATGGCGGCAATGATGCTGTTGGCCTGGTCTTCCATGTCGTCGCCCACCAGATTGGCGTAGACCAGATCGTGACCGGGCATCGTTTGCCGCAGCAATGCCTCGTCCAGCACGTCGCCGGCCAGCACCGTGCCGTTGGCCGGGACTGGCGTAGGCAGCTTGCCGGGATTGCGCAACAACAGCGTCAAGGCGATGTCCTCACGGCCCGCGAAGGCGCGGATGACCCACTGCGCCACCTGTCCGCCTGCACCCAGTATCAATATCTTTTTCATTATTTCCGCTTTCGTCATGACACGCTGCCATGCAGGAAGTTACAGGTTTTCTTTCAGGAGCGGAACATGGAACCCTTGAAAAAAAGACATTGCCTGATGAGGCGCGCGGACTTAGCGCCTTGCCTGGTGGTAAGTTATTGCCCGTGGCAAGTATTGGCGCCAGACGGTGGCCTTGACGCAGATGCGGCTGGACCTGTCGCGTCGCGCGTGCTGTACGCCAATTTGCGCAAGGAAACGGTGCCATAGACTTTGCCTGGCGTCCTCCTCCCTTCCCCGCCCTGCTCCCGGCACCATTCCGGACACCATACCAGCGCACTGGAAAACAGGCACTGGTATGGCTCGCATCGCCCATCTCATGGGGTAATGCCACAACTGGTATTGTGATCTTGCGCAATGAATAAAACCAGTTGACTACCACTTGTAATGCTTGCACTCTGAAACGGCGGACGGTGTCCAGCCGCCCGGCCATACTAAAAACACACAAGGAGATGCAAGTGAACCGGACAGTCATGAATACCCTCATCCTTACCCTCTTCGGCGGCACCCTGGCCGCCTGCGGCGGTGGCGGCGGCGATGGATCCAGCGGCGGCGCGAGCCAGTTGTTGGCTGGCGCGACCGCAGCAGTGGCCTGCTACACGCCGTGGAACAGCGGTACCGCCTACAACGGCGGCGGCCAGGCCAGCTACAACAACGTCAATTACACGGCCAACTGGTGGACGCAAGGCAATAACCCATCGACCAGCAGTGGCGGCGCCGGCAGCGGCCAGCCCTGGACGGCGGTGGGAGACTGCGGCACGCCGACTCCTACCCCGACGCCTACCCCAACACCTACGCCGACTCCCACCCCGACACCGACGCCAACACCCACACCAACGCCGACCCCGACCCCGACACCAACGCCTACTCCAACGCCAACGCCCACCGGCCTGGCCAAGCACGCGCTGATCGGCTACTGGCACAACTTCACCAACCCCAGCGGCGCCACGTATCCGATCAGCCAGGTCAGCGATGACTGGGACGTGATCGTCGTCTCCTTCGGCGACAACGCGGGCGGCGGCAATGTCAGCCTGACCATCGATCCGGGCGCGGGCACGGAAGCGCAATTCATCGCCGACGTGGCGGCCAAGCGCGCGAAAGGCAAGAAAGTCATCCTGTCGCTGGGCGGGCAAAACGGTTCCGTTTCCGTCGGCAACACGGCCGAAGCGACGAATTTCACCAATAGCCTGTACGCCATCATCACCAAGTATGGCTTCGACGGTATCGACCTGGACCTGGAAAACGGCGTGGCGCAAGGCGCGGCCATCCAGACTTATCTGCCGATCGCCGTGAAAAACCTGAAAACCAAGGTCGGCAGCAGTTTTTACCTGTCGATGGCGCCGGAATGGGTGTATGTGGAAGGGGGATACACGAGCTATGGCAGCATCTGGGGCGCCTATATTCCCATCATCAATGCCTTGCGCAGCGAGCTGACGGTGCTGCACCCGCAGTACTACAACAATGGCGACATCTACACGCCGTACGCCACGGGCGCCATCAAGGCGGGCTCGGCCGACCAGCTGGTGGCCACGGCGCGCATGCTGATCGAGGGGTTCAATTATGGCGGCAATACCTTCGCCGGATTGCGACCGGACCAGGTGGGCTTCGGCGTGCCGTCGGGGCGCAGTTCGGCCGGTTCCGGGTTCACGACGAATGCCGACGTCAGCAATGCCCTGAATTGCCTGACGCGTCTGCTCAACTGCGGCACCATCAAGCCGCTGCAGGCGTATCCGGACTTCCGTGGCGTAATGACGTGGTCGATCAACTGGGACCGCCACGACAACTATAATTTCTCCGTGCCGACGAAGAATGTACTGAAAACCCTGCCGTAACAGCCTTTGCCCAACTGCGCATGGGAGCCTTGCTGCTCACATGCGCAGCACATGCCCTGGCGAAGCATCTCCCCTCCCCCGCGCGTGCCTGAAGCCATCCATAATCCAGTAAGGACAATTGATATTTCTCAATCCATAGTCTTAATCTATGGATTCAGTTGAAATATTTTACTTCCTTTTGTAAATGAGAATCGTTACTATCTAAGTCAAGGATAAGCGAATTCAACAGAAAGGAGCGTCCCTTGTTCACAGCCATCAAAACATTCAGCCAGGTCTGCACGCATATGTCGATCGCCTTCGGCCTCGCCTACTTGCTGACGGGATCCCTGGCGCTCGGTGGCTTGGCCGCAATCATCGAACCGGTCATCAACGTGGCCCTGCTGCCATGGCATGAAAAAGCCTGGCACGCGATCCGCCACCGCTACGCCGCCAGCCGCCTGGGCATTGCCGCCCTGGCCGGCGAAAAGCTCAGCCAGACGGCGCTGCACATGGGCGTGGCTTTCGGCGTCATGTACTGGGCCACGGGTTCCATGGCCTTCGGCGGCTTGCTGGCTGTGGTTGAGCCGATCTGCAACGTGATCATCCTGCCCTTCCACGACCGGCTGTGGGAAAAAGTCCGCTTTCGCCTGGAAAGCCGCGGTGCGGCCCGCCTCGCCGCCCTGTAATCCCCCTCCTTAATTACCTGCCCACACGGGCGGCCGCCTCTGTGCCCACGGCGCCGCCCGCTCCAGCTGGCCAGCCAGGCGCAGCAGCACGCCATCCTTGGCGTAGCCCGCCATGAACTGCATGCCGATCGGCAAACCTTCATCCGACATGCCCAAAGGCACGGACATGGCCGGCAAGCCCGCCACGTTTGCCAGCGGCGTGTACGGCGAATGCTCGAACAGGCGCGCCGTCCAGCCAACACCGTCAAGCTGTTCCTCCTTTTCGCCATAGCGGCCCAGCTGCCACGGCACATCCGGCATGGTCGGCGTCAGCAAGACGTCATACTGCCCAAACAAGGCGCCAGCCTGGCGCGTGACGGTATTGCGCACGTCGAGGGCCGCCACGAAATCGACGGCAGAGATCGTCTGGCCATGGCGGTAACAGGCCAGGGTCGCCGGTTCGAGGTTGTCCAGCGACACGGCGCGCCCGCTTTCTTGCGCCAGGGCATCGATCCACGGCACCAGGTTGGCGCACCAGATACTGGCATTGGCATGCACGAACGCTTGCCACGACACGCCCAGCGGGGCTTGCACTTCTTCCACGTGGTGGCCCAGGCTTTGCAGCAGGCGCACGGTGGCGTCCAGCGCGGCGTCGACGGCGGGCACGGGATGGGTGCCATTGCAGGCGGCACGCTGCACGCCGATGCGCAGCTTGCCCGGCGCCGCGCTCACCTGCGACAGCCAGCTGTGGCTGGGCGGACTCGTCAGATATGGCTCGCCCGGCAGTATTCCCTGCACGGCGTCCAGCAAGGCGGCGCTGTCGCGCACCGTGCGGCTCACGCCCAGCTGCACGCCCAGGCCGCTGAAGATCTCGTCCATGGCGGGGCCGTTCGAGACGCGGCCCCGGCTCGGTTTGAAGCCGAACAGGCCCGTCGACGCGGCCGGCACGCGGATGGAACCGGCCGCATCCGTCGCATGGGCCAGCGGCACGATGCCGGCTGCCACGGCCGCTGCCGCGCCGCCGCTGGAGCCGCCCGCGCTCAATGCCAAATTCCAGGGATTGCGCGTGGCGCCGTACAGCACGGGTTCCGTGGTGGTGGCAAAGGCCATTTCCGGCGTGCTTGTGCGGCCGAACGTCGCCAAGCCGGCGGCGCGAAACTGCGTCATCAGGTGGGAATCGAGCGCGGCGACATGGCCGGCGCCCAGGCGGCTGCCCGCTTCGCTGCGCTTGCCGGCCATGGTGACGGCCACGTCCTTGATCAGGAAAGGTACGCCGGCGAACGGCGCAGTGCTGACTGTGTTGTCAATGGCAGTCAAATCCGCCGGCCACAGCTCGACCACGGCGTTGATCTGCGGGTTGACGGCGGCGCAGGCGCGTACGGCCGCGTCGTGCAATTCGACGGCCGAGACGTCGCCTTCGCGCAACAGCTGGGCCAGTCCCATACCATCAAAGCTTGTATATTCATGGAGTTGCATCAGTTTATTCCTGTAATAGATGAGGAGTGGAGATCACAGGAACTACTGTAGGGCTTGCGCTATCATAGTGGAAATGAATAGTTGATATACAAGGTATAGCCATGAACAATTTGCGTAAGATGGACTTGAATCTGCTGCTGACCCTGAATGCGCTGTTGATCGAGCGCAATGTCACGCGGGCGGCGGCGCGGCTGCACCTGAGCCAGCCTTCCGTCAGCGTGCAGCTGGGCAAACTGCGTGCCGCTTTCGACGATCCGCTACTCTTGCCCGGCCCGCGCGGCATGCTGCCCACGGCGCGGGCGCTGGCCCTGTTCGCGCCCTTGCAAGCCGTGCTGGCCCAGTTGGAGCAAGTCTTGCAGCCGGAACAGGCGTTCGAGCCAGCCACGGCCGAGATACGCTGGAACCTGGCGGCGGCCGACGCCACCGAGTATGCGATCCTGCTGCCGATGCTGCCCGCCCTGCGCGCGCAGGCGCCGCTGTCGCGCATGGCCGTCTTCGAAGCCGTGCCGGCGCGCATGGCGCACGACCTGGAAAGCGGCCAGGTCGACCTGGGCTTTCTGGCGCAGGAAGAAGCGCCGCCCGGCTTGCGCCATCGCACCCTGTTCACCGAACACTATGTACTGGCGGGCCGCCGCGACCACCCGCTGCTGCAAACGCCGCCCGACCTCGAGCAGTTTTGCGCGCTGGAATTCATCGTCGTCTCGCCCAACGGCGGGGGTTTTCGCAGCAACGTCGATACGGCCCTGGAACAGCTGGGGCGCACGCGCAAGGTGGTGCTGTCCGTGCCGCACTTCCTCATCGTGCCTCCCCTGCTGGCCGCATCCGACATGGTGGCCCTGCTGCCGTCGCGCCTGCTGAAGAATGCGCTGGGCGCCCTGCGCACATGCGAGCCGCCCGTCGGCCTGCCCGACTACGAGATGGCCATGGTCTGGCACGAGCGCATGCACCTGGAGCCCGGCCACCGCTGGCTGCGCGAGCGCATCATGGCGTGGAATGAAAAGCCGGCTTGAGCCATTGACAAAGATAGGCAGGCCGTATACTGTCTCGCTTTATTGCTAACTAAGTTAGCTATTAATTCGAATGAAGACTGCCGCACTGCCTCGCTGGCCGATTTTACTGGTCATGATCGTTTCCGAAATCATGGATCTTGCCGCATCCACCATCGTCAATGTCGGCGGACCTGCATTGATCGGGTCGCTGGGGGCCAGCCCGGCCCAGATGCAATGGGTCATCGGCGGCTACGCGCTGGCATTGGGCGCTGGCCTGGTGCTCGGCGGGCGGCTGGGCGACCGCTTCGGGCGGCGCGCCATGTTTCTCTACGGCCTGGCCGCGTTTACCATCGCCTCGCTGCTGTGCGCCGTGGCGCCGACCATCGCCGCGCTGATTGCCTGTCGCCTGCTGCAAGGGCTGGCCGGTGCGATGCTGTTGCCGCAAGGTTTAGGGTTGCTGCGTGAAAACTACCAGGGGCCGGATCTGGCCAAGGTGTTTGGCATCTTCGGCCCCATCCTGGGCTTGGCGGGCATCCTCGGCCCCGTGCTGGGCGGGATGCTGCTCGAGGCGAATTTGTTCGGCCTGGGCTGGAGAGCCATGTTCCTGATCAATATTCCCATCGGCATCGCCTGTTTCCTGGTGGCGTGGCGCTACCTGCCCCGCCGTCCGGGCGTCCGCTCCGTCAAGATCGACCTCGCCGGCGCCAGCCTGCTGGTGCTGTCGTCCGTGTTCCTGGTCTTGCCGCTGGGTGAGGCTGGCGCATGGCCAGCCTGGGGATGGCCGGTGATCGCGATGGCCGTGCTGGGCTTCGGCCTGTTCGGCCTGCGCCAGTCCGCGGTGGTGCGCGCCGGACAGGCGCCGCTCATCATGACGTCGATCTTCCAGCGCTCCGCCTACACGGCCGGACTGGCCGGCATTGCCCTGTTCTTTTGTTCGCTCGTCGGCATGCAGCTGGTCCTGACGCTCTTCCTGCAGATCGGGCATGGCTTGACGGCGGGCGAAGCAAGCATTGCCAACCTGCCATTCGCCGTGGGCACGGCCTGCGGCGCCACCTTGAGCGGCGCGTTCCTGGCGGCGCGTTTCGGCCGCAAGGTGCTGCAGCTGGGCGCCGGGGTCCAGCTTGCCGGCGTAGCGCTGCTGCAATTTGAACTGGGCAATACCGCGGCATTTTCTGTCTGGCATGTGGTGCCCGGCATGCTGGTCTGCGGCATCGGCGCCGGCCTCGTGATCGCAGCCTTGTTCAGCATCATCCTGGCGGCCCTCGATGACAAGCAGATCGGTTCCGGTTCCGGCGTGCTGTCTGCCGTGCAATCGATTGCCGCTTCGATCGGCGTGGCCGTGTTCAGCGGCGCATTCTTTGCCGCGCATCCCGCCATGACGCCGGACCTGGCGCTGGGTGCCGCACTGACGATACAGACCTGCATACTCATCGCCTTCATGGGCGTGACGTTTTTCTTTCCCACCGCTGCAAAACTTGAGGTAAGCCATGCATGACCAGGAAACACATATGAATACATTCGCGGCAGAAGATCCGCGCGGCATGCACATCGCCGGCGATGTCATCGGCCGCCAGTTGCAGGATATCGCGATCCTGACGCGCGAAACGGCAATGCACCTGAGCACCGCCATGGGCATCAACCAGACCGACCTGGCCCTGATGGAGCAGTTGATCACGCACGGTCCGCTGTCTCCGAATGAGCTGGCCTCGCGCCTGTCCGTCACGACGGCGGGCGTGACGCTCGTCATCGACCGCCTGGAACGGGCCGGCCACGTGACGCGCGTACGCCAGCAGGACGACAAGCGCCGCGTGCTCGTGCATCCGGTGCAGGCCTCGGTGGCGCAAACGTACCGGCATATCGCGCCGATGCTCAACGGACTGGACGCCGTGCTGAGCGGCTTGTCCGCCGACGAGCGTACGACGATAGAACACTTTCTCCAGCAAGTGATCACGGTTTACCAGACCACCTTGCCAACCACAGCAGAAAAGAAAATCAAATGACGAAGAAACGAAAAATCCTGGTCACGGGGGCCAGCGTCGCCGGCCCCACCCTGGCTTACTGGCTGTCGCGCCTGGGCATGGACGTCACCGTTGTCGAGCGCGCGCCCGAGTTTCGCGATGGCGGACATACGATCGACGTGCGCGGCGCAGGCAAGCTGGTGGCCCAGCGCATGGGACTCGAAAGCGCCATCCGCGCCAAAAGCACGCATGAAGATGGCATCCGGTTTGTCGATGCGCAAGACCGCACGCAGGCGGAATTCGGCATCGGCGCCTTTGGCGGCAACGGCCCGATAGCCGAGCTGGAAATCTTGCGGGGGGAACTGGCCAGGCTGCTGATCGGGCATGGCCGCGACGCGGTCGACTACCGCTTTGGCGACAGCATCGCCGCGCTGGAAGAATTGCCGCATGGCGTCAAGGTGCGCTTCGAACAGGGCGGCGAAGAAATGTTCGATCTCGTCATCGGCGCCGAAGGCGTCGGCTCGCATACGCGCAAGCTGGTGTTCGGAGACGAAGTCCAGCGCCGCTCGTTCAAGCTCTACACGGCCTATTTCACCATCCCGCGCGCGCCAGGCGATGAGCGCCAGATGCGCTGGTTCAATGCCCCTGGCGGGCTGAGCGTATGCTTGCGGCCCGATAACCTGGGCACCACGCGCGCCCTGCTGTCATTCCAGGAAGCGCCCAGCGCCTATGAAAAGCTGCCGATTGCCGAGCAAAAAGCCCTGCTGAAGCAGAAGTTCGGCGCGCTGAAATGGGAAACGCCGCGCATCCTGGCGGCCCTGGATGACGCCACCGACCTGTATTTCGACCAGATTTCCCAGGTCAAAATGCCGCGCTGGTCGAAGGGACGGATTGCCCTCGTCGGCGACGCCGCCTATTGCGCCTCGCCCATCAGCGGCATGGGCACGAGCCTGGGCATGTGCGGCGCTTACGTGTTGGCCGGGGAACTGGGACGCCACGACGATCATACGCAGGCATTTGCCGCGTATGAAACGATCATGCGCCCCTATGTCGATCAGGCGCAGGACGTGCCCACCTTCGCGCCGCGCCTGGCTTCGCCGCATTCGCGCGCCGGGATCGCCGTTGGCCATGCCATGTTGCGCATGTCAAATGTGCCAATTATCAAGACGATCCTGGCCAGGTTCCTGACGCCCAAGGCCGATGCCATCGCGCTGCCCGAGTATGCGAACATGGCCTGAGGCAGGTGAACGGCAGGTGGCAGGCATGCATGGGCATACACGAATTGTTGCCGTGATGCACTAGGCAAAATTACCTAGTCGATCGAAAGAAACTCCCAATTTCCGCCGTGGTGACGACTGCGTAAGCTTGCGCGTAATAATAAAGGGTCACCATGAACGCCATTTCCATCCTGCATCGCGGCTCGCGCCGCCCTCCCGCCGTCTTCTTTCCGATCACTACCTGGCTGCTGCTCCTGGGCATGCTGGCCTTCTGCGCCAGTGCCTGGGCCGCGCCCGCCGCGGCGCCGTCCAGGCCCGCCGCCTCGGCCGAGCTGATCAAGCGCGGCGAATATGTCGCCCGCCTGGGCGACTGCGTGGCCTGCCACACCAGCCCGAACGGCGCCGCCATGGCCGGCGGCCTGGAGCTCAAAACGCCGTTCGGCACCATCTACAGCACGAATATCACGCCGGACGCCAAGACGGGCCTGGGCAAATATACCTTTGCGCAATTCGACCGCGCCATGCGCAAGGGCGTGGCGGCCGATGGGCACAACCTGTATCCGGCCATGCCCTACCCTTCCTACGCGAAGATCACGCCCGACGACATGCAAGCGCTGTACGCCTATTTGCAGCGCGGCGTGGCGCCCGTGGCGCAGCAAAACCGCGAAACGGACATGAAATGGCCGTTCAGCATGCGCTGGGGCCTGTCCTTGTGGAACGCCGTCTTCCTCGACGACGCGCCGTTCAAGCCCGACAGCGCCAAGTCGGCCATGTGGAACCGGGGCAGCTATCTGGCCCAGGGGCTCGGCCATTGCGGCTCCTGCCACACGCCGCGCGGCGTGGCCTTCCAGGAAAAGACCATGGACCAGGATGGCAGCAGCGGCAAGCACTACCTGTCCGGCTTCACCTTCGACGGCTGGCATGCGGTGAACCTGCGCAGCCTGTGGACGCCGGGCGACATCGTGCAATTGCTCAAGACGGGCCGCAACAGCTTCGGCACGGCGGCCGGCAGCATGACGGAAGTCATCACGCACAGCACGCAGTACTTCACGGATGGCGACCTCGATGCGCTGGCGCATTACCTGCACAGTTTGCCGGCCAAGAATGGGGCGGCCGCGCCGCCGAAGAAAACGGCGCCCCTCGTGGCGGCCAGCAATGACGCCCTGTACAACACGCGCGGCGGCCTCGGCTACCTGCAGTTTTGCGCCACCTGCCACCGCCGCGACGGCCGCGGCGTGGAAAACATCTTCCCGCCGCTGGCGCAGAACGACTCGGTGCAGTCGAAGGATGCCACCTCCGTCATCCATATCGCGCTGACGGGCTGGCAATCGGCCGTCACGCAGCATTCGCCCCGCTCCTTCGGCATGCCTGCGTATGACCGCCTGTCGGACACGGAACTGGCGGAAATCCTCACCTTTGTGCGCGGCAAGTGGGGCAATCAAGGCGCCCCCGTCACGCCTGCGCAGATCGCCAAAGTGCGCAAGGAACTCAAGCTCAAGGCGCCGGACGCGGGCGGCTTCGTCACGCCCCGCTTCGCCGCCCTGACGGCCGATCCGAATGCCAACCAGCTGATCCATGGCATGCAGCTGATGACGGAAACGCGCGCGCGCCTGCCGCAAAACGTGGGCAACGACCTCAATTGCAGCAGCTGCCACCTGAATGGCGGCACGGTGGCCAACGGTTCGCCCTTCCTCGGCATTTCCGCCTTCTTCCCGTCAGAAGCGCCGCGCGCCGGCAAGATCATCAGCCTGGGCGAGCGCATCAATGGCTGCTTCCGCCGCTCCATGCACGGCAAGCCGCTGCCCGTGGACGGCCCCGATCTGCAGGCGATGGTCGCCTATATCGACTGGATGAAGGGCGCCACGCAGGCGAATGACAAGGTGGCGGGACGCGGCGTGGCGAAGATCGACCGCAATCTGCTGCCCGATCCCGTGCATGGCAAAAAAGTATATGCCGAGCAATGCGCCGTCTGCCATGGCGCGAATGGCGAGGGCATCAAGGGCGCCAATGGCGTGGTAGCCTTCCCGCCGCTGTGGGGCGACCGTTCCTTCAATATCGGCGCCGGCATGGCCCGCACCTACACGGCGGCCGGCTTCGTCAAGGCCAATATGGTGATGGGCCACGGCCAGAAATTCCCGCTGGGCCAGGGCAACCTGTCCGACCAGGATGCCGTCGACGTGGCCGAGTATTTTACGCATATGCCGCGCCCGGACTTCCCCGACAAGGTCAAGGATTGGCCGAAGGGTGGCAAGCCCATGGATGCGCGCTACTGAGGCGCCATCCACTGCGGAATCTGCTACGCTCATGCCACGACCATCCGAGGAGTCTTGCATGAGCAGCAACATTCACCACGCGGCAGCCGACGGTTACGCCACGGCAGCCGCCAGCTACGTCAAGGGCCGGCCCGATTATCCGCCGGAAGTGTCGGCCTGGCTGAAGGATAGCCTGGGCCTGGGGCCGGGCACAACCGTGCTGGACCTGGGCGCCGGCACGGGCAAGTTCACGCCGCGCCTGCTGGACACGGGCGCCACGGTCATCGCCGTGGAACCCGTGCCGGCCATGCTGGCGACATTGTCCGCAACCTTGCCGCAAGTCCAGGCCCTGCCAGGCACGGCAACGGCCATTCCCCTGCCCGACGCCTCGGTCGATGCCGTGGTTTGCGCGCAAGCCTTCCACTGGTTCGCCACCCCGGCAGCGCTCGACGAGATATTGCGCGTGCTCAAACCGGGCGGCAGGCTGGGCCTGGTGTGGAATCTGCGCGACGCCAGCGTGCCCTGGGTGGCCAGCCTGGACGCCATCGTCAACCGTGTCGAGGGCGACACGCCCCGCTACTACACGGGCGCCTGGCGCCACGTCTTCCCCCACGCGGGTTTGACGCACTTGCAGGAAACACAATTTTCCCAGGAGCATACGGGCACGGCCGAAGACGTGCTGTTCAACCGCGTGCGCTCCACCAGTTTTATTGCCGCCTTGCCGCCGCAGGAACGCCAGCGCATCGACGACGAGATTCGCCAGATGATCGCCTCGGAGCCGGCCTTGCGCGGGCGGGACAGCATCAGCGTGCCGTACCGGACGGCCGCTTTCGTGGCGCAAAAGGCGGCATCGGCAGGTATTTAGGGGCCAGTGTATGCCAGCAAACAGAAGAATGTGGCGTTGGCGGCAATGATGGGGGCACACTCACCCATCACAAGGAAAAGCCATGTTCGCCATTCCACGCCCGCCCCTGCCCTACGAGCCGCGCTACGAGTTTGAAGAGGACGGCGAGCAGGAGACGTGCGCGCAGCTGCTGCAGACCCTGCACGGCATTTCCGCCACTACCTATGCCGACTCGGGCCATGCCACGCGCAGCGTGCATGCGAAAAGCCACGGTTTGCTGCGCGCCCGCCTGCAGGTACTCGATGGCCTTGCGCCCGAGCTGGCGCAAGGCCTGTTCGCCACGCCGGCCAGCTACGATGTGGTCATGCGCATCTCCACCATCCCTGGTGACATGCTTGACGACAAGGTGTCCGTGCCGCGTGGCATGGCCATCAAACTGATCGGCGTACCGGGCACGCAGCTGTCCAGCCTGGAACCGGACGATGGCAGGGAGCCCGCCAGCACGCAGGATTTCGTGCTCGTCAACGGTCCCGCCTTCCTCGCACCCAGCGCAAAAAAGTTCCTCGGCAGCCTGAAGCTGCTGGCCAGCACCACGGATAAAGTCCCGCGCCTGAAACAGGCGCTGTCGACCGTACTGCAGGGAGCGGAAAAGGCGCTCGAAGCCGTGGGCGGCGAAAGCGCTACGCTGAAAAGCCTGGGTGGCCATCCGGAAACCCATGTGCTGGGCGAAACCTACTATAGCCAGGCGCCCATTTTATATGGCGTCTACATGGCCAAGGTGGCGCTGGTGCCCGTGTTGCCGGAACTGTCAGCCCTGAAAGGTGCGCCTGTCGAGCTGGACGGCAAGCCGAATGGCTTGCGCGACGCCGTCGTGGCCTACTTTGCCCGCCATGCGGCCACCTGGGAAGTGCGTATCCAGCTGTGCCGCGACATTGCCAGCATGCCGCTGGAAGACGCCTCCGTCGCCTGGTCCGAGGCAGACAGCCCGTATCTGCCCGTGGCGCGCATCACGGCCCAGCCGCAGGCGGGCTGGAGCGAAGCCCTGTCGCGTGCCGTCGATGACGGCATGGCCTTCAGCCCCTGGCATGGCCTGCTGGCGCACCGGCCGCTCGGTTCCATCATGCGCGTGCGCAAGGCTGCGTATGCGATGTCTGCGCGTTTCCGCTTCGAGCGCACGGGCAAGGTCGCGCGCGAACCGCGCAACCTCGACGACGTTTTTGTCAATGACGCCATCAAATAGGCACCATGCGCAGCGGCAAGCCATGCTGACCGCGCCAGCCATGTCCGCCACCATGGCCTTCTGAAGCCTACGCCGCCTTCGGCTTGAGCATGCCTTCCACGATCCCCAGCACGGTCTGGCGCGGCAGCAAGCGCGGCAGCCAGGCCAGCAGCCGGTTCGGCCTGCCTGCCACATGGCTGCTGCGGCCCCGGTCCAGCGCGCGCACCGCTTCATCAATGACGGCTTGCGGATCCATGCGCTTGCCCACGGCCGCTTCGGGTGCCGCCACCACGTCGAAAAAAAAAGGCCGTTTCCGTGGCGCCCGGGCACAGGGCCAGCACGCGCACGCCGCGGCTGCGATTTTCCGCCCACAGGGCTTCCGAAAACGACAGCACGAAAGCCTTGCTGGCGCCATACACGGCCATGTAGGGATCGGGCTGCAGGGCCGCCGTGGACGCCACATTGATGATGGCGCCTCGCCCTTGGGCCAGCATGTGCGGCAAGGCGCAGTGCGTCAGTTCCATGAGGGCCGTGCAATTGACGGCCACCTCAAGCCCCTGGCGCGCGAGATCGATGCTTTCGAAGCGGCCGTGCGTGGCGAAACCCGCATTATTGATCAGTACATCGGGCGCCATGCCCAGCGCGCAGGCTTGCGCGTAGGCTTGTGCTGCGGCGCCGGGCAGGCCCAGGTCGGCCACCAGCGCATGCGCGCGGATGCCGTGGCGCTGGGAAAGTTCCTTGGCCAGGCTGTCGAGCACGGCGCCGGAACGGGCCAGCAGCAGCAAATGGGCGCCGCGCGCGGCCAGGGTTTCCGCGAAGACGCGGCCGATGCCGGACGAGGCACCCGTGATCAGCACGGTCTGCTTGGTGAAATTGAATGCGGTCATGGCAATTGAATCGTAGTGAAGGGAAATTCACTGTAAACTGTCGACCTTAGTCCACGGTCAAGCGTGGGACGCAAATGAGTAGAAAGTCAAATAGATATGCGCATCGGAGAAATCACCCGGCTGACGGGCGTGAGCAAGGACACGGTGCGCTTTTACGAGCGCCAGGGTCTGCTGGACGAAGCGCCGCAGCCGGGCTTGACGAATAATTACAAGGAATATTCGGCGCAGGCGCTGCGGCGCATCGAGCTGATCGGCCACGCCAAGGCGCTGG
The DNA here is from genome assembly GCF_001758645.1 of Janthinobacterium sp. MP5059B. Lineage (NCBI taxonomy): Bacteria > Pseudomonadati > Pseudomonadota > Betaproteobacteria > Burkholderiales > Oxalobacteraceae > Janthinobacterium > Janthinobacterium sp. MP5059B. The sequence continues at coordinate 1,072,140 of NZ_LRHX01000006.1, read as the reverse complement.
GCTTTACCTTGAAGGAAATCGCCGAAGTCATTGCTGTATGGCAGGAAAACGCGCTCGATGCGGCCACCAAACGAGCGATGCTGGAAACGAAAATTGCCCAGATCGATGACAAGGCCCGCTCGATGGCCGTGCTGCGCGCCGGCCTCGCCGATGCGCTGGCCAAGGTGGAGACGGGCTGCGACGATGCGGCACCAGTACATAACAAGGATAATCAATGAGCAACTACTACATGCAATACCGCCACCTGGCACTGCAAGGCGCCAAGCCCGCCCCCACGGCGCAGCAGATCGCCGCCATCGAAGCCTTGCTGGAAGCGCCCTTGCCGCCGGCCTTCCTCGCATTCTTGCAAGTGGCCAATGGCGCTTATTTTGATTACACCTGCGATGTGCCGGACGGCAATGGCGGCGTGGAAAAAATGGGCTTCAATACCTTCTTCAGCGCCGACGAAGGCGATTTCTGCGATGAAACTCTGGTGGGCGAAATCCGCTCCGAGCGCGAGAATACGGACATGCCGGTGCGCATCCTGCCATTTGCCCGCGATGGCGGCAATTCCATGGTCTACCTGGACCTGACGGAGGAAGGCGGCGGCCGGGTGCTGGCCTATGTGCAGGAATTACCAGACTGGACGGGCAAGCGGGCCCACGGCCTGATGGAGCTGGCGCCATCCTTCGACGCCTGGCTGGACAGCCTGTATATCGACCGCGACACGGTGCTTGACGAACTCGAACACAGCGTCTCGGAACCCTCGCACCTGGACGCGATGGCAGAATGGCTCGATATCGGCATGCCCGCCTGGCGCCGCGATGCGGGCATTGCCGCTTTGTTTGCTCTCAAACAAGTCGAATTGTGCGCTAACGAACAGGACTAGTCCTACGGGCATGGTCGTGACTGTCCTATGGGTGTGCGCAGGCTGCGGGCTTAACATTGTCATCAGCTTATAGAAAAAACCACGCATGCACTCATGATATGAAAGGATTTCCCATGCCTATCTCTACCACCAGTTCGCGTACTCCCTCCCTGAAAAGCGTGGCCATCGGCACCGCCGTGGCGCTCCTGAGCGGCATCGCCATCAACAGCATCGCCGCTGCCGCGCCGGGCGCGTACGACAAGCAATTCCTCAGCAAGGCCGCCGATGCTGGCAGCACGGAAATTGCTGCCAGCAAAGTGGCGCAAAGCAAGAGCAGCAATGGGGAAGTGAAGAAATTCGCCGACGCCATGGTCACCGACCACACGAAGGTGGCTGAGGAGCTGAAACAGCTGGCCAGCAGCAAGCAAATCGAGGTCAGCGACCAGCCCGGTGCCAAACACAAGGCGCAGATCGACAGGCTGAGCCGCCTGGAAGGCCAGCTTTTCGACAAGGAATATGCGGCCAGCATCGGCGTGGCGGCGCACAAGGAAGCCGTGAAACTGTTTACGGACGCCAGCCAGAAAGCCAGCGATCCCGACATCAAGGCCTTTGCCGTCAAAACCTTGCCAGCGCTGCAACATCACCTGGAAATGGCGAACGCCCTGCAGGCGACGTTGGCGAAATAGACAGCCATACGCGGGGAAATACTTGCAGTACGTGCTGTACAGCAAGTATTTCCGCTCTTGACATACAATGCGGCAACTTCGTTTTTGGCCATGCCATGACCTCATGCAGCTACTCAAGAAAACCGGCCTGATCGCCGCCGCCTTCCTGCTCATCATTGTGTTGGCAGGCTGGCTATTCATCAAGGTGAGCGCGGCGCGCAATGCCACCGTCTATGCACAGCAGTGGAACGATCAGGGCACGTGCGTGATCAAGACCTATGTGCCGCACTACGGCAACGGCGTGCCGCAGAACATCGTGCGCGCCCTCAGCACATCCACCTTCTTCCGCGTGTATCACAAGGATGGCACCCTGCTGGAAAGCACGGAATGGGTGCTGGACATGCATGAAGACGGCATCCTCGACCATGCCCGCTGGGGCCAGAACCGCGCCATCTACCCGACCGACCTCGGGTATGAAGGCTGGACCTTGCCCGAGTGCGCGTAAAAGGGCGAGCCATCATGCAACAGCAAAAAGGATTGCGCGGCCCCTGGAGCGACGCCCCCTACCTTCCCACCTTGCACCATTTCCTCGGTCCCTTTGACGTGTATGACCGCGAAGAAACCCTGGGCGTGGAGCTGGACACCTGGGACATGAACGATCCCGCCCAGCGCGCGGCGCTGATACGGCGCGACATCACGTCGCAATACAAGGAACTCGGCTACCGCCACCGCCACGCGCTGGTGGCCGTGCTGGCGCAGGCCTTGCAAGACCCTGCTTACGATTTCCAGGCCATCCTCGAACATGACCCCGAAAGCACGCATGCGCTGCCGGCCCTGTGGGACGAGATGGACGACCCGCGCGCCTTCTTTGCCGATATCTACCGACTGGCGCAGCAGGACTGGCGCGACGACCTGGCGCGCGCGGCGGCGGAAGACCCGGCCGACTGGTAGCGCGCGGCGCGGATGCCACACTAGCGTATCGATAGCCTTCAGCACCGTTTCTCCTCTGAAAACAGCGTTTTTGCAAGCTGCACGCAGCGTTGCAAAAACGCCCCACGCAAAAAAAAACTGTTGCACCAGCGCATGCCCGCTGGCATCGCGCTACCATGAACCATCAGCACTTTCCCTACCGCACCGGTTCCCCGCCGGCGTCCCTCTGCCGCAATGTGAAGGAGATTTTCATGCCCAAGTTCGCCCCTGCCATTTGCCTGCCGCTCATGCTTGCCGCCGCTACCTTGCCTGGTATCGCCAGCGCTGCGGAAGGCGGCGCCACGCGCCCCGATGCCGAAGCCATGGTCAAGAAAGGCGTGGCCTACATCAAGAGCGCTGGCGACGCCAAGGCGTATGGCGAAATCACGGCCAAGTCGCCGCAATTCATCCTGCACGACCTGTACCTGGTCGTCTATAAACTCGACGGCACGGTCGTCGCGCATGGCGCCAACCCGAAAATGGTGGGCAAGAACCTGATCGAATTGAAGGATATTGATGGCAAGGCTTTCGTCAAGGAACGAGTCGACTTAGCCAAGAGCAAGGGCACGTTCTGGCAGGAATACAAATTCACGAATCCGGAAACCAAGAAAATCGAGCCGAAAGTGATGTATTGCGAAAAACTGGCCGAGACCGTCGTCTGCGGCGGCATCTACCTGTAGCCGGCCGCCGCGCCGCCAGCGCCGGGATGGTTTTCCGCTCTCTTGACGATAGGGCTTCCGATGAAAATCGCACAGAAGATGTTGATCGTCCCTGTGGTCGCGCTGGCTTGCCTGCTGGCCATGGGGGCCTTGTCCTACTTCGCCATGCAGCAGAACGAGCAGCGCATGCGCGAGTTGAAAGACGTCACCCTGACGGCCGAACGGCTTGCGAACCAGCAAGCCATTGCCCTGGGCCAGGTGCACGCCGACGTGTACGCGAAGATTGCCATCGCGGCCAGCCTGTCGGACGAACAGTTCAAGCAATTCGGCGCGCAAACGGATGGCCAGCTGAACGCCATTTTGCGCAAGGCTTTGAAAGGAAGCTGAAGAACTGCAGAAATTCTCGGGCGCCGCCACGGAAGCGGACCAGGCGCTGCCGGGCATCGAGCGCTACCGTGCCAGCGTGGCGCAGGCGCTGGACCTGGCATCCATGGACCCGAATACGGGCGTGGCCGCGATGCAAAATGCCGCCGGGCACTACCAGCAAGTGCGCGGGCAGTTGCGCCAGGTGCTGCTCAACCTCGATCACCGCACAGTCGATGCGTTGCAGGATACCAAGAATGCGGGCCAGCGGGCCGGCTGGCTGTCGCTGGGTACCATGGTCATCGGCTTTGCCCTGCTGGCCCTGATCGCCACGTGGGTGGCGCGCTCCGTGGTGAGGCCCATCGATGATGCTTGCCGCGCCGCCGAATCGCTGGCCGCCGGCGACCTGACCACGCGCATCGAGGCGCAGGGTGACGACGAGGTGGGCAAGTTGTCACGCGCCCTGGCCACCGTGCTGAAAAACTGGAACACATTATTGGGCGACATCCGCCAGGCGGGCTCCACCATCACGGTGGAAGCGAGTGAAATCGCGCTCGGCAATGCCGACTTGTCGGCCCGCACCGAGTCGCAAGCCCATTCCTTGCAGGAAACGGCAACGTCCATGCATGCCTTGACCGATACCGTGCGCGAGAATGCCAGTCACGCGCACCAGGCCAACCAGATGGTGCTGTCGACCTCGAACGTGGCGCTGGAAGGCGGCCGCGTCGTGGGCCAGGTGGTCGAAACGATGGGCTCGATCAAGGCCAGTTCCGGGCGCATTGTCGATATCATCGCCGTCATCGACGGCATCGCGTTCCAGACGAATATCCTCGCCTTGAACGCGGCCGTGGAAGCGGCTCGCGCAGGCGAACAGGGGCGCGGCTTTGCCGTCGTCGCCACCGAAGTGCGGGGCCTGGCGCAGCGTTCGGCCACGGCGGCGCGTGAAATCAAGCAGCTGATCGAGGATTCTGTTGCCAGGATAGAAACGGGCAGCGAACTGGCCGACAGCGCCGGGCGCACCATGGGAGATATTGTCGCCTCCGTCCAGCAAGTGACGGAAATCATGAACGACATCACGGCGGCCAGCCAGCGCCAAAGCAAGGGCATCGAGGAAGTCAACAATGCCATCACGGAAATGGACGAATTGACCCAGCGTAATGCCGCCCTCGTCGAGCAATCGGCCGCCGCCGCGCAAAGCATGCAGGACCAGGCGCACGATTTATTGCGCGTGGTCGACGCCTTCCGCCTGGGCGACGGGGCGCGGGCGCTGCTGACGCGTTAGCGGCGGTGCGGCATGGCGGCCTGGGCGCAGGCCTGCATGGCCTTGCCTGCCTCGACGAGCGCGGGGTCCGTGTCCCGCTGCAAGACATTGCCCATGCGGTATTGTTGATGGTAATCACCCAGCAGGGCGGAATACAGGAAGACCTGATCTTGCCTGCGCCAGGCGGCATGGTAGTTGCCACCTGGCGCAGCCGGGATGGCGGCGCTGAAATAGCTGTACAGGCCGCCGACCTTCTTCTTGTGCAGCCATTCCATCAATTGCACGATGCGGTACTGTTCCAGCAGGCTCAATTCGCTGACATTGACGCTGGACAAGGTGTAATACAGTTCCAGGCGGGCCATCCAGTTGCCTTTCCCGCCTGCCTCCGCCAGCGCATCCCAGGCCGGGCCGGCCCGCACCTTGCGCACGTCGGCCGGCGCGGCCATCCAGGCCTCGACGGCGGCCTGGTCCGGCACGGGGCCATAGTAGGCGGGCGCGCGGCAGACGAACTGGCGCGCATCCGGCCCATCCTGCGGGACTTCGTCGGCGATATGCCTGGCGATGTTGTCGCCGATGCCCAGCAGGCGTTTGCCATAGCCTTCCAGGGTCCAGCCCGAAGGCAAACGCCCCAGCCAGGCCAGCGCATCGTCGTTGGCCCTGGCCGCCACCGCGTAGGCGGCGATCCCGGCCTGCATCCTGGCTTCCTTCTGCTGCTCCGCCAGCTTGAGCGCATCCTGCTCTTCATCATAGCGGCTCGTGGTTTTGGCCAGTTGCATGCATTGCTGGAAGGCGTCAGGGGCGCCCTGCCAGCATTCGGCGGGAACCTTCAGTTGCCAGCGCATGCTGACAGTTTTCAGAATATACGTGTCTTCCCCCTCCTCCCCCTTGACATAGGCACGGCCGTCCGCCTTGGTCACGCCTTTCGTCAGCTGCTTGCCGCCAACCGTGCTCCAGGTATACGGATCATCGTTTTGCGGCACGCCGGGCACGGCGTACAAAGTCAGGTAGTGGCCGGCTGCGGCAGGTGCATCGGCGGCTTGGCTCAGCGGCGACAGCAGGGATAAAGTCAATAAAGTTTTTTTAGGCAACAGTTTCAACATGAAGCAATCGGTTCAATGAAGTTCGGTATGGCAGGCGCAGTCGTGGCCGCTGGCCGCCTCGGACAGGTTTTGCAAAATTGCGCAGTCTTGCGACGGCTGCGGCTGGTCGCACTGATGGCGCAGGGTCACCAGTTGCTGCTGCAGGGTTTGCAAGTTCGCCATCTGTTCGGCAATGCGCAGAATATGGTGGTCGAGCAATTCATTGACGCTCTGGCAACCTTCGGCTGGATTGTTCTTAAATTCCAGCAAGGCACGGATATCCGTCAAGCCGATCTGCAGGGAGCGGCAATGGCGGATGAATTGCAGCCGCTCCTGGTGTTCTTCCCGGTACTCGCGGTAGCCGGCGCTGTTGCGGCCCGGTTCCTGCAGCAAGCCCGCCTTTTCATAGTAACGCACGGTTTCCACGTCACAATCTGTCCGTTTGGCCAGTTCTCCGATACGCATGGCATCCCCTTTTCATTCTTTCATGCAAATTCCGCTTGACCCTGTAGCGGCTACAGGGTTTCTAATGGAAGCATACACGAAACCGGAAGGATGATGCGATGCCGCACGATAGCCATAACCACGCACCTGACCACGAGCATAAGCATGACCACAAGCACGAGCATGCGCCCAAGGCGGCCAGCTGCTGTTCCAGCCAGCATGCGTGCTCGTCCACGCCTGCCGCCCCAACCGGCCCAGTCCTGCCCAGCACGCCCATCGCCGGCGCCAACACGGCCAAATACCGCATTGCCAACATGGATTGCCCCACGGAAGAGCGATTAATCCGCAACAAGCTGGGCAATATGACGGGCGTCGTGGGCCTCGATTTCAACCTGATGAACCGCGTGCTCGACGTGCACCACACCCTGCCCTCGCTGGCCACGGTGGAAGCGGCGCTGCACGGCATCGGCATGCAGGCGATTCCCATGAAGGCGGACGCGGTAGTCAGGCGCGATCCGAATGAAGGCAACCTCAGCAGCTTGCAAAAAGGCTTGCTGGTCGTCTCCGGCCTGGCCGCTGCCGGCGCCGAAGCGCTGGCGTGGACCACGCATGAAGACAGTTCGCCCCTCGTCATCGCCCTGGCCCTGCTGTCGATCGCCACGGGCGGCTGGCCGACCCTGAAAAAGGGCTGGATTGCCCTGAAAACATTCACCCTGAACATCAATTTCCTGATGAGCCTGGCGGTCTTTGGCGCCATCGCCATCGGCCAGTGGCCGGAAGCGGCCATGGTCATCTTCCTGTTCGCCATCGCCGAGCTGATCGAAGGTTTGTCCCTGAACCGCGCGCGCAACGCCGTGCACAGCCTGATGCAACTGGCGCCAGACACGGCGACCGTTGCCGACGCCAGCGGCGCCTGGCAGCCAGTTGCTGTCGCCACGGTGGCCATCGGCACGCTGATGCGCGTGAAGCCGGGCGAACGCATCGCCCTCGACGGCGTGGTGGCCAGTGGCGAGTCGTCCGTCAACCAGGCGCCGATCACCGGTGAAAGCATGCCGGTGGACAAGGCCGTGGGCGACGTCGTGTATGCGGGCACCATCAATGAACGGGGCTTGCTCGACGTTACCGTCACTGCCAACAGCGGCAACAGCACCCTGGCGAAAATCGTCAAGGTGATCGAGGAAACGCAAGGAAAACAGGCGCCCACGCAGCGCTTTGTCGACAATTTCGCCCGCTACTACACGCCGGCCGTGGTCGTGTTCGCCATCCTGGTCGCCGTGCTGCCGCCTTTGCTTTTTGGCGCGCCCTTCATGGCCTGGGTATATAAAGCGCTGGTGATGCTGGTGATCGCCTGCCCGTGCGCGCTCGTCATTTCCACGCCCGTCACCGTCGTCAGCGGCCTGACGGCGGCCGCGCGGCGCGGCATTCTGGTGAAAGGCGGGCAATTCCTGGAAACGGGCTACCGCATCAAGGCCATCGCCGTCGACAAGACGGGCACCTTGACCATGGGCAAACCGGCCGTCACGGACGTGGTGGCATTGGAAGGCAACAACCGCGACGCCATCTTGCTACTGGCCGCCAGCCTGGACGCCAATTCGGCCCACCCGCTGGCCGCCGCCATCGTCAAGGCGGGCCCGCCCGCCGGCAGCCATTTGCCCGTGACCCAGTTTGCCGCCCTGCATGGACGTGGCGTGCAAGGCACGATCGCCGGCCAGACCTATTATCTGGGCAATGCGCGCCTAATGACGGAATTGAATGTCCTGACGCCGGCACTGCAAGCCGTCCTGGCGCGGCTGGAACAGCAAGCCTACACGGCCATGGTGCTGGCCACACCGGACGGCGCGCTGGGCGTGATCGCCGTGGCCGACGTGCTGCGCCCCACGGCGGCGTCCGCCATCGCCAGATTGAATGCGCTGGGCGTCAGCACCGTGATGCTGACGGGCGACAATCTGCTGACGGCGCAGCGCATCGGTGCCGAAGTGGGCGTCAGCCTGGTCAAGGCGGAATTGCTGCCGGAAAACAAGCTCGATGAAATCAAGGCATTGCAGCAGCAGTTCGGCGTGGTCGCCATGCTGGGCGACGGCGTCAACGACGCCCCAGCCCTGGCGCAGGCCGACATCGGCTTCGCCATGGGCGCGGCCGGTAGCGATACGGCCATCGAAACGGCGGACGTGGCCTTGATGGATGATGAACTGGGGAAATTGCCCGAATTCATCAGCTTGAGCCAGCGCACGCGCAGCATCCTCGTGCAAAACATCAGCTTTGCCATCGGCATCAAGGCCGTCTTCTTTGGCCTGGCCCTGGCCGGCATGGCGACCCTGTGGATGGCCGTGTTCGCGGACGTGGGCGCCAGCCTGCTGGTGGTGGCGAACGGCCTCAGGCTGCTGCGCGGCAGTAAAGCCAAATAAATCCACGTGGAAAACTTTCCATCTGGACAATTGCTGTAAAAAACGCTACTTTGGCGGCTGATCTCCATCTCTGCCAAAGTAGCCGATGACCTTTCTTCCCCGCCTGACCCTGCTGGCCACTCTGCTGGTTGGCACCTCGCTGCATGCTGAACCGATGTTCTTCACGCCCTGTTCCGATACGGCCGCCCCCGGCAGCCTGTGTTCGGGCTTGAACGTGCCTGGCAGCTACGACGCTCAGGGCCGCGGCATCGGTGATCCGGATGCCATGCACGTTTTCGTGCGCAAGTTTTCGGCCGATGTGCCTGTCGGCAAGCCCGCCAAGGGCACCCTGTGGCTGGTGGCGGGCGGCCCCGGCGAATCGGGCGCTTCGTTCTACAACTTGCTGCCCACCTTGCGCCGCAGCTTTCCCGGCTTTGAATTCCTCATCCCCGACCACCGCGGCACGGGCAATTCTTCCCGCCTGTGCAAGGTGGAAGAGTCGGAACAGAGTCCCGGCGGCCGCGCGCTGGCTGGTGCCGAGTGGGGCAGCTGCTTTACCGGCATCAACTTGATGCCGGAATACGCGGGCCAGTTTTCCATCACAATGGCGGCACGCGACTTGCAAGCCCTGATCGAAGGCGAACGCAAGGCCAAGGGCAAACAGCCGCCCGTGTATGTATACAGTGTGTCGTACGGCACGCAACTGGTCTTGCGCGCCTTGCAGCTGGGACCATTGCCCGTCAAGGGCGTCATCCTCGACTCGCTGGTGCCGCCGCAAACGGATGCGCGCTGGGACCTGAGCCAGCGTTCGCATGTGGTCAACACGGTCGGCATGCAGGTGCTGGCCCGCTGCGACGCGGACCCGGCCTGCCATGCGGCGATTGCCGAGCCGGCCGCAACCCTGTACCGCCGCGTGCTGGACAAGACGCAAGCGGATCCCGCCCTGCTGGCGAAGATTCCCGGCAAGAACCTGAAAAATTTCCTGGGCGGCATGCTCGACGTGCCGGCCGCCCGCGCCCGCATCCCGTATCTGCTGCGCGAGCTGGACCAGGGCAAGGAAACGGAACTGGCGTCCGCGCGCGCCACGTTGACGCAGGCGGCGGCCAGCCTGGGCAGCTATTCCCAGTCGCCGCTGTCGATTCCTCTGGTCAGTATCATCAGTAATTCGGAAAACAATCTGCAGCCTTCGTTGCGCCCCGGCTGGGCCGCCACCGACATCGACCGCGACGAGGCGGACTTGCTGTTTACCAGTCCCCTGCCCCGCATCCTGCTGGGCGGCGGCTTGCCCACCTACCCGCGCGATGCCTTTTTCGGCACCTTGCCGGCGAAAGTGCCGCCAACTCTGGTGCTGCAGGGAACCCTGGACCCGAAAACGCCGTACGCGGGCGCGCAGGCGCAGGTACAGGCTTTGACGCAGAGCAAGGCCGGCAAGGTGGCCCTGTCCACCGTGCAGAACGCCCCGCATTTCCTGCTCTGGACGGCGCCCGCCTGCTTTGCACAGGCCAGTACCCGCTTTATCGCCGGCAAGCAGGCGCAGGATTGCACACTGCAGTTCCCCCCAACTATATAAGAGGACGATATGCGCATCACAGGCCTGGCATTGCTGCTGTTATCTTGTTACGGCGTGGCGCAAGCGGCGCCGCCCGCCTCGCCGTCCATCTGCGCCTCGCCCGCACAGTCCGTCCGCGAGCAAGGCTATGTGCCCATCAATGGCATCGAGCAATGGATCACGATCACGGGCGCCGCCTGCGGCAATCCCGTGATCCTGTTCATCCACGGCGGCCCCGGCAATGCGCTGAGTCCCTACGCCGATGCCATCTATGCCGGCTGGGAACGCCACTACACCCTGGTGCAGTGGGACCAGCGCGGCGCAGGCATGACGTATGCAAAACAGCAGCCCACTGAAGATGTGCGCTTGACGGTGGAACAGATGCGCGACGACGGCATCGCCGTGGCCCGCTATATCGAACAGCATCTGGGCCAGCGGAAGGTCATTTTGATGGGCAGTTCCTGGGGCTCGATCCTGGGCGTGCACATGGCCAAGGCGCAGCCGGACCTGTTCCACGCGTATATCGGCACGGCGCAGGTGGTCAATGCGCGGGCCAACGAAACCGGCATGTACCGGGAAGTGCTTGCGCTGGCGCAAGCGGCCGGCGATACCGCCACGGTGGACAAGCTGACAGCGCTCGGTGCGCCGCCCTGGCGCGATCCGCACAACTTCGGCATTCTGCGCCGCTTCGACCGCAAGTATGAGGGATTGGCAACGGATGCGCCGCCGAAACACTGGTGGCAGCCGGCGCCGTTCTACGCCACGCCGCGAGCCCTGGCAGCGGCCGAGGCAGCCGATGATTATTCGTACATCCAGTTCATCGGCATGCAAGGGGACGGCATGTTCGCCAAGGTCGACCTGCCCGCGCTGGGCACGCGCTTTGACTTGCCCGTGTTTTTCATCATGGGCGAAGCGGATCTGCTGACCTCGCCCGCCATCGCGCGCACCTACTTCAACAGCATCACGGCGCCGGCCAAGGATTTTACCTTGGTGAAACGCGCCGGACACGACCCCAACCAGGCCGTGCACGACGCCCAATGGACGGTCTTGCGCGACAAGGTGGCGCCGCAGCTGTTGCGCTGAACTATCAAATCGCGCAGACCGCGCGGCGTGCCCGCAGATGCAGGTGGCGGATGGTGGCGGCTGCCAGCATCAAAATGGCGGAAGCCGTTGCCAGCACGACAATAAACGCCTTGTCAAAGGCCGAGCGGGCCAGTTCCGACACTTGCAAGCCCAGTTCGGCCGGCAATTGCTCGGCGGCCAGCAGCGCCGCATCGAGGGTGTCATGGGCATTCGGCAACAAGCCCGCGCTTTCCGGGATGACCAGGGTGGCGCTGTAGACGGCCGACAAGATGGTGCCCAGCACCGTCACGCCGATCACGGCGCCCAGCTCATACGACACTTCCTCGATCGAGGCGGCCATGCCGGCTTGCTGTGGCGCCACGTTCAGCATGACGGCGCTGGATGCGGCCGTCATGACGGCGCCCAGGCCCAGACCCAGGATCACCAGGCTGGCCACTTGGGCCGAAACGGCGGCGTCATGCAGCACCAGATACGATGCCATGCCGATACCGGACAGCAGCAGCGAACCCCACAGTACTTTGGCTTTGTCGGCGCGCGGCAGCATGAAACCCGTCAATGGCCCGGCAAACACGGACGCCAGCGGCAGCGGCAGCAGCAGCAAGCCCGCTTCCAGCGGCGACAATTCACGCACCAGCTGCATGTGCTGGCTCAGCGCCAGTTCCATACCGATCAGGGCGGCCGAGGCCACCATGGCGGCGGCCACGGCGCTGGAAAACGGCAGTTCGCGGAACAGGGCGAAGTCGATCAGCGGCTTGGCCTGGCGCTTCTGGCGGCGCACGAACTTCAGCATGAAGAAGGCGCCCACGGCAAACGAGGCGGCAGCCAGCGCATACGACGGCTGCGACTTGCCCAGCTCCTTGATCGCATATACGCCACCAAGCAGGCCCATCATGATTTGCAGCGAGCCCTTCAGATCCCACGGCTTGTCGCGGTTACCGGCCCGTTTCGGCAGCACGATGGCGGCCAGCACCAGGGTCAGCAGGACGATGGGCACGTTGATCAGGAAGACGGAACCCCACCAGTAATGTTCCATCAGGAAACCACCGAGCACGGGGCCAAACGCGGCGCCGCCGGAAGCGATGGCCGCCCACACGCCGATGGCGAACGAGCGCTCGCGGTTGTCCGTAAAGGTCAGGCGGATGATGGACAAGGTGGCCGGCATCATCAAGGCGGCACCGATGGCAAGCAGCACGCGGGCAAAGATCAGCCATTCCGGCGCGGGCGAAAATGCGGCGCACAGCGAGGCGATGCCGAACACGGCCAGGCCGGCAAGGAAAACGGGTTTGTGGCTCAAGCGGTCACCGAGGGTGCCGAGGCCGGGCAGCAGACCGGAGACGACCAGCGCGTACACGTTGATGATCCACAATTTTTGCGAAGAAGTCGCTTGCAAGTCGCGCGTCAGCGCGGGCAAGGCGGTGTAGAGCACGGTCATGTCGACCACGATCAGGAACAGGGCGCTGGAGACGATGGCCAGCGTCAGCCATTTTTTCATTGGATGCATAAACAACTCATGGATTTTAGTATAACTTTTAACAACTATCGGTTTGGATGAATTTGGTGCTGCGCAAATATTTACGTTCCAGGCTGCCACGGGCCTGGGCTTGTCGGGGGCGGCGGGCGTCAGCCACGGTCGCCATCCTTGTCATCCACGGCGGCCGTCACTTCCGGCGCGTCGAGTTCGCGCAGCATGACGACGGAAACTTGCTTGAAGCCGCGGCCCTGGAAGAATTGTTGCGCCGTCAGGTTGTGCGCGCCGCATTCGAGGAACAGACGGGCGATGCCGTGGCTGCGCAGCTCGTCGGCTACCCACTCCACCAGCTGGCTGCCGATGCCGCTGCCGCGCACGGAGGGCAGCAAGACCAGGTCGTCCAGCGCAGCGAACGATTTCGAGGCGCGCTGGCGCGTGTCTATCGAGACGAGTGCCATGCCGACGATATCGTCGCCGGAAGTGGCGACAGCCAGCAGGGTCGAATCGCCATGCGCCCAGTCATGCGACAGGGCGGCGCGGATTTCGCCACGGATCACCTCAGGCAAGTCCGCGCGCCAGTTGCCGGGCGCATCGGCGCGCTCGCCCTGCAGCTCCGAATGGGAGATATAGTCGGCGCTGACGTTATCAAGATATAACGTGCACAGCGCATCTTCGGCGGTGGCGTCGTGACACCAGCTGAAGCTGATGGCGGGGGTATGGGCTTGAGCGTTTTTCATGGCGGATCTCGTGTTGTTGAAAATGTAAATGCATTTTATGTCGCCCCTGAATGGCATTCAAGTTAAAATCCATCTGTAAAACAGATAGGTGGATGCCATGCAATGGACTTTGGAACAAATGCGCTACTTCGAGGCGGCCGTCGCGGCCGGCTCTTTCTCGGGCGCGGCGCGCCGGCTGGGCCGCGCGCAATCGGTGGTCAGCACCTCGATCGGCTTGCTGGAAGCGGAATTCGGCGTGGAACTGTTCGACCGTTCGCGCCGCAGCGCCGTGCTGACGGAAGCGGGCAAGGTGATGCACCTGGAAGCGTGCGAATTGCTGCGCCAGGCCGAGCGCCTGCAGCTGCGCGCCCAGCTCTTGAGCGCCGCGCCCGAAGCCCAGCTGACCCTGGCCCTGGACGAAGCCCTGCCCTACCTGGCCATCGGCACCCTGGTGAAGGAATTGGCGGCGCGCTACCCGGCGCTGGAACTGGTGATGCTCAACGCCACGGCGTCCGAGGTGGCGCAATACGTGGAGCAGCAGCAAGCCGACGTGGCTTTCCACTTCGACCGCGGCCCCATCTCCCCCGTGCTGGAACAGCAGCACATCGGCAGCGTGGCGCAAGGCGTATTCGTCGCCAAAGGCCATGCGATGGCCCACGGCCAGGAAGTGAGCCGCAACGAACTGACCCGCTACCGCCAGCTGATCATGGATTCCGAGCTGAACCGCGAACACGCCTTCAGCCCCGCCGTCTGGTTTTCCGACAGTTTTTACAGCATCGCGGAAATGGTCGCGGACGAGCTGGGCTGGGCGATTCTGCCCCTGAACATCGCCAACTACGACAATTACAAAGGGTATCTGCAGGAAGTGCCGTGCCCTGCCCTGGCCTTGTCGCGCCTGCCGGTACGGCGACTGTCGATTCATGGCAAGAAACTCAGCGAGACGAGTCTGTGGCTGACGACGAGGCTGGCGGAGTTGCTGGCGGATGGGCCGCGGGGCTAACGCGTGCTGCGGTCGTCCTGGTCATTAAATGAAGGAAAAGCTGGCGCGGGCATTTCGATGGCATGAGAATATAGCCAAAAGATGAAATAAAGGGAACAGCATGGATTTCAATTGGCACGGCGGCGATGGCGCCGCCAAAACCATGGGCGATGTCGCGGATGAATGGATGCGTCGGCATCATCCAGCCGGTGATACGCAAATAAATACAATAAGTACTGAAAGCTTTACATGATGCACTCAACCGTCGTCAACAACTGGTTCAGCATGGCGAAAGACGATGCCGTGGAGATTGATCCCGATAATATCAATCACGAAGCCTTGACCAATATGTGGAGCTTTTCGCCCACGGACGAGGAAACGCCCCAGATTCATGCGGCCGATATCGTTGCATTCATCGGCCAGGTGATCGCGGCCCGCAGCAGCGCGCTCGTTGGCGAGGAGATGCTGTTCTATTGCTGGCACGATGCGCAATGCCGCCAGTTGCGCTTCAGCCTGGTGTCGCGTTCGCATGGGCGGCTGCCGTTTCGCTGCGAGCTGCGCGAAACGCAGGATTTGTCGCTGATCGCCGACCGGGTGGTGAACGGGGATTGGCGCAACGAAGATTTCATGCAGGCCCCGTCGGAGGAAGGCGATGCGCAGGAGCAAGCACCGTTCATCCTGCCCGTGTTTGTGGCGCCAGTGCCGTAGGAATCAGCACGCCAGAAAGCGCGCGGGCCGGCAAGCTTCCAGGGCCGACGCGGGCTGTCCATCGACGATTTCCTCGCTGGCAAGCTGGCCCACGATGGCCGCCAGCACCACGCCAGGATGCATGGCGCACACGTATGCTCCTTCCACCTGCGACAGGTAACCGATGATGGGCACGCCATCGACCGGCATGGGGCGCAGGCCGACGCAGGCGAATTCTTGGGCGATGGTATCGGCGCCCGCAAGTTCACTCCTGATCGTGCTGGCCGTGCGCTGCGCCATGGCGGCGGGCTGGTTTTCCGCCGCCTCGTCCACATAGTCTTCCGCCGCCAGCATGGTGCCATCCTCGGCTTGCCGCACTTCCATTGCATGGCTGGAGATGATGCCGCGCACGAGGCCGGGCGGCGCCGTGTAGCGCAGGAAGATGGCGGGCGAGGCGTGGATGGGCAGGCTGGCGCCCAGTTTCTGCGCCAGCACAGCGGTACCCGTGCCTGCCGCCAATACGATCACATCCGCATCGATGACGCCCGTGGCCGTTTCCACGCCTGTCACCCGCGCGTCCCGGACCACAAAGCCCAGCACGGGCGTGTGCGTGCGGACGGTCGCACCCAGCGCCTGGGCCGCTGCCAGCAACGCATGCGTGGCGGCAACGGCATCGAGGGCGCCCTGCTCCGGCTCGTGAACGGCTTGTTCCGGCGGCTGCCTGAGATGTGGCTCAAGCTGGGCGATGTGCGCGCGATCTACCAACATGGATACGGGCGACACGCGCCCATCCTGCGTGCCATACGACAAGGCGCCATGCCAGCGCACCGTCAAGCCTGACACCTGCGTTTCCAGCTGGTGCCAGGCGGCGATGGCGCCACCGCGCAGGGCCGCGATGGGGTCCGGTCCGGCGCACGACGTGTTAATCCAGGCAAACGAGGTGCCCGTCACGCCGGAAGCGATGCCGCCCGCCTCGACCACGGTGACGTTTGCACCCTTGCTGGCCAGGTGATAGGCGAGCGACGCGCCGACGATGCCGGCGCCGATGACGACGATGCGTTTTGGGGTTTTGTGATTCATGTTTGGCAACTTTGGTTTTATAGCAGGACAGAGTCTACCCCAGCCGCCTGCAAATCCAGTGCATAGGCATGGCCATCGACAACGTTGCCTTCCACGATGGCAATATCGGGCACGGCAATTCCCTGCACGAAACCGCAGCGTTCCAGCACGCGGATCGATGCCGCATTGCCGTCGATGGCATAGGCGCACAGGCTGGCCAGCCGCCATTCGTCTTGCGCCAGGGCGATCAGGTGGTGCAGCGCGGCCGTGGCCAGGCCCTTGCCCGCTTGCTGTTGCCCGATGCGGTAGCCGACTTCGGCCACGCCTTGCTGCCGGTCAATGTCCTTGAGGTTGGCGCGGCCGATCAATTGCCCCTGCTCGCCGACGATGACGCACGGGTGCATGCGGCCCTGTGCGTGCTCATCCAGGAATTGCGCGACGTGGGCATGGATGCCGTCGGTACTGTAAAAAGCGTCCGCACGCCGGTCGATATGGCGCTCGAACCAGGCCCGGTTGGCTTGTTCGAATGCCAGTAACGGGGCGGCGTCGTCCGGACGCAGGGTGCGTATGGTAAATGTGCTCATGGATACTCCGGGAAAGGCATGAGTCTAGTGACGCGCCACCCGGGCCGTCAATCTTGATTCCATCAATCAATATAAAGTGACAAACGCTACAATGGCCGCCATGAACAACGATCTGTCCGCTCTTGACGCGGCGCGCCTGCTGGGCGTCAGCCTGCCCACCCTGTATTCCTATGTGAGCCGGGGCTTGCTCGCTTCCGTCAGCAATGGAACGTCGCGCCGCAAGCGCTATCCGCAGGAAGACGTGCTGCACCTCGCGGCGCGCAAGAATGACGCCAAGCGCGGCGGCCAGACGGCCGTGGCTGCCATGCACTGGGGCTTGCCCGTGCTGGAGACGCGGATTTCCCACATCCTCGATGGCCGATTGCTGTACCGGGGCTGCGATGCGACAGCGCTGGCCCGGCACGCTACCCTGGAAGCGGCCGCAGGGCTGCTGTGGGACGATGGCGCAAGCGATTATTTCCGGCAAGACGCGCCTGCCCTGCCGCAAGGGTTGGCCAGCGCGCCCGATGCGACGCCGCTGACGTGCGCCATGCTTGCCATGGCCATGCTGGGGGCCAAGCCCGCCCCAGCGGCCATGTTGCAATATGGCCCCGAACTGATGCGCATCCTGGCCGCCGCCCTGCTGCAGACGGCGCCGTCCGCCTTGCCGCTGCACCAGCAGTTGGCCAATGCGTGGAACGCCGACGCGGAGCAGGCTGAATTGCTGCGCGCCGCGCTCGTGCTGCTGGCCGACCATGAATTGAATGCATCGACCTTTGCCGTGCGCTGCGTCGCTTCGACGGGCGCCAGCCTGCCGGCCGCATTGGGTGCGGGATTGGCGGCCTTGTCCGGTGACAAGCACGGCGGTGGCAGTGCGGCCGCCAGGCGCATGTTGACGCAGGCGCTGGCCGCGCCAGACGCCAGGGATGCCAGGGCCGCCATCGGCAAATACTACGCGGCCATTGCGCCGGAATTCGCCGGCTTCGGCCACCCACTGTATCCCCACGGCGACCCGCGCGCCGCGTATCTGCTGGAGCGCTTGTCGGCGCTGTCGCACGCGCATCCGCAACTGCGCGCCATCCTGGCCGTGTGCGTCACGGCAGGCGAGCTGCTCGATACTAAGCCGAACGCCGACCTGGCGCTGGCCGCGATGGAGCTGGCTTTCGGCTGGCCAGAAGGCGCGGGCATGAGCGTGTTTGCGCTGGCCCGTTCGGCCGGCTGGATCGCGCATGCCGCTGAGCAAGCCGCCAGCGCGGCCCTGATACGGCCGCGAGCCCGCTACATCGGACGCCACCAGCGGGACTGACAATATCTGCTTGATTTATTACGCATACGTAGTAGTATACTCCGCATGCGTACCAATACTGACCTCCTCGATACAACCGCCGCCTGCCCGCTGGGTGAGCGTTCGCCGCGCCTGTTCAATCTGCTTAACTTGGCGCGCCAGAACCTGTTCCGCTCGGCCGATGCCGTCTTCAGCAGCGAACTTGGATTTTCCGGCACGCAAGTCGTCGCCCTGTTTGCCCTGAAGGGCGAGGAAGGCTGCCAGTTGAAGGATCTGGGGCGGGCGCTGCAACTGAAAAACTCGGCCGTCACGGGTCTGGTGGCGCGCATGGAAGAAAACGGCCTCATCGTGCGCGGCCAGTCGGCGCTCGACGCGCGTGCCGGCACCCTCCACATGTCGCCCAGGGGCGGCGAGGTGCTGGCTGCTGCCCTCCCCCTGCTCGACAGCCTGAATGAACAACTGAAGCAAGGTTTCAGCGAAGACGAACTGGCCGTCGTCGCCCGCTTCCTGCTGCACGCCTCGCGCCTGCGTTTTGCGCAGGACGTCTGACCCATCCCACATCACCACCACAGGAGTTACCATGCACCCCAACGACATGACCGGCTTGCAACTGATGCAGGCTTTCGCGCAAGGCCTGTTCCCCCGGCCCGGCATTTCCAAGACCATGCCCATGGATGCGCAGACGGTCGAGCATGGCCGTGTCATCTTCACGGCGACGGCAAATGAAACGCACACCAATCCCATGGGCGGCGTGCACGGCGGATTTGCCGCTACCGTGCTCGACACGGTCACGGGCTGCGCCACGCACACGGTCTTGCCGGCCGGCGAAAGCTACGGCACGACGGACCTCAACATCAAGATGTGCCGTCCCCTGCCCTTCAACGTGACGGTCTTCGCTGAAGGCAAGGTCATCAATGCGGGACGCAACCTGGTCATTTCCGAGGGCACGATCCGCGACGAAGCCGGTAAAGTGTACGCGCACGCGACAGCCACCTGCATGATCATCCGCCCCCGGGAACAAGCGGCCGCATGATACGGCCCGGCAGCATCGCGGAAGCCTGGCACGTGCTGCAGGCGATACCCGAATTCGACCAGCGGCGCAGCCTGGCGCAGTTGCAGGAGCGGCTGCCCGCCAGTGCGCTGGTGCTCATCGCGGAAGCGGACGGCCAGCCCGTCGGCTGCAAGCTGGGATATGCCGCCGAGGATGGTTCCTTGTATAGCTGGCTCGGCGGCGTGCTGCCCGCGCACCGCAAGACGGGTCTGGCGCAGCGGCTGCTGGAAGCCCAGGAAGCCTGGGCCAACGCACATGGCTTTGCGGCCGTCACGGTGAAATCGATGAACCGCTATCCCGCCATGCTGCGTTTGCTGATCCGCAATGGATACCAGATCCGGCTGGTGGAGCACTTTGGCGATCCTAGCAGGGAGCGCATTCATTTCGTCAAGCCGCTATCTTCGAGCGCCTCGTAAAATCACTTTCCTGTTTTTTGCTTTTCAAAAAATCAACAATGCCATACATGGCAAACATATTCGGCAAGACTGGCGAACTGCTTTGAAATGCTGTCCTGAAGACTTAGGCTGAGTTCGGCCAAAAGCAGAAAAAACAAGGCATATGCGTCACCCACCAACAGCGGCACTCGGCCATTTACAGACAAAGATAAAGCGCGAATTTACATCATATGAACGAGCATACAAATTCTGAAGTTCACATAACACTTACTGCTGATGAGGCCCTTGTTTTATTTGATTTTTTGAGGCGCTACTCTGATTCAGGTCAATTGAACATAATAGACCAAGCAGAACAAAGGGCGCTCTGGAATTTGTGCTGCATTTTTGAGAAGAAATCAGTAGCTCCATTTAATATGGAATATGGTCAAGCGCTGTCAAAAGCTCGGGAGCAATTGCGTGACGAGGAATAATTTCGGATGGTCGCCACCGACCGCAACCGGCCAGAAGCGCCCCCGATGTGGGCATCGAGCAATCACTGCAACTGAATGCAAATGTTGAATAAGAGACTTTTTGATGCTATCGCATCTGCGGTGGACTTGGATGACCCTGCAGAGCAATTTTTTAGCTCAGCAATTCATGATTGAGGCGATAGGAAGCGTGACTTCACAATTGCCTGAGGTTGCCAAGTCAGCCGCAGCTGTGGCGAATCGATTCATCACCGGCGCGGCGACGGCTGAGGAAGTCATTGCTGAGCGTGTACGCCTCTGGCGAGCAATTGAAGGGCGCGATCAATCGGACGAGCCAGACGTTTTGAAAATAAGAACGGCCATCTGCGTCTTGCATCCTATGGATATGGGCGCTTCTGCCGAAACATTGGAGTACTTTTTGTGTTTTGGCAACAAGGAGGCTTGGCGCAGGCTGAGCTTAAGGCCGCTGTTCAAAACAAGTATGGCATTTGAGGCGGCTTCAGCCGACTAGGAGCGGACGTCCGAACCTGACGTGGCAAGAGGTCATCCATTTTAAATTTACACCAGAGGTTGCATGCGCCATTTTCAAAGTGGAAGCTATTTTACGGCTTGTCTGAACATTCGACCAACGCTGTCATTCGAAGCAACTGTTATCGTTCTGGCCGAGGCACTTGGTATCAGATTCTCGCCTGACCAGGAAGGGAAATACGAGGAATACCCGGCGTATCGCGCCTTCGCGCTTGGACTGGAAATCGCGCTATTGGCGCCGCCGCCGCCGAATTTGGACACGCGGGAGATACGCGACAACTGTTTTCAGCTAATTATCGATACCTGCGCGGACGTATCCGATGGCGGTGCGGACGTTGATATGAGCGCTCTCATTGCGGCGCAATTAAGCTCCGCTACCGAGTTGGAAATGGAGCGTAGCGAAGTAGCATCTACGTAATACCGGAGGTTGTCGGGCGCCCTCAGCCCGCCGGCTTCCTCTTCGCCTTCAATAAACTCCCCGCCGCATTTTCCTCGAAGCGCCCCGCCTCTTCTATATAGCCATGCACGGTGCCGTCGTGGCGCCAGCCACCCTGGCGCTTGATGGCCTGGAAATCGGCGCCGGCCCGGTGTGCGCTGGTGGCCATGCCGCGGCGCAGGCTGTGGCTGGACAATTCCGGCACGTAATTGAGCGCCGCAAGCCTGGCGCAGCCTTCCAGTATCGTGTTGATGCTGCTCGCGTGCAGCGCTTTCACGCTCACATGACCCCACTGATTCACGGTGCGCAATAGCGGCCCCGTGCGTATGTGCGCCGCGGCCAGCCACGCGCGCAAGGCCGTGGCCGGACAACAGACGCCATCGCCGAACGGGATCGCCTTGACGATGCCCTCCCCCAGCTGGTCCGTTTTCGAGCGTGGCAGGGTGATCACCATGCCCTGCGGCTCCCAGCTCACGTCTTCCACAGTCAATCCCACCAGTTCGCTGCGGCGAAAACCGCCAAAAAAAATCCCAGTTGCAGCAAGGCGCTGTCGCGCAAGGCCTTGACGCTGCCCAGCGCGGCCAGCCTGGCGACGATCCGCTCCAGGTCTTCCAACGGCAGGGCCTTGGCCTTCTTCTTCGGCTTGCCGTGCAGGCGGGCGATGCCGGCCAGGGTCTTGCGCACGGTGGGCGTGGATGCGGGGTCGGCAAAGCCCTGGTACACATGCCATTGCGACAGGGCCGTCAGGCGCAGGGCCAGGGTGCGCGCGTTCAGGCTGTCCGCATACGCCATCAGGTAGCGGATGACGGTGGATTCGTCGGCGGGCAGCGCCCCGCCCCAGGCCTGGAAGTGGCGGATGGCGGAACGGTAGGTGCGGCGCGTGTTGTCGGACGTGGCAGCGGCAAGAAAAAACGCCTGGTGACGCGCGACCAGTTCGGCATCGATCAGGGCGCCGTGTAACGGCACAGGAGCCAAGGCGGCGCTTTTTGGCACGGCGGCACGGCGTTTCGGGAGGGGCAAATCGGGCATGGCGGCGGCGAAATCGGGGTTTTGTACCAAGAGAGTCACAGAATAGCATGCAAAGCACCCCCATAACACGCGATAAGCAATCTTATCGATACTTATATTTTACAAAAATCATGAAAATTTATATCGTAATATTATGCGATATTACGTATCATGTAATACGTTACTAAATTTCGCTCATAGGTGGTTTTATGGCCCGTACCGGCATTCTGTACTCTGATGTTATGAAAGCAGCCCAAATTGTCTCGGCCGACGGGCGCAATCCCACGGTCGACAGCGTGCGCGAAGCGCTGGGCAGCACGGGCAGCAAGAGCACCATCGCTCCCCTGCTGAAACGCTGGAAGGAAGAGTTCCAGGGCGCGGGTGCCGTGAAAACGGAATCAGGCTTGCCGGCCGAGCTGATGGAGGCGATGCGCGGCGTCTATGAGAAGCAGCAGCGCGACGTGGCGCAGCAGCTGGAAACGGGCATGCAGCAGAACCGCGCGGAACTCGATGCGGCTTTGGCGCAACTGAAGAAGACGGAAAACGAACGCTTGAAACTGACGGAGGCGCGCGCCGCCCTCACCCAGGAATTGCGCGCCACCCAGCATGCTCTGGCGCAGCTAAAGGAAGAGCACCATTTCCGCGCCGTCACCCTGGCCACCTTGCACAGCGATAACGCAGGTTTGACGCAGCGCCTGGCCGACCGGGGCGAGGAAATCGCGGCGCTCAATCGTCAACTGGCGCAGGTGCGCTCGCAGTTCGACCATTACCAGGAAGCGGCCGCCGCGCAACGCAGCGAGGAACGGGCGCAGGCGCAGCAACAAATCAGCCGGCTGGAGCAGGATAACGCGCAGCTGCAGCAGCGTTTGCAGGGGCAGCAAGCGACCCTGGTACAGCAGGACATGCGCCTGGCGCAGCTGCAGGCGGAACACGCGCGCCTTGCTGACGACGCGGCGGCCGATCGCGAAGCACTGGCCACCGTGCGCCCCGAGCGCGACCAGTTCGAATTTCAGTATCTGCAGGCGGCCGCGTCGGCCGACGCCCTGCTGGCCAAGCTCGATACGGCCCTGCTGGCGCTGAACGACGCCAAGGTGGCGCTGGCCGCGCAAGACCGGCAGCTCGACATGCTGGCGGAAAATGGGCAAGCATCGCAGCAGAAAATGGAAGCATTGGCGCAGGAGAGAGATGGCTTGCTGCGCGACAATGCCGGCATGGCGGCCAGGCTGGCCCTGCTTATGGATAGCAAAGCGTGATGTTTGACCCCGTCCAATAGCCTGGGCTCTAAATGATGGCCCCAGGACGGGCATCGCCAGCTTTCAAGGCCTGCCGCATTATTTCGCCTGTCCCATGACGGCGGACGGGGACGAGTATGCGCAGCATGCCTCACCGCCGGTAGCGCACCCGTATCCACGCGCCGATGGCGTCCACGCCGCTGTCTTCCGCATCTTCGACCCAGCCCGCGCGCGCATAAAAGCGCCGCGCACCCGTATTGGCCAGCTGCGTCTTCAGGCTCAGACGGGGACCGAAGCGCGCCACGACGGCCGTCAGCAGTTGCGCGCCGATGCCCATGCCGCTGTGCGCCGGGTGCACGTACAGGTGGTGCAGGAAGTAATCGGGGGCGTCGCCCGTGTACACGGCGGCAAAACCGGTGACGATGCCGCCGCATTCAGCAACGAGGAGCACTTCGCCCTGCGTTGCCGTCGTGAACGTGGCGCTGCCGGCGACAGGGCCGAAGGCGTCGCGCCCGGCCAGGGCCAGGATGGCGGTGCAGGACTGCATGTCCGTGCTGGCGTAGGGGCGAATCAGGCACATGGCTGGCGTACTATCCATTCCTTACAGGCGGCGGTTCAGCACGCTGTCGATATCGTGGGTTTTCAGCTCGACCTGGACCACGCCGTCTTGCAGCCAATAAGCGTCGCCTCCCCGTCGCAGCGCATCCATATCGAGCGTGCCCAAGGCCGGCGGGATGGCGCCGGCAAGCAAAGCCGCCACCTCGTCCCATGCCGCATACGACAGTTTCAGATACCAGCCGTCGTCGTGGGCAAAGGCGAGAAAGCGGCTGCGCAAGGCTGGCAGCGGCGCGAGCGCGCCACGGTGGTCCAGCATCGCGGCCACGCCTGTATCCGGGGAAGCGGGCGGCATGCCCTGCCAATCGGCCCAGGCATGGCTGCCGCAGGCAGAGATATCTTCCTGCACCAGGGCTGGCAATTGCTGCCGCGCCAAGGTCTGGTAGCTGGCAGGTTTCCTGGCCGTCCCGGCGCTGCCCTTGCGCAGCACGATGCCGCCAGCCTTGCCGAGGGCAGGAATAAAATCCTTGAATTCGATGCCGGAAGCGACCAGCATGCGCTCGGCCGGATCGTGCCAGATATACAGATAATGTCTCAAGTAGAATTCCGTTTTGGTTTCGGCGCCGTATTCAGCGCCACGGCGGCGCGTATCAGCGCCTTGAATGCCGCGGTGTCGAGGTGCGCGCCTTCGTGCAGGTCGATGGCCCGGCGCGTGCTGCCGTCCAGGCTGGCATTGAACAGGCCGGCCGGATCGGGCAAGGCGGCGCCCTTGGCGAACGTGAGTTTGACGGCCAGCTTATACGTTTCGCCCGTGCAAATCATGCCCGCGTGCGACCAGACGGGTACGCCGCGCCATTTGACTTCCTCGACCACTTCAGGATCCGCCTGGCGTATCAGCGCCCGCACGCTGGCGAGGGTTTTGCCGCGCCAGTCCGCCAGCGAGGCGATCTTCGCGTCGATCTGGCTGGCGGCCGATGCGGTGCTGGGCGCCTCTTCATGGGGCGGCGTGCCCGGTTCTGCTTTTTTCATGGCTGGCATCTCCTTCAATGCGCACACGCCTTACTGCGCAGGGCTGGCCATGCAGGCGACCAGCGTAGCGATGAATTGGTCGCGCAAGGCCTGGTACTGCGCATCCGTCGCGAATGCCCGCTTGTCTGCCGGCTGATTGAGCAGATAGGCGGTGGCGACCGTCCCGCTGGCGTCATGCAGCAGCGTGTACAGACTGATCACGCCGGACGATTGCGTGATATTCGGGTTATTCAATCCTAGCACTTCCACGCCCTGGCGCGTGTCCGTTTCCAGCGGCACCAGCTGTGGCGGTTTGCTGGTGGCCGACATGTGCTGCATTTGCGCCACGATGGTGTCGCGGTCGGCGGCAAACCTGCCTTCGGCGCTGCGTTCGATCTTCAGATTCACGAATGGCAAGCTGCTCTTGTGGAACAACATCAACCGGTAGCCATCGGCCACCGAGACCTGGCCCTCTCCCGTTGCCAGCTTGACGCTGCGCGTCGTCACGTGCGCGGGCAAGCGGTCCTGCTGCCTGAACTGAAATTGGCTGCGGTTGATGCATTGCGCCAGGGGCCCCAGGGGATCGGCCGTGCGGTCTTGCGCCTGGACGCCCAGTGCGGCGAGCAGCATGGGAATGGCAAGCAATTGGCGGTGATTCATGGGCGCCTCAGTGATTAATCAGGCAAGCAGAATAAAGCCCGTGTCGCCAGCGGGCAATGATTTAGTTGTCATCCTCTAAATGTTGGCCCCGGGTGGGCCGGCATCAGGTTTCTTAATATGAAATTCACCTGGCCCACGTAGCATTCAGATTGGCAAGGCTCTCATTGTGCAGCGCCTGCCATTTTCCGGCTGAACCATGAATGACATCGCTTTACCCCTGCGCCACGGCGCCGCCCTGCCACACCCTGCCAGCGGACACCGCCTGAAAGCGGCACTGGGCGCCCTCTTCTTTCCCCGCCAGCGCACGCGCTGGCAAGCCTTCCTGGGCAGCATGCCCGGCTTGAGTTCCCTGGCCCAATTGCATCCTTGTTTGCGCTTCAAGATTTATCGCCCGTACGCATCGCGCCAGCTCGGTTGCACGGATCGCCTGGCCTTGCTGGAAGGGCATTACCGTTTCCTGTGGCAAGCGGGCGCCCGCGCGCTGGTCGAGCGGGCCGCGCGCCAGCCCGTCGTGCTGGCCGCGTTCGAAGGCAAGGATGCGGCGCTGTACCGCTTGCAGCTGACGGCCATCCACGACAGCTACCGCGAAGGCGAACTGTGCCTTCGCCTGACGCGCGATGGCCAACCCTTCTACCTGGCCAGCTTTTTGTTCGTGCCGCGCGCCGATGGCGTGTCATTGCAGCTGGGCGCGCTGCAAGGCTTGCGCTCGGAAGCGGGCAAGCTGGCCGTCAAGGAAGCCACGCGGGCGCTGCACGGTTGCCGCCCGAAAAACCTGATGGTGACAGCCTTGCGCGATTTCGGCGATTTTTTTGCCTGCAATAACGTGTTTTTGATCAGCAATGACAACCGCATCGCCCTGAATGCCCGGCGCCGGCGCCATATCGCCGCCGACTACGACCTGGCATGGCAGGAATTGCATGCCTTGCGCATGCGCGACGGTAATTATCACCTGCCCTGCGCCCCCTACCGGGTGCCGGGCCTGGCCGACGTGCCGTCGAAGAAACGCGCCGATGCCCGCCGGCGCGGTGAATTACTGCAAAACATGGCCAGCGGCATGCGCGCGCAGCTGGCCTGCCTGCTGGAAGCGCCACTGGCTGAACATTGAGCAAGCGCAAGCCTTGCCATACCGGCAGCCATAAAACTCAGGCAGCCTTCATGTTGGGGCCGTATCCTTCACCAGGCATGCCAGAGACCTTATCCAGGCGCCGGCGTGCATTCGATCCACTCTGGACAAGGTTTCCTCATGACACCCACTTTCGCCCTTCTCCCCCTTTGCCTCGCCAGCAGCGCCGCACTGGCCGCCCCGGCCCTGGACAACGCCGTGCGCCAGCGCGCGGAAGAACTGACGCGCACGGGCTTGCATTCGAGCATCGTCATCGCCGTGATTGACGGCAAGGACAGCGCCGTCTACGGCTTTGGCAGCATTCATGCCGGCAAGAGCGCCAAGCCGGGCGCCGACACCGTCTACCAGATCGGCTCCATTACCAAGACCATGACGAGCTTGCTGCTGGCCGATGCCGTCGTCGAAGGCAAGGTGAAGCTCGACGAGCCCGTGGCGGCATTATTGCCGGGCTATACCGTGCCTGCCTTCGACGGCAAGACGATCAGCCTGCTCGACCTGGCCACGCACTATTCCTCGCTGCCGCGCCTGCCCGACAACTTCGTGCCGAAGGACCCGGCCAATCCGTATGCCGATTACACGGCAGAAAAACAGCGGCAGTTTCTTGCCGCCTATCACCTGCCCCATGCGCCGGGCACGGCATTTGACTATTCGAACATCGGCTATGCCGTGCTGGGCACGGCCCTGGCAGCACAGGCCGGCACCAGCTATGAAGCCCTGCTGCACTCGCGCATCGCCGTGCCGCTGGGCATGCGTTCCACCACGAACACGCCTTCGGCCGGCATGCTGGCGCGCCTGGCGCCCGGCCACCTGCTGTCGGGCGAGCTTACGCCCGCCTGGGATTTGAATGTGGTGGCGCCGGCCGGCGGCGTATATTCGAGCGCGCGCGACATGATCGCCTACCTGCAAGCGTACATGCACAGGCCGCTGCGCCCGTATGTGCTGGCGATCAAGCCGCAGCTGCCGCTGGCGCCCGATAGCGAGACGAAAATCGGCCTGGCCTGGCTGCTGGAGCAGCAACAGGACCATGCCTACGCCTGGCACAGCGGCCAGACGGGCGGCTACGCCAGCTACGCGGCGTTTACGACGGACGGCAAGCGGGGCGTGGTGGTGCTGACGAACACGGCGCGCGACGTCGATGCGCTGGGCTTGTCCGCCCTGCTGCCCGGCACGCCCCTGCCGCCGCTGAAAAAGCCGCAAGCCGCCATCGAAGTGCCGCGCGCCGCGCTGG
Organism: Janthinobacterium sp. MP5059B; assembly: GCF_001758645.1. Taxonomy (NCBI): domain Bacteria; kingdom Pseudomonadati; phylum Pseudomonadota; class Betaproteobacteria; order Burkholderiales; family Oxalobacteraceae; genus Janthinobacterium; species Janthinobacterium sp. MP5059B. Next base: position 1,044,389 of record NZ_LRHX01000006.1, on the reverse strand, counting down.
CCGAGTATGTGGGCGAGTATCCGCTGGACAAGAAGTTCACGTTGACGGTGACCTTGGGCAAGCATGGCCTGGAAGCGGCCGGCACGGGCGTCGGTTCCGCTCCCTTGTTTGCCAGCGCGAAAGACCAATTTTTCTTCCGCGCCATCGACGCGGACCTGGCGTTTACACGCGATGCCGCGGGCAAAATCGCCAGCGCCGTGCTCAAGCAAGGCGGACAGGACGTGGTCTTGCCGCACAAACCGTAAAACTCAGGCTGCCGGGTCTTGCATGAATTGCTCGACCCGGGCGACAAACGCCGCCTTGCTGCGCGTGCGAAACTCGCCGAGGAAGGCGTCGCTGCCCTGGACGATCTTGCCGTGCCGGTCGTATGCCACCTTGCCCATCTCCAGCACGAATTCGCCTTGCGGATCGTCCTCAGGTTCAAAATGCGAATTGAAGCAGTAACCCGTGTCGCGGCAGCTTCCCCACAGCAGCAGCGCGCTGCTGAACCACTGCATGGTCTCCGGACCCGGGTCCACTTCGAACAGGGTGTTGACGGTGATGTGCCAGCCGCCCGGTACGCGCAGCGGCTGCAATGGGTAGGGAAAACGTGGCTGCTTCATGTGGAAGATGGCGCGCGGCGCGCCCGGTAGAAGGCGAGGAACTCCAGGGCCGGCAGCGCTTTCGCAAACAGCCAGCCCTGGCCGAATTCAACTTTGCGTTCCAGCAGATAATCGGCTTGCTGCTGCGTTTCGATGCCTTCGGCCACGATCAGCATGTTCAAGGTGCGGGCCATGTCGATGATATGCGGCGTGACGCTGCTGGTGGCGGCGTCTGTGCCGATGGTGTCGACAAACGATTTGTCGATTTTCAAGGCATCGAGCGGCAGGTTTTGCAGGCTCGACAGGCTGGAATAGCCGGTGCCGAAGTCGTCGATAGCCACGGCATGGCCGCGGGCTCTGGCCTTTTCGATGGTGGCGCGGGCCGCTTCCACGTTGATGAAGCCCCGCTCCGTCGCTTCCAGCCAGATCTGCTGCGCCTCGATGCCGCTACCGTCCAGAGCGCGTTCCAGCACGTCGAGCACCCGGCCCGTTTCGATATCGCTGGCGCACAGGTTGATGGCGATGTGCAGTTCGCGGTCGGCCAGCAGCGCGGCGCGCATGTCGGCGATGACGCAATCGATGACCTGGTCCGTGATCGGCAAGATCAGCTCGCCCTCCTCGGCCACGGGAATGAACAGGTCGGGCCGTATCATGCTGCCATCGGGACGGCGCCAGCGTATCAGCGCCTCGGCGCCCACGCACACGCCCGTATCGAGCGCGATGATGGGTTGATAATGGACAAAGAATTCGCGCCGGTCGATGGCGATGCGCAATTCTCCCATCAGCGACAGGCGGCGTCGCGACAGCCACACGACGATGCCGACGATGAAGGCGGCCATCAGCAGGCCCAGCGGCAAGAGCAGCAGCTGTTCGCGCCGCAGCCTGTCGTTCAGCTTGCTACGTGGCTCGATCATGACGGCCGTCAAGCCATCGCGGTACAGCATGGCATGGATGCTGCCGTCCGGAGTGGCACCGTCCGCCGCCGGCAGGCCGGCAAGCAAGGCTTGCACCTGCGCGGGATCCGGATGGTGCAAAGTGTCGAGCACGCCATCCTTGCCGATGGCCACGGCCATCTGGATGTCGCTGTCGACAATGACGTCGGAAAAGCGCACGGGATCGATCAGCACTTTATAGGCGCGGTAAGTCAGTCCCACCATGCGCTTGCCGCCGCTGACGACGGGGCGCAGGTTGAAATCGATGCCCATGCCATTATCCAGCGTGAAGTCGGCGGGCGTGATGGCGATGCGCTCTTCCTCGAGTCCGGTCGAGGTGCACTTGAGCAAGCCGTTTTCCACATAGCCGATATCGTCGATGCTGCGCGTGGTGATGGTGATGCGGCGCAATTGCTGGATATGGGCTTCCGAACACGGCGCCAGGTCCAGCGCATCGGCGCTGCGCAGGGCCATGCTGGCCGAGGCGATCGAACGGTGGGCGCGCTCGAGCGCGTAGCCGGCCAGCAGGCGCAGGCGTTCTTGCTCGCCCTGCTCGGCGCGCACGGACGACAGATAGAAGGCCAGGCTCAGGGGAGCGGCCACGCCGATGACTGCGACCAGCACGCTCGTGACGATAATGCGTTTTCTGCGCATGCAATTCCTGCGGTAGTTATATGATTGCCATGTATTGCTCGATGGCATCATATTACAAGCAGAGGCCGTGTACCTGAATATTGCTGAACAGTTACAATTTTTCCAGCGGCCGCGCCAGCACGAACACCAGCGCCGCCACCATGGCCGCCAATCCGCCAGCCAGGTACAGCACGCTGGCAAAACCATCGATGAAGGCGTGCCGCGCCGCTTCCTGCGCCACAGCCTGCATGGCGGGCGGCAGCTGGCCGAAGGCCTCGGCCGCGTTGCCGGCGACGATGCGGCCGATCATCTCGGGCGACGCCTTCAGGCCGTGCAGCCACGCCAGCTTCTCGAACGAGGTGGCCGTGCGCATGGCCAGCACGGCGCCCAGCGCGCCCACGGCCAGCACGATGCCGACAAAGCGCGTGGTAGTGCTGATGCCGGAGCCCATGCCCGTGCGCTCGCGCGGGATGCAGGCCAGGATGGCCTTTTGCGTCGTGCCGTTCAGTAATCCCGCGCCAGCGCCCGTGACAATCATGCCGGCCGCCACCCAGCCATACTGCAGGCTGGCGGCGGCAAAGGCTGTGGCCACGTTGCCGACAGCGACGATCAGCAAGCCCGTCACCAGAATGCCGCGGTCGTCCAGATGGCGCATGGCGCGTGGCGCCAGCCGCGACAGCACCACCATGGCGACGGCAAACGGCAGCATGGCGCAGCCGGCCAGCACGGCGGAAAAGCCGAAGGCGTTCTGCAGATACAGCGGTAAAAAGGTCATCATCACTTGCGCGGCGATGGCGTAGCCGAACATGCCCAGCACGGCGCCGACGAACACGCGGCAGCCAAACAGGGATAAATCGACCATCGGGGCGCGCTGGCGCCGCTCCACCAGCACGAACACGGCCAGCAGCGCCGCACCCGCGACAAAGCGCAGCACGGTGGCGCGGCTGGACCAGCCCGCCACGCTGGCGTCGATCAGGCCCCAGATGATGCAGAACAGGCCGGCGGAGAATAATGCCGCGCCCGCCGGGTCGAAGCTGGCGTTGGAGGCGTCCTTCGACTCGTCCACATGGCGCTGCACCAGCCACATCAGGATGGCGACGACGGGCAGGTTCAGGTAGAAAATCCAGCGCCAGTTGATGGCGCTCGTGATCAGGCCGCCCAGCAGGGGCGCCACCGTCATGGCCACGCCCATGGCCGCGCCCCACACGGACCAGGCGCGCGCCCTCTCCTTTTCCGCATGAAAGGTGTGGCCGATGACGGCCAGCGCGGAGGTCAGCAGCAGCGCGGCACCGAGGCCCTTGACGGCGCGCGCCACGTTGAGCACGAACGGCGTCCACGCCAGGCCGCACAGCAGGGACGCCAGCGCGAACACGGCCAGACCGAACAGCATCACCCTGCGCCGTCCCAGGCGGTCGGCGATACTCCCGGCGGGCAACAGGAATGAGGCGAACGCCAGCATGTAGGCGCTGACCACCCATTCCACGTCGACGAAGCTGGCGTTGAGCGAGCGGGCGATCGAAGGCAAGGAGACGGCTACCACGTTGGTGTCGAGCATGATCAGGGCGCACACGCCCGAGCACGTATATAAGGTCCAGTTGGTATTCTTCATGCCTCGATTGTAAGCAGGCTTGTATTATTTCCTGTTATAAGATGATCGCCTTATAATTCACTGATGGTGAATATAGTCAAAAATATGGAACTGCGGCATTTCCGCTGCGTGCTGGCCGTGGCGCACAGCCTGCACTTCGCGCGGGCGGCTGCGGAACTGGGTATTTCGCCGCCCGCGCTGACCAAGCAGGTGCAGGAAACGGAACAGCTGCTGGGTACGCGTTTATTCCAGCGCAGCAAGCGCGCCGTGGCCCTGACGGCCGCCGGGGAATTGTTCGTCATCGAGGCGGCGCGCGCGCTGGCGCAGCTGGCGCAGGCGCAGGAAGTGGCGCGGCGCGCGGGACGGGGCGAGCTGGGGCGGCTGGAAATCGGCTACGTGGCCTCGGCCGCCTACTCAGGCGTGCTGCAAGACCAGTTCGCCCGCTTTCGCGCCAGCCACCCCGGCATTCACATCGGTGCGCGCGAATACGCGATGGATACCCTGCCCGGCTTGCTGGACCAGGGCCGCGTCGATCTGGCGTTCGTGCGCCCGCCCCTGCGCTTGCCGGACGGACTGGACAGCGTGGTCTTGCTGCGCGACCGCTTCGTGCTGGCCGTGCAGGCCGACAGCCCGTTGGCCCTGTTGGATGTGGCGGTGCCGGCCGCGCTGGCGCAGCAGGCATTCATCGTGCCGGAACAGGAATTGGGAACCCTGGAAGCGAGCCGGCGCGGCGGTTTTGCGGCACAGGTGGTGTCGCGCCCCGGCAGCCTGGTGGCCGTGCTGACGGAAGTGTCGCTGGGCGTCGGTTGCGCCATCGTGCCCCACTCGGTGATGGCCAGCGTGCAATTGCCCGGCGTGGTGTTCCGCGAACTGGCAGGGCCGCAGATCAGCTCGGAAATCGCCGTGGCCTTCCGCCGCCACGAACAGGCGCCCGCCGCGCGCGCCTTCATTGCCCAGCTGCGCGCCGCGGCGCTGGCTTGACTTCAGCTATTCTTCAATACGGCCACGGCGTAGGTGCAGGCGGTGGCCGTTTCATTGCTGAACACGCAGTCGGCCGGCGGCCCCAGTTCCAGGCAGTCGCCCTCGTCCAGCACGTGGCGGGTCTCCCCTTCGAGGAAGACGAGGCTGCCGCTGAGCGACCAGATCAGCTGGCGCCGCGCCACATAGGCGGCGGCCGGCATGGCCACCACGGCGCCCGGCGGCAAGGTAATGTGCACGAGGTCGAGCGGCATGTCGGACGCGGGCGACACGTGCCGCCGCACATAGCCGCTCTGCGGGTCGATCCACAAGGGTTGTTCAGCCTTGCGCAGCAAGCGCCCCGCACGCATCTCGGCGCGCGCGATCAGTTCGGACATGCTCAGCTCGAAGGCGCCCGACAGCCGCGCCAGCAAGGTGGCCGTGGGGCTGCAGTCGCCCCGCTCCACCTTGTGCACCATCGCGCGCGATACGCCCGAGCGGGCCGCCAGTTCCGTCAGCGACCAGCCCAGGTTTTCCCGCTCGAGGCGTACCCTGGCGCCGATGCGCTGGTTCAATTCGTCTGGTTTAGTGGACATATATTGGATTTCATTCCGGCTTCCATTCGGATTTTATTGGACAAGGCGTGAGAGGCAATCTATGATTTGTCCATTATAGTGGACGACTAGCAAGGAGAGCAACATGCAGGTACGCGATGCCCATGCGGGCGACATCGAGGCCATCACGGCCATCTACAACGATGCCGTCAGCCATACCCTGGCCATCTGGAATGAACGGACGGTCGATGCGGCCAACCGCGCCGCCTGGCTGGCCGACCGCCAGCGGGCCGGCTATCCGGTGCTGGTCGCCATCGATGCGGAAGGAAATGTCGCTGGCTACGCCGCGTTTGGCGACTGGCGCCCGTTCGAGGGTTTTCGCCATACGGTCGAGCATTCCGTGTATGTGCGCGCCGATCGCCGCGGCGCCGGTGTCGGCAAGGCCTTGATGGTGGAATTGATCGCGCGGGCGCGCGGCCTGGGCAAGCACGTGATGGTGGCGGGTATCGAAGCGGGCAATGCCGGCTCGATCGCCCTGCACAAGCAGCTGGGCTTCGAGGAAGTGGGCTTGATGCGCCAGGTGGGCACCAAGTTCGGCGCCTGGCTGGACCTGGCGTTCCTGCAGCTGCAGCTCGATGCGCGCAGCGATCCGGACGGCATCACGCCGCCCGGCTGAAGGAAAACCGACGTCAGGGATCGATATCCGGTGGCGGACGGCGCAGCGCCATATGTTCCCACACTGCCACCAATACCAGCACGCAGCTGGTGATGCAGGCCAGGGTCAGGGGCGCATACAGCCGTCCATACGCCATCGGGATCAGCGCCAGGATGATCAAGATGCCCAGCAGATGCGACAGCGGCGGCGCGGCGCGCTCGCTGCTGACCCATTTGAACAGCGCATTGCCCAGCAAATACAGGATCGGGCCGCCCAGCAAGGCACTGATGCCGGCGAAGCTCGCCTCGTCCGGATGCACGAGGGCCAGCTCATCGGCCACGGCGGAAACGATCACGCCGCCGACGATCAGCACGTGGATATACGTGTAAGCCTTGCGGGCGATGCGGCCCGGGTCTTTCGAGTGGGCGATGCGGTGATGACCCGCCTCGGCGCCCGTGTCGAAGTAGATCCACCACATGGCGATGCTGCCGACCAGGGCCGACAGGAAGCCCAGCCAGTTGCTGGCCGTCCATTCCAGTCCGGCGAAGGTGGCGCCCGTCACCAGCAGCGATTCACCGAGGGCGATGATGACGAACAGGCCGCAGCGTTCGGCCATGTGGCCGCCATCGACATCCCAGTCGGCCGTCGTCGAGCGGCCCAGGCCCGGCAGGCCGAACTGCATCCAGGGGCCGGCCAGGTCGATCGCCAGTGCCAGCACCCACCAGAAGATGCGCTGCTCGGGCGACGCGACGCCGCCGGCGATCCAGAAGATACCGGACAACACTGCCCACAGGGCGATGCGCTGGAAATTGCGGCGGCGCGACAGCGCTTCATGGCGCACGGCCCACCAGGCGAACAGGGGACGCCCCACCTGCATGGCGACGTAGGCGCCCGCGAATGCCAGCCCCCTCGTGCCGAACGCTTCGGGGATCGAAGCGGACATGATCAGGCCGCCCAGCATCAGCGCAAACAAGCTGATGCGCACGGGAATGCGCTCGGGGTCGAGCCAGTTGGTGATCCACGACGTGAAAATCCACACCCACCAGACGGCCATCAGCAGCAGTCCCGTCTGCAGCCAGCCCATGGCGCTCAGGTGCGCCAGCAAGCCGTGCGACAGTTGCGTCACGGCAAACACGAACACGAGATCGAAGAACAGCTCGATCATGCCCACCTTGCCGCTGTCCTGCCCGCCGCGCGTGCGCAACAGCGATTTTGTCAATTCCATAGCTACTCTTTCATTCATGCTTGATTAAAACGGTTCATCCCGGGCGTTATCATTTTACTGGCGTCAATAGCGGCAAACCGGCAAAGTGCGCGGCCAGGTTATCGACCACCAGTTGCCCCATCGCATGGCGCGTTTCCACGGTCAGGCTGCCCACGTGCGGCGTCAGCACCACGTTCGGCAAGGCGCGCAAGGCGGCAGGCACCCTCGGCTCGTCGGCAAACACGTCGAGGCCGGCCGCGCCCAGGTGGCCATCCTGCAAGGCGGCGATCAGGGCTTCTTCATCGATGAGGGCGCCACGGGCGATATTGATCAGGGTGCCTTGCGGGCCCAGCGCGTCGAGCACGGTGCGGTCGATGATCTTGCGCGTGGCCGGGGTGCCCGGCGCGCAGACGATCAGGTAATCGCTTTCCTGCGCCAGGGCCAGCAGGGATTCGGCGCGCGGCACGCTGGTGCCGGCAATGGCGCGCGGCTGGAAGTAACGCACGTGGATGCCGAAGGCGGCCAGGCGCAGCGCGATGGCTTGGCCGATCTGGCCGAAACCGAAGATGCCGGCCGTCTTGCCGCGCAGGCTGGATGCGGGGGCGATGGCTTCGCGGCGTTCCCAGCCGCCATCGCGCACGAATCGGTCGAGTGCCACGATGTGCCGCGCGCTGGCCAGCAGCAAGGCCAGCGCCACGTCGGCCACGTCATCGGTCAGCACGTTCGGCGTGGTGGTGACGGCGATGCCGCGCTCGCGCGCCAGGTCCAGCGCCACGCCATCGAGTCCGACGCCATTGACGGCGACGATTTCCAGCGTTGGTAACAGGGCCATGTCGGTGGCGTTCAAGCCCAGCGCGCCCGTCGTGACAACGGCGCGGATGGACGGCGCCCGTTCGGCCAGCCAGGCGTGGCGTTCGTGCGCCGGCACTTGCCAGGCGTGATGGCAGGTATATTGCTGTTCCAGCTGCGCGTTGACGGCAGCCGAAGGGCTGGGAGCGAGGATGAGGAGTTCGGGGAGCATGGGCGTCCTGGGTCGTGTCACATGAATTGCAGACGCAACTTAGCATATTTGACGCCCTGCCGGGGATGACTGCCCCGCAATCGCCGTGAAAACCCTGTGCCGAATGCGGTCTTTAGCCCGGGCAAGGCACGCGTTTCACCTTGCCGCCCGTTCTGGCCGGGTCGGCGCCAGAGCCGGGATTCTCGGCCATGCCAAAGCACGTGGCGCCGCCGGCACTGACGACGCGCGTGGCGGGCCGGCCATCGGCCGTGAGGAATTCCTCTACGCGGATGACGGGGCCGCCGCGCCAGGCGGAGGCAACCAGTTTCTGGAAAGTGCTTTCGCTCTTCAGGCCGGCAGAGGCCAGCCATGGCTGGTCTTGCTTGAGCTCGCTACGCAGGGCCTTGTCGGCGGCGCCCGCGGCCAGCCGCGCGCGCGTGCGCAAGTCTGCCGTCGAGGGTGCCGTGGCCGGCACGGCGGGAAACTCTTCGGCCGGTACGGTGATGGCTTCCACTATCACGGGAGATGGTTCGAGGATGGCGGACGGCGCGGCGGGCGGCGCCGATGCCCGCGCGCGCGGCACAGGCATGGGCAAAGGCAAGGCCATCGGTGGCGCCTGCGGCGTGGGCCGGGGCGGCAGCAAGGTCATGAAAGCCACTTCCGTGTATTGCTTGAGTTGCCGCGGCGGCAGGAGCAGAAAATACAGGCCCAGCACGTGCATGGCCAGGATCAGCGCGACGGCAGCGCCTTTCAGGCTCAAGCCCTCCCGCATGCGCATGGAAGCGGACTGTAGATGGTGTTGCAATGGCATGCGGTTTCCTGTGGGCGCCGGGCGCGATGCCCCATTCTAGCGAAACTTGGATTTGCGCATTAATAAATCCACAAGGTATCGCCTGGCGCGCCTTTTTCCGCCAGATTCCAGTGCCTTGGCATACCGGCTGTTGTACAAATGGCGACTTTTTTATCACTTTCTCACACTTTTCCACGCAGCGCGCCACGCTGGAATATAATGATAATCATTCTCATTAATATCCAAACAACACCATGCGCACCTTCCACCTCGTCCCTACCCCGTTCGCCCTGGCCGCTTTCCTGCTGGCCAGCGCCGCCGCCCAAGCCCAAACCACTCCCGCCATGACGGCCGGCGACGCGCAAAGCATGCCGACGGTGGTGGTCAATGCGTCCGCCGATGCGTCGGCGGAAGGCTTGTCGAAGGCGTATGCGGGCGGCCAGGTGGCGCGCGGCGGGCGCATGGGCATTCTTGGTGCCGTGGACATGATGGACTCGCCATTCGGCGGCACCAGTTACACGCAGCAATTCATTGCCGACCAACAAGCGCGCAGCGTGGGCGATCTGCTGCAGAGCGATCCGGCCGTGCGCATGTCGCGCGGTTATGGCAATTTCCAGGAAGTGTATGTGATCCGCGGCTTCGCCCTCGATTCCGACGATGTGGCGTATAACGGCTTGTACGGCGTGCTGCCCCGTCAATATGTGTCGCCGGAACTGCTCGAGCGCGTGGAAGTGTTCCGGGGCGCCAGCGCCTTCCTGAACGGCGCGGCGCCTGGCGGCAGCGGCATCGGCGGCGCCATCAACCTGATGCCCAAGCGCGCCGGCAACACGCCGCTGACGGAATTGACGGTGGGCGTGGAATCGGGTGGCCACGCCTATGCGGCCATCGACGTGGCGCGCCGCTTTGGCGCGAACCAGGAATTCGGCGTGCGCGTCAACGCCGCCAAGCGCCAGGGCGAGACCAGCGTCAAGCGCGAAGACCACGACGTGGGCATGTTCTCGCTGGGCCTCGATTACCGCGGCCGCGGCTATCGCCTGTCGGCCGATGCCGGCTACCAGAATTTCAACCTGACATCGCCGCGCCCGTCCGTCGCCATTGGCAGCGTGGCCGTGCTGCCATCCGCACCCGATGCCTCGAAGAACTTTGCCCAGCCATGGAGCTATTCGAAGGAACACGATGTGTTCGGCACGGCGCGCGCCGAAGTGGACCTGGCCAAGGATGTCGTGGCCTGGGCCGCATTTGGCTCCCGTTCGACCAGGGAAGCCAACAGCCTGGCCGAGCCGTCGTTGACCTCGATCAATGGCGACGCCACGGTGTCGCGCTTCGACAATGCCCGCAAGCAGGAAATCCGCACGGGCGAACTGGGCATTCGCGGCAAGCTCGTTACGGGCGCCGTCAAGCACACCCTGGTGGCCAGCTGGTCCGGGCACTGGAATGAAGCGAAGAACGCCTATGCGATCGGCGACAAGTTTGCCACCAACATTTACGCGCCAATCAGCGTGACCCCGCCGCCAACGCCCTACACGGGCGGCATCATGAGCGACCCGCGCATCACCCAGAAAACCATCCTCAACAGCTATGCCCTGGCCGACACCATGGCCTTCCTGGACGACAAGCTGCTGCTGACCGTGGGCTTGCGCCGCCAGCAGATCAAGGATGCCGGCTACGACTACAACACCTCGGTGCTGCAAGGCAAGGCCTATGACGAGAGCGCCACGACGCCCGTGGCTGGCATCGTCTTCAAGGCGAACCAGAACGTGTCGCTGTACGCCAACTACATCGAGGCACTGGTCAAGGGCCCAGCGGCCACGGGAACGTACGTGGAAAACGGCCAGCAGCTCAACGTCGACAACATGGGCGACGTGTTTGCGCCGTACAAATCGAAGCAAAAGGAAATCGGCGTCAAGTATGACGGCGGCAAGCTGGGCATGAGCGCCGCCCTGTTCAGCACGGCCAAACCGTTGCTGGCCGTGGTCGGCAAGCGGGCCGAACTCGATGGCGAGCAGCGCAACCGTGGCCTGGAACTGTCGATTTTCGGCACGCCGATGCAGGGCGTGCGCCTGCTGGGCGGCTTGACCTGGCTCGATGCAAAGCTCAGCAATACCGACGTGGCCGCGAATAATGGCAAGAAACCCATCGGCGCACCGGAAACGCAGATGAGCGTGGGCGGCGAATGGGACGTGCCGGGCGCGCCAGGCCTGACCCTGAACGCCCGCACCATCTACACCTCGACGCAGTATGCGGACCAGGCCAACACCAAGCAACTGCCATCGTGGACCCGCCTCGACATCGGCGCGCGCTACCTGACGCAAGTGGCGGGCCGTGACGTGACCTTGCGCGCCCGCGTGGACAACGTGACGGACCGCAATTACTGGTCCTCGGCCGTGTCGTCCTTCAACATCGGCTCGCTGGTCCTGGCCGCGCCGCGCACCGTGGTCGTATCGGCCAGCGTGGCATTTTAAAGACCGCGCCCCTGTCGTACTTCGAAAAGCTGCCCTCGGGAAGCTTTTTTTCCGCGTGCGCGCCTGTGCCGCAAGCCGCGCTTCAGCGACAATGCCGCATGAAACGATTCCCTGCCCTGCTGCTCCTGCTCTGCCTGTCCCTGCCTGCCGCGGCCCAAAAGCAAGCCGCCTGCCCGTATGCTGCCTGGAAAAGCGGCTTCAAGGGCGATGCGCTGGCGCAAGCCACGTGTTTGCTGCGCCCCGTCAAACTGTATGCGCGCCTGGGCGAGAGTGCGCCGCTGCCGGACTTCCTTGCCGCCCGCATCGGCCAGCGCACGGGCATCGCCCCGGCCCGGTTGCGCGCCTGGCTGGCGGAACAAGGCATCGCCGAGGCGGACGTGGGCGGCGCCGTTGACGCGCCCCTGTCGCGCGCCGTGGGCCGGCTGGCCGCGCCCATGGCCCGCTATTTCGTCATCCACGACACCAGCTACCCGAATTTCCTGCTTGACGCCATTCCCGGCCACATCAACGATGCCAGCTGGGACTTCAACGACTTCAGCTTGCGCAATCCGGCGCTGGGCGGCGGCCCGAAAGGCCATGTCTACGTGAACCGCCTGGGCGGTTCCTTGCAGGTGCGCGACTTTGGCACGGCCAGCTACGCCAGCAAGCTGGAAAAGGACAAGCCGTCGCTGACGGGCCTGTTCCTGCACGTGGAACTGGTGCAGCCGCGCAACTCCGTGCCCGGCGGCGGCAAGGGCAACGATGGCCTGGCACCCGATCCCGGCTTTACGCCTGCGCAATACGAGCGGCTTGCCCTGCTGTATATCGCCGCCAGCGTGCGCAGGGGCACGTGGCTGATCCCCGCCTTCCATGCCGTCATCGATACAGGGTTTGCGAATGGTCATGATGATCCACAGAACTTTTCGCTGGCCGAATGGTCTGCCTCGCTTTCCCGCCTCGATGCGGCCCTGCGGCAGGCCGATACTGGACAATAAGGCGTTTCCCCGGCGGCTGAATTGGCGCATACTATCGCAAGCATAGTCATTGCAGTCAGGAGTCCAGGTGAGTATTGCCACGGATCATCACGCGGGTCGCCAGGCCAGCGCACGCCAGCCATTGCAGCGCGCGCAGCGCATCTTTGCCATGCGCGACGCCGTCCTCAGCGCCTGGGAACAGCGCGTGCGCGCCAAGGTGCGCGGCGCCGACCAGTTGCTCACGCCCATACTCATCAATACCTTGCCCGCCTTTTTCGACAACCTGGCCGAAGCCCTCACCCCGGGCCACCCGCGCGAAAACGCCGCCAGCAACAGCAACGTGCCCGCCGTGCATGGCAAAGAACGGGCGCGCATGACCAATTACGGCCCGGAACAGGTGATCCAGGAATACCAGATCTTCCGCGACTGCTTCGCCGCCACCGCGCATGAGTCCGGCATCACCCTGCGCAGCAAGGATTGGCAGGTGATCAATGTGTCGATCGACTCGGGCATCCGCGAATCGATACGCGAATTTACCAGCATGCACGAAGGCTTCCGGCGCCGTATCGCGGCCGGCCTGTCGCACGACATGCGCAATCCCCTGGCCGTGATCAGCACCAGCGCCCAGCTGCTGCTCAGGCCAACCGACCCGGAACGGGTGACATTGCTGGCGCACAAGATTGTCGAGCACAGCAAGCGGCTCGACAGCATGATCGAGGAATTGCTCGATGGCCTCAGCTACCACCAGGGCCAGCAATTGCCACTGGTGCTGAGCCAGTTCGACGTGCTGCCGCTGGTGCACGCCGTGGCCAGCCAGGTCAACTTGCAGCGGCCGGGCAAATGCCAGGTCAGCGGGCAATCCGTCATCGGCTGGTGGTGCGAGAACTCGCTGCGGCGCGCGCTGGAAAACCTGCTCGGCAATGCGCTCAAGTATGGCGACGACGCGCCCATCAGCGTGCACGTGGAAGCGACCCACGAACGCCTGATCGTCACCGTCCACAATAGCGGGCGGCCCATCGCGCCGGAACAGGCCGAACGCATCTTTGACTACCTGCGCCGCGAGAACGACAGCCCCGCGCCAGGCTGGGGTATCGGCCTGCCCTTCGTGCAGAGCGTGGCGGAAAGCCACGGCGGCAGCATCGCCGTCGACAGCGCGGCCGAGACAGGCACCAGCTTCATCTTCGACGTGCCCGTCGATTGCCGCCCCTTTGTGCCTAGTTAAATGACAGTTCGTAATCTATGCATTTGCCTAATTACAAAATACTATTTTCAATTAACTTCCATTTTATTTAAAAACAACACTTTTCTAGATTATTTAAGAAATCAGAAACAATATCCTTATTCTCCGGAGCATTGGCCCAATGATCACAAATCCGGCTTAAAATGTCAGATAAATTCTTATTTAATGATTTTGAAAATTCCAAAAAATAGTCATGATGATCACATCCTGCAGCCGATGCCTGAGCCGCTAAAACTTCCTGACTTCCAATTCCAAGAATTATAGCTAATTGAAGTGTTGTTTTGCTCTTTGCATAATCTATCAAAAACACTTCCGGCGCTGTACCGCTTGGCAAAAAACAATATTTCTTTTCATGTAATTTCCCTTCATACTTACCTATGCAATCTCCATCAAATACTCCAACAAAAGAAAAATCCAAAATATTATTAGGGAATCTAAGTAAATCTTGGAGTATATCTCCATCAGAGCCAGAGCAGCAATAATAAAAATTATCTTGATTTACTCTCCTAGACATTTTCAAAAGAGATTTAAGTAGCAACTCTGCAGCATAATCCTCATATAATAAAACCCCAATTTTTTTTGCAGTTAGTCCAAGCAATTTAATTGGCTCACTATTGTCTGCTGCCATAGAGCATCTTGTTCCGTCATGAGTACTTCGCATTATATGAACATTAGACAACGGAAGCTTTTTCAAAATATGCTCCGAATGACTGCTTAAGATAATCGATATATCCATTGTGGCAGCTGTCATTGCAAGCACATCACTAAGTCGTTCCTGAGTTGACGGTGGCAAAAAACTCTCGGGTTCCTCTATGAAAAGGATTTTGTTTCCGATAGATTTTTTCATATGATCGACCAGCCAGTACAAGTAAAACAATGACAACTCACCTAGCCCCATGTTTCGACTGTCATAATTAGCAAAGCCATTCTTAACAATAAAAAATGGAAGTCTAGGGAAATTTTGAAAATCGTCCTCAATATTAATAATTAGAACTTCACTGTATTCGCCATGGGTTAAGAAATTTATTAAACGAAGATCGTCATCACTGCAACGTATTGGACTATAGCTTTCCAGTAATTCCTCCAAATTATCTTGATCGACAAATAATTTTTGCACTGATGGGATTAGTGTGCAGGGATCAAACATAAAACCCACAACACCATCAATTGATATCGAATCATTTCCGAATGTGAAATCAATTTCTGAAACCACATCATTGACCTTCATTTCAATCTTAACCTTACCCTCTGCGAGTAACGGCATAGAAAATTTCGCTCTATTACTATCATCGGATATAAATATATTATATAGCGATCTTATGAAATTACTTTTCCCAATACCATTCCTTCCGACAAAAGCATTAAATCCCTTTTTGAAATTAACAGACATTCCATTTAATATACTTCCATTCTCATATGTTGCTTTTGAAATGGATGCGGAATAATTTCGTCTAAATGTTGTTTTCCAATGATCGTCTAAATGTGCACGGCGAAGATTAATCACAGAATTACACCCCACTCAAGAGTTGCAATTAATTTAGATAACTGATCTTCCGGTGATCCTTTTGCAGCGCCAGACATGAAGTAATAAAATGTTTTTGAAATAGATGACAACCTAGTATCACCATTGGAAAAATCTTTATTTTTTATGGAAAATATACCCCACAAGATTATGTCTCTTAAAATAACAGAGGAAACATCCGCAACTCTAGAACTTGCCCTATCTTGATAAATTTGGATGGTTTGAAAAGTCTGCGTTGAGGCAACACCACTCAATCCTGTGTCAACAAAAGAAAATCCGTCTGCTTGCTCTCGCAAACTTTCAAAAAAATCAAAATATTCAATTGCCAAGTCAAAGCTTCCAGTTTTTTTGTGTATACCGTATATAAATATTAACCAAGTAAATATTGTTGCCTTATTTAATTTGGTTTTATCATTTCGCATTCCAATGCAATCTCGCAAGGCATTTAAACAAAGCGCGACATCCTCCACCAACATCTTATCAAACCCGGTTGACTCTCTATATCTAGCAGTTACACTATTTGCAGTATGTTTCACCGTTAAAGTTCCCATCTCTAACGTTAATAAGAACTTAGCTAGCACATCATCATAAGCCATGCGCGAATTGGAAAAACCTATCAGTTCACTTGTGAATCCAAGCTCGAGCATATACTCAGCCAACTCCTTGACTTGCTGTCTCGCCTCACCAAAATATGCATTTCTTTGCTCTGCAGAGGTAAGGTTTGTTGGTTGGTTCAGTCTGTAAAACAACTCCCCTGGCTCTCCTGGCTGATAGTCTGAAATTGTCAACAGTCGAACAGTGAAGTCCTCTATTCTAGACTGTAATTCTTGTGTTAAATCATTCCAGAAAAAGCCATCTAAGGATTTGATTGTGGATTCCAGCGGAGCCTGCTCGCCATTAATTGGAAATTCATTCTGCATGAAATCTCGAATTGCTGCCAACCGTTGCTGACCATCAAGTACTTCTTGTTTATCACTATTTGGGATTTGAATTACATGAATAGGTGGGATGTGCCATCCACGTAAAATACTATCAATCAGACGTTGTTTTTTCCCTTTACCCCAAACTTCACCTCGCTGAAAATTTGGCTGCAAATCTAAACGTGCTTGTTTAATTTTTCGGTAGAGAGTTGCGATATCTGGATCTGATGGAGTTAAATGCATTTTTTCCTCTAAGGTAATTTCATAAATATCGCAAATGATATTTGCAAATAGAATTGCAAATTTATATAGTCTTTGGAATTTTAATTTCTTTTCTGCAATAATGCAACAATCCGCGCGCAATGTTGTTCTTTGAATTTGCTAAATAGTCATTTTTGATAGCCATACGTTGTTGCAAAAAATGATCCAAAATGGTATCCAAACCGCACGAAAATGGTGCAGCGAATGGCGCGACGCCACAAAAGTGGTCATATTTACACCTGTTCACGCCCGCCTTGTTGGCACGCTTCCTGCTGAGCTATGCATAGACACGGCTCAAGGGAAATCACAACATGGCAAATTTTTTCAATGAAATGACTGCAAATGAAGTGGGTACGGACAGCAAGGTACGTGAACACTATCGTGAATTCAGCAACTGGCTGGAGCAGCAATCCCCCGAGACCATCGCCCGCAAGCGGGCCGAAGCCGACCTGACGTTCCGCCGGGTCGGCATCACGTTCGCCGTGTACGGCGACGATGCCGGCACGGAACGCCTGATTCCCTTCGACACCATCCCGCGCATCATCCCCGCCACGGAATGGGCGCAGATGCAGACTGGCCTGGTACAGCGCGTGCAAGCCTTGAACATGTTTATCCATGATATTTATCATGAGCAAAACATCATCAAGGCGGGCATCATCCCCGCCGAGCAAATCTACAAGAATGCCCAGTACCGCCCGGAAATGCAGGGTATTTCCGTCGCCTCCGACATTTACGCCCACATCGCCGGCGTCGACATCGTGCGCGCCGGCCAGGGCGAATTCTATGTGCTGGAAGACAATCTGCGGGTGCCGTCCGGCGTGTCCTACATGCTGGAAGACCGCAAGATGATGATGCGCTTGTTCCCCGAACTGTTCGCCCGCAACCGCATCGCCCCCGTCGACCATTACCCGGACATGCTGCTCGACAACCTGCGCTCCGTCGCGCCGATGGGCGTCGATGACCCGACGGTTGTCGTCATGACGCCCGGCATGTACAACTCCGCCTACTTCGAGCACGCGTTTTTGGCCCAGCAAATGGGCGTGGAACTGGTCGAAGGCAAGGATCTGTTTGTCAACGATAATTCCGTGTACATGCGCACCACGCGCGGGCCCAAGCGCGTCGACGTGATCTACCGCCGCGTCGACGACGATTTCCTCGATCCGCTGGCCTTCCGTTCCGACTCCTCGCTGGGCGTGCCGGGCCTGCTGTCCGTGTATCGCGCCGGAAGAGTCACGCTGGCGAACGCCATCGGCACGGGCGTGGCCGACGACAAGTCGATTTATCCTTTTGTGCCCGACATGATCAAGTTTTATCTGTCGCAAGAGCCGATACTCAACAACGTGCCGACGTATCAGTGCCGCAAGAGCGCCGATTTGTCGTATGTGCTGGCGAACCTGGCGAAACTCGTCGTCAAGGAAGTGCATGGCGCGGGCGGCTACGGCATGCTGGTGGGGCCGGCGTCCAGCCTGGCGCAGATCGAGGATTTCCGCCAGCGCCTGCTGGCCAATCCGGGCGGCTACATCGCCCAGCCCACGCTCGCCCTGTCCGCCTGCCCAACGTATGTCGAGGCCGGCATTGCGCCGCGCCACATCGATTTGCGCCCGTTCGTGCTGTCCGGCAAGACAATTTCCATGGTGCCCGGCGGCCTGACCCGCGTGGCGCTGGGCGAAGGCTCGCTGGTGGTCAACTCCTCGCAAGGGGGCGGCACCAAGGATACCTGGGTACTGGAACCAACATCCGTGTTTGCAGGAGAAAAAGCATGCTGAGCCGCACCGCCGATCATTTGTTCTGGATGGCCCGCTACACGGAGCGGGCGGAAAACACGGCGCGCATGCTCGACGTCAACATGCAAACCTCGATGCTGCCCCAATCCGAGCAGGATGCGGAACAGGGCTGGCGCGCCACCTTGGGCATTTCCGAGCTGCAAAGCGCGTATGACCACAAATATGGCCGCTTCCATACGCGCGACGTGCTTGACTTCATGGTGCGCGATCCGAACAACCCGTCGTCCATCCTCGCCTGCCTGACGGGCGCGCGCGAAAACGCCCGCGCCGTGCGGGGCACCTTGACGACGGAAGTATGGGAAATCCAGAACGCCACCTGGCTCGACATGCAGAAGCGCCTGAAAAGCAATCTGCTGGAAACGGACCCCAGCCAGTTCTTCGAATGGGTCAAATACCGCTCGCACCTGTCGCGCGGCGTGACCCTGGGCACCATGCTCAAGGACGAAGCGATCCATTTCATCCGCCTGGGCACCTTCCTCGAGCGGGCCGACAACACGGCGCGCATCCTCGACGTGAAGTTCCACGGCGCGCGCGACACGTCGAAAGACATCACGCAGCGCGATTTTTACTACTGGGCGGCGCTGCTGCGCTCCGTTTCCGGCTTTGAAATCTACCGCAAGGTGTACCGCGACGTCATCACCCCGGCGCGGGTGGCGGAATTGCTGATGCTGCGCGGCGACATGCCCAGGTCGCTTTTGGCCTGCATGGATGACGTGGTGGAAAATCTCAAGCATATCCGCAACGATGTATCCGCCGATACGGAGCGTTTCGCTGGCAAACTGCACGCGGAGCTGAAATTCGGCCATATCGACGACATCATGAAGGCGGGCTTGCACCATACATTGACGGAATTTCTGGAAAACATCTATGACCTGGGCAACCGGGTCAGCCGCGATTTCCTCGTTCCCTTGGCGGCCTGATGCAGCTCACCATCCGCCACGAAACCCATTACGCCTACAGTGCGCCGCTGGCCTACACCATCCAGCAGCTGCACCTGACGCCGCGTATCGAGCCGCAGCAGCGGGCCCTGTCCTGGCAAATCACCACGCCGGGCCAGTGCCACGCCTACACGGATGCCTACGGCAATCTGTCGCACATGCTGACGATCAACGGCAGCCATCACTCCCTGAGCCTGGTAGCGCATGGCGTGGTGGAAACCATCTACCCGCACAAGGGACGGCTGAACCTGGTCGATACCTTGTCGCCGCTGCTGTTTACCATGCCGACACCGCTGACGCAGGCCAATCCCGCCATCCTCGAGCTGAGCGCCGCCAGCCTGCCGGACCGGCGCGTGACGGCGGGCACGGGCCACTTGCTGCGCCTGGCCGAGCACATCGTCGGCAAGGTGGCGTATGAAAGCGGTGCCACCATGGTCACCACCACGGCGGGCGACGCGCTGGCGCTGGGGCGCGGCGTGTGCCAGGACCACGCCCATCTGTTCCTCGCCTGCTGCCACGCCTGGGGCATCCCGGCCCGCTACGTCTCCGGCTATATCGATCCGGGCACGACGGGTCACGCGGCCAGCCATGCCTGGGTCGACGCCTGGACGGAAGACACGGATTTCGCGGGCTGGGTCAGCATCGATGTCACGCATGCGCGCCTGATGACGGATGCGTATTGCCGCCTGGCCATCGGACGCGACTACGATTCAGCGGCCCCCGTGCGCGGCGTGCGCCAGGGTGGCGGCACAGAAACATTACGGGTCGATGTGCAGATCGTGCCTGTATAAACGGCAGGAATGAGGCTGGCCGGGCCTTGCAAGCTGGTTGCCAGGCCCGGCTGGTGTAGAATGCTACCCCTTTTGACTTGATTTACGACGATGACTTATTGCATAGGCATGCGCCTGAACGAAGGCCTGGTCTTCCTGTCCGACTCCCGCACGAATGCCGGCGTGGACCAGGTGGGCACCTTCCGCAAGATGAGCGTGTTCGAGAACCCGGGCGACCGCATGCTGGTCCTGATGACGGCCGGCAACCTGTCGATCTCGCAGGCGATCCGCCAGATCGTTTCCGAACACGTGGATGCGGACGGACGCAGCATCTGGAACGTGGCCAGCATGTACGATGCGGCGCGCATCGTGGGCGAAGCCGTGCGCACCGTGCACCTGCGCGAAGCGAAGGCCCTGGCCGACTGCGGCATCGATTTCAATGTCAGCATCATTTTAGGCGGCCAGATCGGCGCCGAGCGCTGCCGGCTGTTCCAGGTGTATTCGGCCGGCAATTTCATCGAATCGCACGATGAAAACACGTATTTCCAGATCGGCGAAGCGAAATACGGCAAGCCCATCATCGATCGGGTCATCAACCCGTTCACGCGCCTGGACGAGGCGGCCAAGTGCGCCCTCATTTCCATGGATTCGACCTTGCGCTCGAACATTTCCGTCGGCTTGCCGCTTGATCTGCTCGTCTACGAGACGGGCAGCCTGGCCGTCACGCGCTTTGTCACCATCGATGAAAAGAACCAGTATTTCCGCATGATCCGCGACACCTGGGGCGAGCAATTGAAACATGTGTTCGAAGGCATCGTCGACCCCGTGTGGAATGCGGCGCCGGAGACCACCACGAATGTGCTGTCGTCCACCAACATGCACAGCAAGCCAGTGCGCGTGGCCATCCCCGAACACGTGAGCCGCGGCGGCCTGACGGTAGCACCCCTGCAGTCGCTGGCGCAGCAGTTCAGCGACGACAAGCAGCATTGACCGTAGCCGCGCCCGCTGCATGGGGCGCTGGACAAATCGCTTTTCGCGTGCTTTTATGGCAATATGGATTGACATTCGATCCAGATTGACCTGAAAGGCAGGTGGCGCATGGACTTGATCACTTCCGCTGTCGTGGCAGCCATCGGGCATGGCGCGCCCGGCCGCGCTCCCGAAGCCGTCGCCAGCCACTATGCGCGGCTCAAGCAAGCCATCGCCAAGTTCGACAGCGCCGCCGCCATCCTCGCCGCCATCGCCGCGCTGGAAGCCGACCCTGCCGATACCCGGCTGCAACTGGCCCTGTCGGCCGCTCTGTCCAGCGAAAAAGTGCCCGATGACATGGAAACCCTGTTTGCCGCGCAAGGCTTGCTCGATGCGCTGCAGCGGCCCTTCCCCCAGGTTCCCGACGTGGAAGCCGTGCCCGACCCGGCCGATAAAAGCGCCGTCATCTCGAATTATGCGGTGCTAAAGGTGTATTTCGCCACGGACCGCCAGCGCGATGTGGGCAAGCCGCCGGCCCAGCGCTTCAGCGGCGAACGCAACATCATGGGCGGCAATGGCCCGCTCAGCTATGGCAGCTGCGACATCAGCATCCCCCGCGACCACCGCATGGGCCAGCTGGAATCGCCGTCGCTGTGGCGCCTGGAGTTTCGCGACGATCCGGCCAAGCACGTGGTGCTGCTGTCGGCCGAGGTGCAAGACCGCGACAACTTCTTTGCCGCCTTGAAGACCCAGATCCGCGCCTCGGCCGGCAAGAGCACCTTTATCTTCGTGCATGGCTATAACGTGAGTTTCGAGGATGCGGCACGGCGCACGGGACAGATGGCCTACGACCTGGGCTTTGACGGCGCGCCCGTGTTCTACAGCTGGCCGTCGCGCGGTGAGGTGGCCGGCTACACCATCGATGAAAACAATATCGAGTGGAGCACGCCTCACCTCACCAGCTTCCTGGCCGACTTTCTCGCCAGCACGGAGGCGGCGCAAGTGTATCTGGTCGGACACAGCATGGGCAGCCGCGGCCTGGCGCGCGCCAGCTGCGACTTGCTGGCCGCGCAGCCGCAGCTGGCGCAAAAGATTACGGAAATCATCTTGTCCGCGCCCGATATCGACGCCGCCATCTTCAAGCACGATATCGCACCGAAACTGGCCGCCGCGCGCAACCCCGTCACCTTGTATGCCTCGTCGCAAGACCTGGCCCTGGCCGCTTCGAAAGCCGTGCACGGCTACCGGCGGGCGGGCGACAGCGGCGCCGGCATGCTGATCGTGGCGGGCGTGGAAACCATCGATGCCAGCGGGGTCGACACGAGCTTCATGAAACACGCGTATTTCGCGGAAAAGCGCTCCGCCCTGTCCGACATGTTCTATCTGATACGCAACCATGCGCGCGCCGACCAGCGCTTTCTCGACCCCGTCGATACGGTGGCCGGCCGCTATTGGACGTTCAAACCATGACGCCGTTCCATCCGGTGCGGCACGCATGCTAAGATACGGCCCAGAGGGTGGCAAAGGCACGGCGATGACGCCGCCAGCCGATCCCCCGCAAGCAGGCCTATCATGTTGACATCATCTTCTACACCGCAAGCCGAATCGCTGATCCGCAACACCAACGCCCGCGTCACCAAGACGCGCGTGAAGGTGCTCGACTTTTTAATGGCGCAAAGCCGTTCGCTGACCCACCATGAAATCCAGCAGGCGCTGTCCCAGGACAGCGATATCGATTCCGTCACCCTGTACCGGGTACTGGAATGGCTGACGGAAAATGAACTGGTGCACCGCATCGCCGGTGCCGACCAGGTGTGGCGCTTCAGCGCGGGCGCAGGCCACCAGGCGCACGAGCACGCGCACTTCCAGTGCACCAAATGCGCGAACGTCACCTGCTTCAATGAAGTCAAGCTGCCCCCGCCCGTGCTGTTGCCGGAAGGTTTCAGCGGCGGCGAAGTCGATTACCTGATCAAGGGGCTGTGCCCGCGCTGCAAGTAAGCGGCAGCAGCATTACCTGATCAATAAAGCCAGGTGATGCTCGTCGTAAAACAAGTCGCCCACGCGCATCGAGCGCGGTTCCGTGCCATACGCGATAAATCCCAGCGATTCATACAGGCGCAAGGCGGCATTGTTTTCCGCATTCACGCTCAAGTGCACTTGCATGACGGCAGGATCCGTCTCGGCCTGCTCGATGCAGGCGTTCACGAGACGCCGCGCCACGCCCTTGCCCCGCTGCGCCACATCGACGAACACCCCCCACAGCAAGGCCTTGTGCGACAGTTGCCGCATGGATTCGCGCCGCAAGCCGGCAAAGCCGACCAGGCGTTCGCCATCGAAGGCGCCGAACGCCCGGTGCAACGGGCCGCCGGCGATGCGCTGCGCATGTTCTTCAGGCGTGCGCGCCAGCTCATCCTCGCGCGACGAGGAAAACGAGCTGGGCGAATCGAGGATGGCGCGCAGGCGCAGCGCGCAAAAGGCGGCGGTGTCGGCCGGCGTCAGCAGGCGAATAACGATTTCAGGTGCGGGCATGGTGGAATCCGGCAGTTTTTTTCCATTATACCCACGCCCCCGCCTCAGGCACGCACGCGGCGCAAACCCAGCAAGGTCCAGCCGTACAGGGTCGCCATCAGCAGCACCATGGCCGCGCCCAGGGCCGCCGTCCAGCTTTCCGGCAGCGACCAGGCGGAATCGAGCTTGCCGGCAATCATGTAGGCGGCCATGGCCACGCAGATGGCGACGATGGGCCAGCCCAGGCGGCGCCGGAAGGCGCGCACGAGGTCAATCTGGCCGGTGCGCATGACTTTTGCCGTGACCCAGCCATCGAAGGTATCCGTCACGCCCATGCCCACAGCAAACACCAGGCCGGTCAGCAAGGCTGGCTGCATGCCGCCCAGCGCGACGGCCGCATAGCCCCAGGCGGCGGCTTGCAGGGCCGTGTCGAAGACCAGCGCGAACAGCATGCCGACGAGGATGGCGGCGAGCGGCCCGGATGCGCGCTGCAGCCAGCGTGGCAACAGCCGCCCGCGCACCTCGGCCAGTTGCGCGCCGGCCAGCAAGCTGCGCGCATTCATGCCGGCGATGAGCAGCAGCAAAACGATGGGCAGCCATTCCAGCCAGCCAAACACGGTTGGCGATGGCGTGAACTGCGCCGAGGCCAGGGCGGCCACGGCCACGATGGCCAGCACCGTGACGCCATGCCCCAGCGCAAACAGCGCGCCCATCCACGGCGCCCAGCGCGGCGATGCGGCCTGGCTGCGCAGGGTCAGGCCATCGACGGCGGCCAGGTGGTCCGGTTCCAGCCCATGCCGCATGCCGAGCAGGAAGATCAGCGCCAGGGCGGGCAAGCCCGCTTCCACGCTCATGCCGCCTCCCCGGCCATCACCTCGGCCATCATGCTCGCTGGGCTGGCGGCGCCGGCCACGCAACGGTCCAGGCCCCGCGTCAGCATATCCCGCGGCAAGTCGCGCCCGATAAAGATCATCTTGCTGGCGCGCGTCTCGCCGTCGCGCCACGGCGCGCCCAGTTCCGAGCCCATCAGCATGTGCACGCCCTGGAATACGGCCCGGCATGGCAGATCGGCAACATACAAAATGCCCTTGTAGCGCATCAGCTGGGTGCCGAACAGCTGCACCACGGCATCGAGAAAATTTTCCACCTGCAGCAGATCCAGGGGCTGGGACTGATGGTAGACGAACGATTGCACGCCGTCGCCATGGCGGTGCCCCAATTCTCCCAGGAAATCCGGCTCCAGCTCGACGATGGCATTCAAGTTGAAACCGCGGATGTTCAGGATGTCGCGCAGGGGCACATTGCCAAAGCGCACTTTCTGTATGCTGGCGCGGCCATTGATGGCGATCAGCCGTTGTCGTAGCGCGGCCAGCTCATCCTTGCTGACCAGGTCCGTCTTCGACAGCAGGATGCGGTCGGCAAAGCCCACCTGCTCCTGCGCTTCCTTGTGCGCCGTCAATTGCTGCTGCGCGTGGCGCGCGTCGACCACCGTCAATATGGCGTCGAGCATGTAGAATTCGCTGACGGACGGCTCCGCAAAGAAGGTTTGCGCCACGGGGCCGGGCGCGGCCAGGCCCGTCGTTTCGATGATCACGTGGTCGAAGGCGATTGCCCCGGCTGCCCGCCTGGCGTGCAGCTCGCCCAGGATACGGATCAGGTCGCCGCGCACGCTGCAGCAGATGCAGCCATTGTTCATTTCCACGATCTGCTCGTCGCTGTCCTGCACCAGCAAGCCATGGTCGATGCTTTCGGCGGCGAATTCATTTTCGATCACGGCGATGCGCACGCCGTGTTCGCCCTGCAATATGCGTTTGAGCAAGGTGGTTTTCCCGCTGCCGAGAAAACCCGTGATGATGGTGACGGGGATTAGTTCTGTCATATTGCTTTCCTATCGATGGTTAATCTTCAAGTTCTTCCATGCGTTGCCATTGGGGAAACGGGTCGGGCAGCTTGCGCCAGGCGGCCATGCCCTGGCGCGTTTCCGTATAGTTGAGTTGACATTTCTTCAAGTCTGCCTCGATGGCGGCCTGGTCCATGTCCTGGCCGATGAAAACCAGCTCCTGGTAGCGGTCGCCATACGTTTCACTCCAGCCCGCTTTGACTTCCGCCAGCGAGGCGGAGTCCGTCGGCCAGCGCTCCTTCGGCACGGAGGCCCACCACAGGCCCACGGGTTCGATATTCATCAGCTTGCCCGCGCCGGACAGGCTGGCTACCCATTCGGGACGGCTGGCCAGCCAGAAATAACCCTTGCTGCGCACCACGCCCTTGATCGGCTGGGCAATGTAATCGTGCAGGCGCTGCGCGTGGAACGGCTCCTTCGCCCGGTAGACGAAGCTGCTGATGCCATACGTTTCCGTCTCCGGCGTGTGGCTGCCGGCCAATTCCAGGGCCCAGCCCGGCATGCTGGCCGCCTGCTCCAGGTCGAACAAGTTCGTGCCCAGGATGGCGTCCAGCGGCACGATGGACTGGTTGGTTTCGATGATGCGCGCACCGGGATTGAGGGCTTTTAAAATGGCCAGCACGCGCAGGCGTTCGGCCGCATCGACCATGTCGACCTTGTTGAGGACGATGACATTGGCAAATTCGATCTGTTCCGTCAGCAAGTTGGCCAGCTGGCGGTCGTCGCCCTCGCCCGCGATCTCGCCGCGCTGCTCCAGGCTGTCTTCGCTATGGAAATCCGCCAGCAGGTTGGCGCAGTCCACCACGGTGACCATGCAGTCGATGCGCGCCACGTCGTTCAGGCTGTCGCCGTGCTCATCCTCGAAGTCGAAGGTGGCGGCCACGGGCATCGGTTCGCCCACGCCCGTCGATTCGATCAACAGATAGTCGAAGCGGTCTTCCGCGGCCAGGCGCCGCACTTCCAGCAACAGATCGTCGCGCAGGGTGCAGCAGATGCAGCCGTTGGACATTTCCACGAGTTTTTCTTCCGTGCGCGACAGGGCTGCGCCAGCCGCTGCGGCACTGTCTTTTACCAGCGAGGCGTCGATATTGACTTCGCTCATGTCGTTGACGATGACGGCCACGCGCTTGCCTTCGCGGTTGCGCAATATGTGGTTAAGCAAGGTGGTCTTGCCGGCGCCGAGAAAGCCGGACAGGACGGTGACGGGGAGTTTGCGTTGGGTCATGTGTATCTTTCGGATGGGGCGATCAGGTTGGCAATCAAGGAGGCTGCATTTCAAATGCAAGTCTATTGCGTTTGAATTATAATGCAGCTCAGTTGCATTTGTGCGGCAATCTTTGCCAGCTAGCCACCCGAAAGAATTCCATGCTCCACCTCGCCTCCCTGACCTATGGCTATGATCCAGCCTGCCCCGTGCTGGACATCGCCGCCTTTCACTTGCCCGCCGGGCGCCACGCGTTGCTGCTGGGGCCGTCCGGCTCCGGCAAATCCACCTTGCTGCATTTGCTGGCCGGCATCCTGGCGCCCCAGGCGGGCCGCCTCGACGTGGCAGGAACGTCCCTGCCCGAACTGACGCCACGCCAGCGCGACAGTTGGCGAGGCCGCGCCATCGGCTTGCTGCCCCAGCAACTGGCGCTGGTGCCCAGTTTGAACGTGCTCGACAATGTCTTGTTGCCCGCCTACGCCAGCGGCCAGCGGCCCGATCCGGCCCGCGCGGCCAGCTTGCTGGGCCAGCTGGGCCTGGCCAACAAGCTCGATGCCTACCCGCATGCCCTGAGCGGCGGCGAACGGCAACGGGCCGCCATCGCGCGCGCCGTCGTCATGCGCCCGCAACTGATCCTGGCCGACGAGCCGACGGATAACCTCGACGACGCCGCCTGCGCCGCCGTCGTCACCTTGATGGCTTGCCAGGCCGCGCAAGTTGGCGCCTCGCTGGTGATTGCCAGCCACGACGCCAGGGTGCTGGCCGCCCTGCCCGATGCTCTCGTGCTGCGCTTGCCCCGTGCCAGGGGTGCGGCATGAACGCGGCCACCCTGGCCTGGCGCGCCCTGCGCCACAAGCCGCTGGCGTCCAGCCTGAACCTGCTGCTGGTCGCCATCGGCATCGCCATGATGACGTTCATACTCGGCGTATCAAGCCAGCTGGAAGAGCACGCCGAACGCGATGCGCAAGGCATCGACCTGGTGGTGGGCGCGAAAGGCTCGCCCTTGCAGCTGATCCTGTCGTCCGTGTATCACGCCGATATTCCGACCGGTAACATTCCCGACGGCGCGCTGGCGGCGCTGGCCGCGCAGCCGCTGGTGAAATCGGCGATCCCGCTCGCGCTGGGAGACAACTTCCACGGTTTCCGCATCGTCGGCAGCACGACGGCGCTGCTCGACCACTATGGCGCGCACCTGGCGCAAGGAAAACTGTTTACGCAAGCCATGCAAGCCGTGTTCGGCGCCCGCGCCGCCCGCGACACGGGCGCCACCCTTGGCGCCAGCTTTGCCGGCTCGCACGGGCTGGCGGCGGGCGGCGAAGTGCACGAACACGCGCCGTACACGGTGACGGGCATCCTGGCGCCCACGGGCACGGTGCTGGACCGGCTGATCCTCACGCCCGTCGCTTCCGTATGGCAAGTGCATGAAACGGATCCCGATGAGCAGCCAGCCGTGCCAGCCGCCGCGCCCGAGCGCGAACTGACTGCCGTGCTGGTGCAATACGCATCTCCCCTGGCCGCGATCAGCCTGCCCCGCTGGGTGAACAGTCAGGCCCGCCTGCAGGCGGCGCAGCCCGCTTTCGAGGCGGCACGGCTGTTCAACCTGCTGGGCGTGGGCATCGATGTGCTGCGGGCGATTGCCGCCGGCGTACTGCTGGTGGCGGCCCTGTCGCTGTTCGTGGCGCTGTACGGCGCGCTGGAAGAGCGCAAGACCGACCTGGCCATCCTGCGCACCCTGGGCGCCTCGCCCGCCAAACTGCTGCGCTTGCTGCTGGCGCAAGGCTTGCTGCTGTCATTGACGGGCGCGGCGCTGGGCTGGCTGCTGGGCCATGCGGCCGTCGGCTTGCTGGGCTGGCTGGCATCGATGCAGGAGCTGAACCTGCAAGCCTGGCGCATTGTCCCCGGCGAAGCGTGGCTGCCCGTCATCGCCGTGGCAGTGGGTTTGCTGGCCGCCGCCATTCCCGCCGCGCGAGCCTACCGCACCGATATCGCGGCCACCCTGGCGCGTCCCTGAAAGGAAAGACATGCTGAAAATCATGCTATTGGGCGCTGGACTGCTGCTGACCGGCAGCGCCGCAGCGGCCCCCGCCGACGAGCCGCCGTCGTTCTTCGCCCCCTTGACGGACTTGCCCGGCGTCGTCTCGTGGAAATTGCTGGGTCAGGCCACCACGGTGAAGGCGAAAAAGGGCCGCATGGTGCCGAAATACACGCCGGAAATCAGCGCGCTCGACAATACTGACGTGAAAGTGCAAGGTTTCATGATGCCGCTGGAACCTGGCCAGAAGCAGAAACACTTCCTGCTGACCGTCACCTCGGCCAACTGTCCCTTTTGCCTGCCGGCCGGCCCGGAAGGCGTGGTGGAAATCAAGAGCCGGACACCCGTGAAATTCAGCTATGCGCCCTTCATCGTGCAAGGCAAGCTGAAGGTACTGGCCAGCGATCCCATGGGCCTGTATTACCGCATGACGGACGCGGCCGTGGTGCCGCAATGACACGCTGGCCGGCATTATTGCTTTTGCTGGCCGGCCATGCGGCTGCCGCACCGCTGTCCTTCGACCTGCCCCGCCTGGATGCCGGTGGCAAGCTGCGCCTTGATCAATTCCACGGCCGGGCCGTGGTGCTGAATTTCTGGGCCAGCAATTGCCTGCCTTGCATCCAGGAGTTGCCGATATTCAACGCCCACGCCGCCAGCCAGCCGACACTCCCCGTCATCGGCATCGCCATCGACACGCGGGCGGCCGCGCAAGCGTTCCTGCGCAGCCACCCGGCCAGCTATCCCCAGGCCCTGGCCGCGCCCGCCTTGCTGCCCATCTTTGGCAATCAAATCAAGGGCTTGCCGTACACAGTGATTGTAAATTCTGAACATCGGATCTGCATCCGGCGCCTGGGACCGGTCGATGCTGCCTGGCTGGCCACGGCCGCGACCGCCTGCGCGCAGCCCTGATTCCATGCGCCTTGCACGGCTGTCATCGCCGCGTCATATGGCGGCGTTACAGTCGCGTCCTTTGAATCTCTCCGAGGGCGGTAATGAAAACAAATTGTGTCATGCTGGCGGCGCTGGCAAGTGTGGGTCTCGTTGCTTGCAACGGCAGTTCAAATACGCCGGCCGAGCCGGCCATTCCCGAAGGCACGACGGTCACCGTGGCATTGCTGGAAACCACGGATATCCACTCGAATGTCCTCAGCTATAACTACTATGCACTGGCCGAAGACACGAGCCTGGGCCTGGAGCGCACGTCGACCCTGATCCAGGCGGCGCGCGCGGAAAATCCGAACAATGTGCTGCTCGACGATGGCGACGTCATCCAGGGTACCTTGCTGGCCGACCTGCAAGCCGTGGCGGCGCCCGTGCCCTGCTCCGGCACGCTGGCCGTGCACAAGGCCATGAACGCGCTGAAATACGATGCGGGCGGCATGGGCAACCATGAATTCAACTATGGCTTGCCCTACCTGAGCCAGATCACCAACACGGATTTCGGCATTCCCGGCGTGGCCAAGCCGACGGGAACGTGCGGCGCGCCAGCCTTCCCTTCCGTGCTGAGCAATGTCGTCGGCGTGTCCAGCGGCAAACCCATCTTCCAGCCCTACACCCTGCTGCCTCGCGATTTCGCCGCCACGGCGCCCGATGGCAGCAAGCTGACCGTGAAAATCAATGTGGGCGTGCTGAGCTTTGTGCCGCCGCAAATCCTCGAATGGGATCAAAAAGTGCTCGCTGGCAAAGTCAGCGTGACGGGCGTGCAGGAAGCGGCGAAACAATACGTGCCGGAATTGCGCAACAAGGGTGCCGACCTCGTCGTGGCCCTGTCGCATGGCGGCCTGGACACGAGCGCCTACAGTCCGAAGATGGAAAACGGCAGCTATCATTTGACCAGCACGGGCATCGACGCGCTGATGATCGGCCACTCGCACTTGATCTTCCCGAAAGGCAAGGAAGAAGGCGCGGCCGCGCTGGACGCCTCGTTTACCGCCTTCCCCGCCAGCGCGAAGATCGACGCCGTCAACGGCTTTGTGAACGGCGTGCCCACCGTCATGGCGCAAAGCTGGGGCCGGCGCTTGGGCATCATCAAGCTGACGATGGCTTATCAGGGCGGTAAATGGGTGGTGCAGCCGGCCAAGACGACGGTGGAATCGCGCGGCTTCAAGTACACGGATGGCAAGACCCTCGTGAAAGCCGACCCGGCCATCGCACCGCTGGTGGCCACCGAGCACGCGGCCACCATCGCCTACGCCAAGCAGCCGCTGGGCATCAGCACGGATTTCGAGATGTCCGCCTATTTTGCACTGGTGGGCGACGTGAGCGCCATCCAGCTGGTGAACCAGGCGCAGCTCGACTACGTGAAGAACTTCATTGCCACCAGCACGGATGCCACCTTGTCCAGCTACAAGAACATCCCCGTCATTTCCTGCAGCGCGCCGTTCAAGGCGGGCCGCAACGGGCCATCGGACTTCACGGACGTGGCCGCTGGCGCCTCCCCGGCCGCGCCGGTCGGCTTGCAAGTGCGCAATCCGGGCGACCTGTATTTGTATAGCAATAACAACCTGCAAGCCGTGAAGATCAAGGGCGCGGACTTGAAGGCGTGGCTGGAAACGTCGGCCAAACAATTCAACCAGATCGATCCGGCCAGCAGCGCCGAGCAAGACCTGGTGCCGTCGTATGGCACGATCTATAACTATGACGTGTTCTACGCGGAAAACAATGCGCTGACGTACCAGATCGACGTGACGAAAAAGCCGGGCAGCCGCATCGTCAACCTCACGTACAAGGGTGCGGCGGTGGCCGATGGCGATGACTTTATCGTCGCCACCAACGACTACCGCGCCGGTGGCGGCGGCGCCGTGCCTGGCATCGATGGCAGCAAGACCATCATCAAGTCGCCCGATGCGAACCAGGCCGTGGTGAGCAACTACCTGGCGTCGCTCAGCACCAAAGGCGGCAAGGTCACGCTGGCGGCCAATGGCAGCGCGCGCAGCTGGAGCTTCGTCAAGACGGCCACGGCCGGTCCCGTGATCCTGCGCTCGGCGCCGGGCCATCTGGCGCTGGCGCAAGGCAGCGGCATCAGCAACGTGGCGGCCGAAGGCGGCCTCGACGCCAGCGGCTTTGCCAAGTACCGCATCGACCTGAGCAAATAAGGTCCGAGGGCCGGAACCGCGGCAGTTCCGGCCTGTTTTGATGAAAGGTAATCCCAATGAAACACGCACTCTCCCTCCCCGCCGTCGTGCTGGCTGCAGCCCTGGCCGCCTGCCAGGCGTCGCCACCGCCCACGGCGGCGGAAATTGAAGCCGTCGCCATGCATGCGCGCCAGGCGGGCGACCACCAGGCCGAGCGCAAGGTCCGCAGCTGGGCCGGCAAGGACATGCCCGTCGCCGAGCGCGAACTGGCGCTGATCTACCAGCCCCGTGCCGAACGCCGCGCCGAGGCCCTGGCCTTGTTCGAACAGGCTGCCCGCGCCGGCGACACGGAAGCGGCCTTCGAACTGGGCCAGATGCTGCGCGCGGCCACGCCGGCCCAGGCCTGGCTGTGGTACCGGCAAGCGGCGCAGCAAGGCCATGCGAAGGCGGCATTGATGCTGGGCTTGCTGGCGGCGAATGGCGAAGGCGTGCCGAAAGATCAAGGTGAAGCGGCGCGCTGGCTGGACAAGTCGAGCGAGCTGGGCAATCCACACGCCATGTTCCTGCTGTACAACGCCTATCGCGAAGGCCGCGGCGTGCCGCGCGACCTGGCGAAAGGCCGCGAATTGCTGGAAGAAGCGGCCCACCATGAATACCCGCCCGCCATCCAGGAACTGGCCATGACGGTGCAGGCGGACGACGCCCTGCGCGCCGGCCACCTGATGAAGGAAGCGACGGAGCACCGGCATAACAATTGGAACCGTTTTTAAAAAACCGGGTTTTAAAATCTGGACAAAAGGCCAGTGGCGTAAGCTAGGCCTGTCTTTATATACTTGTAACTTGCAAGCGTGCGGGAGCGGCAGCCATTCAGCGCTTATGATACAAGGATGCCGCCTGTGCTTGCATGGGCGGCGTGGCAAGCCGTCTCGCACAAAAAGGTTTACACTGAAATTGCATTTTAGAAATTTTACTCTGGACCAGCCCCGGTGAGTGTTCATTCAACCCAGCCAGTGTTTGAGTAGCGCCGGTGCGTCCATTGCTCTGCCTAGCCATGAAAGAAAGAGTCCAATGAAAAAGCTGACCACTGCCTTTGGCGCGCCTGTAGTCGACAACCAGAACATCCAGACGGCCGGCCCACGCGGCCCCGCCCTGCTGCAAGATGTGTGGTTCCTGGAAAAGCTGGCCCACTTCGACCGCGAAGTCATTCCCGAGCGCCGCATGCATGCCAAGGGTTCCGGCGCGCACGGCACGTTTACCGTCACGCACGATATCACGCGCTACACGCGGGCGAAAATCTTTGGCGAAGTGGGCAAGAAAACGCCGATGTTCGCGCGCTTTTCCACGGTAGCCGGCGAACGGGGCGCGGCGGACGCGGAACGCGATATCCGCGGCTTCGCCCTGAAGTTCTACACGGAAGAAGGCAACTGGGACCTGGTCGGCAACAATACGCCCGTCTTCTTCATGCGCGACCCATTGAAATTTCCCGATTTGAATCACGCCATCAAGCGCGACCCGCGCACGGGCTTGCGCAGCGCCAACAGCAACTGGGACTTCTGGACCTCGCTGCCCGAAGCCCTGCACCAGGTGACGGTGGTGATGAGCGACCGTGGCTTGCCGCGCAGCTTCCGCCACATGCATGGCTTCGGCAGCCATACCTTCAGTTTCCTGAATGCGCAAAACGAGCGTTTCTGGGTCAAGTTCACGTTCAAGACCCAGCAAGGGATTCAAAATCTGACGGATGCCGAAGCCGAAGAACTGGTGGGCAAGGACCGCGAAAGCTCGCACCGCGACTTGTACGAGAGCATCGAAAACAAGGATTTCCCCCGCTGGACCCTGTACGTGCAGATCATGCCGGAAAAAGAGGCAGGCACCTATCACCTCAACCCGTTTGACCTGTCGAAAGTATGGCCGCACGGCGACTATCCGCTGATCGAAGTGGGCGTGCTGGAACTGAACCGCAATGCGGACAATCACTTTGCCGAAGTGGAACAAGCCGCCTTCAATCCGGCCAACGTGGTGCCAGGCATCAGCTTTTCGCCGGACAAGATGCTGCAAGGCCGGCTGTTTTCGTATGGCGACGCGCAGCGCTACCGCCTCGGCGTCAACCACAGCCATATCCCTGTCAACGCGCCGAAATGCCCGTTCCACAGCTATCACCGCGACGGCCAGATGCGGGTCGACGGCAACCAGGGCGGAACCTTGGGCTATGAACCGAACAGCGAGCAGGAATGGGCCGAGCAGCCCGATTTCCGCGAACCGCCGCTGAGCATCGAAGGCGCGGCCGACCACTGGAACCACCGTGTCGACGAGGATTACTATTCGCAGCCGCGCGCCCTGTTCCGCCTGATGACGCCGGCACAGCAGCAAGCCTTGTTCGACAACACGGCGCGCGCCATCTCGGGCGCTTCGGAACAAGTCAAGCAACGCCACATCGGCAACTGCACCCTGTGCGACCCTGCCTATGGCGCGGGCGTGGCTGAAGCGATCGGTCGCCTGAGCGAATAAGGCGGGCGGATAAGCGAAGCCGAAGGCCTGGCAACAGGTCTTCCTGCGGCTATGCGCAGCCCGGCGGCCTGGCCGTCGGGCTCGCCTACCTACCAGCGTTGGATGTCGATCTGGCCCGTGATGCTCGTCTCCACCGGATAGCCCTCGACCTGCAACGGTACGCGCCGCTTGACGGACGAGTCGCGCAAATACACGACGAGCGCTTCCTTGCCCACGGCCGTCTGCCCCAGGCTGACGCCTTCCACGCCATCGATGGCCATCAGCGCCCGCTCGTTGCGCCGCTTTGCCGCTTCCAGGCGGCCCGGGGGGGCGGCAGGGGCGCAGTATCCCTGGCCCGCGCCGCCCATTCCCTGTCCAGTGGCATCATCCGGCAAATACGGCATGGCGGCGTCCTCGAAGACGGCATGGGGCGATTGTGCGAATTTACTCTTTGACATGACAGACCCTCCTGATGCATTCCATGATACACCCGGCCATCCGGCGTTGCAGCACGCTTCGCCGGCCAGCACCGTGCGTGGCTGCTGCCCTTGACTCATATCATCATCGTGCAAAAGACAGTGTGATGCAAGGCGGCGCAATGCCGCCGCGCCATGCCCTTGCAGCGTGCTCAGGTGTATAAATTGATGTCGAGCGCCACCACCACCCGCCGCATCTGGTTGGCAAACGTGATATTGCCGCCACCGGCAAACAGCAGGCCGACGGGATTGCGCTGCTGGTTCCACGTCCAGATGGACGAGCCGGAATCGCCGCCCGCGCTGAATGCGCCGCTGACGCCCGTGATGGCGATCTGGTCCTGGAACAACGCGATCCTGCCGCCGCCGTAATTGACGTTGATGGTGGCACCCAGGCCCGTGATGCGGCCCTGCGTCAGTTGCGTCGTGCGACCGGACTTGCCAACCATCATGCCCAGCGCGGGCGCCACCAGCGCATTGCTGATGCGGAAGTACGCAGGCACGCCGCCGCTCAGGTAGACCAGTTCGGGGCGCACGCGGTCTGGCCAGGCCCAGCCGGTGGCGCAATCGACAAAATTGACGCCGCCGCTGAAATTGATGGGCACGAAACGCTCGAGCACGGCCACCTGGTCTTGCGGGCAGCGGCCGCCATCGATGGGGCCCGGCTGCACGATGCAATCGTTGAACACGCCGCCATTGGAATTGGCCAGCACGTGATTATTGCTAAGAATCATCAAACGGCTGTTGCGCGGCGCGCTGCGCCCCACGGCCAGGCAGCCGATGGTGCCGGCCGTGATGCGGAAATGCCCGACCGACACGCCGCCCGGCGCCGGACGCAAGCGGAAACGGTGCGGCTGCGCATCGATCACGCCCGTGACGACGATGTTGACGGGCACCCTGTCGCTAGACACGGCGCGCACGCCCATGGCCCCCACGATGGCGGCCTTGGCGCGGTCGACGGAAGTAGGCTCGGCCACGTACAGGGTCAGGGCCGGCAAGCCCGGCTCGCCGGACGAGCTGTCGCTAGCGCCCTCGCCCAGGCCGATGGACACGCCCTGGATATTGCCGCCGTCGCTGAAGGCGTCGGCCGCGCGCACGCCGCCCGCCTGGGAAATGCTTTGGCGCATGCCGTCTTCGATGCTGCGCTTGATTTCCAGCAATTCCATGCTGACGCCGCTCAAGGCGTCGGGCACGTCCGAGACGGACGCGCTCTCGATCGTATTATCGTCTTCGCCAGGGACGGAAAATTGGCCGACGGCCTCTTCATCGTCCGCGCTTTGTCCCCTGCCGCTGGCGCCAGGCGGGGCGCTGAAACCATTCTCGTTGCCTATCATCATGTTCTCCTCGTTGGTCGCCGCAAACCACCAGTCTGGACGGACCGCGCCGGCCGGTATTGATCTGGATTGAACTGCGCTGGCGCATGGCGGCCCTGCCCCAACGGGGGCAGCGAGGATAAAAATAGTTCCCTCGTCAAGGTTGAGCGAGATCAGGCGTGCGGCCAGAGGTGGCGCCGTATACTTGGCTGACAGGCTGGAACCGGGCCTGCTCCACGGCAGCAACGGTATGGATGGGGAAACAATGACGAGCCCTGGTATGACACGCCACGACGACGCGCCTGCGGGCGAGCAAGCAGGCCAGCATGCGGGTTTTGTGCACGGCATGGCGGCCTGGGCGGCAAAACACCGCATCCGCCCATGGGGCGGCAGTTTTGCCGATTTCATCGAGCAGATCCTGCCCGGTCGCGCGGCCCTGCTGACGCGCAGCGCGCACCAGTACCTGTGGGACATGATGCGCTGGAACGGCCAGACCGATGACAACGGGCGCTTCCGCTGCCGCCTGTTCGACGACGAGCTGTTCGGCATCGACGAGGCAATCGACCGGGTTGCCGCTTATTTCAAGGCCGCCGCTGCCGGTTCCGAGGTGGGGCGGCGCATGTTGCTGTTGCTGGGCCCGCCATCGGGCGGCAAGTCGACCATGGTGATCCTGCTCAAGCGGGGCCTGGAAGAATACAGCCACAGCAGCGAAGGCGCGCTGTACGGCATCGCCGGCTGTCCCGTGCACGAATCGCCGCTGCATCTGGTGCCGCACAGCATGCGCGCCGACTTTCGCGCCAGCTATGATGCCGAGCTGCAGGGCGAACTGTGCCCGCATTGCCGCGCCCGCCTGGAAGAACAGTACGCAGGCGATTTCCTGCGCATGCCCGTTGAGCGCATCCACCTGTCCGAGGCGGGCCGCTGCGGCATCGGCACGTATGCGCCGCACGATCCCACCACGGCCGACCTGGCCGACTTGGTCGGTTCCGTCGACCTGTCGAAGGTGGCTCAGTACGGCGACGAAGGCGATCCGCGCGCCTGGTCGTGGTCCGGCGCGGTATACGCGGCCAGCCGCGGCATGCTGGAAATGATCGAGATCCTCAAGGTCAAGCGGGAATTCCTCTACACATTGGAGCACTTCCCGAATCACCACCGGGCGCTGGCCTCGATGGCCAAGCTGGGCTTGCGCCTGAAAAGCGCGCAGCCGCCCGGCGCCCGCTACACGGTCAGCTGCTATTTTGAGCGGGCGATCGCCTTCGCGCCGCACGACGTGACGGCGCGCATGGTGTATGGCAGCTATTTGCTGTCCACGGGCCAGGACGCGACGGCGCTGGAACAGCTGGACGCGGCCAGCCGCCTGGCGCCCGAGCAGGCCACCATCCAGTACAACCTGGGCCTGATGTATGTGAAGAAGAAGGAATACGAGAAGGCCAGCGTGCACGCGCAAAAAGCCTATGCGCTGGGTTTTCCCCTGCCGGGGCTGAAGAACAAGCTGAAGGCGGCGGGCAAGTGGAGCGAGCCGCCGCCGGCCGTCATGGAAGCGAAGGAAACACCACAAGAACCGGCCGTGCCACCCGTCGAACAGCCTAGCGGGGAATGACGGCCGGCCGCCTGGCCACGCTCAGGTGGCCCGTCGGCGACACGGCCAGCGCGGCGGCCAGGTCGCGCCGCGATCGGGCCTTGTCGTCCGCTTCGCTGATGTACGCCAGTTCGGCCGGCTGCAGCACGGTAAGCGTCAGCAGCAGCACTTCGCCATACGGCGTGTCGAAGGATGGGGGAATGCTGCTTGCGCCCTGGGCCAGCAGCACAGCCACCTGTTCGTTTTCGTCTTCCAGTCCCTCCGGTGCCTGCTGCAAGTCCAGCGCCATCGACACGCTGCCGTGACGCTGCACCAGCAAATCGATGGAGCCATGGTCGGCCACGTTCTGGCTGACCTGGTAAATGACGTCGAAGAGCCAGGAATGCGCCACTTCCTTGCCGTCGAAGGCGGACAGCGGCGCCTCGATGCACACTTCCAGCAGATGGCCGCGCGGGACAAACACGTCGTCGTCATCCTCGAACGGATCGCTCAAGCCATCGCTGGCGATGAGGATGGAATCACTCCGTCGGATCACCCTCCAGGCCTGGCGCAACGATGGCCAGCGCGGGCCGCCCATGAAGGCCGGGTTGACCAGCGGCGCCAGCACGTCGGCGTCCATGGCGCCCAGGGTGGCATAGAAGGCGTCGCGCGCGGCGCAGGCCGTGGCCAGCATCTGCGCGCCCGCTTCCTTGCCGACGACGGCGTCGTCAGGTTGCGGTACTTGGGGGATAGCGTTTTCAGGCATGAGAATACTCTTTGAATTAGTCGGCGGGAGGAAAGTCGTCGTAGGAACGGGGCAAATAGCCCCAGATGCGCGCCACCCGGTCGCGCACTTCGAAATCGAAGCCGATGCGTTCCAGTTCCGGCACGATCCACACGCCGTGGTCGATGATCTTCCTGGGCAGCAGCATGGCCACGTGTTCTTCCGAATACAGGCTGATATCCAGCCACTCCACGCCCATGAACGGGAACGGCGGGTGGTAATCCCATTCAGTATCCCAGCGCGACACATAGCCGGTGACGGAGCCGTAACGGTAGGACGGCGCCCAATCGGGCTGCCCGCGCATGAAGGCCAGCAGTTCGTTCCACTTGCAGTCGTTGGCGGCGCCGGCCAGGTTGCGCCGCGCGATGTGGCCGCGCAGCTTGCGCTTGACGTCGTCGCCGCCGGCGTCGGCCTGCGGCAGGCTGGCCTCTGCCATCAGCGGGCGACCGGTTTCACTTTGGATGCGGCCAGCACGGCGCGCGCGCGGGCCGTGTCGATATCGTCGGCCGTGGCCAGCGCCACGCCCATGCGGCGGCGGGCGAACGATTCCGGCTTGCCGAACAGGCGCAAGTCCGCGCCCGGCACGCTCAAGGCATCGGCCACGCCTTCGAAGGCGATGCCTTTCGCTTCCAGCTGGCCATAGATGACGGCCGAGGCGCCGGGCGAGCGCAGCGCCACATTGACGGGCAAGCCGAGGATGGCTTTCGCGTGCAGCTCGAATTCGCTCTGCACCTGGCTGGCCATGGTAACCATGCCCGTGTCGTGCGGACGGGGGCTCACTTCCGAGAACCACACCATGTCGTCCTTGACGAACAGCTCCACGCCGAACAGGCCCAGGCCGCCCAGGTTGTCCGTCACCTTGCGGGCGATGTCGCGCGAACGCTCGAGGGCCAGCGGCGCCATGCGGGCCGGCTGCCACGATTCCACGTAGTCGCCATGCACCTGCAAGTGGCCGATCGGCTCGCAGAACTGCGTCTCGACCTGTCCCGAGGCGCCGACGGCGCGCACCGTCAGCAAAGTGATTTCGTAATCGAAGTCGATGAAACCCTCGACGATGACCCGGCCCGTATCGACCCGGCTGCCGCTGGCCGCATACGCCCATGCCGTTTCCACGTCTTGCGCGCTATCGAGCTTGGACTGGCCCTTGCCCGACGAGGACATCACGGGTTTCACGACGCACGGGAAGCCGATTTCCTGGCAAGCGGCCTGCAACTCCTGCAGGCTGCTGGCGAAGCGGTACGGCGACGTCGCCACGCCCAGGGTTTCCGCCGCCAGGGTGCGGATGCCTTCGCGGTTCATCGTCAGCACGGCAGCCCGGGCATTCGGGATGCACGTGATTTGCCCCGCTGCTTCCAGCGCCGCCAGGGTGTCGGTGGCGATGGCTTCGATTTCCGGCACGATCAAGTCCGGCTTTTCCAGGGCTATCAGGGCTGCCAGCGCCACGCCGTCGCTCATGTCGATCACGTGCGAGCGGTGCGCCACCGGATGGCCCGGCGCGTTCGGATAGCGGTCGACGGCGATCACTTCCACGCCCAGTCGCTGCAGTGAAATGATCACTTCCTTGCCCAGTTCGCCGGAACCGAGCAGCATGACCTTGATGGCGGTGGAAGACAGGGGCGTGCCGAAGGTGCGGGGCGCGATGGTGCTGCTGGTGCTTGTGGTCATGGCAGGGTCTGTAAGCGGATGGAAAGATGGCTGGGACTATAGCAAATGCCGGCCATCTTGGACAGGGCGCGCCGCTGGCGTGCGCCCCGCTCCACCCGCCCGATGGGCCAGCCTAGCCCGCGTAGGCCCGCTTGATCTCGTCAATGTTGATCTTTTTCATGCCCATCATGGCTTTCATCACGCGCTGGGCCTTGACGGGATCGGGGGCCGTCAACAGCTTGACCATGATGGTGGGCACGATTTGCCAGGACACGCCGAACTGGTCCTTGAGCCAGCTGCACTGCTGGGCTTCCGGCGGCCCGCCTTCGGACACCTGGTTCCAGTAGTGGTCGACCTCGTCCTGGGTCTCGCAATTGACCTGGAACGAGATCGCTTCGGAAAACTGGAACAGGGGGCCGCCGTTCAGGCCCGTGAACGTCTGGCCGTCGAGTTCGAACGCTACCGTCAAGACGCTGCCAGGCTCCTGGCCGTGGACTTCCCTGCCCTCCTCGCCATAGCGCAGGATCTGGCCGATCTTCGAATTGGGGAAAATCCCCGTATAAAACAGGGCCGCCGCCTCGGCGTGGCCGTTGAACCATAAACACGGGGTAATCTTTTGTATGCTGTGCATGATGTCTCCCTTGGTCGATCGCAACACCTCCCCGCGCGGGAAGGCCAGCCTCCAATATAGTCATTATTGCGCCGTCGAGGCGCGCAGTTTGCCGCCGCTTTTAACGCCACCGTCCGGGATATCGTCCCGCCCCAGCACGCCGGCGCTGGCCAGCAGGCGCAGCCGGGCAGAATGCCATTCCGCCTGGCAACGGATGCGCTCCTGCTGCGCTTCGAGCAGCGCCGACTGGGTGTTCAGCATTTCCAGGATATCCGCCGCGCCCAGGCCGAACTTGCGCTGCACGCTGGCCAGGGCATCGCGCGCCGCGTCCAGCCACGCCTGCGAGGCGGCCAGGTTGGACAGCGCCGTGCTCGCCTCCGCATGCGTTTTCACGAGTGCCATCAGGGTCTGCTGCCGCACTTCCTCGGCCTCGGCCTCCCTTTGCCCGGCCTGCGCCAATGCGCCGCGCACCTTGTATTGGCGCGCAAAACCGTCGAACAGGGGGATGTTCAATGAGATGCCCACCAGGGTTTCGCGCGTGGAAGCGGCGGACAAGCCCTGGTTGGGCCGGCCGTTCTGGTAGAGATTGGCCGTCAGGTCGATGCTGGGACGGTCCTCCGACCGGGTCACGTCCACCCTTTCGCGCGCCGCCGCCAGCTGCGCCTGCGCGGCCAGGATGGCCGGATGTTGCGCCTGGGCCAGCGCCAGCCAGGCTTGCAACTCATCTTGCAAACCCTCGCGCAAGCCCGCCGCCGCGCCATCCGCATCGTCGTCCAGGATCACGCCCGCATCGGCAGGCAAGCCCAGGGTATATACCAGCACGGCCCGGGCCTTCTGGAACTCGCCATCGGCGCGGCTGGCGCCCAGGGCCGCCTTGGCCAAGGCGCTCGTCGCCTGCAGGGTGTCGCTGTGCGAACCGAGGCCCCGCTGGGCGCGGCGCTGCGTGGCCAGCACCGTTTCATGGGCCAGCGCCTGGTATTCCTGCCGCATCCGCACGCTGGCGCGTGCCGTCTGCGCCTCGAAATACGCGCTGACGGTGGCTGCCAGGGTCTTTTGCAGCACGGCGTCACGGTTCGCCAGGGCCGCGTCAAGCAATGCCTGTGCCGAACGCTGGCCCGCCGCGCGCCCGCCAAAGTCGAACAGGCGCCAGGACAGATTCAGCGAGGCCGTATTGCTGTTCAAGCTGCCGGAAGCAGTGCTGGAGCCCGGATAGGCCGTGCGGTCGTGCACCCGGCTCACGCCCGCATTCAGGGTCGGCAGATAGGCGGCTTTGGCCTCGCCCAGCCCGGCCGCCTGCAGCCGGATGCCGGCCCAGGCGCCATGCACTTGTGCGTTATGGCACAGGGCCAGGTCGACGGCCGCCGGCAGGGTCAAAGGCATGGTCAGCAGCACACCAGCATCATGCGTGGATGGGCATGGCGCGGCGTCCAGGGACTGGGCCCGGACTGGCGCGGCGGCCACGCACAGGCACAGGCCAGCGGCGAGCAAGGCGGCGCGGCATCTAGCGTTCATGCAGCGCCTCCTTCTGGTGCTGCACCAGCGGCGAGAGCACATATTCGATCACCCTTCTCGTCCCCGTGCGGATTTCCGCGCGCACCGCCATGCCGGCCGACAGCGGCACCAATCTGCCGTCGATGACCATGGCCGGCTGCTGCAGCGTGATTTTCACGGCATACACGAGACCCTTCTTCTCGTCTTCGATGGCGTCGCGCGAGACGCTGCGGACGACGGCGGGCACGGTGCCATACTTTGTGTAGTCGAAGGCGTCGACCTTGACGGCCACCACCTGCCCTTCCTGGACGAAGCCGACGTCGCGGTTTTCCAGCACGGCGTCGATTTCCAGCTTGCCCTGGCGCGGCACGATCTGCATCAGCGCCTGCGCGGCCGGCACCACGCCGCCCACCGTATGCAGCTTCAGTTGCTGCACTGTGCCGTCGACGGGTGCCGTCAGGCGCAGCAGGCTGCCGCGGGCACCTGCGCGGCGCGCATCCTGGCCGCTGGCCGCCGCCACTCTGGCCCCTTCCGTCAGCGCGTCGTAGGCGTCCTTGCGCGTCTGCGCCACCAGGGCCGCGCGCTCGCTGCGGGCCGACGCCAGCTGGCCAGCCAGGTCGATGCGCGCCTGCTCCTTTTCCAGCCACGCGTGTTCGGCCACGTCGCGCGTGGCCAGCAGGGCCCGGTAATCGCCGGCGCGGCGCGCCGCCAGCGGCAGCGCCTGGGCATAGCGGGCGATTTCCCCGTCGAGATGCGCCAGCCTGGCGCGGAAACTGGCGTACTGGCCATCGAGGTGGCCCTGCGCTTCCTCGCGCTGGACGGCGGAAACGCCATCGGGCGCCGCCAGCTTCGGCGTATTCAAGGTGTCGATGGCGGCGATCAGCGCGCGCGAACGGGCCATCTGCAGCGCGGCCGCCACCGCGTCGCCGGCGGCCTTGTCGCGCTCGGCGTCCGGGCCGCGGCTGTCGAGCTCCACCAGCAGCTGGCCCGCCTGCACGGCTTGCCCCTCGCGCACATGCAGGGCGCGCACGGCCGCCACGTCGACGGACGCGATGGTCTTGGTGTTGCCGGACGGAATGATCTTGCCGGCCGCATTGACGATGATGTCGACCTGGCCAAAGACAGCCCACAGCACCACGCAGCCGACCAGCAGCATCAGCACCCTGGCCGTCAGGCGCAACGATGGCGACACGGGCCGCTCCTGCAGCGCCAGCGCGGCCGGCAGGAAGGCCGCCTCGTCTTCGCTGAGCACGGGACCGCGCAATGCGGCGCGGTCGCGCCAGCTATGCCGCAGCACCTGGCCGTAGCGTTTGAACAGCTCGCCATACGCGGCCAGACGGTGGCCGGCGCTCATGCGGCGCTCCCGCTCGTGCCCTGCTGCAGGCTGTACAGATGGGCGTAGATCCCGCCCGGATTCGCCAGCAGCGCCGCATGCGTGCCCAGTTCGGCCACTTGCCCCCGCTCCATGACCACGATGCGGTGCGCTTCGCGCACGGCCGACAGGCGGTGGGCGATGATCAGCACGGTGCGACCCGCGCAAATGCCGCGCATATTGCCCTGGATGATTTTTTCCGATTCATAGTCGAGCGCGCTTGTCGCTTCATCGAAAATCAGGATGCGCGGATTGCCGATCAGGGCGCGGGCGATGGCGATGCGCTGGCGCTGGCCGCCCGACAGGCCCGTGCCATGCTCGCCTACCATGGTGTCGTAGCCTTCTGGCAACTCGCAAATGAAATCGTGGGCACCGGCCAGTTTCGCCACGGCGATAACGGCATCGATGGGCAGCGCCGGGTCGCTCAGGGCGATGTTGTCGCGCACGGAGCGGTTGAAGAGGATGTTTTCCTGCAGCACCACGCCGATCTGGCGCCGCAGCGAGGCCGTGTCGATGACGGCGATATCCTGCCCGTCGATCAGTACCTTGCCCCGCTCGG
Source organism: Janthinobacterium sp. MP5059B (assembly GCF_001758645.1). Taxonomy (NCBI): domain Bacteria; kingdom Pseudomonadati; phylum Pseudomonadota; class Betaproteobacteria; order Burkholderiales; family Oxalobacteraceae; genus Janthinobacterium; species Janthinobacterium sp. MP5059B. The sequence continues at coordinate 1,000,670 of NZ_LRHX01000006.1, read as the reverse complement.
GAATATACAGGCGCTGCGCCAGCCGCGTCAGGGTGCTCTTGCCGGAACCGGAACGCCCGACGATGCCGATCACTTCGCCAGGTGCAATGGCAATGGACACATTGCGCAGCACCTCGGCCGCATCGGGCCGGTAGCGGAAGCCCACTTGCTGGAAATCGATGGCGCCGGCGATGCGCGGCAGGCGCGCCTTCTGGCTGCCTGCTTCCGTGCGGGCGTTGAGGATATCGCCCAACCGGCTCATGGAAATGCCCACTTGCTGGAAATCGTTCCACAGCTGCGCCAGGCGCAGGATGGGCGAAGCCACCTGCCCTGCCAGCATGTTGAAGGCGACCAGTTCGCCCACCGTCATCTTGCCGTCGATGACGAGCGTGGCGCCCCACCACATGATGGCCGCCGTCACGAGCTTGCTGACCAGGGTAACGCCGCCGCTGGCCAGCATGCCGATGTTATTCGCCGACAAGCCAGCCGAGACATAGCCGGCCAGCTGCTTTTCCCATTGCTGCTGCCAGCGCGGTTCCACGGCCATGGCCTTGAGCGTGTCGACGCCGCTGATGGTTTCAACCAGGAAGGACTGGTTTTCCGCGCTGCGGTTGAATTTATCGTTCAATCTCCCCCGCAGCACGGGCGTGAGCAGCATCGACAGGGCCGCGTAGACGGGAATGGAAACGAGCACGACCACGCTCAGCGCGGCGCTGTACCACAGCATGGCGGCGATGAAGATGAAGGAAAACAGCAAGTCCAGCACCAGGGTCATCGCGTTGCCGGTAAGAAAAGAACGGATGTTTTCCAGTTCATGGATGCGTGCCACGGAATCGCCCACGCGGCGCGCCTGGAAGTAGGCGATCGGCAAGGCCAGCAAGTGGCGGAACAGGCGCGCGCCCAGTTCCACGTCGATCTTGCTGCTGGTGCGCGCGAAGACATAGGTACGGATGAGACTGAGCACGGCCTCGAAGACGATGGCGCAGACCAGGCCGATGGCCACCACGTGCAGGGTTTTCATGGCGTGGTTGACCAGCACCTTGTCCATCACCACCTGGAAAAACAGGGGCGTGGCCAGGCCGATCAGTTGCAGCACGAAGGAGATCAGCAGCACTTCGCCCAGCAGCCTGCGGTATTTGACGATGGCGGGAATGAACCAGCTGAAGTCGAAGCGGGCCGTTTCGCCCGCAAAGCTGGCCTTGCTGGTGAAAAAGATCAGTTCGCCCGTCCAGGCGGCAAGGAACGCTTCGCGGCCAAGGATTTGCGGCGGCTGGCCCGGATGCTGGATCAGCACCTTGCTCACGCCGTCATCGTCCGTTTCGACCTTGCCGAGAATAAAGAAACGGCCTGCGCTATCGATGGCGATGGCCGGCAGCGGCGATTGCGCCAGCCGTGCCGGCGCCTGGCGCACCAGCTTGGCCGTCAAGCCCAGCTGTTGCGCGGCCAGCAGGACGGTTTGCCGGGTGAACACGGCCTGGCCGAAGGCATGCTTGAGCTGGGCGCCGTCGGCGGCGATGCCGTGCAGGCTGGCCATCAGCAGCAGCGACAGCAAGCCCGTGTCGGGCGCAGGTTGTATGGGGGGCGGATCGTTGCGGTATGAGAGGACTGTCATCGGGCAATATCAGAGATTCAATGGCGCAGCCAGGCCGTGGCGGCTCACCCCGGCCCGGCTGCGTGATGGTGAAGCTAACTAGCTAGCAACGCGGGCGGTCAATGGACTGCCGCCAGCTGGATCTGCGCCGACGCAGCGCCTTGCGCCGACCAGGGCGCCGATGCGGCCGCAGGCACGGCAAAGCCGGCCATGGCTTGCACCAGCTGCGCCGGATCCGCTGGCCAACCGCCGAAGCCGCCCTGGCTGGCGCCAGCCGCTGGTGGCGCTGCGCGCCAGTTCTGCGCCAGCACCGGCGCCAGGATGGCGGCCGTACCGGCCGGCAAGGTCAGCTGGCCCGCTGGTGGCGGCGTCAAGCCCGCCATCGCCTGCACCAGGTTTTGCACATCGCTGCCCAGCAAGACTTTGCCATCGGCCATGCGGAATTCCTCGATGCGCACGGGCGTGTCCGCGTACCAGTTATTGACGGTAATCTTGTCCGTGGTACCGATGGTGCTCACTTCCAGGTGCGCACCCGCCTGGCGGAACCACAGCTGGTCGGCGCTGACGCCGGCCAGGAAAGAGACGACGTCGTGGCTGTCCGCCTCCACGCCCTCGGCGATGATGTCGGCGCCGTCGCCGCGGGCGAAGATATAGGTGTCGTTGCCCATGAGGCCGGCCAGGGTGTCGTCACCCTTGCCGCCCTGCAAGGTATCGTTGCCGAAGCCGCCGAAGAGGACGTTCTTGAGCTCATTGCCGGTCAACACGTCATCGAACTTGCTGCCGAAAACCGTATTGAAATTGGCCAGCACGTCGGCACCCGGGCGCGCGGCCATCGACCCGCCGACCGGTGCGAAGGTGGCCGTCACGCCTGCCGTGGCGCCGGAGTAATGGAGCGTATTGCCGGTACCGCCGCCATCGAGCACGTTGCCGCCAGGCGTATCGACATAAAAGACATTGTTGTTGTAGGCGCTGCCCGTTACCGTCAGGCCCGAGCCGATGAGGCGCACATTCTCGACGTTGTCGGCCACCTTGTAGTCGACGCTGGTGTACACAGTATCGCTGCCGCCGTTGCCCCGCTCGACGATGAAATCGCCCCCGTGGTTGACGTAATAGGTGTCGTCGCCGCCCAGGCCTTCCAGCAGGTCGGCGCCGGCACTGCCGTTGATGACATCGGCGCCCGCCGTGCCGACAAAGTGCTGCCCCGTGGGCTGCGTGGGACCGTTGAAATGCCAGGCCTGGGCCAGCACGGGTGCCAGGGCGGCGGCCGTGCCGGCCGGCAGGGTCAGCTGGCCCAGCGGCGGCGGCGTCAATCCCGCCATTGCCTGCACCAGCAACTGCACGTCGGCACCGCGCATGACGTGGCCGGCGGCCGTGCGGAATTCCTCGATGTTCGGCTTGGCAATGCTCCAGCCGCGGATGGTGATCTTGTCCGTGGTGCCGATGGTGCTCACTTCCAGGTCCGCGCCCACCTGGCGGAACCACAGCTGGTCGATATTGACGCCGGCCAGGAAGGCGATGCTGTCGTACTTCGCATCGGCGGAAGGCTCGCCGATGATGTCGGCGCCGTCGCCACGCGCAAAGACATAGGTATCGTCACCCAGCCCGCCGACGAGGAAGTCGTCGCCCTTGCCGCCTTGCAAGGTATCGTTGCCGAGGCCGCCGGACAGGGTATTGGCCAGTTCGTTGCCAGTCAACACGTCGTCATACGCGCTGCCAGTCACGCTGGAAATATTGACCAGCACATCGCTGCCCGGGCGCGCCACGGGGGTGCCGCTGATGGAGGCGATGGCCGCCGTGGCGCCCGCCCTAGAACCCGCATAGGTGGCTGAATTATTGCTGCCGATGCCTTGCACCAGGTGACCGCCGGCCACATCGATGTGGAAGACGTTGCCGCTGCCGTTGCCCCTTACGACCAGGCCGGCCGCGCTCAGATGCAGCTCTTCGACGTTGGCGCCCATGGTGTAGCTGACCGTCGTGTAGACGGTGTCGCGGCCGCCGCCAGGCTGTTCCGTCACCACGTCGTTGCCATGGTTGACGTAATAAATGTCGTCGCCGGCCCCGCCGATCATCACATCGGCGCCCGCCGTGCCCTTGATGATGTCAGGGTTCACCGTGCCTGCTCCCTCGGTGCGCCAGTTCTGCGCCAGTGCCGGGGCCAGGATGCCGGCGAGGTTCGGCGGCAGGGTCAGCTGGCCGGCCGGCGGCGGCACCAGGCCCGCCATCGCCTGCACCAGGTTTTGCACGTCGCTGCCCAGCAGCACGCGGCCATCGGCCGTACGGAATTCCTGGATGCGAGGCACGATGCCCGCGCTGAACCAGCCATTGATGGTGATCTTGTCGGTCGTGCCGATGGTGCTCACTTCCAGGTTCACGCCCACCTGGCGGAACCACAGCTGGTCGGCGCTGACGCCGGCCAGGAAGGAAACGACATTGTGGCCGCCGCCCTCGACCACCTCGACGATGATATCGGCGCCGTCACCGCGGGCAAAAATATAGGTGTCGTCGCCCACCGCGCCGAGCAGCGTATCGTCGCCCTTGCCACCCCGCAAGGTGTCGTTGCCGATGCCGCCAACCAGGAGGTTCTTGAGTTCATTGCCGGTCAGGACGTCGTCGAACTTGCTGCCCACGATGCTGGCGAAATTGACCAGCACATCGCTGCCCGGCGCTGCCGCCACCGGACCACTCGCCCCTGACAGGGTGGCCGTCACGCCCGCGCTGGAGCCAAGGTAATTGACCGAGTTGCCCGTGCCGCCACCGTCGAGCACATTGCCGCCGGCCACGCTGACATGAAAGATATTGTTGGTGTTGGCGCTCCCCGTCACCGTCAGGCCGCTGGCGGCGAGGCGCACGTTCTCGACGTTGTCGGCCACCGTGTAGTTGACGCTGGTATACACGGTATCGGTGCCGCCATTGGCCAGCTCGACGATCACGTCGCCGCTGTCGTTGACATAATACGTATCGTCGCCGGCCAGGCCTTCGAGCACGTCGGCGCCCGTGGTGCCGTTGAGCACATCGGCATCCGGCGTGCCGGTGAAGCGCTGCAGCGCCACGGCGGCGGCACTGTTCAGGTATTCCTCGATGGCGGAAATGCCATCGTCAGCGGAAGTGGAAGTTTGCGATGCAAATTTTTCAGTCATGTTGCAGTTTCCTGTCGTTAAACGTCAAAACCAAGATTGAATATGTCGGCGCAAGCTGACATGCAAGGCAAAAGTCCCGGCCGCATCCACTTGCAGTTCAGCATGCACCTTCAACGGTCCGGCACTTTCGGTGCATGGACGGCGCGCGGTTGGTGGTCGCCACGCATGCACCCCCTACTGACGTTCAAGGGGGCGGAGCACTGTTGTTTGTCATGCAAATGTCACACTGCATGGAGGAGAGAAAAGGAAAAGCGGAATGGCGGAGTGGCGGAAAGGAGGAAAAAAGCGCGCGGCTGGCGCAGGGCAGCACAATTTCTTTCACTGCTGCACCCATTGTGCGAGAATGCCCCTCCCCCTTGGATGGATGGTGCGCATGATAAGCAAACTCGCCGCAAGCATCACTGTAATGACACTCGTGCTGGCAGCTTGCAAGCCCGCAGCCACGGCACCTGCGCATGACATTCCTGCGGCCATGCGCCAGACCGCGACCACCCTGCTGCAGTCAAAATTCCTGCACGCGACCTCGATTGCCGTCGTTTATCGGGGCAAGGAATTCATGCTGCATCAAGGCGAGCTGGAGACCGGCAAAGGCAATCCGCCGAACGATGCAACGCTGTATGAAATCGGCTCAATCAGCAAGACTTTTGCTGGCCTGCTGCTGGCGAACGCCGTGCTGGATGGGAAGGCGGCGCTCGACGATCCCATACAAAAGTACCTGCCGGCCGCCTACCCGAACCTGCAGTCACAGGGACAGCCAGTTCGCTTGCGCCATTTGATCACGCACACCAGCACCATGCCGGGCATGCTGCCATTGCAGGTGAACACCATATTGAAGGATTTCACCGCACACGCCACGCCGGCAAAGCTCAATGCAGCCTACGCCAGCTACGGCCAGCAGCAATTCTGGCAGGACTTGCACACGGTCAGCATCCAGGGTCCGCTTGGCAAGGACTACGCCTATTCAAGCGCCGGTACCGAACTCATTGCGCACACGCTTGAAACAATCTACGGACTGCCCTACGAAGTCCTGCTCACGCAATTCGTCGCGCGCGCAGCCGGCATGCACGATACCAGGCTGAGACTCACAGCCACGGATGCCGGCCGGCTGGCGCCCGGCTACCACAGCGACAATCCCGTCATGACGACACCGAAGCCGCAACTGCCTTGGGGCGCAGCCGGCAACCTGAAGTCGAGCATGCCGGATATGACGAAATACCTGCGCCTGCAATTGAGCTCCGATCCCGCGGTCGTCGAATCGCACAAGCCGCTGGTACGCTTTCAGGATGACTTCAGCATTGGCTATTTCTGGAATATCGGAAGCAATCGCCAGTTGGGCACGCATTATGTACACCATGGCGGCGTGCCGCGTGCGCAAAGCTACGCCTACGTCATTCCAAAATACCAGCTTGGGGTCTTCATCATCACCAACCAGAGCGGCGACGCAACGGCCGGCGCCATGGAAGGCGCGCTGGCGCATCTTTTCGACACCGTCGAATCCATGGAAAGCGCGCAGTAGGCCGCCAACAATACCAACGGCGCCGAAGTTTGAGGGGGATCGCGCCTATTTGCCTGGCGCCGCGGCCTGCAAGGCGCGCAAGGTGGCCATGCGGCCAGTCCATGCTGCGAGCGCTGCGTCCAGCGCCAGGCCCGGCCGGCTGGCGGTAAAATCGGCCCAGGCTGGCGCATGGCGCGCCGCCTCATCCCGGCCCTGCTGGCCATCCAGGTAGGCAATGGCCGCCATGGCTTGCTCCTGATCAAAGTGCAGCTGCGGCTGGCGCAAATAATGTTCAAGATAGCGGTGCAGATAATCGCGGCTGCCGGGCGTGTCGAAGGCGGCCAGCGCCAGACAATACGCGCTGCCCGCGTAGCAGACTTCACTGGCCAGCAGCAGGCCACCCAGCTGGTCCGTGAAGCCGGGACGATGCATCAATGCGGCCAGATAGGCGCCCGCCGTGCGGCTGCGCCAGTCGAATCGCCCCAGCAGGCGGGCGATGACGGTATCGTCGGCCTGCGCCAGCCGGGCCAGGCATGCCTGCGCCTGGGGCTGGTGCAAGCCCATATACAAAGGCCGTACCCAGCCGTCGCGCAGGGCCGCCGTCAGCGGTTCCTGCGGGGTCAGCTGCGGCATGGGAAACGGATGCGCGTGGCGCACGGTGGCGCCAGCCACATGCAACTGCAAGGGCGTCAGGGAAACATCCTGCGTCATGGCAAAGCTCCAAAAGTTTGATCCTGTAACTGCTCCACCAGGAAATCGATGAAGACGCGCAAGCGCGGCGGCAGGTGGCGGCTGGCCGGCCACAGCAGCCAGAATGCCGTGCGCGCCTGCGTATGCTCGTCCAGCAGCGAGACCAGTTGCCCCGCTGCCAGTTCGCGCTGCACGGCAAATGCGGGCAGGTAGGCGATGCCCTGCCCCTGCACGGCCAAGAAGACGCGCATTTCCAGGCTGTTGCAGACCATGCCGGGCGCCGGCGGGCTTGCCTCGTCCATCAGCGGCCACTGCTCCAGGCGGCCCGTGGCGGGAAAGCGGTAGTCCAGGCGCGCGTGCCGCAGCAGCCCGGCGCCATCGGCGGGCCGGCCATGGCGCGCCAGGTAGGCGGGCGACGCCACCAGCAGGCGGCGGAATGTACATAGTTTGCGCCGCATCAAGCCCGAATCGGCCAGCTCGCCCGTGCGCACGGCCGCGTCAAAACCGTCGCTGACGATGTTGACCATGGCGTCGGAAAAATCGAGGTCGAGGTCGATGGCCGGGTAGGCTTGCATGAAGGCGCCGATGGCCGGCTCGAACAGGCCGCTGTAGCGTGGCAGGCTGATGCGAAGGCGGCCGCTCGGCGCGCCGCCCGATTCGCCCAGCTCGCGCTCGGCCGCTTCCACCTCGGCCAGGATGCGCTTGCAGCGCTGCAGGAATTTCTCCCCTTCCGCCGTCAATGCCAGGTGCCGCGTACTGCGCTGGAACAGGCGCGCGCCCAGCCGCGCCTCCATGCGCGCCACGCTCTTGCCGACCGCCGACGAAGATAGCCCCAGCAGCCGGCCCGTGGCCGAAAAACTGCCGCTGTCGGCCACCTGCACGAACATGGCGATGCCGCCCAAGCTATCCATTCCTCCCCCATTCAAGACATTTTTGTCCGATATGTTGATCAGTTTAGCCCATTTTTCTTTAATGATGGGCGCGCCATACTCGCCCCTCTTTCTTTCCTATCCGACGCCCATGCCCCATTCCTCACGTCTTTCACTCCCCCTGCAAGTGCTGGCCGCTTGCCTGACGGGCTTGCTGATTCCCCTGTGTTTCACGGGTCCGGCCGTGGCCCTGCCCGCCCTCGGCGCCGAGCTGCACGGCAGCGCCGCCGCCCTGAACTGGGTCATCAATGCGTATATCCTCAGCTATGGCAGCGCCATGATGGTGGCCGGCAGCCTGACGGACGTGCTGGGACGGCGCCGCGTCTGGCTGGCGGGGCTGGCGCTGTTTTGTGTGGCGACCCTGGCCATTGCCCACGCGCCATCGGTGGCATGGATCGCCGCGCTGCGCTTCGTGCAAGGCCTCGGCGGCGCGGCCGCATTCGCCGCCGCCATGTCTTCGCTGGCGCCATTGTTCCACGGCGCGGCGCGCAGCCGCGTGATGAGCGTGCTGGGCACGACATTCGGCCTGGGCCTGGCCTTCGGTCCGCTGGCGGCCGGCGCCATGCTGGCACTGGCCCGCTGGCCCGCCATCTTTTACGCCACGGCCGCGCTGGGCGCCATCGGCATGCTGCTGGTATGGAGCAGCGTGCCGGCCGATCCGGCGCGCGGCAAGGGCCGGCTGGACTGGCCCGGCGCCCTCAGCTTCACCGCCGCGCTGGGCCTGTTGACCCTGGGCATGCTGCTGGCGCCCGAACACGGCTGGCGCAACGGCGCCGTGCTGCTGTCCGTCGCCTCGTCCATGCTGCTGTTTCTCGCCTTTGGCGCGATCGAGCGCAGGACGGCGCGGCCCATGCTGGATTTGTCGCTGTTCCGCCAGCGCCGCTTTGTCGCCGTGCAAGTACTGGCCGCCTCGCCCGCCTTCCTGTTCATCGTGCTGATCGTCATGCTGCCGGGGCGCTTCATCGGCATCGACAACATGTCCGCGCTGGCCGCAGGCCGTTTGATGATCGCCCTGGCCGCGCCATTGCTGCTCGTGCCCATGCTGGCCGCGCTGCTGTCGCGCTGGGTGGGGAGCGGCGCCCTGTGCGCGGCGGGATTGCTGCTGGCCGCGGCAGGCCTGGCCTGGCTGGCGCAGGTGCTGGGCGGCGGTGATGCTGGCACCTTGGCCGGCCCCCTGCTGCTGATCGGCGTGGGCATCGGCTTGCCGTGGGGCTTGATGGATGGCATGGCCCTGAGCGTGGTGGAAACAGAGCGGGCCGGCATGGCGACGGGTATCTTCAATACCGTGCGCATCAGCGCCGACGGGGTGGCGCTGGCCCTGGCCGGCGCCGTGCTGGCCGGCCTGATCGGTGCAGCGCTGGCGCGGCAACTGCCGGCAGGCCTGCCCGTGCTGGCCGCCGCCAGCCGCGCCGCGCTCGGCGATCTCCAACAGGCGACACAGCTGCTGGGTGGCCAGGAAACGCTGCTGCGCGCCAGCTATGACGCCGCCTTCCATCAGCTGCTGAACGGCCTGGCGCTACTGGCCGTGGCGCTGGCGGCGCTGGTGCCGTATTTGCTCAGGAAGGAAGAAAAGCGCCTAACAAAACCGTAGCGAGCGGAAGGTAGAGGTGGTCGAGAAGCGTAACCGTGCTAGAGTACGGTGAGCATCGCAGGCCGCCTATACCGACGCGCAGTAGGTTTTGGAAGGTGCTTTAGGCGTCGAGGCCGTAAAACACGGCCACCAGAATGGCGATATTGTTGCAGGCGCGCGCAAACGTCGTTGTCGCGTAGGCAACGGCGACACTGGGGCCGCGGTAGCGCAGGTAGACAAAACTGAACATGGCACCCGACCCCAGCGCGACGATGGCATGCAGCAAGCCGCCGCTGATGAAATGCACGATGGCCCACAGGATGGTGCCGATAAAAATACTCAGCTGGCGGCTGGCGCCCAGGCGCCGGAGGATTTCCAGCGGCAGCAGCTGGCCAAGGAAGGTTTCCAGGATGGGTGAATAGATGACGACCCAGAACACCAGCAGGGGCAGCGACATTTCACGCTTGAACTTGGACAGCCCCGTGTGCGCGCCCCAGTATTCGGGCGGCAACAGCCATTTGGTCACAAACAGGATGGCAAAGCACAGCATGCAGGTGAGCAAACCCCAGCCGAGGCCGGCAAGGGCCAGCTGCAGCACGGGCGGCGCCGGTTTGTCGTCGTCCGGGCTGGATAGATCATGGCTGCGGCGCACTTGCATGAGAAGTCCTGGCGTTGATCCAGCTCTCATTGTAGCGCGGAATACGACTATTGGCGCATGGCGCGCCGTGCTGCCGCGCTCTCGGCATCAAGCCGCCAAGCGCAGCGGTCCGTTGGCCGGCTTGGCCAGTTTGAAGATGCCCACTTCCTGTTCCAGCTGCGCCGCCTGCTGCTGCAATTCCTGTGCGGCGGCCGCCGCCTGCTCGACCAGGGCCGCGTTTTGCTGGGTCACGCGGTCCATGTCGACGATGGCGCGGTTGACTTGCTCGATGCCGGCGCCCTGCTCCTGCGTGGCGTGGCTGATCTCGGCCATGATGCCCGTCACCCTGCCGATGCCGGCCACCACGTCGTGCATGGTGACGCCGGCCTGCTCGACGAGCAAGGTTCCGGTACCCACCTTGCTGACGGAATCGTCGATCAGGGCCTTGATTTCGCGCGCGGCGGCGCTAGAGCGTTGCGCCAGGCTGCGCACTTCCGTGGCGACGACGGCAAAACCACGTCCCTGCTCGCCGGCGCGCGCCGCTTCCACTGCCGCGTTCAAGGCCAGGATATTCGTCTGGAAGGCGATGCTGTCGATCACGCCGATGATGTCGACTATCTTGTTCGACGAGGCATTGATCAGGCCCATCGTATGCACCACTTCGGCCACCGCCTTGCCGCCCTGCTCCGACACCTTCGACGCTTCGCGCGCCAGGCGGTTCGCCTGCTGGGCGTTGTCCGCATTCTGGCGCACGGTGGAAATCAGTTCCTCCATCGATGACGCCACTTCTTCCAGCGAGCCGGCCTGCTGCTCCGTGCGCTGCGACAGATCGCGGTTGCCCGTAGCGATCTCGGTCGAGGCCATGGCGATGCTTTCCGTGCCGTGGCGCACCTTGCCGACGATGGCGGCCAGGTTGTCGCGCATGGTCTTGATGGCAAACAGCAGGCTGCTGTCGTCGCCGTGGCGCGTGTGCACGTCGATGGCCAGTTCACCGAGCGCGATGCGCCCGGCAATCGAGGCCGCATACGCCGGTTCGCCGCCCAGCTGGCGCAGCAGGCCGCGCGTGATGACGGTGGCCACGGCAATGCAAATGAGCACGCTGAGCGCGGCCAGCACGCCGATCCAGCGCAGCGACTGGCCGTAGATGGCGCGCGCGGCCACGCTGGCCTGCTCCGATTCGCGCTGCACGTTTTTCAGCACCGTGTCGATATCGGCGACGATCTGGCGCCGCAAAGGGCTGCACTCCTCGACGAGGAAGGTGCCATACTGCTCCATCTGTCCCGTGGCGCGGAACTGGCGCGGACGCTGCAATTCCCGCGCCATGGTTTTGAGGCCCGTGCTGACTTTCTCGAATTGCGCATCGCCGGCGAACTGCGGCGCCAGGCGGGCCAGTGCTTCCAGGTACAGCGCCTTCTGGCTGTCGAGGATGGCCAGCTCTTTTTCGGCGGCGGCCTGGTCATGGAAGATATATGCGTTGCGGGCAGCCAGGCCCGTCTGGTCGAGCGCTTCGCGCGCCACGTACAGGGGTTCGAGTTTTTCCAGTTGTACTTTTTCTTGCGCGTCCATGGCGCCGGAGATGGCGCCGATGCGCAGCAGTGCGAAGGCAGCCAGCACCAGCATGAGCAGCACCAGCAGCCCGAAGCCTGCGCTCAGGCGCGCGCCTATCGTCAAACGATTGAATGACATCATTGTTGTTATTGCCCTGTAATAAAGTTGATTGTTGCTGGTTATCTAAAAACCAGCGATCTGCTCGCCGTCGTGTTGCCGTTCCTGCATGGCGCAGGATGGGTCTCTAACTGGCGTTTTTTGGGCAGTCAGCTTCTAATTTCAGGCAATGCAGGCGCGCGGGGCATACCCCCACGCCATACAACAGCACACTGAATTATAAGCGAACAGCGTTATTTATGATTTCACGCGGCCGCTTTTAATGCCTTGATGCAAGTCAAGATGGAACGTATCAGCCCGCGCCCGGGGCGTCGATGACAGCCATGGTGATGCGCGAAATGCAGCACAGTTTGCCATCACCATCGGTGATGCGGATTTCCCAGACCTGGCTGGTGCGGCCCCGGTGGACCGGCGTGGCGCGCCCCGTCACATGGCCGCCGCGCACGCCGCGCACGTGGTTGGCATTGATTTCCTGGCCCACGCTCACCTGCCGGCTGGAATCGAGGCAGGCATTCGCGGCCATGCTGCCCAGGGTTTCGGCCAGCAGCACGGAAGCGCCGCCATGCAGCAGCTTGAATGGCTGCATGGTGCGGTGGTCGACGGGCATGGTCGCTTCGATCCAGTCGGGGCCGAAGGCCGTGAATGCGATGCCCAGGTGGCGCATGGCCGTGCCCTCGCTGGCGGCGTTGAGGGCGGCCAGGTCGAGCGGTGCGTGCCAGATTTCCATTGTTACCTCGTATCAGTGTGGAGAACAGCCATTGTAGGACAGAGCTCTCCCGTGCGCCGCTTCATCTTTCCTTCACCGTGGCCCGGGGTGGCGATGGCATTAACTGGTTATAATTGCCCCATTCTTAAAAAACGAGGTTGTGTATGAAGTGGGCCTTGCTGGGCATTTTTGTGTTTTCCGTTTTACATATTCATTTTCGTGGCAAGGTGCGCCTGCCGTTTCGCCGCCAGATCTTCGATCATTCCTCGTTCATGGCGCCGCTGAACCTGTTCATGCACACCTTTTCCAAGGTGCCGGCCACGCCATACCTTTCCGTCGATCAATTCCCGGAACTGGCGCCGCTGCAGCAGAACTGGCAAATCATCCGCGATGAAGCGCTGCGCATGCAGGAAATGAAAAAGATCAAGGCTGCGGAAAAGAACAATGACGTGGGTTTCAATTCCTTCTTCAAGTATGGCTGGAAGCGTTTCTACCTGAAATGGTATGACGCGAACCACCCGTCGGCACAGCAGATGTGCCCGCAAACCTATGCGCTGCTGCAATCGATTCCCTCGATCAAGGCGGCCATGTTCGCGGAACTGCCGCAAGGCGGCAAGCTCAACCCGCACCGCGACCCGTTCGCCGGCTCCCTGCGCTACCACCTGGGCTTGCAGACGCCAAACGACGACCGCTGCTTCATCGACGTCGATGGCGAACGCCACAGCTGGCGCGACGGCCAGGCCGTGATGTTCGATGAAACGTATATCCACTGGGCCCGCAACGACGCCGACAGCGACCGTATCATCCTGTTCTGCGACATCGAGCGTCCGATGCGCTACCGCTGGGCGCAAGGCTTGAACCGCTGGCTGGGCCGCACCCTGATGACGGCCGCCGCCTCGCCGAACGAACTGGGCGACCAGGTAGGCGGCGTGAGCAAGCTGTTCCAGATTTCCTGGACCATGGGCCAGTACCGCCGCCGCTTCAAGGCGTGGAACAAGACGGCCTACCAGGTCACCCGCGTGGCGCTGGTGGTCGGCATCATCGCGCTGATCTATTTCATTTAAGCACTGGCTTCACCCAAAAAAACCGCCTTCGGGCGGTTTTTGCGTTTCTGAACGCCTGCATAAATACATAGCCTGCTATGTTCATCGAAATTATGATAGCATGCTATATTCTTTTCACCGGGGATGTTCGTGATCGACTTCCAGAAAGAGCAGTCCGCAGGCCACATGACGAGCCGGGCTGCACGCCTGTTTGCCAGGGTCATCGAGCGCAAGCTCAAGCTGATCGGCATGGCGCCGGGCCAGTTGCCCGTATTTTACGAACTGGCAAATGGCGCGCAGCTGACGCAGAAAGCGCTGACCGTGGCCGCTGCCGTCGAGCAGCCGACCATGGCGGCCACGCTGGCGCGCATGGAACGTGACGGCCTGGTCAGCCGCCAACCCGATCCCAGCGATGGACGCAGCAGCCTGTTCGGCCTTACCCCGGCCGCATTACAGCAGTCGCCCCTGATCAAGGAAGCGATTCATGTCAGCAACCGCGAAGCCCTCGCCGGTTTCAGCGCCGAGGAAGAACACGCCTTGCTGGACATGCTCAGCCGCATCATCGCCAATCTCGACAGCAAATCCACCACGCCAAACCCGGTCTGAGCATCCCGCCAGCGGGCGGAAGCTCACCCCTCGCCCAACGGGGGAACCGAGTCTTGGTTATTCAGCATCACCTGGCGGCGCCTGGCCGCCCGGTCAACAATAAAAGGAATCATCGTGAACCCTTCCAGTTCATCCACACCCGCAACGCGGGGTCAAGCAGCGTCGCCGCTGCGCTACCTGCCAGCCGTGCTGCTCATCTTGTCCGGCCTCTTCCTCGCTATCGGCGGAGCCTACCTCGCGTACCTGGGCGGCAGCTGGTTTTACCTGCCGATGGGCATTGCCACGTTCGCCTCTGGCATACTCGTCTGGCGGAGCAAGCCGGCCGGCGCCCTGCTGTTCGGTGCCGCCTTTATCGTTGCCCTGATCTGGGCCCCCATCGACGCGGGCTGGAACTTCTGGCCCCTGGTGTCGCGCCTGTTCGTCTTCGGCGTGCTGGCATGCCTGGTAGCCCTCGCCTATCCCGGCTTGCGCCGCGCCACCGGCGTGCCGGCTGGCAAAGGCGCCTTCGCGCTGGCCGGCCTGATCGCCGTCTGCCTGGCCATCACGGGCGTCAATTTCTTCCTGCCCAAGTCCGTCATCGAAGCCGATGTCGTGGCGGGCGTGACGCCGGTCGCTCCCGGCGCGCAGCAGAAAAACTGGCTGCACTGGGGTAACACCACGGCCGGCAACCGCTTCGCCGCGCTGGACCAGATCAACAAGGGCAACGTCGGCCAGCTGAAACTGGCCTGGACGGCGCACACGGGCGACATCCCGCAAAGCAATGGTTCCGGAGCGGAAGACCAGAACACGCCGCTGCAAGTGGGCGATACCCTGTACGTCTGCACGGCCTACGGCAAGGTCGTGGCGCTGGACGCCGATACGGGCGCCGAGCGCTGGAAATACGACCCGCAAGGTTCCGCGCCAAACTGGCAGCGCTGCCGCGGCCTGGGCTACCATGAAGCGCCCGCCGCGCAGCCGCTGCCGGCCAGCGCCTCCAGCGACGCCGCCCCGGCCGCCTGCCGCAAGCGCATCTTGCTGCCGACCATCGATGCGCGCCTGATCGCGCTCGACGCGGCCACGGGTGAGCCTTGCGCCGATTTTGGCGAGCACGGCATCGTCGACTTGAAGGTGGGCATGGGCGAAGTCAAGCCCGGCTACTACCAGCAAACATCGACGCCGCTGATCGCGGGCGACCTGGTCGTCGTCGGCGGCCGCGTGGCCGACAATTTCTCCACCGGCGAGCCGCCCGGCGTGGTGCGCGCGTTTGACGTGCGCAGCGGCGAACTGGTGTGGGCCTGGGATCCGGGCAACCCTGCCATCACGACATTGCCGCCGGAAGGCCAGACCTATACGCGCGGCACGCCGAACGTCTGGTCGGCCATGTCGTACGACGCCCAGCTGGACACCATCTACCTGCCTACCGGCAATGCCACCCCCGACTTCTTCGGCGGCACGCGCACGGCGCTGGACGACAAGTACAGCTCGTCCATCGTTGCCGTCAACGCGAAAACGGGCAAGGTGCGCTGGACCTTCCAGACCACCCACCACGACCTGTGGGACTTCGACTTGCCGGCCCAGCCGCTGCTGTACGACATTCCTGACGGCAAAGGCGGCACCCTGCCCGCGCTGGCGCAAGTGACGAAACAAGGCGAAATCTTCCTTCTCAACCGCGTGACGGGCGAGCCCATCGCGGCCGTGGAAGAGCGTCCCGTACCGCAAGGCAAGGTGCCTGGCGAGCGCTATTCGCCCACGCAGCCGTTTTCCGTCGGCATGCCGTCGATCGGCAACGCCACCTTGCACGAGTCCGACATGTGGGGCGGCACCGTGTTTGACCAGTTGCTGTGCCGTATCGAATTCAAGGGCATGCGCCACGAAGGCGTCTACACGCCGCCAGGCCTCGACCGTTCGCTGCAGTTCCCAGGCTCGCTGGGCGGCATGAACTGGGGCAGCGTCTCCGTCGACCCGACCACCAACTACATGTTTGTCAACGACATGCGTTTGGGTCTGGCCAACTACATGATCCCGCGCGCCGCCATTCCGAAGGGCGCCAGCGGCATCGAGATGGGCGTCGTGCCGCAGGAAGGCACGCCGTTCGGCGCCATGCGCGAACGTTTCCTGTCGAAAGCGGGCATTCCCTGCCAGAAGCCGCCGTTCGGCACCATGTCGGCCATCGACCTGAAAACCCGCAAGCTCGTGTGGCAGGTACCGGTCGGCACGGTGCAGGATACGGGTCCGATGGGCATCCGCATGAAAATGCCGATTCCGATCGGCATGCCGACCCTGGGCGCGTCGATGTCGACGCAGTCCGGCTTGCTGTTCTTTGCCGGCACGCAGGATTTCTACCTGCGCGCCTTTGACAGCGCCACCGGCAAGGAAATCTGGAAACAGCGCCTGCCCGTGGGCAGCCAGTCCGGCCCGATGACGTATGTCTCGCCGAAAACGGGCAAGCAATACATCGTCGTCAGCGCCGGCGGCGCGCGCCAGTCGCCGGACCGTGGCGACTACGTGCTGGCATACGCCTTGCCTGACAAGAAGTAAGCGGCAATACAGTGCACACACAAAACCGCCTTCGGGCGGTTTTTTCATGTCTTGCTGCATGGTGTGCCAACTGCCGTCGCGCTTGCGGTACGATGGCGCCTCTATCAGACAGTCACCGCGCATGCGGGAAAGCAAACATGACGCAACGCGACCATCAATACGATATCCAGATTGCCGAAGACGCATGGATCGAGCACATCGACCTCGGCGAGCGCTATGCGCAAGCCGTCGGCATCGACGAGCACCTTGAGGGGCTGTGGCCGCTGATCTGCCGCCTGGAAACCCATTGCGTCGCCGGCTGTTGCGGCATCGATGCCTTCGACTTCACGCGTGCAGGCGTCGCCGCGGCGCTGCTTGAGCTTGACCCCACGCAACTGCATGCCGCCTGCGCACAAGCCCGCGGTGCCGTGGCAGCGGCCGCCAGCGACGTCTTCATGAGCAACACGATGAATCACATTGCCGATAAACGCGTGTTCCTGCAATTGATCGAGCATCTCGATCGCTGCATTACAGGGCCTCAAACCGGCCAGCCGGCAAGCCAGCCGCGCTGACATCGGCGATAATACGGGCTCACACCACTCTCTTCTTTTATTTATGCGCGACATCATTGCCGGATTTCTACGTTTCCAGAAGGAAGTCTTTCCTGAACGCCGAGAGTTGTTCAAGACACTGGCCACGGGACAGACGCCCAAGGCCCTGTTCATTTCCTGTTCCGACAGCCGCATGGTGCCGGAACTGGTGACGCAGCGCGAACCTGGCGAACTGTTCGTGATTCGCAACGCGGGCAACATCGTGCCCTCGTTTGGCCCGGAACCGGGCGGCGTGAGCGCGTCCGTCGAATTTGCCGTTGCGGCCCTGAATGTGACGGACATCGTCATTTGCGGCCATTCCGATTGCGGCGCGATGAAGGCCATCGCCACCTGCACCTGTCTCGATCACATGCCGGCGGTCAAGAACTGGCTGCGGCACGCGGATGCGGCGCGCATGATCAATGAATCGATCGAGCATGCCACGGAACAGGACCGCATCGACGGCATGGTACGCGCCAATGTCGTGGCGCAACTCAACAACATCCGCACGCACCCCTCGGTAGCGCTGGGCATCACGCAAAAGCGCCTGACCCTGCATGGCTGGGTGTATGACATCGAAAATGGCTCACTGGACGCGCTCGACGAGGCTACCGGCCAGTTTGTCCCGCTGGCGGAACATCCGGCATCGAAGATGTAAGCGCGGAAAGCCCCCGTTCAGGCGCAACATTGCGCTTGACCTTATCAAGGCGGGAAGGTTCAAGGTAGCGGTATTCAAGCGACATCAAGGAGAATCCCGCATGCCAAAAATTACCGTCCTGCCCCATCCCGAGCTGGCCCCCGACGGCGCCGTGTTTGACGCGCCGCAGAACATGAGCATTTGCGACGCATTGCTGCTCAACAAGATCGACATGGAACACGCGTGCGGCCAGGTGGGCGCCTGTTCCACCTGCCACGTGGTCGTGGTACAGGGTTTCGATACGCTCAACGAACTGGGCGACAATGAGGAAGATATGCTCGACCAGGCCTGGGGTTTGCAGCCCCATTCGCGCCTGTCCTGCCAGGCTCGCCTCGCCCAGGAAGACCTGACGGTGGAGCTGCCCAGGTACACGCTCAACCACGCCAAGGAATAGTCCGCGGCGCGGTTGCCCAACTGCCCTACCTGCTTACCACATGATCACGCGCTGCTCCGGCGGCAGATACATCGGGTCGCCTGGCTTGATGCCGAACGCTTCATAGAAACCGGGCTGGTTCTTGACCGTGCCCTTGGCTCGGAATTCGCCCGGCGAATGGGGGTCGCTCTTGATCTGCGCGATGGCCGCTTCGGGACGCAATTTCGCGCGCCATTTCTGCGCAAAGCCGATGTACAGGCGCTGCTCGCCCGTCAAGCCATCGATGACTGGCGAAGGCTTGCCGTTCAAGGAACGCTGGTACGCCTTGTAGGTGATCGACAGGCCGGAATTGTCGCCGATGTTTTCGCCCAGGGTCAGTTCGCCATTGATATGGTAGCCCGGCACGGGACTGTAGGCGCCATATTGCTTGACGAGGCCGGCGGCCAGGGCCTTGAACGCCGTGCGGTCCTCTGCCGTCCACCAGTTGCGCAGACGGCCCTTGGCGTCGTACTGGCTGCCGGAATCGTCGAAGGCATGGCTGATTTCATGGCCGAAGGTGATGCCCAGCAAGCCGTAGTTGACGGCATCTTCCGCTTTCACGTTGAAGAATGGCGGCTGCAAAATGGCGGCCGGAATCGTGATGGCGTTGAGCGAAGGGCTGTAGCTGGCGTTCACGGTTTGCGGCGTCATCGACCATTCGTCGCGGTCCACCGGCTTGCCCAGCTTGGCCAGGTTTTGCTGGCGGCTCCAGGCGCGCGCGGCGCGCACGTTGGCGATCAGGTCGTTTGGCTGCGTCTGCATGCTGCTGTAGTCGCGCCAGGTATCGGGATACGCGATCTTCGGCTTCAAGGCTGCCAGCTTGAGCTGGGCTTCCTTCTTGGTTTCCGGGCCCATCCAGTCGAGCTGCTCGATGCCATCCTTGAACGAGGCGACGAAATTGTCGAACATGGCCATCACGCGGGGCCGGGTTTCCGGCGGCAGATACATTTCCACGTAACGCTTGCCGACGGCGTCGCTGATGGCGCCATCCGTGAAGCGCAGCGCCAGTTGCCACTGCGGTTCGCTTTGCGGCACGCCGCGCAGCACCGTGCCGTCGAAGGCGAAACGCTCCTTGACTGTGGCGCTGTCCAGGAAGGAGGCATAGCTTTCGATGATGCGCCAGTTCAGATAGCTCTTCCAGGATTCCAGCGGCACGGCGGCCACGGTCTCGGAAAAGCCGGTCATGAAGCTGGGCTGGCGCACCACGGCCGAGGAGGCCTTCGGCGCCAGGCCGGCGGCCGTAAAGTAGGCGTTCCAGTCGAAGGCCGGCGCCAGTGCCGCGAATTTGTCGAAATCGACGCGGTTGTACGATTTGACGGGATCGCGCATCTGCACGCGCGTCCACTGCACCGCCGCCAGGCGCGTTTCGAGGTCGAGGATTTGCGCCGCGTGTGCGGCAGCGGCCTTGTCGCCGCTCATGGCCAGCATGGTTTCGATATGCTTGAGGTATTTGGCGCGCACGGCTTGCAGCTTGGCGTCGTCCTCCTTCAGGTAGTAATCGCGGTCAGGCAAGCCAAGGCCGGACTGGCTGATGTTGACCGTGTAGCGCTCGGGGTCTTGCGCATCGGGTGCCACATAGGCGGAAAACGGCGTGGCAACGCCATTGCCTTGCAGGTAGGCCAGCAGCGCCGGCAAGTCTTTCTTGTCCTTGACGGCGGCGACGCGGGCCAGTTCGGCGCGCAGGGGCTTGAAGCCGGCCGCATTGCGCGCCTTGTCGTTCATGAAGCTCGTGTACAGGTCGGCGATCTTGTGCGCTTCGCTGCCGGGCTTGCCAGGGTTCTTGACGGTGGCATCGATCAGGCCGCGCAACTGGCCCTGGGCAATTTCGCGCAATTCGATATACGTGCCCCAGACGGATTTGTCGGCCGGGATTTCCGTAGTGCGCGTCCAGACGCCGTTGACGTAGCCGTAGAAATCATCCCTGGGGCTGACCGCAGGGTCCAGGGTTTTCAGGTCGATGCCGGAGACGGGCGCGGCGGCGGTAGTGCCTTGCTGGGCGTACAGCGCGGGCGAGGAGAAGGCGAACAAGGCGCAGCAGGCGGCGCTGATGAGTGAGCGTTTCACGAAGATTCCTTTAATTGTTTTAACTTCATGTTGGGGAACATGCTGTGTCCAGGCATGAGAGGCAGGATTATAGTCGGCCTGCTTGCGGGGCAACAATGGCGGTTGAACAACTCCTGTGATCCGATGTTCGCTGAAGCACGCCTCAAGCCCGCGCCGATGATCAGCAAATGTTACCATCTAGCAATAGCCATACCTGTCGCTCGCCACATCTTTTTGCCTGGCTCTTTCACTGGAGACGTTTGATGCAGGAATTCAGATTCAATATTTTCGGCACGCTGATTGGCGTCCGGGAGAGTCAGGGCGCCTGGCGCGCCTTCTATCTCGGTGCGGAAGGCAAGCGCAGGCCCGCCGATTTCATTATTCCGGACGATATTCAAGCCGATGCGCTGTGCGAGTACCTGGCTGACCTGTTTCACGAAGAGGCGACGCCGCGCAATAACACGGCCACGCAAATCGGCACGCCCGCGTTCGAGGCCTAGCCTACTTCACCGGCTCGAAAGTCACGGTCAACCCATTGCCCGTGGTCCTGATCTGCGTGGGCACGAATTGCACGCCCGCATAGCGCAATTCGTCGGGTTTGAACGTATAGATCGGCGTTTCGTGCATGAGCTGGTCGGCCACCAGGCTGGCCACCTTGGCGAACTGGCGCTGCTGCGACTCGTCCATGCCATCGATGGCGACCTTGTCCACGCTCGCTTCGCTCAGGTAGACGGCGTTGCGCTGGGCGTCGAGCACGAGGCGGCCCGACATGGCCAGGCTGCCGCGCCAGCTCTGGCGGATAAAGGGCGGCAAGACGCTGGCGTCCACGCTCAGGGCAACCCGTTCGCGCTCGGGCTGCAGCGACAGTTGCGGGTGGGTCAGTTTGACATCCAGCACGGACAGCACGCGCTTGTCGATGGGAAAGCGGCGCTCCAGGCCTTGCTGCATCTTGCTCAGCGACACATTCACGTCGCGCGGGCCGATCAGGGTGGAACACGAGGCCAGCACGCTGCAGGCAAAGGCAGCGATGGCGGCGGTTTTCAGCAAGGGACGCAGGGCGGTCAAGGTCATGGATAGTCTCGGTGGAAAGATCGCGCCATCTTACACATGGACCCGCTTCAACACAAACGGCGCCCGGCTTGCGGCGGGCGCCGTTTTTTTTACGTCAACGTCTTATTAATGCACGAACAGGGCGATCAGTATGACGATGGGCAATGGAATGCCCAGCAGCAGCAAGAGGATGGAACGCATGGCAGTCTCCTAGATTAGATCGGTGAATTAAATGGTCACATGGCGCAGCACGCGCTCATGGTCGCGCTGGCGGCCGCCGAACGTTGCCGCCAGGCTGGCCACGAAAGCGCCCAGCAACAAGGAGACGAACATCCACAGCGCCGTGTGGGCACCGGCCTTGCGGGCCGTTTCAGCCGCTTGCTGGGCGGCAGCCTTGGCATCGGCGGCAGCCTTGGCGGCGCGGGCGTAGACGGCGTCGACGCGCGCTTCCGCTTCCGCCTGCGTCAAGCCCGTGCGGCTGGCCACGACCTGGCCCAGGTAGGCGCGGTCATCTGCGGCCAGGCTGCCCGTGGACAGGCCGGTGGCGAAGATCTTGCCGATTTCGACGCGCTGCTCGGCGGTGCTGGCATTGGCCGCAGGCGCCGCCAGGGTGCCGGTGGCAGTGGTAGCCGGTGCGGCAGGCGCGGCGCGCAGCAGCATGTCCGAGAAATAGTCGAGCGGATTGGCGCCGCTGCCCTCGCCTTGCTTGGCGCTTGCAGCGCCAGCAGCACCTGCGCCCGCTGCCGCTGCGGGGGCTATGGCAGCGGCTACGC
This sequence comes from Janthinobacterium sp. MP5059B, assembly GCF_001758645.1. Taxonomy (NCBI): domain Bacteria; kingdom Pseudomonadati; phylum Pseudomonadota; class Betaproteobacteria; order Burkholderiales; family Oxalobacteraceae; genus Janthinobacterium; species Janthinobacterium sp. MP5059B. Next base: position 978,561 of record NZ_LRHX01000006.1, on the reverse strand, counting down.
CGCTGCCCGCGTCGATGGCGCCGCTCAGTATGGCACGCGTGCCGCCGGCCAGCACGGCCACTGTGATCAGGGTGGCCACGGCCCAGACCAGCAAGCCGTGCGCCGTATCGCGGAAATGCACCTCATCCGTGTGGATGGAACTCCATTTCACGCGCAGCCGGCCCGCCAGGTAGCCGCCGATGCCGGACGCGGCCAGTTGCATGAAGGCCAGCCAGGCGATGGTCGACACGCCGATGGCCGTAGCGTTGAACGACCACGGCGACACGGACGACAGGCCCAGGCCCACGCCGAGGATCAGCAAAATGAAGGACAAGGCGGCCGCGGCGGCTGCACCCGCCAGCACGGCACCCCAGGATACGCCCGGATTGTTCAGGTCCGACACGGACAATTGTGTAGCTTGCATGGAATACTCCCTTGGTTGTTGATTTTTTTAAGCCGCTCAGGCGGCGACGCCCGTCAGCTGTTCCTTGCGCGCGGCCATTTCCTTGCCCAGCGCGTCGAGGTCGACGGCCGTATGGCGCACTTTGGGAAACATGTCGCCCTCTTCTTCCTTGACGTGGTGCTCGATCTGCTCCGACAGCACCTTGACCTTGGCGTCGTACAGGTCATCGGCGGGGTCCATCGCGGTAATCTGCGCGATGAGCTCCTTGGCGCTCGCATGCTCGACGACGGCTTCATCCATCAGGTCGCCGTCATGGATCGGGCGGCGCACGGCCGGGTAGAAGATTTCTTCTTCCAGCTGCGTGTGCACGGTCAATTCCTGGCAGATCTGGTCGGCCAGTTTTTTCTTGGTGGCAAAGGAGCGGTCGCTCAGGTTCTCATACTGCGCAAACAGGGCCTTGACGGCCTTGTGGTCCTTCATCAATAAATTGATCGCGTTCATAACCCCTCCTTGTTGTTGATGAGGCTAGGATGCGCCGTGACGGCGCCAGCGTATGTGCGACGCCATACACAATCTTGATATTTAATCCATATCAGTAAGAAGGCTTACTTGATGCCGTGGTGCCCCATCAAGTCATACAGGGTGGGCCGGCTCACGCCCAGCAGTTCGGCCGCCTTGGCGATATTGCCGTCGGCGCGGGCCAGCGCGCGCACCATGACCTTGTACTCGGCCGCTTCGCGGGCCTGACGCAGATTGATGGATTCATCGGCGGGGAGGGCCTGGGCGCTGGCGGGCAAGCCCAGGTCATCGGCCGCGATCTGCGGCCCGTCGCTCATGATGACGGCCCGCTTGATGCAGTTTTCCACTTCGCGCACATTGCCGGGCCAGCCATAGCTTTCGATCAGCTGCAGCGCGCCGGCGCTGAAATGCAGGTTGCTGCGGCCTTCGCTGGCGCAGAACTTGTGCTTGAAATGCTGCGCCAGCAAGGTGCAATCGCCGGCCCGCTCGCGCAGCGGCGGGATGCGCAAGACAATTTCGCTGAGCCGGTAAAACAGGTCTTCGCGGAAACGCCCCTGTTCCGCCAGCACTTTCAGATCCTGGTGCGTGGCACAGACGATGCGCACGTCGATGGCGATCTCGGCACGGCCGCCCACCCTTTCGATGACTCTTTCCTGCAGGAAGCGCAGCAATTTCGCCTGCAGCGCCATCGGCATGTCGCCGATTTCGTCGAGAAAGAAGGTGCCGCCATGGGCCAGTTCGATCTTGCCCAGGGTTTGCCGGGCCGCGCCCGTAAACGCCCCCCGCTCATAACCGAACAGCTCGCTTTCGAGCAAGTTCTCCGGGATGGCCGCGCAATTGATGGCCACGAAACGTTGCGCATGGCGGCTCGACAGCGCATGCAAGCCCCGCGCAACCAGTTCCTTGCCGCTGCCCGAGTCGCCCAGCAGCATCACGCTGGCCGACGAGGGCGCCACTTTTTCCACGCTGCGGCACAGTTTCAGCATGCCCGGGTCGCGGCTGACGATGCCGGCCAGCGGAGAATCCGCCTGCGTCTGCAGCATGCGGCGGTTTTCCTGCTGCATCGCGTGCAGATAAAACGCGCGGGCAATGACCAGGCCCAGCATGTCGGCCTCGAACGGTTTCTGGTGGAAATCGTAGGCTCCCAGCGCGATGGCTTTCAAGGCATGCGCGCGCTCCTGGTTGCCCGACAGGATGATGACTTTCGTGTCCGGCGCCAGCGCAAGGATTTGCCGCAAGGTGGCGAGGCCTTCCGTGGCACCGTCCGGATCGGGCGGCAAGCCCAGGTCCATCGTCACCACGGCCGGCTGGTGGCGCCGCACCAGCGCCAGCGCCGCCTCGCGCTCGCCCGCCAGCAAGACTTCGTAGCCGTCAAAGCTCCAGTGCAACTGCTTTTGCAGGCCGGGATCGTCTTCGATGACCAGCAGTTTTTGCTTGCCCATGGCACCCCACTCCTTTGCTATGCCGCATGCAGCGGCAGGATCACGCGAAACGTCGTGCCCACCTGCGGCTCGCTGCGCACTTCCAGGCTGCCGCCCACTTCGCGCAGGTATTCGCGGCTTTCGAACACGCCGATGCCCATGCCTGCCGTCTTGGTCGTGTCGAACGGTTTGAACAGGCGCTCGCGGATGAATTGCTCGCTCATGCCCTGCCCCGTATCGTCGAGCTCGACAACGGCCGTGTGCTGTACGCGCCGCAGCCGCACGGCCACCTTGCCATCGCTGGCCGTCGCCTCGATGGCGTTCTGGATCAAATGGCCCAGCACGCGTTCCAGCCGCGCGCGGTTGGCCAGGACCGTCAGCTCGCCATCGACGATTTCCAGCCGGGGCGCCGGCGCCAGGCTGGCCTTGGCCGCCACGGCCTGGCGCAGCAAGCCGTCGAGCTGCAGCGGCGCCGGTGCTTCCGGCGCCTCGCCGCGCGCCAGTTTTTGCAGCAAGGTCTTCATTTTCTGCACGGAATGGTCGAGGGTGCCCAGCATGTCTTCCTGGAAGGCGGGATTGGCGCGGTGCTTTTCCGCATTGCTCAGTAGCAGCGACAACTGGAACACCAAATTCTTGAGATCGTGCACGATGAAAGTGGACATGCGGTTGAACGAGTCGAACTGGCGCGCCACCGTCAGGGTATCGAGCGATTCGCGGTGCGCCAGGTAGCTGGCGGCCTGGCTGCCGGCAATTTTCAGCACGTCGCGGATTTCCCAGTTCAAGCCGATGCGCGTGCGGGGGCGCGCCAGCGCGACAAAGGCGAACAGCTGGCCATGCAGCATCAAGGGCACCAGCAGCCACACGTCGGGCAGCGCCAGCAGCGCGGGCGGCAAGCGCAAGCCGCCGTACTGGCGCGGATTTTGCTGGCAATCGTGCACGTCGATCACCCAGAGTCTTGCCTCCAGAAACTGGCACAGGGGACCGGACGCCGGCTCGCTCCACGTGCCCGGCGGCCAGTTCCAGCTGGCCGCCGGGGCAAATTGCCCTTGCTCGCGCAAGATCCACAGCGCGCCGGCGCGGCTTTCCACCAGCTGCGCCATGGCCTGTATCGTGCGTTCGCCCAGCGCCGGGCCATCCTCGGACAGCGCGCGCGTAAATCGCAGCCATTCCTCACGGTAATCGAAGATGGCATTGTAAAAATGTTTATTGATCGTCACCTTGAGCTTGGCGCGCAGGCTGCCTGAAAACAATACGCCCGCCAGCAGCAGGGCCGCGCCGCCCAGGTAAGCCATCTGCATCAGGGAACCCCAGGTGCCGCCGAAATAGCGCAAGTAATAGGCGCTGGCCGCCATGGCCAGCAGGTAGATGGCCGAGCCCAGCAATGCAGCCGAGCGGTACAGCATCTGGCGCGAGACGGACAGGCCCAGTGCCCAGCCCGGATTGCGCGCGGCAGAGACGGCCAGCAGCGGCGCGCACAGGGCGTCGACGATGCCGCGCGCCGCCCAGATGTCATCGTTGACCGTGCGAAACAGCAAGGCGTCGCTGTACAGATAGAAATCGTAGGCGAACAGCCCGCCCACGCCCAGGCAGGCAAACTTGATGCCCCAGCGTTTCAACGGTGGCGTGTTGCGGTACCACTGTTCCACCAGCAACATGCCCAGCACGGCCAGCAGCAAACGGCAGACACTGGCAATGATGCGAGCAGGCAATGGCAATGCCAGCCAGGATGAAGCCAGGGAGAACAGCCAGGGCGCCAGCGCCGTGAGGGCGATGCCGGCCAGCACGAGGCGCAGGCGGGGCCGCGACGGTTCGGTCAGCAGCAGCAAAAACACCAGCCAGGCCAGGGTGCGCAGCAGTTCCAGCGCGTCGCCGGCCAAGGCAGTGCGCTGTCCCAGCAGCACCAGCACCACCGCGCCCGTCGCCCAGCCGCCCGTCGCCAGGCAAGCGACCAGCAAGGCGCGCACATTCTGCCGCGCGCGCCAGTTGCTGATGAGCAGCAGCGCCAGCACGAAGAAAGCCAGCGACGCCAGGCCATGGCTGAGGGCCGCCGCGTCGGCCGCTGCCAGCCAGTCCGACTGCGCCCGTATCATCGGCTGCCTTTGCCAAACAGCACTACCTGCACCGTGTCGAGCAGGATCAGCAAGTCGAGGAACAGGCTATTATTCTTCACATAATACAAATCGTATTGCAGTTTGTTCACCGCATCGTCGACGGAAGCGCCATATTGATAGCGCACCTGCGCCAGGCCCGTGATGCCCGGCTTGATGCTGTGACGGATGTTGTAGTACGGCACCTGCTCCTTCAGTTGCTCGACAAAATAGGCGCGCTCTGGGCGCGGTCCCACGAAACTCATCTCGCCGCGAAACACATTGAGCATTTGCGGCAGCTCGTCGATCCGCAGCTTGCGGATCAGCTTGCCCACGCGCGTGATGCGCGCATCGTTGTCCAGCGCCCAGATGGGCTTGCCATCGCGCTCCGCGTCGCAGCGCATGCTGCGAAATTTCAGCACATTGAAGGGCAAACCGTCGCGCCCTACCCGCTCTTGCTGGTAAAACACGGGGCCGCCATCTTCCAGGCGGATGCACAGGGCCGTCGCCAGCATCACGGGCAGCGCCGTCAGGCAGATAACCCCGCTGGCAGCCAGGTCGAACAACCGCTTCGAGGCGGCGCGGAAGAAGCTCTGGTCGAAGCCGCCGCCATAGATCAGATAGCTCGGTTGCAAGGAATCGATGCGGATCTGGCACGCTTCGCGCTCGAAGAACGTGGCCGCGTCGATCACCTTGACGCCGCCCAGCGCGCATTCCAGCAGTTGCTTGGCAGGAAACGCGCCATTGCGCCGGTCGCTGACGGACACGACGATCTCATGCGCGGCATGGCGCTGGGCCATGGCCAGCAGCGACGGTTCGGCCGGCAGCAAGGCCGAGGCCGGCACGCAGCAGCGCTCGCCCGCCACATCGATGCAGCCGACCACCGTAAACTGGTGGAAACCGATCTTGCTCGCCGCCAGCTCCATGCATTCGCGCGCCAGCGCCCCGCCGCCCACCAGGATCAGCCGGCCTTCCATCAGCGCCGATTGCGAGGATTTGAACACCACCAGGCGCGCCAGCAGCACGCCGATGGCGCCCAGGCCGAAGATCAGCACGCTACCGCGTCCGAAATGCAAGGAAGGAATAAAACGGATCAGCACGCTCAGCACGGCAAAACCCAAGGCGAACGACGGCAGGATGCGCAATAAGGTGTTGCGGATATCTTCGCGCGAGCGGTGCTGGTACATGCCCAGCGCGCTCATGCTGAAAACGATGACCAGAGCAAAGATAGAGGAAGACAGGTAAACCTCGCTCACCCGCAGCACGCGGCTGCCATCCGCCAGCCACAGCAGCGACGTCAGGGTGGCCGACAGCAGCAGGATCATGATTTCCAGCAACAGCAAGATAAACGCTGTTTTCGAGACGTAATGGCTGAAGATGCGGATCATGGGGCCTCCTGCGGCAAAGGCGGCACGCCGCGCACAGGGCGGCTTGCCACCGGTCTTGCCATCATGGCGAACTGTTCCACGAAGACATTGATACGCCACAAGCTACGGCCCCAGCTATCTTTCACTGGCAGAATTTATCTCAACACATTACCGATTGATGTGAAATGGACTATAGTATGCTTCCCCTGAAAAAAGATAAATGTCATGAAATTTGATGTAGCGATTGTCGGCAGTGGCCTGGCGGGTTTATCGGTTGCACTGCATTTAGCTGAGACGCGCACCGTCGCGATCATTTCCAAACGCGCGCTGCTCGATGGCGCCAGCAACTGGGCGCAAGGCGGGATCGCGGCCGTGCTGGACTCGGGCGACAGCCACCAGCAGCACATCGAAGACACCCTGATCGCCGGCGGCGGCCTGTGCGACGAGAGCGCCACGCGCTACATCGTCGAGCACGGCCGTGAAGCCATCGAATGGCTGATCGAGCAAGGCGTGCCGTTTACGCGCGACGCCACGGCCGAGCTGGGTTTCCACCTGACCCGCGAAGGCGGACACAGCCAGCGCCGCATCATCCACGCGGCCGACGCTACCGGGCATGCCGTGCAAGTAACGCTGGAAGAAAAGGTGCGCGCCCACCCGAACATTACGCTGTTCGAACACCATTGCGCGATCGACCTGATCACCTCCGACAAGCTGGGCATGAAGCCCACGCAGCGCAATGCCCAACCCCATTGCCACGGCCTGTACGTGCAGGATGAGCAAACGGGTAAAGTGCTGACGTTTGCCGCCGAGCACACCGTGCTGGCCACGGGCGGCGCCGGCAAGGTGTATTTATATACAACGAATCCCGACACGGCCAGCGGCGACGGCATCGCCATGGCCTGGCGCGCCGGCTGCCGCGTGTCGAACATGGAATTCATCCAGTTCCACCCCACGTGCTTGTACCACCCGTATGCGAAATCGTTCCTGATCACCGAAGCCATCCGTGGTGAAGGCGGCTTGCTGAAACTGCCGCCCGAAGCGGGTGCTGCGGCCGGCCAGCGCTTCATGCTGGCCCACGACGAACGGGCCGAACTGGCGCCGCGCGACGTGGTGGCGCGCGCCATCGACTTCGAGATCAAGAAACGGGGCCTCGATTACGTACACCTAGACATCAGCCACAAACCGGCCGAATTCCTCATCGAACACTTCCCGACCATCTACGCGCGCTGCCTGGAACTGGGCATCGACATCACCAAGCAGCCTATCCCCATCGTGCCCGCCGCCCACTATACGTGCGGCGGCGTCGTGACGGATCTGGCGGGCCGGGCCGACTTGCCGGGCCTGTATGCGGTCGGCGAGACAGCCTGCACGGGCCTGCATGGGGCGAACCGCCTGGCGTCGAATTCCTTGCTGGAATGCATCGTCATCGGCCGCGCCTGCGCGCAGGATATCGAAAGCAAGGAAAAGCTGGGCACGCCATACCTGCCCGACTGGGATGAAAGCCGGGTCACGGATGCGGATGAGGAAGTGGTGATTTCCCACAACTGGGACGAGCTGCGCCGCTTCATGTGGAATTACGTGGGCATCGTACGCACGACCAAGCGCCTGGAACGGGCCCAGCACCGCATCGCGCTCTTGAAGGAAGAGATCGACGAGTACTACCGCAACTTCCGCATCACGCACGACTTACTGGAACTGCGCAACCTCGTCGACGTGGCCTCGATGATCGTCAACAGCGCCCTGTCCCGCCGCGAAAGCCGCGGCCTGCACTTCAGCCGCGATTATCCGGAAACGTTGCCGAAGGCGATAGCCAGCGTGCTGACGCCGCCGCATAGGTAGACTGTTCGTGATCGGGGAGATGCCTCACCGGCATACTCCCTTGCGGCTCATCAGACCGCCCTTCTCTTTTATTTTTGCGTTCCCCACACAGACGGCTGTGGCAGTGGCTGCGTTGGTTGTAACGACGGTAGAGGTTGCAGTGCTTGAATCTCCTGGCGTGGCGCTGGCTTTGCCTGAGGCTGATATCCGTAAGGGCTATCTGCTTGATTTGGAACAGTTCCAGCCTTCCCCGTGTAGGGATTGACATTGCCCTGTGTGCTGTAATTATTCGAAATGGTGCTGTCAGGTGCGGTTCTTTGATGCGGTGCCACGTAAGTTCCATCTTTTTTCGTGTACCCATTTACATGCACTTGGGCATTGGCAATGCTGGTGAACAACACCATTGATATCGCTAAGTATTTGATCATTTACTTCTTTCAGGTTCCGGCATAGTGGCGTGTCGTTGCGCCCGCAAAAAAGATTGCCGTTTCCTTGAGGCTATATTTTTTGGTATGGTGACTATAGGCCAATTCTCATAGGTAAAAAATAAAGTATTTCTTTCCAATACAAATAGAGGAAATTGACTGATTTTCTGTAGTAAATATGCAATCATCTAGATAAATGCGGTATGTATCAAACTGCCGCAGCACCGTTGGAATACAGGTCAAGTATCAAGCCTCCGGCATCTCAAACTCGATCCCATCCTCCGTGTACGACATCTTGGCCGACTCGCCCGTGCATTCGCCCTGCGGTTCGTCCGCCACATAGCGGCACTCGCTTTCCACACTGCCATCTTCCCGCCAGTGCCGCGTCCAGCCCTGGCGTTCGCCATCCACGTACTCGATAAGCTGCCTCGGCTTGCCATTCGCATACCAGGAACGCAGCGCGCCCTCCTCGCGGCCGCCCTCGTTCCACAGCTTGTGCACGATCAATACGCCCGTCCGGCTGAAACGCTGTGTGCTGCGCAAGACAAAGTGGCCGCTGTGCGTGCGCTTGATGGCGACTTTACCGTCCGGATAGTATTCGACGCTCTCGCCGACTGGCTTGCCGTCAACGTAGTTGGTGGTGCGCTGCACCTTGCCATCCGGGAAATAGCGGATGCTCGGTCCCGTCATGATGCCGTTGTCATGCCGGCTGCGGCTTTCCACGGTGCCATCCGGATAGAACAGCAGCAGCTCGCCATCCGTCCGGCCCTTGACCTGGGTCGTGCGCGTGCGCAGCTTGCCTTCCTTGTTGAACGTTTCCACCACACCATCGGCGCGGGCGCCGTTGCGGTAGGTGCGTGACTCGATCAGCTTGCCATTCTGGTGGTAAGTCTGCTCCTCCCCCTCCTGCACGCCATTGCGCCAGGTAGTCCGCATGGACAGCTGACCGTCCGGATAATAGCGGACCTGCACGCCCTCCTGCACGCCGCGCCCATCCTGCTCCACCTGCATTTCCAGCTGGCCATGCGGGTAATACATGCTGTAGTTGCCCACCAGCTTGCCGCGCAGATAATCGGGATCGTTGACCTGGCCAATCAGTCGCTTCGGTTCCCCTTCGCGCACATGATAGATCTTGACTTGCCAGGTGCCGGGTGTCTTGCCGGGCGGCAGCGGCAGCACGAGTGCATAGCGCGCCTCTTCCATCACCTCGCCGCGCGACAGGTTGTGGTTCAAATATAAACGGGTCTTGCCATCGGCACAGTGCGCATCGCAGCCGCGCAGCATGTGGATGACGGGAATGGCCTTGGCCTCGGCCCCAGTCCGGCCGGGCGCCGGGCAGGCGCGCAGGCGCACGAGCAAGGGGTTCTTGTCGCGTATCATGTTGGCCAGCTCGGCCTTCATGACGCCATACTGCTCCTCGTTCAGTCCGACTGACGCCGCATCCATGCGCAGCTGCCGTCCGCCGCAGCCCGTGTCCTCGTCCACGGTCAGGATATCGCCGCTGCCAGGCGCGGCCGTGATCGCCGTGATCACCTGGCGCTGCACGATCTCGGCGTGGGCCAGCGCCGGCAACAGCAGCATGGCGCCAAACAGATGTTTCAAAGTGCGCGCCATGCCTGCTCCTTGCGCTGCAATTCCGGCGCTGGTGGCGCCTCACCACATGCGCCCTGGGCCTTGCCGGCCACATACCGGCATTCGCTCTTCAAGCTGCCATCCTCGTGCCAACTGCGGCTCCAACCGTCGCGACGGTCGTTCACGTACTCGATGGCTTGCTCGGGCTTGCCGTTCTCGTACCACGAGCGCGACGTGCCTTGCTCGCGCAACTTTGCATCCCAACGTCTTTCCAGTACCAGCACGCCTTGAGGGCTGTAGCGCTGGATGCTCAGCAATCCACCGTCATCGCCATACTGCTGGCGGGTTTGCACCTTGCCATCCGGATAAAACTCCAGCGCTTCCCCGACCGGTAGATCGTTGCGCTGCGTCATGCTGCTGTGTATGCTGCCATCGGGATAGTAATCCGTGGTGCTGCCATTGAACTTGCCCTTGCTCACTTGCGTGCGGTTCGACACTTTTCCATCCGGGAAATACGCGATCAATTCGCCTTCCATGCGGCCATCGCGCAGCACATAACTGGTGCTCAGCTTGCCATTTTCGTCAAACGTCTGCACGGGGCCGTCAACGCGTTTGCCCTCGCGGTACACGCTGGCCTCGCGCAGCTGGCCCGTGGCGTGATATTGCTGGTGCGTGCCTTCCGGCAAGCCATGACGCCAGCTGCCACGCGATTCCAGGCTGCCATCCGCACGATACAGGCTGGTAACGCCATCCTGCCGGCCCTGCCCATCCTGCGCCACCTGTTTCTCGATCTTGCCGTCGGGGTAATACGAAACATAGCCGCCCACCAGCTCGCCCTGCGCATAGTCGGCGCGGTTGACCTGGCCCGACAGGTGCAGCTTGTGCCCCGCCACGCTATAAATCTCCACCTTCCACGTGCCCGGCAGTTTGCCTTTCGGCAAGGGCAACAGCAGCACGTTGGGCGCGTTTTCCTGCTCGATGGGGTAGAAACGTTGGTGTAGGTACAGCCGCGCCCGGCCATCGGCACAGGCGGCTGGCGTGCAGGCGGCGATCTGGCGCACGATGGGCACGCTCGCGTCCTCCGGGCATTTTTTCAGGGTGACGAGCATGGGCGTCCTGGCGCGCATGCGTTCAGCAAGCTGGACTTTCAGCGCCTCGTACGGCGCCTCGTCCAGGTTCACCGAGCGGGCATCCATGCGTATCTGCTTGCCGCCGCAGGCCGTGTTGGCCGCAATCGTGAACACATCGCCGCCTTCGCTGTCCTGCTCGGCGGCGATGGCTGTCAGCACCTGGCGCTGCACGATTTCCGCCTGCGACAGCGCGGGCCACAGCAAGGAAGCGCCAAACAGCGCGCAGAGGGTCTTGATTTTCATGTCATTCCTTTAATCGTCCGGCGAGACACGCGGCTCGGCCGGCACAAAGCTGACCCGGCCATTGCGGTAGCGCACCAGCACCTCCGCCTTGGCATCCCTCAACTGGCCATGCTTGACGGCCGGCAAATAGGTCCAGCGCTTCACGCTGTCCTGCATGACCTTGTTCAACTGGGGTTCCATCGGCATTTCCGCCACCGCATGCGTCAGGCTGCCGTCGGCGGCAATCGACAGGGTCAAGCGGTTTTCGCCCGTCGCATTCTGCTTGTCGAGCACGCCGTAATCAACCGTCGTCATCGTCTCGCGCAGCACGCCCGCAGGCTGGTCCGGCAAGGGCGGCAAGGCCTTGAGTTTTGCCGCCAGCAGCGCGCCATCGGCCAGCGCCTTGTCCCAGCGCTTCTGGTAGGTGCCTCCCTGAGCCAGGCGCAGCACCTTGGCGGCCCGGTCCATGCGTTTTTCCGTGGCGGCGACACCATTGTCGGACGGTTCGCCCGGTTCCGTCGGCATGGCGTTTTCTACCGCGTAACGGTAAGACGTCAGCTGCGCCAGCGCCACCAGGTTGACGGCATCCTGCTCATCGCCGCCACGCAGCAGGGCCGTGGCCGCGATGCCGAGCCAGGCCACGCCATCGGTGGGACGGCCCCACACGGCTTGTTCGAAGTACTGGCGCGCCGCTTGCGGTTCGTTCAGGCTCAGGTGCATGCGGCCCATGGCCGCCGCTGCCAGGTGGTCGCGCGGGTCGGCTTGCAACTGGTCAAGATAGGTCTTCGCCAATTCGGGGGCGTAGCCAGGCATCGCGCCCAAGCCTTCCATCAAGGTGGTACGCAGGCGCGCGCGCACCTTGTCGCCCTCGTAGCGCGACGACTTGTCCTCGCCGGCCCGGTACAGCAGCTGCAAGCCGCGCGTGACGGCGTCATCGTCGCCCTTGGTCATCGCTTGCGACAGGCTGTACACGGCCTTGCGCGCATCGGACTGCTGGAAGCCGGCCGCCTTGCGCTGGCGCCAGCTGAATACTTCCAGGCCCGCCGCCTGGTCCGCTTGCGCCTGCAGGCTGGCCTTGTCCTTGACTTCGTCCGGCGACGAGGTCCAGGCCGTAAAGCCGATCAGGAACAACACGATCAGCAGCACCACCACAGCCCAGCCCTTGCCGGAAATGCCGCCCGCATTGGCCTGCGCCGCGCCAGCAGGCAGCCGCACGGGCGCCTGCCCCGGCGCCGTGCGGCGCGTGCTGCGCTGCTGTGGCGGCTGTTGCACCTGCATCTGCTGTGCCTGCACCGAAGCTTGCGCGGCCGCAGCGATGACCTTGTCGCGCGCGCAGGCAGCGCAACCCTGGCCCGCAAAATGCTGGTGTTCGAGATTCGCCGTACATACGACGAGTTTACCGCCGCTGCGCTGCGCATAGCCGCGCAGCAGCTGCGCCCAATCGGCCGCCGATGGCCGCTGCGGTTTGGGGGATGGGGAAAACGCGCGGTCGAACATGGCGCGCAATTCGGGCGGCATCAGCGCGTGGCCGCTGGTGGCGTTCGGCGCCAGTTGCTTGTGGCGTTTTATGCCGTACGCGTAGCAGCCGTCGCGGATGCGCCCGGGAATGTCGGTCGCCACTTGCGCATTGCCGGGCCGTCCGCTGTACGGGTGAATGCCAAAGTTGAGCAACTGGAAGATGACGACGGCCAGCGCGAAACGGTCTTGCGCCATTTCCGTTCCCGCCGGCATGCCCTTGCGCTGGAATTCCGGCGCCAGGTAGTCGGCCGTGAATTGCTCGGCAGGAAAACGCTCCGCATGGCCCTGGATACTGAAGCCGTCGCAGTCGAGCATGGCGATGTACAGCGAGTCGCGGTAAAAACGCAGGTTCACGGGTTTCAGATCGACCACGTAATGCTGCTGCTGGTGCAGCGCATCGATGACGGCGGCCAGGTTGGCGGCCAGGGTCAGCTTGGGACCGAGTCCCGTGGGCAGTCCTGCCGCACGCGCTTGGCGCTCCTGCATGATCTGTTCCAGCTCGGCCGTCTGCGCCATGTCCAACAAGGGCATGACGAAACCGGCGAAGCCGCCCTGGCCGTCGAACACGGCCGCCTGCGGCCAGGCGATCTGGACGTAGCGTTTGCCGTTTTCCAGTTGATCGGGCAGCTCGGGCGACAGTTCCAGCATCGCTTCGAGCTTGCGCCGGTTGGCGGCGCGGTCCAGGTGCGGATGGTAGAGCTTGGCGACCTGCGCGGCGCGCCCGGCAACAGATACACGCTGCCTGCGCCGCCGCTCTTGACGAGTTTGCCCAAGACCAGGCTGCGGACTTTATCCAGCCAAATTTTTCCACCCGGGCTCAGGCCCGGTGTCACGCCTTGCTTCTTGCTCATGCGCGCAAGGCCAGCAGCAAGGTCTTGTCGTCACCCGTGATCTGGTGCGTGCGCGGGTCGGCCAGGGTGGACGCCAGCGCCGCATTGCCCAGCGCCACGCTGTCGACCGTGCGCAGATAAGCTTGCACGGCATCCATGAATGGCGCGTACAGGGCCCCATTGTTCTTGCTCATGGCAAAGGGCATGCAGCCGTCGGACATCAGCACGATGCCGCGCACGGACTGGGGAATCGGCAGCAGGCGCAGCTGTTCGCGCCAGCGCTCGCCGCTGATGAAATAGGTTTCGTTCGCGTATTCGCCGTTGGCAGGCAGCGAGATCAGTTCGCCGCCATCAATCAGCTGCGCCACGCCCAGACCGTCACCCAGGTGGAAAAAGAAACCGTTGTCGTTGCCCATCACCACGCCCACCACGGTGGAAGCGTAGTCGTCGAGGGTGGCGTTGGCGGCGCGGGCGATGTCGTCCAGCGCGGCGCGGATCTGCGCCAGGGTGCCGGCCAGCGCGCCGTCCGCCAAATCCTGCACGGTGGCGCCCTGCTCCAGCCGCCCGGCCAGCGCCTGCACGGTGTGCGCGGCAACAAACTGCGCGCCCTGCTCGCTGAGGCGGGCCGATCCGGCGCCATCGCAGACGATGGCGACCAAAACATCGTCCACGACGGCATGTGCGTGCGCATCCTGGCAAGGAATATCTTTATCCAGGTGCGCCTTGCCCGTGACGGAGGCGCCGAACACGCGCCAATGCTTATTTACTATCGTCATGGATCAACGGGCTTTCACGTACTCACGACGGACCAGCCGTCCGTCGAGGCCAGTTGCGCCTGCGCGCCGGGACGCGATTGCGACACCACCTGCATGCTGGCGCTCAGCCACAGGAACAGTTCGCGGAACTGCAAGCCTTTCAACTGCTTCACGCCCCGCTCGCCGCGGCTGGAGAATTCGCCCAGGGTATCGATGTTTGCGTGGTCGCCCACGGCGATGGGGAAGATCGCCACTTTATTGGCCTGCTCGGCGGCGCGCGCCTGTTCGGCGCCGTGCTGCCAGCGGTCCGTCGGCTCGCCATCGGACATCAGGAACAGCCACGGCCGCGTATACGCCACGCCTGCCGCGCGGAAACGCTGCTTTTCCTGCTCGATCTCGGCCAGGGCCAGCTCGACAGCCGCGCCGGTGGGCGTAGTGCCGTTCGCTTCCAGACGTGGCGCCGTGAAATCCATGGCATCGCACCAGTTGCTGGCCACGACCGCTTCATCGTGGGCGCCATATTGAATCACGAGGATGCGCACGCGCTTGGCGGCGATCACGTCGGACTTGAGTTCCTGTTCCAGCAAGGCCAGGCCTTCGTTCAGCAGCGAAACGGGTTCGCCGTCCATGCTGCCAGAGCAGTCCAGCACGAGCACCAGCGGCGTGCGTTGTTCGGTATTGTCGACCAGGGCGACGTCGGGGATCATTATGGAGGTCATGTAATTTTGATAGAGTTGCGAAATAGCTTAGGCCTGAAGCTTACCCTATGGATATGTTTTCCATGTGTCCGATTGCTTCGGATGCTATAGCACGCGGTCAAAATCGCCATTTTTCCGGTTTTTTTGTCCCCGGCCCGTGCCGCCTGCCAGTTTCCTTGTCCTCGCCCATCGGGCATCTGACGAACTTGCCCTGAAAGCAACAACCTCGTACACTGAACTATTCCGGCCATCCAGTAGCGGCCAGAAACGGATAGATAGCAACTAAATTTAAGGTTATTCATGAAGAAAATCGTTGCGGCACTTCTGCTGTTTGTTTCCCCTTTCGCCGCTTGCGCTTCTCCTAAAGCGTCCGAATTAGCTACCGCGCAGGTCGTTGACGAGTTCGTTCAAGGCTGTTTTATGAACTTCCCCTATCCGGAAAAATTCCAGGCCTGGTTAGCACGGCCGGGTTTTCAAAAGCTATCAAGCATCGATGCGGCAGCATATTTGGGAGCTTACTCTGGTAACGCCTGGAACGTGCAACTCGACAACTCGCGCTTCGTCCTGACGAGTATCGGCGAGAGCGCATGCAATGTCTTTGCAAATGACCTGGACGCGTCGATGACCAGGAATCTGGTGATCGGCTTTCTGGATTATTTGAAGACCCAGGGGGCCACCTACCAATCGAAGATGGTCACGCCGGCCAGTGCGACCGCAAGCCTATCGAGCACGAGCTATGCGGTATCGATGAACGGCCAAGTCATCATGCATTTGGCTTTGACCATTGCTGCCCCTGGCACCGGTCCATTCCAGGTTGCACTGACTGCAGCCAGAGCGGAAACTTGATCGTTGCACGCGAACGTCACAGGCGCGCTCGGCCCAAAAAAGCTTGGTGACCTTGTGTTCATGCCAGGGATGCAAAATCCCGCATGCTCCTGGAACGCCTGGTTGCCGATAGTACGTAGCGGATATCCGCAATCCGCTGCAGCACCGCATTGCAGCGGTGCCATATTTATACTATCTTGAAAGATGCCCAGGCCAGATGGCAGCGTCCAACCCTTC
Organism: Janthinobacterium sp. MP5059B; assembly: GCF_001758645.1. Lineage (NCBI taxonomy): Bacteria > Pseudomonadati > Pseudomonadota > Betaproteobacteria > Burkholderiales > Oxalobacteraceae > Janthinobacterium > Janthinobacterium sp. MP5059B. Next base: position 962,755 of record NZ_LRHX01000006.1, on the reverse strand, counting down.
CTTACAAAGGTGGGGCCAATCGCTGTACCACACTGCCCTTACCCAGTTCCGCACCTGCACGCCCGCGGCACACTGATGTAATCAGGATTGGGGGCAAGCATGAGCACGGCAATGAATGTGGGCAAACTGATCGGCGCCATGTACGACTCGGCCTGCGGCATCGGCGACTGGCCGCAGCTCGACAGTGCTGGCCTCAGCGGCCAGCAATGGCAGGAGCTCTTGCCGCATCTGCAGCGCGCCCTGTGCCTGCAGCAGCGCTTGCGCGAAGCGCAACTGGCCAGCCACTGTGCGCTGGCAGCGCTCGACGCGATGGGCGCCGTCGTGCTGGTGCTCGACGCCAACCTCGGATTGCGTTTCGCCACTCCCGCCGGCCATGCCCTGCATGCGGCGCAGCTGGAACACGCTGCCCCGCCCGCCCTGATGCGCGCCGTGCGCCTGGTGATCGCCAGCGCCGGCGGCGCGGCGCAATGCCAGTCGCTGCGCCTGACGCGCAAGCAGCAAGCGCCCCTGGCCCTGACCGTCACCCCGCTTGCCGATTGCCAGCCCCCATGCGCGCTGCTGATCGCGCGCGATCCCACCAAAGCAAGCACGTCCGTCCCTGCCTTGCGCCAGCTGTTTGACTTGACGCAAGCGGAGGCGCAAGTGGGCAAGGCGCTGGCGCAAGGGGCCACCATCGAAGAAATCGCCGCGCAGGGCGGCATCAGCGTCAACACCGTCAAGACGCATCTGCACCACACCTATTTAAAGACGGATACGCGGCGCCAGGGCGAGCTGATCGCCCTGATCCACGGCGCCACGGCGCACCTGGCCGTACTCGATGCATGAGACCGTGTCATCCGATCGGATGATGCGCGGTGCATCTTGCCTGTCTACACTGGCAACACCGGCAGTCCACGCCTTGCCAGTGTGACAGCAGCGCTTGCGGACCAGCCGGTTCGGTTTTCCTGTCACCCGCATCAACATCGCCGCGCCGGCAGCGGACGGCACCACAGTTCAAGGATGGGTAAAAAAATGAAAACATGGATCTTGGCCGGCACCCTGGGCGTCTGCGCCCTGCTGGCAAATGCGCAAACGCTGCCCGACAGCCAGACCGTCGTCGTTCCCGGCGGACGCCTGCACACGATCGAATTACCGGCACACAGACATTTCATGAGTGCGGAAAGTTTTGCCCCGTTCCGCGGCGGCTATGAGCTGTCGAACGGACAAGTGCTCTACCTGCGCAACGCGGGCAGCATCGGCGCCATGATGTATGCGCGCATCGATGACCAGGAAGAACACCGCATCATCGCCACCGGCAGCGACAGCTTCGTGGCGCTCGACCAGCAACTGGCCATGCGCATCGACCTGCGCGACGACGGTAGGGTGGGTGGCGAAGTGCTGATGCGGGTACCGGCCGAAAAACTGGCCAGCGGCGAGATCGTGCCAGCCCATGTAAAAAGCATGAGCCTGGCATCGCGTTAGGGCGGCAAGCCGCGTGCCGCATGGGTGGCAGCCATGAGCAAACAGTATTCTGTCCAGCAGCAAAACGCACTGACCCAGGCCGCCATCAAGCAGACGGCGGCCTGGTGGCGCGCGCGTCCCTTGCCCGACGCCTTGCGCCAGTGCGCGGCCAGCCATGGCGTGGCGCTGGGCACGGCCCTCATGCTGGACCTGCAACTGGCTTGCCCCGGCATGCCCGCCGTGTACGGCAAGCTGCTGAGCGCCGATGGCCACTTCATTCATTTCGAGATGGACCTCGACGACGACTTGCGCCCCCTGCCCGGTAGCGTGGCATGGGACGACATCAGCGCCGGCTACGACCTGGCCGCACACAAACGGGGCACGGGTGTGGGCTATGGGGTGTTGTGCAAGAAAGTGCTGCAGGAATTGAATCGCGGCGCGTGCTAGCGGAACCGCTGCCTTCGCATGCTATGATCGGCGCCCCGTTCATGAGACAAATGGCAACGCCACATGCAGCATCCATCCGGCAACAACCCGATCCCGGCGCTGCTGCGCGGCATCCTGCGCCTGCTGGCCTGGCCCTTGCTGGCCCTCGTCAGCGCCGCCTGCACCAGCACCACGCGCCATCCTGCCAGCGAGCCCACGCCAGTCATCCTGCGCTTTACCTATGACGATGGCAAGCCGATGCGGCATGACGATTACCTGGCCCAGGCGCGCCAGCAAACGTATATCAAGCGCTGCAGCAAGATAGGCAGCACCACTGTCTGCGACATCGGCTCGGATCCACTCTTCATGGGCGGCGACGCCCCGCTGGACGCCAACGGCGAAGTGCGCGTCACCCTGCACTCGACCGGCCCCATCGGCAACAACCCGACCAGTCTTTGCATCAAGGGCAAAGGCTACGTCTTTGATTCCGGCGACTGGAAACGCGGTCCCTTCAGCCCAGGCCAGGTGATCGAGATCCGCTACAGGATACGCGAAGTGGAGATGGCGTGCCCGTGGTCGTCGGGCACGCCGCCGTGGTGGGACAAGAGTTAAGCCAGCCGGAGCCGGCTGGCCCGGCTTTACTGCAGCTCGAACTCCGCAGGAGTCAAGCCCAGCTCGCGCGCGATCTTGCTGGCCACGCGCTGCTCATTGGCGTCGAAATTGCCATCCGACGAAGCGACGGCGATGATCATGCGCACCAGCAAGCGCGACGCCTCCACATTCGACTTCATCTTGCCCAGCGCCTGATACGCCTTGGCTTCGCCGATATCCTTGTCGAACTCCAGCTGGCCCACATATTCCTGGAAAGCCTTGATAACGTCCGTGGTGGTAAACACGGATAGCGCATCATTGCTTTCAATAAACTTCACCATCTTCTGCTTCTCTTCCGCACTGACGCTGCCGTCGGCCATCGAGATCAGGGCCGAGCCCGCCATCGCGGCGTTCAGGAAATCCTTGTTCTTGTACTTCAAGGCCTCGGTTTTCAACTCGCTGGCTTTGGACTTCAGCTTGGACAAAAAGGAATCGAAACTCATGGTGTACCTCCGGTTTGGTTGGTGCATATCGAGCGGCAAGACAGGCCGCCACCAGGGATAGTTGAGGGTGCAAGCTTGAAATACAAGCAAGGGACGAGCAACAAGCACGCAACTGAGTGCGCCGCGTTTGCCGATCGCCATGCCTTGCCCTGAAAAACAACTGCAATCCAACACCAATTGAGCCACACGCAACGTTAAATAATTTGCAGTTGAAAAATAAGTAACTTCATGGCAGCATGGAATTACATTTTCTTCACTGCAAGGTTGTGATGGACAAGCAATTGCTGTTGATTTGTGCACTGACGTTCATCATCCACATCATCGGCACCCTCGCCTATTCCGTGCGCATCGCCGGCATCCGCACGCGCCGCATCGCCGTCTCGCTGGCATTGTTCAGCATCCTGATGCTGCTGTCGCGCACGTCGAATTCCTTCCTCGGCCCATTTCTCGCCAAGCGCGTGGAAACGGGTATCGACCAGCATGTTGCCGCCAGCACCCTGCTGCTCGACTTCCGCTGGCTGCTGCTCTCCGCCAGCCTGGCGACGATACTCGGCGCAATCCTGATCCCCACCTTCCAGCGCGCCTTCTGCCGCGCCGTCGAGCACTTCCAGGTACACAGGTCCGTGCCCAAACTGCTGCTGCACGCCGTCTTCAAGGGCGGCCTGTCCTACCTCAAGACCTCCGCCAGCCTGCCCAAGCCCGCCAACGTCACGGGCCTGCGCCAACATTCGGGCGTCTCCATCTCCATGACCGCCATGAACGTCATCGCCACGGCCCTGTGGACGGTAGGCGTCTTCGCCGCCCTGTACGCGGGCGTGCTGGACCCGAGCGTGCGCGTCACCTCCAGCACCCTGTCATCGATCATCAACGGCGGCGCCACCATCATGATGGCCGTCTTTATCGACCCGCACATGTCAGGCATGACGGATGACGTCATCGAAGGCAAGATTGAAGAATCGCAATTCCGGCGCGCGGTGGTATGGCTGGTGGGGAGCCGGTTGGCGGGGACGCTGATTGCGCAGTTTTTATTGGTGCCGTCGGCGGTGGTGATTGTGGGGGTGGCGAAGGGCTTGTGAATATTCAAAATATCCAATGATACATATTTATTATGGACTGCCAATGAGCGATTACGTTGCTTTCATCGATGAATCCGGAAACCATGATTTAACAACCGAGAAGGACGGTGCATCAAATTATTTTATAGTGTTAGCAGTAATAATTCCGACTGAAAAAAGGTCTGACCTTGAAGCATCAATGGAAAAAATTAGAATAAAATATTTCAGCCATGGAGAAATAAAGTCGAACAAATTAAGCGACGAGAGAAGACTAAAAATAATAACTGAAATATCAACCTTAAATTTCAGATTTTATGCAGTTTGCATAGATAAAGCCAGAATAATAAAAGATAGCGGATTGCAATTCAAAAAATCTTTCATAAAATTTACAAACGGCCTTCTATACAATCAACTTTTTAATTCAGTAAAAAATATAACAATTTATGCTGATGGCCACGGTGGCTCCGATTTCATTAATAGCTTTAAAAATTACATTACAACAACACATGTTCCCGATCTTTTTTTCGAATCAAAAATTGAAATTGTTGACAGCAGAGCCGAAATATTAGTTCAGCTTGCTGATTTTTTGGTTGGCACTACTGCAAAGTTATATGAAGGAAAGGTTTCTGGAGAGTCGCGAGAGCATCTCCTACGTTTTATTCAAAATAAAAGAATAAGGATAGATGAATGGCCGCCGAAATTTGAAACAGAACTTGCTGCCACCAACTCATCCACTGACATTGACTCTAAGATCTCCAACATTTCAGTTCATAGAGCATCTGAATTTTTAAGAAAAAATTTTAATTCGTTAGATCCAGAAATAGAAATTCAATACGCAACTCTAAGTTACTTACTCTTTCGCGCCAGATTTCCTTTTGAGAAAGCATTCACATCAACAAATGACATACTTGAGCATCTGAAAGATCAAGGATTTCATGAGATAACTAAGCAATACTTACGTTCAAATATAATTGCAAGAATGAGAGACCATGAAGTTGTAATCGCTAGCTCAACCAAAGGTTATAAAATACCAACTAGCTATGCAGACTTAATCGGCTTTGCCGACTTAGTAGACGGAATTGCAATACCCTTACTTAGTCGCCTAAAAAAAGCAGACGAGATTTTTGATCTTGGAAGTGTTGGTGAAATAAAATTTCTTAGCGAGCAAAGATTTCATGGTTTGCAATTTATCATTAGCAACATGAAATAATACATAAAAAAAGCCGCTGTCTCCCGACAGCGGCTTTTTTTCATTCCTACCCCAGCAACAGCGCCTTTAATTCCAGCGCTGCCCTGCAAGCGAACTAATTACCCCACAAACTTCCGTGCATTCCTGAACATGCGCATCCACGGCGAATCCTCGCCCCATGCTTCAGGGTGATACGACTGTTGAACGCTGCGGAACACGCGCTCCGCATGCGGCATCAGCACGGTGAAGCGGCCGTCTGGCGTGGTGACGGAGGTGATGCCTTCCGGCGAGCCGTTCGGGTTGTACGGATACGCTCCGGTGGCGGCGCCCTTGTTGTCGACAAAGCGCATGGCTTTGGTGACCTGGGTGATGTCGCCTGTTTGCGAGAAGTCGGCGTAGCCTTCGCCGTGGGCGATGGCGATGCCGGCTTGGGTGCCGGCCATGCCGTTGAAGAAGATCGATGGGGAATCCATCACTTCGACCATGGCAAAGCGGCCTTCGAATTTCTCCGACTTGTTGCGCGTGAACTTGGGCCAGGCGTGGGCGCCGGGGATGATGGATTTCAGGTTGCTCATCATCTGGCAGCCGTTGCAGATACCGAGGCCGAAGCTGTCCGTGCGGTTGAAGAAGCGCGCGAACTGTTCCGCCAGGCTGGCGTTGAACAGGATGGTTTTCGCCCAGCCTTCGCCCGCGCCCAGCACGTCGCCGTACGAGAAGCCGCCCACGGCGATGACGCCCTGGAAGTCGTCCAGCTTGACGCGGCCCGCGATCAGGTCGCTCATGTGCACGTCGACGGCCGTGAAGCCTGCCTGGTGCATCACATACGCCGTCTCGATGTGCGAGTTGACGCCCTGCTCGCGCAGGATGGCGACACGCGGACGCACGCCGGTGGCGATGAATGGCGCGGCGATGTTGTCGTTCTGGTCGAAGGTGACGATCGGCGACATGCCCGGATCTTGCACGTCCAGCAGGCGGTCGTACTCGGCGTCCGCGCAGGCCGGATTGTCGCGCAGGCGGGCGATGCGCCAGCTCGTTTCGCTCCACAGGCGGTGCAGGTCGGCGCGCGGCTGGGTGTAAATCAGCTTGGCGTCGCGCGTGAATTCGATGACGTCGCGGTCGTTCAATTTGCCGATGATATGGCTGCAGGCGCCCAGGTTGAAGGTGCGCAGCACGTCCATGACCAGGGACTTTTCTTCCGCGCGCACCTGGATCACGGCGCCCAGCTCTTCGCTGAACAGGGCGCGCAGGGTCAGTTCGTTGCGGCGTTCCGCCACCTGGCCCGTCCAGTTCTTGGCGTCGCCCCAGTCGCTCGAGTGCTCGCCTTCCATGGTCAGCATGTCCAGATTGACGGACATGCCCGTGTGGCCGGCGAAGGCCATTTCCGTCAGGGTGGCGTACAGGCCGCCGTCCGAACGGTCATGGTAGGCCAGCAGCTTGTCGTCGCTGTTGAGCTTTTGAATGGCGGCGAAGAAGCCTTTCAAGTCTTCCGCGCTGTCGACGTCCGGCGTTTCATTGCCCAATTGACCCATGACTTGCGCCAGCGCCGAGGCGCCCAGGCGGTTCTTGCCGCGGCCCAGATCGATCAGGATCAGGGACGTGTCGCCCTTGTCCGTTTTCAGCTGCGGCGTGAGCGACTTGCGCACGTCCGTCACTGGCGCGAACGAGGACACGATCAGCGACACGGGCGACGTGACGGATTTCGCCGCGCCCGTGCTCTCGTCTTTCCACGTCGTGCGCATCGACAGCGAATCCTTGCCGACGGGGATGCTGATGCCCAGCGCCGGGCACAGGTCCATGCCGACAGCCTTGACCGTGTCGTACAGGGCCGCGTCCTGGCCAGGCTGGCCGCAGGCGGCCATCCAGTTGGCGGACAATTTGATGTCGGAGATGTCGCCGATGGCTGCTGCGGCGATGTTGGTGACGGCTTCGCCCACGGCCATGCGGCCGGAAGCTGCTGCGTCGATGACGGCCAGCGGCGTGCGTTCGCCCATGGCCATCGCTTCGCCCAGATAACCTTCAAAGCTCATGGTGGTGACGGCGCAGTCGGCCACCGGCACTTGCCATGGTCCCACCATCTGGTCGCGCACGGTCATGCCGCCCACGCTGCGGTCGCCGATGGTGATCAGGAAGGATTTGTCGGCCACGGTCGGCAGCAGCAGCACTTTTTGCGCGACATCAACCAGGTCCATGCCGGTGAGATCAATGGCAGGGAAATCGTTGGCCACGTGGACCACGTCGCGCTGCATCTTTGGCGGCTTGCCCAGCAAGACATCCATCGGCATGTCGACCGGCTCGTTGCCCAGTTCCGGGTCGATCAGCTTCAATTGACGCTCTTCGGTGGCCACGCCCACGGCGGCGAACAGGCAGCGTTCGCGTTCGCACATGGCTTTGAACAGTGGCAGGCTTTCCGGCGCGATGGCCAGGACGTAGCGTTCCTGCGATTCATTGCTCCAGATTTCCTTCGGCGCCATGCCCGATTCTTCCAGCGGCACCTTGCGCAGGTCGAAAATCGCGCCGCGCTTGGCATCGTTGGTGATTTCCGGGAAGGCGTTCGACAAGCCGCCCGCACCCACGTCGTGGATGGAGATGATCGGATTGTCGGCGCCCATTTGCCAGCAAGCGTTGATGACTTCCTGGGCGCGGCGTTCCATTTCCGGATTGCCGCGCTGGACGGAGTCGAAGTCCAGGTCGGCCGTGTTGCTGCCGGTGGTCATCGACGAAGCGGCGCTGCCGCCCATGCCGATGCGCATGCCCGGGCCACCCAGCTGCACCAGCAGGCTGCCGACGGGGATGTCGTTCTTGTGCGTGTGCTGCGCCGAGATATTGCCGATGCCGCCAGCGATCATGATCGGCTTGTGGTAGCCGAAGACGGCGTCTTTGTCCGTGCCGACGTTCTGCTCATACGTGCGGAAGTAGCCGCCCAGGACCGGACGGCCGAATTCGTTCGAGAACGCGGCGCCGCCCAATGGGCCTTCGATCATGATCTGCAGGGGCGACGCGATGCGCTCCGGTTTGCCGTATTGGTCCGCATCCGTGCGCGAGGCCAATGGCGCCGTCACGGAAGCGGCCGTTTCCCAGCTGCGCACGGCGTCCGGCAGGGACAAATTCGATACGGTGAAACCCGTCAAACCGGCTTTCGGCTTGGCGCCGCGGCCCGTCGCGCCTTCGTCGCGGATCTCGCCGCCCGCGCCCGTGGAAGCGCCCGGGAAGGGAGAGATGGCCGTCGGGTGGTTATGCGTTTCCACCTTCATCAGGGTGTGCGTCAGTTCGTTTGACGCCGCATATTCGTGGCTGGCGCCGCGCGGGTAGAAGCGCGACACGGTCGCGCCTTCCATGATGGACGAGTTGTCGCTGTAGGCGACGACGGTGCCCTTCGGCTGCAGTTCATGCGTGTTCTTGATCATGCCGAACAGGGACTTGGGTTGCGCCACGCCGTCGATGGTCCAGTCGGCGTTGAAGATCTTGTGGCGGCAATGCTCGCTGTTCGCCTGCGCGAACATCATCAGTTCCACGTCCGTCGGGTTGCGGCCGGCCTTGGTGAAGGCGGCGTCCAGGTAGTCGATTTCGTCTTCCGACATCGCCAGGCCCAGTTCCGTGTTCGCCGTTTCCAGTGCGCGCTTGCCCTGCCCCAGCAAGTCGATCGATTCCAGTGGACGCGCTTCCAGGGTGCGGAACAAGTCCTTGGCGTCGTCCGCGCTGCGCAGCACGGATTCCGTCATGCGGTCGTGCAGCAGGTCGGCCACGGCTTGCACTTGCTCGTCCGTCAATTTACCGGCGCCAATGGCGCTGCCCAGGATGCCCGATTTCAGGTTGATGCGGAAAGCGATGCCGCGTTCGACGCGCTTGATGTGCGCCATGCCGCAGTTGTGCGCGATGTCGGTGGCTTTCGAAGCCCACGGCGAAATCGTGCCGAAACGGGGGATGACGAAGAATTCTTCGGCAGCGCCTTCCGTATTGTCAGCGTGGGCCGGCTCGCCGTACGTCAGCAAGGCGCCAAGGCGCGTGCTTTCGTCGTTGGTAAGAGGCGCGCTGGCATCGATGAAATGGACATAGCGTGCTTGTACGGCAACAATCGCAGGCGAGACGGCTTGCAGTTGGCTTAACAGACGGTGGCTACGGAAATGGGACAGGGCATTGGAACCCGGCAGTATCAACATGATTGGAAGGTGGTTGATGCAGCGTGGCTGCGGGTTAAAGGTAGGTATGACAATATCTTTCGTACGGCAAATTTCCTTTGCGCGCATTATACCCGTTTTACCCCTGCCTTATGACCGGAACTTGGGGCTTTGCCACCCTTTTGCCCCGCACAGCGGCCATTTTTGACATGGCAACAACACCCTCGGCCTGACATCAGGCGATCACGTAGCGGTTCTTGCCTTGCCGCTTGGCCAGGTACAGCGCCTCGTCAGCCAGCCGGTAGCTGTGGCCCAGGTCCTTGCCCCGGTCCAGTTCGGCCACGCCCACGCTGATCGACACGAACTGTGCGGCATGAAACGCCTGGCTGACGGCGGCGACCAGGGCGCCGGCAAAGGCGCGCACGGCCTCGCGGTCGCCCGCGTAGACGACGCCGAATTCCTCGCCACCCAGGCGCCCGCACAGATGGCCCTGCGCCTTGTCGGCGATGATGGCGGCCGTGCGCACGAGCACCTCGTCGCCCGCATCGTGGCCCTGCTGGTCGTTGATGATCTTGAAATCGTCGATATCGATCATCAGGAAATGCAGCATGCCGCCTTGCGGCGCGCCATGCATCTGCTGGGCGCGCTGCGTGAACATGCGGCGGTTATTCAAGCCCGTCAGGCTGTCCTGGAAGGCCAGCCGCGTCAATTCCAGCTTGGAGTGGTAATTACGCAAGCGCAACAAGCTGAAGCTGACATTCAGCGCCAGCCCGAACAGGATGCTGACGGCGATCATCAACGGCGCCCAGGACTGGTCGGGCAAGCCCGCGTTCACCGGGTACAGGCCGTGCCCCACGTTCCACCACACGCCGGCCACCACGGCCAGGTAGCTGAGGCCGCCATTGAAGATGGAGGCGATGGCCAGGGTCATGAAGACGCCCACGGGCAAGACCCAGAAGCTGGCGTGATGGACGGCGTCGGCCATGGTGCGCAGGCCAAAAGTCAGGGTCAGCACGGCGCAGGCGCCCGTAATGGTCAGCACGGGCAAGGTGGTGCAGCGGTAGCGCACGATCAGGCTCGTCAACATGCCCAGCAGCGCCAGCACGGCGTGCGAGAAGTTCGGATGATACGGCTCCGGCATCATCAGCCAGGTCAGGCTGTAGGCAATGATGCCCAGCAGCTGCGTGACCATGCCGACCCGGTGCAGCTCCGCAAAATAGGTGTGCTGCTGTTCGCTGTTGCCGCCAAATGCGAGGGGAACAGCAATGCGCCGCAGGGAAGATAAGTCAGGAATACGCATACGGGTATCGACACCAGAAAGAAGAAAAGCGCCCGGTACAGCCTTGCGCATGCCTGGCCGCAAGATTGCGCGGCATTCAACACTAGTTGTAATTAGGATACTATCATGCTAGTCAACTATTTGCTCGGATATGCGTCGCCCGCACCCGCGCGCAGGGCCGCCGCGCCATGAAATACAACGCCCCACGCCACCGGACGCGCCCTGCGCCCTGCCCCGCGCCCGATTGCATGCATTTTGCTGGCAGTGTCGCCCGGCTTTGCAGTATGCTGATAAAAAGTAATACTGCCAGACAGATACATATAAGAAGAGTTCCCGCAAATGACCGAACAGATGAACGAGAGCTGAACCATGCCAGAAACTAGCGACTTATCTGTCCTGATCGTCGACCCGAACCCCAGCATGCGGGGCAATCTGCACAATATGCTGAACCAGGCGGCCATCACCAAGGTGGAATATGCCGTCAATTCCGGCACGGCCATCCGCTTGCTGACGAAGAAACCGTTCGACATCATCCTGTGCGAATACGATCTTGGTAGCGGCACGGACGGCCAGGATGGCCAGCAATTGCTGGAAGACTTGCGCCATCACAAGCTGATCGGGCTGTGGACGATCTTCATCATGCTGACATCGGAAGCCATCCACAGCAAGGTGATCAGCGCGGCCGAGCTGACCCCGTCCGACTACATATTGAAACCGTTCACCGTCGATGTGCTGAGCGGGCGCATCGCGCGCGCCATCGAACGGCGCGCCATGTTCCTGCCCACGTATCAGCTGATCGACAAGGGCGACTTGCGCGAAGCCGTGAAAAGCTGCCGCGCGGCCGAGCTGCAGCACCCGCGCCTGGCGGCCGATTTCGCCCGCCTGCGCGCCGAACTGCACATCGCGCTCGATGAATGGAAGGAAGCGGAACAGCTGTACGGCGACATGCTGGCCACGCGGCCCATGGCCTGGGCCCATCTGGGGCTGGCGCGCACCCTGTTCGAGCAGCAGCGCCACGAAGAGGCGCAGGATGCGCTGCTGGAACTGGTGGAAGTCTATCCCCGCTTCATGGCCGCCTACGACTTGCTGGCGCAAAACCATGAAGCCATGGGCCAGCAGCTGCAGGCGAAGAAAATCCTCGAGGACGCGGTGGCCATTTCGCCGCACATGGTGCGCCGCTTGCGCCACCTGGGCGGCATCGCCTATGAAACGGGAGACATCGGCGCGGCCGAACGGGCATATAAGCAGGTGGTGACGAAAGCGAAGTACTCCGAATTCCGCGATCCGGAAGACCATGTCAACCTGGTCAAGACGCTGGTCAAGAAAGGCGACGCGCCGCAGGCGAGCGGCGTGCTGCGCGATATGGAACGCTCGCTGCGTGGCGGCGCCAACGTGGAAGCGTGCCGCGCCATCTCGGCGGCCATGCTGCATGAATTGTCGGGCAACGACATCGCCGCCGCCAGCGAACTGCAGCTGGCCGCCGCCGCCCTGGATACGGCGCGGGGCCTGTCGACGCAGCTGAAGGTGGGCCTCGTGCAAAGCTGCCTGAAAAACAATCTGGAACAGGCGGCGTCCGACGTCATGATGAAACTCGTCAACGAAGCCGACAGCGACGTGACGATGGAAGCGGCCGTCGATGTCTTTGAAAAGGCGGGCCGCCACGACCTGGCGCAAGGCATGGGCCAGCAGATCAGCAACCAGGTGCAGGAACTGATGCAGGATGCGGCCAGCAAATCGGAAAGCGGAGAGCTCAAGGGCGCCGTCTTCGTGCTGCGCCAGGCCCTGCGCAAGACGCCGGGCAATCTGCCCGTGCTGTTCGCTTCCGTCGACGCCATCCTGCGCCAGCTCAACATGCTGGGCTGGGAAGCCCCGCTGGCCGAACAGGCGCAGCACCAGATGCAGGTGATTAGCAAGATCGATCCCAAGCATCCGAAACTGGAGTCGCTGAAGCAGCAGTATGCAGCGACCCAGCATAAGTACGGTATTGCCACCTGATGCTGTCGCAACCCTGTGACTGCCGCGGTCGGATCGTGCGGCGAGAGCCAGGGGCCGACGATTTCTCCAGGCGACGGGAATCCATGCTGCATGCGTAAGGCGTCAATTTGACGTCCAGTTGACGTTAGGCACCCAGGAGGCAACATGACAGTCAAGCGTATGGACAATGTCGGCATCGTGGTAGAAGACATTGATGCCGCCATCGAGTTCTTCACCGAACTGGGACTCGCTCTCGAAGGGCGCGCCCCGGTTGAAGGAGACTGGGCAGATGGCGTCACCGGACTGCACGGCATGCGCGTCGAGATTGCCATGATGCGTACGCCGGACGGCCACAGCCGTCTCGAATTATCGCGCTTCCTCGCGCCGCCCGTGGCCGCCGATCACCGCAACGCCCCAGTGAACGCTCTCGGTTACCTACGTGTCATGTTTACCGTCGACGATATCGACGATACGCTCGTCCGGCTCGTCAAACGCGGCGCGAAGCTGGCCGGCGAAGTCGTCCAGTACGAAAGCATGTATCGGCTCTGCTACATCCGTGGCCCTGAAGGCATCCTCATCGGGCTTGCCGAACAGCTCCCGCAGAAGACGTCCTGAGGAATGGCTGCCGCATCACTGGATATCGGCCGATTAGTCTCTGCCCTCATGGGAGGGTCATGTCCAGACCGACCATCCGCACAATGACGAAGGTGACGAGTCCCAGGCCCATGAGCAATAGCACGAAGCCTGCGACCACCTTGCCGCTCGCGCGCAGCACCGCGCGGTTCTGCTTCGCCTTATCCTTATCCTTCTTCCCTTGATCGTAATGCCACTTGATGGCGAAGAACATGCCCGTGCCGAGCACGAGAGCCTTGAACGTAACGAAGACTATAGGGGTCCAATCCATCATTTTGCGTATTTCCAGTCTATTACTTGACACTATCTATCGTGAGGAGCGCTACCTCAAAACACTGCTTCAGCAGCGTCTGCTCAAGGTTGGTGTTGCTGCACGCTTTGATGCATACTACTTTAAAACAATTTCCATACATTGAGACAAAATGTCCCAGTTGCAAACAATGCAAGATGAAAACCGGATGGCTCGGGATAGTCTGGCGGAACGGTACAGCGGCGCGGCGGACGGCCTGCATGTATGGCGCGAGTTGCCGGCATATTGGAACTCCTCGCGGCTTGCGCGCGCCGCCGCCAGCTGCGGCATCGCGTCACGCCGGCGGAGGCCATCGCAACCGGCAGCGTATCCGTGCGTGCGATTCGCGAGATCACGCCAGCCGGCTTGCAACCCTTCCGGGCCTAATCCGGGCTACGCTCCACCCGCGCCACCACCAGCTCGATCAGCTCCGCGATCAAGGGCCGGAACGTGGCCGCATCGCCGCCCTGCCCCAGCATGACGGTACGCGTGGTGAGGTGCGAGAAGACGGCATCGAACAGGATTTGCGGCAAATTGGAAAACGAGGTGTCGGGCGCGATGCGGCCCCGGGTACGCTGTTGTTCCAGCAGGCGCAGGATCAGCGCGTGCCACACTTGCGGGCCGTGTTCGTACCAGGTGAGGCCCACGGCCGGCACGGCGGCCGCGCCCGTGACGACGAGGCGGTAGAAATCCACGTGGCGGGGACTGGTGACGACGGCCACCAGTTCATCGAGGATCAGCTGCAAGCCCTGTTCCAGGCCCGCTTGCGAGGTATCGAGGCGGCGCAAGTCGATGATGAAATCGGCGCACAGGTATTCCACCACCGCCACCAGCAGCTCCTGCTTGCTGCCGAAGTAGCGGTAGGCGGTGGCTTTCGAGCCGCCCGCCTCGGCCACGATGGCGTCCATGCTGACGCCGTCATAGCCTGAGGCGAGGAAGAGGTGCGCTGCCGCCACCAGCAGCTTGCGCCGCCGCTCCTCGCTTCGGGTAGTCGGGGAAGCTGGAACGGTGCGCAACTGGGGCATGAAGCTGACTCTTACTGTGTCTTGGGAAGCGCGTATGCTATCACGTAATCCCCCCGGTCCGGGCTCTGGCGGGCGCCGCCCGCGACCACCACGACATACTGGCGGCCCGACCTGGGCGACACATACGTCATCGGCGTGCCTTGCGAGCCGACCGGCATGCGCGCCTTCCACACTTCGCGTCCGGTGGCGATATCCATGGCGCGCAAATAATAATCCTGCGTGCCCGCATAAAACACCAGGCCGGACGCCGTGCTCATGCCGCCGCCCAGGGTCGGCATGCCCAGCGGGACAGGCAACCGGGCGCGCACGCCGTTGATGACGGCATCCTGCACCGTGCCGGCCGGACGCTCCCATACCTTCGTGCGCGTTTTGAGGTCGATGGCGGCAAACACGCCCCACGGCGGACTTTGGCAGGGAATGCCCAGCGGAGAGTTAAACGCCTTGTGGTCGATGACGAAGGGCGTGCCATCCATCGGATAGGTGCTGCCCACGCCGTGGCCCGAGGTCAGCTTGGCCACGTCCACCGTTTCGCGCGGCACCAGCCTGACCACTTGCGGCATGCGGATATCGTTGACGAACATATAGCCATTGCTTTCATCGACGGCCGCGCCGCCCCAGTTGAAGCCGCCGTAGTAGCCTGGATAAATCAAGGTCTCTTGCGTGCTTGGCGCCGTGAACTCGCCCTGGTAATTGAGCTTGCGGAAGCTGATGCGGCACGCCAGCTGGTCGAAGAAGGTGGCGCCCCACATGTCGCGCTCCGTCAGCGTTTCCGCACCCAGGGCCGGCATGCCGGTGGAGTATGGCTGCGTTTTGGATACCCAGTCGCCGGCTGCGTGCTCCTGCGGCACGGCTTTTTCGATGACTTCGGCGATCGGCTTGCCCGTGCGGCGGTCCAGCATGAATATCTGGCCGCGCTTGGTCAGCTGCACCAGCGCGGGGATCTTGCCGCCCTTGCCGTCCGGGACGTCGTACAGGGCCGGCTGCGCGGCCACGTCGTAGTCCCAGATATCGTGGTGGACGGTTTGATACGTCCAGCGCTCGCGGCCCGTGGCCATGTCGAGGGCGACGATGGCCGACGCGTATTTTTCCGTCAGCGGCGGGCGCTTGCCGCCCCAGAAGTCGGGCTGCTCGTTCCCCGTCGGCAGGTACACCAGGCCCAATTCGTCGTCGAAGGCCGGGGTCGACCACATGTTGGGCGTACTGCGCGTGTAGGTCTGCCCTTGCGGCGGCAGTTTGGTGATGGCCGGATTGCCCAGGTCCCAGGCCCACACCAGTTCCCCCGTGTCGGCGCTGTAGGCGCGCACGACGCCCGACGGTTCATCGGTGGAACGGCCATCGAAGACCCAGCCGCCAAGGATGATCAGGTTGCGCGCCACCGTGGGCGCGGACGTGTAGGCGTAGTACGGCACGTTCATCTTGACCTTGCCCAGGCCGACGGTAAGATCGACGGAGCCCTTGTCGCCGAAGCCCTCGCACTGCTTGCCCGTCTGCGCGTCGATCTCGATCAGGCGCGCATCCATGGTCACTTGCACGATGCGCCTGGCGCACGCGCCCGCCACCGGCGCGCTGGCCGCCTGCATGCCGTCAAAACGGAACGGCTTTGTCACTTTCGCCGGCTCGTAATAGCCGACGCCGCGGCAGCGGTTCCACGTCTTCGTATTGGCTGGCTTCGGATCGAAGGTCCAGCGTTCCTTGCCCGTGTCGGCGTCCAGCGCAATGACCTTGCTGGTCGGCGTGCACGTATAGATGGTGTTGCCGATCTGCAGCGGCGTATTCTGCGATTCGGACGCGCCTTCGGCCAGTTCGCCCGAGCGGTAGGTCCACGCCACCTGCAACTGATCGACGTTAGCCTTGTCGATCTGCGTGTACGGCGCGAAGCGCGTGCCCTGCGGTCCATAGCCATAATGCGCCCAGTTGGCGCTGCCGTCATTGATGGCCGTCACGCCATCCTGCCGCGGCTGCGCGGTGGATTCCAGCACGCCGTGCGGCTTGAACATGGCAGCGAAACCGGCCACCAGCACGACGGCAAACAGGGCCGCGAAGCCGCGCGACTGCCCATTGTGCTTGCGGCCCGCCAGCCACGGATGCAGCACGGCGGCCACCAGGCCGATGACGAGGAACGGCGCCAGGCGCGGCACCATGGGCCAGAAGGCGAAGCCGATTTCCCATACGGCCCAGACCAGGGTGGCGACGACCAGCACCGCGACGATGCTGCTGGCCAGCGGCTTGCGGCGCAAATACAGCACGCCGGCGAGGAGCAGGCCGAGACCGGCCGGCAGGTAATACCAGGAACCGCCGAGGGTAATCAATTCGATGCCACCGGCCGCCAGGGCCAGGCCGGAAAACCCGAGAAAAATACCAAAAACCGTCAGGGCAAGCCGCTTGCCCCTGAAGACCACCGGGATCGCCGGCGCTCCCTTATTTGCTGAAGTGTCCATTTTTTATCCATGACGCCTCCCCCGCCCAGGCCAACGCGCCGGGGATGGCTGATTTTTTAAATCTACGTAGTGAAACTGTACTGTACGGTTTCATTTTATGCCGATTTTTGACGCAAGGAAAGAAAAATTGACAGGGGAGCTTGATTTTTGGCGGAGATGGGGTGATTTGGCGGGATGTCGGATTACGCTCTGCGAGCTAATCCGACCTACCGGAACGCTGGATATGCGTAGGTTGGATTAGCGCAAAGCGCGTAATCCAACAAACACAGGCGCGCCGGGTGTTACAGCGACGCCATGTCAATCACAAAACGATATCTGACATCGCTTTTGACCACGCGCTCGAACGCCTCATTGATATCCTGGATGCGGATGATCTCGATGTCCGACACAATATTGTGCTTGCCGCAGAAATCCAGCATTTCCTGGGTTTCCTTGATCGAGCCGATCATGGAACCGGACAGGCTGCGGCGCGCGCCCACCAGGCCGAAGGCGCTGATCGGCGGCACGGCGCCGTCCGGGATGCCGACGATGACCATGCTGCCATCGACCTTCAGCAGGTTGATGTACTGGTTCCAGTCGATGGACGCGCCCACCGTGCAGATGATGAGGTCAAACGTGCCGGCCAGTTTGCTGAACGTTTCCGCATCGTTGGTGGCGTAGTAATGATTGGCGCCCAGGCGCAGGCCGTCTTCGCGCTTCGACAGGGTCTGGCTCAGCACCGTCACTTCGGCGCCCATGGCGTGGGCGATTTTCACGCCCATGTGTCCCAGGCCGCCCATGCCGAGGATGGCGACCTGCTTGCCAGGGCCGGCCTTCCAGTGGTTCAGCGGCGAATACAGGGTGATGCCGGCGCACAGCAGCGGTGCGGCCGCGTCCAGCGGCAGGTTGTCGGGAATCGACAGCACATAGCCTTCCTTGACGACGATGCTGTCCGAGTAGCCGCCCTGCGTGGCCGTCTTGCCGTCCGCTTCCAGGCCGTTGTAGGTCTGGATCAGGCCGGGCATGTACTGCTCCAGATCCACGTTACGCGTCTTGCAGGTGGTGCAGGAATCGACGAAGCAGCCCACGCCCACATGGTCGCCCACCTTGAACTTGCTGACGTTGGCGCCGACGGCCGTGACGACGCCGGCGATTTCATGGCCGGGCACCATCGGGAAGGCGGCGCCGCCCCATTCGTCGCGCGCCTGGTGGATGTCGGAATGGCACACGCCACAGTATTTGATCGAGATGGCCACGTCGTCTTCGCGCGGGGCGCGGCGCTCGAACGTGAACGGTTGCAGTGCGGAAGTCGGGCCCAGTGCGGCGTAGCCTTTGGCGATGGTGGTCATGAAAACTCCTGTATCTATATGTGTGTGACGAGGGGTGACGCGTGCAGTGCATGCGATTGCACAAGTGTGCCCGAGATGCCCGGCCGCCGTTATCGCGATCCTGCAAGACCTTTGCACGATCCTCCAAATCTGCGTAAGATCAGCCCCTGCCCTTACCTACCTGACGCATACTGGCCCACATGTCCACACTGTCCACACCAATCCCGCCGCAAGATGAAATCGCCGCCCTGATCAGCCGTCACGCGCCGCGCACGGGCGACTACACGACGGCCATCGGCAACCTCACCTTCCACCGCCAGTCGTCCGTCACGGAATCGCTGTTCCATGCGGCGCGCCCCAGCGTGGCCATCATTGCGCAAGGGGCGAAGGACGTCACCCTGGGCAGCGAAACCTTCCACTACAGCCGCATGCAGTATCTGCTGACCTCCGTCGACCTGCCGGTGCAGGTGCGCGTGGTGGAGGCAAGCGTGGACAAGCCGCATCTGTGCGTGGTGCTGGGAATCGACATCGCCGACGTGGCCGCGTTGCTCGACAGCGAAAGCGCGGCGCAGCAGAAAATCCTGCCTGCCACGCGCGGCATTTCCGTCAGCGACGTGTCGGCCGAACTGCTCGACGCCATGCTGCGCCTCGTGCGCCTGCTCGACAAGCCGGGAGAAATCGCCACGCTGGCGCCATTGATCCGCCGCGAGCTGACCTACCGCCTGCTCAACGGCCCTGTCGGCGCGCGCCTGCGCCACATGGCGCTGGCCAGCAGCCAGTCGCACCAGGTGGGGCAAGCCATCGACTGGATCAAGCACAATTATTGCGAACCGCTGCGCATCGAACACCTGGCCGGCATGGCGAACATGAGCATGTCGTCGCTGCACCACCACTTCAAGGCGATCACGGCCATGACGCCGATGCAGTACCAGAAGCTGCTGCGCCTGCAGGAAGCGCGGCGCTTGATGCTGGTCGAGCAGATCGACGCGGGCACGGCCGGCTACCGCGTCGGCTACGCCAGCGAATCGCAGTTCAGCCGCGAATACAGCCGCCAGTTCGGCCGCGCGCCCATGCGCGACGTGGGCCAGGTGCGCGCGCAGCTCAGCGGTTCCAGTGCCAGTGCCGACATGGCCTATTCCGTCTTGCCGTAACCGCCACCGCCCGGCGTCTCGATGACGAACACGTCGCCCGCCAGCATGCCGGTCTTGCCGATATGCGCCAGGTGCTCCACCGTGCCGTCCGCCCGCTCCACGTAATTGCGTCCCAGCGCGCCCGCCTCGCCGCCGTCCATGCCGAAAGGCGGAATAATCCGGTTGTTCGACAGGATCGCCGCCGTCATCGGTTCCAGGAAGCGCACCCGGCGCACGCCGCCATTGCCGCCGTGCCAGCGCCCCGCCCCGCCCGACCCCGCGCGGATGCTGTAGCTGTCCAGGCGCACGGGGAACCGCCACTCGAGAATTTCCGGGTCCGTCAGGCGCGAATTGGTCATGTTCGTCTGCACCACGTCCGTGCCGTCAAAACCGGGGCCGGCGCCCGAGCCGCCCGATATCGTCTCGTAATACTGGTATTTGGCGCTGCCGAACGTGAAATTGTTCATCGTCCCCTGCGAGGCCGCCATCGCCCCCAGCGCGCCATACAGGGCGTTCGTGATGCAGGTCGAGGTTTCCACGTTGCCCGAGACGACGGAGGCCGGATACTGCGGGTTGAGCATGGAGCCGGGCGGGATGATCACGGTCAAAGGTTTCAGGCAGCCGGCGTTCAAGGGAATCTCGTCGTCGACCAGGGTACGGAACACGTACAGCACGGCCGCCATGCAGACGGCGGACGGCGCATTGAAATTGTTCGGCAGCTGGCTTGAGGTCCCCGTAAAGTCGATGACGGCGCTGCGCCGCGCCACGTCGACCTTGATCGCCACCTGGATGCGCGCGCCGTTATCGAGGTCCAGCGCGTAGCTGCCATCCTTCAGGGTCGTGATGACCCTGCGCACGGCTTCCTCGGCATTGTCCTGCACGTGGCCCATGTAGGCTTGCACGACGGCGTGGCCGAAATGCGCGACCATCTTGTGCAGTTCCTCGGCCCCCTTCTGATTGGCCGCCACCTGGGCGCGCAGGTCGGCCAGGTTTTGCCGGGGATTGCGGGCCGGCCAGCTGGCGCCCGCCAGCAGGGACAGTGTTTCCTCCTCGCGCAACAAACCCGTGGCGCCGTCCACCAGCTTGAAATTGTCGATCAATACGCCCTCTTCCTCGATGCGCGTGGAGTCGGGCGGCATCGAGCCGGGCGTGGTGCCGCCGATATCGGCATGGTGGCCGCGCGAGCCCACGTAGAACAGGATGGATTCTCCCTTTTCATCGAAGACGGGCGAAATCACCGTCACGTCGGGCAGATGCGTGCCGCCCTGGTACGGGTCGTTCAGCATGAAGACGTCGCCCGGCCGCATGGTTCCCGCATTGCGCGTCATGACCGTGCGGATGCTCTCGCCCATGGAGCCCAGGTGCACGGGCATGTGCGGTGCATTGGCGATCAAGTGGCCTTGCGCATCGAAGATGGCGCAACTGAAGTCGAGCCGCTCCTTGATGTTGACGGAATGGGCCGTATTCTGCAGGCGCAGGCCCATCTGCTCGGCAATCGACATGAACAGGTTGTTGAAGATTTCCAGCATCACGGGGTCCGCATTGGTCCCGATGGCGCGCCGCTCCGGCAAGGCGGCCACCCTGCGCAAGATCAAATGGCCATGCGCCGTGACGTCGGCGCGCCAGCCCGGTTCGACGACGGTGGTGGCATTGGCGTCGCTGACGATGGCCGGGCCATCGATGGCGTCGCCGGGACGCAGGCTGTCCGCCGCATACAGGCCGCTGTCGCGCCACGCTCCGGCGCAGTACATGTCCACCGTCTGCAGGGGCGCCAGCGCGCCCGCGCGCGCCGCATGGGCCGGCGCGGCCGCTTGCGGCGCATCGGAAGCGCCGATGGCTTCCACGGAAATGGCTTCGACAATCAATGCGCGCGTGGGCATCAAAAAGGAAAAGCGTTTTTTGTAGGCCGCTTCGAACTGCGCCTGCATGCCGGCGGCCGTATCGAACAGCACGACGAGGGCCGAATCCGTGCCTTCATAGCGCAGGTGCACGCGCGACACCAGCGCGATGCGCTCCCCTGCCACGCCCTGGCGCAGCAAGTCGCCCCGCGCCAGTTCGCCCAGTTGCGCGAAATCGCCAGCGAGATCCACGCCCAATACCGCCTCGATGGCCTGTTCGCGCATGGCGCTCTGGTCGGCCAGGCCCATGCCGTAGGCCGACATCACGCCCGCCAGGCTGTGGATGAACACCGTGCGCATGCCCAGCGCGTCGGCCACCAGGCAGGCGTGCTGGCCGCCCGCGCCGCCAAAGCTGGTCAAGGTGTACTCGGTGACGTCGTGGCCGCGCTGCACGGAAATCTGCTTGATGGCGTTGGCCATGTTCCCGACTGCGATAGCGATATAGCCTTCGGCCACCTGCTCCGGGGTGGAGCTCACCGTGCGCGCCAGCGCTTCGAACTGGGCGCGCACCGTGGCCACGTCCAGCGCTTCATCGGCGTCGGGGCCGAAGACGCGGGGGAAGAACGCGGGCTGCAGCTTGCCCAGCATGACATTGCAGTCGGTGACGGCCAGCGGGCCGCCGCGCCGGTAGCTGGCGGGCCCCGGGTTGGCACCCGCGCTGTCCGGCCCCACCTTGTAGCGGGCGCCGTCGAAATGCAAGATGGAGCCGCCGCCCGCGGCCACCGTGTGGATGCTCATCATGGGCGCGCGCATGCGCACGCCGGCGATCTGCGTCTCGAACACGCGTTCGAACTCGCCCGCGTAATGCGACACGTCGGTGGACGTGCCGCCCATGTCGAAGCCGATGACTCTATCGAAACCGGCCAGCGCGCTGGCGCGCACCATGCCGACGATGCCGCCCGCGGGACCGGACAGAATGCTGTCCTTGCCCTGGAAGGCGCGCGCATCCGTCAAGCCGCCGTTCGACTGCATGAATTGCAGGTGCACGCCGGGCAGCTCCATCGCCAGCTGGTCGACGTAGCGGCGCAGGATGGGCGACAGATAGGCATCGACCACCGTGGTGTCGCCGCGCGCCACCAGTTTCATCATGGGGCTGACCTCGTGCGACACGGACACCTGCGTAAAGCCGGCCTCGCGCGCCAGCTGCGCCAGCCGCGCCTCGTGCGCGTGGTAACGGTAGCCGTGCATCAGCACGATCGCGATGGCGCGCACGCCGCGCGCATAGGCCTGGTCCAGCGCCACCCGCGCGGCCGCCTCGTCGAGCGGCGTCACGACGTCGCCATGGGCGCCCACCCTTTCATCAATCTCGATCACGTCGCCGTACAGCAGTTCGGGCAGGATGATCTGGCGGGCGAACAGCTGCGGGCGGTTCTGGTAGGCGATGCGCAAGGCGTCGCGAAAACCGCGCGTGATGGCCAGCACGGTGGGCTCGCCCTTGCGTTCGAGCAGCGCGTTGGTGGCGACCGTCGTGCCCATCTTGATGGCGCCCACCTGTTCCACGGGCAGCGGCGCGCCAGGCGCAAGGCCCATCAGCTGGCGCATGCCGGCCAGCGCCGCGTCGCGGTACTGGCCCGGGTTTTCCGACAGCAGCTTATGCGTGGCCAGGCTGCCGTCAGGACGGCGCGCCACGATGTCCGTAAAGGTGCCGCCCCGGTCGATCCAGAATTGCCAGTCCATCGCCTTGCCCCCGCGCTTATGTGAGATGGCTATTGTAGCCGCCAAACAGGGACGCGATTCAGGCGTGCGCGCCTTGCCTTTCGACCGCTTCGGCCTTATGTTGAAGACATGCTGACTAACGGAACACGCTCCATGCCCCTGATCGACTCTGCAACACCGCTGTACTCCATCGCCGAACTGCGCGCCATCGAACAAGCGGCCATGCAAGACCTGCCGCAAGGGCTGCTGATGCAGCGCGCGGGCCAGGCTGCCGCCAGTACCGCCCTGAAGCTGCTGCACGCCCAGGAAGATGGCGACGGCGCGGGCCACCGGCGCGTACTGATACTGGCCGGCCCCGGCGACAACGGCGGCGACGCGCTGGAAGCGGCCGCGCACCTGGCCGGCAGCGGCACCGAGGTGCTCGTCTGGCTGGCGCCCGAGGCACAAGCCACGTCGCCCGAGCGCGAACAGGCGCTGAGCCGCGCGCGCAACAGCGCCGCCCGCTTCATGGAAGCGGCAACCTCGATGGCGTCTGCGGCAGTGGGCGCGGCGCCCTGGCACCTCGTCATCGATGGCCTGTTCGGCATCGGCGCGTCGCGTCCCCTGGACGGCGAATGCCGCGACATGGCGCAGCTGGTCAACAATCTCGATTGCCCCGTGCTGGCGCTCGACGTGCCCAGCGGCCTGCACGCGGACACGGGCGCCATCGATGGCGTCGCCATCCGCGCCACGCATACGCTCACCTTCATCGGCGACAAGCCGGGCCTGCACACGGCGAATGGCCGCGACCATGCGGGGGAAGTGGAAGTGGCGGCCCTGGCCATAGCCCCTGCCCTGCTGCCCGCGGCGAAGGCGCAGCTGGGCGGCCTGCACCTGTTCGCCCGCCAGCTGCAGCCACGGCGCCAGAATACGCACAAGGGCAGCTACGGCAGCGTAGCCGTCATCGGCGGCGCGCAAGGCATGGCCGGCGCGCCCATCCTGGCGGCCCGCACGGCCCTGCATGCGGGCGCGGGAAGAGTGTATATCGCGTTTCCCGACGCACCGCCCGCCTTCGACAGCGGCCAGCCGGAACTCATGTGCCGGCACGCCAGGGACGTGGATTTCTCGGGCCTGCACTTCGCGGCGCTGGTGGCCGGCCCCGGCCTCGGCGACAAGGCCGATACGGTGGAGCTGCTGCAGCGCGCCATTGACAGCGACAGCCCCCTGCTGCTGGACGCGGACGCGCTGAACCTGATGGCGGCCGAACCGGAGCTGCAATCGGCGGTGGCCGTACGCACGGGCGCGGGTGCGACGATATTGACGCCGCATCCGCTGGAAGCGGCACGCCTGCTCGACATGACGGTGGCCGAAGTGCAGGCCGACCGCCTGGGCGCGGCGCGCCAGCTGGCCACGCAGCTGGGCGCGATCGTGGTATTAAAAGGTTCGGGCACGGTGATCGCCGCGCCCGACGGCCAGGTCGTCGTCAACAACACGGGCGGCCCCGCGCTGGCGACGGCCGGCACGGGCGACGTGTTGTCCGGCCTGTGCGGCAGCCTGCTGGCGCAAGGCTGGCCCGAATGGGAGGCGGCGCTGGGCGCCGTGTGGTTGCATGGCGCGGCCGCCGATGCGCTGGTGGCCGCAGGCAGCGGCCCCATCGGGTTGACGGCGGGGGAATTGATCCCGGCGATACGCAAGTTGATCAATGCCTTGTCGGCATAAGCGTATGGCGTGGGAGTGTTGGATTACGCTGCGCTAATCCAGGCTACGGCTGCGATGATGGCAGGCAAGTAGGTCGGATTAGCGCGCCAGCGCGTAATCCGACAATCACCAGCACCAATCACACCAACCTGCCCGCCGAGATGGTAATGGTGCGGCCACAGCGGGCCGCGATCGAGCTGTCGTGCGTGACCAGCACCAGGGTCGAGCCCCGTTCGCGATTCAACTCGAACATCAGCTGGATCACGGCCTCGCCGGTGGCCGCATCGAGGCTGCCCGTCGGTTCGTCGGCGAACAGCAGCGGCGGTTCCGTCACGAACGCCCGGGCCAGGGCCACGCGCTGCTGCTCCCCGCCGGACAGGTATTTCGGATAGTGCTTCAGGCGGCTGCCCAGGTTGACTCTGCCCAGCATGGCTTGCGCCTTTTCCTTCGCGTCCGGGTCGCCGCGCAATTCCAGCGGCAGCATGACGTTTTCCAGCGCCGTCAGGTGGGCCAGCAGCTGGAAGGACTGGAACACGAAACCGAGCTTTTCCTTGCGAAAACCGGCGCGGCCGTCTTCGTCGAGGGCGAAGATATCCGTGCCGTCGAGGATCACCTTGCCCTCGCTCGGCGTGTCCAGGCCCGCCAGCAAGCCCAGCAAAGTCGACTTGCCGGAACCGGAGGCGCCGACGATGGCCAGCGTCTCGGCCGTTTGCACGGTAAAATCGACTTGATGCAGGATGGTCAGCTCACCATCGGCATCGGGTACGCGCTTGGCCAGCTGGACCACTTCGATGGCCGGCTGGGCATTTTGGCTGTGGGGTGCGGCGGGCCGCTGGGCCGCTGCTTCTGACGGGAGAAAACTGGTGGAAGTCGCTTTAGGGAATTCGGGCATGCTGATCTATCTTAAAAAATTTCGTGAACAAATAAGTGTCAAGGGCAGCAGCCGCATGCGGCGGCGCACGCTGTCCCTGCTTCCTGCGGCAGCCCTGCTGCTGGTATCGAGCATGACGAACGCCTATTCTGCACCAAAAACGCTGCTGGTGCTCGGCGACAGCCTCTCGGCCGAGTATGGGCTGGCACGGGGCACGGGCTGGGTGGCGCTACTGGAACAGCGGCTGCAGGCACAAAAGAACGATACGCGCATCGTCAATGCCAGCATCAGCGGCGAGACCACCAGCGGCGGCCGCGCGCGCCTGCCCGCCCTGCTGTCCAAGCACCAGCCCGATGTCGTGCTGATCGAACTGGGCGCCAACGACGGCTTGCGCGGCTTGCCCGTGGCGGCGGCCGAAGCGAATCTGCGCGCCATGGGTGAGGCGGCCAAAAAATCGGGCGCGCAGGTGGTGCTGGTGGGCATGCGCATGCCGCCCAACTATGGCCGCGCCTACGGCGAACAGTTTTACGGCGTGTACGGCAAGCTGGCCAGGGAATGGAAGGCGCCGCTGGTGCCCTTCATGTTCGAAGGCATCGCCGACCAGCCGCAGCTGTTCCAGGCCGACCGCATGCACCCGAATGCGCTAGCCCATCCAACCATCCTGAAAAACATCTGGCCACAGCTGGCGCCGTTGCTGGGGGCCAAGTAAGCCGACTCAGAAGCTCACTCAATTTTCACCCCGTAGGCCGAACTGCCGGGGTCGGACCCTGAGGGTCCGACCCCAGTCTTGCGCCCTTGGGTTAAACAAGGCTCACAACTCGCAGACAAAAAAAATAGCCGCTCAAGAGCGGCTATTTTTATGCGTGGAAACTAAATCTTACGGTGCTTCCGGCGCTGGGGTGGCTGGGGCGGTGACCGGCTTGACGATCTTCACCTTGGCCTTGGCTTTCAGGTATTCGACATAATCGAACATTTCCTGTTGCGCCAGGATGCCGCCGATCTGGTCTTTCTCTTGCTGGCGGCGCGCCGCGTCCACTTGCTCCGGCTGCTGCACCTTGGCAATGCGGTAGATGCCGTAGCCCAGGGCTGGCAGGTCCACGCCCACATAGGCTGGCAGCTTGCTCGTGTCCGCTTTCATGACTTGCGCGATGGCGGCACGGTTGATGCCGTCCAGCTTGCTGCGCGATACCCATTGCGCCGCACCGAAACCGGTGGCGTCACCGGATGCCTTCAAGGCTGCCAGCTTGGTCTCGCCCGCTTTCTTGGCCAGCTTTTCCGCTTCTTCCAGGGTCACGCGCTGACGGATCATCGCTTCGACTTCGGCCAGCGGACGCTTGGTTGCCGGCTTGAATTCCACCACGCGGCCGGCGATCAGCACGTTCGGCGCAACGGTCACGGCTTCCGTATTGCGCTTGTCTTTCAGTGCATCGTTCGAGAAGATGGCCGACAGGAACTTGGCATTGTTGAACGGCGCCTTGCCCAGTGCTGGCGACGGCGTGCGCGACAGGTTGGCGACGGTTTCCACTTTCAGTTTCAGCTTGTCGGCCACCGGCTTCAGGCTGTCCGATTGCTCGTAGACCGTGTTGGTGAACGTTTCCGCCATTTCCGAGTATTTCTTGGCGGCAAATTGCTTGCGCAGATCCGCCGTGATTTCACCGCGCACTTCGTCCAGCGCACGCACGTGCTGTGGCTTGAGCGAGGTGACGGTCAGGATGTGGAAGCCGAAATCGGAAGCGACGACGTCGCTGATTTCGCCTTGCTTGAGTTTCGCGACAGCGCTCAGCAGCGGTGCCGGCAAGCCATCCTTGCCAATCACGCCCAGGTCGCCGCCCTGCTCTGCGGACGCCGGATCTTCCGACTTGGCTTTCGCCACGGCAGCAAAGCTGGCAGGCGTCTTGCGCACGTCGGCCAGGATGGCTTCGGCCTTGGCCTTGGCGGCTGCCTTGTCGGCGGCCGAGGCGTCTTTCTTGACGGCTACGAGGATGTGGCTGGCCTGGCGCGCTTCTTCCGTCGTGTAGGCTTTCTGGTTCTTCGCATAGTAGCCGGTCACGTCGGCGTCGGTCACGTCGACTTGCTCGCCTGCAGCACTGTCGTCCAGCACGACGTATTCGACCTTGGCTTGTTCCGGGATCTCGAAGAACTTGCTGTTCTTGTCATAGAAAGCCTTGATCATGGCGTCCGTCACTTTGACTTCCGGCACATACTGGGCGATCGGCAGCAGCAGTTCCTGCACTTCGCGCTCTTCCGAGGTGATGTCGGACAAACGCTTGGAGACGGTGCTCGGCGCGAAGGCGGTGCCTTGCACGGCGCCGGCCAGTTGCTGCAGGGCCAGGTCGCTGCGGCGGCGCGCATCGTACATCTGCGGCGTCATGCCTTGGGCTGCCAGCATGGCCTTGTAGCGTTCCAGGTCGAATTTACCGTCCGGCAAGGTCAAGCCCGGGATTTCCAGCACTTCCTTTTGCAGCACGGCATCGCTGATGACCAGGTGGCTACGGCCCACTTCGGCGGCCACGGCGCGCTCGGCGATCAGGTTGTCGAGGATGCTCTGGCGTGCTTCCGGCGTGTCAAACATTTTCTGGTCGAACTGCTCGCCCATCATCTGGCGGTAGCGGTCGATCTGCTGGCGTTGCGCTTCTTCATATTGCTGCTGCGTAACGACCTGGTCGCCGACCTTGGCGATGGTGTTCGCGCCATCGCCGAAGCTTTGGTAGCCGCTGATACCGACCAGTGCAAAAGACGGGACGATGACCAGCATCAAGAGAAACTGCATCAAGCGTCGATGGGTACGAATAAATTCAAACATGGTCAGCCAATTCGGGATGAGTGGATCACTATAAAAAAAGGCGAACATGCGTTCGCCTTGATTTCTTCGGCGGAATGGACGGGACAGATGTCCACTTCCCCTTTAGATTCAACAACTTGGCGCTGGAACTAAAGCAGGATTCTGACGCCCAAGCCATTATCTCCTGATTCTACAATGCCCATAGCGCTATAGCAAGAGTAAATCAGGGCGCCCGCCCTGCCCTGGCGGCGCATGGCCGGCCAGGCGGCAGCCTGGACATTAAACCTGGCAAAGCTTAAAGCGGATTTAAATGCGCGCGCGGGCCATTCGGAAAAAGCATGGCGGCAGAATTAAAACGAGGGGGGCAAAGATAATCGGGAGCATAAAAGAAAAACCCGCGCTACTTATTCAGCAGCGCGGGCTTCTATATTCTGGCGGAGCGGACGGGACTCGAACCCGCGACCCCCGACGTGACAGGCCGGTATTCTAACCAACTGAACTACCACTCCTTAAGAGCGTATTTTTTTGGCGGAGCGGACGGGACTCGAACCCGCGACCTCCGACGTGACAGGCCGGCATTCTAACCAACTGAACTACCACTCCGAAAAATACACAGTACTACTTGCATTTGTATCCAGGGTTGCGATTCGAAGAACTTCAACCCTGAAATCGCGGCACCCGAAGGCGCCGCCAAA
This sequence comes from Janthinobacterium sp. MP5059B, assembly GCF_001758645.1. Classification (NCBI taxonomy): domain Bacteria; kingdom Pseudomonadati; phylum Pseudomonadota; class Betaproteobacteria; order Burkholderiales; family Oxalobacteraceae; genus Janthinobacterium; species Janthinobacterium sp. MP5059B. Next base: position 933,782 of record NZ_LRHX01000006.1, on the reverse strand, counting down.
TGTTTCCGGTGATTGTCACCTCACCGAAGTCCGTTAGTTTACAGCATCCTTCAAAGCTTTACCAGCTTTAAATTTTGGAACTTTTGCAGCTTCGATCGTGATCGCTTCTTTGGTACGCGGATTGCGGCCGGTACGCTCAGCGCGTTCGCTGACCGAGAAAGTGCCAAAACCAACCAGCGTCACGCTGTCGTTGTTTTTCAAAGTTTCCGTCACGCCGCCGATAACAGCGTCGAGTGCGCGCGCAGCGGCGGCTTTGGAAATGTCAGCTTTTTCAGCAATGTGGTCGATCAATTCAGTCTTGTTCACTAGCATCCCCAATTACAAAGGTATAAAACGTTTACCGTATCGTTGCGGCACTTTTGGCACCACAGCTGTCCGGCGAAAAAAATGTGCAGGCGTATTAAACAAGCCACACTGTATATGTGTCAAGCGCTTTGGGGGCGCAATTCACGTTTCAATATAAAACAAGCGCTCTAAAAGCGCTTGTTTGGGGAAAACAGGGGTAAAACGTTAGTGTTTTACTACCTCGCCGGCCGCGTCAGGCTTGGCCGCGGCAGCCGTGACAGCCTCCACCGCAGCGACGTCCGCCAACGCTTCAGGCATGCGTTCGAGGGCGATTTCCAGCACTTTGTCGATCCAGCGCACGGGAACGATCTCCAGTTTGTTCTTGACGTTGTCCGGAATATCGGCCAGGTCTTTCACATTCTGCTCTGGAATCAGGACCGTCTTGATGCCGCCGCGATGGGCTGCCAGCAGCTTTTCTTTCAGGCCGCCGATCGGCAATACTTCGCCGCGCAAGGTAATCTCGCCCGTCATCGCCACGTCGGCGCGCACGGGGATGCCCGTGAAGACCGACACCATCGCCACCGTCATGGCCGCGCCAGCCGAAGGACCGTCCTTCGGTGTCGCGCCTTCCGGCACGTGGATGTGGATGTCGCTCTTCTCGAACACGTCCGCCTTGATGCCCAGGCGCTGTGCCCGGCTGCGCACCACCGTGCGGGCTGCCTCGATCGACTCTTTCATGACGTCGCCCAAGGTACCCGTGCGGATGATGCCGCCCTTGCCCGGCATCGACACGGCTTCGATGGTCAGCAGATCGCCGCCCACTTCCGTCCATGCCAGACCGACCACCTGGCCTACCTGGTTTTCTTTCTCTGCGACACCGAAATCATAGCGGCGCACGCCAAGGAATTTATCCAGGTTCTTCGAGTTGACGATGACTTTCTTGTCGGATTTCTTCAGCAGCAGCATCTTGACCACCTTGCGGCAGATCTTCGACACTTCACGCTCGAGCGAACGCACACCGGCTTCCCGCGTGTAGTAGCGGATGATGTCGCGCAAGGCCGACTCGGCCACCGAGATTTCCTCTTCCTTCAAGCCATTGTTCTTGATCTGCTTCGGCAGCAGATAACGCTGCGCGATGCTGGTCTTTTCGTCTTCCGTGTAACCGGACAGACGGATCACTTCCATACGGTCGAGCAAGGCTGGCGGAATGTTGTACGAATTCGACGTGGCCACGAACATCACGTCGGACAAGTCGAAATCGACTTCGATGTAATGGTCGGAGAACGTGTGGTTCTGTTCCGGATCGAGCACTTCCAGCAGGGCCGACGATGGATCGCCACGGAAATCGGCGCCCATCTTGTCGACTTCATCGAGCAGGAACAAAGGATTGCGCACGCCGACTTTCGACAGCGATTGCAATATCTTGCCCGGCATCGAGCCGATGTAGGTGCGGCGGTGGCCGCGGATCTCGGCTTCGTCGCGCACGCCGCCCAGGGCCATGCGCACGAACTTGCGGTTCGTCGCGCGGGCGATGGACTGGCCCAGCGAGGTCTTGCCGACGCCCGGAGGACCGACGAAGCACAGGATAGGCGCTTTCAGCTTGTCGACGCGCTGTTGCACCGCGAGGTATTCCAGGATGCGTTCCTTGACCTTGTCGAGGCCGTAGTGGTCGCCCTCGAGCACTTTTTCCGCATTCGCCAGGTCGTTATTGACCTTGGATTTCTTTTTCCAAGGCAAATTGACCAGGGTGTCGATGTAGTTGCGCACGACGGTGGCTTCGGCCGACATCGGCGACATCAGCTTGAGCTTTTTCAGCTCGTTGGTAGCCTTGTCGAGCGCTTCCTTCGGCATCTTTGCCGAAGCGACTTTTTTCTCCAGCTCGTCGAGGTCGGCGCCATCTTCGCCCTCGCCCAATTCCTTCTGGATCGCCTTGACTTGCTCGTTCAGGTAGTACTCGCGCTGCGACTTTTCCATCTGGCGCTTGACGCGGCCGCGGATGCGCTTTTCCACCTGCAGGATGTCGAGCTCGCCTTCGAGCTGGCCCAGCAGGTGCTCGAGGCGCTTGGCCACGCTGAAAATTTCCAGGATGACTTGTTTTTGCTCAAGCTTCAGCGGCAGATGCGCGGCCACCGTGTCGGCCAGGCGGCCGGCATCGTCGATACCCGACAGCGAAGCGAGGATTTCCGGTGGAATCTTTTTGTTCAGTTTGACGTACTGGTCGAACTGCTGCACGATCGCGCGGCGCATGGCTTCGACTTCCGACTCGTCGCCCGGCTCGGACTCGAGCGGCGTCAGGTCGGCGATGAAGTGCGTCGGCGCATCACTGATGTGGTTGATACGGGCACGCTGCGCGCCTTCGACCAGCACCTTGACGGTGCCATCGGGCAGCTTCAGCATTTGCAGAATATTGGCGACGCAGCCAATTTCATAGATATCCGAAGGAGACGGCTCGTCCTTCGCGGCTGCTTTTTGAGCGGCAAGCATGATGCTCTTGCCCTGCTCCATCGCAGCTTCCAGCGCCTTGATCGACTTTGGACGGCCAACGAACAGCGGTATCACCATATGCGGGAAAACGACGACATCCCGCAACGGCAATAACGGCAGTTGAGTTTGCTCAGTTAATTTGGAAGTTGTCATGGCGTACCTTATAGAAAGCGTGTTTACGATGTTGGCGCTCGCTGCCAAAACACAAGACCGGCGAGAATAAATAATTCTGTGAAACAAACATTTTTCTGTCTATTTCGCAAAACACACCCGCATGACGGTAATAAATGCAGTTTTCACAGTAAAAAAGCCACGCGCAGCTAAGCGCCGCGAGTGGCTTTCCGATTGAAGCCTGCACTCATTGATTTAAATTGTACTGCCATGCATTAAGGAATCAAAACCCTTTTTATGCATTTGTCTCGGCAGTAATCAATTTTCTCCGGAGGCCTTGGCAGTCTCTTGATAAATCAACAAAGGTTTGGCGCCGCTGGTGATGGTATTTTCGTCGATGACGACTTTCACCACATTTTGTTCGCTCGGCAGTTCGTACATGACGTCCAGCAAAGCATGTTCCAGGATGGAACGCAGGCCACGGGCACCGGTCTTGCGCGCCAGCGCCTTCTTGGCGATCGCATGCAGGGCGGCCGGACGAATCTCCAGTTCCGCGCCTTCCATCTCCAGCAGCTTCGAATACTGCTTGATCAGCGCATTCTTCGGCTCGACCAGGATCTGGATCAGCGCTTCTTCCGTCAATTCAGCCAGGGTGGCGATGACGGGCAGACGGCCCACCAGTTCCGGGATCAGGCCGAACTTGACCAGATCTTCCGGTTCCGCTTGCAACATCAGTTCGCTGGCCGTGCTTTGCGACTTGCTGCGCACCGTGGCCGAGAAGCCGATACCGCTCTTTTCGGAACGGTTGGCGATCACTTTCGACAAGCCGTCAAAGGCGCCGCCGCAGATGAACATGATGTTGGTCGTGTCGATCTGCACGAAATCCTGGTTCGGGTGCTTGCGGCCGCCCTGTGGCGGCACGGAAGCCATCGTGCCTTCGATGAGTTTGAGCAAGGCTTGCTGCACGCCCTCGCCCGACACGTCGCGCGTGATGGACGGATTGTCGGACTTGCGCGAAATCTTGTCGATCTCATCGATGTAGACGATGCCGCGCTGGGCTTTCTCGACGTCATAGTTGCAGCTTTGCAGCAGCTTCTGGATGATGTTTTCCACGTCTTCACCCACGTAACCGGCTTCGGTCAGGGTGGTGGCGTCGGCGATCACGAACGGCACGTTGAGCATGCGCGCCAGGGTCTGTGCCAGCAGGGTCTTGCCCGAACCGGTAGGACCGACCAGCAAGATGTTGCTCTTGGCCAGTTCGATGTCGTCTTTCTTGCCCAGGTGCTTGAGGCGCTTGTAATGGTTGTACACCGCCACCGACAGGATGCGCTTGGCAGTCTGCTGGCCGATCACGTACTGATCGAGCAAGGCGGCAATTTCTTGCGGCGTCGGCAGGTCGGATTTGGTACCGGTCACCGTCTCGATGCTCGACGTTTCATCACGGATGATGTCGTTGCACAAGTCGATGCACTCGTCGCAAATGAATACGGACGGGCCGGCGATGAGTTTCTTCACCTCGTGCTGGCTTTTGCCGCAGAACGAGCAATACAGTAATTTTTCGCCGCTAGAGGATTTTTTGTCTGACATAAGGCATTTTGGTTGGAACTGCATTAACAATATTGCAAAATCGCAAGCCGGATGTTGGTTGCCGCCCGTAAAGGCCGCTAGCCATGGCGCAAGTCAACAACGCGCACAAGCTCCATGCTACCCGAAATAAAAGCGAAACGCCCGAACGTTTGAGCGCCCGGGCGTTAACTTACGTACTTAGCAATACCGGTAGGGGCTCATCAAGCGCGGCTGGTCAACACTTTGTCGATCAAACCATACTCAACGGCCTCGTCGGCGGACATGAAACGGTCGCGGTCGGTGTCCTTGGCGATCTGTTCGATCGTCTGGCCCGTGCGCTCGGCCATGATGCCGTTCAAGCGGGTGCGCAGGTAAAGGATTTCCTTCGCCTGGATCTCGATATCGGACGCCATGCCTTGCGAACCACCGGACGGCTGGTGAATCATGATGCGCGAGTTCGGCAGCGAGAAACGCTTGCCCTTGGCGCCAGCGGCCAGCAGGAAAGCGCCCATCGAAGCAGCCATGCCCGTGCACAGGGTCGAGACGTCCGGCTTGATGAACTGCATGGTGTCGTAGATGGCCATGCCGGCCGAAACCGAACCACCTGGCGAGTTGATGTAGAGCGAGATTTCCTTTTCCGGATTTTCGCTTTCCAGGAACAGCAGCTGGGCGACAACCAGGTTGGCCATCTGGTCATTGACCGGGCCGACCATGAAAATCAAGCGTTCCTTCAGCAGGCGCGAGTAAATATCATACGAGCGCTCGCCGCGACCGCTTTGTTCCACCACCATCGGCACCAGGCCGAGCATCTCTGTGTCCAGCGCCGGATTACGGTTCATACCTGTCATTTCATTTCCTTGTGAAGCAGTTAGGGGATACCGCAAATACCTTACGGCAAGAGCCGGCATCCCAATACCAACTGGTTTACGCTTGTGCGTTGCTTCCCATCAGTTCGTCGAAAGCAACTGCTTTCGTCGTGACTTTCGACAGGCCCAACACGTAGGTGACGACGTTTTCTTCCAATACAAGGGCTTCGATCTCACCCAGACGACGACGGTCGCTGTAGTAGTACTTCAGCACTTCGCGTGGATCTTCGTAGCTTTGGGCGAAATCTTCGATTTGCGCCTTGACTTGCTCAGGCGTAGCCTGCAGCTTGTTGTCGCCAACCAGTTGCGACAGGATCAGGCCCAAGCGTACGCGACGCTCGGCTTTTTCTGCGAACAGTTCTGCTGGGAAAGGCACGTCCTTGACGTTCATGCCGCGCTGCGCCATGTCTTGACGGGTCATTTCGGCCAGGCGCTCGGAATCCTGAGCGATCAGCGTTTTTGGCACTTCCAGCTCAGCAACTTTGATCAGCGCGTCCATGACGGCTTCCTTGTTGCGTGCTTTTACGCGGCCAGCGACTTCACGTTGCAGGTTGACTTTGATGTCTTCGCGCATTTTGGCCAGGTCGCCATCGGCAACGCCCAGCGACTTTGCGAATTCGGCATCGACTTCCGGCAGGTGCGCCCATTCCAGCTTTTGCAGCGTGATGGTGAACGAAGCGGTTTTGCCGGCAACGTCTTTACCGTGGTAGTCCTCTGGGAACGACAGCGGGAAAGTCTTCGACTCGCCTACTTTCAGGCCCAGGGTCGCTGCTTCGAATTCTGGCAGCATGCGGCCTTCGCCCAGCACGAAAGCGTAGCCTTCAGCTTTGCCGCCCGGGAATTCAACGCCGTCGATCGAGCCGACGAAGTCGACGGTCACGCGGTCGCCGTTGGCAGCGATCGGCTCACCGCCGTCGCCGTGTTCGCCAGCTTCGCCCTTGGTGTGGAAGTGCACGCGCTGCTTGCGCAGGATGTCGATGGTCTTGTCGATTTCGGCTTCCGACACGTCGGCTTGCACGGTTTCGATTTCAACGGCCGTCAGGTCGCCGATGGCGACTTCCGGATACACTTCGAACGTTGCGTCGAAAGCCAGCTGGCCTTCGGCTGCTTCTTCTTTCGGCACGATGTTCGGGAAACCGGCCACGCGCAGATTGTTTTCGTTGGCGGCGTCGTTGAACGCGCGGCCGACTTTGTCGTTCAGCACTTCGGATTCAATTTGGTAGCCGTATTGTGCTGCGACCATTTTCAACGGCACTTTGCCCGGACGGAAGCCCGGTGCCTTAGCCGTACGGGCTTGCACTTTCAGGCGCTTCTCAACTTCCGTGCGGACGTCCGTCAGCGAGAAGGAGATCGTGATACGACGTTCGAGTTTGCCCAAGGTTTCGACTGCAGTTGCCATGTAAAAAATCGTCCAAAAAATAAACACTGTTGGTGCGAGAAAAGAAGACCCGACCCCTTGCGCCATCACTGGCAACAAGACATGGGTCCAGCTTCACTCGCTCGCATATTCATCTGTAAAAGTACTGCAAGCAGGACAATGGACCTGGTCTACCCGGCTGAGGGAAAAACCCGCACCAGGCACCAAACAATCCGCCGCTTCCAGTACTGCGACAGGGCTCCGAGCGTCCAGCCTTGCTTCTAAGTAAATGCAGGGCCGGCCATCATTCGGTAAAGCGTGGCATTATAACAAAGGACTTCGGGAAAGTGGCTGGCTTTGCAGCCCGGCCACAGAGGATACCAGCGGCGGCGAATGAATCGCCACAGCCTGGGGGTGCCCTGTCTTTACTCTTGCCCCGGCATTCTTTATTTCGCCAGAGACAGGCTTTCCAGCCTGCTTCATTCATTAGTATATGCGAACTGGCGCCCCGTCCGAAACAAAGAAATGCGCCCAGAGCGAAGATTTCGGGCAAAAAACCTTTGATTTACCTCAATTTGGCCATTTTTCAGGCAAATCTCCGCCCGGGCCCTTCACTGCCGCGCGATCTCTGGCGAAAAATGGCGCAAGCAAAGGCAGCCCGGATGACGGAAATACAGGAAAGGCAGCAGGAAAAACAGGAAAGACGCCTGCAACGAGGCTGAAGAACAACTTGATGGTGCTGCACGTCCGGGCTGGAACAACCCGGATTGGTGCGGATGGGGAGACTCGAACTCCCAAGCCGAAGCACTGGCTTCTAAGACCAGCGTGTCTACCAATTCCACCACATCCGCATTTTGTACTACTTTGCACTGCTCGCCACAGGGACTCCCTGATTTTAACAACTCGGGAGCGATCTGGCTACCGCGGACTCAACGAGCAAGCCCTCGGTAAAGCAAAGGCGGCATTCTACTGGATTTCCCAGAGGAATGCCGCCTTTTTTATGCCCGCGCCCTGGCGCTGGCTGCTAGCCTTCTTTTGCCGTCGCCGGCTCCGGCTTCCTGACCCGGAACCAGGCCGCATACAGGGCCGGCAAGAACAGCAAGGTCAAGGCCGTCGCCAGGATCAGGCCGCCCATGATGGCGACGGCCATCGGCCCCCAGAACACGGAGCGCGACAACGGGATCATGGCCAGCGCGGCGGCGGCGGCCGTCAGCACGATGGGCCGGCAGCGGCGTACGGCCGAGTCGATGATGGCGTCCCATGGGGCCGAACCATCGCGGATGTCTTGCTCGATCTGGTCGACAAGGATCACCGAGTTGCGGATGATCATGCCGAACAGCGCGATGACGCCCAGGTTGGCCACGAAACCCAGCGGGCGGTGCAGCAGCAGCAAGGCAAAGGCGGCACCCGCCACGCCCAGCGGCCCCGTCAGGAACACCAGCAGGGAACGCGAGAAACTGTGCAGCTGCAGCATCAGCAAGGTGAAGATGATGAAGATAGCCAGCGGCAAGTTCGCCGAGATCGACGCTTCCGCCTCGCCGCTGTCGGCCGCCACGCCTTTCACATTGATGCGGTAGCCGGCCGGTAACTTGGCCCGCAAGGCGTCCAGCTGCGGCGCCAGCTGCGTCGACACGGTGGCGCCCTGGATGCCATCGATCACGTCCGATTGCACGGTAATGGCCCATTCACGCTTGTCGCGCCAGACGACACCCGGTTCCCACACGAAATGCGCGCGGGCCAGCTGGGAGATGGGTACGGACTTGCCCGTCGCCGTCGGGATATTCGTGTCGTTCAGCACGGAAATCGTCGCCCGCTCTTCCAGCGGCTGGCGCACCTGGATGTCGATCAGCTTATTGTCTTCACGGAATTGGCCGATGACGGTGCCCGACAGAATCGTATTGGCCGCCTGCATCACCGTTTTCGAGGTGACGCCCAGCGCGCGCATCTTGTCCTGGTCCAGGTCCAGGCGCAGCACTTTCACCGATTCATTCCAGTTGTCGTTCACGCCCAGGGTGTTCGGATTGGCGCGCATGATGTCCTTGACCTGGTCGGCGATGGCGCGCACACCGGCCACTTCCGGTCCCGTGACGCGAAACTGCACGGGATACGGCACCGGCGGCCCATTCGGCAACAGTTTTACACGGCCCCGCACTTCCGGAAAATCCTTCTTGAAGACATCGACGATTTGCTGGCGCAGGCGTTCACGGTCGGCCAGGCTCTTCGGCAAGACCACCACTTGCGACACATTGGTCTGCGGGAAGATCTGGTCCAGCGGCAGGTAAAAACGGGGGCTGCCCGTTCCCACATAGCTGGTCACGCTTTCCACGCCGTCGAGCTTGCCGACGAACGCTTCGAATTTCTTGACCTGCTTTTCATTCGCCGCAAAGGTCGTGCCTTCGGGCGACCACAGTTCCACCATCAGTTCAGGACGGCTGGAATCGGGGAAGAATTGCTTTTCGATAAAGTTAAAGCCATAGATGCCCAGCGCAAAGATGGCCAGGGTGGCGGCGATCGTCGTCTTGCGCCATTCCACGCACCAGGTGACGGCGCGGCGGAAGCGGCGGAAGTTCGGCGTATCGAACAATTCATGGTCGTTGTGCGCGTGCGGTTTCACTTTCAGCAAGACGTAGCCGATGTAAGGCGTGAAGACGACGGCCACCACCCACGAGATAATCAGGGCCAGCGCATTGACGGAGAACAAGGAGAACGTGTATTCACCGGCGGCCGACTTGGCCAGGCCGATGGGCAAGAAGCCCGCCACCGTGATCAGGGTGCCCGTCAGCATGGGCATGGCCGTCGACGTGTAGGCGAAGGTGGCCGCATCGAAACGCGACATGCCCTCTTCCATCTTGCGCACCATCATCTCGACGGCAATGATGGCGTCATCGACCAGCAGGCCCAGCGCGATGATCAGGGCGCCCAGGGAAATCTTGTGCAAGTCGATGTCGAGCAGGCGCATGAACAGGAAGGTGACAGCCAGCACCAGCGGGATGGTCAGCGCCACCACCAGGCCGGGCCGCACGTCGATGCGCAGCGGTTTCGTGTGCAAGCCCAGCGCGACAAAGCTGACGGCCAGCACGATCAGGATGGCTTCGATCAGGGTATGCACGAATTCACCCACGGAGGCGGACACGGCTTCCGGCTGGTTCGATACGCGCTGCAGCTCTATGCCGACCGGCAATTCGCTCTTCATGCGCGTCACCGTCGCCTGCAAGGCCTTGCCCATGTCGATGATATTGCCGCCCTTTTCCATCGACACGCCCAGGCCGATCACTTCCTTGCCATTGAAACGCATCTTGTCCTTGGGAGGATCGACGAGTTCACGTTTTACTGTGGCAAAATCACCGAGGCGGAAAGTCGTGCCGTTGGCGCGCAGTTCCAGGTTTTCCAGGTCCTTGACGGTCACCATGGCGCCCGTCACGCGCACTTGCAGATTGTCCGTCGGCGTCACCAGCACGCCGGTGGCGTTGATGCTGTTTTGCGCGGACAGTTGCTGCACGATGGCGTCGAACGGAATACCCAGCTGGGCAAATTTCTTGTGCGAAAAGATGATATTGATCTTTTCATCCTGCACGCCGAACAGTTCCACCTTCGATACCTGCCCCACGGCCAGCAGTTCCTGGCGTACCTTGTCCGCGTAATCCTTCATTTCCGCGTACGTAAAACCATCGCCGGACAGGGCAAAGATGGAGCCGTACGTGTCGCCGAACTCGTCATTGAAGAACGGGCCCACGACGCCGGCCGGCAAGGTGCCTTGGATGTCGCCGATCTTCTTGCGCACCTGGTACCAGGCGGCCGCCGTTTCCTTGGGCGGCGCCGATTCGCGCAGCTCCAGCAGGATCAGGGTTTCGCCCGGCTTCGAATAGCTGGTGATTTCGTCGATGTACGGCGTTTCCTGCAGTTTCTTTTCCAGCTTGTCCGTCACCTGCTCGGCCATCTGCAAGGCCGTGGCGCCGGGCCAGTAGGCTTGCAAGACCATGGCGCGGAAGGTGAACGGGGGATCTTCATCCTGGCCCAGGCTGGCGTAGCTGAGCATGCCGCCGATCAGCAGCACGGCCATCAGGTAGCGCGTCAGCGGGATGTGTTCGAGCGCCCAGCGCGACAGATTGAAGCCGCCCTTCATTTGGCCGCACCCACGCTGACGGGGGCAGCGGCCACTTCAGGCTTGCTGGCCAGTTCGGCGCCGAGAATGGTCACTTTCTGGCCCGGCTTGAGCAGGTTGACGCCGGCCGTGACCACCGTCTGGCCTTCCTTCACGCCCGAGGTCAGCAGCAACTCATTGCCCGCGACGCCGCCCACCGTCACCGGCACGAGCTTCACGGCGCCATTTTCCACCACCCACACGGAACTTTGCGATTTCTCATTAAACAGGGCCGTCAACGGCACCTTGATCTGCGGCGTGGTCGTTTGCGAGGCGAACTGCACCACGGCCGTCATGCCCAGGCGTGCCTGCGGCGCGTCCGGGATGCTGACTTTCGCCAGGTAGGTGCGCGTGGCGGCATCGGCCACGGGCGATACTTCGCGTATCTTGCCCGGCAACGCCTGTTTCGGGTCGGCCCACAGGCGCACCACCACATCCTTGACGCTACGCAAGGTTTCAACCTTATCTTCAGGAATGCCGATCATGACTTCCTTCTCGCCGCTCCTGGCCACTTGCACCACGGGCGCGCCGGGCGCCACCACCTGCCCCACTTCAGCCTCGATGCGCGTGACGACGCCATCGACGTCAGCCAGCAAGCTGGCATAGCCGGACTGGTTCGCCTGGCCCCGGTACAGGGCCTGGGCCGCTTCCACGTTTGCCTGCGCCGCCTTGTAGGTGGCATCCTTGCCGTCGAGCACGGCCTGGCTGACGAAGTTCTTCTCGCGCAAATCCTGGTAGCGCTTCAATTCCGCGCGCGCCAGGTCGCGGCTCGTCTCCGCGCTGACCAGCGAGGCCTTGGCCTGCGCCTGCGACAGCTGCAAGTCGACAGGATCGAGCTGCATCAGGACCTGCCCCTTCTTCACGCTGGCGCCCACGTCGACCTTGCGCGCCACAATCTTGCCACCCACGCGGAAGCCCAGCTGCGATACGACACGGGGCACGACCTCGCCCGACAGCTCGGCACTCACGTCAACATTACTGCTAGACAACACAATCGCGCGCACAGGGCGCACGTCTTCCACTTTGACGGCAGGCTTGGAACAGGCCGCCAGGGTCGTCGCCAAGGCGGCGGCGGCAATCAGCCGCAGGGCAGGAAGTGCGGAAGCGCCGGTCTCGCGGCGCAGGGTTTTCAGGGCAAACAAGGTATTTTCCTTTACTATGCGGGCTGTAATATTTTTATGCGGAGAAACTTTTTGCCTGTCCTTTGGGTCAGGCCAAACTTTTTCGCACGCGATATCCTTAAATTTGTGACAATATCAGTTTGGTCATGGCGGAAGTGCTCTCCGCCTAATGACTTTCTGGTTATTAATTATAATCGTGCGTAAAAGTTTTTAGTGACTTATGCGTCATTAATCTTGAGACGTACAACGCCCGGCCACATTCCAGCGTTTGAAGGTGCCGGACAAACGCAAGACTAGAGAAGTGTGTTCATGCCTGTAGACCATTACGAAAATTTTCCTGTTGCATCATTTTTACTGCCGCGCCGCCTGGTGCCCGCCGTCGAAGCCATCTATGCCTTCGCCCGCAGCGCCGACGACCTGGCCGACGAAGGCGACGCCACGCCGGCCGAGCGCTTGGCGGCCCTGCACGCCTACGAAGAGGCGCTGGGCCGCATCGCCCGCCACGAAGGCCATGGGGGCGAGAACGCCGCCATGTTCGAACGCCTGGCCGCCGTCATTGCCAAACACCAGTTGCCGCTGAAGCCATTCCACGATTTATTGTCCGCCTTCAAGCAGGATGTGGAAACGACGCGCTACGCCAGCTATGACGACGTGCTCGATTACTGCGCCCGTTCCGCCAACCCCGTGGGGCTGCTGATGCTGCACCTGTATGGCGCGGCCGATGAACAGAATGTACGCGATTCCGATGCCATATGTTCAGCTTTGCAACTAATTAATTTCTTGCAAGACGTCGCCATCGACCAGCAAAAAGAGCGCATCTACCTGCCGATGGAAGACCTGACCCGCTTTGCCGTCTCCGCCGCCGCCTTCGAGCGGCCCGAGGCGCACGGCAAGTGGAGCGCCCTGATGCGCTTTGAAGTGGCCCGCACGCGCGCCCTGATGCTGTCCGGCGCGCCGCTGGCCCTGCGTTTGCGCGGGCGCATCGGCTGGGAGTTGCGCCTGGTGGTGCAAGGGGGATTGCGCATACTCGAGTGCATCGAAGCCGTCAATTACGACGTGTTCCGGCGCCGCCCCAAGCTGGAGAAACGCGACTGGCTGATCATTTTCTGGCGCGCCCTGCGCATGTCGCGCAAAAGCTTGCATCAAGAGACACAAGTAAAAACGGCTTTTCCCCCGTCGCCCACTCTGTAAGACGATAGAATAGCGGCTTCGATCTGCAACCCTTGCTCTTTTGACTATGTCTCCCGACGAATACTGCCAACAAAAGGCCGCCCAGAGCGGCTCCAGCTTCTACTACAGCTTCCTGTTCCTGCCCGCCGAGCGCCGCAAGGCCATCACGGCCCTGTACGCCTTCTGCCGCGAAGTCGATGACACGGTCGACGAATGCACGGACGAAGCCGTGGCACGCACCAAGCTGGTCTGGTGGCGCAAGGAAGTCAAGGCCATGTACGAGGGCAATCCCACGCATCCCGTGATGCGCGCGCTGCAGCCGCACCTGGACGTATATAAACTGGAAGAAAAGCATTTGCAGGCCATCATCGACGGCATGGAAATGGACTTGAACCAGACCCGCTACCTCGACTACCAGGCCATGAGCCGCTATTGCTGGCACGTGGCCAGCGTGGTTGGAATCTTGTCGGCCAGCATCTTCGGCGCGACCCGCCCGGAAACCCTGCTGTATGCGGAAAAGCTGGGCCATGCCTTCCAGCTCACCAATATCATCCGCGACGTGGGCGAAGACGCGCGCAAGGGGCGCATCTATCTGCCGATCAGCGAATTGCAGCAATTCAATGTGACGGCGGCCGACTTGCTGAATGCGCGCCACAGCGAAAACTTTGAAAACCTCATGCGTTTCCAGGTGGCGCGCGCGCAAAAGGCGTATGACGAAGCCTTCGCGCTCTTGCCGGCAGAAGACCGCCGCGCCCAGCGCCCGGGCCTGATCATGGCCGCCATCTACCGCACCCTGCTCAATGAAGTCGAACGCGACGGCTACCACGTGCTGAAACAGCGCATCTCGCTCACGCCGATCCGCAAACTGTGGCTGGCCTGGAAGACCTGGGTTCGTGGCTGACAAGGCCGTGAAGCAGCGCTACGCCGTCATCGGCGCCGGCTGGGCTGGCTGCGCGGCGGCCATGGAACTGGCGCGCGCCGGTCACGCAGTGAGCGTATTCGAGGCGGCGCGCACCCTGGGCGGGCGCGCGCGCCGGGTCGAACGCGAAAGCACGGTGCTCGACAACGGCCAGCACATCTTGCTGGGCGCCTACACGGAAACCTTGCGCCTGATCAAGCTGGCGGGGCAAGACCCGGACGAGCTGATCCTCACCCTGCCCCTGCAGATGCGCTATCCGGCCGGCTCGGGCGGCATGGATTTCATCGCCCCGCGCCTGCCCGCGCCCCTGCACCTGGCGTGGGCCCTGCTGCGCGCCCAAGGATTATTGCGCGCCGACAAGCTGGCCCTGATGCGCTTTTCCACCGCCATGCGGACGATGGGCTGGCAGCTGTATAACGATTGCTCGGTCAGCGAATTGCTGCAGCGCTTCGACCAGACGGACCGTTTGAACCGGCTGATGTGGCACCCACTGTGCCTGGCCGCATTGAATACCCCGCCCGAGCGTGCCTCGGCCCGCGTCTTCCTCAACGTGCTGCGCGACAGCCTGGGCGCGAGCCGCCGCCGCGCCTCCGACATGCTGATCCCGAAGGCGGACCTGAGCGCCCTGTTACCCGACGCGGCAAGCCGCTACGTGGTGCAGCATGGCGGTACAGTCCGCACGGGCGCCAAAATCACCGCTTTGCAGGCGCTGCCCGATGGCCGCTGGGGGCTTGATGACGGCGTCGATGACGGCGAAAGCTTTGACGGCGTGATCGTGGCCACCTCGTCCGTGCAGGCGGCCAGCCTGCTGCAAGGCTTGCACGATGCGCGCCTTGCCGATGCAATTGAGCGCATGCAAGCGTTCACGCCGGAAGCCATCAGCACCTGCTACCTGCAGTACGATGTTTCGGTGCGCCTGGACTTGCCGTTCTACGCCCTCGTCGATGCGCCGGAGCAACAGCACTGGGGCCAGTTCGTCTTCGACCGGGGCCAGCTCGACAGCAACCAGGCGGGCTTGCTGGCCGTCGTCATCAGCGCCTCCGGCTATGCCGCCGAGCAAGGCCATGGACCGCTGGCGCAAGCCATCGCGGCGCAGCTGGCCCAGGTGTTGCAGCGCCCTGCCCTGGCGCAGCCCCTGTGGACCCAGCTGATCACGGAAAAGCGCGCCACCTTTGCCTGCACGCCCGACCTGGCTCGCCCCGGCAACGCCAGCGGCGTGCCTGGCTTGCTGCTGGCAGGCGACTACACGGCCAATGATGACCGGACGCAAGACTATCCGGCCACCATCGAGGCCGCCGTGCGCAGCGGCGTGGCAGCGGCAAAGGCCATTACCACGGGCAAGGTGGCAAAGTAGACTTGACGGTGCATCCTCCCCTGGTGTCGCTCGCCCCCGCGAAATTGCATTCTGTCGCACCGCGCTGGTGCGCCCGCGTGCGCTTGGGTACAGTCTGATCATCGACAACGGCCATGCCACGGGGAATACCATGCACACCACCTTGCACTTGAAAAACAGCTTGAAAGCCCTGGCGCTGCTGGCTGGTGTGGTGCTGGCCACATTCATCGTCATTCACGCACAGCAGGCGCCACAGGCACCATTGCTGCTGAGCCAGGCAAGCATGCTGCTGCCGGCCATGGGCTGAAGCGGCGGACAGGAAGAATATGATGAACAAACAAGATTATCTCGACGCACTGCGGCGCGCGCTGGCAGGTTTGCCACCGGACCTGGTCGCCAAGACGCTCGACTATTACGAACAGACCTTCATCGAAGGCGCTGCGGCCGGCCGCAGCGAGCACGAGATCGCAGACGACCTGGGCGACCCGAAAAAAATCGCCCTTACCTTGCGCAACAGCACGCACCGCCAGGCTTTCGAGCAAAAGAAAACCCCCGTCAACCTGCTGCGCCTGCTCGTCTCGCTGGTGGGCCTGGCCATCTTCAACCTGTTCATGGTCGTGCCTGCCGCCGTGTATGCAGCCCTGCTTGCTACCCTGTACGCCGTCGGCCTGAGCTTTTACCTGGCCGGCATCGCCATCACGGCCAGCGGTTTGTCCGGCGCCAACGAACTGGTGCTCGACGGTCCCCTGCGCCACGTCTTCATCCACGACGATGACGGCGGCGAAAACGGCGAACGGCGCGAAACGCGCATCACCATCGGCGACACGGGCATCGAAGTCGATCACCTGCCCGGCCGCTTGCAGCATGACCCGGCCGAGTCCGAGCCCGGGGCGCCCGGCGCCTCCTCGCGCATGATGGAGCGGGCCGAAGCGCTGGCCGGCGGGGGCATCCGCATCTCCACCGACATGGACCGCGATGCGCGCACCACGCAAACCGTCTTTGGCGTGGGTATGCTGCTCGGCGGCATCGCCATCTTCCTGCTCAGTCTGGTCGTAACGCGCTATACCTTGATCGGCATCAAGCGCTACGTTGCCATGAATGTTTCCCTGCTCAAAGGTCACTAGAAAGGCTGCCATGAAACGCTTGCTCAAAGTTGGCCTGTCCATGCTCTTGCTGGCACTGGTCCTGATCGCCATGTCGTATGCGGCGCTGCGCGCCAAGGGAATCAGCAATCCCAGCAGCGCCGCCGGCCGCGCCGTGCGCAGTGAAACGCGCCCGGTTTCCCCCAATATCAACAGCATCGACCTGGCAGGCCCCATCGACCTGGTGCTGCGCCGCGGCGCCACGCCATCGCTGAAGGTCAGCGGCGAACAGCGTCTGCTGTCCAACGTCGACACCACGCAGGATGGCACGACCCTGCATATCGGCCCGAAAGGCATGCTGTTCCACCATCGCCAGCCCCTGCAGGTGGAACTGGTGCTGCCCGCCCTCGTGCGCGTCGAAGTACACGGCAATGGCGACAGCAAGATCACGGGATTTTCCGGCGACAGTTTCATCCTGGAATTGACGGGATCGGGCGATGTCAGTTTCACGGGACGCTACAAGCAGGTTGCCGCCACCGTCAACGGTAGCGGCGACCTCGACATCAATGGCGGCAACAGCGACAGCGTGGTGCTGGAAATGGTGGGCTCCGGGCGCATCGCCGCCAGCGGCAATACCAAGTTCCTGCGTGCCGACCTGAGCGGTTCAGGCGATATCGATGCCGAGCACCTGGCCGCCGACAAGGCCAGCGTCAGCCTGCAAGGCTCAGGCACGAGCACCGTCTTCGTGCGCGACGCCAGCAACCTGACCCTGCGCGGCAGCGGCGACATCCACGTCCACGGCAACCCGCGCCAGCGCGAGACGCAGAAAAGCGGCTCGGGCGAAATTACTTGGCACTAACGTTCTCTTCCAGCCAACTGACCGCCTGCTCGCCGGCCGCCTTGCCTTGCGCCAGGCAGGCCGTCAGCAGGTAGCCGCCCGTCGGCGCTTCCCAGTCCAGCATTTCCCCCGCCAGGAACACGCCCGGCATGGCGCGCAGCATGCTGCCTTTGACACCGTCGAATTCCACGCCGCCGGCGCTGCTGATGGCTTCATCGATGGGGCGCGGACGCACAAGTCGGACGGGCAGCAGCTTGATGGCGTCCGCCAGCCTGGCTTCATCGGCGAAGTCGGCCGCGCTCAGGCATTCGCGCAGCAAGCCCGATTTCACGCCCTTGATGCCCAGACGGCTATTCAGGTGGCTGGACATGGAGCGGGAACCGCGCGGGCGCGTCACTTCCTCGAACACGCGTTCATGACTGTGGTCGGGCGCCAGGTCGAGCCAGATGGTGGTGCTGCCCTCGGCGGCGATCTGCTCGCGCAGCGCGGCCGACAGCGCGTAGATCAGGCTGCCCTCGACGCCGCCCGCCGTGATGACGAACTGGCCCTGGCGCTTGATGAGCAAGCCATCGATATCGCGCGCCGTGATGGCCACCGTCGCCAGCGGTTCGCCGGCATGGCGGCTGCTGAAATGCCCGCTCCAGTCCACGTCGAAGCCGCAATTGGCCGGCGCCAGGGGCGCCACGGCCACGCCCTGCTCTCGCAGCAGCGGCACCCAGGCGCCGTCCGATCCCAGCCGCGCCCAGCTGCCGCCACCGAGCGCCAGGATCACGGCGTCGAAAGCGAATAACCGCTCGCCGTCCGGCGTGGCGAAGGCCAGCTGGCCGTCTTGCCAGCCCGTCCAGCGGTGGCGCATGTGAAATTGCACGCCCGCTTCGCGCAGGCGGTGCAGCCAGGCGCGCAGCAAGGGCGCCGCCTTCATGTCCGTCGGGAAGACGCGGTTCGAGGAGCCGACAAAGGTGTCCACGCCCAGGCCGTGCACCCAGTCGCGCACCTTTTGCGGGCCGAACTGGTCCAGCGCCGGCTTGAGCCAGCGGGCCGGCCTGCCGTAACGCGAGACGAAGGACTGGTAGTCTTCCGCATGCGTGATATTCATGCCGCCGCGTCCCGCCAGCAGGAATTTGCGGCCGACGGACGGCATGGCGTCGAACAGCTCCACCCTGGCTCCCTGGTCGGTGGCAGCCTGGGCGGCCATCAGGCCGGCAGGGCCGCCGCCGATGACGGCGATGTGAAAGGGAGGAAGGCTGGAATGGGTCATGGCAAGCTGGAAAGACGGTGAAAACCCCGGCATTTTAGTCGAGATAAGGCGCGGGGATGGCAAGAATGCCGAAAAATGATGCATACTGCGCCAACATGCTGCAGCGATCGGCACTTTGACTTCACGAGACAACGAGACGACAAGAGGAGAAACACATGGGTGCAGGATTCTGGATTTCCCGTTATTTGCTGGCCAGTTCGATCTTATTCATCATCCTGACGGTGGTCGAGTACAGCAAGGGCACCACCAGCCAGGCCGACATCCTCAGCGCGCTGGCCTGGTCGCTGGTGGCGTCGGCCATCTTCATCGGTTCGAAATACTGGCGCTACAAGAAAGCCATCGCCTGCGCCACGTGCAGCGGGGACAAACCGAAAACCAAGTCTTCATGAAAAAACGGCCACTTCGATGAAGTGGCCGCCTCATTTGGGAAGCGGGATCAGCCGCCCGTCACGGGTGGAAAGAACGCCACCTCGTCGCCGTCGCCTATCACGGTGGCGGCATCGCACATCACCTGATTATGCGCCATGCGCAGCGCCCGCCCCTGCGCCAGCGCGTATTCCCAGTTGCCGCCACGGGCGATCAGGAAATTTCGCACCTCGCCCACCGTCAGCCGTGACGCGGCCTCCGCGCTCACTTCCAGCACTTCATGGCCGGTTCCCACCAGCTCGCGCACGCTGGCAAAAAATCGCAGATTGATCTTCATCGCTACTTCCTTAGTACAGCAATTCGTTAAACGGAATAAACCGCAGCATGTCGCCACGCGCAATCGACAGCCCCGGCGGGCAATCGATCAAGCCGTCGCCCCACACGGTGGACGTCAGCACGCCCGAACTCTGGTTGGCGAACAGTTCCAGCTCGCCCTCCTCATTGACCTTGGCGCGCAAGAACTCATTGCGCTTGTCCGCCTTCAGGCGCTCGAACGCGGCCGGCAGCTTGTAGCTGCGCGGCGCCAGATTCCCCGCCACGCCTTGCAGGCGCAGGATGAAGGGGCGCACGAACAGCAGGAACGTGACGAAGCTGGAGACGGGATTGCCAGGCAAGCCGATAAAGAAGGCATCCTGCACTTCGCCAAACGCCAGCGGCTTGCCCGGCTTGACGGCGATCTGCCACATGTTCAGCCGCCCTTCCGCTTCCACGGCCGGCTTGATATGGTCTTCCTCGCCTACGGACACGCCGCCCGAGGTGATGATCAGATCATTGCCCTGGGCCGCCTGGCGCAGCACGGCCTTGGTCGCTTCCAGGCTGTCGGGCACGATGCCCAGGTCCGTGATCTCGCAGCCCAGATTTTCCAGCAGGCCGCGCAAGGTAAAACGGTTCGAGTTGTAGACGGCGCCCGGCGCCAGGGCCTCACCGGGCATGGCCAGCTCGTCGCCCGTGAAGAAGACGGCGACGCGCAGCTTGCGCAGCACCGGCAGCTGCGCCAGGCCCACCGAGGCGGCCAAGCCCATTTCCTGGCTGCGCAGGCGGCGGCCGGCACCGAGGATCTCGCCGCCGGCGCGGATATCCTCGCCCTGGCGGCGCACCCATTCACCCGCCTGCGGCACGTGATTGACCGTCACCACGCCGTCAAGCAAGGTGCACTGCTCCTGCATCACGACGCAATCGGCGCCATCCGGGATCAGGGCGCCCGTGAAGATGCGCGCCGCCGTCCCCGGCTGCAAGGGCTGGCCCACGTGGCCAGCCGCGATGCGCTGCGACACGGGCAAGCTGGCCGCGCCGCTGGCGCAATCCTGCGCGCGCACGGCATAGCCATCCATCTGCGTGTTGTCGCGCTCGGGGACGTTCAGGGTCGACGTTTGCGCGCCCGCCAGCACGCGGCCGTTGGCGCGCATGGTGTCGACCAGCTCCACCTCGGCCACCGGGCGCGCCGCGCCCAGCATGAAGGCTTGCGCCTCGGCCACGGACAGCATCGGCTTGCGTTGTGCGGTCGGATCGTTCATCACAGGCCCGCTCATCACAAGCCCGTGTTGGCGGCGATATACGCCTTCATCTTTTCCACGTCCACATCCATCACGACGAACTTTTGCGGCAAGTCTTCGATGTTCTCGAAGCCCTTTGGCCGTTCCGCGTCCACGCCCAGCGCTTCGAGGATGGTTTCGTTGAACTTGGCCGCCAGCGCCGTTTCCAGCACGATCATCGGCACATTGGGCTCCAGGTGCTCGCGCGCCACCTTGATGCCGTCGGCCGTGTGCGTGTCGATGGTGATGCCGTAGTCGTCGGCCACGTCGCGGATGGTATCGAGGCGGTCCTGGTGCGTGGACTTGCCCGACTTGAAGCCGTACTTGGCCACCAGCTTGAATTCGTCGCCGTCGCTGCCAGGCTTGCCGGACAAGTCGAAGCCGCCATGCGTTTCCACCTTCGTGAACAGGGCGCGCACGCGGTCGCTGTCGCGGCCCACCAGGTCGTAGACGAAGCGCTCGAAATTCGACGCTTTCGAGATATCCATCGACGGGCTGCTCGTATGGTAGGTCTCGGCGGACTTGCGCACGCGGTAGACGCCCGTGCGGAAGAATTCGTCAAGCACGTCGTTTTCATTCGTCGCCGCCACCAGTTTCGAGATGGGCAGCCCCATCATGCGGGCGATATGGCCGGCGCAGATATTGCCGAAGTTGCCCGACGGCACCGTGAACGACACTTTTTGCTCGTTGCTGGTGGTGGCCGCCAGGTAGCCGCGGAAGTAGTACACGACCTGCGCCACGACGCGCGCCCAGTTGATGGAATTGACGGTGCCGATCTTTTGTTTTGCCTTGAACGGCAAGTCGTTCGACACTGCCTTGACCATGTCCTGGCAATCGTCGAACACACCTTCGACGGCGATGTTGTAGATGTTCGGGTCTTGCAGGCTGAACATCTGCGCCGTCTGGAAGGCGCTCATTTTCTTGTGCGGCGACAACATGAAGACGCGGATGCCCTTCTTGCCGCGCATCGCGTATTCGGCCGCGCTGCCCGTGTCGCCCGACGTGGCGCCGAAGATATTGAGTTCGGCGTCGTGCTTGGCCAAGGTGTATTCGAACAGGTTGCCCAGCAGCTGCATGGCCATGTCCTTGAAGGCCAGGGTCGGGCCGTTCGACAGCGCCTGCAGCATCAGGGTGGTCTGGCCGCCCTTGACGACGTTTTCTTCGAGCACGCGCAGCGGCGTGATGTCGGCCGCGTTTTCGCCGGCGCGGGCGTTCTTGTAGACTGCCTTGGTATAGGTTTTCGCCGTCAGTGCCTTCAGGTCCGCGGCCGGGATATCGGTGGCGAACTTCTTCAGGATTTCGTAGGCCAGGTCGGCATACGACAATGTGCGCCAGGCGTTCAGCTCGGCACCAGTGACTTGCGGGTAGTGTTCAGGGAGATACAGTCCGCCATCGGGGGCCAGGCCGCCCAGGAGGATGTCGGAAAATTGCTGCAAAGATGACTGTTGCGACTGCAATGGCGCTTTATCAGCGCGGGTAGACACGTAATGCATAGATTTGAAGAGTCCAGTTGAGCTGAGAGCGGTTAATCATGAATGGCAGCGGATATTATAGTGCCAGCCGCCGTCCAAGGCGAATCGCGTGGCGCCAGCCAGGTCAGGATGTGACAATTGGAGAGCCTGGATATTGTCAATGCAGCCATAATGGCACGAGATCAAGCCAGGCAAACATGGCCGGCGTGCGTACTGGCGTGCGCCGCCGATTTGCGCCACACTGTGCTTTCTGCCCTGTAAAGTGCCAATCATGGAGTCGAAAACCGGCCATGCCGATCAGTAAAAAACCGTATTTGCAAAGCGCCGCGCTGCGCCCCGACGCTGTCGTCGACATGGACCACTATCCGTTCACCATCCCCGCCATCCGCGACTTCGTGCACATGGATTTCCACCGCGACGTGACGTTTTTCGTGGGCGAGAATGGCAGCGGCAAGTCGACCATGCTCGAAGCGCTGGCCGTGGCGCTGGGCTTCGGCAAGGATGGCGGCACGCGCAACGTGCGCATCGCCCTGCCGTCGGACGAGGAATCGGGCTTGCACGCGCACTTGCGCCTGAGCAAGAGCTACAAGAAGCCCGAGGACAGCTATTTCCTGCGCGCCGAAAGCTTTTTCAACGTCGCCACCTACATGGACGACATGCCCGAATACCTGGCCAGCTACGGCGGCAAGTCACTGCACGCGCAATCGCACGGCGAAGCATTCATGGCCACCCTGATCAACAAGCTGCGCGGCAAGGGCTTGTATCTGCTGGACGAGCCCGAGGCGGCCCTGTCGCCGAGCCGCCAGATGGCGGCGCTATCGGTGATCCACCAGCTGGTGCAGGACGACTCGCAGCTGATCATCGCCACCCATTCGCCCATCCTGCTGGCCTACCCGAACGCGAAAATCCTGATGTTTACGGGCGGCGGCATTCACGAGGTGGCATATGAAGACACCGAGCACTTCGCCGTGACGCGCGATTTTTTGAATAACTACCCCAGGAGGCTGGAGCAGTTGTTCGAGGAGGAGTGAAGTTGCTGGCTAGCGTGGCAATGTCGGCTTACGCGCTTTGCGCTAAGCCGACCTACGCCGACCGTGGCGTATCGTAGGTCGGATTAGCGCTCCGCGCGTAATCCGACACTACCAGCAACACATCAGCAAGCGGCGTGGTTGACGGTGATTACATGCACGGCCAGGCCGCCCAGCGATGTTTCCTTGTACTTGTCCTGCATGTCCGCGCCCGTCTGGCGCATGGTTTCGATGACTTCGTCGAGGCTGACGAAATGGGTGCCATCGCCCTTCAGCGCCAGCGAGGCGGCCGTGATGGCTTTCACGGCGCCCATGCCATTGCGTTCGATGCAGGGAATCTGCACCAGGCCGCCGATGGGATCGCACGTCATGCCCAGGTGGTGTTCGATGCCGATTTCGGCCGCGTTTTCGATCTGCTCGTTGGTGCCGCCCAATGCCGCCACCAGGCCGGCAGCCGCCATGGCGCACGCCACGCCCACTTCGCCCTGGCAGCCCACTTCGGCGCCCGAGATCGAGGCATTGCGCTTGCACAGCATGCCGATGGCCGCGGCCGTCAGCATGAAGCGACGCACGCCGCCGACCGGATCGCTGGGGCGGCAATCCTGCGCGTAGTAGCGCAGCACGGCCGGGATGATGCCGGCGGCGCCGTTGGTCGGGGCCGTCACCACGCGCCCGCCGGCCGCGTTTTCCTCGTTGACGGCCATCGCGTACAGGCTGACCAGGTGCACGGCATCGTGCGGCAAGTCGTTGGCGCGGTTGTCGGATGCCTTCGCTTCCTGCGCCAGGCGCCACAATTTCGCGGCGCGGCGCTTCACGTTCAAGCCGCCCGGCAGGTTGCCCGTCGTTTCCAGGCCGTGCGCGATGCAGTCGCGCATGACGTGCCAGATGCGGTCCAGTCCTTCATTGAGTTCCGCATCGCTGCGCTTGACGCATTCGTTCGCGCGCAGCATTTCAGGGATCGACAGGCCGCTTTCCACGCCATGCGCCAGCAACTGCTCCATGGTATCGAAAGGGAAGACGACCCGTGCGCTGGCGGCCGACTCCACGGCCGCTTCGGCTTGCGCCTCGCCCGCTTCGCGGATAAAACCGCCGCCGATCGAGTAATACACCTTGTCGACCCGGCTGCCGTCCGCCAGTTTCAGGGTAAAGCGCATGCCGTTCGGATGTTCGGGCAAGGATTCGCTCTTGTGCCAGATCAAGCCCGTGGCGGCCGTGAATAGCACCACGTGCGTGCCCAGCAAGGCGATCTCGCCGGCCGCCTCGATGGCGGCCAGCTTGGTGTCGACGGCATCGGGCGCCACGTCCTGCGGCGTTTCGCCCATCAGGCCAAGAATGACGGCCTTGTCCGTGGCATGGCCCACGCCCGTCAGCGCCAGCGAGCCATACAGGGCCGCCTCGATGCCCACTACCTGGTCCAGCGGACCGTATTCGACCAGGAACCGCCGCGCCGCCACCATCGGCCCCACCGTGTGGGAACTCGACGGCCCGATGCCGATCTTGAACAGGTCAAATACGCTCATATCCATGTAGTGTCTCTTTATATTAGTATGTTTTTAAATGCGCGGGCGTGCTTCAGGCAGCCTTGGCGGCGTGACCCACGTCGACATTGGCCAGCATGTCCGTGACCATCTGCTCGACGCCGATCTGCGCCTTCCAGCCCCAGTCGGCGCTGGCCTTGCTGTCGTCCAGGCTTTGCGGCCAGCTGTCGGCGATGGCCTGGCGGCTGTCCGGCTTGTAGCTGATCTTGAAGTCCGGCACCATGCGCAAGATGGCCTTGGCCAGCTGCTCGGGGTTGAACGACACGCCGGCCACATTGTAGGACGAACGGATCTTGATCTGCGACACAGGAGCGTCCATCAGTTCGATGGTGGCGCGGATGGCGTCGGGCATGTAAATCATCGGCAAGGTGGTGTTCGCATCGAGGAAGCAGTCATAGCGCTCGCCGCGCAAGGCCGCATGGAAGATGGCGATGGCGTAATCGGTGGTGCCGCCGCCCGGAGGCGATTTGTAGCTGATGATGCCAGGATAGCGGATGCTGCGCACGTCCACGCCGTACTTGTTGAAGTAGTACTCGCACAGGCGCTCGCCGGCCAGCTTGCTGATGCCGTACATCGAGGTCGGGTCCATCACCGTCATTTGCGGCGTATTGACTTGCGGCGTATTCGGGCCGAAGGCGGCGATCGACGATGGCCAGAAGATGCGCAGCGGCTTGCCTGCCTCGCCGCGCTCGCGCGCCAGTTCCAGGATATTCAGCAAGCCATCCATGTTCAGGCTCCACGCCTTCAGCGGCGCCGCTTCGCCCGTGGCCGACAGCATGGCCGCCAGCTGGTACACCTGGGTGATGCCTTCATCGGCGATGATCTTCGCCAGGCCGTCCTTGTCCAGCACATTCAATTGCGCATAGCGCTTGGCCTGGTACAGGTTGTTCGTGCCGATGTCGCTGGCGATGACATTGTCCGCGCCGTGCTGCTGCGCCAGCGCGCCCACCAGCTCACTACCGATTTGGCCGTTTGCGCCAATGACTAAAATACGTTCCATCTTCTTATCCTGATTTCTTGTTAATTGGTAGTGGTCAGCAGACCGAGTTCCTTGCCAGCCTGCTCGAAGGCGGCCAGCACTTGCACCAGCTGTTCGCGGGTGTGGGCAGCCGACAGCTGCACGCGCACGCGGGCTTGGCCCATCGGCACGACCGGGTAGAAGAAGCCCGTCACCAGCACGCCCAGTTCATACAGGCGGGCGGCGAATTTCTGCGCCACGGGAGCGTCGAACAGCATCACGGGAACGACGGGATGGGTGCCCGGCTTGATGGTAAAGCCGATGCGTTCGATCTCGCTGCGGAAGAAAGCCGTGTTGTCATGCAGGCGGTCGCGCAGTTCCGTCGACTTGGCCAGGCGCTCCAGTACCGACAGCGAGGCGCCGGCGATCGATGGCGCCAGCGTGTTCGAGAACAGGTAGGGACGCGATTTCTGGCGCAGGGTGTCGATGACTTCCTTGCGCGCCGACGTGAAGCCGCCCATGGCGCCGCCCAGGGCCTTGCCCAGGGTGCCCGTGATGATGTCGATGCGGCCCATCACATTGTGGTGCTCGTGCGTGCCGCGGCCCGTCGCGCCCATGAAGCCGGAAGCGTGGCATTCGTCGATCATCACCAGCGCGCCGTATTGGTCGGCCAGGTCGCAGATCTTGTCGAGCTGCGCAATCGTGCCGTCCATCGAGAACACGCCGTCCGTGACGATGACTTTATGGCGCTTGCCGGCGGCAATCGCCGCTTTCAGCTGCACTTCCAGGTCGGCCATGTCGTTATGCAGGTAGCGGTAGCGGCCAGCCTTGCACAGGCGGATGCCGTCGATGATGGACGCGTGGTTCAGCGCATCCGAGATGATGGCGTCGTTTTCATCGAACAGTGGCTCGAACACGCCGCCGTTGGCGTCAAAAGCCGCCGCGTACAAAATCGTGTCCTCGGTCCCCAGGAACGCGGAAATCGCCTGTTCCAGTTCCTTGTGCACGGTTTGCGTGCCGCAGATGAAACGCACGGACGACAGGCCGTAGCCGTACTTTTGCGTGGCGGCAATAGACGCTTCCTGCGTCTGCAGGTCGCCGGACAGGCCCAGGTAGTTATTCGCACACATATTGATCAGGGTACGGCCATCGTCGCACACCACTTCGGCGCCCTGGCGCGAGGCGATCACGCGCTCGGGCTTGTATAAGCCCTGCTGGCGCAGTTGATCGAGATTCTGTTGCAGACCGCTGAAAAAGGTGTTCTTCGCTTGCTCGCTCATGATGATCCTTGTGTGTCCCTGTTGTATGTGTGGTATCCGGGTGACCTCAGCCGCCATAGGGAAAAGCGGCCGCTTGACCGGTGCGCGCAGTATGCTGTACCGTGAAGCGCTGTTTGAAGTCTACACGTTTCCGTGTTTTTCCTCAAAATCCACTATTTCGAACTGAAATTCAATATAGTGGATATTACCCAAGCCTTTTGAACTTTGCAAGCCACCTGCCGATGAAAACCAGCGTTTCGACCAATTCTCCCCCTGAAGTAGGTGCCACCCTGCAACGGCTGCGCCTGGCGCGCGGCCTGACACTGGAGGATTTGTCACGCATCGCGGGCGTCTCGAAGTCCATGCTGTCGCAAATCGAGCGCGAAAAAGCCAATCCCACCATCGCCATCACGTGGCGCCTGGCCAACGCCCTGGGCGTGCAGATCGGCGAATTGCTGTCCAGCGCGGAAAAAACCGTGGAAACCATCCGCATCACGGACGCCCACGAAACCCCCACCCTGCCCGGCGACCACGCGGGCTACGTGCTGCGCATCCTCGGGCCGATGGAACTGGCCGGCAAATACGAATGGTATGAAGTGACGCTGGCGCCGGGCGGCGAACTGGCGTCGCAACCGCACGATCCGGGCACCACCGAGCATTTGACGGTGATCCACGGCAACCTGGAGCTGGAAGTGGGCGCGGCGAAGAAAAAGGTCAAGAATGGCGGCACGGCACGCTATCCGGCGGACCAGCCGCATACCATCCGCAACCTGGGCAAGACGGAAGGCAAGGCATTATTGGTGGTAATCCATAGATAGTTGCTTTTCAGCGGTGTGCAATATGCTCTTTCGCCCATGCTAAGATTTTGGATTAGACAAGATTTTCACTGTCTTTCATGGAGCCTTAGCAATGACGATTTCCGAAAGCACCACCCTCTTCCACCAAAAAAAGGTCGTCCAGTACGATCCTGATATTGCGCTGCAATCCGGGCAGGATATCGTCTACCGCCTCTCGCTCGAGTATGACGACAAGCGCAAGATGCCGGACCTGATCGCCGGCTTCCTGGAAAAAACCGACAAGCATGCGCTTGAAGCGCTGATCATCGGCATGTGGGGCGACCCGTACGAGGCAGGCGCCGACGAGGTGATCGCCGCGCTGGCCAGCCACGCGCCGCAGTTGCCGAACTTGCGCGCCCTGTTCATCGGCGACATGACGTACGAGGAATGCGAAATCTCGTGGATCGTGCAAGGCAGCTACAAGCCGCTGCTGGACGCTTTCCCGCAGCTGGAAGAACTGCGCATCCGTGGCGGCAATGAATTGATCATCGAACCGTTCGCGCACCAGAATCTGCGCAAGTTCACCATCGAGTCCGGCGGCCTCGATCAGAAGATCGCGCAGGCGCTGGCCCAGTCGAGCATGCCCAAGCTGGAATACCTGGAACTGTGGCTGGGCACGGAGGACTACGGCTTCTCGGGCGACGTGGCGCTGTATCAGAAAGTACTGGCGCAACTGGCCACGCCAACCCTGCGTTATCTGGGCTTGCGCGATGCGCAGATCGCCGACGAGCTGGCCGTCTGGCTGGCCAACGAGCCGCTGCTGGCCACGGTCGAGACCCTGGATCTGTCGCTGGGCACCCTGGGCGACGTCGGCGCCGAAGCACTGCTGCACGGCACGCAATTGGGCAATCTGAAGCGCATGGACCTGTCGCATCACTATATCTCGGAAGCGAACCAGGAAAAACTCAAGGCCCTGCCCTTCCCGGTCAGGCTCGATGATCCGCAGGAAGACGACGAGGACGACGACGAAGTCTATCGCTACGTCGCCGTCGGCGAATAAATAGGGATGCTTTTGCTGGCCACCAGCGGCAGCAAGCGCGTGCGCCTGATGCAGGCGGCGCGCGCGCAACTGCGCCTGTCGCCCGCGCAAGTGCTGGAATGGCGCGACTGGCTGGCGCGGCCGGCGCTGCTGGAGGAAGCCCTGCGCCAGCCCTGCCTGTTCAAGATCGAGCCGCCCGGCGACGATCCGGCCGCCCACCTGCGGCTGCTGCATGACGGTTGCCAGCGGCTGGGCCGGCCGCCGGTCGAGGTGCCCGCGCATGGCGAGCTGCTGGCGATGGATGCCTGGTTTGCGGGCTTTGCCTCTGCCATGGCCTCGCTGGCGGCGCAACTGGCCGAGCTGCCGCAGGCGCGCGTCTTCAATGCGCCGGCCGACATCACCCTCATGACGGACAAGCTGGCTTGCCAGCGCCATCTGGCCGCGCACGGCATCGCCATTCCCGCCCTGCTCGGCCCCGTGCACGGCTATGACCATCTCCAGTCGCTGCTGCATGAACACCAGCTTGACCGCGTGTACCTGAAACCGCGCTACGGTTCGTCCGCGTCGGGCGTCGTTGCCTACCGCAGGAACAGAGCTGGCCGCCAGCAAGCCACCACCTCTGCAACCTTATCGCGGGCGGACGGCCAGACACGCCTGTTCAACGTCAAGCGCATGGCCCGCTACGAGACGCAACACGACATCGCCGCCCTCGTCGACGCGCTGGCCGCGCAACAGCTGTACGCGGAGGCATGGCTGAACAAGCCGCGCTGCGGCGACAGCCACTACGACCTGAGAGTCGTGACCCTGGCGGGCCAGCCCGCGCACCGGGTGGCGCGCATCGGCGACCGGATGATGACGAATCTGCACCTCGACAACCGGCGCGGCGATGCGGCCGGCCTCTTGAACGCAGCCGACCTGGCGGCGCTGGAAGCGGCCAGCGCCCTGGCCGCGCGCGCCTTCCCCGAGAGCCACGTGACGGGCTACGACCTCGTGGTGCGCCAGGGCCAGGCCCATGTGCTCGAAGCGAACGCCTTCGGCGACCTGCTGCCAGGCCTGCTGTGGCAAGGCGCGGACACCTATATAGCGCAACTGACACATGTTTAAAGACACACCAGCCATCCCCGACATGCGCGCCGTCGTGGGCAGCCACGACATCGTCTTCATCACGCTCGACACCCTGCGCTTTGACGTGGCGCAAGCGCTGCATCAGGCGGGCGAACTGCCGGTGCTGGGACGTTTTTTACCACCTGGCGGCTGGGAACGGCGCCACTCGCCCGCCACGTTCACGTATGCGGCGCACCAGGCCTTTTTTGCCGGCTTTTTGCCCACGCCCGCGGCGCCGGGCCGCCATCCGCGCCTGTTCGCCAGCGCTTTTGCCGGCAGCGAAACCACCTCGCCGCACACGTTTGCGTTCGAGGAAGCGGGCCTTCCCGCCGCCCTGGCCGCGCGCGGCTACCGCACCATCTGCATCGGCGGCGTGGGCTTTTTCAATAAACAGACGGCGCTGGGCACGGTGCTGCCGTCGCTGTTCCAGGAAAGCCACTGGAGCGCCGGCATGGGCGTGGCCAGCCGCCATTCGACGCAAAAGCAGGTGGCGCTGGCCATAGCCCGCCTGGCTGCCAGCGACGAGCGCACTTTTTTGTTCATCAATGTGGCCGCCCTGCACACGCCGAACCGCGCCTACCTGCCCGGCTGCCGTGCCGACTGCCTGGAAAGCCATGCGGCGGCCCTGCGCTATGTGGATGGCGCGCTGGCGCCCCTGTTTACCGCGTGCGCCGCGCGCGCGCCCACGTTTGCCATCGTCTGTTCGGACCATGGCAGCGCGTATGGCGAAGACGGCTACCGGGGCCACAGGGTCGCCCACGACAGCGTGTGGCAGGTACCGTACGCGCACTTTTTTATCGTCCCCGAGACCGATACCGATACACCTCCCAAGGAATCCCCACCGTGAACCCAGCCGAACAACCTGGCACCCTGGCGCAGCGCATGCGCCACACGCCCTATCAGGCGTATTCATATTCGTATCCGCACAAGGCAGCCTATCGCGCCTTGCCACAGGCGGCGCCGCTTGCGCCCCTGTGGGCGCGGCAAGACCGCTCCGCCCTCTTCGCCTACATCCACATCCCGTTTTGCGAGATGCGCTGCGGCTTTTGCAACCTGTTCGCCATGGCACGCCCCGGTGCAGACATGGTCGAGCGCTACGTGCAGCAAGTGCTGGTGCAGATGCGCGCACTCAACGGAGCGCTGGGCGAACGGCGCTTTGCCCGCTTCGCGCTCGGCGGCGGGACCCCTACCTATCTGTCGCCGGCGCAGCTGGACACCTTGCTGTGCGGCGCGCGCGACATCCTCGGCATCGACCTGCAAGCCACGCCGGCCGGCATCGAAGCGTCGCCGGAAACCATCACGGCCGAGCGCCTGGCCGTGTGCCGCGCGCACGGCATCGACCGGGTCAGCCTGGGCATCCAGAGCTTTGCCGCCGGCGAGATGCGCGCGCTGGCGCGCCCCCAGCAAAACGCCACCGTGCACCACGCCATCGGCCTGATACGCGCGGCCGGCTTTCCCACACTGAACCTGGATCTGATCTACGGCATCGCCGGGCAAACCGTGGCCAGCCTGCTCGCGTCCATCGACAGCGCGCTGGCCTTCCAGCCGGAAGAAATCTACCTGTATCCGCTGTACGTGCGCGAACAGACGGGCCTCGGCAAGATCGCGCGGCGCAAAGGCGCCGACACGCTGAACCCCATCATGCTGGCACGCGACGGCGACAGCCGTCTGGCACTGTACGCGGCCGCGCGCGACCATTTGCGCGCCCAGGGCTATGAGCAGGTATCGATGCGCATGTTCCGCGCCCCGCATGCGCCGGAACAGAACGGCCCCTCGTACTGCTGCCAGAACGATGGCATGGTGGGACTGGGCGCGGGCGCCCGCTCCTACACGGCCAGCCTCCATTATTCGAGCGAATACGCGGTGGCGCGCACGCAGACCATCGGCATCATCGAACAATACCTGGCGCTGGACGAGGCGCGCTTCGCGCAGGCTGAACACGGTTACCAGCTCGATGACGAAGAACAGCGCCGCCGCTACGTGATCCAGTCGCTGCTGACGGAACCAGGCCTGGACCGCGACGCCTACACGGCGCGCTTCGGCAGCCGCTGCGAAGCAGACTTGCCGCAGCTGGCCGAACTGCACGCACTGGAACTGGTGGAAGAAAGCGGCCCCCTGCTGCGCCTGAACGACCGGGGCTACAGCTACGCCGACACCATCGGCCCGTGGCTGGCCTCAGACACCGTGCGCGCGCTGATGGCGCAAGAGGGGCAGGCGTGCTGACAACGCCGCCGGGCACGTTGTCCCTGCTGTACCGGGGCACTCTGGCGAGCTGCAACTACGCCTGCGGCTACTGCCCGTTTGCCAAGAAGCGCGACAGCCGCGCCACCCTGGCACGCGATGCGCGCGAAGTGGCGCGTTTTACCAGCTGGGTGGTGGCACAAAAGCGGGACATCGGCATCCTGTTTACGCCGTGGGGCGAAGCCCTGGTGCGGCGCCATTACCGCGCGGCCATGCAGACGCTGGCCAGCCTGCCGCACGTGCGCCAGGTGGCGCTGCAGACGAATCTGTCCGGCCCCCTGAACTGGCTGCAAGGGATGGACGGGCTGGAAAAAATCGGCCTGTGGTGCACCTACCACCCGGACCAGACGACACTGGCCCGTTTTCTCGAACGCTGCGCGCGCCTGGACGCCATGGGCGTGCGCTATTCCGTCGGCGTCGTGGCGATGAACGAGCACCTGGACGCCATCCGCGCCCTGCGCGCGGCCCTGCCCGCGCACGTGTACCTGTGGCTGAACGCGTATGACCGGCGTGGTCCCCACTACTACAGCGAGGAAGACCTGGCCTGGTTTGATGCCGTCGACCCGTGGTTCGCGCACAACCGCCGTCCCTCTTCCTCGCGCGGCAAACCGTGCCTGGCGGGCGAAACGTCGCTGTCCGTCGATGGCGACGGCGAACTGGCGCGCTGCCACTTCGTGCCCGAGCGGCTGGGGAATTTATATGAGGATGACCTGGCTGACATGCTGCAAGAAAAATCCTGCCCGCGCTTCAAGTGCGATTGCTATATCGGCTATGCGCAGCGCAAGGATTTGCCGTTCCAGGCCGTGTTTGGGGAGGGGGTACTGGCGAGGATTACGGAGGCAGGTCGGAGTAGGTCGGATTAGCGGCGGCAGGCCGCGTAATCCGACACATTGTTGGCGCTGGTGGTGTCGGATTACGCCCTGCGGGCTAATCCGACCTACCGCTACCTGATTACTGCGCCGCCACTTTCGCCGGTTCCGGCGCCGCGACTGGCGTCATCTTCAGCGAACGGCTGAGGAAGCCCCAGCGATCCGCCACTTCTTCGATCTGCTTGGTCGTCGGCTTGCCGGCGCCATGGCCCGCCTTGCTGTCGATGCGGATCAGCACGGGCGCCGCGCCGCCTTGCGCCGCCTGGGCGGCGGCGGCGAACTTGAAGCTGTGGGCAGGCACGACCCGGTCGTCATGGTCGGCCGTCGTGATCATGGTGGCCGGATAGCAGCCGCCCGCCTTCAGGTTGTGCAGCGGCGAGTATTTCACCAGCGCCTTGAACTGCTCCGCATCGTCCGACGAACCGTAGTCAGGCACCCAGCCCCAGCCCACGGTGAACTTGTGGAAGCGCAGCATGTCGAGCACGCCCACTTGCGGAATCGCCGCGGCGAACAGGTCCGGACGCTGCGTCATGGCTGCGCCCACCAGCAGGCCGCCATTGCTGCCGCCGCCGATCGCCAGCTTGGATGGCGAGGTGACCTTGTTGTCCACCAGCCATTGCGCCGCGCCGATAAAATCGTCGAACACGTTTTGCTTGTTCAGCTTGGTGCCAGCCTGGTGCCAGGCTTCGCCGTATTCGCCGCCGCCGCGCAGGTTGGCCATCACGTAGACGCCGCCCATTTCCACCCAGGCAAGATTCGCCACGGAGAAGCTCGGTGTCAGTGAAATATTGAAGCCGCCATAGCCGTACAGATAGGTCGGGTTCGTGCCGTCCAGCTTCATGCCTTTTTTCGAGACGATGAACATCGGCACCTTGGTGCCGTCGCGGCTGGTGAAGAATTGCTGGCGCGTTTCAAAGGCGTTCGGGTCGAAATCGACCTTCGGCTGGCGGTACACGCTGCTCTTGCCCGATTTCATGTCGTAGCGGTAGATGGTCGCTGGCGTCGTGAAGCTGGTAAACGAGTAGAACGTTTCCGTATCGCCACGCTTGCCCGCAAAGCCGCCCGCCGAACCGATGCCCGGCAAGGCCACTTCGCGCACCAGCTTGCCATTCAGGTCGACGATCTTGATCTGCGTTTGCGCATCTTTCAAGTAATCAAGCACCAGCTGGTTATTGATCAGGTTGACGGCAACGAGGGTTTCCGCGCTTTGCGGCACGATTTCCTTCCAGTCGGAGGGCAGCGGTTTACGCGTATCGATGGCGATCACGCGCGATTTTGGCGCCTTGTTGTCCGTCTTGAAGAAGAATACGGGGCCGTCATTGTCGATGAAGGAGTAGGAAGCGTCGAACGCTTCCAGCAAGCCGACCACCTTGGCGTTCTTCTGGCGCAAGTCCTTGTAGAAGATGCGGTTCTTGCGTTCCGTGCCTTGCGTGGCCGTGATGATCAGGTAATTGCCGTCATCGCTGACGGTGCTGCCGCCAAATGCCCATTCCTTCTGGTCAGGACGGTCGAAGACCAGCACGTCGTCGCTCTGCGGCGTGCCGATCTTGTGGAAATACAATTTCTGGAAGTAATTGATATCGGCCAGCTTGGTGGCTTCGTTCGGCGCGTCATAGCGGCTGTAGAAGAAACCGGTGTTGTCCTTGGTCCACGAAGCGCCGGAGAACTTGGCCCACTTGATGTGGTCCGTCAAATCCTTGCCCGATTCGATGTCGCGCACTTTCCACTCGTTCCAGTCGGAACCGGAAGCGGACGTGGCATACGCCAAATACTTGCCGTTCGGGCTGATCGAGGTGCCGGCCAGCGCCACCGTGCCATCCGTGGACAGGGTGTTCGGATCGAGCAGCAGACGGGGCTCGTCCGTCAGTTTTTTCACCGTGTACAGCACGGCCTGGTTCTGCAAGCCGTCATTGCGGCTGTAGAAGTAACGGCCGCCCTGCTTCGTTGGCGTAGAGAAACGCTCATAGTTCCACAGCTTGGTCAGGCGCTGCTTGATCGCGGCGCGCTCCGGGATGGTACCCAGGTACGACTGCGTCAGCTTGTTTTGCGCCGTCACCCACTCGCCCGTTTCCGCGCTGTTGGCGTCTTCCAGCCAGCGGTACGGATCGGCGATGGTGGTGCCGAAATAGCTGTCTTGCTGGTCGACTTTTTTGCTGACAGGATACGTCACGGCAGCGCCGTCGCCGGCCGGGCACGATGGCGTCGCGGCGCTTTGCGCCAGGGCATTACCACCGAAGGCGGCCATCAAGCTGAATATGAGGGTTGCACTACGTAATTGCATGGGTTGTCGTCTCATTGTTGGATGTCGGGGAAAGCATACCGCTCAAGCACGGCTGCCTATGTTGACTTTCGCCAAGAGAAATCATAGCGCGGATTGCCACTTTTAAAGCACAGTTATCGGATGGATTTGCCGTCTTTTGTTTGGGTAAATTACATGGATGACCATGATAAATCTCGCTTTCGCCGGAATCGGCAAACTGACGTTCATGCAAGAAACATTATCAAAAACAAAGTCGTTTCATCAAGTTGTCATAAATCTTCTTTACTATCGGCAACATGTTCATGGCCCGTCCAGAGGCCCTGCCGCCACATCCGCCTATGCACACTCTCGCCCTCCCTGCCGCCACCGCCGCGCCGCCCGGCCCGACGCCATCGAATGTGGCTTACCTGAAGCCGCCATCGGCCACCATGAGCATCGAAGGGACGGATGCCTTGCACGATATCCTTGCGGGCCGCAAGCTCAACGCGCTGTTCCAGCCCATCATCCACATGCACAGCGGCGACATCATCGGCTACGAAGGCTTGATACGGGGACCGTCCGACAGCCCCCTGCACGCGCCGATGAATCTGTTCAAGGTGGCACGCGCGCATGACCTGACCCTGGAAGTGGAGCACCTGTGCCGGCAAGTGGTGCTCGAGCGCTTTGCCGAACTGCAGCTGCCGGGCAAGCTGTTTCTCAATGTCAGCCCCGAATGCCTGCTGCTGCGCAATGCCCGCCATGGCGAAACACTGGAATACATCGAACACATCGGCATCAATCCGGACCGTGTCATCATCGAACTGACGGAAAACCAGCCCACCTACGATTACGAACTGATGCGCGAAGCGGTACTACATTACCGCAATATGGGTTTCCAGATCGCCATCGACGACCTGGGCGAAGGCTTTTCCAGCCTGCGCCTGTGGTCCGAACTGCGCCCGGAATACGTGAAAATCGACATGCATTTCATCCAGGGCATCAATAATGACCCCGTGAAACTGCAATTCGTGCGCTCGATCCAGGAAATCGCGGAGAAATCGGGCACGCTGGTGATCGCCGAAGGCATCGAAGCGCAGACGGAATTGCTGGTCTTGCGCGACCTGGGCGTGGCGTTCGGACAAGGCTATCATCTGGGTCGGCCCAATGCGGTGCCGGCACGGGCCCTGCCGGCGGAAGTGGTGCAGGCGCTGGGGCGCAATGGCGTGGCCGTGTATCCGCAGCGCAGCAGCCTGGAAAAGAATGGCGCCAGCATCCGCAAGCTGCTGCACCGGGTGATAGCCGTTTCGCCTGAGAAAAACAATAACGAGGTATACGACATCTTCCTGAAAGACCCGAAGCTGATGATCATCCCCGTCGTCGACGACGGCGTGCCGCTGGGCTTGATCAGCCGCTTCGAAATGATCGACCACTTCGCCCGCCCCTACCAGCGTGAACTGTATGGCAAGAAATCATGCAGCCTGTTCATGGATGCCACGCCCCTGATCGCCGACCACGAGACGAGCTTGCAGGAACTCAGCTACACCATGGTGCAGTCGGATGCCCACCACCTGTTCAACGGCTTCATCATTACCGAACACGGCCGCTACCTGGGCATGGGCACGGGACACGACCTGATGCGCGAAATCACGCAGATGCAGATCAACGCGGCCCGCTATGCCAACCCGCTGACGCAACTGCCCGGCAACGTGCCCATCAACGAGCATATCGACCGCTTATTGCACAGCGGCAGCCGCTTCTGGGTCTGCTATTGCGACCTCGACCACTTCAAGCCCTTCAACGATGTGTACGGCTACCGCAAGGGCGACGACGTGATCCAGCTGACGGGAGAAATCCTCAGCGGCCATTGCGACCCGAACCGCGACTTCATCGGCCACATCGGCGGCGACGATTTCATGATTTTGTTCCAGAGCGAAGACTGGGAAGCGCGCTGCCAGGCCATGCTGGACGACTTCGCGGCCGCCATCCTCGCCTACTACAGCACCAGCGACTGCGAACGGGGCGGCTACATCAGCGAAGACCGGCAAGGCAAGAAAGTGTTTTACTCATTGATCAGCCTATCGCTGGGCGTCATCAAGGTGGAGGCGCACCAGTACTACACGCACCATCAGATCGCCACGCAAGCGGCCGAAGCAAAGAAGCAGGCAAAGAAAATCCACGGCAACAGCCTGTTCCTGGACCGGCGGCAAGGTGGGGGCGCGGCGCGCATGGATGCGTAGCCAGGGACAAGAATCAGAAGCTGAACGGGGATCGGAGACGCACGATCAAATACGCACGAGGTCGCCAAACGCATTGCTGCCGCAGGCATCGGGCACGAATGCCAGGCTGATATGCCCGCCGTCGCGGCGCGCCTGCACGCGGTAACTGCCCACGGGCACGTCCACGAAGAGGCCGCCGTATGCCGTGTCCGGTTCAAGGCCACCACCCGTGACATCCTCCCCGGCACCGATGAAGACGCGGCCCGAGACGACAGCCAGATGCACTTCCACATGCGGTTCGGCAAGTTCGGCGTGCAAGGCAAGTTCATACGCGCCGTCGCCGCCCACGTTGAAAAATGCCACCTGCCCCGCATTCACGGCCGCCAGTTCCGCACTGGGAAGGCTCCACCAGTCGCAGTCCTCTTCCAGCTTGTGGCGCAAGAGCGTCGGGTCGAACACGCACACGGTCGCCGTGCCGGTCACAATGCTGACGGCGGGGCCTGCCGTCATGCGGCCAGCGGCGCCGGCCCCAGCAAGGGCTGGCTCTCCACATACTGCGCACTGGCTTGCGCCTGCCACGGAAAATGGCCATCGCGCGACGGCCAGACGATCTGGTACAGCGTAAAATCATCGCCCTGGTAATACCAGCGCGCATAGCCGACATAGTTGCGGTATTGCTCGACGGGCACGCGCACGAAGGCGCACTGATGGCCTTCCAGCAAGACATCCGTGGTGGCCGTGAAATCCGTGATGGCGCCGCTGCGCGCGGCGTCCAGCGCCACATCGAGTATCTGGTGGGCCATGGCGCGCGGCAAGCCCATGATGAGGAACTCAGGCTGGCCGAAACTGTGGCAAGCACCTATCGTGAACGCATAGCCGGGACCTTCTTCATCCGCACCGATATGCACGCCATGCCAGCCGTGCGTGGCGATGTCGTCGATGACTTTTTGCTCGGATGCATCCTCGCCTGCCTGCCTTACCATGGTTCACCTTTCACTGTGCCAAAAACCTTGCCGCCTTCGCGACATGCTTACCGGCAATTATCGCATGCAGCACGCGTCCGCGCGCGCACGGTGCCTGTGCTTCAGTCGCGCGGAGGCCGCGCAGGGAAGCGCACCTGGTGCCATTGCCGCATGCGCTGCTGCGCCTCTTGCAGCTGGGCCGGCTCCAGCCTGGCGCCAGCCGCCTCCCTGGCCCTGGCAGCCCCGCTGTCGCCGCCCTCGGCCGCCAGTGCCAGCCACATGTAGCCACAGACGGGATCCTTTTCCACGCCGCGCCCGCTGTTATACATGCCGCCCAGGTTGTATTGCGCCAGAGCATGGCCCTGGCCGGCCGCACGCGCATACCATTGCACGGCCAGGCCATCGTCTTGCGGTACGCCATGGCCGTTCGCATACATGACGCCCAGGTTGTTCTGCGCGCTCGCATCGCCCTGCTCGGCGGCCGTGCGATACCAGCGCACGGCGCACGCCTCGTCGCGCTCCACGCCCTGGCCGTTGGCATACATCACGCCCAGGTTGAACTGCGCATTCGACGCGCCCTGGTCCGCCGCCCTGGCGTACCAGTCCAGTGCCTGGCGCAAGTCGCGGCCCACGCCGCGTCCACCCGCAAACATGCCGCCCAGATTGTATTGCGCCATGCAATGGCCTTGCATGGCGGCACGCCGGTACCAGACGACGGCACGCGCCTCGTCCTTGTCCACGCCCTGGCCGCGCGCCAGCATCAGGCCCAGGTTGAACTGGGCGTCGGCGTCGTCCTGCTCGGCCGCCCGCTGCAGCCAGGCATACGCGCGCAGCTGGTCGGGCGCCACGCCCAGGCCTTCCGCATACGCCACGCCGAGTTGCCGCTGCGCCACGGCCAGGCCCTGGGCAGCGGCCTGGCGGAACCAGGCCAGCGCCTGCGCATCGCTCTGCACCACACCCTGGCCCCGCTTGTAGACGAGCCCCAGGTTCAGCTGCGCCTGCGCATCGCCCTGCAAGGCTGCCTTGCGGAACCAGGCCAGGGCCAGCGCATCATTCTTTTTCGCCCCCAGCCCTTGCGCATAGGCTTCGCCCAGCAGCGATTGCGCGCTGGCCACGCCCTGTTCGGAGGCGCGGTAAAACCACGCCAGGGCCAGCTCGTCGCTCTGCAGCACGCCCCGTCCCTTGCGGTACATCTGCCCCAGGTTTTGCTGGGCCGAGGCATCGCCCTGGGCGGCCGCGCGGCGAAACCACAGCACGGCGTCCTCGTCGCTCTGCGCCACGCCGCGGCCGTGGTAATACAGGGCGCCCAGGTGGTTCTGCGCGAAGGCCAGCCCTTGCAACGCGGCCAGGCGTAGCCAGACAAAGGCGCGCGCATCGTCCTGCGCCACGCCTTCGCCCTTCTTGTACATCAATCCCAGGTTGAACTGGGCGTAGGCATTGCCCTGCTCGGCCGCCGTGCGGAACCAGATATACGCCTGATGGCTATCTCTGGCAGTATGGTGCTTGTCCATGTGCGCCCCCATCCACATTGCGCTTGCCGGCAGCACGCGCAAAACGGCGGCCCAGGGCGGCGAAATCGTGTGTTGCTTAAATTTTAAATTCGATGCGGGGGAAGGACTTGAGCAGGCTCAAACGAAATAACAAAATTATATCGTTTGATGAGCCTGCTTAGAGGGGAATGGCGCTCAGCGGCGCGACGGGTGCTTTTGCAAGAATTGCGGTACCTTGGCGGCGGCCAGCTTGTTCAGCGACACCAGCAAATCCGCGTCGACATCGGCGATGCCATAGCTGCTGCGCAAATGGCGGCCGATATGGATCAGCACTTGCGCCGCCACTTCCGCATCGGACTCGGCCCTGTGGGCGGCGCTCTTGAAGGCGATGCCCAGCTGGCTGGACAGCAAGCCCAGCTTGTAACTGGCCATGCCGGGAAACACGCGGCGCGACAGTTTCAAGGAACACACGAGCGACTGGTGCGCCGGTGCCAGGTTCAGCCTGGCGCTTTCCGCGCGCAGGAATTTCTCATCGAAGCTGGCATTGTGCGCCGACAGGGCATCGCTGCCAATAAAATCCAGCAGCTGCGGCACCACTTCGGCCACGGGCGGCGCCTTGTCCACCATCGCCTGCGTGATGCCCGTCAAGCCCGTAATGAACGAGGGAATACGCGCATTGCAGTTGATCAGGGTCACATAGCGGTCCGTGATCCGCCCGCCCTCGATGCGCAGCGCCGCCACTTCCGTGATGCGGTCGCCCATGTCGGGCGATAAACCGGTCGTCTCGAAGTCGATCATGACGATCGGTTTGTCAAACACATTCATGGGGCGCTCTTTCGTGGGTGCTGCAATGGGTGATGATTATCAACCAAATTTACGCACGGCGTCCAGCGCCAATCCCGCGCCAATGCTGCCGAACAGATCGCCCTCGACCTTGCGCGCGGCCGGCACCAGGGCGGCGATCTTTTCGCGCAGCAAGCGCACGCCGCTGGAGCCGCCCGTGAAGAACACGGTATCGACGGCTTCCGGCGCCACGCCCGCGTCGCGCAGCAGGCGCAGCACGGTTTCTTCCACGGAACCGCACAGGTGGCCGAT
The DNA here is from genome assembly GCF_001758645.1 of Janthinobacterium sp. MP5059B. Taxonomy (NCBI): domain Bacteria; kingdom Pseudomonadati; phylum Pseudomonadota; class Betaproteobacteria; order Burkholderiales; family Oxalobacteraceae; genus Janthinobacterium; species Janthinobacterium sp. MP5059B. The sequence continues at coordinate 893,007 of NZ_LRHX01000006.1, read as the reverse complement.
GGCGTCGTCGAACTGCGTGCGTTTGAGCAACAGGCTTTGCGCGGGCGACAGGCGGTCCAGCTCCAGCTGCACTTCGGCCGCGTCGGACAGGGCAATCTTGCCCTCTTCGACTTTCATGGCCAGCCAGTGGCCGGCGCGCTCGTCGATCAGCTTTTGCAGACGCCCCATCTTGTCTTGCTCGCGCGCATCGCGGCACACGTCGGCCAGCTGCACCCAGATCTTCTTCGTGTACGCCAGGTTGATCGTGTGCCAGGTCGCCAGGTTGAAATAATAGCTGGAAGGTACTTCGCTATTATTATGCAGGCGGCTGCCGTAGCCGAGCAGAGGCATGACGGAAGACAGACTCAGGTATTTATCGAAATCCGTTCCACCGATGTGCACGCCGCCGGTGGCGAGGATGTCGTCGCGCCGCTCGGTCTTTTTCGCCCGTTCCGGCGACAGCCGCACCAGCGAAAAGTCGGAGGTACCGCCGCCGATGTCGGCGATCAGCACCAGTTCTTCCTTGCCGATTTGCGACTCGTAGTCGAACGCGGCGGCAATCGGCTCGAACTGGAAGGCGACGTCCTTGAAACCGACGGAGCGGGCCACTTCGGCCAAGGTATCCTGCGCCAGCTGGTCGGCTTGTGCATTGTCGTCGATAAAGAAGACGGGACGGCCGAACACGGCGGACGAGAATTCGCGGCCGGCGGACTGCTCGGCGCGGCGTTTCACTTCGCCAATGAATTGCGCCAGTAACATGCGAAATGGCAAGGCGCGGCCACCCACTTCCGTCTGGCCATCGATGAGGCTCGTACCCAGCAAGCTTTTCAGCGAGCGCATCAAGCGCCCCTCGTAACCGGCCAGATAGCCGGCCAGCGCCGCGCGGCCAAAACTGACTTCCTCGTCTTCCGCATTAAAGAAGACGACGGACGGTAAGGTCGTCTTGCCATCTTCCAGGCCGAGCATGGTGCTCTGCCCGGGACGTGCCCAGCCTACCGTGGAATTTGACGTGCCGAAATCGACGCCGCAAGCATTGGCCATGTCGACCCTTCCCTGAATAAAGGGGCGTTATGTTATCAGAAGACCGGCCATTGCACCAGCAAAACCCGTTCGACGGGGTCAACAGCATAAACTTGCTTTGCATCAAGTAGCGGCCGCGCGCAAAAGCTACTCTTGGAAGTGATGCCGAGCAACTCGGCCAGCTCCCGGAGACCCATCGTGCCCCTCGCCCGCCTGCGCCACCCGCGCCACCTGCCCGCTGCCTTGCTGCCTGCTACCTTGCTGGCGGCCTTCCTCGTTTCCCTGGCCGGCTGCGGCGGCGGTTCGGCCGATACCCAGGCCGGCGCCGGCTGCTCACTGCACAGCATGGCAGGCTGCGGCGGCAGCCCGCCGCCCACCGTGCCGCCCGTGAAACCGCCAGTCACCCCGCCCGTGACGCCACCCGTGATTCCGCCGGTCACGCCGCCCGAGCCGGCCAGCCTGGCCAGCGCCGTCAACCTGGTCTTTTCCAGCACGGAACTGGCCTCGGCGGGACTGGCCGGCAGTGAAGTGGGCGTCACGGCCCTCGTCAAGGATGGCGCCAACCTGGCCTTGCCAAACGCAAAGATTTCTTTTGCCGCCGATTCCGGCATCCTCGGCAGCGTCGACGCCGTAACGGACAAGAACGGCCAGGCGCGCGCTTTGCTGGGGACCGGCGGCGCCAACAGCAACCGCAGCATCACCGTGACGGCGCATGTCGGCACGCGCAGCGGCAAGGGCACGGTGGCCGTCACGGGCAGCAGCGTGGAAGTGCTGGGGCCGGCTGCCTTGCTGCTGGGCCAGGGCGCCGACCTCACCGTCACCGTGCGCGACTCGGCGCGCAAGCCCGTGGCCGGCGCCGCCATCGCCTACAGCACGGGTGGCGGCAACGGCGTGCGCGTCAAGGATGGCGGCACGGCGCTCAGCAATGCGCAAGGCCAGCTGGTGCTGCGCCTGACGGCAGGCAGCCTGGGCAAGGATGCCGTGTCCGTCAGTGCACTGGGCGCCGCCACCACGCAGGCGTATGCCGTAGCCGGCAGCGACCTGCGCCTGAGTCCGGCCGTGGGCCAGGACGCCAGCGGCGCGGACGTGCTGCCGGAGATCGCCACCCTGGCGTGCCAGCCCATCGACGCGCACTATGACAGGGCGGGCGTGGCGCAAGCGGGCAGCGCCAGCCTGTCGACCTCGCGCGGCAGCCTGTTTGCGGACAGTGCCTGCAGCCAGGCCTTGCCTGCCAGCCTGATTTTCAGCGATGGCAACTTGCCGCGCAGCTATATCCAGTCGGCCAACGCGGGCGTGGCGACCGTCACGGCCGCCGTGGCAGGCGGACCCACGGCGCAGACGCGGCTGGAATTCATCGCGCCATTGAGTCCTGCCAGCAAGCTGGCCGTGCAAGCGGACCCGGCAGTGCTGCGGGCCAATCCCGGCAATGGCGTGCCCGCCGACAACGTCAGCACCAGCACCATCGGCGCCGTCGTGCGCGATGGCGCCGTCAACAACCTGGTCAAGAACGCGCCCGTGCTGTTCAGTATCTTGAGCGACCCCAGCGGCGGCTATCTGCGGCAGGCGGGCCGGGTGCTGACGGGCAGCGATGGCCTGGCGCGCGCCGTGTATGTGGCGGGGCCGGCCGACAGCGGCCGCGACGGCGTGCTGATCCAGGCCCGCATCGAGGGTGCGCCGCAAGCGGCGGCCACGGCCCTCGTGCGCCTGACGGTGGCGCGGCAAGCGCTGTCGATCAAGCTGGGAACAGGCAGCCTGCTGCGCGAGCATTCGGCCAGCGTGCTGCAGAAGGACTTTGCCGTATTCGTGTCCGACAGCGCCGGCAATGCCGTGCCCGGCGTTGTCATCACGGCCGCCGCCTGGCCCAGCCGCTATGCCAAGGGATCTTACGTGTGGCAGGCGGACAAGCCCGAATTCCCCGACACGGGCGTCTGGCGCCTGGCCCTGCCCCACTACAGCTGCACCAACGAGGACGTCTTGCGCAACGGCATTTTTGACGCCGCCTACGACCGCAACGGCAATGGCGTGCTCGACCCGGGCATCCCCCTGACCGTCAGCGCCAGCGGCCTGAGCGACGTGCTGGGCATGGCCACCGTCACCGTCAGCTATCCGCGCAACTACGGTTCCTGGGTGGACGTCGCCCTGACTGTGCGGGGCAGCGTCAGCGGCACGGAGGCGAGCGCCACGGCGGAATGGCCATTGCCTACCCTGGCCAGCGATTTCAGCGCCCGCCGCGTGGACCCGCCGGGACGCCTCAGCCCCTATGGCAGCGGGCCGTGCGACAGCAGCGATTGAGGGGCTGTCCGAGCACTTGCCATTCAGTCATATTTTTTTGCAACATGAACAATAAGCGTGAATAAGCATGCAGTCTTGCCATAAGGCAATCTTTTGCGCTATGCTCATTCTGCCCGCCCAGGCCGCCACAAGCGGCCGGGCCTGCAGGAATACTTTGAGACAGGTTGCTTGCCAGACCAATATGCGAAAAAAGAATACTGTAGCCCGGACACCCATCACCACCACCCGCGCCATACCCGGCGCCGGACGACGCGTGACCTCGTATGATGTGGCCCTGCTGGCCGGCGTGTCGCAATCGGCCGTGTCACGCTGCTTCAAGCCGGGCGCCAGCATCTCGCCCGCCACCCATGCCAAGGTCATGCAGGCAGCCATCACCCTCGACTACATCCCGAACGCGGCCGCGCGCAGCCTGATCACGCGCCGCTCGAACCTGGTCGCCGTCATCATTTCCAACCTGGCCAATCTGTACTATCCGCAAGTATTGTCCGACCTGAGCCAGCAAATCGCCCGCCTGGGCAAGCGTCTCTTGTTGTTTACCCTGGAGCGCGAAGCGGACATTGGCAAGGTCTTGTGCGATGTGTGGCAATACCAGGTCGACGGCGCTGTCGTGGCCGCCTGCCTGTCGGACGAGCAGATGGCTGAATTCGGCCGGCGCGACGTACCGCTGGTGCTGTTCAACCGCAGCCCGCGCGAGCACGCCGTGCACGCCGTGCTGTGCGACCAGGCCGAAGCGGCGCGCCTGCTCGTCTCGCGCCTGGCCGAAGCGGGCCACCGCCAGTTTGCCATCATCGACGGCCCCGGCGACTCGGCCGTCGCGCAGGAACGCAAGGGCGGCATGCTGGACCGTTTGCTGACCCTGGGCTTGCCCGCGCCCATCGTCGTCAGCGGCAACTACGACTATGCCAGCGGCGGACGCGGCTTGCGCAAGGTCATCGACCGCCTGGGCCGCGTGCCGGATGCCGTCATTTGCGGCAACGACATCATGGCCATCGGCTGCCTGGACACGGCGCGCCACCAGATGGGTATCCAGGTGCCGCTGCAGATGTCGGTGGCCGGTTTCGATGCGCTGGAAGCGTCCGGCTGGCTCAGCTACGACATCACCACCCTGCGCCAGCCCGTGCAAAAGATGGCCACCGATGCCGTCGCCATGCTGGGTGAACTGATGGAGCGGCGCGGCGGCATCGCCGAGCGGAGACGGTATTGCTCGTATCTGGTCGAGGGGAGTACGGCGCGGCTGACTGCTGAGCAGCCCCACTTCGGCATGATGGCCGCCGCCTGAAAACAAAAAACCTCGCATCGCTGCGAGGTTTTTCACTTGTAAGACCAGGGAATCAACCGAAGATCTTGCCCTTGAGCATATTCAAGCCCTGGCTGACGAGGTCATTGCCTTCCGGTACCTGACCATCCGGGGTCAGCTTGTCGATCAGCTGGGGCAGCAAGGCTGCCAGGCCACCCGAGGCCGCGTCCGGGGCGACGCCCGCTTTTTCAGCGATCTGGGTGATGGTGTCGCTGCCGAGCGCATCCTTGATCTGTTCGCCGGACACGGGCGCATTGGCGCCGGTGCCGATCCAGCTGGCCACCTGGTCGCCCAGGCCGCTTTCCTGGAACTTCTGCAGCAGGCCGGGCAAGCCGCCATGCTGGTTGACCAGGTCCATCACGCTGGCCATCAATCCCGATGGGGCTTCCCCGTCAGCACTTTTATTGCCCAAAGCGCTCATCGCCTGTCCTGCAAGTTGGTCTAGCAAACTCATCGTATTCTCCTGAACGCTATCGATTAGTGCCGCGTGACTGCGGCGTCGGTATGGCGCAGACTATTCTCCGCCATGGAAATCATTATACTATGAATAATAACAGTGACATAATTACAATCCCAAGGCGAACGCACAGACGGCCTCACTGTCGAGGTGCCCACCTCCATCATATTTAGTTCGGCACAACTTGCAAGCGTAAATTGATCGTGCGCAAAAACGTGTAGAATTAATTTTCCTACTTACTGAGGAGTATCAACATATGAACATCAATAAAGCGGTAGACAAGGCTTACGAAAAAAAGACGTTCAAGGAAATCGCTGATGCCCCCGTCGACGCGCTGCAAGGCGTGAGCGAGAAGGATGCGGAGCTGCTCAAGCAGGCATTCAATATCAAGACCGTGCGCGATCTGGCGAACCTGAAATACTCGAAATGGGCGCGCGCCATCGTCACCCTGGCCGATACGGAAGAATAGACCGGGCCATGCTTTTGGCATCCCCGTCAGCACAGCCCGCCCGAATCGGCGGGCTTTTTCATGCCAGACAGCCAGCGGCTGGCAAGGCGATAGCCGCCGGGAGGCGCCATTGGCCACGCCGCTGACCCTGCCCGGCATCTGCTGGCCCCTGCAAGCGAGCACAGGCCATCTTGCCGTCACCACATCCCACATCACGGGCCACTTTCGCGCCGGTGCGGGGCTGGACGCCATCGTCCTGTGCGATCTGCTGCCCGCTGGAAAATTTCGCAACGGCGCGGCGCGCCACTGGTGCCGCACGCACCAGTGCTACTGGGGCACGCAAGCCGATCTGGCCGGCTGGCAAGCAACAGAGCCCATGCGTTGCCGCCAGCACGCCAGCCCCATGGGCTATGTGCTGTATCCGGAATTGTTCGACCCCACGCAATTCCACGCCAGCACCTTGCGCCTGGGCACGGATGGCCTGCTGCAACTGCGCGCCCGGGCCAATGACGGCGGCGCCCTGCTTGCGCGCGACGCGGCCGCGCTGGCCATCGACTGCCGCGCCCTGCCCGGCCTGTTTCCTCCCGACATAGTGCAACTGAATATCACGCCGCCCGCCGCGCAAGCGTTCGCCGCCGCGCTGCAGGCTGGCGCACCGCTGGGCTGCAGCGACTGCGCCCGCTGCAGCCACCCGCACCTGGACCTGGGCGACTTCGCGCTGGTGCCGCACCGTCGCCACAGTTGCGGCCATTGTGGCCACGACGCCTCGCACAGCGCCACGGCCATCGTCTCGACACCGCTGTGGCGGCTGCGCGAATACGCCGCCCGCCTGCCTGGGCGCGGCATGCAATGCTTCTGAAGGTGCGCCCGCCCACAGTCAGGCAAGGCCCTGCCGGGTAGACTGCTTCCATTACCATCACGAGGACGGTCCCATGCCACCAGCGCAACACCAGGATGAAAATGACCAGCCAGGCGACGCAGGCGACTTGTCCGACCTGCTCAGCGAATTGCGCATCCTCTTGCCGGGCGCGCAGATGCTGACGGCTTTCCTCATCATCCTGCCCTTCAACGGCGGCTTCGCGAAGATCGTGCAGGCGGAAAAAATCGTCTTCCTGCTGACGTTTTTCCTGTCCATGACCAGCCTGGTGCTGCTCAGCGCGCCAGCCATCCAGCACCGCGTGATGCGCCCCCTGCAAGACCGCGAACGCTTCAAGCGCGTGGCCGACCGCATCATGATGTGCGGCGCCTTTTCCCTGGCGCTGGCGTTTATCTTAGGCACCAACCTGGTGATGTCGGAAGTGTTCGGCCACGTCGCCGGCATCATCGCCTGCGTGCTGATGGGTGCGCTCATCATTTGCATGTGGTGGTGGCTGCCCTTGCACCTGAAGCACGCCAGGAAAATCTAGAACACCTAACCAAACCTACTGCGCGTCGCGATTTGCGGCCTCCGATGCTCACTGTGCTCAAGCACAGCTCCGCTTCTCAGCCACAACTCATCCCGCTCGCTACGGTTTTGTTAGGTGTTGCTAAGCGGCTGCGCTCGCCTGCTGCAGCAAGGTTTCCCGGAAAATCCCCACCAGCGGACGCAAGTTCACCTTGTGCCAGGCCAGCCACAGGGGCGTGCGGTAGCTGAACCACGGCAATTCCCTTACGACGACGCCGGCCGGCGCGTGCTGGCGCAGGCTGTGCTGGATCATGGCCATGCCCAGCCCGGCCGCCACCAGGCCCAGCGCCGTCAGCGGCTCCGTCGCTTCCATGCGGATATCGGGCGTAAAACCGGCGCGCGCGCAGGCGGCGATGAAATTATCGTGTTTCAGCACGCTTTCCTTGTGCAGCACGGCAATCCATTCCTCGCCCGCCAGATCTTCCGGACTCAACTCGGCCTTGTGCGCCAGCGGGTGCGTTTCCGGCAAGGCCAGCAGCATGGGGTCGCTCAGCACTTGCGCGCAATCGAGGTCCGGGTCGTTCGGCAGCGGCGGCTCGCACAGCAGCGCGATATCGAGGCTGCGCTGGCGCAAGCCTTCGATCTGCTCGGCCGAATGCAGGTTGTACAGGGCCACGTGCACTTGCGGCCGCGTGGCCCGCAAGGCGCGCAAGCCGTCCGGCAACACGCCCGCATGCATGGCGTTTTCGATGTAGCCTATGCACAGGCCACCCTCGTCGCCGCGCCCCAGCCGTTTCGCCAGCGCTTCCAGACGGTTCCCGTGGGTGATAAACGCGCGCGCTTCGGCCAGGAAGGTATGGCCATCGCGCGTCAGGCGGATGCGCTGGGCGCTGCGCTCGAACAGGGTCAGGCCCAGCCTGTCTTCGAGCTGGGCGATTTGCCGGCTCAGCGGCGACTGGGAAATATGCAGGCGCTCGGCGGCCCGTCCCACGTGTTCTTCCTCGGCGACGGCGATGAAGTATTGCAATTGGCGTATGTCCAGCATATCAGACCTTTCAGGACTCAAGTTGCGCCAATTATGTCTTGGACAGGCTTAACTTGTCCAGCTATTCTGTCTTCACTGATCCACACATTGAAGGAAAACATCATGACAATCAAACACTTACTAACAGGCAAACTGGGTTTCGGCACGGCGCCGCTGGGCAATATGTTCCGCAACATTCCGGAACAGGAAGCGCTGGCGACCGTCGACGCGGCGTGGGAATCGGGCATCCGCTACTTCGACACGGCCCCGTTCTACGGCGCCGGCCTGGCCGAGCTGCGCCTGGGTGCCGCCCTGAAGCAGCGCCGCCGCGACGATTACGTGCTCAGCACCAAGGTCGGCCGCCTGATCCTCGATGAACTGGAAGACCCCACTGCCCGCGAACTGGGCGAAAAAGGCGGCCTGTTCGAATTTGGCCGCAAGAACAAGATCGTCGACGACTACTCGGCCGACGCCACCCTGCGTTCGATCGAAGACAGTTTGAAACGCCTGGATACGGACCACCTCGATATCGTCTGGGTCCACGACATCGCCCAGGATTTCCACGGCGACAACTGGCTAGCGCAATTCGAGATTGCCCGCACGGGCGCCTTCCGCGTGCTGACCCGCTTGCGCGAAGAAGGCGTCATCAAGGCCTGGGGCGTGGGCGTGAACAAGGTGGAACCGCTGGAACTGACCCTGGACCTGGCCGAAGCCCAGCCGGACGCCTTCCTGCTGGCCGGCCGCTACACCCTGCTCGACCATGAACGGGCGCTGCAGCGCCTGATGCCTGCCGCGGCAAAACAGAACGTCGACATCGTCGTGGGCGGCCCCTACAGTTCAGGCATCCTGGCCGGCGGCGCGCACTTTGAATACCAGAAAGCTTCGCCCGAGATCATTGCCAAAGTCGAACGCATCAAGTCCATTGCCGCACGCCATGGCGTCAGCGTCAAGGCTGCCGCCCTGCAATTTTCCCTGGCCAATCCGGCCGTGGCCGCCGTGATCCCCGGCGCCAGCCGTCCGGAACGCCTGGCCGAAGACCTGGCAGCCTTGAACAGCGTCATCCCCGCCGCATTCTGGCAAGACATGCGCGCCGAGCAACTGGTATCGGCCTTCGCGCCCCTGCCCGGCGACACTCTCTGATATAGACAAGGAATTCATCATGGCAAACACGACTACTTCGATCGACATCGCCGCCACGCCGGCACAAGTGTGGCAACTGATTGGCGGCTTCAATTCGCTGCCCGACTGGCTGCCCTATATTCCCAGCAGCACGTTAAGCGCAGGGGGCCGCATCCGCCACCTGGCCAACCCGGCCGGCGACATCATCGTCGAGCAGCTGGAAGCGTACGACAATGCAGCGCGCAGCTACAGCTATTCCATCCTGCAGGCGCCGTTTCCCGCCACCAATTACCTGTCGACCCTGAAAGTGGAACCACTTGCCGGCAGCGATGGCGCGCGGGTCACCTGGTCGGGCCGCTTCACGCCCGTGGGCGTGAGCGAGCAGGAAGTGACGGAGCTGTTCCACGGCATTTATGTGGCGGGACTGGAAGCGCTGCAGCAATCGTTAGCGAAGTAATACGCAAGGAAGACCATTTCCGCCACAGCCAGGCTTTCTTCGCTCTCCCTGTGGCGGAATCGCGCAGATTCCGTGTTATCGTTAACAACAAGAGCCATCGCTGTTGTGTGCGGTGCAGCAAATTTTAGCTGGCGCCCTGCAGAGCTTGCCCGAATCTTTTACAATGTTGTCTTTGGGCAGCTCTTCCAGCCCGAAAATACCGGCCATCCGTCGATTCTGGTGGCGCATTGCCACCTCCGGCTGGGCCACTGCGCGCCCCTCCGCCCTGTCATTCTTTACCCAACTAACAAGAACATGCACGCCTCCGTAGATCCCCTGATTCCGCGCGTCACCGCGCCTTTTGGCGCTGGCTATGCCGACCTGGCCCTCGCCATCGGCGGCCTCGCCATCGGCACGGGCGAATTCGCCTCCATGAGCATCCTGCCCGTGGTGGCCGACGACCTGGGCACGACCTTGCCGCAGATGAGCCACATGATCAGCGCCTACGCGCTGGGCGTGGTCATCGGCGCGCCCCTGATCACGATCTTCCTGGCGCGCATGCCGCGCCGTTTGATGCTGATCTGTCTGATGCTGATGTTCGCTGGCGGCAACTTGCTCAGCGCTATCGCACCCAACTACGGCTTGCTGGTCGTCGCCCGCTTCGTGGCCGGCATCCCGCACGGCGCCTACTTTGGCGTGGCGGCGCTGGTGGCGGCCGCCCTGGCCGAACCGGACCGGCGCGGCCAGGCCGTGGCCCGCGTCCTGATGGGCTTGACCGTGGCAAATATCTTTGGCGTTCCGCTGGCCACCTATATCGGCCAGACCCTGGGCTGGCGCTCGGCCTTTTTGCTGGTCGCCGCGCTGGGCTTGCTGACCATGCTGATGGTGCGCATCTTCGTGCCCATGGTGGCCGCCGGCGATTCCAGCCCGCGCCGCGAACTCGGCGTCTTCCGCCGCCTGCAAGTGTGGCTGACCCTGCTGATGGTGGCGATCGGCTTCGGCGGCATGTTCGCCGTCTACACGTTTATTACGCCAACCCTGCTGGAAGTGACGAAAGTGTCGCCCCTGGTCATTTCCATCTTGCTGGCCATTATCGGTATCGGCATGACCGTGGGTAATCTGATCGGCGGCTGGCTGGCCGACCGCTCGCGCCTGTGGACCATCTTCGGCGTGCTGCTGTGGAACGTGGCCGCCCTGGCCGCCTTTACCTATACCAGCAGCAATGTCTGGCTGACGGCGATCAACCTGTTCGCCATCGGCGCCGGCATCGCCGTCGCCCCGGCCGTGCAGACGCGCTTGATGGACGTGGCCGGCGACGCGCAAACCGTGGCCGCCGCCCTCAACCACTCCGCCTTCAACATCGCCAACGCGCTGGGCGCGTGGGCCGGCGGCATCGCCATCGCCATGGGCATGGGCTTGCGGTCGACGGGCTGGGTGGGCGCCATGCTGGCCTGCGGCGGCATCGTCGTGCTCGGTATTTCCGTGCTGGTGGAAAATCGCAGCCGCAATGTGAGCGGCGCGCAGCCGGCTTGATGGTAAATGAGCGGCCCCCTTGCGGGCGCCGCTCATATGCGAGCATCTAGTCTTCGGTGGCAAACGCCACCGCCGCCTCGCAATGAATCGCCGTGGTATTAAATAGCGGCAAATCGACATCGCCGGGCTTGACCAGCAATGGAATCTCTGTACAGCCCAGAATCACGCCCTGCACGCCTTGCAGCCGCAGTTTCTCGATGATCTCAAGGAAAATGTTCCGGCTGGCGTCGGTAACAATATTCTGCACCAGTTGCGTGTAGATAATGTCGTGCAAGATTTCCTGGTCGGCCTCATCGGGCGTCACGGTGGTGATGTCCAACTTCTCCAGCGCATCGTGATAAAAGCGGCCCGTCATGGTCTGTTTAACGCCCAGCAAGCCGACCTTGCGCACACCCGACTGCTGCACCCGCTTCGCAGTTTCCTCGACGATGCTGATAAAAGGCAAGCCGATCCGCGGCACGACGGCCGGCGCGAAGCGGTGCGCACCGTTCGCGCACAGCAAGAAGAAATCCGCGCCCATGCCTTGCAGGCGCAGCCCTTCGCCGATCAGAAATTGCTCGATGGCATGCGAATCGGGCTGTGCCGCGTGAGCGACGAAATCGGCCTGGTCCATGCTGACCAGCATGATGCGCGCGCTGTGCGCGGGTCCGATGCGCGCCACCAGCATTTCATTGATGAGCCGATAGTATTCCAGGGTCGAGGCCCAGCCGATGCCGCCAAGTAAACCGATAGTCTTGTTTTGCACATTATTCCCATCGAAAAGAATTGTGCAAATTATACGATAGCGGCCGCCCGCCACGCGCATGCCGACCTTAGGCGTCGATCCACGCAAACAGCGCCTTGTCCGGCGTGGCGGATTGGTGCCAGGTCGATTGCAACTCCATCAGAAATCCGGCCAGATCGAAGGGATTGACATCCAGCCCGCCCCATGGCGCCGTCTGCGCCCATGCCACCGCGATATCGGCCAAGTCGTCGGCCGCCAGCCGCTCGATAGCCTGTCCCATGGCCTGCGCAAACACGTAAAGCTCACGCCCCGGGATAGACACGGGCCTGATGACAGGCGCTGCCGAGTGGGTCAGCAATTGCCCCAGCGACGCAAAATCCAGTTCGCCGGGCAAGGCAATGCCCGTAACGGGAAAGGAGTCAAAGGCATCTTGCCAGCTGGCACATGCGCGCATCTCGGCATCGGAACAGACAAAAATATCGATTTTTTTCATATTGCAGCCATTTGGCACAATCAAACGCTTGCCACATCATGTTGGTTGGATGTCGCGCGGCTGTATTCGCGCTCCAATGCAGCCAGGCTCTCCGCCTGCGACCACAGGCTGGCGATATAGTGAAATTCTTCCTCGAACGGCTGCTCGAAATCGGCCACGTCGATCGCGTATTCGCAATTGCGGCTCAGCATGACCAGCCAGTCCGGGTAGTCAAGCGCCGGATACAGGCGGGTAAAGATCGCATCGAGCGACGACACGCTTTCCCGGCCCGCCAGGTAGGCGGCGCGCAACTCGACGATATATTTGCCTGCCAGAAATTGCTCAGGCAACCGCTGCACGCCCCGGTAACGCTCGATGATCACGTCGGCCAGCGGCTGCACCTCGTCGCGGCCACGGGCGCTGGCCAGCAGCACGATATTCAGGTCGTCGCCCTCCTGGTCCAGGCGCAAGCGCTCCACGGCCCAGTCTACGCACCTGTCGGCATGGCCAAATCCCATGCGCAGCTGGAATACAGCAATTTCAAGCTCTGTCAGTTGTTCCATGTCTTTCCATCTATTACCGGTAACGGTCACACCGAGCATATTTCAGTTGCATCCCGCCCCCTATGTCTCAAGCTCTTTTTGCGCGCATGCCACTATCGCGCACGAATGACAGCCAGCGCGACCATCTCCCCGGCAGGCCATCGTTGTCCGCAGATTCGCGCCAACAGTCGTCATAGGGCCACAGATCATCATGCGCTTTCGTGCTGCTGACCAAGCATCGCTGCGTCAGCAGCTCAACTCTTTCCACCAAGGTCAACTCCGAGGAGCTCCCTGCATCTGCCGTTTTTGCCGTCAGAACGTGCTTGCCGTCGACATTGTAAAATCGCGTGTCGTCCAAGATATAGTCGCGGCGGAAAGACGTGCGCCATTGCGAATTGCCACCCCACCCATGCGACAGGTCGTTGACAGGTCGCCCCTTGCGTCGGTCAGCCCAGTACAGCGTCGATGCATCGGCGATACCTGGCTTGAAGACTGTCTTGCCAGCGCAGACATCTACGCCGCCACGCGAAAACAGCATGTTGCCAAGCATGACGCACGGCCATCGCCACGCCATGATCGCAGCAGGCGCACGCGCAGACTCAGCAGGCTTGAGTTCCACTATCTCATGATAAAAAGGCGAAAATTGTGCTGGCCGCAATACCGTCATCCCCAATGCCTCGACAAACGCCTCATACTCAGCGAGCAACAGCGGCGGTCCGGCCCAGCCTTCCCCATTGCCGCGCTCCTGTTGCAGGGGCAGGACCAGCACCTGGCATATGCGGCTGAACGCATGCAGTGCCCACAACTCCTCTTTGCTCGCCGACGGAACAGGGTTTCCTTGCCTTTGCGCAAATGAACGCAGCCAGGCCAACGCATGCGGATTATCGTGCAACCAGGGAATGAGCAGGTCTGCATACACGCCATCGCCTTCATAATCGAGCAAGGCATCGTGTAGCGCGCGGGCGTCATCGGACAAGTCAAGCAGATCCCATTTTTCCTGTATCACGCTCTGGAACAATTGCTGTTTATGCTGCATGTATCGCTTACCCCGCCTGCAGCATCTTTTGCAGCACCGCATCGAGCTCATAAAAATCCACGGGCTTGGTCAGGTGCAAATCAAAGCCCGCATCGGACGCCATCTGGCGGTCCTTGTCCTGACCCCAGCCCGTGACGGCCACGAGGATGGCATCCTTGCCGCAGGGTTCACTGCGCAGCAGCCGCGCCACGTCGTAGCCATTCATGTGCGGCAAGCCGATGTCGAGCAATATCACTTGCGGCATGAAGCTGTGCGCCGCCGCCATGCCGGCCGTGCCGTCGTAGGCCGTGCGCACGTCATAGCCGAGGATGTCGAGCGCCAGCGCCAGGCTTTCGGCCGCGTCGGCGCTGTCGTCGATCACCAGCACCTTGCCTTCGCGCGTGCCGGCCAGCAAGCGGCGGTTGGGCTCGGGCGGCGCCAGCAAAGGCACGGCCGGCAACGGCAGGCGCAATACAAAGGTGCTGCCCTGCCCCACGCCATCGCTGTGCGCGCTGATGCTGCCACCATGCAATTCGGCCAGGCCCCGCACGAGAGACAGGCCGATGCCCAGGCCGCCCTGGGCCCGCGACAGGGCCGGCTCCAGCTGCGAAAACAGCTCGAACACCTTGTCCAGGTGCCCGGGTGCGATGCCGATGCCCGAATCGCGCACGGTAATGTGTACTTCGTTTGCCGTGCAGGCCACCTCCAGCCCGATGACGCCATTGGCGGGCGTGTACTTGACGGCGTTGGTCAGCAGGTTGGCGATCATCTGCCCCAGGCGCGTGGCATCGGCGTCGAGCCAGATAGGCTGCGGCCATTGCTCCACGAGCACCTTGTGGCCGGATTGCGCGGCCAGCTCCGCCACGCTGTGCAGGGCCGCTTCGACCACGGGCGCCAGTTCCACGCTGGCGCGGCGCAGTTCCAGACGGCCCTGCGTGATGCGCGACACTTCCATCAAATCGTCGACCAGGTGCGTCATGTGCCCCACTTGCCGGCCCAGCACGTCCCGCGCCCAGCACAGTTGCGGGTCGTCCAGCTGCGCCAGGCGCAGCACTTCCAGCACATTGCGCATGGGCGCCAGCGGGTTGCGCAGCTCGTGCGCCAGGGTGGCCAGGAACTCGTCCTTGCGCCGGTCGGCGGCCGCCAGCTGCTCGTTGAGCTCGCCGGCCTCCTTGCGCGCCAGCTGCAGCTGCTGTTCATATTTGCGCCGGTCGCTGGCGACAAAGACGGCGATCTCGTCATAACGCACGCCTTCATGCACGCGGCGCACGGCGTTGAACAGCATGGGGATGGATTGCCCCTGGCGCTGGCGCATGTCGAGCAAGATTTCCGACACGCTGCCCTGCACCTGCATCAGGGGCAGCCAGTGGGTCTGGTGGAATACGCGCCCGCCGATGGTCAGCAAATCCTGTAATTTCTTTTTTCCGAGCAATTCCCCGGCGCCATAGCCGAGCCAGCCACAAAAGGTGGCGTTCGCCTGTACGATGGTGCCGTCGGCCGTGCACAGCAGCAAGCCGCAGGCCGCGTGCTGGAACAGGGTACCGGTATCAGGCAGGGAAGGCATCGTGTCGCGCATTACAGGTGCAGGCCATCGAGAAAATGACGGATGGTGCGGTAGCTGGCGTCGGGCACGCTCATGTGCGGGCAATGGCCGACATTCTCGATCACCTGCAGGCTGCTGTACGGCAGCATCTGGCGCAGGTACTCGCCCACAAACGGCGGTGCGATGAAGTCGTCGCTGCATTGCACGATCAGGGCCGGCGTGCTGTTGTGCGGCAAGACGGCGCGGTGGTCGGATAAAAAAGTGGTTTGCGCGAAATGCCGGGCGATGGCGGGATCCGTGCGGCAAAAACTGTTCACCAGGTCTTGCCCCAGCGCCGGCTGGCCGGGCGCGCCCATGATGGCGGGCGCCATGCCGGCGAACCAGCCCAGGTAATTGCTCTCCATGGCATCGAGCAAGTCATCGATATCGACACGGCTGAAGCCGCCCCGGTAGCCGGCCGCCGCATCGTCGACATAGCACGGCGACGGCGCCAGCATGACTTGCGCGGCGAACAGATCCGGCTCGGCGATCGTCGCCAGCAAGGCGCTCATGGCGCTGACGGAATGGCCGATGCAAATGACGGGGCCGCCGCCGACCGCATGGATAACCTGGCGCAAATCGGCTCCATGCGCGTCGAGCCGCGCATAGGTATCGAAATCATAGGCGGCCAGGTCCGAAGCGCCGCTGCCGACCAGGTCGAACAGCACGGTGCGGTAGCGCGCACGAAACAACGGCTCCAGGTAGCGCCACATGGTTTGATCACAGCCAAAGCCGTGCATGAACACCATGGTGGCTGCCGCGCCCGCCTGCGGTGCACCGCTGCGTTCGCTAATGCGGACATTGTTCCTATCTTCTATGCGCATGCCGCTTCAGCCTTGAATATTTCCACATGGAATGTAAATTAACTTCTTGCTAGCATCTTAGCATGCGCTATTTAACATTGGGCAACACCATTGGCGCTGGACAAACGCTGCGCCACGGCGGATAATGAGAACGATTCCCATTATCAAAATACCAGGCCCGTGCCTGGCTTTTCCCTGTGCGCCCCGGTGGCGCCCGCTGGCGGCAACAAGCCGGTTTTATGTTGAAGGTTTGTACCGCATGCGCGCTTTCTGGACTGTCATACACCGCTGGGCCGGTCTTACCATCGCCCTCTTCCTCATCGTTGCCGGCCTCACGGGCGCCGTCACGTCATGGGACCATGAACTGGATGAATGGCTCAACGCCGACATCATGGACACGCCGGGCCGCGGCCCCCTTCAGCAACCATTTGCGCTGGCGCAAAAAGTCGCTGCCGCCGACCCGCGCGTGGAAGTCAATTACATGACCCTGGGCCTGGAAGAAGGCCATGCGGCCGCCTTCATGGTGCGCCCGCTAACCGACCCGGCCACGAACAAACCGTTCGTGCTCGACTACAACACCGTCTACATCGACCCCGTCACGGCGCAGATCACGGGCACGCGCGATTCGACGGCCATTTCCCTGTCGCGCCGCAGCCTGATGCCGTTCTTGCGCCATCTGCACTACAGCCTGCACGTCCCCGCCTTCTGGGGCACGGACCGCTGGGGCTACTGGCTGATGGGGAGCGTCGCCCTGATCTGGCTGCTCGACAGCATGGTGGCGTTCTACCTGACCACGCCGCGCCGCTTGCGCCCGCGCGCGCAAGACGAAACTCCGCGCCACCGCGATGCCGCCAGCTGGTGGCAACGGTGGAAACCGTCGTGGGTGCTGCGCTGGGCGGCTGGCGGCTACAAGCTCAATTTCGATCTGCACCGCGCGGGCGGCCTGTGGGTGTGGATAATCATTATTGTCGTCGCGTTTACGTCGTTCTCGCTGAACCTGTACCGCGAAGTGTTTTATCCCGTCATGTCGCTGGTCTCCACCACCACGCCGGGGCCGTACGAAACCCAGACGCCGGCGCCCTACGGCACGTATATCACGCCCGTGATCGGTTTCGAGCAGGCGGTGGAGATCGCTAAAAAGCAGGCCGTGCAGCGCGGCATCACCTCGCCCATCGGCGGCATTTATTATGGCGGCAACTATTCGTTCTACAACGTCTCCTTCTTCGACCCCGCCGACGAATTCGGCGCGGCCGGCATGGGCCTGTCGAACCTGTACGTCGACGGCATGGATGGCAGCATCATCGGCCAGCACAAGCCGTGGGAAGGCACGGCCGCCGACGTCTTCGTGCAACTGCAGTTCCCCCTGCATTCGGGCCGCATCCTCGGCTTGCCCGGGCGCATCATGATGTCCTTCATGGGCGTGATGGTGGCCATGCTTTCCGTGACGGGCATCGTCATCTGGGAGCGCAAACGGCGCGCGCGCCGGCTGCAGGCGAAAAAGCCAGCAAACTTCACCTGAGGCAGCGACTCCATCACGGCGCAGGCGGACCAATGCAGTCTGCGCCGCACACCTTGCCAGCGGCCTGATCACGCGCAACGCGCAAGGCCAGCACACCTCCCCACTTTACAACCCAGTAGCCGGCACATGCCGGCTGTCTGCGCTGCGCAGCTTCCGTGCGCCAGTCCGCCAATGCCATTAAATGCAGTTTACTTGCAATAGCATCAGGCGCAAGCTATTATTGCAACTCAATTGCATTTACGCCTTCACGCCGGGCCTGCGCCCAGCACTACCTTCCGCCTTTTTAGAAAGTCCTATGCGCCATCACGTATTCGCAGCTGCCATGCTGTCCACTGCCCCGCTCGCTTACGCGGCGGACGACGTCACCCTGCAAACCATCAAGGTCCGGGCTGACCGGCCTTCCAGCATCGACAGCGTCGTCCTCGTCGAAAATACGCAAGCCCAGAACCGGACCCTGGGCGGCATGCTAGAACATGTGTCGGGCGTGCAAAGCAGCGCCTTCGGGCCGAATGCGGGCGCGCCGGTGATACGCAGCCTGAGCGGCAGCCGCGTGCAGATCCTCGAAGATGGCCAGTCCATCCTCGGCATGAATGCGCTCAGCGGCGACATCAACATCCCGTTCGATCCGCTGTTTGCGCGCAGCGCGACCGTCAACAAATCGTCGGACGCCGTGCGTTTCGGCGGCAATGCGATTGGCGGCAGCGTCGACGTCGATTCCGGCCTCATTTCCAGGAAGATGGAAAGCAAGGAAAAGGACGTGGAACTGGTCCTGCGCAAGGGTTTCAACGATGCCAATGCCCAGGGCTTGCGCATGAACTTCAACGATGGCAAGCACTCCTCGACGAATCTGCAACTGTCCTTCCAAAAGATCGGGCATTACGATATTCCCGGCAACAGCAAGGCCAGTGTGTGCAACAGCCAGCTGTTTCCCTTGAAGGGTGGCGTGAATACCTTCCTGGCCGACAGTTGCCAGAAAGAAGCGAGGATCCAGCAAGTCTACAACAAGGCTTCACAACCGTTTATCGACCAATTCATGACGGAAAATCCGGACTGGGCGGATGGAGACTTTTCCTTCTATACCAATCAGCCGACGTCCGTCTGGCAGCGCAAGACCTACGTCAATCCGGCCAACCCCGCTTACGTGCCGGGTACGCCGTCGACGACCCAGAACAAGATCAACAAGGACGTGACCCCCAACTACCATGGAACCCTGGGCAACAGCTATGCCAGCAATTCCCACTTTGCCGTCGGCAGCACCTACTTTTTCAACCGTGGCTACGTGGCCGTCAGCATCGATACCAAGAATAGCGAGTATGGCGTGCCGGGTTTTTCCATGGAAAACAAGGCTTTCGGCGCGAACTATGACGAAGGGCTGCCCGTCGGCGTGGTGATACAGCAAGATAAATATGCGCTGGAAGCCAATCTGCTCGACCCCGTCGCGTACATTGAAAGCGCGCAACTACGCGTGTCCCGCGTGAGCAATGCCTCGGGAGAACGCCTCGGTGCGGCCAAGGCGAATGACTACCAGTTCGACACCAATCAGGCCGAGCTCCTGCTGGCGCACCGGCGCGCAGGCCCCTTGAGCGGCTTGCTTGGCCTCAGCCATAAAACCAGGGATATCGCCGGCAGCGGCCCGCAGCTTTACCTGCCCGATGCGCGCACGGCCAGCCGCGCGCTGTTCCTCAAGGAAAGCCTCGATGTCGACTGGGCCACCTTCGACGCGGGCTTGCGCCATGAAAAAGTGGAGCACGAGATCCGCAAGAGCGGATTCAAGACATCGAGGAATGCAAAAAATGCCAAACTCGAGGACAAGTCGTTCAGCCTGAACAGCTACAGCCTGGGCGCCTCGGCCAAGCTTGGCCAGCTGTTCGGCGCGAAGCTGCGCTATGCCTCTTCGGAAAGAGCACCCGACGTCAATGAGTTGTATGCAAGCAACCGTCACTATTCGATCATGACCCAGGAAGAAGGCAACCAGGACTTGAAGGCGGAGCGCGCTCGAAATACCGAACTCACCGCCCTGTTCGGCAATCGCGGCTTTGCCATGTCGGCGACGGGCTATGTCATGAAGTACGAGAACTATCTCTACCTTGGCCACTCGGGAGCCCAGATGGCCAATCGCCTGCCCTTGAAATATTGGAAGCAGACCGATACGACGGTCAAGGGATTCGAGATCGACGCTTCCCAGGTCATACAGCTTGGCAGCTACGGAAAACTGAACCTGTCCGCATTTGCCGACCTGGTCAAGAACAAGGCGGACAACCCCGACAAGCTGCGCGCGCACAACGATGGCGCGTATCTGCCCAATATGCCCACCAACCGCTATGGCGCGAATCTGCTGTGGGAAAACATGGGGTGGAAGGCCAGGCTGTCCGGCACCCGGTATGACAAGCAAAAGTACCTGGGCAAAAGCGTCAGCGAGGAAGTACCGCTCGACGGCTACACCATGGTGAACTTCCAGGTGAGCCGCGCGCTGCAGGTGCCGAACTCGCCGTTTGCAGGCATCGACGTGTTCATCAGCGGCACCAACCTGCTCGATGACGATGCCCGGCCGCACAATTCTCCACTGAAATACATCGCACCCTTGCCGGGCCGTGGATTCCAGATTGGCTTGAGCGCCAGGCTTTAAGGCACGGCGCCGTTGCGCTCCCGCCGCACCAGCGCCAGCAGGCTGTCGCCCCGGTTGCCGTCGCAGCAGATGGCCACGCCGTCCGTGAAGTCGGGCGCCGTCAGCCGCGTGAGGACGCTGCCGGGCGGCATTTCCAGCGCCAGCCGGGCGCCCCGCTCCCACGCCAGGCGCACGGTACTGCTCCACTGTACGCGCTGGGCCATGTTGGCCGCCAGGCTGTCGCGGATGCGGGCCGGGTCGAACAGCGCGCGCGCCGCGCTGCTGCTCAGATAGACGAGCGATGGCCGGCGCAGGGTCACGCCCTCGAAGGCGGCGGCCATGTCGCCCGCGGCGGCCTCCATCAACGGGCAATGCGACGGCACGCTGACGGCCAGGCGCTTGGCCTTGCTGGCGCCGTGCGCCAGGGCCAGCGCCATCACGGCTTGCAAGGCGACTTCGCTGCCGGCAATGGCGATCTGGCGCGGCGCATTCAGGTTGGCGACATACACGGGCGTAGCTGCGCCGTGCACCTCGGCCAGCACGGGTTCGAGTTGCGCCAGATCAAGCCCGATGATGGCCGCCATGCCGTAACCGGTGGGATATGCCTGCTCCATCAGCTCTCCGCGCCGCGCCACCAGGCGCAGTGCATCCGCATAATCGAGCGCGCCGGCGATGACGGCCGCCGCATACTCGCCGATGGAAAAACCGGCCACCATGTCGGGCCGCGCGCCGCGCGCCGCCAGGGAACGCGCCATGGCCACGCCCGCGATCAGCAGGCACAGTTGCACGGCCCGCGTCGACGCCAGCGCGGCAGCCGTGTCCAGTGCCAAAGGATCGTGGCCCAGCACGCCCGCCGCTTCGGCCAAAGCCCCCGCAACGGCCAAGTCGTCGGGCAGCGCATGCAGCATGCCTGGATACTGGGCGCCCTGGCCGGGAAAGGTAAATAGCACGCTCATGCCATCTCCCATGGCGTGGCCGTCAGCACGGGACCGTGATCCGTTTTCAGCAAGACCTTGCCCCGGCCCGCCGCCCACTCGGCATACGCAAAGCCGCCACTGCCCGTGTCGATCTGCAGATCCATCCGGCACGCCGTGACAGTCGCCGCGATGGTACGCAGGGCACCGGCCTGCGCGGCGTCCGGCGGCGCGGCGATGCGCAGCACGAGATCGAGGTCGCTGTCGGCGCGCAGCACGGGCAAGCCGCTGGCCAGGGCGAATCCCACGCCGCCCGTTGGCCCCCAGGCCCAGCCCGTGGCGTCGAGCAGCGGCGCCACTTCCCGCAGCGCATCGAGCGCAGTACAGTCAAAACCGGACGACGGGGTGTGCGCCAGCCGCGCCAGCATTTCCGGCGTGACGCTGCGCACGACGGCGGCCGCGTCCACTTCGCACGCATGCCGCTCGCTGCGCAGCCGGCCGCGCAAGCCCACGGGGATGCGCCCGGGCGTGCTACTGGCGCGCCGCACCACCAGCGGAGCCGCCTGCAGCCACACTGCATCGCACCAGGCGGGCAAGGATGCGCCGTCCGGCAGGCCGGATACCCATAGCAAGTCATGCGCGCGCCAGGCTTCCATCAGGCCACCACCGCCTTGACGGCAAAGAACAGCAAGGACGGTCCCAGCAAGCAGCCCAGGCCCGTGTGAAACGTGGCCACCAGCGCGCCATACGGCACCAGCTTGCGGTCCGTGGCGGCCAGTCCGGCCGACACGCCGCTGACGGTGCCGGCCAGGCCGCCGAAGACCATCGCCGAACGCGGAGTTTTCAGGCGCAGGAAGCGCGCCGCGGCGGGCGTGCCCACCATCACCAGGATGGCCTTGATGAGGCCCGCCGCGATACTCAGGGCCATGACGTCGGAGCTGGCGCCGATGGCCGCGCCCGTGACGGGGCCGACGATATACGTGACGGCGCCGGCGCCGATGGTGGTCATGCTGACGGCGTCCGAATAGCCAAAGGCATAGGCGACACCGGCGCCAACGAGGAAGGGCAGCACCACGCCCAGCATCAGCGCCACCAAGCCGATCAGGCCAGCCTTGCGCGCTTCCGTCGCCTGCACTTCGAAGGCCGTGGCGACGATGGCAAAATCGCGCAGCATGGCGCCGCCCATCAGGCCGATGCCGCCGAACAGCGACAAATCGGCCAGTCCCTTGTGGCCGCCGCTATGCACGCCGCCCCAGTAAGCGAGCCCCAGACCGATCACGATGGCGATGGCCGAGCCGTGCACGCGGCCGAAGGTCAGGTACTTCGACAGGGCGATCGACAGCAGCATGATCAGGCCGACAAAGGCGAAGGCCGTCACCAGGCCATTGTGGATGGCGGCTTTTTCAAAGATTTCAAGCATGACGGTGCTCCTTCATCAACATGGAATCGGCTTGCAAGCAGTCGGCTTCGGCGGCTGGACTTTCCATCCTGTTAATCAACGAAATCACGGCACCGCAAACGAGCACGGAACCGATGGCGGCCAGCACGGCAACCGGCCCGCCGCGCAGGGCCGCCACCACGTCCTGCTGCGCCGCCATCGCCACCACCACGGGAATATACATGGCGCCCCAGTATTCGACACCCCGTTCCGTCATCTGCGGTAACCATGCGCGGCGCTGCATGTACAGGCGGGCGCAGATCAGCAGCAGCATGGCGATGCCCACGCCGCCCACGTTGGTCTTGACGCCCATCAGCTGCCCGAGCAGGTCGCCCAGGAAGATGCCGAGCAAATGGCACAGGGCCAGCAATGCGGTTCCGTAAATGATCATGATTGTCTCCGTTATAGGAATAGGAATGACTTAATGTCTTCTCTGTTGTTTCACCTACCACTGCTGCTGCAATACCTCCCTGACTCTTGCCGATGCCTGGCGGTGCGGCGCGCCCAGGCGGCTGGAAAGATCCCGCTGCGGGTCGGCGCGGATATCGCCGAGAGCCGCCTGCAGGCAGGCGTCGACGGCGGCCGTATCCTGCGCCGACGGATCATCGGGCTGCGCCACCTGCAAGGTTTGCCACAGCAGCCCCAGGGTCGCGTAGTTCCTGATGTCGTAGGCCATCGGTGCGATGGTCGCGGCCAGCGCTTCGAGCGCTGCCACGGTGCGCAGGGTGATGCGCGCCGCCGACGCCTTGCCCATGGCGTGCACCATCACTTGCGGATCGTCGAGCGCGATCAGGCGGTTGGCCTGGTAGCCGTGGGCGAGGAAGGCGCCCGACATGGCCTTGCCGACGATGAGCCCGATCACGGGATGGCCCGCCAGGCGCGCCTCGGCGTAAGCCGCCGCCGCGCCGGCCAGCGCCTGGTGGATGCCGTACGCTTCCTCGCGCCGGCCATAGGCCTGGCTGGCCACGTCGATGACGGCGACGATGGGCCGTTTCACGGCCAGCGCGCGGTCCTCATCGACAACCTGCTGCACGGCGCGCGCCAGCTGCCACGCCTCGGCCAGGCCGATTTCTCCCGTGCGGGCACGCGCAAAACGGTTGTCCGGGTCGGGCAGCACGGCGAGGTAGCGCGCCGGCGCGCCCGCCAGCGGCGCGTCGACCACGCGCACGGAAGGCGGATAGCCGTCCAGCGGCGCAGCGTTGTTCGTGAGTGCCGCCAGCCAGACGGCGCCGCGGCTCGTGTCGGTGATGGCGTTCATGCTGCTGCTCCTTTGCTGTAGATGCTGCGCACGGCTTCCGGCGTGGCTTGCGGGCCCGCGTCCACTTGCGCCAGGCGGGCCAGGAAGACGTCTGCCTGGTCGCTGCGGTGCTGCGCCGGCACGCCGCGTGCGAACAATGCGGCCACGGTGGCGCGCATCTGCGCCGTGTCGTCTTCCACATAGGCGTCGGCCAGGCCGCTGTGGAAGCGCTGCTCGCCCCCCGTCAGGCTCCAGATGAAGGGCTTGTTGCGCGAGTCGAATTCGCCCACACCCGCTTCCTGCTCGATCACGGCCGGCCCGTTGAGCCCCAGGCGCGCTTCGCGCGTGACGACCAGATAACTGCACAGGCCCGCCGCGATCGACATGCCGCCGTAGCAGCCCACCGTGCCAGCCGTGATGCCGATGACGGGCTGGTAGCGGCGCAGGTCGACGATGGCGGCATGGATGTCGGCAATGGCAGCGAGGCCCAGATTGGCTTCCTGCAGGCGCACGCCGCCCGTCTCGAACAGGATCACGGCCCGCGTCGGCACGCCATTGCGATTGTCGCGCGCCGCCAGTTCCAGCGCCCCGGCGATTTTCGCGCCGCCCACCTCGCCCATGCTGCCGCCCTGGTAGGCGCCCTCGATGGCCAGCACCACGGCCGGCTGGCCGTCGAACAGGCCCTTGGCCACCACCACGCCGTCATCCGCCTGCGCCGTCACGCCTTGTTTCGGCAGCCAGGGCGAAGCGATGCCGCAGAACGGGTCGAGCAGTTCGCGCATGCTGCCAGAGTCCAGCAAGGCTTTGGCCCGGCTGCGCGCGCCCCGTTCGATGAAGCTGTCGCGCTCCAGCAATTGCTTCAATGTACTCATGCCGCCCTCCCCGCTTGCAATTCTTCATACGCTTGCTCGATGCGCATGCGCACCACGCCCGGCGTGGCGCCGCAATCGTTGATGACGATGCTCGCCGCCGGCAGCGGCTCGCCGCCGAATACCCGCTGCAGGAGCGCATCCCACACGGCACCCTTGCCATCGACGGAGGTGTTGACGACGATGCGGATCACGCCATCGTCGCCAGGCTGCAGCAGCACTTCCAGGTCGCCCGAACCGACGACGCCGGCCAGCGCGCGCCCCGATGCCGGCTGCCCGGTCGGGAATGTATACTCACGCGTTTCCATGTGCTTCTCCTTCTGTCAATCGGTCGAGGAACAGGGTGGCCGCCAGCAAGTCCGCCGCGCCGCCCGGCGACACGCCGCGCGCCAGCGCCACCGCTTCCAGCGCCAGCAGCGCCTCGGTGCCGGCGGCCGTGGCCGCGCCGCCGGCGGCCAGCACCCGCGCCGCCCCCGTTTGCAATTCCAGCAAGGCCGGCTCGCCGCCGCGCGACAGCACGCAGGTGTCGTCCAGCTGGCTGAGAATGGCCAGCAAGGCGTTCAGGCGCGCCGTCGTTTCATTGTCGCCGCGCAGCCGCGAGGCATGCAAAGCGGGCAACCCGGCGCCCGTCACCAGGGGAAAACCGGCGCGGGCCTGGCCCCGAGCGCCATCGACCCGATACTGGCGGCACGCCAGCTCGCCCTTGTTGCCGGTAACGCCAGGCGCGCCTCGGTCATGCAAACGGGCCAGCGCGCCGGCCCGCGCCGCCACGGCCTGCGGTGCCAGCGATGCGCCCCGAGCCCCCTGCTGCGCCGCCGCCGTCACCAGCAGGCCCAGGGCCCAGATGGCGCCCCGGTGCGTGTTCACGCCGCCCGTAGCTGCCAGCATCAGCGCTTCGCCATCGCGGCCGATGGCGCCGATGCGCTGGCGCAGGCCGTCGTCATCGTCACTTTCCCAGCCTGCGTGCGCCATGGCGGCAAACACGGGCTGCAGCACGCACGCCGAATGGCACATCAGGGCCCAGTTCAAATCCGCATGGGCGCCACGGCTGCGCAAATCGACGAGGCCCGGTTTCGGCGTCAGGGTCACTTCATCGAGCAGCGCCTGCAGCACTTGCCGTCCCAGCGCGGCGGCGCGTTCCCGCACCGGCACTGTCGTCGTCATTGTGGTCATCATTACCAGCTCCTGAATTTGGCGGGTGGTTGATACAGGCCATCCGACCATTCGACCAGGTCGGCGATGCTTTTCGCGGCCAGCAGCGAGCGGTTCGCCGCGCCGCGCTGCACGCCGATATCCTCGGGCAGCGCGATCAGTCCATCGGCGCGCAGTTTGGCCGTCGTTTTCGGGTCGTGGCGCAGGCCGATGGGCGTCACGCCGGCCACGGCCGCCAGCATGGCCTTGCGTTCGTCGAGCGAACGGGCCTTGTACAGGTAGGCGATGCCCTCTTCCGTCAGCACGTGCGTGACGTCGTCGCCATAGATCATCACGGGCGCCAGCGGCATGCCGCTGGCCTGGCCCACGGCCACGGCGTCGAGCGATTCGACGATGGTCGGCTGGCCGCCATCCTGGAACGTTTCGACCATCTGCACCACCAGCTTCCTGCCGCGCGCCAGAGGGTCGTCCGTCTCGATCAAGTCCAGCCAGGCCGGCGTCGGGTGGCGCCGGCCATGCGGATCGTGGCCCATATTGGGCGCGCCGCCGAAACCGGCCAGGCGGCCATTCGTCACGGTGGACGAATTGCCCAGGCCATCCATCTGCAGGGTGGCGCCGATGAACAGGTCGACTGCGTACTGGCCGGCCAGCTGGCACAGGGCGCGGTTCGAGCGCATGGAACCGTCGCGGCCCGTGAAGAACACGTCGGGCCGCGCGGCCGCATAGCCTTCCATGCCCAGCTCCGCGCCAAAGCAATGCACGCTCTCGACCCAGCCCGTCTCGATGGCGGGGATCAGGGTCGGATGGGGGTTGAGCACCCAGTTGCGGCAAATCTTGCCCTTCAAGCCCAGCTGCTCGCCATACGTGGGCAAGATCAGTTCGATGGTGGCCGTATTGAAGCCGATGCCGTGATTGAGCGACTGCACCTGGTGTTTTTCATACACGCCGCGGATCGCCATCATGGCCATCAGCACGTGCACGGGCTTGATCACGCGCGGGTCGCGGGTAAACAGCGGTTCGATGAAAAACGGCTTGTCGGACTGCACGACGAAATCGATCCACGAGCCGGGCACGTCGACCCGCGGCAAGTCGCTGACGTCGTCGACGATCTGGTTCACCTGGGCGATGACGATGCCATCGCGGAAGGCCGCCGATTCCACCAGGGTGGGCGTGTCCTCCGTGCTGGGGCCCGTGTACAGATTGCCCTGGCGGTCGGCCATGTAGCCGGCCACCATGACGACGTTGGGCGTCAGGTCGACGAACAGGCGCGCATACAGCTCGATATACGTGTGGATGGCGCCCACTTCCAGCAAGCCATCCTGCAGGAATTGCGCGATGCGCAGGCTTTGCGTGCCGGCAAACGAAAAATCGAGCTTGCGGGCGATGCCCCGTTCGAACAAGTCCAAGTGCTCGGGCAAGCTGACGCTGGGCATGATCAGGTGCAGATGGTGGATCTTGTCGGGATTGACCTGGGTCAGCATGCGGGCGAGGAAATCGGCCTGCTTCTGGTTATTGCCTTCGAGGACGACGCGGTCGCCCGGCGCAAGCAGCGCTTCGAGCACGGCGACCATGTCGCCCTGTTGCAGCACGGGGCCGCTCGCGTACTGGCGCACGGCTTCCAGGCGGCGGCGCTTCTCGGTGCGCCGCGTGTCCCATTGTTTTTGCCGCTGCCCTGGCGCTGCTGTGGCGGTTGACATCATGCCTCCGGAATGAGCTATCGAACCCCGACGATAGAGCGAAAACGGAACCGCGACAATCAACCTGCTACCATGTTCATTACCCTGAAGTTAATGAACTCACGATAATCACGGTGATTATGGCCATCAACGAAGAAATTACCCTGAAAAAGCTGGAAGTTTTTCTCAGCTTCATGGAATTGAACAACCTGGCGCGGGTGGCCGATGCGCTGGGCCAGAGCACGGTCAGCGTGCACCGCGCCCTGCACTCGCTGGAAGACGGCTTGCGCTGTCCCCTGTTCAAGCGCGAGGGCCGCAGCCTGATCCCCCTGCATGCGGCCTACACCTTTGCCGAATCGGCGCGGCGCGCGCTGGCCGAGTGCGAGGAAGGCGTGCGCAAGGTGCGGGAGATGTCGGGCATCAATCCCGTGCGCCTGAAGATCGGCTCCCTGTATTCATTGACCCTGCACTGCATCCCGCAACTGGTGATCGCCCTGAAGCTGCGCCGGCCGGGCCTGGACATCGACCTGACGCTGGGTTCGAACCGCGAACTGCTGCAAAGCCTGGCCGACGGCAGGCTGGACGCCATCATCGTCGGCGTGCAGGAAGACGAACAGCATGCCGGGCTGGTGGCCGTGCCCCTGTTCCAGGACGACATCTTCCTGGCCGCGCCGCTGGCTTCGCCCTATGCGGGGGCCGCTTCCGTGGACTTGCAGGCGCTGCGCGACGACAAGTTCGTCACGCTCAACGAAGGTTTCGTCACCTCGCAAAGCTTCAACCATGCATTCGAGCTGGCGGGATTCGTGCCCGACACGGCCATGAGGGTGGGCGACATCTTCTCGCTGATCAACCTGGTGAGCGGCGGCATCGGCTACAGCCTGCTGCCCGGCAGAGTGCGCGCCTTCAGCTCCCGCATCGAACTGATTCCGCTGGACGCGCGCTACGGCTCGCACCAGCAAATCACCCTGCTGATGCTGAGCAGCCGCGAGCGCGACCCGAATCTGCTGGCGCTGGCGGCGGAATGCAGGTTATATGGGCGGCGCGAGCCTGCTCTACCCAAGACTTTGACTTAACATCTCAACAATGACAAAGCAAACCATGGCCCGAACCCTCAACCCGGGCTCCCCGGGCCCAGCGGACCTGAAAAATGCCCAGCGAATGGATAAGACCGGGCGCGCGGGCGCAGACAGTACGAATGTACGGCAAGCCCAAGCAACGCAGCCATGGGCATTTTCTCAGGCCCGCGATCCAGGCCCGCACTTAAATAGCACTATCCCAGGGCGCCGACAACCTCACCGCGCAGTTGATGAGGCCCACCATCGAATACGTCTGCGGGAAATTCCCCCACATCTCCCCCGTCACAGGATGCGTGTCTTCCGACAGCAAGCCCAGGTGGTTGCGCGCCATCAACATCGTTTCGAAGATTTTCCTTGCTTCATCTTTCCTGCCGATGCGGGCCAGGGCGTCGATGCGCCAGAAGGTGCAGATGTTGAAGGCCGTTTCCGGTTTGCCGAAGTCGTCGGGCGCTTCGTAGCGGCGCATGTAGGGGCCGTCGCACAGCGACGCTTCGAGGGCGTCGACGGTGGCAATGAAACGGGGATCCATGGGGTCGATGAAGTTGACTTCCGCCATCAGCAGCACGGACGCGTCCAGGTCGCGCCCGCCCAGGCTTTCTGCGAACGCCTGGCGCTCCTCGCTCCACGCCTCGCGCAGCAGGCGTTCACGGATCAGCACGGCACGGCTGTTCCAGTGGTCGGCGCGGTCCGGCAAGCCCAGCTTGTGCGCGACCTTCGCCAGGCGGTCGCAGGCGGCCCAGCTCATCAGCATGGACGAGGTGTGGACCCTCGCCCGCGTGCGCAGTTCCCACATGCCCGCGTCCGGTTCCGCATGCAATTTGAAGGCCTGGTCGCCCACGGCTTCCAGCGCGGCGAACTCGGCTTTTCCCGCCCGGTGGAATAATCGGTGGTCGAGGAAAGCCTGGGCAGCACCGAGCACGATGTTGCCGTACACGTCGTGCTGGAAGTGTTCCTGCGCCTGGTTGCCGACGCGCACGGGACCGTTGCCGCGGTAGCCGGGCAAGTGGTCGAGCATGGATTCGGGCAACTGCTCTTCCAGGCCGATGCCGTACAGGGGCTGGATGTGGCCGCCTTTCGAGCGGGCGACGATATTCGTCAGCCAGCGCAGGTATTCCTCCATGGTGCCCACTTCCGACAGGCTGTTCAATGCACGCACGACAAAGAAGGCATCGCGCAGCCAGCAATAGCGGTAATCCCAGTTGCGGCTGCTGCCGGGCGCTTCCGGGATGCTGGTGGTCATGGCGGCGATGATGGCGCCCGTGTCTTCATATAAAGACAGTTTTAATGTGATGGCCGCGCGGATGACCACGTCCTGCCATTCCAGCGGCACGGCCAGGCGGCGCGTGTAGGTGCGCCAGTAGTTGATGGTTTCCTTCTCGAAGATGCGCGCCGTTTCGTCGATGCCGCCGGCCAGGGTTTCATCCGGGCCCAGCAGGAAGTTGGCCGTGCCGCCCAGCACGAAATACGTTTCGCTCAGCACATAATTGAGCGACACATCCGTGTTCAGGCGCAAGGTCTGTTCCGGCCCTACGTAGCGGATGTGGTGGCTGCCCTGCGTGATTTGCGGCGCCAGCTTGCCCCAGTCGTAGCGGGGGCGCAGGCGCACCCGGATGCGCACGGCATGGTCGAGCGGCCGCACCCGGCGGATCAGCATCAGCGGGCGGAACATGCGGTCGCGGCTGAGGAATCGGGGCGCGAAATCCGTGATTTCCACGCCGCGCCCGTCCGTGTCGTACAGCCGCGTGCGCAGCACGGCCGTGTTCGGCTCATAAAACTGTTCGCTGCGGGCAAAGTTCTCAATGTCGATGGCCCACACGCTGCCGTTTTCCGTGGCGTCCAGCAAGCCGTTGAAGACGGGATCGCCATCGAAACGGGGCAGGCAGGACCAGACGACCTGCCCCGCCTGGTCGATCAGCGCGCTGAAGGCGCAATTGCCCACCACGCCGCAGTTGAGGGATGCTGGCGCGGACGCACCGCCGGGGGTGTCATCAGCTTGTTCAGTGGATATGGTCATCGGCTACTCCTTGAAAGGGGATACGGACGCGGCCAGCAGCGCGGCGCGCAAGGCGCCCGGGCTGGCCAGGCGCAGGGTGGCGGCGCTGGGGCCCTTGCCCACTTTCACGCCCTGCCCGCCTGCTAGTTGAACATAGGCAAAGCCTGCCTCGTCGGTGGTGTCGTCGCCCGCAAACACGGGCCGGCGGCCGGCGAACGGGGTTTCCTGCATGAAGGCGGCGATGGCGCCGCCCTTGTCGGTGCCGGCCGGCTTGGCTTCCAGGACCATTTTGCCATGCAACAGCAATACCCCCGGGCACGCTTGCACGGCTGAGGTCATTTCCTGCAGGCACAATTGTTCGAGTTCGGGCGCCAGCCGGTAATGCAGGGCCACGGCACCGCGCTTTTGCTCCACCAGCAAACCGGGGTATCTCGCCGCCAACGCCTGCGCACGCGCCAGCACGGGCGAGACATCGGGCGTGGCCGCCACATGCAGCACGCCATCGGCGCCGCGCCGCTCCACGCCATGCACGCCGGCAACCGGCAGGGTCAAGGGCGCCAGCATGGCATCGAGCTGGACTATGGGACGCCCGGAAATGAGGGCCAGCGCGCCGCCGTGGCGCTCGGCCAGCAGCGCCAGCGCTTCAACCACGCCCGCTTCCAGGCGCACGCCATCGGGCGTGGACGCCAGGTCGACCAGGGTGCCGTCGAAGTCGAGGAAGACGGCTGTGCCAGGCGTACCCAGCAGTTGCAGCAAGGCTGCGCTATCGTCAGGGGTATCGTCCATCAGATTCCCTTGCGCCGCTTGATGCGGCTGTGGGCGTCGATCTTGGTCATGACCTTGTCGCGCTGGCGCAAGCGGGCCGCGTCCAGCAGCATGCGCCCGGCCCAGCGGTAGACATTGAAATGTTTCACACGGGCCCGCATGCTCTTCATCCGCTCGCGCTGCTCCACGGGCGGCATCACGAGGGCGCGGTACAGGGCATCGGCGCCCTGCTCGATGTGATACGGGTTGATGATCAGCGCTTCATGCAACTCGCGCGCGGCGCCCGTAAATTGCGACAGCACCAGCACGCCCAGCTCGTCGTCGCGCGCGGCGATGAATTCCTTGGCCACCAAATTCATGCCGTCATGCAAGCTTGTCACCATGCACACTTCCGAGGCGCGGAAATAGCGCTGCAAATCGTCCTGGCCGTGGTGTTCGGCTTTCAGCAGGATGGGCACATAGTCTCCGCTGCCGAAGCGGCGGTTGATGCGCTCGACCATCTTGCGCACGCGGGCGTCGAAGCTTTGATATTCATCGAGCGAAGCACGGCTGGGGGCGGCGATCTGCACAAAGGTAAAATTGCCCACCATGCCGGGCTGCTGTTCCAGCATGCGCTCGACGGCCTGGAAGCGCTCGACGATGCCTTTCGTGTAATCGAGGCGGTCCACGCCGATGCCCAGCAAGTGGTCTGGCGCCACGCCCAGCTCGCTGCGGATCTGCGCGCGGCAGGTGGCCACGTCGGGCTGCGCCGGATCGTCTTCCGGCCAGGCGATGGAAATCGGGTAATCCTCGACTTGCGTCATCTCGCCGCCATACGAAATGGTCGACGCTTCCGGTTCGATGCGGGTTTCCAGGTAGCGGTCCACCGTTTCCAGGAAATTCTTGCGGTGGAATGGCGTATGGAAACCGAGGATGGTGCTGCCCAGCAAGCCGTCGAGGATTTCTTCGCGCCAAGGGCAAATACCGAACGATTCCGAGTTCGGCCAGGGGATATGCCAGAAAGTAATGATCGTCGCTTTCGGCAAGGCTTCGCGCACCATGCGCGGCAACAAGGCAAAGTGGTAATCCTGCACCAGCACGACGGGGTTGTCCGTCTTCGCCTCGGCGATCACGGCGTCGGCGAAGCGGCGGTTGACCTTCACGTACTGCTCCCAGTCGGACGAGCGGAACACGGGGCGCACGTGGGCGATATGGCACAGCGGCCACATGCCTTCATTGGCGAAGCCATAATAGTAGCCCTGCTCTTCCTCTTCCGTCAGCCACACGCGGCGCAAGGTATAGCTGGGATTGTCCGGCGGCACGGGCACGTGGTCGAGCTTATCCACCGTCTCGCGGTCGGCGGAACCGGCGCCATGCGCGATCCACGTGCCGGAACAGGCCCGCATCACGGCTTCCACGGCCGTCACCAGGCCGCTGGCGGGACGCTGCACGGTGATGCCGGCATCTGATTTCGTGTGGATATACGGTTCGCGGTTCGACACGACGAGCACCTGGTCGCCCTGCAAGTCCGCTTCCAGCAAGGCGCGCAGCTTGTCCGGCGTCCAGTCGGACGACCAGCCGTTGTCGCCCTGGCGTTCCAGGTGGTATTCCTGCAGCAACTCGCGCAAGTCGCCGATCAGCGGCTGCATTTCCGGCGGCGGCGCGGGCGCGGCGGCGGGCGCCGTGGCGGCGGCCACTGCGCCATTACTTTTCGGCAGCAATTCGCCCCGTAAAATATCCTTCACGGCCGACAGCCAGCCGCGCCAACTCAAATGGGCCACGAACACGGTCATCAGGGAAATCAATACGGCCAGCACGGCCAGGAAGGCAAAGATGAAGCGCTTGGTATCCGTATTGCGGCGCTCGACAAAGCTCATGTCCTGCACCAGCACCAAACGGCCCAGCTGGGATGCTTCCTGCATGACAGGCGTTTCGCTGATGTGGACTTGCCCTTGCGGCAATTGCGCCAGGGATTTGTACAGGCCGCCCGTGGAAGGCGTGCTCCAGCAGCCGATGGAAGCGGGATATTGCGCGGACTGGTAAACCAGGTGGCCCGCGTTGTCGCAAAAGCCGATGGCGATCAGGCGTTCGTCGCGCGTGGCGCCCTGGAACAGTTCGCCGATGCGGCTGGCATCTTGCGCGGGCAGGTATTCGGTGAGCGAGGGCCGGAGGGTTCCGGCGAGCAATTCTGCCCGGCTGTCGAGGTCGCGCACATACCAGCGCAGGGTGATATTGTCGAGCAGGGGTACCACAATATAAGCAAACAATCCCAGCACCAGAGCCAGTGGCAGGATGAAGCGCAAGGACATTCGGAGTGATCGTACTATCATCGTTTTCCTTTGCAAAAACAAAAAGCATGGCAAGTATGACTATGTTTCCACTGCGGCGACGCCCGTTTGCTTTCCGTATTGAAACGTCAACGTGACGTGGCGCAGCGCAGCAATTTCTTCCAGTATCCACCTTGATGCAGGTCTTATCCGTACGGCAACGCACGCCCCCGTTACGCCATCTGCCCGTAAAATACCCGCTTCCGACATCCCCCCCCACCAATTTCAAGGAGTTTTCGCCTATGGATCTCAGCACGTTCCACTCGCTGATGGGAGGCCCGCTGCGCTCGGCACTGACCGTGCTCGTTTCCGCCCTGCTCGTCACCGTGGTCGCCATCGGCGTGCACCGGGCCGGCATCAGCCTGCTGAAAAGACTGGCCAATGGCCGCCCATTCACCACCAATGCCACGCGCGTGGCCTTCCGCGCCAGCCAGCTGTGCGTGATCGTCTTCGGCCTGCGCATGGTGCTGGCCGGCGCGCCCGACGACACGCCGGGGCTGGTCGCCATGTCGCATATCACCAGCGTGGCGCTGATCATCGCGCTGACCTGGCTGGCCATGCAATGCATCCAGGCGCTTTCCATCACGATTTCCGAAGTCAACCCCGTCGACGTGGCTGACAACCTGCGCGCGCGCCGCCTGATCACCCAGGCTCGCGTGCTCACGCGCAGCGCGCACGCCATCGTCGTGATCCTGGGCCTGGCCTTCGTGCTGCTGACCTTGCCCGGCGCGCGGCAGATCGGCGCCAGCCTGCTGGCCTCAGCCGGCGTGGCGGGCCTGGTGGCCGGTATCGCCGCCCGTCCCGTGCTCGGCAATTTCATTGCTGGGTTGCAAATTGCATTTTCGCAACCCATCCGCATCGATGACGTGCTGATCGTCAATGGCGAATGGGGCAAGGTCGAAGAAATCAAGGGCACGTATGTCGTCGTGCGCGTGTGGGACGAGCGCCGCCTGATCGTGCCGCTGCAATGGTTCATTGAAAACCCGTTCGAGAACTGGACGCACAGCTCGTCCACCCTGCTGGGCACGGTGTTCCTGTGGCTCGATTTCAGTATCCCGCTCGAACCGCTGCGCGCGGAACTGACGCGCATCTGCGCATCCGCCACGCAATGGGATGGCCGGGTCTGCACCGTGCAGGCGACGGATTCGAACGAGCGCGCCGTGCGCGTGCGCTTTCTGATCAGCGCGGCGGATTCAGGCCTGGCCTTCGAGCTGCGCTGCATCGTGCGCGAGCAGATGCTGGCATTTATTACGGCCCACTACCCGCACGGCCTGCCCCGTTTGCGCTCCACGCACGACCCCATCGAGCTGCACGCCATGCAGGCGCAGAACGACAGCGTGTCGCTGCACAAGGCTTGAAAAACCTGCGGCGCGCTGCCCTTGCCCGCGCGCCGCTACAATGGTTCGCATGAGCACCACCGCCTGGTTCATCCTGATCGGCTGCCTGATGCTGGCGCGTGGCCTGGGCGCCGACGGCATCGCGCGCCTGCCCTTGACCTCGGCCATGGCTTACCTGGGCGTGGGCCTGCTGCTGGGCCCCATGTTCCTCGGCCTGTTTGCGTTCGACCTGGTGCAGCAGGCGCCCCTGCTGGAAACCCTGACGGAAATCGCTGTCCTCATCTCCCTGTTTTCCGCCGGCGTCAAGATGCCCGTGCCATTCAGCCTGGCGCGCTGGCTGCCGTCGCTGCGCCTGGCGTGGCTGTCGATGGCCGTCTCCGTGGCCCTGGTGGCCGCGTTCGCCTATTGGGTGCTGGGCCTGCCATGGGGCGCCGGCGTGCTGCTGGGCGCCATCCTCGCGCCCACCGACCCCGTGCTGGCCACCGACGTGCAGCTGCGCCATGCGGGTGACAGCGAGCAATTGCGCTTCATCCTGACCAGCGAGGCGGGCATGAACGATGGCAGCGGCTTTCCTTTCGTCATGCTGGGCCTGGGCTTGCTGGGCCTGCATGAACTGGGGCCGCACGGCGCCACCTGGCTGTGGCGCGATTTGGTCTGGGCCAGCGCGGGCGCCATGGCCCTGGGCGCGGCCGGCGGCGCGCTGCTGGCCTGGCTGGGCTGGCAGGTGCGCGCCAAGGAACCGAAACACGCGATGCTGGACGATCTGGCGGCCCTGGGCTTGATCGCCCTCGTCTACGGCCTGACTACCTGGCTGCACGCGTGGGGGTTTTTGGCCGTCTTCTTTGCCGGCGTGGCCTTGCGCCAGACGGAACTGCGGCTGGCCGGCGCGCCGAAAGACCGGCAAGGCTTGCTGCAGGCGGAAGAAACCCATGCCGTGTCCGCCACCAAGCCGCACGGCAGCGACGTGCCGCTGACCGTCAGCAGCGAATCCCTTGTCTTCAAGGAACACCTGGAACGCCTGTCCGAACTGACCCTGGTGCTGTTGCTGGGCGGCGCCGTCACGGCCGCCGCCTGGAACTGGCAAGCGTGGAGCGTAGCGCTGTTCCTGCTGCTGGTGGCACGCCCGGCCAGCGTGATGCTGGGCTTGCTGGCTTCGGGCACCGGCATGCGCCTGCGCGGGCTGGCCGCGTGGTTCGGCGTGCGCGGCATCGGTTCGCTGTACTACCTCAGCTATGCCATCGCGCATGGCTTGCCGCGCGGCCTGGCGCGCGAACTGGCCGACATCACCCTGGTCGTCGTCATCCTGTCCATCGTCGCGCACGGCCTGACGGTCAAACCCCTGCTGGAGCGCTACTGGCGCAAATAGGCGCCGCCCCCCCCATTACCATTGCTGTGCAGCAATGTTTTGTCAATTGCCCCTATGGCTGGCAGAAATATTGTTAAGATCATTCAAAATGGCAAAAGAGAGAAGCAATGAAACGAAGAAGCGTGCTGGGACTGGGCGTCTCACTGGCCCTGCTGCAAACGGGCTGCGCCACCGATCCGGCCAGGCTGGCGTGGGAAACGGCATTTGACGGCTTTATGCGCGATGGCCTGGCCCGCACGGAAACGCCGGGCATGAGCGTGGCCGTGGTGCGCGGCGAGCGCACCATATTCGCGCGCGGCTATGGCTGGGCCGACATCCAGGCCAGCAAGAAAGCCGATGCCAACACGGTGTTCCATGTCGCCTCCGTCAGCAAGCTCGTCACGGCCACGGCCATCATGATGCTGCTGGAACAAGGCGCCTTCCAGCTGGACGACAAGGTGGCGGCCCACCTGGACTTCCCGCTCATGCATCCGAAGTTTCCCGATGTGCCCATCACCTTCCGGCATTTGCTCAGCCACACCTCGGGCATTTCCGATGCCGTGTACGAAAAGACGACGGCGTTTGCCGTGCAGGGCGACCCGCGACTGCCCCTGCGCGACTTCGTCAAGGGCTATCTGTCGCGCGGCGGCGCCTGGTATGACGCGGATGTGTCGTTTGCAGCCCGGCCCGGCACGGAATGGCGCTACAGCAATGTCGGCATCGCCCTGCTCGGCTATCTGGTGGGCCGCTTGAACCCCGATGGCCTGGACGCCTTTGCGCACGAGCACCTGTTCGAACCGCTCGGCATGGACAGCACGGCCTGGAACCTGGCCGGCTTGCCGCGGCGCGCCGTCGTCGCCCAGCCGTATGCGCACAAGGAGCCGGGCCTGCAAGTGCTGCCGCCCGTCGGCTATCCGGACTGGCCGGCCGGCCTGCTGCGCAGCTCCGCGCATGACTTTGCCCGTTTCCTGGCCATCTTCAGCAATGGCGGCCGGGTCGATGGCCACCGTTACTTGCAAGATTCCACTCTGCAATTGTTTTTCGCCCCGCAAGCAGCCCCCGTCGTGCCTGCCGATGCATCCGTGCGCCAGGCTTTGGTGTGGCAGTTGCGCGACGTCGACGGCAAGCCGCTGGCCACGCACAGCGGCGGCGACCCGGGCGCCGCGTCCGTCGTCTGCGTCGACCGGGCCAGCAAGACTGCCGTGCTGGCCTTCGCCAACGTCAGCGCCGACAAGGAGTTTCGCTCATTCCAGAAAGAAGTCGTGCTGCGCCTGCTGGCGCATGGCGGCAGCGGCGCGCCAGCGAGGTAGGCATGCCGCTTGTGTGAGCGGACGCACGGTGGCGCATGGGCAAGAAAGTATGCTGTGCTGGTCAGACTTGACACTCAACGAGGAGACCAGCATGACTAACCGTATCGGCAACAAGGACGTGGCGCAGCAGCGCAGCAAGAGTGAAAAAGCCCGCATCAAGGCGCAGAACATCGCCAGCGAAGCCGTCAAGAGGGCCGAGGCCAGGGCCCGCTACCGCAATGCAGTCAAGGGCCAACCGGGCCAGCCCGCTCCCGGTGCCTAGACGCCGAACCAGCCGTGCAGTTTCTCGGCGGCCCGTTCCTTGACCTCGGCCGTGATGTAGGTGGCGACCGTGGCGACAGCCGCCGCCAGCACGGCCAGGTCATCCGCATAGCCGACCACGGGCGTGATGTCGGGAATCGCATCGATGGGCGAAATGAAATAGCCGAGCGCGCCATAGATCGCCGTCTTGGCCCACAGCGGGGTATTCGGCTGCTGTGCCGCGTAGTACAGCCACAGGGCTTTCTCGATGACTTCGCGTCCCGCCGTCTTGGCGAACTTGACGACCTTGTCCCAGAAGCTGTCATCCGTGTATTTCTTTTCATACTGCTTGTCGGCCTGGGGGGCGTGGTCTTCTTCCAGATTCTTTTTTCTGCCAAACATCTGCTGCTCCTGTCTGCCGCGCACGGCGTTACGAATGCGCACCTTAGCATAACGGCGCGGCGGGTGTGCGGCCTGCAAGGTAAGCTATCGTCATGGAAATATCTGCCACCACCACGGCCCGCGCCGCCGGCCTGCGCTACACGGGCGACCACCAGGGCGGCATCGCCCGGCTGGGCAAGCCCGGCAAGTTCCGCTACCGCGACGCGGACGGGTCGATCCTGCGCGATGCCACCATCTTGACGCGCATCAAGGCACTGGCCATTCCACCGGCCTGGACGGGCGTGTGGATCTGCCCGCACGCCAACGGCCACCTGCAGGCGACGGGACGCGACGCGCGCGGACGAAAACAGTACCGCTACCATGCGCGCTGGCGCCAGGTGCGCGACGAAGTGAAATATGAGCGCATGCTCAGCTTTGGCCGCGCCCTGCCCGCCATCCGCACCGCCGTCGCGCGCGGCATGCAGTTGCCAGGCTTGCCCCGTGAAAAAGTGCTGGCCACCATCGTGCACCTGCTGGAATTGACGATGATGCGCATCGGTAACGAAGAATATGCACGCACAAACAAATCGTTCGGCCTGACCACGCTGCGCACGCGCCACGTGCAGGTCGACGGGAGCGCCGTGGCCTTCCATTTCAAGGGCAAGAGCGGCGTGCGCCACGATATCCGCCTGAGCGACCGGCGCCTGGCCAGGGTGCTGCAGCGCATGCGCGAGCTGCCGGGGCAGGAACTGTTTCAATATGTGGATGCGGAGGGCGAGCGCCACGGCATCGATTCGGGCGACGTCAACGATTACCTGCGCGAGGTGACGGGCGAAGATTACACGGCCAAGGATTTCCGCACCTGGTCCGGCACCTTGCTGGCCGCGCTGGCCCTGCAAGCGTTCGAACAGGTCGATTCCGATGCGCAAGCCAAGAAAAACATCGTGCAGGCGATCGAGTCCGTGGCTAAAAAGCTGGGCAACACGCCGACGATCTGCCGCAAGTGCTATGTGCACCCGGCCGTACTGGAATCGTATCTGGATGGCAGCTTATTGGAAGGCATGCGCGCGCGGGCGCGGCAGCAAATGCAGGACGACCTACAGGCGCTGGCGCCGGAAGAAGCAGCCGTGCTGGCCTTGCTGCAGCAGCGCCTGCAAGGGTCCGTTCCCGTCAAGCCTGGCGCCCGGGCTGGGGCTGGCAATGGGCCGACAGCTTGAGGGCATCCGTGCTGCAGACGGGCAAGGAGCCATGGCCCGCTTCGCGCGCCACGGGTGCCGGTGCGGCATCACTGGCCGGCGCCTCGCCCGGATTGACGAAAGTGGCCGCCAGGGTCGAAAAAGTAAACAGGCAGATCAGCAAGAACGGCTTGTTCACGTGAATGGACTGGTCTGGCTTTTGCATCGCATACTCCGTCGGAATGGTTGGCTGTTGCAGCATGAACACGATCATCGCGTGTTTCCGCAAGGCATACAATCAGACAGTTTCGACAAGACGGGTAGGACAGCGC
This sequence comes from Janthinobacterium sp. MP5059B, assembly GCF_001758645.1. Classification (NCBI taxonomy): domain Bacteria; kingdom Pseudomonadati; phylum Pseudomonadota; class Betaproteobacteria; order Burkholderiales; family Oxalobacteraceae; genus Janthinobacterium; species Janthinobacterium sp. MP5059B. The sequence continues at coordinate 853,210 of NZ_LRHX01000006.1, read as the reverse complement.
TGACAGGCTCAGCCATAACGTCCCGTGTCGGCAGATTTGACACCTGCCCCGGCCCACCTCGACCAAGCCCTTGTTTTTACAGAAAAAATTGTTCGGGAATGCTTCCTGCTTGACCTCTTGTCTGGGCACGCTTGGCGCCAGTCAACGGGGGAACGGTCATGAGCTTTATCAAACAGGCGCTGCTGGCGCTGCTGCTATGCGCAATGTCTGCCGCGCACGCCACCAGCATCGGCTACGCGGCAACATCGCTGGGCGGCACGCAGTGGCGCTACGACTATACGGTCAGCAATACCACCCTGCCCATCCCCATCGAGGAATTCACCTTGTTCTTCAGCGTGGGCCAGTATGCCAACCTGCACAGCGTCTCCACTGCACCCGGCTGGGACGTGCTACTGGTGCAGCCCGATCCCGCCATCCCCGCCAGCGGCTACCTCGACGCGCTGGCGCTGGCGGGCGGCATCGCGCCCGGCGCCACGGCCACGGGATTTTCCGTCACCTTCGATTACCTGGGCGCGGGCAGCCCCGGCGCCCAGCCGTTTTCCATCCTCGATCCCGTTTCCTTCATCGAGCTCGAGACGGGCATCACGCAGCCGGCCGCCATCGCCCTGCCGTCCACGCCCTGGCTGCTGCTGGCGGGCATGCTGGCCATGGCCTGCCGGCGGCGCCGGCAATTGGCGGGCGCCGCGCTGGCCTCATTGCTGGCGCTCGGCCTGTGCGCGTGCGGCGGGCCGAACGATCCCACGCAAGCACCGACGCCGAAAGTCATGCTGGCCGGCACCGCAACCGCCGTCCAGGCCGCCGGGGACTTCGAAGTGACACAGCTGGAAAAGGTGGCCGAACAGCGCGCCAGCCGCACAGCCTGGGACTATACCTACCGCGTGCATATCCGCAACAACAGCAGCGCCGCGGCCAGCAATGTGCAAGCCGTGCTGGCCAGCGTGCCCGAAGGCAGCACCATCATCGATGGCGACGTGCTGGCCGGTAGCATCGACGCGGGCGCCACCGCCACGCCCGACGACACCATCACCTTGCGCATCGAGCGCAACATCGCCTTCCAGAGCAGCGGCCTGGCGTGGACTTTCAGCGCCAATGCCGGCATCGCACTCGATCCCGTGCGGCCGGCGCAGGTGGTCGTGCTGTCGCTGGCCGAGCTGGGTTTCACGGACGGCGCCGACAGCGTCAAGGCCAGCGGCGCCGTCACGGACGTGCTGCTGCAGGACGGCAGCCTGCGCTTTTCCACGCCCGGCGACACGGGCGAGGACCAGCACGCGCAGTTTTTCCTCAGCAAGGGCAACAGCGTCACCACCCTCGACCTGCTGATCCAGACGGAATTGCCCACGGCCGTGGAAACCTATGTGGAGCCGGACGACGACGGCAACGTGCCCGCCACGGCGCCCGTGCTGGCCATCACCGGACTGGGGCCGAACAACCGGCTGCAGGCGACCGCGCTGGAATTTCGCCTGATGGGCGCCGCCCCCACGACCCTGCAGGACGACAGCGATGGCCTGCTGTCGACGCCGGGCGGCGCTTCCGTCAGCCTCAAGCAGTATTGGGTCTTCGATGCGGCCAGCAACAGTTTCCGCATCAGCGCCGCGGCCATGCAGCAGATGCTGATACTCCTGCCCAACGGCACCTACGAGATAAACCTCAATTTCGTTTCGCAGGACGGTGAATTCACGGCCAGCTATGCCCTGATTGCCATCAAGTCCGGTACCGTGCTGCAAGGCCAGCTGCGCACTACCACGGGCGGCAATGCCACGGGGCTGGCCGGCAAGAAGATGTTATTGGCCGGCTACAACAGCCACCAGCGCCAGGTGGCCGTGGTCGACGCCACGGGCGCCTTCCATTTCGATGGCGTACTGCCCGATACCTACCAGCTGACCTTGAACGATCTCGTCCACCCGGGCGTGGTCAGCGTCAGCACCGCCGTCTTCGACAACAGCACCACCATCAACGTGGACATCGTCTATCCGTACGGCCCCGGCCTGGCCCAGCGCGCCGCGCCGCAAAGCTACGCGGCCGCCACTGTCACGCAGGATGGCGCCGGTCCGCCCGCGCGCGCCGAGGCAGCCGCGCCCCGCGCCGTGCCGGACGTGACGCCGCAGGATGACGAGGGCAGCAAAACGTTCACGGCCACGGCCGCCGCGCAAAACCAGACCATCAGCGTGCCCGTCAGCTACACGGTACCCAAAGGCACGAAAAACGTGGGCGTGAAAATCACCGTCAGCACGGCCGAGTACCCCGTCTATACGACGGCGCAAAGCCAGTACAACGATACCTGGTCGTACGCCGTGACGGGACTGCCCGGCGTCAACCTGGCCGCCACGGGCGCCGTCAACCAGACGCACTACACGCAGGGCAGCATCGTCAGGACGGAATGCGTCGATGTCGGCAAGCAAACCCAGGCCGGAGCGTTGAGCCTGGGCGGCAACGTCAGTGCCACGAATATCGGCGACAGCTCCCTGGCCACCGTGACGACGGTGGAACTGAGCCTCGTGTGCAAGGGTTTGAAGGTGACTCAGGCGAAATTCAACTCGCCCAACAAGGCCGCCCACCCCGTGCTGCAGCCGATCAAGCTGACGGGCAATCTGCCGGGACCGTATGTATCGGTCTCGCAAGGGGCAGCGACGGCCACCCACACCTTGCCGCTGGAACTGCACTACACGCCGGCGGCGGCGACGATTACGGAGGTCAATATCGGCATTTCGGCCGGTGGCGGCAATCCCGCCTTCAGCACGGTGAATTTATTGTCTCAGGTCAATACCAAGAGCGCCGGCAAGGTGAAATTTCCCAGCCTGGTGCTGCCCGTCTTTGCCGGCGCCAAGCTCGACAAGAAAGCCGTCGTCACGGTGCGCCTGAAGGGCCGCATCGACAATACCGACGCCAGCTCCGACCCGGCCGAAGGGGGGCAAGTGCAATTCAAGGGCGACACGGCCTACATTCCCCTGTATCTGGCCAATAATGAAGCGGCGCTGGCGGCGCGCCGCTATGGCGCGCGCGATGCGGGCGGCGACTCGTGGGCCACGCGCCTGGCCATCGCCTGGCTGGCGGGCAATGCCTACCGCTTCGACGACATCAGCGGCCAGCACGTGACGCAGACGGCCACGGGCCGCTCTATCCTCGGCCACAGCGGCCACAGCGACGGCCAGCAGATCGACTTGCGCTATGCGGACGGCGCGGGCGGCTACACGGATACACTGGGCGGCCAGAACAATGGCGCCGACATCGAGAAACTGATCATCGCGGCAAAGGCGGAAGTGGTCAACAACCCGGCGCAAAAGCCGAAGCTGGCGGCCTTGCTGGCATGGATCGCGGCCAACCGCGCCATGCTGGCCCAGGAGGCGTTACCGGCCAGGACGCGCGTCGTCTACATCGGCCCCAGCTTCGTCAAGCTGGCGCTCGTCAACGGGCGCTTTTCCGCCGATCCGGCCGACAAGATCCCCGGCGCGGGCGCGTGGCTCAAGCCGATGAAAGTCCATATCGAGAAGGGACACCTGAGCCACTGGCACATCAGCCTGACGGCCCACCCGTGACCGTCAGTCACGCCGCGATGGCGTCAGGCGGGCAAATCGGACAGTTCCAGCTCCGAAAAGCCCGCCCGGCGCCGCGCTTCCAGGTTGAACGGGCCGCGCAGGGTCGGGGCTTCGTAGCGCAGCGCCAGCTCGGCATACGTGGCGCGCAATTCCAGGCCCCTTTGATCGCACAGGTAGCCATACCAGCGGTTGCCGATCTCGACGTGCCCCACTTCATCGCGCAGGATGATGTCGAGGATGGCGGCGGCGGCCATGTCTCCCGCCTGCGCCAGCTTGGCGCGCAGCGGCGGAATCGCGTCCAGGCCCCGCGCTTCCAGGGTGCGCGGCACCAGCGCCATGCGCGCCAGCACGTCGCCGCGCGTCTTGTCGACCATTTCCCACAGGCTGTCATGGCCGGGGAAATCGCCATACGTGTGGCCCAGCACCTGCAGGTGCGCCTGCAGCATGGCAAAGTGCGTGGCTTCCTCTTTCGCCACGCGCAGCCAGTCCGTGTAGTACTCGGCCGGCAAGTCCGGGAAGCGCCACAGGGCGTCGAGGGCCAGGTTCATGGCGTTGAACTCGATGTGCGCGAGCGCGTGCACGAGCATGGCGCGCCCTTCCGGCGTGATCATCGAACGCCGCCCCACCAGGCGCGGCGGCACCAGCTCCGGACGCTCGGGGCGGCCCGGAACGGGGCCGGTCGGCACCAGCGGCGCCTGCGCATCGAGCGCCAGCTGCGCTTCGGCCATGGCCGCCACCATCGCCACCTTGGTCGCCGGGTCCGGTTCGAGCAGGCAGGCCAGCGCAGATGCGCGTAATTCCGCTGGCGCGGTGGAGGTCAAGGGAGATGGTTGCATGGGGCTGCTTTCTGGCGCGTTGCTTGGTAAGGCGCGCAGTGTATCAAATTGCCTGCCCCAGCAGCCAGTCGAGCAAGGCCTGCACCCGTGCCGGCAGCGCGGCGCGCCCGCTGTGCACGAGGTAATACGCCTGCGGGCTGGCTAAGGCAAACCCGCCAAACGGCAAGACCAGCTGGCCGCTGGCCAGCCACGGCTGTACCAGCTGGCGCCGGCCCATGGCCACGCCCGCGTGGTGGATGGCCGCCTGCGCGCACAGGTCGGCGCGGTCGAAGCGCAGGCTGCGCGCGGGCAGACTCACGTCTGGCGCCTGCCCATCCAGCCACAGGCGCCACTCCGCATCGGGCGCGCAGGCGGGCCAGGCCAGCGTGTCGTGCAGCACCGTCGCGCTGGACAAGTGATGTGGCGTCTCCAGCAGGCCGTGTTCGCGCGCATAAGCGGGACTGCAGACGGGCGCCAGCCATTCATCCATCAGCTTGCGCGAGGCCAGGCCGGGAAAGCTGCCGTCGCCATAATGCAAGGCCAGGTCGACCTGGCCGGCGCGAAAGTCCACGCTATCATTACCCACGCGCAAATCGATCGACACGTCCGGATACTGCGCAGCGAACCCTGCCAGGCGCGGCACCAGCCAGCATTGCGCCACCGAGGGACGAGCATGCACGGTGACGCTGCCCGCCAGCGTGTCGCTGCCGGCAATGGCCGCCTGCAGGCCATCCCAGCCCGCCTGCAGGGCGGCAAAGATGCGCTCGCCGTCCTGCGTCAGCTTGACTTGCCGCGTCAGGCGCTGGAACAAGCGCAGACCCAGGCCCGCCTCCAGCCGCGCGATGCGGTGGCTGACGGCGCTGGGCGTGAGCGCCAGTTCCTGTGCCGCCAGCGCGAAGCTGGCATGGCGCGCCGCCACGAGAAAGGTGTGCAGGTTGGCGAACTGGCTGGCCGTGAGCGCCGCGCCGGCCGGCATCAAGCGGCTCCGGCCGCCAGCAGCGCGCGGCCCCGCGCCACGTAGGCGGCCATTTCCGCCTCGGGAACCATGCTGCCGCCCGTGCCCCACACCAGATGCGTGGCCTGCGCCAGATTCTGCTGATATTGCGGCGCAGCCAGCACGGGAGGGATACCCGCGAAACCGGCCACGGCCGACGGTTCCAGGCGCAGCTGCTCCGTTTGCTCCAGCGTCGCCAGCAAGCGGTACAGTTCTTCATCCGTGACGGTGGCGTAGCCATCGATCAGCCGCTGCATGGCCCGTCCGACGAAGCCCGACGGGCGTCCCACGGCCAGGCCATCGGCGGCCGTGAGGTTGTCGATGCCGATCTCCTGCACGCTGATCCGATCGTGCAAGCCCGTGTGCACGCCCAGCAGCATGCATGGCGAATGGGTCGGCTCGACAAACACGCAGTGGACATGGTCGCCAAAGGCCAGCTTCAAGCCGAATGCCACGCCGCCGGGGCCGCCGCCCACACCGCACGGCAAGTACACGAACAGCGGGTGCGCGGCATCGACCGTGACGCCGCTTGCGGCGAATTGGGCCTTCAGGCGCTGGCCCGCCACCGCGTAGCCGAGAAACAGATCGTGCGAGTTTTCATCGTCAACAAAGTGGCAAGCCGCATCATTCTCCGCCTGCCTGCGGCCCGCTTCCACGGCCACGCTGTAGTCAGTCGCGTACTCGACGACAGTGACGCCGTGGCTGCGCAATTTGTCCTTCTTCCACTGGCGCGCATCGGCGGACATGTGCACGGTGGCGCGAAAGCCCAGGCGCGCGCTCATGATGCCAATCGACAAGCCCAGATTGCCCGTGGAACCGACGGCGATCGCATACTGGCCAAAGAAGGCCCGCACGGCGTCGCTGGCCAGCAGGCTGTAATCGTCGCCCTCCTTCAGCAAACCCGCGTCCAGCGCCAGCATTTCCGCATGTTTCAGCACTTCATAGATGCCGCCACGGGCCTTGATGGAGCCGGAAATGGGCAAATGGCTATCCTGCTTGAGCCACAGCCGACCGCCAGGCATGCCAAGCACCGCCTGCATGGCTGGCAGCGGCACGACGGGCGACTCGATGATGCCGCCGCTGGCCTGCGTTTCCGGGAAAGCCTTGGCCAGATAGGGCGCAAAACGCGCCAGGCGCGCGCTGGCGGCCGCCACATCGTCCGCCGTCAAGCCCACGTCGCTCAAGGCCTCGGCCGCCGGCGCGATGGCGGGATTGAACCAGCTCAAGGGCTGCAAGGCCATCAGTTCTGTAATCAGGGGAAATTTTTCGCGCAGCGCGGCGATGGCGGAAGTGGGCAGCATGGCAACCTCGTGAAGGAACAAGCCATGATTAGACCGCATCCGGGCGCCGCTGGCAAAGGATGGTTGATCAGGCAATGGGTGACGGGAGATCACCTGTCATGCCGCAACAGAAAAAACAAGGCTATTCGCCAGGAGCAAGCGCCCTGGATTTTTTGCTGTTTAAGAACGAGGCGATGAACACGGCTGGAAAACAGGCCAGCCAAAGATAGCATCCGGCGCCGAATCCCAGCACCGTGTAGGAAGCATTATCACTGGGAATTATTTTAATGCCAAAGGTAGTCAGTGCCAGCGCAAAGCCCAAAAAGGCGGCCAGCATCGCGGCACTGGGCTTCTCATTCGAGAAGTACATGGCAAAAATAAGCAGCGGATTGGCAAACCAGGCAAAACTGCCGGCCAACGGCCCTAGCCAGCCGAGCAATAACACGCCCCCACCCAGCAAGACTTCGTGGGAATCCACGATTGCCGTTAAAAACAGGGATGCCACATACGCGACAACAGTGAGGGACAGCACGATGGCGGCGGCATCTTCGCCGAGTATTTTTTGATATTTCACAGGTTTCCGATGGCACGAACGGGTGTAGCAGGACGATGATGGCTAGGAGAAAAACCACTCTCCTTACGGTTTTAGCGGCACGGCGCCCACTTCATATCACACCCGCAAGCCTCGCCATCGCACGCCTGTGCGGCAAACGCCGAAAACAGGAGACCATGCAGCATAACAAATTACCAAGAAGAAACATCCATACATTCTCACAAGCACCCGGCCAGCGCCGATGCGGTGCATTCGGCAGGCGCCTTCCACCTGCCGCAGCGGCAACTGGAAGGCGCCCGCGGATTGCCAGCCTTAGAACTTCAGCTGCAGCCCCAGATCAATCGACCTGCCCTCGGCCGGCAAGGCTTGCAGCGCCCCACCGTTCGTTTTCAAGCCCGACAGGTACACGCCGCCCAGCGGGTCTGCATACGCGCGGTTGAACAGGTTGCTCACGCCCGCGCTCAGGCTGGCCATCTTGCCCAGCGCCACGCTGCTGCGCAGGTTGACGAGCGCATAACCGCCCGTTTCGGGTTCGAAGCGGCGCGCGTCGACCTTCTCCTTGCGCGCCACGATCTTCGTCTCGATGCGGTTGCTCCAGGCGCCCAGCTTGTGCTCGACGGCCAGCAAGGCGTTGAACGGCATCATCCGATACAGGTCGCCGCCATCGCTGCGCTTGCCCCGCGTATATGCGGCGTTGCCGCTGGCCATGAAACTGCCCCAGCGCGTGCTGCTGGCCAGCGGCAGCTGCCATGCCACATTGGCGCCGTACAGTTTGGCGTCGTGGTTGGCAAAGCGCAGCAAATTACCGTTCGCGCCCATTTTCATGTACGGGTGGAAAGATGCCAGCACGTCGACGTCGATGTAATTGTCGACCTTGCTGTAGTACGGGTTGACGCGCACGAACCAGCCCTCCTCGCCGCCGCCATGCCAGTCGGCCGTGAACGCCGCCGTGTAAGCCGTCTCGGGCTTGAGGTCGATACTGCCCACATAGCCATTGCCATCGCCAAACCAGTTGGTCATGGTCATCGCCATCGAGCCGCGGCCCCACGAGTAGCGCTCGTACAGGTTGGGTGAGCGCACCTTGCGCGCCAGTGCGAATTCATAGCTGCTGGCCGCATCGGGCGTGAAGGTGGCCTGGGCGGAGGCATCGATATTCGTGTCGCGCTGGCTGCGGCTGCGCGCATTGAACGCCCTGGCTGCCATCACGTCCGGCATGTTCATCATGTTGGTGCCGTACGATTGCACGTCGCCCGTATCCATGCGCACGGATTCGCCGCGCAAGCCCAGCACGCTCGTCCAGCGCGCATCCTGGCCATGGCGCGTCTCCAGCTCGCCAAACAGCACGGTACGGTCGCGTTTGCCGTCGTTGATGTTCAGATAGGTGCGCGGCCCCATCATCATGGAACCGGGCACGGCTGGCCAATAGTCGTCGAGGCGAAAACCGTGCCACTCCTGGCCCAGGCGCAACTCGCCCGCAGCGGTCGGCAAGCTGGCCATCAGCGCATAGCCCGTGTTGCGTCCATGCGTAATCATCGGCATCGTGCCCGTGCGCTCGGGCGTGAAAAAGCCCATTTCGTGGTCCGTCTGCTGCCAGTAGGCGCGCGCGTCCAGCACGCCCCAGGCAAATGTGCCCTGGTAAGCCAGGTTGGCGAACTGGCCGTGGTTATCCGTCATGTCCATGTACTGGTTGGGAAAACCCTGGTACGGGATGTGCTGCACGCCGGCGCGCAGGGTCAGCTGCTGGCCATCGCGTTTCGCCGCCAGCACGATGGACTGGTTGATGCTTTCAACCATGCTGGCCAGCACGGTGTTGCCATGCCCATCTTCATAACTGTGGCCGCGCGTGTAGGCGCCGCTGTAGCCGATGCTGAGCATATCATTGGCTGCCGAGGCATTCACGCTGGTCGCCACGCTGTTGTTGACGCTGCGGCCGGACACGGCAAAGCTGCCTTGCGTGAGCAGCCCTGCGCCGGGCTGGGCGAACACGGGGGCGTTTGACTGCACCTCGATGGTGCCGCCGATGCTGTCGCCGCCCGCGCTGACGGGCGTCACGCCGGCAATCAGCTTGATGCGCTGCACCTGCTGCGGGTCGATATAGGACAGCGGCGCATTCATATGGTTGGCGCAGGCCGACGTCAGTTCCATGCCGTCGATGCGAATCTTGATGCGATCATCGGCGAAACCATTGACGACTGGCAAGCCGGACACGCCCCCGCCGGCCGCCACGCTGTAACCGGGTGTACTGCTGAGCATCAGCGCCGTGTCGGCGGCAGGACGGTAGCCTTCCTTGACGCCCGCGACGATGACTTTCATCTCGGGCAAGACCTCTTCAGTGCGGGTTTGCGCCACGGCGGGCATGGCGATGGCGAGGGAAATCAATAACGGTAAATGTTTCATGGTGCTGCTTTCAGATTCTGTATAGGTAAAACGAACAGACGCAAGCGCACGACACGCGCGGCGCAAGGCAGTTCAGGGAAAGGGACAGATCAGAAAGCGGCGGGCGGCCCGCGGGGCTGGACGGGTGTCCAGGCGAACAGGGGCGTGGCGGATTGGTAGAACAGCAGCGGCAGCAAGCCCGTGAGGATTTCTCCGGAAGCGAGCACGAGGGTCGTGGGGGGAATATCGAGGGTGGCCGCATGCATGCTGCAGCACGGGCAATCGCCCTTGCGCATGCCGCCCTTGGAGGTATCGGGCGCGTCCGTGGAGAATGCCGCGGGCAGCATGTTCATGCCGCCCGCCACCGAGCAGATTTCCAGGCTGGGCACGGCCAGGCCGCTGGCGACCGTCAGCGCGCGCGACACCGTAGGGGCGAGCGTGGCCAGGAAGATGGCGATACACGCGATCCACAGGACGATGCTTGCCTTGCCTTTGCTGATGAACATGGCAACATTGTATCAGGGCAAGCACCCTGCGCACAGGGTCCAGGTCAAGCCTTCCCTACCAATCCACCTTCATCGACAGCTTGATGGCGCGCGGCGCGCCGGACGCCAGGCGCGTGCCGGCGCCGGCCCAGTAGCGCTTGTCGGCCGCATTTTCCACGTTGAGCTGCCACACGACGCCCTTGTCCATCACGCGGCTCGCATAGCGGGCGCCCGCGCTGAACAGGCTCACGCCGCCGAGGAAAGCCTGGTTCAGGTCGTTGACGGGACGGGCGCTGTAGTAATACGCGCCGCCGTTGACGGACAGGCCCGGCACGGCGTCAAACGCGTAAGCCAAAAAGGCGCTGGCCGTGCGTTTCGATGCGTTTTCCGGTGCCTTGCCGTTGTAGTCGGCGTTGATGTGCGCAAAGCTTGGGTCGAGGAACTGGGCTGACGTCTGCCACGACAGCTGGCGCGTCAGCTTGCCCTGGGTCGACAGCTCCAGGCCACGGTAGCGCTGTTCGCCATCGGACGTGAACACATTGCTGGCGTTGGTGTAGTAGCCGGGGCGCGTGATGTCGAACAACGCGGCGGAGAGCAAGGTGCCGCTTGGGGTCAGCCAGCGCGCGCCCAGCTCTTTCTGTTTGCTGACTCCGGGCGCCATCTTGACGCCCTGGTTGGCGGTGCCCGTCGGCCCCGTCTCCCCCTCCTCCAGCCCGCGCGCCGTGGACACGTAAAACGACAGCTCGGGCGTGGCCTTGTAGATCACTGACGCCATCGGCGTCGTCTTGCTGACGTCGTAGTGGCTGGCGCCCTGGTCGCTTTGATAACTGCTGCGGCGCACGCCGATGACGCTTTGCCATTGCGGGCTGAAGACCATGCGGTCAAGCGCGTACAAGCCCGTGTCGCGCGTGTCGAGCGCAGCCGTCGTGGGCGCCGTCGGCTTGGGGCCGAATACGACATTCGTCACGGGCACGGGGTTGTACAGGTTTTGTGAGGCAATCGTATAGTTGCTCTGGTAAATCGGATCTTGCGACTTGTCCGTGCGCGAGGCGCCCAGGGTCAGTTCATGGGCGATAAAACCCGTATTGAAATTGCCAGCCAGTTCCGCGCGCAGCAGGTCCGACGCCGTCACGCTGTGCTGGATATTGCCCGTGATGCGGCCCGCGCCAGTGGCCAGCGCGGCCGCGTTGTTCAGGCGGAAGATGGCCAGGCGGCGGTCGCGCGCCGTTTCCGAGTGGCCCGCTTCCACCGTCAAGGCCCAGCCATCCGTGATGGCATAGTCGGCGCGCAATTGCGCGTTTTTCGTCTGCGCCTCGAAATGTGACCAGTCGGGGCCGATCAGCTTGCGCGGATCGACGGCGCGCGGCAAGCTGATCACGCCTTTCACGGCCGTGGGCAAGGCCACGCCCGCCTGCTCCGTCACCCTGCGGCGCTCGTATTCCAGGTCCGCCTTCAGCAGCAGTTTGTTCGTCACGCGCCAGTCCAGCGCCGTGGAAAGGAAACGGCGGTTGCCGTTGCCGACATGGTCCAGCCAGGAACCCAGGGTGCCGCCGGCTGCGTTAACGCGCACGCCGAATTCCTGCTGCGCGCCAAAGCGGCGGCCCACGTCGACATGCGCCACGGCACTGCCGCGGTCGTCGACGCTCAGGCCCATGCTCGTGACGGGCTGGCTGCCGGCCCGCTTGGTGACGAAGTTGACGACGCCGGCTGGCGAGGTAAACCCGTAATACAGGGCCGAGGCGCCCTTCAGCACTTCCACCCGCTCCTTGTTCTCCATGGGCACTTGCGAGAAGTTCATGATGGGCATGGAACCGTTCAGGCGGTAATTCGTGCGGTTTTCCACGGCGATGCCGCGTATCACCAATTGATCCCAGGTCTCGCCGCCGTTTTGCTGGCGCGTCACGCCCGCCGTATTACGCACGGCGTCGTACAGGCCGGACACGGCTTGCTGCTCCAGCAATTCGCGCGTGATCACGTTGACGGTCGACGGCACGTCCATGATGCTGGCGCCACGAAAGCTGCCCGCCTCCGTGGTGAGCGGCACCAGGCCCTGCGCGCGGGCGCCCGTCACCTGCACCGCTTGCATGACTTTCTCATCGCCAGCCGTCAGGTCGTCCTGGCCGCTGGCCCCATTGGCCGCCAACGCGGCGTGGGAAGCGAAGGCCAGCGACAGAGCTGCGGCGACTGGAAGTAAACGGGTGCGTGGAAAAGCGACAGGCATGACATCGGGCTTTCAATGAGAAAATATGTGCAAATGGAAACTTACGGTTAGTGGCCATGATACCGGTAATGGGAATCATTATCAATAAAAGGTGAGTTTGTGTGAGTTTTACAGAAGAAACAAGATCACCGGAGCACCTGTTATCACTTGAACACGTTTGGATTTTGCAGACGTGGCCGCAAAGAGGCATACTGACAGTCACGGCGCGCAGATTGCGCCGCCTAACAAGAATATTAAAGGTAAGTTCGTGAACACAATCGACAACAAAAGCGTGCAGACGAAAACATTTCGCTGGAAACGCTGGCAGCGCTGGGCCGTCGGCACAGGCTGCGCCCTGGCCGCCTACAGCGCGGCCGGCTTCTGGCTGGTGCCCTACGTCATCAAAAACCAGTTACCCAAATTTGCCGAGAAAGAACTCGCGCGCCAGGCCAGCATCGCTGACGTGCGCTTCAACCCGTTTACCTTGCGCCTGGAAGCGGACCAGATCGCTTTCAAGGAAGCGCCCGGCGCGGATGGCAAGAGCGGCGCGCCGCTGCTGTCCATCGGTGCCCTGGCCGTGCAGCTGGAATGGAAATCCATCGTGCGCCGCGCCTGGAGCCTGGCGGAAATCCGCATCACGGCGCCGCAAGCGCAGCTGACGATCACGCCGGACGGCAAGTTCAACCTGGCCGAAGTGCTGGCCACCTGGCAACGCAACCATCCGGAAAAGAGCGACGGCGGCATGCCGCGCCTCGTCATCGCCCACTTTGCCCTGGAACAAGGCAAAGTAGACTGGCAAGACCAGAAGGCGGGCTATGCGGACAACTTTACGCCGATCAACTTTACGCTCGATAATATCTCGACCCTGCCCGACGCCAACGGCAGCTACAGCCTCAGCGCCGATGCGGCGCGCGGAGGCAAGCTGCACTGGCGCGGCACGGCCTCGCTGAGCCCCATCCGTGGCGAAGGCGAGCTGATACTGAACGACGCATCCCTGCCCGGCCTTGCCGCCTATCTGAAAGCCTATACGCGCGCCACAGTCACGAGCGGCCAATTGTCGGCGCGCCTGCCCTACGCCTTTTCCTATGCGGACGGCAAGCTGGAAGCGACCGTCAAAGGCGCGGGCCTCGCCTTGCGCGACCTGGCGCTGGTGCAAGATGGCAAGGGCGCGCCATTCACATCGCTGGACACCTTGGGCATCGCCGGCGTGAACGTGGACCTGGCGCGCCAGAACGTCACGGTGGATAAAATCAATCTGTACGGCGGCAAGGTGGCCGTGCGGCGCGACAGCAAGGGCGAGATCGACGTGGCGAACCTGATGCTGCCGGGCAATCCCGCACCCGCCGCCACCGCGCCAGTCGCACCAGCCAAACCTGGCAAATGGAAGGTGGATTTAAAACAGCTGGCGCTGGCCAATGTGGACGTGTCCGCCATCGATGAAACCGTCTCGCCAGCCTTGCAGCTGAGCGCGAAACAATTGCAACTGCAGCTGCAACTGGGCTTGCAACAAGGTTCGGCGGGCATGGCCACCGTGATCGACGGCGCGAGCTTCAGCCTGGCCGACCTCGCCATGCAGCGGGGCGCGCAAACGCCGTTCAAGCTGGCCCAATTGGGCTTTACGGAAGGCAAGATCGACCTGGCGGCGCATGCCGTGCACCTGGGCGCCGTGACGGCCAGCGGCGCGCAGATCGACCTGGCGCGCAACCGCCAGGGCGAATTTGCGATTGCGCAAAAGCTGCCCGTGTTTGCCTCCGGCAAAGCCGACGCAGACAAGGAAACCCCTTCCGCGCCGTGGTCCACCAAGGTAGACAAGGTGGAGCTGAGCAAGTTCGGCGCCCGTTTCGACGATGCGGGCACTGGCATCAAGGGCAACCTGCAGGATGCCAGATTGTCCCTGCAAAACGTCAGCAACGACATGCAGCAGGCGCTGCCTTTCGAGCTGGGCGTGGGCCTGCGCGAAGGCGGCTTACTCACGGCCAATGGCAAGTTCGTGCCGGGCACGGGCGCCGTCGATGCGCAATTGAATTTGAAACAGCTGACCCTGGCCCCTGTGCAACCCTTGCTGGCGCAGCATGTAAAACTGAAGCTGGCGGGCGGCTCACTCTCCGGCAGCGGCCGCCTGACAACGGGCGGCGGCGCGCCGAAAGTGCCGAAAGTACGCTATGTGGGCGGCGTGGATATCGCAGGCCTCGTGCTCAATGAAACGGATGGCAAGCGCTTTGCCTCGTGGAAGAGCGTGCGCGCCGACAAGCTGACGGCCAGCGTGGGGCCCGATTTTGTCGATATCCCCGAACTGCGCGTGGTGGAACCGAACGCCCAGCTGATCATCGAAAACGACCGCAGCCTGAACGCGCAGCGCTTGCTGGTCAAGGCACCGGAACCAGCCACTGCACCCGCCCCGGCTCCTGCCGCCACCACGCCGGCCGCCGACGCCGCCTTCCCCGTGCGCGTGCGCCGCGTGCGCCTGCAAAACGCCAAGCTGGACTTTGCCGACCTCAGCTTGCGGCCCCAGTTCGCCGCCAAGATCTATGAACTCAATGGCGTCGTCACGGGCCTGTCGACGAAGCGCGATGCGCGCAGCCAGATTGAACTTGACGGCCGCATCGACGAATTCGGCCTGGCCCGCGTGCGTGGCCAACTCAATCCGTTTGCGCCCACCGACAATACGGACCTGAACGTGGTCTTCAAGAATGTCGATATGGTGTCCGCCTCGCCGTACACGATGAAATTCGCCGGCTACAAGGTGGCTGAAGGCAAGATTTCGCTGGACTTGCAATACAAGGTGCGCAACCGCCAGCTCGACGGCACGAACCAGATCGTGCTCGACAAGCTGACCCTGGGCGAGCGCATCGACAGTCCGGACGCCTTGAAACTGCCACTGGAACTGGCGCTGGCCATCCTCAAGGATTCGGACGGACGCATCGACCTGGGTTTGCCCGTGTCGGGCGACATGAACGACCCGCAATTCAGCTATGGCGCCCTGATCTGGAAAGCCGTGGGCAATGTGCTGACGAAAATCGTCACGGCGCCGTTCCGCGCGCTGGGCAATTTGCTGGGCATCAGCGCCGACAAGCTCGAATCCATCGACTTCGATGCGGGCAGCGCCGTGCTGCTGCCGCCGGAACGGGAAAAACTCAAGCAGGTGGCGCAGATCCTGGCCAAGCGCGAACAGCTGAAGCTGGCCGTGCCCGGTCAGTACAGCGACACGGATGCAGCCGCCCTGCGCGCCCAGGCCGTGCGCCGCGCCGTCGCCGCCAAGGCCGGCATCAAGCTGGAAGCGGGCGAGGAGCCGGGACCGTTGAACCTGGGCGAACGCAAGATACGGGGCGCCCTGCGCGACCTGTACGGCGAACGCTTCGGCAAGGCCGAGCTGGACAAGCAGAAAAAGGCGGCGGAATCGGCCGTACCAGCCACAGCGGCCACAGCGGCGGCATCCGCCAGCGCCTCCGCTCCGGCGGTGGCCAAGATCCCCGTCTTGCAACGCCTGGGCAAGCTGATCGAAGGAGAGCCGCAAGTGGCCGACACGGGCGCTTTCTACAACGGCTTGCGCGAGCAGCTGGAAGCCAAGCAGCCCCTGCCTGCCGACGCATTGAGCAAGCTGGGCACTCAGCGCAGCGCGGCCATCCTGGCAGCCCTGCAGCAGGACGGCACGCCGGCGGCCAGGGTCAGCGCTGGCGCACCGGAAAAAACGGAGGCCGCGCCGGGCAAGCCGGTGGGCTTGAAGCTGGGATTGGCAGCGAAATAAAAAAGGGCGTTGTCTGCAATAAGCTTGCGGACAACGCCCTTTTATCAGGAAGCGAATTTATTTCTTGGGCTGATATTGTTGGCGGTCAAATCCGCTGACATCAAATTCAAATACGGGTGCGCCTTCCTGAAAAATATCCACGGCAATCCGCACTCTTTTCGCTTTTTGCAGTTTTCCCAGGAATTTCTCATAATTGCGCAAGAAAATCGTATCTGAACTATTGTCCGCAGGAGCCACTGCGGAATAATTCACGGGCTTTTCGTCATCAAATCTCACCAGCACCGTGCAATCTTGATAGGAGGGGCACAATATCTGCCCCTTTCTAATGGAAAAAATCACATCTTTACCTTGACGGTATCCTGCCCGCAAAGTCAATTTGGCGTTTTGTAATCCGCTGTAGGGGAAGTCAAAATTAACGCTATTGGTGCTATACACGTTAGCGAAATAGGTCGTGCCGCCATCCATCTTGTCTTCACTCACATCATAATTCCACTGTTTTCCCGTCACAACTGTTTCGGCCACGGCAGCGGCGCTTGCCACTGGCGCAGAGGCTGCGGCACCGGCTACGGGAACTGGAGCGTTTTTCGCCTTTTCAAGCGCCAGCTCGGCTTCCAGCGCGGCGATCTTTTTATTCGCCGCATCCAGTTCGGCATTGGGTGTTTTAGGAGAACAAGCACCAAGGGAAAGTAATGCGGCAGTTATTACTGAGAGGGTCGTCGTTTTCATTAAGTCAGTCACAGATATGCGATATGGGTCCGCTCCTGAGTCTAACAAACGGCATTCCCACAAGCAACATGCAAATTTGAAAACTCGCCAGCCCGACAATGAATGACGCTGCGGCGCCGCCAGCAGTGGCGGCGCCGAAGCGAGCGTAATTATTTCGTTTTCCCCGCCTCCTTCACCACCTCGTCCGGCAAGGCAAACGCCACCAGGCTATCGCCCATCTTCGTGCCGAGCGAACCGTGGCCGCCGGCCATCACCACGACATATTGCTTGCCCGTCTTGTCTGACACATAGCTCATCGGTGTCGCCTGGCCGCCGGCCGGCAGGCGGGCTTTCCACACAGTCTTGCCGTTGCGCACGTCGTAGCCGCGGATGTAGTAGTCGAGCGTGCTGCTGAGGAAAGCCACGCCGCCGCCCGTGGTGCTGATGCCGCCCAGGCTGGGCACGCCCAGCGGCAAGGCGATGGGGACTGGGGCGCTGTCGCGCGTGGTGCCGTTCTTGTGCATCCACACTTTTTTCATGGTGCGCAAGTCAACGGCGGCGATATAGCCCCACGGCGGTGCCTGGCACGGGAAGCCCAGCGGCGACAAAAAGGGCTTGATTTCCACGGCGAATGGCACGCCCGTCTGCGGCTGCAAGCCCATTTCCGAACCCGTGCCGCCCTTCGCATTGGCTTGCGCGCGCGGCACCAGGCGTTCCAGGAAGCCCATGTAGTCGGGGTTCACCAGCAGCAATTGACGCACGGGATCGACAGCCGCCCCACCCCACTCGAAGATGCCGAGCGGGCCCGGCGAGATGATGGCGCCCTTGATCTTGCCTTCGGCCACCGTCTGCGGCGTGAACGGGCCTTCGTAGCGGTGCTGGCGGAAGATGATGCGGCAAGCCAGCTGGTCGAACGGCGTCGTGCCCCACATATCCGTTTCGCTGATGTTTTTCTCGGGCAAGAAAGTGAGGGCCGAGAATGGCTGCGTGGGCGACAAGCGGTCGCCGGGAGCCGGGTTCTTCGTCGGCACGGGTTTTTCCGGCGCCGGCACCACCAGGCTGCCATCGCGCCGGTCGATCACATAGATATCGCCCCGCTTGGTTGTGGCCACCACGGACGGTACTTTCCCTTTCGGCGTGTCGATATCGACCAGGGTGGGCTGGCCGCCGATGTCCATGTCCCAGATATCGTGGTGCACGGTCTGGTAGACCCAGCGTACCTTGCCCGTCGCCAGATCCAGCGCGACGATGGCGCTATTGTATTTCTCGCCATGGGGATTGCGGTTGCCGCCCCAGGTATCGGGCGTTTCATTGCCCATCGGAATATAGACCATGCCCAGCTTTTCATCGACGCTGGACACGCCCCAGGAATTGGGCGAGTTGTTCGTGTAGGTCTTGCCATCGGCAATCGGCGCCGTGTCGTCCGGGTTCGAGGCATCCCAGTTCCACATCAGCTTGCCGGTGACGGGATCGTAGCCACGGATCACGCCCGACGGCTCTTCCGTGGAAAAGTTGTCGGTGACGCTGGCGGCCATCACCACCACGTTCTGCGCCACGGCCGGCGGCGACGTGGGCATCAAAAAGCCCCGCTTCTTCATGCCCATGCCATGGTACAGGCCGATCACGCCGTTTTCGCCAAAGCTCTTGCACGCTTCGCCCGTATCGGCATTCACGGCGATCAGGGTCGCATCCATGGTGGGCGCCAGGATGCGGCGCGGGCATTCCATGGTGGCAGCTTCGGGTGCCGGGTCGCCCTTGGCGCGGCCCGCGTTGACGTCCCAATAGGCCACGCCACGGCAGATCATGTGCTGGTAGCTGGACGCGTCGCGGTTGATCTTCGGATCGTGGCGCCAGATCTCCTTGCCCGTGTCCGGGTCCAGCGCGATGACGATGTTGTGCGGCGTGCACAGGTACAGCATGCCGTTCACTTTCAGGGGCGTGACTTCGTTGGCGATCTCGCCAGGATCGTTCGGCCCCTTGAAGTCGCCCGTGTTGTACACCCACGCCTGTTTCAGCTGCGCCGCGTTGGCCGGCGTGATCTGCGCGGCCGGCGCATAGCGGTCGCCATAGCCGGAGCGGCCATACGCGGCCCAGTCGTTGGGCGCCACGCCGGGCGCGAAATCGCCTTGCGGCGTGGCGGCCATGTTCTCGGCCGGCACTTCGCCGTGCAGGGTGTAGTAATCCTGGAACAGCGAGAACACGCCTACGGCAGCCGTCAGCACCACGGCGGCGGCCAGCGCGCTCTTGCCCGCGTCGCGCGGTTTCGCCCCGGCCGTCAAGGGCGGATCGAGGCGGCGGTCGATGAACGGCAGCAGCAGCCAGACGGCGGCGGCAAACCAGATATCGAGGCGCGGCAGCAACTGCCACCAGTCGAATTTCACTTCGATCACGGACCAGATCAGGGTGGCGAACAGCAGCAGCGCGAGAAACAGCTGGGCGCTGCGCCGTCCCTTCCACACGAGCGCACCCGCGATGAGCATGCCAATACCGGCCACGACGTAATACCAGGAACCACCGAGGCTGACGAGCCAGGCGCCGCCGCCGGCAAGCGCCAGGCCCAGCACGATGAAGATGACTGCGGTGATGATAAGCAAGGGTCCAGGCCGGGCAGAGGCAGTCATGATGCTCCTTTACAAGAGTCAGTCGGCGGCACGCGCCTGCGCACCGTATTTGATGGCGATCAAGGAAATTGCATTTTTTCACTAATTGGCAAAGCGTGCCACACGCCAGAACGCCCGATGCATGCCGTGTGGCTTTTTATACACGAGCTGAGCATCCAGCCTGCCACAACCATATGATTTTTGATGAAAAAAATGAATAAACTAAATAAACAACAAATTTCTCGAATAAAACGATTTTTTATCGTAAAATGAAAACATCCAAGCCAAGCATTTCAGGTCAGCCATCACGCAGGATCACTTGCACAGACCGCACTGGAGCACTGCCATGAACGCATTCCTTGCCATTCACCCCTTCCTTCGCTGCGAAGACCTGTCGCTGATGCGTCCGGCGCTGGCGCTGGCAGGCCTGCTGTTGCTGCTGGCCGCCCTGCTCTGGCGCCGCACCCGCTGGCACCAGGCTGGCCGCGCGCCGGGCGCGGGCGGCACGCCGGCCGATCTGCATGCGCTGCTGCAAACGCGCAAGGCGGCGCCGCCGGCCAAAGTGGCTGACAGCGCACCGCCGCCGCAAGCGCCCAAGGCGCCGGACACGCCGCCATTCGAGGCAGCCCGCCTGGACGCCATGTTCGGCCACGACCGGCGCCTGCAGGGCGAGATTCTGGCACTGTTCGTGGCCGAGTCGCGCGACCGCCTGGCCGGCATCGCCCATGCGCTGCGCTGCGAGCGGACGGCCCCGGCAAGAGTGCTGGCGCAGGAAATTCTCGACGGCAGCCACGCCATGGGCTTGCTCCCCTTGCAGGCGCTGGCGCGCCAGGCCGTGCATGCGGGCTTTTCCAACGATATCGGCGCGCTGCGCCGCCTGCACGCGGAACTGCTGGTGGCGCTCGATGCGCTGTCGCAAGCCGTCACGGCCCTGCAAACGGCGGACGTGGCGCGGGCCGATGACTGCAGCGGCGTAGCAAGCCGGCCATGAGCGTGCATCAGGAGCCGGTGCGCGACATGCAAGGTTTTTAGTGAATTCATCTAATTCGTTAAAATTGATTTCTTGAGCGCGATTGCGTATCATTCCCTTTAACTTCATCCGCGACCATAGAACCCATCATGCACACTGCAGACGTTTGCACTACCCAAAAGGCCGCCGAAATCCTCGGCATCTCGGTCACATCGGTGCAGCAACTGGTCGAGGCCGGCGTTATCGAAGCCTGGAAGACCAAGGGCGGCCACCGGCGCATTCCCCTCGCGGCTGTCGAGGCTTACAAGGGCAATCCCGGCCAGCCCGGCCAGGACCAGCGCGCGGCGCGGGCCAGCCGCCCCGTCCCATCGGGCCGCCCGCCCTCGATTTTGGTGATCGAAGACAATCCCATCGAACGCGCGCTGTATGAAAAGCAGATCGGCGCATGGGGCTTGCAGGCAAGCTTGCGCTTTTGCGAGAACGGCTACCAGGCGCTGATGGAAATTGCCCGCGACCAGCCCGATATCCTGCTGGCCGACATCATCATGGAAGGCATCGACGGCTACGAAGTGATCCGCACCATCCTGGCCGACCCGCTGCTGGCGGACATGCACATCGCCATGCTGTCGAGCCTGACGCCGGAGGAACTGGAGGAACGGGGCGGCGTACCGCCCGGCGTGGTGTTCTTTGCCAAGCCCGTCAATTACGACGAACTGCGCGGCTATCTGCGCGCCTGCTGCGCCGGCCATGCGCGGCGCAACAGCCTGGCCGCCTAGCCCGCGACCGCCTCCCCTCTCGTCCCGGAGCCGCCATGCCAGCCTATCGCCACATCGATCCTGCCGTGCTGTTCCAGGCCACCGGCCGCGACCTGGAGATGTTCCGCGCCCTGTCGCAGACCTACCTCGATACGTCGCCAGCCATGTTTGCGCGCGTGGAGCAGGCCGTGCGCGGCGGCGCGGCGCAAGCCATCGTGCATAGCTGCCATACCTTGCGCGGCACCGTGGTCCTGCTGGGCGCCAGTACCCTGGTGGCGCGGCTCGCGGAACTGGAGCACCTGGTGCGCCACCGGGGCGTGGCGGCGCCGGGCTGGCTCGCTGAAACGGCAGCGCTGGTCGGCGCAGTGGAGCAGGAGGTACGCCGCAGCATGCTTGAATACACGGGCGCGCAGGCATGAACGCGCGCCAGGCCCTCCTGCGTCTGGCGCACCGCTACCGGCCACGCACCACGGCGGCCGTCGCGGGCCTGGTGCTGGTGGGCCTGCTGGCGCTGAGCATCGTCGTCTCCGGCGTGCTGCTGCACCACGAAGCCGTCGATGACTGGAAACAGGACCTGTCCAAGCTGTCGCTGCTGCTGGCGGAAAACACGGCGCAGAGCATGACGGCGGCCAGCCTGGTGCTCGACAGCGTCAGCAACGAAATCGAAGCCGCCGCCCCCGTGGATGCGCAAGCGCTGGCCGCGGCCGCCGGCACGCCGGCCATGCACCAGATGCTGTTGCACAAGATCGGCGGCGTGCCGCAAGTGGATGTGGTGTCCATCGTCGGCAGCGATGCCAGCGTGCTGGCCTTCAGCCGCGCCTTTCCCGCGCCTCCCATCCGCCTCGACGAGCGCGACTACTTCGAGTATCACCGGCGCCATCCGGACGGCGGCATGCATGTCAGCGCGCCCGTGCAAAACAAGGGCAATGGCGCCTGGACCTTCTATATCAGCCGGCGCATCAGCGGGCCGGACGGCCGCTTCCTGGGCGTGGTGCTGGTCGGCCTGTCGTGCGACTTCTTCAGCAAATTCTTCCACAGCACCAGCATCGGCGAACACACGGCCTTTTCCCTATACCGCAGCGACTACACGCTGCTGGCCCGCTGGCCGGCCGTGCCCGCCATGATGGGCAAGCGCAACCTGACGGGCAGCACCTATCGCCTGCTAGAACAGGGCAAGACCGATGGCGTGCTGCAAGTGGACTCGCCGCGCGTGGCCGACCAGGGACGCGCGGTCAACCGCCTGGCCGGCATACGGCTGGTACGCGACTATCCGCTGGCCATCAACGTGACGGTGACGGACGAGGTCTACCTGGCGGGCTGGCGGCGCATGCTGCGCACCATGGGCGGCGCGGCCGTGGTCAGCCTGCTCGTGCTGGCCGCGGCCATCGCCCTGATCATGTCCCTGCTGCGACGCCAGGAGCGCGACGCGGCCATGGCGCTGGCGCTGCAGACGCACGCGGAAGCGGCAAATGCCGCCAAGCCGCCGGCGCCCGAGACCGCGCCGCCATCCGCATCCGAATCTGCACCGGCGCCGACGCCGGGCGCGCGCATCCTGCTGGTCGAGGATACGGCGCTGAACCGCCAGCTGGTATGCCTGCAGCTGGGCACCTGCGGCTACAGCATCGACACGGCGGAGAACGGCGCGCTGGGCCTGCAGGCGCTGGCCGAACAACAGTACGACCTGGTCCTGATGGATGGCATGATGCCCGTCATGGACGGCTACCAGGCGTGCCAGGTCCTGCGCGCCCGCGAAGCGGCCAGCGGCGCGCCACGCCTGCCCGTCATCGCCCTCACGGCCGGCGTCACCGCAGACGACCGTCAGCGCTGCGTGGCGGCCGGCATGGACGATTATCTGGCCAAGCCCTTCACGGCCGCCCAGCTGCGCGCAATGGTCGAGCGCTGGCTGGCGCGCTAGCCGGCGGCTGCCGCCTGGCGGCAAATTGGCCACACTATCACCTGCGTAGTCATGCGTAAAAGTTGTTCTCCGTGCATATCAGGTATAGCATCGCCACATGAGCTATCACACAGATGCGGCGGCGTTGCGCAGGCGACTGATCGAATGGCTGTTCTTGCTCCTCGGGCTGCTGATCGTCGCTGCCGCCCTCGCCTACGCGCACCTGGCCGAGGCGGCGCGGCACGATGCGGCCGAGCGTGAACGGCTGAGCGTGCTGACAGCGCTGCTGGCAAAAAATATCGAAGTCGACCTGGCGGCGACGAATCAGGTGCTCGACGGCGTGATCCGTGATTATCTTGCCGCCGGCGCCGCACCCGACGCCGGGCAAGCCCTGCCACGGCGCCTGGCCGCGCTGGTCGACGCCATGCCGGGCGTGCGCACCATGCTGGTCATCGATGCCAGCGGCAAGCCGGTCGCCACCAACATCCCGGAGCTGGCCGGCCAGGATTTTTCGCGCCGCGGCTACTTCCAGACGGCGCGCGACGCGCCCGATGCGCGCATGCTGTATATCTCGGCCCCTTTCCTGTCCTTCAGGCGGGACCTGGTCATCACGGCGTCGCGCATGGTGCAGGACCGGCAAGGCCGCTTTGCCGGCGTCGTGGTGGCCACCTTCGACCGCGAATACTTCACGGCCAAGTTCCGCACCGCCATGTATGCGGCCGATGTCTGGGCCGTGGTGGTGCATGGCGACGGCCGGCAATTCCTGAACTATCCGGCCAAAAGCGCCAATGGCGGCAATGTGGACCTGCCCGGCAGCTTCCTGCGGCGCTTCCGCGACAGCGGCTACCAGGCGGGCGTGCTGAGCGGCGTCGAGATTGCCGGGACCGGTGCCTCCGCCGCCCCCCGCGTCATGGCCATGGCGACCATCGCCCCCCCTGAGCTGCACATGGACCGCGCCCTGATCATCGGCCTGAGCCGCGAAGAAGCGGCCATCGCCGCCCCACTGCGGCGGCAGGCGCTGGGCTACACCCTCTGCTTTGCCATGCTGGCCCTGGCCGCGGCCAGCCTGCTGTTCTGGAGCCAGCGGCGGCGGCGGCAGCAAGCCGCCTGGCAGGTGGAGCAGGAAAGGGAGCGCCAGGCCATGCAAGCCGTGTCCGACAGCGAAACGCGCTTTCGCACCTTGATCGAAGATGCGCCTGTGGCGATCGCCATCCTGCGCCATGGGCGCTTCGTGTATTCCAATCCCCGCTACCGCCACCTGCACGGCTACGCGCTCGAGGATGACCTGAGCGGCCTGCCCTGGCGCGCCATGCTCACGCCCGCCTCGCAAGTGGCGCTGGCAAGCAACGAAGCGCTGATCGAGGCCGATTCGGCCAGCGAACAGATGTTTGAAGCCGTCGGCGTGGACAAGCAGGGCCGGCCCGTGCCCATCCTCAAGACCAGCACGCGCGTGATGCTCAAGGATGGGCCGGCCACGCTGATCTTTGCCCAGGATATTTCCGCGCAAAAGCAGGCCGAGGCGGCCATGCTGCTGGCGCGCGATGGCGCCGAGGCGGCCAACCGCAGCAAGGCGGAATTCCTCGCCAACATGAGCCATGAAATCCGCTCGCCGCTCAACGCCATCCTCGGCATGGCATGGCTGCTGGAAAGGGGCAGCCAGGATGAGGAAGGACTGCTGATGACGCGCAAGATCCGCGCCGCCGGCCAGTCGCTGCTGGGCATCATCAACGACGTGCTGGACGTCTCGAAAATCGAGGCGGGCCACATGACCATCGAGCAGGCGCCGTTCCACCTGGCCGAAGTGATCGAAAAGATTGCCGCCAGCATGGGCGTGGCCGCGCATGACAAGCCGGTTGAGGTGCGGATCGGGCCGCTGCCCGATGGCATCGACCACGTGCTGGGCGACGCCCTGCGGCTGGAACAGGTGCTGGTCAACCTGACCAGCAATGCCATCAAGTTCACCGCGCAAGGCACGGTCGAGCTGACGAGTGCGCTGGAGAGCCGGGACGGCGACGCCGCCGTGCTGCGCTTTTGCGTGCGCGACACGGGTATCGGCATCGCCCCCGAAGTGCAGGAAGCGATCTTTTCCGCGTTCGCCCAGGCCGATACTTCCACCACGCGCCGCTTCGGCGGCACGGGCCTGGGCCTGACCATCTGCCGCCAGCTGGTGCGCCTGATGGGCGGCGCCCTGCACCTGAAAAGCGCATTGGGCCAGGGCAGCGCATTCAGTTTCACGGTGCCGCTGCAACTGCTGCCCGCCGGCGCCCTGTCAGCGCCCGACATGCAGGGCATGCAGGACCTGCGCGTCTTGCTGGCCGATGGCAACGCCGGCACGCGCGAAGCGGTGGGCGTCGTGGCGCGCGGCCTGGGCTGGCACGTGCATGCCGTGTCCGGCGGCCAGGCGGCACTCGATTATGCGCTGGCCTGCGCCGGGGATGCGCGGCCCGGCGTAGTGCTGCTGGCCGCGCGCATGCAGGGGCTGGATGGCGAAGCCACGGCGCGCGCGCTGCGCGAATACTTGCCGCCGCAGGACTGTCCCGTCGTCATCCTGGCAGCCAGCGGCGCGCCGGCGACAGCACCCGCGCGACGGTGCACCGACCCGGCGAATGCCGCCGATGCCATCCTCAACGAACCGGTGACCGCTTCCAGCCTGTACAACGCGACGATGGAAGCGCGCCAGCAGCGCGCCAGGGCCGCCGGCCTGGACGCCAGCCTTGCTCCGCTGGAAGAGCGCCAGCTGGCCGGCGTGCGCGTGCTGGTGGTCGACGACAGCGAGATCAACCGCGACGTGGTCAAGCATATCCTGTGCGACCAGGGGGCCGTGCCCTCTTTCGCCTGCGATGGCCGGCAGGCGCTGGACTGGCTGCTGGCGCACCCCGCCGATGTCGACATCGTGCTGATGGATGTGCAGATGCCCGTCATGGATGGCTTGCAGGCGACGCGCGCGCTGCGCCAGCTGCCGCAATTCCAGGACCTGCCCGTAGTGGCACTGACGGCTGGGGCGTTCCAGACACAGCGCGCGGCGGCGCTGGAAGCGGGCGTGAACCATTTCATCAGCAAACCGTTCGACGTGCCGCAGACCATAGCCCTGATCGCGCGCGCGCACCGGCGCCATGCGCAAGGGCTGCCGTCCCTGCCGCCGTCCATGGCCGAAATGGCGATGCCCGTACCGCCAAACGGCGCGGCGCCCGCGATCGACCTGGCGCAGGGGATGGCGCAGTGGCTCGATGCAGCGCCCTACCGCCAGCACCTGTCGCGCTTTGGCAGCACTTATCGCAACACGGTGGACGCCATGCGCGCCCTGCTGGCGGCCAATGCCCGCAGCGACGCCGCCGCGCTGGCGCACAAGCTGGCAGGCGTGGCCGGCAGCCTGGCCCTGCCTGCCACCCTGCATGCGGCCCAGCATGCGGAACAGCTGCTGCACGCCGGCGACGATGCGGCCGCCGCCCTCGATGCACTGGAACAGGCGCTGGCGCAGGCCATCGAGGCCGTCGCCGCCTTTACGGCACGGATGCCGCCGTCCGGCCAGGCGGCAGTATCAGAAACGCAACATGGCCGGGCATGCCAATGATAAACTTGCCAATATGAAAATTTGGGAGACGCCATGATCTGGTGCAGGGATTTGCTGCTGAAAGCCTTGATGCTGGGCCTGCTGCTATTCGTCGTGGGCGAATCGCTGTCCTACTGGACGCCGGAAATCAGGAAACTGCTGGTCTGGCGCCCTTCCTGATACCAGCCTAGCCTTCGCGCCCATCCACCCTGGCGCGCCACAGGTACGGCGCATACACGCACGCATACAGGCCAAAGGCCAGCGACCAGCACGCGCCGGCCGCCAGCAGCAGCGGCATGGAGAGCGAAACGGGACCGACGGCGGCCAGCAGGCGCGCCAGCGCGCCCAGCTGGATCAGCCAATACATCGCCGCTTCCGCCCTGCCGCCTTTCAACGGGCGGCCCGTGTGACCCAGGGTCGTGCGCGTCATCATGCCGATGATCAGGCCCGCCATCGACCCCACCGTCAGCGCGTGAAACGCGGCGCTGGCAGGCAGCAGGTGCAGGCTGGCCAGCGCCAGCAGCGCGAAGCCGATGCCGATCCACGCATATGACAGGTGCAGGATCCACAGCAGCGGCACGCGCAAGGTGCGCTGTGGCTGCCATGCCAGCAGGTTGGCCAGCGACACGCCGGCGGCACAGAAGGCCAGCAGCGCCGTCAGCCAGGACGGCGCACCAGCCAGCCACGCGATCGCAGCCGCCGCCATGCAGGCCACGGCGATCAAGGCCCGCTGCGGACTGGCCACGGGCGTACTGCCTGGCGCGCCATTGCGGGTGAACATGGGGATCACGCGGGCGCCGATCACCGATTCGATCAGCACGATGATGAAGATGGCCGCCTGCACGGGCAGGAACAGCGACAGCGGCAGCCAGCCCAGCACGGACGCGTGGAACAGGCCATTGGCCAGCGCCAGCAAGGCCAGCAGACCGACGAGGAACAGGTTGCGCGTATTGCCCGAGCGGCGCAGCACTAGGTACAGGGGCCAGGATGCCAGCGGCAGGAACAGCCAGTCGACCAGCGCTGGCACGAGGCCGGGGCCACACAGCATGGCCACGCGTCCCGCCAGCCACAACGCCGCCAGCGCCATCAGCTGGGCGCCGTGCGGCGTCGGCAAGCCCGTCCAGTTGCGCCCCGCCGTGTAGAGGAAACCAACGATGACGGCCAGCGCGAAGCCGAACACCATTTCATGCATATGCCAGCCCAGCCCCACGTGCAGGCCGCCCGCAAGCACGCCGAAATAGCTGGCCAGCCACAGTGGAATGCTGATGGCCGCAAACACGGCCGCCAGCAGGTAGAACGGGCGGAAACCCAGTTGCCAGACGGCGTGGCCGGCATGCCAGGGCGCCGCGCCAGGGGCGGCGGCAGAAGGAGATGGTTCGCTGATCGGGGTGATGGCCATGATGGACTCGCTTTTAAAGATATATTCAATATACTACTTTAAAAGCACAAGGACGGCTATCGGCAAAAAGAACTAGCGAAATAGATCGCAGTGGGCCTGGGTCCGACCCGGCGGGCCAGACCCTTCTACCGGGCTACTTGCCCTGGCGGTGCTCGACCGCATACACGGCCGCCTGCACGCGGCTGGTGAGGTTGAGTTTTTTCAGCACGTTCTGCACGTGGATCTTGACCGTGCTTTCGGCCAGGTCGAGGGTGCGGGCGATGCCCTTGTTGCTCTCGCCGCGCGACAGGCAATCGATGATTTCCTTTTCGCGCGGCGTGAGCTTGTCGAGTTCCGACACGGGTTCTTCGCGCCGCGTACCCGCCTGCAGCTGCGCCACCAGCTTGCCCGTCATGGCTTCGGCAATGACGACTTCGCCGGCGGCCGCGCGGCGGATGGCGCGCACCAGGTAGTCTGCATCGATATTCTTGATCAGGTAACCGCAGGCGCCCGCGCGCAGGGCCGTCGCCAGGTCTTCCGCGTCTTCCGACACGGTCAGCATGACGATGGCCGTGTCGGGGCAGTCGTGCTGCATCAGTTGCAGCGCTTCCACGCCGGACATGCCGGCCATGTTCAGGTCCAGCAGCACCACGTCGGGCTGCAGCTGGATGGCGCGCTTGATGCCTTCCACGCCATCGGCAGCCTCGCCCACGACGGAAAAATCCGTATGCCGCTGCAGCAGCGAGCGTATGCCGCTGCGGAACAGCGCGTGGTCGTCCACCAGCATGACGGTGATCGGTTTATCGGGAGTCTCCATTTTTTGTACTTTCAGGTAGTTACTTAGGCGGCGCGGCGCTGTTCGCGCGACAGGTGCAGTTCGACGGTCGTGCCGCCGCCGGGACAGGCAAGCACGTCAAACGTGGCGTCGATGCGCTGTGCGCGCTCGCGCATGATATGGATGCCGACATGGCTGTCGCCCTTTTCCAGCACGGCGGCGGCATCGAAGCCGACGCCATTATCGCTGATCGTCAAGGTAAAGTCCTGGTGATCGGCGAGGCGCACCTCGACGTGGCTGGCCTGGGCGTGCTTGCGGATGTTCGACAGCGCTTCCTGCACGATGAATAATAACTGCAATTGCTGCTCGCGGGGGAATGGCGCGCCGTCGACGTCGGCCAGCAGATCGGCCTCGATGCCCGTCTGGCGGCGGAATTTGTCCACCGCCGCGCGCAGGGAGCCGATCAGGTCATCCTCCATCAGGCGGCTGCGGAAGTTCGCCAGCAGCTCGCGCACGTCCTCGTAGCTTTCCTTCACGCCCGCATGCAGGGCCGGCACGATGCCCGCCACCTCGTCGAAACGGGCGTTGCGCACGGAGTCGTCAAGCATCTGCACTTGCAGATTGAGGAAATTGAGGCTTTGCGCGATGCTGTCGTGCAGGCCTTGCGCCACCAGGTTGCGCTCTTCGGAAATGGCCATTTCGCGCTCGCGCGCGGCCAGGCGCAGGTTTTCCAGCGCGATGCCCAGCAGCTGGCCCAGGGTTTCCAGCAAGGCCAGTTCGCGCGCGGAAAACACGCGCGCATGGCGGAAATGCAGGTTGAAGAAGCCCAGGTGCTGTTCGTGCGCGTGGATATGGAAGACGGAGACGGTGGCAAAGCCTTCGCGGTGGCAGCGCAGCTCGTGCGCCTTGTCGATGCGGCGCATGTCGTGCACCTTCGCCACCTTCATCTCGACGGCCGTGCCGCACAGGCAGTCGCCCACCTTCAGGCAATGCTCGGACGCCACCAGCTCCTCGGACAGGCCCGTGTGCACCACCATGTGCAGGTTGCCCCGCTCGGCGTCGAGCACCCGCACGGTGGAGCCGTCGGCCTCGAAATAGTCGACGATGCGCTGCATGAAGCCGCCGCAAATGTCTTCCAGGGGCTGCGGGCGCTGCAAAAAGGCGGCGCTTTCGTACAGCAGCGCCAGTTCGCGGTTGCGGTATTCGAGGGTGGCCGTCTTGCTGCGCACGCCCTCTTCCAGGTTGCCGTACAGCGCCTGCAGGCGGTCGGCCATCTGGTTGAAGCCACTGGCCAGCTGGCCGAATTCGTCATTGCTTTCCACTGCCAGGCGCACGCTGAAATCGCGCTCCTTCATGCGCTGCATGCCAAGGCGCAGCCGCGTCACCGGTTCGATGATCAGCATGAACATCAGGTAGATCATGCTGACCGTGCCGATGACGGCCATGCCGACGAGGATCAGCTGCGAGGCGCGCAGCCAGAAGGTGCGCTGTTCGCTATCGTGTTCGATCAGGCGCACCAATTGATCGACCTGCCCCACGAAGGTATCGGCGTCATGCTCGAACTGGCGCGCGCGCGCGATGGAATCGGCGGCCAGCGCGGCCGGACGCAGGGCGCCGCGCCAGGCAACGCCGATGCGCTCGAATTCCGACTTGATGGCCGTGCTGGGAGGCAGGAACAAGGGGCGCTGCGGGTCGCCGTGGCCGATCTTGGCCAGGGTCTCGTCGATCAGCATCGCCTGCTGGCGCGCCTGTTCGCGGGCATCGCTGGCATCGCTGGCAAGCAGCAGGGTCAGGCGGTAGGTCTGCATGCGCAGCCGGCCCGTCTCGTTGATGGCGGCCGAACTGCCTTCCAGCTGCCACGACAGGAACAGGGTGCAACCGATGGCGCTCAGGGCCAGCACCAGCATGAGCAGCAGCGCGCCGACGATCTTGGTCGACAGCTTCTGCCAGGAGGAAAACATCGCCTTGAATTTCATACCGCCCTTGAATGTAAATGCAAACTGCCTCAGCCGCCCGTCTGTGCCATGAACCGGATGATTTTATCGGGCTGCGTATTGAAATCATGCTGCTGCGGCTTGAGTTCGATGGCGGCGCGGATCGCCGCTTCGATCTCCGCATCCGTGGCCCCGCCGCGCAGCATGGGGCCGAAGGCGAATTTCTCTTCCTGGCCCAGGCACAGGTACAGGGTACCATCGACGGACAGGCGCACGCGGTTGCAGGTGGCGCAAAAATGCTGCGACATGGGCGTGATGAAGCCGATGCTCGAGCGCCCGTCGGCTGTCGCCATGTAGCGCGCCGGCCCGCCACCGAGCTCCATCGCCTGCGGCACCAGGCCAAAGCGGGCCGCCAGGCGCTCGCGCACGGGACCAAGGGGCATGTAGCAGGCATTGCGGCCCGTGCTGCCCATGGGCATGGCTTCGATCAGGCGCAGGATGAACTGCTGCTCGATGCAGAACGCCGCCATGGCCTCGATCTGGCCGTCATTGACGCCGCGCATGGCCACCATATTTATCTTGATCGGGTCGAAACCGGCCGCCTTGCCCGCCATCAGGCCATCCAGAATCGGTTGCAGGCTGTCGCGCCCCGTGATCTGCTGCATGCAGGCGCGGTCCAGCGAATCCAGGCTGACGTTGATGCGGTCCACGCCCGCCGCGCGCAAGGCCACGGCATGCTTGCCCAGTTGGGTGGCATTCGTCGACAGCGACAGGTCCTGCAGGCCAGGCAGCGCCGTCAGCCGCTGCGCCAGTTGCGGCAGGTTGCGCCGCAACAGGGGCTCGCCGCCCGTCAGGCGCACGCGGCGCGTGCCGAGGCGAACGAAGATGCCCAGCAGGCGCTCGATCTCGTCGAACGTCAGCCAGTCCTTCGGTTCCTCGAAGCCGCGAAAGCCCTTGGGCATGCAGTAACTGCAGCGCAAATCGCAACGGTCGGTAACGGACAGCCGCACATAATCGATCGAACGGCCAAAACGGTCCTGCAACTTGACGCTACCCATGACGCTACTCCTGTTTCTTTCTTGATTGTAAAGGCTGGGGCACGATCTGGCTGTGCCCCAGAAGGCCTAGCGGCCTACGCCTTTCGGACTACGCCTTTCAGCCTACTGAACCAGCGGACTGGCTGTGCCTTCCAGCTCGACGCCGGCGATCTCGGCGCGCCCCACCAGCAAGTGCAGGTACTGGTGCACGGCGCGCTGCCACGCGGCGCGCGACAGGCGGTCGGCGATCTGCGCCTGCACCGCCTCATAGGCGATGGCCTGGCCTTCGACGCGGCGCAGCACTTGCACGATGTGGTACCCGAAGCGCGTTTCCAGCAAATGGCCGGCCAGCGCGCCCTCTTCCAGGCGGAACAGCAGCGCGTCGAATTCCGGCACGCTCTGGCCCGGCGACAGCTGGCCCAGGTTGCCCCCCAGGGCGCCGGACGGGCAGTTCGAATACTGCGCCGCCAGTTCGCCGAAGCGCTCGGGCGTCAGTTTCAGGGCATCGAGCACGGCTTGCGCCGTCGTGCACAGCAGCTCCAGCGGCGCCTCGGGCGTCACCTGGAACAGGATGTGGCGCGCCTCGACCAGCGCCCCGCTGCTGAACAGCTGCGGGCGCTGCGCATAAAAGGTGCGGCAAGCCGCATCGTCGGCGGGCGGCACGCGCACTTCCTGCGCAAACAGCGCTTCGATGCGGTCGTCAGTACTGCCGCCCTGAACGCCGAGGCGTTCGGCCTCGTCGAGCAGGAGCCGGCGCAGCACCAGTTCATGCACGGCCTGTTTCAGCGGATTGCCGGCGCCGTCGTGATGCGGCAGCTCCTGCGCGATGTCGGCATCGTCGATATCGATGCCATTGACGGAGATTCCCATGATGTAGCTCCTTTCTTAGCGGCGGCGCACCAGTTGATAGGCGCGGCCCAGATATCCAATGGCGCCGAAGCCGCTCCACACGTGCACCAGGCGGGTGAACGGGAAGATGACGAACAGCGACATGCCCATGAACAGGTGCAGCTTGAACACCAGCGGCGCATCGACGATGAAGCTGGCGGCGTCGCCGCGGAAGGTCACGATGTGCTGCGCCCAGTTCATCAGCAAGACCATCATGTGGCCATCCATGTGCGAAGCCGAGACGAAGATCGACGACAGGCCCAGCAGCAAGGTCAGCAAGATCCACACCATCACCAGCTTGTCGCCGGCCGTGGTGACGGCGCGCAGCCGTTCATTGCCGAAGCGGCGCGCCAGCAGGATCAGGATGCCGACCAGGCACAGGCCGCCCATCACGCCGCCGGCCGCCATGGCCACGCCCTGCTTCAGGCTATGCGACACGCCCAGGGTATCCCATACCCAGACGGGGGTCAGCAAGCCGGCCGCATGGCCGAACAGCAGGCCGATGATGCCGATGTGGAACAGGATATTGCCGAGGCGCAGGCTGCCGCGGTGCAGCAGCTGGCTGGAATCGGACTTCCACGTATATTGCTCGCGGTCGAAACGGATCAGGCTACCCAGGAAAAAGATGGCCAGCGCGATGTATGGATAAATGCCATACACAAATTGATGCAAGTAATTACTCATGATGTACTCTCCTCATGCGGACGCGATTCAAGCGGCGCGCCGCGGCTGCGGGTGAAAATGCACGGGATGGACGCCGCCCGGCGCTTGGCGCAGCAACGGCTCGACGCCGTCCGCACCGGGACCGAAGGTTTCCAGCGCTTCGTCCATGTCGCGCACCGGCGGTTCGGCCAGCATTTCTGCCGCCACGGGGCTCAGGCGTTCGAGCAGCGTGAAGACGGGCGCGTACGGGCTGCCGTTGGCCGTCAGCTTGCGGCCGATGTGCGCCAGCACGTGGACGGCATCGCCCAGCAGCGGTGCCGAGACTTCCTCGTCGAGCTGTGCCAGAAACTCCAGGAACAGGGGCACGAAGTCGGGCAAGTCGTCGCCCACCATTTGCAGGCCGTGGCGCTTGTATTCCTCCATCAGGTCGACCATGGCCTGGCCCCGGTCGCGCGATTCGCCGTGGATATGCTCGAACAGGTGCAGCGAGTGCGACGGATTGCGGTCGAAGGTGGCCACGTACTGCTGCTGCAGGTCGATCAGGCTGCTGCTTTCCAGGTGCGCCAGCAAGGGCCGCAGCAGCGCGTGCTGCTCCGGCACGGCCGCCAGCGCGGCGCCGAGCTGCGGCAGGTGCGCGATCAGCTCTGGCTCGGGATACAGCAGCAGGCGAGACAGGACTTGGTAGTGATGCATAGCGTGTTCCATATGAGCTCCTTAGGCGCCTGGCGCCGTTTTGCGCGACTTCGGCATCTGCATGAAGATGGCCGAACCGTGCTTTTTCTTGCCGAACAAGGTCGGCTCGCTGGTGCCGTCCGAGCAGCCATTGCCGAAGCTGAAGCCGCACGAACCCTTCTCGTTGAAACTGTCCTCGGCCATTTCCTTGTGGCTGCTGGGGATGACGAAGCGGTCTTCGTAATTGGCGATGGCCATGATGTGGTACATGTCCTCCACCTGCGCCTTGGTCAAGCCCACCTGTTTCAGAACCGTGAGGTTCTCCACCTTCTCGACGGTCTTGCTGCGCATGTAGGCACGCATGGCCAGCATGCGGTCCAGTGCCGTGACGATGGGCGGCTGGTCGCCGGCCGTCAGCAGATTGGCCAGGTACTGCACGGGTATGCGCAGGCTTTGCGTGTCCGGCAGCATGCCGTTCACGCCCAGCTTGCCCGATTCGGCGGCCGCCTGGATCGGCGACAGGGGCGGCACGTACCACACCATCGGCAAGGTGCGGTACTCGGGATGCAGCGGGAACGCCACTTTCCACTCGACGGCCATCTTGTAGACGGGCGACTTGACGGCCGCTTCCAGCCAAAGGTCCGGGATGCCCTGGCGGCGCGCCTCGGCGATGATGGCCGGGTCGTGCGGGTCGAGGAACAGATCGAGCTGCGCCTGGTACAGGTCCTGCTCTTGCGGCACGGAGGCGGCAGCCTCGATCTTGTCGGCGTCGTACAGCAGCACGCCCAGGTAGCGGATGCGGCCTACGCACGTTTCCGAGCACACGGTAGGCTGGCCCGCTTCGATGCGCGGGAAGCAGAAGGTGCACTTCTCCGCCTTGCCGGACGACCAATTGTAGTAAATCTTCTTGTACGGGCAACCGGAGATGCACATGCGCCAGCCGCGGCACTTGTCCTGGTCGATCAGCACGATGCCGTCGTCTTCGCGCTTGTACACGGAGCCGGACGGGCAAGACGCCACGCACGTCGGGTTCAGGCAATGCTCGCACAGGCGCGGCAAGTACATCATGAAGGTGTTTTCGAACGTGCCGTACATCTCCTTCTGCATGTTGTCGAACAGTTTATCTTTGCTGCGCTGGGCGAATTCGCCGCCCAGGTCATCTTCCCAGTTCGGGCCCCACTCGATTTTCTCCATCTTTTTCCCCGTCAGCACGGAGATCGGACGGGCCGTCGGCGGCGTCTGCGACAGCGGCGCGCTTTGCAGGTGTTCGTAGTCGTAGGTGAACGGCTCGTAATACTCGTCGATGGCCGGCAGGTTCGGGTTGGCGAAGATGTTGGCCAGGATTTTCAGACGGCTGCCCTGACGCGGCTCGATCTTGCCCGCGTCCGTGCGGCGCCAGCCGCCATTCCACTTGTCCTGGTTTTCCCACTGCTTCGGATAGCCGATGCCCGGCTTGGTTTCCACGTTGTTGAACCATGCGTACTCGACGCCGTCGCGGCTGGTCCATACGTTCTTGCAGGTGACGGAACAGGTGTGGCAGCCGATGCACTTGTCCAGGTTCAGCACCATGCCGATTTGCGCTCTGATTTTCATACTATGCTCCTTCTTCCTGCAACGGGCCTTCGAGCCAGTCGACCTTGTTCATCTTGCGCACCAATACGAATTCATCGCGGTTGGAGCCCACCGTGCCGTAGTAATTGAAGCCGTACGCCAGCTGGGCGTAGCCGCCGATCATGTGCGTCGGCTTGGGCACGGCCCGCGTCACCGAGTTATGGATGCCGCCCCGCTTGCCCGTCATCTCCGCGCCAGGCACGTTGATGATCTTTTCCTGGGCGTGATACATCATCGTCATGCCGGCCGGGATGCGCTGGCTGACGATGGCGCGCGCCGTCAGGCTGCCGTTCACGTTGAACACTTCGATCCAGTCGTTGTCGACGATGCCGGCCGTTTTCGCGTCGGTCTCCGACAGCCACACGTGCGGTCCGCCGCGCGACAGAGTCAGCATGCGCAGGTTGTCCGAATACGTGGAGTGGATGCCCCACTTCTGGTGCGGCGTCAAAAAGTTCAGCGCCAGTTCCTTGTTGCCGTTCGGCTTGGTGCCCAGCAGCGCTTCCGTCGTCTTCGTGTTGATGGCCGGCTTGTACACGCACAGTCCCTCGCCGAAATCGCGCATCCACAGGTGATCCTGGTAGAACTGCTGGCGGCCCGTCAGGGTGCGCCAAGGGATCAGTTCATGCACGTTGGTATAGCCGGCCGTGTAGCTGACTTCCTCGCTTTCCAGGCCCGACCAGGTGGGCGAGGAAATGATCTTGCGCGGCTGCGCCTGAACGTCGCGGAAGCGGATGCTGTCATGCTCGCGCGGCAGCGCCAGGTGCGTATGCTCGCGTCCCGTGATGGCCGACAGCGCGGCCCAGGCCTTGACGGCCACGTGGCCATTCGTTTCCGGCGCCAGCGACAAAATCATCTCGGCCGCGTCGATGGCCGTATCGAGGCGCGGCTGGCCCTTGGAGACGCCTTCTTCGAGCACCGTGCGGTTGACGCCGCGCAGTACCTCGACTTCATGGCCCGTTTTCCAGGAAATGCCCTTGCCGCCGTTGCCGATGGTTTCCAGCAGCGGGCCGATCGAGGTGAACTTCTTGTACACGTCGCGGTAATTGCGCTCGACCACCGTCATGTTCGGCATGGTCTTGCCGGGAATGGCGTCGCATTCGCCGGCGCGCCAATCCTTGGGATCGAAAGGCTGGCCCAGTTCGCCCGGGGTGTCGTGCATCAGCGGCGTGAGGATGATGTCTTGCTGGGTGCCCAGCAGCTCGCCGCCGATTTCCGAGAATTTCTCGGCGATGCCCTTGTAGATTTCCCAGTCCGACTTCGATTGCCACAAGGGCTGCACGGCTTCCGACAGCGGGTGGATGAACGGATGCATGTCCGACGTATTCAGATCATCCTTTTCGTACCAGGTGGCCGTCGGCAGCACCACGTCGCCGTACAGGCAGGTGGTCGACATGCGGAAGTCCAGCACCACCAGCAGATCGAGCTTGCCTTCGGCGGCAGGGCGCACTTTCACCTGCTTCGGCGTGATGCAGTCGTCTTCGTCGCTGAGCAAGCCGTTCTGCGTGCCGAGCAGGTATTTCAGGAAGTACTCGTGGCCCTTGCCCGAGCTGCCCAGGATATTCGAGCGCCAGACGAACATATTGCGCGGGAAGTTGGCCGGGTTGTCCGGGTCGTCGCACGAGAACTGCAGCTGGCCCGCCTTGATCTGGTCGAGCGCATATGCGGCCGGCGCCTGCCCCGCCGCCTTGGCGGCCTTGGCCACTTCCAGCGGATTGGTCTGCAGCTGCGGCGCCGATGGCAGCCAGCCCATGCGTTCCGCCTTGGCGTTGTAGTCGAGCAGGGTCAGGTCGCCCGTGCCGCCGGCCGCCGATGGCGAGGCGATGTCGCCCGTTTCCAGCTTTTCATGGCGCCACTGGCTCGTGTGGGCATAGAAGAACGAGGTGCCGTTCATCTGGCGCATCGGACGCACCCAGTCCTGGGCGAAAGCCAAAGGCGTCCAGCCCGTTTGCGGACGCAGTTTTTCCTGGCCCACGTAATGGGCCCAGCCGCCGCCCGACTGGCCGATACAGCCGCACATCATCAGCATGTTGATGATGCCGCGGTACGTCATGTCCATGTGGTACCAGTGATTCAGGCCGGCGCCCACGATGACCATGCTCTTGCCGCGCGTCTGGTCCGCGTTTTCCGCGAACTGGCGCGCCACGGTGATGACGTCGGCACGTTTCACGCCCGTGTGCTTCTCCTGCCATGCGGGGGTGTACGGCACGTCGTCGTCATAGCTTTCCGCCACGTTTTCGCCGCCGAGGCCACGATCGATGCCGTAGTTGGCCAGCGTCAGGTCGAACACGGTGGTAACCAGGCCCGTCGTGCCGTCGGCCAGGCGGATGGTTTTCACCGGTACCTTGCGCAGCAACATGTCGGACGCATCCTTGCCGCCGAAGTAGGCGAAACCCACTTCCGTGACGGCGTCGCTGTCGTTGATCATGGAGAGCATCGGCACGATAGGTTCGCCGCTGCCGCCCGCTTTTTGCTCCAGGTTCCACTTGCCCGATTCGCCCCAGCGGAAGCCGATGGAGCCTGCCGGCGCCGTGATGGCGCCCGTGGTTTCATCGATGACGAGGGTTTTCCATTCCGGATTGTTGCTTTCGTCGAGGTTGTTGTCCAGGTGCGAAGCGCGCAGGAAGTAGTCGGGCACCAGGGTGCCGTTATGCTCCTTGAGCAGCACCAGCATGGGGAAGTCCGTGTACTGGCGCGCATAGTCGCGGAAGTAGGCGCTCTGCCCTTCCGAATGGAATTCCTTGAGGATGACGTGGCCCATGGCCAGCGCCAGCGCGGCATCCGTGCCCTGCTTCGGCGCCAGCCAGATGTCGCCGAACTTCACCAT
The DNA here is from genome assembly GCF_001758645.1 of Janthinobacterium sp. MP5059B. NCBI lineage: Bacteria > Pseudomonadati > Pseudomonadota > Betaproteobacteria > Burkholderiales > Oxalobacteraceae > Janthinobacterium > Janthinobacterium sp. MP5059B. The sequence goes on along the minus strand of NZ_LRHX01000006.1, from coordinate 814,973 downwards.
TTCGCCGTAGTCGGGCGAGATGGCCACGGTTTTCGTGCCCTTGTAGCGCACTTCCGTGTAGAAGTGGGCGTCGGGCGTGCGCGTCATCGGCACGTTCGAGCCCCACACCATCAGATAGGTCGAGTTGTACCAGTCGGCCGATTCCGGCACGTCCGTCTGTTCGCCCCACACTTGCGGGCTGGCTGGCGGCAAGTCGCAGTACCAGTCATAGAAACTCAGGGCCACGCCGCCGATCAGCGACAGGTAGCGCGTGCCGGAAGCATAGCTGACCATGGACATGGCGGGAATCGGCGAAAAGCCGACAACGCGGTCCGGGCCGTATTTCTTGATCGTCAGCGCATTCGCGGCGGCGATGATTTCATTCGATTCGTCCCAGGTGGCGCGCACGAAGCCGCCCAGGCCGCGGATGGACTTGTACTGCTGCGAGCGCACGGGATCCTGGCTGATCCAGTCCCAGGCCGTGACGGGGTCCATGGTCTTGCGCGCTTCGCGCCACATTTCCATCAGGCGGCCGCGCACCATCGGGTATTTCACGCGCTGCGCGGAATACACGTACCAGGAATAGCTGGCGCCGCGCGGGCAGCCGCGCGGTTCGTGGTTGGGCAGGTCGGGCCGCGTGCGCGGATAATCGGTTTGCTGGGTTTCCCAGGTGATCAGGCCATTCTTGACGTATACCTTCCAGCTGCATGAACCGGTGCAGTTCACGCCATGCGTGGAGCGCACGATCTTGTCGTGCTGCCAGCGCTGGCGGTAGGCGTTTTCCCAGGTACGGTCTTCATCGACCACGGTGCCATGGCCGTTTGAAAACGGCTCGGCGGGCTTGCTAAAAAATTTCAGGCGGTCCAGAAAGTGACTCATGCTACCTCCACATTGCGCCGCGGACAGCGGCGCCAGGTCTTAAAAAACGCTGCAAGCAGGATGGCTCAAGCGTCGATACAAACAGTCTATCGATGTGCCGTGCCCGGCGGTATTGGCAAGAAGTCGGTTTCCGGCACCAGGAATGCATAGGCGCGTAGTCACCCGGATAGTCACTATTGCCTATGGGCGGCAAGGCGGCGCTGCGGTATACCTGTCGTCATCGTTCAACCCAGAGAAAGAGCACCATGCCGATTACCGATTACGCCAGCCTGCTGCGCAGCGCCCGCAACCAGGAGCAGCCGCAACGCCTGCTGTTCACCTTTACCCAGGCGCAGGCCCAGCCTGGCGGCCAGGGCAAGTCCCTCACACCCGTGATGTGCGCCGACAAGCTGCCCGAGGAACTGGACAGCTTCGAGACATTGAAAGAGGAGTCGAAACAGATGCAGACGCACTGGGACGTGGTCTTCGTGGCGGGACTGGCTGGCCAGGACGGCCAGCCGCCCGCGGCGCAGGAATGCGAGGCGCCCCTGCGCGCCATGGTGATGGCCATCGAGCAAGGCCGCATCGACAGCCTGCTGGCGTTTGACCGCAGCGGGGATTTGTTACGTTTTAGCTGAATCCGGCCAAGGGCGCTCGTGCAGATGACGCGCCCGTTCGATCGGGCAGACCAGCGGCAAAAACTGCTGCTGGCGCGCCGAATATGCCATCAGGGCCCCGCTGTCGATGTCGAAATACCATCCATGCAGCTTCAACACCCCCTGCTCCACCCGCCGCTTCAGCCACGGGTAGGTGAGCAGGTTGTCCAGCGACTGCAGGATGCTGGCCAGCTCGCACGCGTGGTGCTGTTCCGCCGACGAGCGGTGCGCCAGCTCGCGCCGCACCCTTTGCGCCACCGGTTCGGCGATGCGCATCCACTGTCCCACGAAGTCCGTTTCCTGGCCTTCCGCGCGCGGCTGCGGTTCCAGCAGCGCGCGGATGCCGCCGCAGCGCGCATGTCCGAGCACGATGACCCTGGCCACTTCCAGCTTGCAGACGGCGAACTCGATGGCCGAACTGACGCCGGGCGGCGCGTCCGGGGTACACGGTGGCACCAGGTTGGCGATATTGCGCACGACGAACATGTCGCCCGGGTCGCTGCCCGTCAGCAGCATGGGATCGACCCGCGAATCGCAGCAGCCGATCAGCAAGGTCGAGGGCCGCTGCCCGTCGCGCAGGCTGTCGTACAAGGTTTGCGGCTCGCTGAAATACTGCTGCTGAAACAGGCTGAAGCCGTTGACAAATTTTTCCAGTTCTTCCATGACTACCTCGAATACTTTATACAGCGCCCGGCAACCAGGACTTGCCAGGCGTTCTGACGCCAACTAGCAAGGCATCGGCGCATTCTTGCGCGCATAGCACCACCAGGTGATGGCGATGCAGCTCACATAAAAGCCGATGAAGCACCACAAGGCCGCGTCGGGGCTGCCCGTCAGCGCAATCGAGGTGCCATAGCTTTTCGGGATGAAGAAGGCGCCATACGCGGCCACGGCCGACGTAAAGCCCAGAACGGCCGCGCCTTCCTTGTTGGCGTCGACGATGGCTTGCTCCTGCTCCGCCTTGCCCTTGCCGGCGGCCGCGCGCTGGTGCTCCGTCAAAAAGATCACCGGGATCATGCGGAAGGTCGACGCATTGCCGATGCCCGTGCCGGCGAACAGCAGCATGAACATCCAGAAGAAACCATTGAAGCTTCCTCCCACGCCCGCTTGCGGCATGAAGTACAGCACGCCCAGCACGGCGCCGATCATCAGCAGGAACGACCACAGGGTGACGCGGGCGCCGCCCAATTTATCGGAAATCACGCCGCCGGCCACGCGCGCCAGCGCACCGACCAGGGGGCCGAGGAAGGCATAATCGAGCGGATTCACGTCGGGGAACTGGATCTTGATCAGCAGCGGAAAGGCGGCCGAATAACCGATGAAGGAGCCGAAGGTGCCCGTGTACAGCCAGCACATGAGCCAGTTGTGCTTGCGCTTGAAGATCACGGCCTGTTCGGAAAACGAGGCCTTCGCCGACGCCAGGTCATTCATGCCGAACCAGGCCAGCAAAGTGGACAGCGCGATGAACGGCACCCAGATGAAGCCCGCGTTTTGCAGCCACATGTCCTTGCTCACGCCATTTTTCACCCAGGTGAGCGAATCGCCGCCCCAGGCGCCGAAGACGGCAAACGTGATCACCAGCGGCACGACGAACTGCACCACCGACACGCCCAGGTTGCCCAGGCCCGCATTCATGCCCAGCGCGAAACCCTTGCTCGCCTTCGGGTAGAAAAAGCTGATATTGGCCATCGACGAGGCGAAATTGCCGCCGCCGAAGCCGCACAGCAGCGCCAGGATCAGCATGGTCGGATAGCCCGTGTTCACATCCTGCACGGCCAGGCCGATGCCGATGGCGGGAATCAGGAGCGAGCCCGTGGAAATGGCCGTCCAGCGGCGGCCGCCGAAGATCGGCACCATGAACGAATAAAAGATGCGCAAGGTGGCGCCGGACAGGCCCGGCAAGGCCGTCAGCCAGAACAGCTGGTTGTTACTGTAGGTAAAACCGATGTTGGGCAGGTTGACCACCACCACGCTCCACACCATCCACACGGCGAATGCCAGCAGCAGCGCGGGAATCGAGATCCACAGATTGCGCGCGGCCGTGGCCTTGCCCGTGTTTTGCCAGAAGCTCGGAGTTTCCGGCTCCCACGTATTGATCATGTAGCGGCTCATGCTTTAGCTCCTGCAGGTTGATTGATAGTCGCCGCGCGCAGCGGCTTGAACGAGAAATGCATCCAGATGAGGGAAACGCAGACGGTGCCGTACAGGAGCATGAAGGAGCTCGAACGCACGCCGGTGAAGTCCACCAGGGCGCCGAACATCACGGGCAGGATGAAGCCACCGAGGCCGCCGGCCAGGCCGACCACGCCCGAGACGGCGCCGATGTTGTCGGAAAAATCATCGCCGATGAACTTGAAGACGGACGCCTTGCCCACGGCCATGGCGATGCCGACGATGAACAGCAGCACGGTGAACCACAGCGGCGACAGGCCGATATGGAAAGCCAGCGGACCCGTGACGGTTTCCACGACCATCTGCGTTTGCGGATACGACAGCAGGAAGAAGCACACCCAGCACACCCACATCACGGCCCAGGTGACTTTCGCCGCACCGTATTTGTCGGAGATCCAGCCGCCCACGGCGCGCAGCACGCCGCCCGGCAGCGAGAAGCACGCGGCCAGCAGCGCCGCGTGTTTCAGGTCGAAGCCGTATTCGGCCACGTAGTACTTCGTCATCCACAGCGCCAGCGCCACGTAACCGCCAAACACCACCGAGTAGTACTGGCAGTAGCGCCACACGCGGGGATCCTTCAGCACCTTCATCTGCGCCGAAAAGCTCTCGCCCGATGGCGCCAGATGCGATTTGTCCGTGTACGAGAACAGCCAGAAGATGATGGCCGTGGCCAGCATGGCCACGGCATACACCTTGGGCAGCATTTGCCAGCCGAAGGCGGCGACGATGCCGGGCGCGACGAACTTGGTCAGCGCGGAACCGGAGTTGCCGGCGCCGAAGATGCCCATCGCCAGGCCGCGGCGCTCCTTTTCATACCAGCGCGCCACGTAGGGCGTGCCGACGGAAAACGAACCGCCCGCCAGGCCGACGAACATGCCCAGCACGAGAAAGTGCCAGTAGGCGGTGGCGTAGGAAATCAGGTAGATCGGCACCACGCTGGCCAGCATCAGCCAGAAGAAGACGCGGCGTCCGCCGTATTTGTCCGTCCAGATGCCCAGCGGCACGCGCACGAGGGAGCCCGTCAGCACGGGCATGGCGGCCAGCAGGCCGAATTGTGTTTCAGTCAAACCCAGGCTGGTCTTGATGGGGATGCCCAGTACGGCAAACATCATCCAGACTGCAAAGCAGATGGTAAACGCGAAGGTGCTGCTGATCAGCACGGACGCCTGCTTGCGCCGCATGCCGGGTTCGACTGCCTTGTTACTACTGTTGTTCTTAGTGCCATCTAGGGTAGCCACGATGTTTCTCCATGAATGCACTGGCCGTCTGGCCAGCCGTCCCGACCAGCTTACGTGGCAGAGGGGAAAGGCACTATCGGCCACAGGGTGATTCTGGAAAGGCAATCTGGATAGCCGTATCGGCAAAAGTGACTAGATGGCGGAGGATGGACCTAGCCTGGATGGCGGGTGTTTTACAAACGCAGGTATTTTTGGCACACTCGGCGCCTGGAGAAAAAGGAGCGGCATGCAGAACAGGCACGAAACAGACCCCGTCATCACCCGCCTGGCCCAGACCGGCGATGTGGCAGCCATGCTGGCCTGCGACGCGTATGCGCAGGTGCACGCCAGCCGGGGCGATGCCGTGCGCGCCGCCGTCGGCAAGGGGCACTGCCAGGTGGCCATCCGGGCTGGCCTGGTCGCCGGCTATGTCCTCACGCACGACGACTTCTTCGGCTACGGCTTCGTCTCGCTGGTGGTGGTCGCTCCCGGGCAGCAGCGGCGCGGCGTGGGCTTGCGCCTGCTGGCCGCCGCCGAAGCCGCGTGCCAGACAGGCAAGCTGTTCACCTCGACGAACCAGTCCAACCTGGCCGCGCAACGGCTGTTCGCCAGCGCGGGCTTCGTGCGCAGCGGCCGGATCGACCATCTCGACGAGGCAGACCCGGAGCTGGTGTACGTGAAATGGTGCCGCTGATCACGCGTCCTCCCGACGGCGTATGGCGCGGCGCGCCAAAGGCGGCTATGCTGGCGCCACCATCAATCAACGCCCACCACATCACGCATGGATTATCTGAGCCTCAAGCATTTCCACATGGGTTGCGCCGCCGCCAGCGGCTTTCTTTTCCTCTTGCGCGGCGCCTGGATGCTGCGCGCCTCGCCCGCCTTGCAGCAGCGCTGGGTGAAAGTACTGCCGCACCTGGTCGACACGGCCTTGCTGGCCAGCGCCATCACGCTGGCCGTGTGGAGCGGCCAGTCGCCGGGCAGCCAGCCGTGGCTGGCCGCCAAGCTGTGCGCGCTGCTGGCTTACATCGTGCTGGGCACCATCGCACTAAAACGCGGCAAGACGCCGGCCGTGCGCGGCGCCGCCTTCGCGCTCGCCGTGCTGGTATTCGCCTACATCGTCGCGGTGGCCGTCACCAAGCAGGCCTGGCCGCTCTGATGCATCAGAACATGTAGCGCAGGGTGACGCTGGCGTTGCGCGGCGCGCCCCAGTAAGCCTGGTTATACATGCCAAGCTGGCTGTAGTAACGCTTGTCGAACAGGTTGTTGACGTTCGCCTGCAGCGACAGCTGGCGCGACAGCGCGTACTTCGCCATCAGGCTGGCCACGGCATAGCCGCCCTGCTCCACGCGCTGCGTGCCCTTCGGCCCGGTGGCGTCGCGGTAGGCGCCGCTCTGCCAGTTCACGCCGCCGCCCACGGACAAGGCGCGCCAGCCGCCAGGCAGCTGATACGTGGAAAACACGCGCGCCAGGGTCTGCGGCACATAGCTGTTCAGGCGCGCGCCGGTATTGTCCTCGGCCGCCGCATGCGACACGCTGGCCGAGACGTTCCAGCCCTGCGCCAGCTCGCCCGACAGATCGAGCTCCACGCCCTTGCTGGTGGTGCCGGCCGCCGCGTAATACGCCTGCGTCAGCGAATTGCCGACAAAATGGCCCGTATCCTCCTGCGCCAGGCCATCTTGCGCGATGCGGAACACGGCCAGCGCCGCGTTCAATCGGCCGCCGAAATACTCGCCCTTCACGCCCGCTTCCACATTCTTGCCCTGTACGGGATCGAGATAGCGGCCGAACCGGTCCTGGTAACCCTGCGGCTTGAAGATCTTGCTGTAGCTGGTGTACAGCGCATGCTGCGCGTCGATATCCCACACCAGGCCCGCATACGGCGTGACGGCATGCTTGGCATAGGCGTAGCTGCCGCCCCAGTCATCGACGTGGTCCGCCTTGTAGCGGCTGTAGCGCGCACCGACGATCAGTTTCAAGGGATCGGCCAGCGAAAAGCGCGCCGTGCCGTAGATGCCGCGCTGCTGCACCGTGTCGAGCAGCTGCCAGCGCGAGAAATTCGCGTCATTCCAGTCCGGCTCCGGCGTCACGCCCTGCCATTGATGGAAATTGCCATAATCGACGCTGCCACCCGAGATGCCCGGGTTGCTGGAGAACTGGTTGCTGCCGGATACGCCAAACGCCAGATCGTGCGTGCGCCCCAGCAGCTGCACGGGCCCTTGCACATAGGCGTCGACGCTGTCCTGGCGCCGCGTGCCCGAGTAAAACCCGGTGTAGCCCGTCACGCCCTGGCCCGTGGCCTTGTCCGGCCATGTATTGGCGAAAAGCTCGGCCGCCGAATAATTGCCCCAGCCGTGATTCAGCATGGCCGTCAGGTTCCAGCCCTTGCCCAGGTCCTGCTCCAGGCGCAAGAACGCCGTCTGGCTGGTGCTGAACCAGCGGCTCCAGGTGGTGGCCGTGGTGGCGGAACGGGGCAAGGTGGCGCGTTCGCCATCCGCATACCACAGCGGCAAGCCGCCATACATGCCGCCGCGCGGGCGGTTGTCCTGGTATTCATAGCCGGCGATCAGCACGCTGCCGGGCGCCAGGTCCGCTTCCACGGTGGCATAGGCCATGGCTTTCTTGCCGTGATACAGGTTCACATACGATTCGCTGTCCTGGTAGCTGGCCACCACTCTGCCGCGCACCTTGCCATCGCTGCTCAAGGGCGTGGAGAGGTCGGCGCTGGCGCGCGCATTGCGCCAGGAACCGAGGCTCAGGGCGGCATTCCCGGCCATCTGCTTCGATGACGCGCGCTTGCGCACCAGGTTGATGGTGGCCGACGGTTCGCCCGCGCCAGTGAGCAGGCCCGTGGCGCCGCGCACGATTTCGACCCGGTCGTAGGCCGTCATGTCCAGGGTGCTGTCGCCCACGTTGTAGGCATTGTCGACCGTGGTGGGAATGCCGTCGTACTGGTAGCTGGCGATGGAAAAGCCGCGCGCGAAGAACGAGGTACGGTCGCTGTCGTAGCGGTTGATGGCCACGCCGGCCGCGTTTTGCAGCACCTCTTCCACCGTTTGCAGGTTCTGGTCATCCATCTGCTGGCGCGTGACCACGCTGACGGCTTGCGGCGTCTCGCGCACGGACAGGCCCAGGCGCGTGGCCGAGCGCATGGTCTGCGTCGTATACGAGCCGCTGCCTTCCGTCGCGCCATTCGCATCAAAGCTGGCGCTGACCTTCATCTCCGGCATGGTCTGGCCTCCCTCGGCCGCTGCCACGTCGAGCACATAGCCGCCATTCGCCTGCGGCACGGCGCGCAAGCCCGAACCGGCGACGATGGCGCCCAGCGCCTCGGGCACGCTGTAGCTGCCCGTCAGTCCGGCGCTGCGCTTGCCGGCCACGGTGGCGGCCTGGTAGGAAATCATGGTGCCCGTCTGCTGACCGAAGCGCACCAGCACCTGTTCCAGGGTGCCGGCAGGTATCGCCAGCTCGATGCGCGCCGCACTGGCTGCCTGGGCAAGGGGGGCGGCAGCCGAGGCGCCGCTGGCGGCGAGCAGCCACAGGGCGTGGCTGACGGCCAGCGCCGCCACGCTGCGGCGGCATGTGCGGGAAGCGGAAGATGGGTAAGTAGGTGTTGTGCTGGGCATGCGGACTGTTTTCCTGAAAGTGAATGAGGGGTTCACTCGCTATGCCACGCGAAAATCGAAAAACCCTCACATTTTCAGAAAATAATCATGGATGCTTCCGATGCGGCACCACGCTCACCCAGAAGCGCGTGCTCTGGCGCACGTCGACGGGCAAGGTACGCGTCAGCATGTCCAGCACTTGCGTCGTGTCGGCCAGCGGATAGATGCCCGACACGCGCAGGTGGGCGACGGCCGGATCGCAGGCCAGGCGCCCATGGCGGTAGCGTGCCAGCTCGCCGACAAAATCGGCCAGCGGCATGTCGTGCGCCACCAGCATGCCGGCCGTCCACGCATCGGCGCCGGCAGGCAGAAGCTCGGCGGAGCCAACGCTGCCTGCCGTGAAAGTCGCTTGTTCGCCCGCCTGCAGCCTGCGCGCCGCATCGGGCGCTTGTTCCGGCAGCATGTCGACAGCGCCCGCAAATACGCCCAGGCGCGTGGCTTCGCTGCCGGCTCGCACGGCAAAGCGCGTGCCCACCGGTTGCAAGCGGCCCTGGCTCGTGCGCACGAAAAAAGGCCGGCCCGCCACGTCGCGTGCCGTGGCGACCATGATCTCGCCCTTTAACAGGGTCACCAGGCGCTGGCCCGCATCGAAACGCACGTCGATGGAGGTGGCCGTGTTGAGGGCGATGCGCGTGCCGTCTGCCAGCACGATGTGGCGCAATTCGCCCGTACCCGTGCGGTAATCGGCCAGCCAGAAGCGCGCCTGCTCATCGCCACCCGCCAGCCAGGCGCCGCCGCCCACGGCCAGCAGCGCCAGGAGTTTCAAAGACTGCCGCCGCGCCGTATTCGCTTGCGCGTGCAGCGGCTTGCGGGCCAGCGTGCCGTGCGCCAGCGGCGCGGGCAAGGCGCGCATGCGCGCCATGCAGCCTTCCACGTGCTGCCAGGCTTGCTCGTTTTCCGGGTCGCTGCCGCGCCAGGCGCGCCATGCCTGCTCCACTTCCGGCGTGGCGTCACCGGCCTGCAGCCGCACCAGCCATTCGACAGCCTGCAAGCTGGCCGCTTCCGGCGTGAGGGCGCCCATCACGGCGCCAGCCGGGAAAAGAAGCACTGGTGCATGGCTTTGACCAGGTAGCGCTGCACAGTGGCCAGCGAGACATTCAGCTCCAGCGCGATGGCCGCCTGCGGCATGCCATCGAGCTGCGACAGCAGAAAGGCGCGGCGCACGGCAGGCGCCAGGCCATCGAGGCGGCGGTCGATATCGAACAGGGCTTCGAGCAGGATCGCCTGCGCCTCCGGGTCTGGCGCGCATTGCGCCGGCAGGCTGGCCAGGGTTTCCAGGTAGGCCGCTTCCAGGTCGCGGCGGCGGTACAGATTGCCCAGCACGCCCTTGGCCACCGTCGTCAGGAAGGCGCGCGGCTCGCGCGCGGCGATGGTCTCGTCGCGATTGAGCAGGCGCATGAAGGTGTCGTGCGCCACGTCGGCCGCGTCAAACGCATTGCCCAGCTTGTGCCTGAGCCAGCCTTGCAGCCAGCGGTGATGTTGGTGATACAGGCTGCCCACCTCCTGGTGGACGCCGGATTGGGCAGGCGGCACGGAAAATCCTCACACGCAAACAATAATGATTCGCATTCTAACTGGCATGACACGGCTGGCGCAACCGCCGCGTAGCACGTAGAAATGATAGTATTTACAACATCTTGCACATGCCTTTCCCCTGGCCGTGCCCTACCCTGAAAGCCAAACATGCTCTTGTCTGAACTGCTGACCAAACTGACCTGCGGTGACCTGGAAGGAGAGGAACTCGACGCGGCCGTCGCCGCCATCACCGATGCGCCCTCCGCGCCACGCGACGAGTGGATCGACAGCGATGCGCAAGCCTACGCGGTGGCGATCCTCTGGCACCTGGGCGGCTATATGGCGTCGAGCGACAAGCTCGACGAACTGCACGAACAGATACAGGACATGTTCGACGCATTCCCCGACTTCCCGTACGAGCTGCTCAAGGACAGCGACGGTAGCGCGCTACCCTATTTCGAGTGGCTGGACAAGGAACTGGCACAGCGCGCCGTGGAGGAAGGCGGCTACGACCTGATCCAGATCGATGGCAACGGCAGCGACGAAATGGATGCGCTGGTCGTGTACCGGCGCGATACCAACGACATCATCCAGGCGGCCGCATTGATGGGAGTGACGATAGGCCGGCCGCTCACCTACTATCGCGGCATCGAAGCGATGGTGGGCAAGCGACCGGGCTGAAAACCAGTGCCTATTGCATCGGCAAGGCGCTCACATCGACGGTGGGCGCCTGGCCCGTGGCCGGACGCGTGAAGTTCTGGCTGGTTTGCACGTAATCGGCAAAGAAGCCGCCGTTATGCAGGTAGAACTTGCCGTTTTCCAGCCCGCCCGCATAATCCATGCGCTGCGCATTCGTGGCCGTGGCGTCGCCGGTGAACCTCCCGGCCGTCACTTCCGACCAGGTGCCCGATGCATTCCTTGCCCACTGGTTGCCAAACTGGACGCGGCGTTCCGTGTAGCCCAGGGTATCGATGAAGTTCTCGAGGAAGGAATGCACGCCCGTCAGATACGTGGAAATCGCCGGCCGCTTCCAGGTGGCGATGTAGCGCCATTTGCCCGTCTCGGGCGCGAAGAACCAGGCCGAGTAATCGCTGCCGCCATTGCCGTCGGGCCGCGCGCGCGTGATGAAGCGGTACGTCGTGCCGGCTGCCCAGTTATACGACAGATAGGTCTGGCCTCCCGTGCCCTCGCCGCCAAAGGCGTTATCGACCACGCCGGCGCCCTTGCTGACCAGGGTGGTCTTGGCGCCATTGTCAGCGTCCCACACGGAAAACAGTATCCAGCGCTCGCTCGGTGATTTCACCTGGATGCCCATGTAGCCCTGGCCAAAGCCGTTGGCCATGAAATAGGAGCCGATGGCGTCCTGCCCCTTGGGTATCGTCATCTCGTTATAAAAATACTCGGTATTGGCCGGCACCGTGTAGCCCATGTGCACGGACGGGCCGCGCCGCGACCAGTAGTAATTGGCGGGGTCATTGGCGTACGTGAGCGCGGCGTTCGACGTCACCTTCAGCGCGGTGACGTCGCCGAACGTGGCCTTCACGCGCGACAGCCCCTGCAAGTCCACCTTCACATAGCCGGCCGCCGCCACGTTCACCGTGCCCACGGCATAGGTCTTGCGCGCCTTGCCGGCCAGCTTCACGTCGAAGGGCTTGCCGTTGATCTTCACGCGGATGTTGCTGTTGCCGCCATCGGCCAGACTGGCGTCAAGCGCCACCTGGACCGGGCCCGCACCGGAGACGCGGAAATACGTGCTGGCGACGGCAGCCGGATTGCTCCAGCCTGCCAGGCCATGTTCCCCGATGACGGCGCCCTCGTTCCCGCCCGTGATGAAGGCGTTGCCGGCCAGTTCCACGGTGGCGGTGGTGGCCGGCGCGGCCACGCTGGCACCCAGCAAGGCGGTGCCGCCCATGTCGGGGGTAGCGGTGGCAGTGGCGCCGCCGCATGCGGCCAGCAGCAATGGCATGGCGGGAAGGACTGCGTAGAGTAATGAACTTCTGTGTTTCATCAACGTCTCCTGGTGGTACGGCGTGCAACAGGCGCAAGAAGTCCTGCGGCGTGCGCCGCGGTTTGAAAAGCTGGGATGGCTGGAAAAAACCCGCTACGGCGGCAGGCGCGGTAGCGGGTCGTGAAGGCTTAGTACTTGCCGTCGAGAGCGAAGATAGGCTTGCGCGCTTTCCACTGGCCGCCCGTGAAGTCCGGGAAGTCCAGGGTCTGGAAGTTGGCGGCGATCGACTGCTCGGACAGCGGCGTGATGGCGCTCCACGTCACGGCATCGTAGATATCGATCGGCATCGGCGCGTTGGCCTTCAGCGCCTCGACAAAGGCGTGGATGACGAAGAAGTCCATGCCGCCGTGGCCCGCGCCTTCCGCTTGCGCCGCATATTTGCGCCAGACCGGGTGCTCATACTTGTCCTGGTAGGTCTTGAAATCATCCCACTGGTGCGGCTTGCTGACGCCCTCGATATGGATGGAATTGTTCAGGTCCATCCACAGGCCGTCCGTGCCTTGCACGCGGAAGCCCAGCGAGTACGGGCGCGGCAGGCTCGTATCGTGCTGCAGGATGATGGTTTCGCCGTTCTCGCACGCCAGGGTGGTGGTGACCACGTCGCCCAGCTTGAACTTGACCTTGGCGTTCGCATGCTGTGCGCCGCCCGGCTGCTTGACGATGTAGTCGTGCAAGCCGCGCGCCTTGGTGGCGAAGGCGTTGATGCGCGTGAAACGGTTGCCGCGGTTGATGTTGGTGTACATGGCGCATGGGCCGATGCCGTGGCTCGGATACAGTTCGCCATTACGTTCGACCGAGTGCTGCGTGCGCCAATGGGCTTCCGACCAGCCCTTTTCGCCGAATTCCACGCCGCCGCCATACGGCTTGGCCGGATTGCCGCTGTTGAATTTCACGGCGCGCAAATCGTGCTGGTAGCCGCCCTGCAGGTGCAGCAGTTCGCCGAACAGGCCCGCGCGCACCATCTGCAGCGCAGCCATCACGTCGCGGCGGTAGCATACGTTTTCCAGCAACATGTACGGCGTGCCCGTTTTCAGCTGGGTGTTCAGGACGTCCCAGTGGTCTTGCAGGGTGATGCCGGCTACCACTTCGCAACCGACGGGTATCTTCGCCTGCATGGCGGCGATCGCCATCGGCGCGTGGAATTCCCACGGCGTGGCGATGATCACGCCATCGAGGCCGCCCGCGTCCAGCATGCGCTTGTAGGCTTTCTGGTCGCGGTCTTCGCCATACGTGCGCGGACGGGGCTTGCCGGCTTTGGCCACCTGGCCCAGCGCGTGTTTCAGCATGATCGGCTCGATATCGCACAGCGCAACCACTTCCACGTCATCGCGGCGCACCAGTTCAGCCAGCAGCACCTGGCCGCGCATGCCCGTGCCGATCAGGCCCAGGCGGACCTTGTCGCGGCCGGCCGCAGGGGCGGCGCTGGCGTCGCCAGGCAGCAAGGCGCTGCCGGCCATGGCGCCACCGGCCAGCGCGGCGCTGGCGGACAGGAAATTGCGTCGATTGATTTGTGTTGTCATTGGTCTCTTCTCGCTTCCATTGGTAATGTTCGTCACCGGCCCGCCTTGCAGCGGGCCGGCTGCAGTTTAATAGGTGTATTCCGCCGTGAAGCGCACGGAACGCGGCGCCGTGCGGCCAGCCACCTGCAGGTAGTTGCGGGCGATGGCGCCATGGTCTTCGCGCGTTTCGTTATAGCGGGTCACGGTCTGGCTGTTGAACACATTGAAGACGTCCACTTTCAGGCTCAGGCCCTTGACGGCGCTGGGAGTATAGGCCAGATTCATGTCCAGCTGGGCTTGCCAAGGCAGGCGACCCTGGCTGCCGCGCGGCGCCGGCTTGCCATTGCAATAGAAGTAGGAATCGCCGTAATCGTTCTCGAACCGCAGGTTATCGGGCAGCGCGCCGATGCAGTTGCGCGGCGCGCCGGAGGTCAGCGACAGGTTGGCGCCGACCATCACGTCCGGGATGACCTGCATGAAACCGTAGGCCTTGAACGCGTGGCGATGGTCGCCTGGCAGGTAGCCATAGGCGTTGTACATCAGTTCCTTGTGGTCGTCGCTGACGGTCAGACCCACGTCACCGCCGCCGATGCTGTCCGTCTGGCCTTCCATATTGCCCTTCAGCGCAGACAGGGTGTAGGTCAGCTTGCCGTACCAGCCGTTCGTGTACGGGTGCTCGACGAACAGGTTCAAGGCGCGGTAGGTGCGCGATGGCAGCGGATTGCCCCACTCCGCCGCCGAAATATCCACGCGGCGCAAGCCTTTGCCATCGTCAAAGTCCACCATCAGGCTGTTCTCGCGGCCAGGGTTGATGATGGCGCATTGGAAGCCGCCCCAGTTGCTCGTGTCGACGCTGTTGCGCGTGGCCCAGGCTTGCAGCGGACGCGCATCGCAGACGTCGTCGTTGGTGTCGTTCAGCTTGCGGTACAGGACGCTGGCGCCCACTACCAGTTTCTTGCTCAGGGCGCGTTCGAAACCGAGCGAGAATTCATCCTGCGACAGCGGTTTCAAGCCAACGGCCGTCACTTCGCGCGCATCGCGGCTCTGGCCGTACGCGTTGTTGGCCGAATACGGCTTGCTGATCGCGTGCAGGCCCGTCGGCGCGCCCGTGACGGGATCGACGCCCGTGTAGGTGTACATCTCGCTGGTGGCCAGGAAGGGGCTGGCCATGTTGCTCGACAAATTCGACGGCACCGGCAAGTGGTAACGGCCGCCGTTGGCGAAGAATTTCAGGGTGCCGTCACCCAGGTAATCCCAGGTGGCGCCCACGCGCGGGGCGATCATGTTGCGCTGCGAAATGAAGGCCACGCCATCGGTGCTGTAGTTGGTGAACTGCTCGCGGCGCAGGCCCAGGTCCAGCAGCACCCGTTCCGTGACCTGGTAGTGATCCTGGATGTATTGCGCCGACTGCACGCTGGTCGGACGCGCCAGGTTGGCATTCAAGTCCTTGCTGACGTAATAGCCCTGCGCGCCGTAGCCGCCACCCTGTGCCGGCGTCTCGAACGCGCCGTTGATGGCCCGGTTCGGATCGTCCGCTTTCAGATAGCTCCAGCGGTAGCCGCCCGCCAGGCTCAGGCCCACCTTCGATTCCACGTCGATGCGGTCGATGCCGCCACGCAGCGAGTGCTTGCCCAGCTTGTATTCGAGGTCCAGACGCTTGGCCTTCTGGCGGTCTTCCGACGATGGGTCGACCAGAGTGCCCGTCACCGTTTGCGGATTGGCGTACGTCAGGCCAGGCACCTGGGTCGAGGTATTCGACGACGTTTGCGCCAGCAGCGGATTGTAGCCATTCGGCGTGCGGGTGTGCGACGTGCGCGATTCGCCCATCATGGCCGTCACGGTCAGGTTGTCCGTCAGGTAGCCCGTGTACTTGAAGATGTCGATGTTGGCGCCCGGCGCGGCCGATGATCCGCAGCAGTTGACCGTCGTCTCGCCCTTGCCCGCCTGTACGCCATTGCTAGCATGCGTGGCGTAGCTGTAGCCATACGCCTGGCTATCCGTTTTCGTGCGGTCATACAGCTTGGTGTATTCGAAGTGATGGTCGTCCGTCAGGTTGTAATCCAGCTTGGCCATCATGCGGTTCACCTTGCTCTGGCTGGTGCTCCAGCCGCGCGCCAGGGCCGTGCCCGAGTCGGCGGTGGCGGCAACGGCCTGGCTGTCCGTGCGCGTCTGTTCCAGCGCCACGAAGGCGAACAGTTTGTTCTTGATCAGTGGGCCGCTGCCATACAGGCCCACCACCTTGCTGGTGCTGCCATTGTCGCGGTTCCAGTACAGCAGATTGCCATCCGTCTTCGGATTGGCGCCCGTGTTCGGGTAATAGGTGTTTTCCGGCTCGCCTTTCAGCGAACGGGGGATGATGGACACCTTGCCGCCGAATTCGACCTTGTTGCCGCCACTCTTGGTGGTGATGTTGATCACCCCGCCCGTGGAGCGGCCAAACTCCGAGCCATAGCCGCCCGACAGCACCTGCAGGTTCGAGATCGCGCCGAACGGCAGCTCCGATGCGCCCACCTGGGTCAGGATATTCGTGATCGGGAAGCCGTTGACGTAAAAGGCGTTTTCGGACTGGCCCGAGCCGCCGATCGATGGCGCATTGCCATACACGCTGTTGGTGCCGCGCGACACGCCCGGCGTCAGCTGCACGATGGAGGCGACGTCGTTCCCGACCGGCAGCGCTTTCAATTCCTTGGCCGTGAAGATCACGCCATTGTTGGTGTTCGACACGTCGATCGGATTGCGCGACGCCTTCACCACGACGGTCTGCTCCTGGCCCACCGTGCCGGCGGCGCTGGCCGGGCCGAAGTTCGCTTCCGCGCCCGCGCCGATCAGGGCTTCGACTTCCTGCGACGCTTCCACCGAGCCGGCGCGCAGCACGCGCACCGCATAGCGGCCTGGCGGCATGGAGTTGGCCACGTAGCGGCCCGACGTATCGGGCGTCAGGCTGCGCTGCACGCCCGTCGCCAGGTTTTCCAGCACCACGGTGGCGCCGGCCGGCGCGCTCACTTCACCGAAAATGGTGCTGGTGGCGTTCGACTGTGCCCAGGCCTGGCCTGGCACGCCGGCCGCCAGTGCGATCACGATCGCTGCGGCGCGGCTGATGTCGCGCAATTTGAGTCGGGTGGTATGCATGCTGTCTCTCCGTCTATATCGAGGGTTATGCGCGCCCTCCCCGCTCCAGGGCGAAGTCGGGGGGATGCAATTTTTATGGTGGTCGTCGGCCGGTGCAGCCAGGCAGTTGCACCTTCCGGGAAATCAGTCCGCATCGGCTGATTTTCTTTTCTTGGGATTACTTTAAAAAGAAAAATAAGTATCGTCAACAAAAAGAAAGTTATAACGTAAATTTATCGCTAAATTGAGCAAATAAAGAGTATTTATCTTTCGATTGAATGAGATTCGCGGCAGATAGCTTTCGTTATCGTGGTATGACAGATACACGCGCAGGCAAGGAGTCATCCGGCAGCGGATAATCCGCGTGGCAATCCGGAAAGAGCACCGCGAAAGAAGACATGCCTATCCTCTTTCACTTACGTTTATCTTTCGTATTGTGCATTTTGGAGTATTGTATTTTCTTTTTCATGGCAATACCCCGGCCCGCACCATGCCGGCTGACGGACCGGGGCATCGTCACGCTCTAAAAGAACTTGTAGCTGGCCGACAGGGCGAACTGGCGGCCGAACAGGTCCTGGCTATGGTTGTAGCCTTCCCAGCCGTTCGGGTCGTAGTACGGCTGCTTGTTGAACGCGTTTTTCACGTTCAGGCCCACGTCCAGGTTCTTCAGCGGCTTCCAGCTGAAGGCCAGGTTCACCGTGGTATATGACGGCGCGCCCTTGCACTGGCCGGCCGGCAAGGCCACCGAGGCGGCAGTGCAGTTTTCCGGCGTGTTGTCCTTGTCCCAGGGACCATACGCCCAGCGCGTCTTGCCCGAATAGTTGATAAAGACGCTGCTGACGAAGTTGCGGTAGCTCCAGTCGGCGTTGACGGTAGCGCGGTAGCGCGGCGAATCGTAATAGCCGACGGTGTTGCCCTTGATGTCGCTGCCGTCTTCGCTGTCATGGGTGTCGCGCTTGCGGATGGTGGCCGCGATGCCAGTGCTCAGCTTGCCCCAGTCGCCGAGCGCAAAGCGCGTGCGCGCATCGATGTCCACGCCATCCATCAGGGTGCGGCCACGGTTCGAATACGAGTTGATCAAGCCGCCCAGGTTGCCCACCGAGTAGCCGGGCACGCCGCCCGCGCACACGCCCGCATTGGCGGGATTGGCGCACATGGCCGCCACGGCCGCGACGTTGCCCCGGTCCGTATCCGTCAGGTCGTTGCGGATGGCGCTGGGCGTGCCGGCCAGGGTCGGGCCGTATTTGGCCACCAGCTCCGTAAACAGCTCGTTGAAGTCCTGGCGCACGATTTCGTCGCGGCGGTTGATGAACCAGTAATCGATGGAGATGCTCACGTCCTTGGCCGGCTGCAGCACCAGGCCCACGGTCGATATCTTCGCCTTTTCCGGACGCAGATTCTGGTTCGGCGGCGTCAGGCCGCCCACCGTCGTGGAGCAGTTCGAATTGAGCAAACTCTTGCCCAGGTCCGCATCCGTCGCCACCGCGGACTTCATCAGGGCGCGCGCCATGGCATTCGTTTCGTCGCAGCGCACGGTGTCGCGGATGCCGCCCACCTGCGCAAAGACGCCGCCCGTTCCCGATTCGGCCAGGTTGGGCGCGCGGAAGCCTTCCGAATACGTCCCGCGCAGCATCAGGTCGGGCCGCGCGCGCCAGATCACGCCCAGCTTGGGCGCCAGGTTGGCGGCGAAGTGCGGGTATTTGTCCAGGCGCGCGGCCGCGTTGACTTCCAGGGTGTCGCTGAGCGGCACCACCACTTCGCCAAACACGGCCGCGATGGTGCGCCGGCCATCGAACCAGGAACCGCCCTGCTGCGTGATCAAGCCATTCGCCGCATCCGCGTTGCCGGGCGTGAGGAAGCTCTCGCGCATGATGTTGGTGCCCACGGCGGCGCGCACTTCGCGCTCGCCCAGCTTGAACAGGGTGCCTTCCAGCTTGGCATCCCACGTCATCAGCTTGGTCCACGATTCGATGGCGAAGGTCGGGTAGGCCGCGCGCACCAGCGCCGCATTGGCCTCGCTGATTTCGCCGAACTTGTAGGCGGGATTGTCGGAGATATAGGTCCGGCCGCTGACGGGATCTTTCGTGAACGGGCCGAACGCCTGTTCAAATCCCTTGATGTTGATGTTCGCCGTCTGGAACAGGGTCGAATGGCTGCCTGCCACGCTGAGCGCCGTTTCAAAATCCCAGCCGCCGCCGATGCTGCCGCGCAGGCCAACGAGCGCGCGGTAGTTTTCATCGACATTCTTCTGCCCGAAGTGGCCCGTCGCATCCTGCAGCAGGTAATTCAAGCCGGCCGCGCCGCCCATCTTCGCCACCATATCGGCATCGAGCTTGCCTTTCAGGTAGACGTTGTTCGGGCTCAGGAAAGGCGTGGCGAAGGTATTCAGGGTATTGCCCGTATTGCGCGCGAACCAGTTATTCGTGCTGCCGCTATTGAAGCTGGACGGACCATTCTCGCCGCGCATCTTGATGTGGGTGAAGGCGCCTTCCGCGAACGCTTCCATGTCGCCGCCGAGTTTCAGCCGGCCGCTCAGGTAAGCCGTGGCGCGCTCCGAGGTAGGCCCCGTGTCAAGCTGGTTGGGCAGCGCATTCCACACGCAGCGCGTGCCCGACGCTTCGGTGATGCTGTTGTTGCAGCCAGCGACGGCACGCTGGGTGCGCGCATTGTTCTTCGCCTTGTCGAAGACAAAAAAGGTCCCGGGATTCATCGTGCCCGGTTCGCTGCCCACGCCCACACGCATGTTCGGGATGAAATTGGGATTGTTCGCATAAAAATACGCGGGACGCTTGCGCCAGGTATCGGCCAGCGCGATGCGGTCGCGCTGGTAGACGTTCACGGAACCGTAGATGTTGTAGCCGTCGCTGGCCAGGTCGCCCAGGCCATACAGCACGCTTGCCTGGCGCTCGCCATAGGCTTTCACGCTGGGCGAAAATTCGCCATTGGCGCGCGCTTCCAGGCCCTGATACGACTTCTTGGTGATCACGTTGATGACGCCGGCCACGGCATCGGAGCCATATACGGCCGACGCACCGTCCGTCAAAATCTCCATGCGCTCGATGGCGGCGGCGGGAATGGCGTCGATATTGACGAACATGGTCTGGAAGCCGGCCGGCGCGCCATAGAACGACAGGCGGCGGCCATTCAGCAGCACCAGGGTGCCCTGCGCACCGAGGCCGCGCAAGTTCGCTTGCGAGCCGCCATCGGAACCCGTGAACATCGAGCGGAAGTCCTGCTGCGCCGGACGGGCCGCGGGCAGGTTGTCCAGCACTTGCAGCAAGGTGAGCGCGCCCATGTTTTCGATCTGTTTGGCGTTGATCACCTGTACCGGCGACGCCGTTTCCGCGTTGATGCGCTTCAGGCTGGAACCCGTCACTTCGACGCGCGCCAGTTTCTCCTCCTCCGCTGCCAGCGCCATTGATGCCAGCGCAGTTGAGCCCAATCCTACCGCCGCCATGGCGGCCATCAGTTTTTTCAAGTGCATTCCCATCTCCCTTTTTATAAGTGATTTGTTTTCGTCAGGCTGCAAGAGCCCCTCCCCGGTCCGAAGAGGGGCTCGTTTTTAGTGAAATGATTGAGTGCCTAGCGCGGCTTGACCGTCGCGCCCTCCGTGCCGGTCAGCACGGCATTGGCCCAGTTGCCGCAGACCTGGGCCGCTCGGGCGCCGCGCGCGCCCAGGGTGCGCAAACTGAGCTGGCTCAGGCCGCGCACGTCGATTTCGGGTTTGACCACCCCGGGAGCCGTGACCAGGCCGCTGTCGTACAGCAGCCGCTCACCGCTCCAGACCTGGAATTGCAAGCCGCCCGCGCTGCGGCAGCTATCGTCCACGCCCAGGTCGGCGCGCAGCAGATTCCAGTTGCCCGCCAGCTGCAAGTCAATGCGGCTGGCAGGTCCCACGCCGAGGCCCTTGCGGAACCACAGCCCGTTCATGCGCATCTCGGCCGCCTTGCCGGCTGGCCGGTCTTTCGCGATATTCTTCGGCAGCGCCAGGTCCGACAGATAGCGCTGCACCTCCGCGCCTTCGGCCACGCGGTGTTCGAGCACGCGGAATTCGGACAAGGTGACGGGCGCCACGTCGGTCGCCAGCGCCGCATCGAACGCGCGCGCCACCGGCGCGCCTTGCGCCGCCGTCACCATCGGGTCCAGGGACGCCGCGCCGTCGCCTTCCGGATTTTGCGTGCTCATCACGCGGAAGCGCAGCAAGCGCCCGGCCGTGGCGGGGAAGCTGATGGTCTGCGTCCCCTCTTGCAGTTTCAGTGTGCCGCGTGCCAGCGGAGCGCCCCACTCCCCGTTGTTGTCGCCGATGTAGATTTCATATTCGCGCACCTGGCCATGCTTCCAGTGCTGGTCGTTGCGCGGCGCCAGTTCGATGCCGTCCACCAGGCGCCGCTCCGTAAAGCCGACCACCCATTCGTGCGGACCGCTTTTCACGGACGGGCTGCGCACGGTGCGGAACCACGTCTCCGGCTTGCCATCGAAGGCGTTTTCCAGCGGGTAGCCGCTTTCTTCCGCAGGACGCGCCACCACCTGCATGGCGTCGGCCGGCAAGGCGCGGCCCGGCACGGGGGCGGCCGGGAAATCGGCGTCGGCTCGCGCCACGGCCAGCGCGCCGGCGACTTGCAGCATCAAAGGCTGGCGGATGTCCTGCGCCGCCACTTTCACATGTAGGGTACCTTTTCTATCGGCCGCATCGAAGAACCAGCCTTCTGCCGCCTTGTCGTAGGCGGCACGGTCGGCGAATGCCGCGATCAGCCGTTCGCCGGCGCGCACGGCGGCCGGGGCCTGGCCGGCCAGCATGCGCAGCGCATAGCCGCGGCGCCCTTCCTGGCCCTGATACTTGCCATCGACGGCGCCGATGTCGACCTGCACGTCGGCGCCCGTCTGGCGAATGCGGATGACTTGCTGGCTGAAGGCGCCCCCCTGGTACTGGCGCGTGTTGCCGTCGTCTTCATACAGGGTGTAGTCGGAATCGCCTTGCGGATACACATCGAGCGTGAGCTGGTCCTTCGGCTTCTGGCCGTCGTACAGCATTTCCGGATACATGGGCAGGATGGCGCCGGCGCGCACGAACACGGGCAGCTTGTCCAGCGTGACCTGCATATCCAGGTCGCGCCCTTGCGCGTCCGCCGTGGCCTGGCGGCCATCCCAGTAGTCGTACCACGTACCCTGCGGCAGGTGGATGCCCTTGCGCCAGCCGCCGCTGACGGCCTGGCTGCGGTAGACAGGTGCCACCAGCACGTCGCGGCCCAGCAGGAATTGATATTTATAGGCTTCCGTGTAGGCGGCCGGGTCTTGCGGATAATCCCACATCAGGCCGCGCACCAGCGGCGCGCCCGATTGTTCGGCTTCGCGCACGAGGGTATACATATACGGCGTCAAACGCATCTTGAGCTTCAGATAGCGGCGGTTGATGTCGCGGTACGGCTGCTCGAACCACCACGGATGCTTGCGCTCGGCCGCGGCCCAGCCGGACATGCCCATCAGGACGGGCGTAAAACTTTTCCACTGCAAGTCGCGCAGATAGGTTTCCGGGCTGCCGCCAAAGATGGCGTCCACGTCGCCGGACGCATACGCCTGGCCGGACAGGCCCGAGCCGATCAGGGTCGGGATGTGCCAGCGGATGTAATCCCAGCTGGCGCTCTGGTCGCCCGTCCATGCCACGGCGTAGCGCTGGATGCCGGCCCAGCCCATCACCGTCCACAGGAACGGGCGGCTGTCGGAGTTGTTCAGGATGCCGTCATACGCCGACTTGTTCGCATCCATGGCGAACTGGTAGCCCTTGCCCGTCCACGCCACGTCCAGCTTTTGCACGCGGCTGCCCGCCTGGCCCACTTCCCAGGCGATCTTGTCGACGCCGTTTTCCGTCCACAGGCCCGTACGGAAGCCATAGCCAGCCAGGCCCTTCACCGTTTCCGGCAAGTTCGTGTAGCCGCAGCCATAACCGTCGTTGGGCAGTATCCAGCCGCCCGGCATGTCGTGTTCGCGGTACTGGCGCGCCACGCTTTCCACCACGTCCGGCGTCTTGCCCGTGGGGCCGTCCGTCCAGCCCTTCGGCACGGAGCCGGGCTTTTTCACGTTGTCGCCATCGTTGTAGCAATCGGCGTCGCCGTATTCCAGCGCCCAGCGGGGCAGCATGCGCGCGCGGCCCGTCAAGTCCGTGTAGCGGGCGACGACGTCGCGCAGATCCTTGCCGACGAAGAAATACGCATCGAAGCGGCCTTCCGCGTGCTGCAGCGAGATCTGTTCCTGGTCGCGCAAGTCGTAATTGCCGTCGGCCCAGGTATTGCGCAGCATGCCCCAGCCCCGTGAACTCATCAGGAATGGCGCGGGATTCGGCCGGTCGCCCTCTTCCCAGCCGCCCGAATACGACACGGGCACCTGCCTGCCCTTGAATTCGAAGCGGCCATTCTGCTGGCCGCCGCCAAAGTAGCGCTCGCCCGGCAGGCTCGATAACACTTGCACGCCCTGTTTGTCGTCGAGCGACAGCGGCTGCACCTCGCGCCACAGAGGCACCGCGTCGCCCTTGCGCAGCAGGGTAAAGCGCAACGGTTTGCGGTCGATGCGCAGGCTCAAAGCATCAGTGCTGATCAGGATGTGGTCGGGCTGTTCATTGATCTGGTACGCCACCTGCGCGGCAGGCTGGCCCACGACGATGGGCGCGGCCTTGTCGCCCGGCCCCGTCAAGCCGCCCTTGCCGCCCGCCTGGATGCGCAGCACGTCCGCCTGCGGCAGGCTGATACGCAGCTGCATGCCCGTATCGCTGCGCACATCCCAGCCCACTGCCTCGCCCTTGGCCACGTCGGCCGCGCGCACGGCGGAGAGCGACTGCAGATTGCCGATAGTCGCGGCATGCAGGCCGGGGGCAGCCAGGGCGGCAAGGGCGGCGAGGACACAGGCGGCAAGGACGCGGCGGGGAAGCGGGAGAGGGTTCATCTGCTGGCTTTCAGAAGTGATTCAATGAAATTACTTTAAGAAGAAAAATAAATATCGTCAACCAAAAGAAAGTTATGGCGCTAATTTATTAATAAAATGCCTAAAATAAGCCAATTTATCTTACGTTTCACTCAAATTCCATAGCGCAATCTTTCGTTATCGTCGCATTTCAGCGACAGGCCGCGCCGCCACATGCTTTTGCGCTGCACCGCAGCATGTTTCACGGCCTTTAAAACGACATTATTTCGCAAGGCGCACAACTATTTACTTTCGTTTTACTTTCGTATTTGACTTTTCGAAATTTAGTATTTATGCTTTCTCCAACAAACACTTTACTGACTTCTCATGACTACCCTTCTTCAGCGTGACATTCAAACCTGGCGCGACATCGGCGGCCTGCACACGGCCGAGGAAATCGCGCACCAGCCAGCCATCTGGCGCGCGCTGGCCACTATTTTGCGCAACGAACAAGCGGCCCTGGCCGCCTTCCTCGGCGACGCGCTGTCCAATCCGCAGCAACGCGTCATCCTGACGGGCGCGGGCAGCTCGGCCTATGTGGGCGAAATCGTCGTCGATACCCTGAATGCGGCATGGCCTGCGCAGATCCGCGCCATCGCCACCACGACTTTGCTGACGCACCATGAGCTGTATCTGGAAGCGGACGCCCCCACCCTGCTCGTCTCGTTTGCCCGCAGCGGCGACAGCCCGGAAAGCCTGGCGGCCGTGGAACTGCTGCGCCAGGTCGTGCCCGGCGCGCGCTTCCTGAACATCACCTGCAACGCGGACGGCAAGCTGGCGCGCCAGGGCGCGAACGACAGCAATACGTATAACCTGCTGATGCCGGAAGGCAGCTGCGATCGCGGCTTCGCCATGACCAGCAGCTTTAGCAGCATGCTGCTGGCAGCCCTGTCGGTACTGGGAAAGGACACGGATCTGAACCGCCTGGAGACCCTGGCGCAGCTGGGCGCGCAAGCCTTGCGCGACTGGTCGGCCCCCGTGGCGGACCTGGGCTCGACTCCCGTGCAGCGCGTGGTCTACCTGGGCAGCGGCCCGCTGGAAGCGCTGGCCAAGGAAGCGGCATTGAAGATACTGGAATTGACGGGGGGCCGCGTGATGGCGATGGCGAATACGCCGCTCGGTTTCCGCCACGGCCCGAAATCGGCCGTCACCACGGAGTCGCTGGTGATCCTGCTGCGCAGCAGCAAGCCGCTGGGGCGCCAGTACGAAGACGACCTATTGAAAGAACTGCAGCGCGACAGCGTGGCGCAGACGTGCCTGACCGTAGGCATCGGCGGCGACCTGTCAACCGATGCGCCGGCCTGGCCCGACGCCTGGCTGGCTCCGCTGTGGCTGCTGATGGCGCAGCAATATGCGCTGCACCAGTCCGCGCTGCTGCAACTGCGCCCCGACAATCCATTCGCCGGCGGCATCGTCAACCGTGTCGTGCAGGGCGTCACCATCTATGGCCATGACCAATTCTAATCACACAGCCGGCTATCACGGCATCGACATCGGCGGCAGCAAGATGGAGCTGGTCGCCTTTGCCGACCGCGACGGCGCGCTGACGGAAGTGTTCCGCGAACGGGTGGCCACGCCGGGCGACGATTTTGCCGCCTTCGTGCAAGCCATCGTCGACCTGGTGGCGCGGGGCGACGCCGCCCTGGGCACCACGGCGCCTGTCGGCATCGGCCTGCCCGGCGTGATCGACAGCGCCAGCGGCCGGCAACTGAGCTCCAACGTGCCGGCCCTGAACGGCCGCCTGGTGGCGCAAACCCTGCAGCAGGCCTTGAAACGTCCTGTCGCCATCGGCAATGATTGCCAGTGCTTCGCCCTGTCGGAAGCGCAAGGCGGCGCGGCCGACAATGCCGCCAGCATGTTCGGCGCCATCCTCGGCACGGGTGCAGGCGGCGGCTATTGCGTGGGCGGCCAGCTGCTGCGCGGCTTTAACGGCGTGGCCGGCGAATGGGGCCACTGGAGCCTGCCCGCCACCCTGCTGGCGCAGCATGGCTTGGCCGATTACCCCTGCCCGTGCGGCAAGGCGGGCTGCCTGGAGCGCTATGTCTCCGGCCCCGCCATGCGCAAAATCCACGCGCACTTTGGCGGCGACGGCGCGGAGCCTTTGGCCATCGTGGCGCGCGCCAACATGGGCGACGCCTTGGCCCAGCGCACGGTGGCCGTGCACCTCGATGTGCTGGGCCACGCGCTGGCCGGCCTGGTGCTGGCCTACGACCCGCACGTCATCGTGCTCGGCGGCGGCTTGTCCAAGCTGCCGCACCTGTACGACAAGCTGCCGGCAGCGGTGAAACGCCACCTGTTCCCCGGCGTGCACGTGCCGCCGATTCTACCGCCCCGCTTTGGCGATGCCGGCGGCGCGCGCGGCGCGGCCCTTTTGATACGACAACATACAAAGGCGTCAACATGATGAAGCAAGCGGAAAACCCGACTTTTACCCTGTCCCCGATCCAGCAAGTGATCAAGGCGCACCGCCGCGGCGAGCGCGTGGGACTGTACGCCGTCTGCTGCAGCCACCCGAGCGTGCTGCGCGCCGCCATGCGCGTGGCCAGCGAGTACGACACCGTGCTGCTGGTCGAGGCGACGTCGAACCAGGTCGACCAGTTCGGCGGCTACACGGGCATGACGCCGGCCGTTTTCCGCGACACCATGCTGGCACTGGCCCGCGAACAGGGTTTTCCCGCCAGCCGCCTTGTGCTGGGCGGCGACCATCTGGGTCCGAACGCCTGGCAGCACCTTGATGCGGCCACCGCGATGAACCACGCCGAAACCCTGATCGCCGCGTATGCGTCGGCCGGTTTCCACAAGATCCACCTCGATTGCAGCATGCGCTGCATTGATGACCCCTTGCAGCTCGACGATGAAACCGTGGCCGCCCGTTCGGCGCGCCTGTGCATCGTCGCCGAGGAAGCGGCAGCCGCCGCCGGCTTCGCGCCACCCGTCTACGTGATCGGCACGGAAGTGCCGATTCCCGGCGGCGAAGCGTCGCTGGCGCAGGCCGGCGCCGTCACCAGCCCGCAAGCGGCGCGCCGCACCCTCGACGTGCACCGCCGCGCGTTTCTCGAGAACGACCTGCATGGCGCCTGGCGCCGGGTCATCGCGATGGTGGTGCAGCCGGGCGTCGATTTCGACCAGAGCAGCATCCAGCATTACGACGCGGACGCCGCCACCGAGCTGTCGGCTTTTGTCGCCGAGCAGCCTGGCCTCGTGTTCGAAGCCCATTCCACCGACTATCAGCGCGAGTCCGCCCTGCATGCCATGGTGCGCGACCACTTCGCCATCCTGAAAGTGGGGCCTGCCGCCACCTTCGCCCTGCGCGAGGCGCTGTTCGCCCTGTGCCAGATCGAGGAAGAACTGCTGCCGGCGCACGCCACCTCGCAGCTGATGCAGGTGCTCGACGACATGATGGTGGCCAAGCCGAAGAACTGGATCAAGCATTACCTGGGCACGCCGGAAGAACAGCGCCTGATGCGCCGCTACGGCTTGAGCGACCGTTGCCGCTACTACTGGGGCGAGCCGGAAGTGGCAGCCGCCGTCGGCAAGCTGCTGGCCAATCTGGACACCGTGGCCATTCCGCTGCCGCTGCTGAGCCAGCATTTGCCGGAACAGTACCTGGCCGTGGTGCAGGGCAGCTTGCCAGCGCAGGCGCCAGCCTTGATCGAGCACAAGATCGGCAGCTTGCTGGCGCAATATGCGCGCGCCTGCAACCGCAATGCGGCAGTGGCCGTCATTGCCGAAGCGGCAATCTGTTAAGCTCGGTATTTTTCATTTTTTACTGAGCCCGCCACCATGCGAAATACCAGCCAACGCCGTGAATCCATCCTCCAAATGCTTGCCCAGCAGGGCTCGGTGCAGGTGACCGATCTGGTGGAAAAGCTCGGCGTGTCCGCGGTCACCATCCGCAGCGACTTGAATGCGCTGGAAGCGCAAGGCATGGCCACGCGCAGCCACGGCGGCGCGACCCTGACGCGCACGCCGCCGCCCGAGCACACGATACGCCAGAAGGATGCCATCAACCACGAGCAGAAGGAGCGCATCGGCGCCTATGCGGCGCGGCTGGTGGAACCGGGCGACAACATCATCATCGACTCGGGCACCACCACCATTTCGCTGGCGCGCCATCTGCGCGATGCGACGGGCGTGACGGTAGCGACGAATGGCCTGAACATCGCGTGGGAACTGGCCGACGCGCCGGGCGTGGACCTGATCCTGACCGGCGGCCTGCTGCGCAAGCAATCGCTGTCGATCCAAGGCAGCCAGGCGGAAACCTGCCTGCAGGCGTACAGCTTCGACAAGCTGTTCCTGGGCGTGGACGGCTTCGACCTGCAATTTGGCGTGACCACCCACCACGAAGCGGAAGCAAGCCTGAACCACAAGATGGTGGAACGGGCCAAGAAAATCATCGTCCTCACGGACGCCTCCAAGTTCGGCCGCGTCAGCCTGCACCGCATCGTGCAGCTGGACCGGGTCGATACCGTCATCACCGATGCCAGCATCAGCCAGGAGTACCGCGAAGGGCTGCAAAAGCTGGGCATCGAACTTTTTATAGCGGAATAACACATGCTGAGCGGCAGAATCCTTACCCCATCTGGCTGGATCACGGGCACCATCACTTTTGACCAGCGCATCGTCCAGATACAGGAAGACCCTGCCGCCGACAGCGCGCTGACCATCCTGCCCGGCTTCATCGACCTGCACGTGCATGGCGCGGCCGGCGTCGACATCATGGAGGGCGGCGACGCCGGCGCCACCGTGGCGCAGGTGCATGCGCGCCACGGCACCACGGCCCTCCTGGGCACCACCCTGACAGCCAAGGAGCCATCGATCCTGCGCGCCCTGCAAGGCCTGGCCGGCGTCATCGCCGAGCGCCCGGCCAACGGCGCGCGCATGCTGGGCGTGCACCTGGAAGGCCCGTTCCTGAACCTGCACCGCCTGGGCGCGCAGCCGCCCGACGTGGTGCAGGCCAGCCTGGCGCTGGTGCAGCGCTTCCACGCCATCGCCCCCATCAAGGTCTTGACCATGGCGCCGGAAATCCCCGGCCACCTGGAACTGATCCCGCAACTGGCGGCGATGGGCATCCGCGTGCAGATCGGCCACAGCGCCGGCACGTATGACGAAGGCGTCGCGGCGTTGCAGGCCGGCGTTTCCGGTTTTACGCACCTGTACAACGGCATGACGGGCATGACGCATTACGACCCCGGCATGGTGGGCGCGGCGCTGGCGCATGCGGAATACGCGGAAATCATCCCCGACCTACAGCACGTGGCCAAGGGCGCCCTGCGCGCGGCCCTGCGCGCCATCCCGCGCCTGTACGGCGTGACGGACGCCACCTCGGCCACCGGCATGCCCGATGGCGAATACGGCCTGGGCACGCAGCGCGTCTACAAATGCCTGGGCTGCGTGCGCCTGGCAACGGGCTCGCTGGCCGGCAGCGTGCTGACCATGGACCAGGCCCTGCGCAATTTCGTCGACCTGGGCCTGGACCTGGCCGACGCCTCGA
Source organism: Janthinobacterium sp. MP5059B (assembly GCF_001758645.1). Classification (NCBI taxonomy): domain Bacteria; kingdom Pseudomonadati; phylum Pseudomonadota; class Betaproteobacteria; order Burkholderiales; family Oxalobacteraceae; genus Janthinobacterium; species Janthinobacterium sp. MP5059B. The sequence continues at coordinate 785,851 of NZ_LRHX01000006.1, read as the reverse complement.
ACCGCCTGTCGCTGTACCCGGCAGACTACCTGGGCGAATCCGAACGGGGCCGCCTGGCGCCCGGCGCCTGGGCCGATATCGTCGTCCTCGATGCCAACTTGCAGCCAGTGTCCGTCTTCGTCGAAGGCACGGCCATCGATCTTTCCACCCGCTAGATTCAGTCTCTAGACCCAGCCCCCCAACCTCAACCCCGTCCCGGAGTTTTCATGCACGACACGTCACACAAGGCCCCCGTGTGGGCCATGCGCTACCTGCTATTTATTGCCGGCATGGGGGGATTGCTGTACGGCATAGACATCGGCATCATCGCCGGTGCCCTGCCCTACCTGGAATCGACGGCCTCCGTGGCGTGGAAACTGACGGCCCAGCAGCTGAGCTTTATCGTTGCCGCCGTGCTGCTGGGCTCCGTCCTGTCATCGCTGTTCGCCGGCGCCCTGGCCGACCTGCTCGGCCGGCGCTGGGTGATGTTCCTGGCCGGCGCCCTGTTCAGCGCAAGCATCCCGCTGATCGCCCTGGCCGATGGCTACACGCCGCTGCTGCTGGGCCGCCTGCTGCAAGGCATCAGCGGCGGCTTGATCGGCGTCGTCGTGCCCCTGTACCTGGCAGAATGCCTGCCCGCGCAACAGCGCGGGCGCGGTGCCGCCCTGTTCCAGCTGCTGCTGACCATCGGCCTGGTGGCCGCCGCCCTGATCGGCCTGCTGCAGGCGCAGACGGTGGAAACGGCCACGCAGGCGGCGCAAGCCTTGCCGGAAGCGGGCCGCATCGCCGCCATCTTCACGGCCAAGGACCACGCCTGGCGCAGCATCTTCTGGGTCTGCCTGACGCCGGGCCTCGTATTTACCATCGGCGCCCTGCTGCTGGCCGAATCGCCGCGCTGGCTGGCGCAACGGGGCCGCATCGAGCAGGCGCGCCAGTCGCTGCTGCGCACGCGCTTGCCAGCCGCCGCTGACATCGAACTGCGCGAGATGCAGGACACGCCGGAGAATACGGCCAAGGCAAGCGGCAAAGCCAGAGATCCGCTGCTGAGCCGCCGCTACGTGCTGCCCTTCCTGCTGGCCTGCCTGATCCTCGCCTGCACGCAGGCGACGGGCATCAATTCCATCCTCGCCTATGTCGTCAATATTCTGAACCAGGCGGGCCTGTCGGGCGCCTCGGCCAATATGGCGGACGTGTTATTGAAAGTACTGAACGCCGTGATGACGGTGGTGGCCGTGCTGCTGGTCGACCGCAAGGGCCGCAAATTCCTGCTGATGCTGGGCACGGGCGGCATCGTCGTCTCGCTGCTGGCGGCCGGCTTGCTGTTCCGCGGCGCCGAAGCGCACCTGGCCGACGTGCGCCCCGCCATCGCGGCGCAAGTACAAGCGGACAGCCTGTCCTTGCACCTCGATGCGGCCACCTTGACGGCGCTGGGCGCGGCGGCCGACGGCACGCCGCAACAGCTGACCATCGCCTACGCCTACGGCCCGTTCACGAATGTGAAAAGCCTGCGCAGCGACGATCCCGTGCTGCGCCAGGTGTCCATCGCCCGCGAAGACGCCGTGCAGGCCGACAGCGTGATCGGCGTGTTCTTCCGCAAGCTGCACCTGAACCCGTTCGCCGACCCGGCCGCCGGACGCGACGCGCCGCTGCGCATCGAGAAGGCCAGCCTGGGCCCCGTGCCCTCGTCCACGCACGGCTGGCTGGTGGCCATTGCCATCTGCGTGTTCGTTTCCAGCTTTGCAGTCGGCCCTGGCGTATGCGTGTGGCTGGCCCTGTCCGAGCTGATGCCGACCCGCATCCGCTCGAACGGCATGAGCATCGCCCTGCTCGTCAACCAGTTTGTCTCGACGGTGATTGCCGCCATCTTCCTGCCGACCGTGGGCTTGCATGGTTACTCGACGCTGTTCTTCTTTGGCGCCGGCTGCACCGTGCTGTACTTCCTGGCGGCCGCGTTTTTGCTCCCGGAAACAAAAGGCAAGACCCTGGAAGAGATCGAGGCGCATTTTTCAAAGTAAACCCACGTAACCATTTGTAGCAGTCTCCTTTCCAGCCCCGGTTCATCATCCCGGGGCTTTTTTTTGCCTGCCGGACAAGTTTACAGGGCTGGCGCGCACGGCACCGTACGGTTTTCCTTCAGGAATCACGGGCGCCTGGGCTAGAATCTGGCTGCGTCGTGCTACTCACGAGGCGGCAATGGCGCCATGACAAAAACCACCAGGAGACACAGTGAGCTTATTTAGAACCAAGAATTTGGATGACATGATTGCCCACAGCAAGAAGCCAGGAGGATTGGCCAAGGTGCTGGGGCCCTTCGACCTTGTCCTCATGGGCATTGGCGCCATCGTCGGCACGGGCATTTTCGTGCTCACCGGCACGGGCGCGCTGACGGCCGGCCCGGCCCTGTCGCTGTCGTTCGTCGTGGCGGCCGTCGCCTGCTGCTTCGCCGCCCTGTGCTACGCGGAATTCGCCTCCACGGTGCCCGTGGCCGGCTCCATCTACACCTACAGCTATGCCACCCTGGGCGAGCTGGCCGCCTGGATGATAGGCTGGGACTTGCTGCTCGAGTACGGCCTGGCCGCTGCCGCCGTCTCCGTCGGCTGGTCCGGCTACTTCCAGTCGCTGCTGTCGGGCTTTGGCATCGCCCTGCCCGTCGCGCTCACCGCCGCGCCGGGCGCGCTGCCCGGCGTGACCACCTTCATCAACCTGCCGGCCCTCGTCATCATGCTGCTGCTGACGGCCATGCTGGGCTGGGGCGTGCGCGAATCGGCGCGCCTGAACAACATCATGGTGGCCATCAAGGTGGGCGTGGTGCTGCTGTTTATTATCTTCGGCGCGCGCCACGTGCAGCCGGCCAACTGGCAGCCCTACATGCCGTTCGGCTACCACGGCATGCTGAGCGCCGCCGCCCTCGTCTTCTTTGCCTTCATCGGCTTTGACGCCGTCACCTCGGCCGCCGAGGAAGTCAAGAAACCGTCGCGCGACCTGCCTATCGGGATCATCGGTTCGCTGGCCGTGTGCGCCGTGCTGTACGTGGTGGTGTCGGCCATCATGACGGGCATCGTGCCATACCAGAAATTCCTCGGCGTCGACCATCCCGTCTCGCTGGCCCTGCAATACGCGGGCGAAAACTGGATCGCCGGCTTCGTCGACCTGGGCGCCATCCTCGGCATGACCACCGTGATCCTCGTGATGGCCTTCGGCCAGACGCGCATCATCTTCGCCATGTCGCGCGACGGCTTGCTGCCAAAGCGCCTGTCGACCGTGCACCCGCGCTTCCACACGCCGTTCTTCGCCACCTGGCTGGTCGGCATCGTCTTCGGCCTGATCGCCGCCGTGATCCCGCTCAACATCCTCGCCGAGCTGATCAACATCGGCACGCTGGCCGCCTTCACCATGGTGTCGATAGCTGTCGTGGTGCTGCGCAAGAAGCGCCCCGACCTGCCGCGCGCCTTCCGCTGCCCCGGCGTGCCGTATGTGCCGGCGCTGGCCGTGATCCTGTGCGTGGGCCTGATGAGCTTCCTCAGCTGGGTCACCTGGGTGGCCTTTTCCATCTGGCTGGTGATCGGCCTGGTGATCTACTTCGGCTACGCGCGCCGCCGTTCGCTGCTGCATCCGCAACAGTAATCCCGTCACTGCCCCATCGCAGTAAGATGGCGGTCTCGCAACCCTGCAGGCCGCCATCCATGCAACCTTCCCCCGACCTCATCGCACAGCTGGACCAGAGCACGGACCAGCTCAAGCGCGCGCGCCTGCGCAACATGCAGTGGCTGGCCGTTGGCTTGCTGCTGCTGGCCGCGCTGGTCTTCGCCGTGGCCCGTTCGCAGCGGGGCGGCCACCCTGCCTGGGGCTATGTGGAAGCGTTCGCCGAAGCGGCCATGGTGGGGGCGATTGCCGACTGGTTCGCCGTCGTGGCCCTGTTCCGCCACCCGCTGGGCATCCCCCTGTGGCATACGGCCATCATCCCGAACAGCAAGGCGGACATCGGCCGCAGCCTGGGCGCCTTCGTGGAAAACCATTTCATTACCGAACAAGGCATCGCCGAGCGCATCGTGCAGGCCGACCCCGCCGCGCGGCTGGGCGCATGGCTCGGTAACGAGGTCCACGCGCAGCGGCTGGGCATGGCCAGCGCCAGTGTCGCCAGGCAGCTGCTGGCGATGGCCGATCACGAGAAACTGGGGCGTCTGCTGCGTGTACAGGCCAGCAGCTATCTTGGGCAATTGAATCTGTCGGACGTGGCGGCCGACTGCATCGATGCGCTGATCGCCGACGGCAAGCCGCAGGAACTGCTGGACTTCCTGCTCGACCGCAGCGCCGCCTACCTGGACGATGAAGGTCACCACGCCGCCATCGGCGACTTCGTGCTGGGCGCCTTCCAGATCGAGAACGCGCTGGTGAAAAAAGCCGTGAAGGCGTACGAGCCGCGCATGATCGCCTCGCTGCAAAAATTCGCCCTCGCCGTGCGCGTCGATCCGCAGCACCCGCTGCGCCAGCGCATCGCCGGCTGGATCGCCGACAGCGCACTGCACCTGAAGGCCGACCCGCAGTGGCAGGCAACGGTGCGCCGCTACCAGTTGCAGCTGGTCGCCAGCGACACGGTGCAAGCCATGCTGGGCGACGTCTGGAAGCACATCAGCACGCGCCTGCTGGCCGACCTGCACGCCGACCAGCCCGTGCTGGCGCAAGCCATCGCCGGCCTGGCACGCAACACGGGCAAGGTGCTGGAGACGGACAAAGCTGCGCGGGCATGGCTGAACGACGCCATCGTCGCCGGCAGCGGCGCGCTGGTGCGCCGCTACCGGGGCGAAGTGGGCGCCTTCATCGCCGCCCGCCTGGACCTGTGGAGCAAGGATGAAATGAGCGAACGCATCGAACTGGCCATCGGGCGCGACCTGCAATTCATCCGCATCAACGGCACCATCGTGGGCGGCCTGGCCGGCTTGCTGATTTATTCAGTCAGCCAGGCGTTTTAGCGCCACTACCAGCGAAGAATATCCCCGCACGGCGCCGCATGCGACGGAAAGTGCGGCAGCACCTCCTCGGCCAGTTCCTGCAGCACCTCCTCAGCCGGGCGCTGGCCATGCTGGATGCCCAGCGCCGCATGGTTGACGCCCGCTTCGCGCCATTCACCCAGCAAGTCGATCAAGCCCTTGCGCCCCGTGCGCAGCACATAGCCGCTGCGCACGGGCGTGCGCGGATAATCGGGGTCGTCCACCAGGTCCAGCCACTCATTGCACATGTGCGGACGAAAGCCGCCATCGGGTATGCAGGCGCGCCAGGCGCGGATCTTTTCCGCCAGCCGGCGCGGCCCGTCCGGCGTATCCGTCGCTTCCGGATACGTCAGCCAGCCGTCGGCATGGCGCCCGATCCACGCCAGCGGCTGGCCCGAGGAACTGGTGACGACCAGGGGAATGACGCCTGCCACGGGCTTGGGCAGCAGTTCGAGGCCAGCCAGGCTGCCCAGCGGGCCGTCGATATGCGCGGAGCCCGGCTGCAGCAACTGGCGGAACATGTGCACGGCCTGCGCATAGCGCGCGCCGCGCGTGGCATGCGGCACGCCATACGCGGGAAATTCGCTGGCGCGGTCGCCCGACGCCGTGCCCAGCACCAGGCGCCCGCCCGACAGCTGGTCGATGCTGGCGGCCGCCTTGGCCAGGTCGATGGGATGGCGCAGGGTAAAAATGGCGCTGCCCGTGGCCAGGGCCAGCGCATCCGTGCGCGCCGCCAGATACGCCAGATAGGTCCACGGATCGAACAGCTGGCCCGCATCGCCGAAGCGCGGGTCGAACAGGGGAATGTCGCGCACCCAGGCGGCGGCAAAGCCTTGCCGGTCCATGGCGGCGACCAGGTCGGCCTGGCCGGCCAGCGCCCGCATGTCGCCCTGGTAAAAACGCAGCGGCAGATAAATGCCGAGGGTGAGCGCGCCGGGCGCGAACATGCGGCGGTAGCCGCGGTGCTGCGTGAAAGCCTGCGACGAAGCACCTTCTATGATGTCAATGCTCATGCTGTTCCTTGATCAAAATCAGGCGCCCGTGGCGGGCGCGGGAATGGAGATGCCCAGCTGCACGGCCGGACGGGCAGCCACGCGGGCGTACCAGGCGGCCACGTGCGGCCAGTCATCGAGTTCGAAGCCGACGATGCGGGCGATATGCAGCCAGCCGAAGCTGGCGATGTCGGCGATGGAATAGCCGTCGCCGGCCAGGTAGGCGTTGTCCGCCAGGCGGCCATCCATGGTGGCCAGGGCGGCGTCGCACAGCTGGCGAAAGTGCGCCGTGGCGGCCGCATTCGCGCCTCCGCCTGCGATCTCGAAATGCACGCGCTGGCCCAGCATCGGCCCCATGCTGGCCGCGTGGAATTGCAGCCAGGTGATGGCGGCCCAGCGCTGCGCGGGAGCCTTCGGCAGCAGCCGCCCCGTTTTCTCGGCCAGGTACAGCAATATGGCGGCCGACTCGAACACGGTGATGCCCGTCTCGTGGTCGACCAGCACGGGAATGCGCCCGTGCGGATTGAGGGCCAGGAAAGCGGGCAGCCGGTGTTCGCCCTGCTCGATGCGCACATGGCGCAGCCGGTATGGCAAGCCCAGTTCGGCCAGCGCAATCGTGGCTTTGAAACCGTTCGGCGAGCTGTCGGTGTAGAGCTCCATCATGGCGCCGCCTCCTGGCGTGCGGCCTTGCCGGGCAGGATGGCGATGGCGCACGCCAGGCCCGCCACGACCAGGCAGGCGGAAACGAGGATGGCGCTGCTGTAGCCTTGCGCAGCCGTGCCGCCGCCGGCCAGCACGGCGATGCTGACAGCCACGCCCACGGCCAGGCCCACGGCGGACCCGACCTCCTGCGTGGTGGTCAGCATGCCGCCCGCCAGGCCATGGTCCGCTTCCGGCACGCCATCGATGCCGGCCACCGTCCAGGCGGGAAACGCCAGGCCGTAGCCGATGCCGGCCAGTACGGTACCGGGCAGGATGGAGGCGCCCCAGGCAGCCAGCGTGGCCAGCGAACTGCCCAGCATGGCCAGCCCGCCGATGAACAGCAGCATGCCGCCGACGATGACGGGCTTGGTGCCGCAGCGGGCGATCAATGCCGGCCCGGCCCACGCGCTGGCCACGGTAAAGGCGGCGGCCATGGGCAGCAGTCCCAGCCCCGTGCGCGTGGCGCTGAAGCCCAGCACTTCCTGCATGGCCAGCGCCACGACGACAAAGGTGGGACCCAGGGCCGTGTTGGCCAGCAGGGAGACGATATTCGCGCCGCCCGTGGAGCGGCGCAGGAAGACGGCCAGCGGCATCAGCGGCGCGGCCACGCGTCCCTCCACCCAGACGAACAGCGCCAGCAGGGCCAGCGCCAGCGCGACCAGGGCAAACGTGAGCGGATGCGCCAGTCCCACATGCTCGCTATTGGCAAAGGCAAACACCAGCGTCGCCGCGCCCGACGCCACCAGCAGCGCACCCCACACATCGAGCGCGCCGCCAGCGGCAGCGCTATCCGCATCGGGCCGGCCCAGGGGCAAGGCCGGCGACAGGGCCAGCACCAGCAAGCCGACGGGCACGTTAATCCACAGCACCCAGCGCCAGCCCAGCATATCCGTGATGAAGCCGCCCAGGATCAGTCCCGCGACAAAGCCGCTGGCCGCCACCGCCGTCCAGGCACCCAGCGCCCGGTTGCGCTGCGCCGGCTCGGGAAACACGGCCAGCAGCAGGGAGAACGCAGCCGGCGAAAACATGGCGGCGCCGAAGCCCTGCAGCGCGCGCGTGGCCACCAGCATGGCCGGGCTGTGCGAAAAACCACCGAGCAGCGAGGCGGCCGTGAACAGCAGCAGCCCCGCGATGAAGACGCGGCGGCGGCCAAACATGTCGGCCGCGCGCCCGCCCAGCAGCAGGAAGCCGGCGATGGCCACGCCATACGCATTGATCACCCATTGCAGCCCGCCGGGCGTAAAGCCCAGACTCTGCTGGATTTGCGGCAAGGGAATCATGGTGATGGAAAAATCGAGCAAGGCAACGAATTGCGTGGTGCACAGCAACACCAGGCAAAGTTGCCGATGTGAAAGTAACATGGAGATCCTATCGATATAGTTTTACTCGACGTCAAAAGAACGCCGCATGCCCCTATAATGCGTTTTTCCAGAGCGAAACTGAAACGATGATTTTTCGCGTACAACTATAGAAAAACTATATCGATGAAGCATCCTTTACCGCTCCAGGCGCTGCGCGCCTTTGTCGAAGTGGGCCAGCGCGGCAGCATCAAGGCGGCAGCCGAGGCGCTGCACGTGACGTCCGGCGCCGTCAGCCAGCAGATCCGCCTGCTGGAAGAGCGGGTCGGCATGCCCCTGTTTACGCGCGAACGCCAGGGCTTGCGCCTGACCGAGGCGGGCGCCATGGTCCACCCCGCCCTGCTGGGCGCCTTCGCGCAAATCGCCGGCGCCAGCCAGGCGCTGGAAGACATGGGCGCGCGCCAGACGCTGACCGTCAGCACGGTCGCCACCTTTGCCGCCGCGTGGCTGGTGCCGCGCCTGGGCCGCTTCAACCAGCGCCATCCGCATATCGAGGTGCGCGTGGAAGCGACATCCGCGCTGGTCGACCTGCGCCGCGACCGGGTCGACGTGGCCTTGCGCCACGGCCTGGGCGACTATCCGGGCTTGCAGGTGACGCGATTGATGGCGCCCGTGCTGGTGCCCGTCGCCAGTCCATCCCTGATGGCGGGCCAGCCGCCCATCGCCACGCCGGCCGATTGCCTGCGCTACCCGCTGCTGCACGATACGGACCGCGCCGACTGGCCATTGTGGCTGGCCGCGCATGGCGCCCCGGACGACAGCACGGATGCGGCGCGGGCGCGGCGCGGCTCGGCCTTCGAAGATGACTTTCTATTGATACGCGCAGCCGAGGCGGGCCAGGGCCTGGCCCTGGTGCCGCAGCTGTACGCGCAGGAGGAAATCGCCGCCGGGCGCCTGGTGCAAGTGCTGGACTTGCCCTGGCCCGCGCGCTTTGCCTACTACCTGGTGGCGCGGCCCGACGCGGCTACGCGCCCCGCCGTGCAGGCATTCATGGCATGGATCTGCGAGGAAGCGCAGGCAGTGTACTAGAGCGCATGGCCTGCGGCGACGCACGACACCACGCCGCAGGCGGTGCTGAACGGCGCCGGTACGCCGGCGCGCCCCATGGCGATGCACGTTGCGGCGGGCAATATGGCCAGCAACAGGGCCAGGTAGCCGATCGCCTTCAGGCGCCGCACGGACGCATTGTCGGCACCCGCGCCTGCCCCGTGTGGATAGCCCTTGCCCGCCTCTTCGCTGCCGCTTGCCGACATTTTCGTATGCATGTCCATCTCCTCTATCCACCGTGAGCGATCTTGCTTCACTTCTTGCTTAACTACATCTTGCTACATAAATTTATCAAATACAACAAATAAATTCACGAAAAAATCGTTTTTCTTATTCCTCGACAGGCGGAACGATGGAGGAAATATGTCCTGTCATAGTGAAAAATGCTTCACAGCAAGCTTTTCACGCCATCCATGCCCGAACCCGTATGGATTAAAATTCAATATAATCATTTTAATCGCAATATTCGTTTAAATGGCTTTTATTCGAACTGCCATCCAGGTGGCAAGCCGCCTGCCGCACGCATCCGGCCAAACTTGATGTAGATCATAATTTTTTGAACAAGCTCTTGCTACCCTGTAAAAAAATGACAGGAGCCCTGGATGAGCAAGACGCAGCCGAGCGACGCGGAACACAACATTGAACATGAGCGCCTGGGCAGCGCCTGGCAAGGCGTACCAGTGCCCGACTATCCGGAAAGTGCGCCGGAAGGCGCCACCCTGGACCTGGTGCTGAGCGCCTGGCTGGGCAAGTTCACGGGCGGCATTTCGCCTGCCGCGCTGGGCAACGCCTACGCCGACTGGCTCAGCCACCTGGCGCTGGCGCCATCGAAGCAGCAAACCCTGCTGCAGGAAGCGTGGAAGAAGATCGGCCGCTGGCAGCAGTACGCGCTGCAATCGGCGCTGGCCGGCAGCGCCACTGAGCCGCCGTGCATCGCGCCGCTGCCGCAGGACCGGCGCTTCGACGACCCTGCCTGGCGGCGCTGGCCGTACAACCTCGTCTATCAGGGCTTCTTGCTGCAGCAGCAATGGTGGCACCGCGCCACCACGGGCGTGCGCGGCGTCTCGCCGCACCACGAAGATGTCGTCACGTTCACCGTGCGCCAGTGGCTCGACATGCTGGCGCCGTCGAACTTCCTGCTGACCAATCCCGTGGTGCAGCAAGCGGTCCTCGACAGCGGCGGCGCCAGCCTGGCGCGCGGCATGGCCCACGCGGCCGGCGACTGGCAGCGCGCCGCCATGGGAGCGCATGCACCCGATGCGCACCGCTACAAGGTGGGCCAGAACCTGGCCGTCACGCCGGGCAAGGTGGTCTACCGCAATGACTTGATCGAATTGATACAGTACGCTCCCACCACCGCCAAGGTGCATGCGACGCCGCTGCTGTTCGTGCCCGCCTGGATCATGAAGTTCTATATTCTCGACCTGTCGCCGCACAATTCGCTGGTGCGCTACCTGGTGGGCCAGGGCCACACGGTGTTCATGATTTCCTGGAAAAACCCGCAGGAAGAAGACCGCGAGTTGTCGCTGGAAGACTACCGGCAGCTGGGCGTGATGGATGCGCTCGACGCCGTTGCCCGCATCACGGGCGCGCCGCAGGTGCATGCGGCCGGCTACTGCCTGGGCGGCACCCTGCTGGCGATCACCGCCGCGACGATGGCGCGCGACGGCGATACGCGCCTGGCCAGCCTCACCATGCTGGCCTCGCAGGTCGACTTCAAGGAGCCGGGCGAACTGTCGCTGTTCATCGACGATAGCCAGGTCAGCTTCCTGGAAGCGGCCATGTGGAAGCAGGGCTACCTCGATACCAAGCAGATGGCGGGCGCCTTCCAGCTGCTGCGCTCGAACGACCTGGTCTGGTCGCGCCGCTTGAACCACTACCTGCTGGGACAGGACGAGCAGTACAGCGACCTGATGGCCTGGAACGGGGACGCCACGCGCATGCCCTGCCGCATGCATGCGGAATACCTGCGCCGCCTGTTCCTGCACAACGACCTGGCCGAAGGCCGCTACCGCACGGCGGGCCGCCACATCGCCCTGCGCGACATCGACGCGCCGATCTTTGCCGTCGGCACCCTGACGGACCACGTGGCGCCGTGGCGCTCCGTGTACAAACTGCAGCTGCTGACCGACACGGACGTCACCTTTTTGCTCACTTCGGGCGGCCACAATGCGGGCGTGGTCTCGCCGCCGGGCCAGCCGAGCCGCAGCTACCAGCTGGCCACGCACGGCCACGATGCGCCCTATGTCGACGCGGACAGCTGGCAGCGCGACGTGCCGCACCATGACGGTTCGTGGTGGCCCGCCTGGCAAGCGTGGCTGGAAGAACGCGCGGGCGCGCAAGTGGCGCCACCGGCCATGGGGCCTGCCCTGGGCGATGCACCGGGCAGCTACGTGCTGCAGACCTGACAACCGACAACCGAGGAAAACGCCATGCCCTATACGACCCTGCTGGTCCACATCGACAATTCCCGCCACTGCGCCCAGCGCATCCGCCTGGCCGTGCGCCTGGCCGTCGCCGAAGGGGCCCACCTGATCGGTTCGGCCATGAGCGGCATCTCGCGCTACGCGTATGGCGGCGGCGTGAACGCGCTGCAGTTTGCGCCGGCGCAGATGCAGGCGCTGCGCACCCAGGCCAGCGAGGCGCTGCACGACTTCGAGCGCATCGCCCGCGAGGAAGGCCTGGGCGCCTACGAAACGCGCTTCGTCGACGACGACGCGCAAGGCGCGCTGCTGCTGCAGGCGCGCTATTGCGACTTGCTGATCCTGGGCCAGACGGATGCGCAGGATACGCCGTCGCGCGTCATCGCCGGCACGGCCGAATACCTGATGCTGCATTGCGGCCGGCCCGTGCTGATGGTGCCGCACGCGCCTTGCGCCGCGCCAGCGGGCATCGCGCAGCATCCGCTGCTGGCCTGGAACGGCAGCGCCGAAGCGCTGCGCGCCATCACCGATGCGCTGCCGCTGCTGCAAGGGGCGCGGCAAGTCACCCTGGCCGTCGTCAATTCGCACGCCCAGGCGGCCGCGCACGGCGAGCAGCCGGGTGCCGACCTGGCCCTGTACCTGGCGCGCCACGGCGTCAACGTCGAGGTGCTGCAGCACGACACGCCGCCGGGCCAGGACGTGGGCGCGGCCCTGCTGGCCATGGCCGCGCAGCGGCGCTGCGACCTGGTCGTGATGGGCTGCTACGGCCACATGCGCCTGCGCGAAGCGCTGCTGGGCGGCGTCACCCGCACCGTGCTGCAGGAGGCGACGTTGCCGGTGCTGGTGTCGCACTAGCGCGGCCGGCGGGTACTTCAGCCTTCCTTCACCCGCCCCTCAGCTGTACTTCATGCGCGGCGCCGATACTGGCCATGTCCCCGTCCAGCAAGGAGTACCGCATGACCAGACCCACCGATGCCATCCCCCATTTCCACGCCCGCAGGCGCCTGCTGTTCGGCATGGGCGCGCTGGCGGGCCTGGCCGCCTGCGGCGGCGGCAGCGGGCCGCGCGCCGCGGCGGTGATCGACCGGCAGATCGGCGTCGCCCCCGGCGTCAGCCTGTACGTGCGCGACTGGCGCAGCGCGACCGACAGCGAGGCCGATGTCATCGTCCTGCTGGCAGGTCTGGGCGCCAATGCGCACGCCTTCGACAGCCTGGCCCCCGCGCTGGCGCGCCGCCACCGCGTGCTGGCCGTCACGCGGCGCGGCTATGGCGCTTCCAGCAAGCCGCTGCCCGTCAACGACGCCAACGATATGACGTATGCCCCCGCCACCCTGGTGGCCGACCTGCTGGCCGTGCTGGACGCACTGAAGGTGCCGCGCATCATCCTGGCCGGCCACTCCATCGCCGGCAACGAGCTGACCCTGTTCGCCGGCAGGCACCCGCAGCGCGTGCGGGGACTCGTGTATCTGGACACGACCTTCGATTACCTGGCCAGCGGCGGCTATGAGGAACCCCAGTCCACGCCCTTCGACGAACCGCAACCTGGCCCGGCCGACATGGCATCGCTGGACGCCTCGATCGCCTATGCCAGGCGGATCAACAAACAATGGTGGCCGGCGCTGGAAGAGAACTGGCGCGACGCCCTGGACGTGCTGCCCGGCGGCACCGTGCGGCCGAATACCCCGCCCGCCATCGCCAGGGCCATGGACATGGCCGCGCACAATTTTTCGCCCGACTACCGCCGCGTGCGCGCGCCGGCACTCGTCATCACCGTCGATCCCGGCACCTTGCGCAACCTGTTTCCATGGCTGCTGCAAGCCGATCCCGCCAGCCGGGCCGACGCGCAAGCGCTGCTGGACTTTATCCGCCCGCTGCGCCTGGCCGACGGCGACCGCCTGGCCGCCGCCCTGCCCGGCAGCAGCCATCTGGTGATACGCAACGGCTTCCACAGCGATTTCTTCATCGAATACGAGAGCACGGTGGTCGGCGCCATCGAGGCCATGCGCTGGGAAGGTCTACAATGAGCGTGCACCTGCCCGCCGCGCGCTTGCCTTGAGGCACGCGCGCGGCCTACGCTGTTTTCCTACACCACAAGGAGTTCCGCATGAGCCAGCAAGCCACCATCGTCCTCGTCCACGGTTTCTGGGGCGGCGCCGCCCACTGGAGCCGCGTCATCCTCGAATTGCGGCGCCAGGGCCACACGGCCATCCGCGCCGTCGAACTGCCCCTGACGTCGCTGGCCGACGACGCCGAACGCACGCGCAAGATGGTGGCGCAGGTCGATGGCCCGGTATTACTGGTAGGACACTCCTACGGCGGCGCCGTCATCAGCGTGGCCGGCAATGCGCCGAATGTGGTCGGCCTCGTGTACATCGCCGCCTTCGCGCCTGACGCGGGCGAAAGCCCGGGCAGCATCACGCAGGAACACCCGCCCATCGGCGCGGCCAATCTGGAAGGCGACAGCGACGGCTACCTGTGGGTCAAGCCCGGGCAATACCATGACAGCTTTTGCCAGGACCTCGACGCGGAAGAAGGCGCCGTGCTGGGCGTGGTGCAGAAAGCGCCGCTGGCCAGCACCTTCGGCGACACCGTCAGCGACCCGGCCTGGAAGCATAAACCCAGCTGGTACCAGATTTCCACTGCCGACCGCATGATTGCCCCCGTCAACCAGGAGCGCATGGCCGCGCGCCTGCAAGCGCGCAAAGTCATCACGCTCAACGCCAGCCACGCCTCGCTGGCCTCGCGCCCCGTGGAAGTGGCGGCGCTGATACTGGAGGCGGCAAGCGCGCTGGCCGCAGCGTAAGTTTGCCGGCTACAGCCAGCCTTCGCGCTTCAGGCGCCGGTGCAGCCACCAGCAGCCGGCGATGATGACGACGATCACGGCCGGATAGCTGCCGCGCCACTTCAGTTCCGGCATGAATTCGAAGTTCATGCCGTACAGGCTGAAGACCATGGTGGGCACGGCCAGGATGGCGGCCCAGGCGGCGAGGCGCTTGACGACCTCGTTCTGGCGGATCGAAATTTGCCCCAGCGCCACCTGCATGGCCGAATTGACCAGTTCGCGCATCTGCCCCGCCGTGTGCGTGACCCGTTTGACGTGGTCGAGAATGTCGCGGTAATAGATGCGGTTTTCCTTGGGCACGATATCGCCATGGAAACGGATCAGCTGGGTGCAGATGTCATGCAGGGGATTGACGGCCGCGTCGAGCTTCAGCAGTTCCGTCTTGAGCTGATAGAAATCCTGCAGCTTGTCTTCGCTCAAGCTGGGCTTGAACAGCTGCAGCTCATGGTGCTGGAAGCGGGCCTGCAAATGGTCGATGCAGGGCTGGTACTGGTCGACGATGAAATCGATGATGGAATACAGCACGTAGCCAGGGCCGCTGGCCAGCTTCTCGGGCACGCTTTCCTTGCGCTCGCGCAACTTCGCATAGCCGGCAGAGGCGCCGTGGCGCACCGTGATGATGAAGCGGGGGCCGAGAAAGACGTGGGTTTCGCCATAGACGATGGCCTCGCCGTCCAGGGTGGCCGTGTGCATCACCATGAACAGGGTGTCGCCGTACTCTTCCAGCTTGGGCCGCTCGTGCGCGCCCTGCGCATCCTCGACGGCCAGTTCGTGCAAGCCGAAAGCCGTTTGCAGCGCCTGCATGGCCGTGACGTCGGGGCCGGCCAGGCCGATCCACACGAAACAATCGGGATCGCCGAGGAAGTCGCCCACCTTGTCGATATCGAAATGGGCGATCTTCCTGCCATCGCGATAGGCTTCGCCATTGACGACGGCGGCGTGGGTACTCAAGTCCATGATGATTTTCAAAGAATGGCGGCAGTGCCGGGGGGCCAGTATAGCGGAAAGAGCATGATTGCCATGCCAATCCGGCTGCCGCATTGACATTCAGGCACGCCAATGTAAAATGAGAACCATTCGCATTCAAGAAGAACCTGCACTTGCCGGCGGCCTGGGGGAACTTCAGCGCCAACCTGGAGTGTATCTTGACGTCTGCCGTATCCCCCGCCGCCGATCCTGTCGCACTGCTGTATGGCCAGCACCATCCGTGGCTGCTGCGCTGGCTGCGCGGCAAACTGTCCTGTACGGATCACGCGGCCGACCTGGCGCAGGATACCTTCGTCAAGCTGCTGGCCACGCCCGGCGAGCGCGCCGTCACCCTGCGCGAGCCGCGCGCCTACCTGACCACCGTGGCGCGCCGCCTGCTGATCGACCATTACCGCCGCCAGTCGCTGGAACAGGCATGGCTGGCCACCCTGGCGCAGCTGCCCGCCCCCGTCACGCCGTCGGCGGAAGACCGAATGCTGATCCTGGAAACCCTGCACCAGATCGACGCCATGCTCGACGGCCTGGGGGCAAAGGTGCGCACGGCCTTCCTGCTGTCGCAGCTGGAAGGCATGGCGTATGCGGACATCGCCGCGCGCCTGAAGGTCAGCGAGCGCACCGTCAAGCGCTACATGGTGCAGGCGTTCGAACAATGCATCCTGCTGCTGGCCTGACATGAGCGCGGCCCTCGATGCGCGCGCCGCGCGCGAAGCGGCGCACTGGATGATGCGCCTGCAAGGCGGCGAACTGGACGCTGCCGCGCAACTGGGGCTGGCCCGCTGGCGCGCCGCCCACCCCGACCATGAAACGGCGTGGCAGCGCGCCGAGCAAGTGTGCCGCACCTTTGGCATGCTGCCATCGCCGCTGGCCATGCCCTTGTCCAGGCAAGTGCTGGACCGCCCGGCCCGCGCGCAGCGCCGCGCCATCCTGAAGACCCTGGCCGTGCTGATCGTCGCCGGCCCAGCCGGCTGGGCCATGCTGCGCGTGGCGCCATGGCAAGCCTGGACGGCCGAGCTGCGCACGGCGACAGGCGAAATCCGCCACCTCACCCTGGCCGACGGCAGCGGCCTGAGCCTGAATACGGCCAGCGCCGCCGACATCGTTTTCAGCGACGCGCTGCGCCTGGTGCACCTGCGCGGCGGAGAGATACACGTGGCGACCAGCCCCGATCCCCTCGGGCGTCCCTTCATCGTGCGCACCAGCAACGGCAGCATCCGCGCCCTCGGCACGCGCTTCACGGTGCGCCAGGAGGACCGTCTGCTGGGCGCGCGTACTCACGTGGCCGTTTCGCAGGGCGCCGTGGAAGTGCGGCCCGCCGAAGGCCAGCCCGTCATCGTGCAGGCGGGCTGGCAAGCCAGTTTCGATGAAACGGCCGCCGGCGCGCCGCAGCCGCTGGCGCAGCATGCGTCCGCGTGGCTCAAGGGCCTGCTGTACGCGGACGACACGCCGCTGGACCAGGTGCTGGCGCAGCTGGCCCGCTACCGCCGCGGCGTGGTGCGCTGCGATCCGGCCGTGGCGCGGCTGAGGGTGTCGGGCGTGTACCAGCTGCGCGACACGGACGCCCTGCTGGCTCTGCTGCAAGCGTCGCTGCCCATCCGCGTAAGGCGCCACAGCCGTTGGTGGATTTCCGTCCAGCCCGCATAAAAATTTTTGAGAACAATGTCCCTTTCCGTCATGTGCCCCGTCAATCCACACAGGACCAACACATGAACGAAGGGAAACAAGCAATGAAGCACTACCGCCACACCAGCATCACCCTGGCCCTGCTGGGCAGCCTGGCCTTGAGCGCGCCCGCATCCGCCCAGCAGCACCCGCAGCAGGCGCCCGCGCGCCACTACCAGGTGGCCGCCGGCCCCCTCGGTGCCGTCCTGTCCGCGTTTGCGGCCGACGCCGGAGTCAGCATTTCCGGCGCCGCCAGCCTGTATGCGGGCTTGAACAGCCGCGGCTTGAACGGCAACTATCAGGTGGCCGACGGTTTCGCCCGCCTGCTCGATGGCAGCGGCCTATACGCTGTCGACCAGGGCGGTGGCCACTACGCCGTGCGCAGGCTGCCATCGGCGGCCGACGCGGCCACCCTGCCCGGCATCGCCGTGCGCGCCACGGCCGAGCGCAGCACGAGCACGGAAGGCACGGGCTCGTACACGACGCCGGCCACGGCCAGCGCCACGGGCCTGGTGCTGTCACTGCGCGAGACGCCGCAATCGGTCAGCGTCATCACGCGCCAGCGCATGGACGACCAGGACTTGCTGACGGTGCGCGACGTGCTGCGCAATACGCCCGGCATCGCCGTCAACCAGTTCGACACGGAGCGCAGCACGTTTTCCGCGCGCGGCTTCGACGTCGACAACTTCCAGTACGACGGCGTGCCCACCGCCTATAAGGTGCAGTATTCGGGCGGCGAATCGGAAATGGATTCGCTGATCTACGACCGCGTGGAGGTGACGCGCGGCGCCACGGGCTTGCTGACGGGCGCCGGCTACCCGTCCGCCTCGATCAACCTGGTGCGCAAGCGGGCCAGCGCCAGGCAATTCGAAGGGCAATGGTCGCTGGCGGCCGGCTCGTGGAGCGATTACCGTGGCACGCTCGACCTGGCCACGCCGCTGAACGGGGACGGCTCCGTGCGCGGCCGGGTGGCGGGCGCCTGGCAAGACCGCAAGTCGTTTACCAATGGCTATTCGAACCAGCGCCAACTCGTCTACGCCACCGTCGAGGCGGACCTGGCGCCAGGCACCGTGGCCATGCTGGGCGCCAGCTACCAGAAGAACGACCCGAAAGGCAGCAACTGGGGCGGCTTCCCCCTGTGGTACAGCGACGGCTCGCGCACCGATTTCGACCGTTCCGTCACGACGGCGCCCCGCTGGGCCGCCTGGGCCACGGAACAGACGAATGTGCACGCCACGCTGGAACATGCGCTGGGCCAGGGTTGGAAAGCGCAGGCGCAAGCCATGTACAGCAAGCATACGGAAGACACTCCGCTGGTATTCCTGGCCGAGCGGCCGGACCGCATCACGGGCCTGGGCATGCTCGGCTATCCGAACCGCTACATCGGCGCGCGCGACCAGAGCAGCGCCGACGTGAAGCTGTCCGGCCCATTTACCCTGGGCGGACGCCAGCATGAAGTCATCGTCGGCGCCAACTACACGCTGCAGCACGCCGACTTCAGCGTCAAGGAAGCGCTCGACCCTGAACCGATCGGCAATTTCCTCGCCTGGGATGGCAGCTACCCGCAGCCGGCCTGGGGCGAACTCGTGCTGTCGGAAAAATACACGACCAAGCAATATGGCGCCTACGGCGCGGCGCGCCTGAATCTTGCCGAGCACACCAAGCTGATCCTCGGCGGGCGTTTGACGCGCTGGGACAAGGACCGCATCGGCTTTGACGGCAGCGCCCGCTTTGCCTTCGCCAAGAGCAAGTTCGTGCCCTACGCGGGCGTGGTGATCGATCTCAATGAGACGTATTCGGCATATGCCAGCTACACGGACATCTTCCGCCCGCAGGAAAACCAGGATCGCGCGGGCGCCTGGCTGGACCCGCTGACGGGGCAAAGCATGGAAGTGGGCTTGAAGGGCGAACTGGCCGGGGGCCGGGCCAACGGTTCCATCGGCATCTTTGAAATCAAGCAGGACAAGCTGGCCCAGCCGGACGGCGCGCACAGGATTCCCGGCACCACCACGCAAGCGTATTATGCGGCACGGGGCGCCACCAGCCGCGGCATCGAGGGGGAATTGTCGGGCCGTTTGGCGCCGGGCTGGAACGTGACGGCCAGCGCCAGCCACTTCCGCGCCAGGGACCGCGAGCAGCAAGACATCAACACCCTGTCTCCGCGCTCGACGGCGCGATTATTTACCACGTGGAAAGTACGCCCCGACCTCACCGTGGGCGGCGGCGTCAACTGGCAAAGCAAGTTCTACTTTGACGACGAAGGCCCGGACGGCAAGGAAAGAGTGACGCAGGAAGCCTACAGCACGGTGAGCCTGATGGCCACGTACCAGCTGTCGCGCCAGCTGACAGCCCAGCTGAACGTGGAGAATGCGCTGGACAAGAAATACATCAACATCAACACCTATGCGCAAGGTACGTATGGCGTGCCGCGCAGTGTCAGGGGGACGTTGACCTACCGCTTCTGATGCGCATGCAGGCCGGGCGGCATGCGCCCGGTCTGCGCTGACTACGCATCAATAGCGGTAACTCAAGCTCAGCATCGCATTGCGCGGATCGCCATAGCTGACCCGGCGGCCCGTGCTGATGCCGTAGTAAGTGCGGTCGCCCAGATTATTGAGGTTGAGCGACACGGCCAGGCGGTCGGAGATCTGGTAGCGCGCCATGGCGTCGAAGACGGCATACGAGCCCTGGTGCACGGTGGTGGTGCCGCCGCGCACGGCCCGGGTTTTCTGCCAGGTGTGCGATTGCCAGCGGGCGCCGCCGCCCACCGTCAGGCGCGGCATCGGCTGCCAGGTGCTGTACAGGCTGAGCTGGTCTTCCGGCGCCAGCGTGTTGACCTTGCCGCTGGCGTCGCGCGCGATCTTGTGCGTGTAGCCGGCCTGCAACTGCCAGCCCGGCATGAGCTGGCCCGACACTTCCAGTTCCACGCCGCGCGAACGCACGCCGTCGATGGCGCGGTAGGCATCCATGCCCGTCACCTTGTTGACCGCGTCAACGTATTCCGCGTAGTTATCCTGGCGCACCTCGAAGGCGGCCGCGCTGGCGTTCAGACGGCCATTCAGGAACACGCCCTTCACGCCCGCCTCGATATTCTTGCCCAGCATCGGGTCCAGGGTCCTGTTGTCGACGTCGCGGCTGTTTTGCGGACTGAAGATATCGCTGTAGCTGGCAAACGCCGTCAGATCCGGCGCAAAATCCCAGGTCAGGCCCGCATACGGCGTGAAGATCGACGACTCGTCGATGTCGGCCGTGGGATTGACGTAGGACGACAGGCGCCCGCCCACAATCACGTGCACGCCCTGCGGCAGCGAAAAACGGCCCGTCGCATACACGGCCTTCTGGCGGATGACTTCGCGGGCCGTGTCCAGCTCCCATTTTGGCTCAGCCACGATGCCCCGGTAGGTATAAATATTGTCGACCTTGATGAAGGAATACGGGCTGAAGACGTCGTCCGACTGCTTGCGGTAGGCGTTCGCGCCCACCACCAGCTCATGCGTGCGGCCCAGCAGGGTGAACGGGCCCTTGGCGTACATGTCCAGGCCATTGCTGGTGGCGTCGCTGTTGTACTGGCGCGCCGTGACGGACGTGCCGCTGCCGTCCGCCTTCGGGAAGCCGTCAAGGTAGGCGACGGGCGCATACAGCGCATTGGCCTGGTGGATCAGGCGCAAATTGGCCAGCCAGCCATTGTCAAACGTGTGTTCGAGCGAAGCGAAGACGGATTTGGCTTCTGTCTGCTGCGTGCTCCAGGTGGGCGCGCCGTTGAACGAACGGGGCATGGTGAAGCGCTTGCCGTCCGCGTCGAACAGGGGCGCGCCACCCCAGTCGCTATTGCGCGGCACCGTGTGCTGATAGTCGGCGCCCACGGTCAGCAAAGTGCGCGGCGACAGATCCGCTTCCAGCGTGCCATACGCCAGTTCGGAGCGGCGCTGGTAGCGGTCGACAAAGGAATGCTTGTCCTGGTACGAGGCCACGGCGCGCGCACGCACGCTGCCGCTGTCGTTCAGGGGGCCACCCACATCGACCATGCCGCGGTAATTGCTCCACGATCCGGCCGACAGGTCGGCCAGCGCGCGCAGTTCGCGCGTGGGCTTCTTGCGGATCAGGTTGACGGTGGCGCCCGGCGTGCCGGCACCGCTCATCAGCGCATTCGCGCCTTTCAGCACCTCGACCCGGTCGTACAGATCCATGTTGGCCAGGGATTCGCCCAGGTTCAGCGAGGCGTCGCGCGTCCACGGCAAGCCGTCGTAGCTGAAATTGTCGAGCGAAAAACCGCGCGCATAATAGATCGTGCGCTCGCTGTCGATGTGCTGCACGTACACGCCGGGCGTGTGGCTGAGCACTTCACTCAGCTGCACCAGGCCGAAATCGTCCATCTGCTGGCGCGTGACGACGCTGACCGCGTGCGGCGTCTCGCGCGGCGACAGCACCAGGCGGTTCGCCGTGCTGACGGCGCCCGTCGTGTACGAGCCCGTGTCTTCCGTCACCTGGCCCAGGTAATTGGTGGTGATGATTACTTCCGGCATGGTCGCTTCCGGCTGGGCGGCGGAAGCTTGTGGTGCGGCTGCTTGTACCGTATAGACGCCGCTACCGGTCTTGACCAAGGCCAGCTGCGTGCCCTGCAAGGCGCGGCGCAAGGCTTGCTCCGGCGTGAAATCGCCCTGCACGGCCGCCCCGCTGACGCCGCGCGCCAGGTCCGCATCGATGGAGATGCGCACGCCGCCACGGCTGGCAATGGCGATCAGGCTGGCGTTCAGGGGCTGGGCCGGCACATCATAGCGCACGGTGGCTGGCGCGATCTGGACCGATGGCGTCTGCGCCAGGACGGCAGGCACGGCGCAGGAAAGTAACATTACAGCCAGGGGAATCTGGCGCATCAACAATGGTGGCATGCTGGGACTCTATCGTGGTGGTGAAGGAAAAGTGGGGCTACACCAGGTATGAGCCGCGACGCGCCAAAAGTGACAGTGCTGGAGCAAAAATATTTCAGCTTGCCTTCAGATCAAGCCCCGTCCACCAGCCGCCGGGGCCCTGGCGCAAGGTCACGGGCAGGGTTTCGGCCAGCGCCAGCAAGGTGGCACCGCTGTCGTCGAGCGAGTAATTGCCAGACACGCGCAGCGCCGCGACCGCCGGCGTGATGTCGATATAGCCGTGGCGGTAGGGACGCAAGGCCGCCACCACTTCGCCCAGCGGCTGGTCGATGGCCAGCAGCATGCCCTGCTCCCACGCTGTCGCCTGCCCTGCCGCCATGCCGGGCAACATGGTGAGGCGGTCCTCGTCAAACCGCGCCGCCTGGCCCTGGCGCAGCACGCGCGCCAGGCCTTTGCCGGCCGGGCGCACTTCGAGGTCGCCCTGCACGGCCAGCGCGACGGTGCCCAGCGCTTCGCGCCGCAACATCAGTGCGCCGCCCTGCGCCGTCACCGTGCCATGCGTGCTGCGCAGCAGGAAGGGATGGGCGCTTGCCGGCTGTGCCACGCGGGCCAGCAGCTGTCCCTGGCGCAAGGTGACTTTCCGGTGTTCATGGGTAACGTCCGTGTCGGCAGAGGAACGGGCATCCAAGGTCAGCACGCTGCCGTCGGTCAGCGCAAAGCGGCCCCGCCTGGCCGTGGCCGTATGCAGGTCCGCGCTCCAGTCCGGCAAAAACGGGCTACCGCGCAGCAGCCAGGCGCCGCCAAATGCCGCGCCCGCCAGACACAGGGCACCCTGCAGCAGCTGGCGCCGCTTGTTGTCGTGTTGCGCGGCACGCGCCAGGGTTTGCCCGACGGTCCCCGCCCCGCCCGCCGCCTGCAGCGGGCCGACGCTATGCTCGACGGCGCGTCCCAGAGTATGCCATGCGGCCGCATGGCGCGCATCGGCGGCCAGCCAACGGACGAAGGCCTGGCGCTGGCCCTCGTCCGCCTCGCCCGAGCTAAGCTCGACCAGCCAGCCGATGGCCGCATCCTGTACCGCAGGGGACATGCTCATGCCGCATCCGCCGCAGCCAGGCAGCAGCGCAAGCCTTGCGCCATGTACTGGCGCACCATGCTGGCCGACACGCCCAGTTCAACAGCGATCTGCGCATACGTGAGGCCATCGAGCTGGCTCATCAGGAAAGCGCTGCGCGCCTTGCTGGACAAGGTATCGAGGGCGCGCGACAGGCGCTCCAGCGCTTCGAGCAGCACGGCACGCTCTTCCGGCGACGGCTGGACGGCGTCCGGCAGCTGCGCCAGGGTGTCGATGTACGCCTGCTCGATATCGCGCCGCCGCCATTGCTGCAGCAAGATGCTTTTCGCCACCGTCGTGAGATACGCGCGCGGCTCGCGGATGGCGGCCAGGCGCCCCGCATGCAATACGCGCAGAAACGTTTCAGAAGTGACATCTTCCGCCTCGGCCCGGTTACGCAAGCGCAACAGCAAGCGCTGCAGCAGCCAGCCCTGGTGGCCCGTGAAGAGGCTGGCGGCCAGGGTCGTGTCATTCGAAGGGAAAGGCAAGGCAGGCAAGAGCGGATCCGGCGATTTTAATGATAATGATTCTCATTATATTGCAGAGACCGGAAGATGTCGCGCAATTTTGCTATGCTTATTGACCTGCCATGCCGCCAGCTGCGCCTATTCCAGCTTGAACAGGACATTCACGCTTTTCTCCAATGCGATGCTGCCCGGCGCGCGGACGGCCGACGAAGGCTCCGTGGGAGGAATAAAGGGCGGCGGCGCGAAACCCTCATTGCCCGAACGCATCAGCGCGCGCTCGATCGATTGAAACGACACTTCCGATATGGCCATGACGGACGCGATCTTCCGGTTGAACGATTTGGCAATGCGCGCCGCCTTCGTCTCCGCATCCCTGGCAGCCTTCAAATCCAGTTCGGCGACCAGCGCGTCGTGCGCGCTGGTCTTGAATTCCGTGTCCATCCGGGTGATATTTTTCATGGCGGCCAGCTCCGACACCAGTGGCGTCCATGCCGCCAAGTCCCGTACCCAGACGCGCAGGTTGCGGTTGATGACGTACATGGGCGGCGAATCGCGTTTTTCCCTGCCGGAATAATCGAGCGTGCGCATGATTTCGGAGGACTGGATATCCGCTTGCGCTATTTTCACCTTGCCCAGCAACTGGAAGACCTCCGCGGCACCAGCATTGACCACGCCCAGCGTCTTTGCCGCATCGGCGCCCCGGCTGGCAACGGTGATCTCCATGACGGCCATGTCCGGCGGCACTTCCACCTGCGCCGTCCCTGTCTGGAAAATAAAGGGGTAATCGGGCAAGGACGAGGCCTGGGCGGCCATATTCAAGTTAAACAGACCCACCACCAGCAACAGCGTGCGCTTCATGCCTCTCCCATACGATCGAATAATGTTTCGACAATATAGCAGTGCAGATACAAGAAACCAATAGCCCGCCCCGTTCAGGCAATACGGGCCGATTCCGGCAACTTCGCCAGCAGCTTGTCCAGGGTCACCGGATAGTCGCGCACGCGCACGCCGGTGGCGTTGTAGACGGCATTGGCGATGGCCGCCGCCACGCCGCAGATGCCCAGTTCGCCCACGCCCTTGGCTTTCATGGGCGAGGACATGGGGTCCGTTTCATCGAGGAAGATGACGTCCTGGTGCGGGATGTCGGCGTGCACGGGCACTTCGTAGCCGGCCAGGTCGTGGTTGACGAAGAAGCCGCGGCGCTGGTCGACCACCAGTTCTTCCATCAGGGCCGCGCCCACGCCCATGGTCATGGCGCCGATCACCTGGCTGCGGGCCGCTTTCGGGTTCAGGATGCGGCCGGCCGCGCACACGGCCAGCATGCGGCGTACGCGCACTTCGCCCGTGTCGCTGTCCACCCCCACTTCGACGAAATGGGCGCCAAACGTCGATTGCTGGAATTTTTTATCGAGGTCGCCGTATTCCATATGGTCTTCCGCGACGACATCGCCATGGTAGGCGGCGGCCGCGAGCGGCACGCTGCGCTCGCCCTGGCTCACTTGCCCATCGGAAAAGCGCGCTTCTTTTTCATCGAAGCCCAGCTTGCCGGCGATGGCCTGGCGCAGGCGCACGCAGGCCGCGTAGACGCCGGCCGTGGAACTGTTGCCGCCCCATTGCCCGCCCGAACCGGCCGAGACGGGAAAATCCGAATCGCCCAGGCGCACGACCACCTTGTTCAACGTCACGCCCAGCATTTCCGCCGCCGTCTGCGCGATGATGGTATAGCTGCCCGTGCCGATGTCCGTCATGTCCGTTTCCACCGTGATCACGCCATTGCCATCGAGGCGCACGCGGGCGGCGGACTTCATGACGAGGTTGTTGCGGAAGGCGGCGGCAACGCCCATGCCGACGAGCCAGCGGCCGTCACGCCGCAGGCCCGGCTGCGTTGATCTCTCCTTCCAGCCGAATTCCACGGCGCCCGTGCGCAGGCAGTCGATCAGGCGGCGCTGGGAAAACGGCCTGCTCGGCTTTTCCGGGTCCACTTTCGTGTCGTTCAGGATGCGGAAAACGATGGGATCCATTTTCAGCTTGTCGGCCATCTCGTCCATGGCAATTTCCAGCGCCATCAGCCCCGGCGCCTCGCCCGGCGCACGCATGGCATTGCCTTCCGGCAAGTCGAGCACGGCCAGGCGCATGGCCGTCATGCGGTTCGGCCCCGCATACAGCAGCCGCGTCTGCATCACGGCCGTTTCCGGCTGGCCACCTTTCAAGTCGCCGGACCACGATTCATGGCCGATGGCCGTGATCTTGCCATCGCGCGTGGCGCCGATGCGCAGGCGCTGGATGGTGGCGGGCCGGTGCGTCGTGTTGTTGAACATCAGGGGCCGCGTCAGGGCCACCTTGACGGGACGCTGCGCCGCGCGCGCCCCCAGGGCCGCCAGCAAGGCTTCCGCGCGCACGAACAGCTTGCCGCCGAAACCACCGCCGATGTAGGGCGAAACGATGCGCACCTTGTCTTTCGGTATGCCCAAGGTACGGGCCAGGTCGCCGCGGCCCCAGTCCACCATCTGGTTCGCCGTCCACAGCGTCACCTTGTCGCCCTCCCAGGCGGCAATCGAGGCGTGCGGCTCCATCATGGCGTGCGACTGGTCAGGCGTCGTATAGGTGGCGTCCAGGCGCACTGGCGCATTGGCAAAGGCGCCGGCGAAGTTGCCCGTCTTGCTGTCGGGCTTGCCGTCCTTCGGCTTGGCCGCCGTGCCCTTGGCTTTCGCCAAATCGAAGGCGCCCTTCTGCTCGACATATTTGACGTCGAGCAACTGCGCAGCCGAGCGGGCCTGTTCGAAGGTTTCCGCCACCACCAGCGCGATGGCCTGGTGGTAATGCTGAATGTCGGGGCCGCCCAGCAGGTTTGCCGTGTTCATCTTGCCTTTGCCTAATTTTCCCGCCGATTCCGCCGTCACCACGGCCAGCACGCCAGGCGCGCGCCGCGCGGCGCTGGTATCGATGGAGGCGATGCTGCCCCTGGCTATCGCAGCGCCGACGACATGGCCATAGGCCGCATGCGGCGCGGCCTTGTTCTGTTCATACGCGTACGGCGCCGTGCCCGTGGTTTTCAGGGGGCCGTCGATGCGGTCCGTGGGACGGCCCACGACTTTCAGCTGGTCGATGGGATTGGTGGTCGCAGGTATCGTGAATTTCATGGCCCTAGCCTTTCTTCGCTTGCGCTTCAGCCAGCACCGCGGCAATCGTGCGCTGCGCCAGGGTCACCTTGAAGGCGTTGTCGTCAGTCGGTTTGGCGCCGGCCAGCAACTGCCGGGCCACGGCGGTGGCGCCATTCGGTATCGCCTGCTCGGCGCCAGAAATTCTCCACGGCTGCGGCGCGACGCCGCCCAGGGCCAGCCTGCCCGTGCCATCGGGCAAGATGATGGCCGCCACGGACACCAGCGCGAACGCGTACGAGGCACGGTCGCGCACCTTGCGGTAGACATGCGTGCCGCCGGCGGGCCGGGGCAAGGTCACGCTGGTGATCAGCTCGCCCGGCTGCAGCACGGTTTCCAGCTGTGGCGTGTTGCCCGGCAAGCGGTAGAAATCGGCGATGGGGATGCTGCGCACGGCGCCATCGGCCCGCACCGTGTCGATGGCAGCGTCAAGCACGCGCATGGCCACGGCCATGTCGCTGGGATGCGTGGCGATGCAAGCCTCGCTGCCGCCCAGAATCGCCAGCGGCCGGCTGAAGCCGGCGATGGCCGAGCAGCCGCTGCCCGGCAGGCGCTTGTTGCAAGCCTGGTTCGTATCATAAAAGTAAGGGCAGCGCGTGCGCTGCAGCAGGTTGCCGGCCGTCGTCGCCTTGTTGCGCAATTGCGCCGAGGCGCCGGCCAGCAAGGCGCGCGACAGCACGGCATAATCGCGCCGCACGGTGGCGTGGGCTGCCAGGGCCGTATTGCGCACGAGGGCGCCGATGCGCAAGCCGCCGTCCCTTGTTTCTTCCACTTTATCCAGCGCGAGGCCATTGACGTCGATCAAATGCGTGGGCGTTTCGATCTCCAGTTTCATCAGATCGAGCAGATTCGTGCCGCCCGCGATGAAGCGGGCGCCCGGCGTGTGCAGGGCGGCGGCCGCCGCTTCGGCCGGCGTGGCGGCCTTCTGGTAGCTGAACACTCTCATGCCGGCCTCCCCGCCACTTCAGCGATGGCCTCGATGATGTTGGAGTAGGCGCCGCAGCGGCAGATATTGCCGCTCATACGCTCGCGCAATTCTTCCGGCGTCGCCTGCGGGGCCGCATTCAAGTCGGTGCTGACGTGGCTGGGGATGCCCTGCCGGATCTCTGACAGCGCGGCAACGGCCGAGCAGATCTGCCCCGGGGTACAGTAGCCGCATTGATAACCGTCATGCACGACGAAGGCGGCTTGCATCGGGTGCAGCTTGTCGGGCGTGCCCAGTCCCTCGATGGTGGTGATCTTGGCCCCGTCATGCATCACAGCAAGAGTCAAGCAGGCATTGATGCGCTGGCCATCGAGCATGACGGTACAGGCGCCGCACTGGCCGTGGTCGCAACCCTTTTTGGTGCCCGTCAGGTGCAGCTGTTCGCGCAAGGCGTCGAGCAAGGTGGTGCGCGTGTCGAGTTCCAGGCTGTGGCGCTGGCCATTGACATCCAGGCTGACTTGCATCAGGACGGGTGGCGGAGAAATACCGGCCTGGGTGGCCGTATTCACCGCTTCCGCCGCTCCCGCCACGCCGGGCACGGCCGCTGCCGTGGCAGACAGCGCGCCGGCGATCAGCAAACCGCGCCTGCCGGCATTGATGTGATTACACTCTGTCATCTCGCGCTTCCTCCTGGCTGTGGACTGGCTGGGTGGGCGCATGCATGCCCGAAACACCAGTCTGACTGCCGGATTCCTACGCGTCTGTACGCGAACGAACGTAAAACATCGGTGAGCGCCTATCCCTGGCGCAGGCGCAGGCTGCGCCGGGTCGTGCCGACGCCCCCCTGCGCCGCGTAGCCCGTGTGGCGCGCGCAATGGTCAAGCGCCTGGCGCAGGGCCGTATCGACATTGCGCAAGGACATGTCGTGCCGCTCGGCCACTTCCTGGCGGGTCAGCTCATCCACGCGCAACGCTTCCAGCACTTGCCGGTGGCGCCGCGGCAGCAAGTCGACGGCCTGCGCCAGCCGCCGCACATCCGCCTGCAGCTCGGCCAGACGTTCCGGCCCGGCCGCCGTATCGGCGAGGAAATCGACCAGGCCGGCGGTGCCATCGTCACCGCCCTCGTCCGCATACAGCCAGGCGCGGTTGCGGCGCAGGCTGTCCATGGCCGCATTGCATGCCACGCGGAAGACATAGGCGACGGGGCTGTGTGCCAGCGCCGCGCCATCCCCTGCCGCCAAGCTGCCCAGCCGCAGCCAGGCGTCGTGCAGGCTGTCGCTGGCCAGCTCGGCGCAGCCCAGGTGGCGCGCCAGGCGCCGGTGCAGTCCCGCGTAATTGCCTTCCAGCACCGCCTGCAGGCGGGCGCCCTGCCCTGGCGGCGGAACTGGCAGGGGCGCCACGTCGTTGGCCGCCTGCAGGCGGGGCCGGATAGCGGGCCGGCACCAGGCCATGCCGGTATGCCCCGCCATGCGCAAGGGCAAGACAGCAGCCACATGGGTCATGCCGGCCATCATGGCGACAACCTGCTGCGCTCTTGCGCCGTCAGCTGGCGCGTGGCCGATTCCGGCAGCGGCCCCAGGCCCAGCACGCGCACGGCGCTGCGCGGGTTGTAATCGGCCGCCTCGCTGCGCGCGCCATCCTGCGGCGTGGCTTGCGCGCTGTCGGGCGGCGCTTCGCTGCCAAAGCCCAGCACGCGCACCGTGAACACGGAGGGCTGCGCCGAACGGGTGGCGGCGCGCTCGCGCTGCACCACTTCCTGCGCCGCCGTGGCCTGTGTCGCCGCCGCGCTGGCGTTCGTCATGGCCGCCACGTTGACGGAAGCCACCGTCGGCATGCCCTTCGCTTCGCCCTTGACCTGGATATTCGCCGCGTTCATCACCTTCAGCGCAGCCAGGTTGACGTTGCCGGAGACGCGGATGCCCGCCTCGCCCGCATCGATGGTGCCCAGCGGGGCCAGCAAGTCCACGTCGCCGGCCGGCACTTCCGCGATCGGCGCCAGGGTGGCGATGCCGGCGCCCGTGCTCGGCACGTCGGACGACAGGGTCACGTTGCCCCAGTTGTCATACACGCGCTTGGGCGGCGTGTAGACGATGGTCGACTTCGAACCGCGCCCCGCGTTGATGTCGCCCTGCGACGACCAGCCCAGAATGTCGCCGCCAAACGTCGTCATGATGCGGCTCTGCCCCAGCAGGATGCTGCCGTGCGAGAACAGGTCGATATTCCCGCCGCCCTTGGTGATGACGCCCGAGGTGGCCGGCGGCGCCTCGCCTTCGATACCCAGCACCTGCTTGCCGCCCGGCGTCAGCAGCTCGATATCGCCGCCGAAATTCGTGTGCACGTAGCCGCTGCGGGGAACGATGCGGTCGAAGTTCAGCGAAATCGGATTGTAGGCGGCATACGTGCCGCGGTACATGACGATATCGCCCGCATACGAAATCGCCTTGCCGCTGGCGTCCGTGGCCGGCGCCAGGGCCGCGATGGCGTTGCGGCTGCGCAGGAAGCTGCCATAGCGCGAGCTGCCCGCATCGTTGTACTCGCGCCCGCCCGCCTTCAGTTCCGCGAAATACACGGTGCGGGCGAACACGCGCTGCTGCGGCTCGGGCAAGGCGAGATAAAAGGCCAGCGCTTCGGCCGCCGTGCCCTTGAAGGCATAGCGCTCAGCGAGCCAGGTTGCCAATTCGCTGTCGTACGATTTCACCACCTTGCCCGCTTGGTCGGCCAGCGGCACGCCCTTCTGCGCCACGTTCGCCGGGTCCAGATACGGCTTGACGAAGCGCAGGTAATCGAGGCCGGCCGCGCCCACGCCCGCCTGCATGGCGATGCCGGCGCCCGGACGCTTGTCGCCCGCCACGACGGGACCGAGGCTGACGACGCTGCCCTTGTCCTGCATCAATATGTTGCGCCCGGCGCTGATGTCCAGCGTGCCGGGACCGGCCACGTTGAAGGAACTGCCCAGGATGTCGCGCCCGGCCGAGACCAGCGATACGTCATATGCATTGTTGTGCACGAAAAGGTTGCTGAGAATCCTGAAGCGCCTTTCCCCGGTGGCGGTGCCATCCTGGGCTTCCAGCTGCGCCGTGCCGCTGCTGACGATATCGCGTCCCGCCTTCATCCACACGGCTTGCCCTCCCTCGTACCAGGTGATGCCCGCATGCGCGGCATCGGTGAACTCGATGATGCGGCCGCTATTCACGCCCACCAGGTCGCCCGTGGCGGCATAGATGCGGGCGGCCTGCGTACCGCTGTTCGCAGGGCCGGCCGAGGAATTCGGTCCGAAGGCAAACAGCGGGAAGTTCCATCTCGTTGCTGGCGCCCCCGTGCTTGAGACATTGGCAGCCAGGGGATCGGTCACGTAAGTCCTGATATCCCAGCCCGTAAAGCCAGGCTTGAACGGTGTAACGATGCTGTCGGCGGCGGCACCGGACTGGCTGACGGCATAGCCGCCCGCATAGATGGAATCACCGGCAAGCCACTGCAGCTGCGCATTGGGCGATGGCGCCAGCACCAGCGGATCAGCATAACTGGTGGCGCCATTCGAGTCGACAACTGCCTTGCCGTAATACAAGCTGCCATGCGGCGCCGCGGCCCGCACGATGGACGGGTAGACGATGGCCAGGTCGGTGGCCGTGCCAAGCGCCCCGCTCAGGGGAGTCATATTGCCGCCGGCAGAGAACAGGTCGAGCGCCGTGCGCGGCGTCCACAGGCTGAACCAGCTGTAGCCATAGCCCTGCTCTCCGGACGGGCCGGTGAATGGCGTGGCATTGGGCAGGGTCACGCGGCCGGGGTCGGCCACATCCTGCAGCGCCTGGTCGCCCAGGGTCGCCACGCTGAAGGTGGCGTCGCCGGGTACCAGGATCATGCCGCCGCGCGGCGTGGCGCGCGTGGCCGTGAAGGCATCATAGGCCCGCGTTTCCAGCGGTACGTGCTGGGTAGGCTGCGAACCGTACTCCAGCGCCAGGCTGCCCAGCTGTGCGGCCGACGTTTCCGCGTGGCCCCGCAAGTCGACCAGCGCGCCATTCAGATAGCCGCCACCGGGCGTGCTGGCGGGATTGAGCGCACCGCCCACGCGCAGGTCGAGGTCGCCGCCGCCCGTCAGCAGCACGCTGCCGTCGGCCTGCACGCGACCCGTGCTGCCCACGGCCAGCAGCAAGCCCTGCGAACGGGGATTGATGCTGGCGTTGTAAGAACTGCCTGTCAGCAGGGTCTGCACGCCCGAATCCCCCGCCACCTCGGCGCGCACATTGCCGCCGCCCAGGGTACCGAAGCCCGTAAAGCCCAGCACGGTGTCGGCCAGGGTATCGCGGCGCATATAGCTGCCGAAGTTGATCCACCACGCCGTCGGCTGGGCCGGGCCGCCCGTGGCCACGCCGCCGCTGCCCTGGCGCCACAGCCAGTTGCCCACCGGCACCGAATCGGCCAGGCCATCCTTGCTGACGGGACGTTCGTTGCTGGCGCTCGCCGCGTTGATCAACGAACCGCTCAAGTTACCCGCCACCTTCAGCAGCAGATTGCCGCCCTGGTCCGGATACCATGCCCGGTAGATGCTGTCGGCGCCGCCATCGACCAGGCGTTCATGCGCGCCGTCGGGGTTGCCCAGCACCGTACCGTTCGCATTGCGCGAGCGCGGCAGGTTGTACGGATCGCCGGCCGCCGTCGGCGAAGACGACATGCCCGCCGTGTACACGCCATACAGGCTGTCCATGCGCAGGTCGCCGCCGCTGACGAGGTCCAGGTCGCCCGTGCCCGTGCGCAGCACGCTGTGGCGCAGGCTGCTCGCCTTGTAGTCGAACGTGGGGTTCGGCGTGCCGCACCAGGTGGGATTTTCCTCGCAAATGGTGGGCCAGCCCAGCGCCACCGGATCGAGCAGGTCGCCCTCCTTGGTTCTGGGGTCGGCAAACTCTTCCGCGCCTTCTTTGGTCCACACGTAGGACACCCTCAGATCGCACCAGCTGGCGGTTTCGGCGCAGAACTTCGCAATCGTGGTGCCGTTCTGATTCAGAAATTCCTCGGAGATCGGTTCGCCCGCCACGATGCCTTCGATGCCCTGCTCTCCCGCTTCCTTGCTCCAGTACTGCACGCCCTTCGGCGGCACCAGCACGCCATACATGCCGTAGTGGCTGTCGGCCAGGCGCAGGGTGCCGTGCGCGGGATGCGCCTGCACGCTGCGCGTGTCGGCCCCGTCCAGGTCGGCGCCCGCCACCAGGCGCATGCCCCACGCTTGCGAACCTTCGGCCAGCATGGGCGCGATGGCCCACAGCTTGCCCTGGCTGCCCGCCACTTCCGGACGCAGCTCGATTGCCGCCACATTGGGCAACAGCTTGACGTCGGTGCCGGACGGGATCAGGGAGCCCACGGCCAGCGCCAGGTTGCCATCGAGTACAAAGACCGAGCGTTCACCGGCCACGCCAGGCAGCGGCACGCCCTTGGGCCAGGTCATGGCGCTCACTTTCACCGCTTGCTTGAGCACGCTGCCGGCGTCCAGACGCATGCCGGCCGTAAAGGTCTGCTCCGTGGCCAGCAAGGTGCCGGCCGCGTGGACGATATTGCCGGCGCTGTCGCGCACGGCGGCCGCCAGCACCGTGCCGGCCGGCACGATCATGGCCTGGTCCAGGGTCACGGCCACGGGCAGGCGCGTATTGGCCATCACATTGAAACCCTTGATGGGCAAGTCATAATTGAGCGCGATTCCGCCCGGGAACAGCGTGCCATCGGCCACGGTCACGCCCTTGCCCGGCACGATGACGTCGCTGCCATTGATGTCGCGCCCCGGCAGCAGGCGCCAGCCGTTTTCGTCCTTGGTGGCGGGCGGCGGCGCGAAGCCGTCGTTGATGCTGCCGTAGATGCTCAGGTCGCCGCCGGCGCGCAGCAGCAGGCTGCCCACCTCGCCCGAACCGCGCACGCTCGTCCGCTGGAAGCGGGGGTTCAGGCTGGCATAGCGCATGCCCGACAAATCCAGGTCGCCCTGCACCACCAGGTCGCCGTCCGCCGTCTTGCTGACGATATCGACGCCGGGACGCAAGTGCAGCGCATCGGCATACGCGGCCGTGGCCAGGCCAGCCAGCTTGCCGTTGCGCAAGGCCGTATTCGCCAGCGCCGCATCGATGAAGGCTGCGCTGTCCCCGTGCTTGCTGTCGAGATACGCCTGGTTGATCACCTGGTAGGGGCGGCCGCCGACCGACAGGTCGGGCACCGGCACGCCATTGGCGTCGGGCGCCATGGCGTAGGCCGCGTCGTCATAGCGCTGCATGGCATTGACGGCGATGGATTTCGCGCCGCGGATGGTCAAGCCGCCGCCGGCGGCGATGGCGATGTCGCCAAAGGTGGCAGCGTCAATATCCGTGCGCGCGCCGCCGCTGCCCAGGCGCGGCGCGCTCAGTTCCACCGTGCCGCGCGCGGCGCCGTCGTGTTCGCCCTTGCCCTTGCCGGCCACGGCGGCCGTGCCGTGGCGCACGTCGATCTGCGCGCCGCCGGCCAGGTTCAATGCGCCCTCGCCCGAGTTCAATTCCACCATGGCCCGGTTCGGGCTGTCGATGATCTTGCCATAGCTGTCGACGCGCAAGACCGTGCCATGCGCGTCGAGCACGGCGTTGCCGGCCAACGTCAATCCATGCTTGCCGGCCAGGCGGATGCTGCCCACGCGCTCGCCGCTGGCGTCGATCACGCCAGCGACGGCGAGACGGCCGTTGTCGACGGACACCTGCACCTCGCCCGCCTTGACCTCATTGCCGATGGTCAAGTCGCCCCGTTTCAGCTGGAAGCTGCGCCCGCCCGTCACGCCGCCTGCCGTCAGGCGCTGGTTCAGCGACGCGAACTGGCTGTCCAGGTTGCCGCCCGCGCCCAGGGTTTGCGCGCGCACGTCCACGCTGCCCGGCTTGTACGGCACCATGGTGCCGCCCGCGTCGTAGCTGCCGCTGGCGCCGCCCAATATCTTGCCCTGCAAATCCACCATGCCGGCCGCGCCATCGAGCGCCACGGCCTTCAGGCTGCCGGCGCGGTTGTGCTCGGCCGACAGGTCGATCACGGCGCCCGCAGCCTGGCGGATGTCGCCGGCGCGGCTGTCCAGGGTGACGTCGCCGCCCCAGCTGTACTTATCCACGTCGAAGAAGGTGCTCTTGCGGCCGGCCATGTCGATGCGTGCCCCGTCGGCTACGGTGATGTCGTGCTGTGCGCTGACGGTGAGCTTGCCGCTCGGCAGCACCACGGCCGTGGCCACGCTCACGCTGTCGCCCTTCAAGCTCAGCTGAGCACCAAGCCCATCGTTGTTCTTGACGGACGCGGCCGGCGTCACGCCGGCCGGCGCTGCCACCGTCAGCGCGCCGCCCGCCGTGTAGCTGTGCGTGGAACCGGCGTCGCCCGTCAGCAGCGGCGTGGTGATGTTCAGCTTGCCGCCGCTGTACTGGTAGCCCTTGCCCGCCTCGTAGCCGTCCTGCGCCTGGTAGACGGACAGGCTGCCCTTGTGGTTGGCCGTGACTTGCCCGCTGGCCTTCAGGTTAACATTGGCAAAGCCCTGCGCCAGGCGGTCGAACGAGGCGACACCGGCCGGCTGCGTGAACGGACCGAAGCCGAAATCGATGCGCTCCGCTTCCAGGTTCAGCGTGCCGCTGCCCGTGCCGGCGCCATGCGTAATCACATTGCCGGCCGGCGACAGGGCGCCGCCCCAGATCAGGTTGGCCGTGCGGATGGTGGCCACCGCGCCGTCGCCGCCCTGGCCGTACATGGCCGGCGTGGTCAGCACCAGGCGCTCCAGGGTGGACTTGCCCGTCGTCTTGTCGTAGGTATCGAGCACCACGTCGCCATAGAAATTGACGCTGTCGGCCGCGCTCAGCATCAGCGCCTGCAGGGCCGGCGCGCCCGTGCTGGTGTCGCCGCGCAGCAGGCGGTCCAGCACGCCCTGGTTCATGGCCAGGCCGCTGGAACGCGTGCCGCTGGCCTGGGCCGCCGCCAGCGCCTCGCTGCTGCCCATGTTGATGGCGCCCACCGCCAGGCTCAGGTTGCGCGTGCCGTAGCGGGCCGAGTTGTCCAGCTCGAAACTGCCATTCGTCGACATCAGCAAGGTGCCTTCCGAGTACAGGCTGGCCGTGCCGGCGCAGGCGTCGCCGCACACGCCGATGCTGATGCCGCCGCGCGCCGAACCGCCGACCGGAGCCACATTCATCAAGCCGTTCGAAGCGGCCAGCATGTGGATGCCCTCGTTGCTCTGGTAGATAAAACCGTCGCTGGAGTCATAGGCGGCCTTGCCGCGTCCCACCGTGTTGATGCCCGCGCCGGGTGCAACATCGATCAGGCCGGCGGTCCATTCCGTATTCCAGGGATCGCGCGCCAGCAGCATCACTTCCGGCGCCGCCAGGATGGCGCCGCGCCGCAGGTAGATATTATGTGCCTGCTCTGTGCCAAAACTGATGTAGTTGCCGCCCTGTCCGTAATTGATGATGGGCGTGGAACCGATGACGATGCGCGCCGCGCCGATCGCGTTCAGACTGCCGGCATGCAGCGTGACGCCGCCAAAACCCGGCGTGGCGGACGCGCCGTCGGCGATGATTTCAATATCCTCGGGGCCGCCCGCGATCACCGACACGGTGCCACCGAAGCCGCCCGTGGCCGCGCCGAACTTGCCCGTGCCCTCGAAATGGAAGGAGTCGGTGCCGGCGCCGGGCGCCAGTTGCAGCTTGAACGTCTTCGCATCGGCCGGCAGCAGCGGGCGGGGAATGCCCCGCGTTTGCGCGTCGGCCAGGGCAAACGCCGTATAGCCCATTTCGTTGTACTGCGAATACGTGCGCAAGACCTTGGCCGGCGTGAGTAGCAGCTGGCTGGCCAGCGGCGCGCGGATATCCGTGCCCGCGATCGACAGTGTGCCGGGCGCGGCCCAGGAACCGTTGCGCAGCGGCTGCGCCGGTGCGCCGCCACTCGCCTGCCCCGCCAGGCCGTTCAGTTCCACGCGGAAGGCGCCCGGCAGCAAGGCGTAGGTCGATGGCATCAACGTATAGGTGCCGGCGGGCAAGCCCGGCACGCCGCTGCCTAGCGTCACCTGCCGGCCCACGGCCGGGTCGGAAGCGCCCTGGTCGCCGCCCACGGGCGCCTGCGGCGCCTGCACGCCCGGCACGATGGCGTACACGGGATTCGTCGCCAGGCCCGGCAGGACAAAGCCGCCGTTCGCCCCTACCTGCAGCAGCGGATGGTAGCGCGCATCGGTGGAGCCGCCGCGGCCCGCGACGAAACCGGCGCCCGTCAGTTCGCCGCCGCCCGACAAGTCCAGCAGCGCGCCCGGCTTGACGGCCACGGCCACGCTGGCGATATCGACGCCGATACGCATGGTGCCGTTGGCGCTGCTGCCGCCGACGCCGAGAAACTCCGTCTTCTTGCCGTCGACGTTCCAGTTCTGGCCATCGGCCGTGCCGCCATACGGCATGGTCATGCCGGCGGCGCTGACGGAAGTGATACTGCCAGGCAAGAAATTGATGCTCAGGCTATTCTCGTCCGCGCGCAGGCTGAGGCCCAGGTTAAGCAGGCCCAGCGGCGCGCGCACGATGCCGCCCTGCTCGATGTGGGCGGCGCCCAGCTGCAGCATGCCAAAAGCCGAGTACGGCACGGCGGGAATGCTGTCCGTGCTGCGCGCGATGGTCAGGCTGCGCTCGGGGTCGTAGACGATATTGCCGTCTTTTATGCCCATGCCCACGCGCACGGCGGCGCCGGCGCCCGTGGCCGGATACAGCTGGGCCGCGGTGAGGGTCATGTCGCCAGGCGAAGACAGCACCGTCGACGGCTGGTTGCCATCCCAGCCCAGCGGCGACAGCAGGAAGCGCAGGTCGCCGCTGCTGGTCAGGCGCACGTCCTTGGCCACGATGTCGACCATGCCGCGCACGTCGATCAAGTCGCCCGCTATGCTGATCTGGCTGGCGACCGGCGACTCCCCCGCGCTGCCGGGCGTCGTATAGAAATCGCGGCCGGCCGGCTTGATGCTGGCCAGGCGCACATACGGCGCCGCCACGCTGACTTTCGCGCCGGGCTCACTGCCGGGCGACAGCAGCGGCGCACCGTACAGTTGGAAGCTTTGCCGCATCGTCAGCGACACGTCGCCATCGAAGCTGGCGGCGCCCAGCAGGGCCAGGTTGCCGAAACCGCCCGCCTCCACCTGCTCCACGGAAAAACGGCCATGACCGTACTGCAGCGTCTGCGCCCCGTCCCGGGCCGTCACATTGTCAGCCAGGTCGCTGGCCGCCTGGCGCTGCGTCAGCCGCAGCTGGCGGCCCTGCAGCACCTTGGGCGTGGCCAGCACTTTCAGGTATTCGGGTGTGCCCGTGGCCACGGACAGGGTGCCGCCCGCCGCGCCCGCGCCACCCGCCCTGGCCCGCAGCTGGCCATCGAGGTACAGGCCATTGTTCGACGCCAGCGCGATGCTGCCGCCCGCGCTGGCCACGTCGATGGCATCGCCATTTACGTCGAGCACGGCGTGCGCGCCGGACGCATCGAGCACGGCGCCGTCGCGCACGACGACGAACAGGCTGGCCGCCGAAGTGCTGCCCTGTGCATGGTCGATCTCGCCGCCGACGACGATGCTGCCGCCATCGAGCACCTTGCCGTAGCGCCGGCCCTGCGTATCCGTGGCGCTGACGGCGCGCGCGGCCACGTCCAGCACGGCGTTGTCGCCGATCCAGATGGAGCGGCCATGGCCGGCCGCCTCCACCGCCTCGGACACGGGCTTGTCGACGCCCACGCCACCGAGGCTGATCTTGCCGCCCCACGCGTTCAGCCGGCCTTCCACCGTCAGCTGGCCCACGCTGGACAGCTTGATGGACTGGCCCGCATCGACGCTCACCACGGCATTCTTGCCCACCAGCAGCTCGGCGGTGGCCATGTCGGCCGCGCCGGACTGCATATCGCCCACCTGCAGGGCCAGGCTGGCGCCCTTGCGCTGCGTCAAGGTACCCTTGAGCGGATTTTCCGTGACCTGTTCCGGCATCCACAGGGCCAGTTTTTCATTCTCCACCACGCGCAGCACGGGCATGCGCACGTCCACCTGCGTGCCGTCCGCCACCGTCACGCCCTGCTTGCCGACCAGGCTATAGGTGGAAAAACCCTTGTCGAAGAAGCCGCCGTCCAGCTGCACGGTTCCTGCCTCGGGTTTTTCAATGTGGCCGATCAGGATCTTGTTGGCCTGCAATTCCAGCTTGCCACCACCCTGCACGCCATGGCCGCGCACTTGCGCGCCTTCGCCCAGCGCCAGGTCGGCCTTGGCGCCATAGCTGGCCAGGGTCACGTTGCCGCCCTTGCCGCCCTGCTGTTTCGCCTGCGCCAGGATGGCTGCGCCCGAGCTCACGTCGAACAGGCTGCCATTGCCGATGCGCACGTCGCCAAACGCGCGCAGGGACACGCTGCCGCCGTTCACGTAAGGCAGGCCGGCGGCGGCCAACGGATCGCGCAGCACGTTGCTGAACAAGCCGCTGGCATCGAGCGTGACGCCGTCGGCCAGCACCAGTTTGCCCGGGGGCGCACCCGGATTGACGTAGGTATCGAGCATGCCCAGCGGGCCGATCTGACTCAGCACGTTGCCGGCCGCGATGCTGCCGCCATGGCTGCGCAGGCTGGCATTGATGGCCACGTCCTTGCCGAACAGGGTGATATTGCCGCCATCGGCCACCTGCAGCGCGCTGTCGACGGTGATCGCGCCTTTCGCGGCGATGCGGACGGCGCCCAGTTGCTGGCTGTTGAGTAAATTGGTATCGAGCAGCAGCTTGCCCTGACGCTCTGCAGCC
Organism: Janthinobacterium sp. MP5059B; assembly: GCF_001758645.1. Classification (NCBI taxonomy): domain Bacteria; kingdom Pseudomonadati; phylum Pseudomonadota; class Betaproteobacteria; order Burkholderiales; family Oxalobacteraceae; genus Janthinobacterium; species Janthinobacterium sp. MP5059B. The sequence goes on along the minus strand of NZ_LRHX01000006.1, from coordinate 746,596 downwards.
AACACGTCGGCCACGTCGAGGCCGGCGGCGATGCCGTCCTGCACGTGCGTCAGTCGCACCTCGTCCATGACGGCCGACAACGCATGCTGCAGCACGCCCGTGCGCTTGTCGAACATCGGCTGATACTGGCCGACGATCAATTGCCCCCGCTGCGCGGCCGCGAGCTGCGACTGCTGGTAGCCGTCCAGCAGCGCCTGCGGCGCCTGCGCCTGGCGTTCGCCCTGGAAGACGTCGCCCGCGATGCCCCCTTCCAGCACGGCCGACCCCGTCGCCACCACCAGCTTGCCCGCGTCGCGGCCCACCGTGTAGCCGTTTTCAAGGCGCTTTTGCGCGGCGATCAATGGATTGGCATAGAAGGCGCTGGCATCCTTGCCCCAGCGCGCATGTTCTTCCTCGTAACCCTTGTACACGCCCGCGTAAGGCAAGTCGGCGGGCGCGCTGCCCGCTTCATACAGCTTGCCGTCCGCGCCCTTCAGCCAGGTCTGGCGCAGCGCGCCCGTCTGCACGTCCAGGGTGCCGCCCGACAGGTTGATGCTGGAGCCAAGCTGCGTGACGACATCCTTGCCGCCGAAGCTGACCGTGCCGCCCTGCGCCATCCATTCGCTGACGGAGTGGCCCTGCGTGCCCAGGTAGCCGGCCACTTCCAGCAAGCCGCCGGCCGTGTACCAGCGGTCGCTGTCGTAGCCGTTCGTGCCTTTCGGAACCAACACGAGCTTGCGGCGGTCCACCCAGATATTGTTGTTGATCAAGGCCTTGCCGTCGCGGTTGACGGGCGCATCGCGCTGTTCGTTGCCCTGCACGTTGATCTCGACATTGTTCGCCTCCATCGCCACCTTCACGCCGACGGCGCCGGAAACGTCGAGCTGGGCGCCGTCGCGCACGAGGCTGCGGCTGGCCGCGTTGACGGCGATCTGGCCGCCCGTGGCCAGGGTCAGCGAGTCGCCCATGAAGTCCACCGTGCCGGCGCTGCCGATCTCGATGCGCGACTGGTCGCGGCGGTCGTTCACGGCAAGGATGTTTTCCGTGGACGTCACGGCGGGGCCGCGCATGGCGTCGCGCTGGCTGTCGAGCGCCGTCGTCTTGCCGTCATCCTCGACCAGGATGGCCGTGGTGGCGCCGCGTCCCACGGTAACGGCAGCGTCGCTGCCCAGGGCATTCAGGTGGATGGTGCCGCGCGTGGCCGTGGTGGTGGTGGCGAGCAGCACGCCGTACTGCTGCACCGTGCGCCCGGCCAGGGTGACGTCGCCTTCGCGCGCCTGGATCAGGCCCGTGTTGACGACCTTGCCCGCCGTGCTGCCGGCCGCGAACTGCGGCGTGACTTCGCTGCCGCGCGTGGTCGACAGCGGATTGCCATCCGTGCCCACGCCTTTTTTAATGCTGAAACTGTCGCCGGCGGCCAGCAGGGCCTGGCCCTTGGGCGTGCCGATCTCGCCCGCATTGTGCACCTCTTTACCCAGCAGCATTACGTAACCGCCGCCTTCCGTGCTGCCCTTGGGCGCATTGGAGGCGATGCGCGCACCGGCCTGCACCTGCACCTTGCCGGCCGCATCCGTGAACGTCGTGGCGCCGGCCGTGCCGGGACTGTAGATGCCGTTCTTCTGGAATTGCGCATCGCTGATGCGCGCCGCGGCCGCCACCAGGCTGCGCGTGTCGACCTGGCTCGTGCCGTTGAAGACGATGCCGTTGCGGTTGACCAGCAACAGCGTGCCGTCGGCCTTGATCAGGCCCTGGATCTGGCTGGGACGCGCTTGCGGATCGTTGACCCGGTTCAGCACGGCCCAATCCTTCTGCTGCTGGAACGTCAGGGTCGTATCCTTGCCCACGTTGAATGTTTCCCAGTTCAGGATAGCCTTGTCCGCCGTCTGCTGCACCACCACGGCCGTCTTGCCGTTCGCGACTGTCTGCACGGGACCCTGGGCGTTGAGCCAGCCAGCCGTCAGGCTGTTGGTGTCGACCTGCAAGCCGCCTTTTACGAGACCATCGGGTGCGCCGGGCACGCCGCTCGCCGCCTGGCGCGCCTGCGCCTGGGCCGCTTGCTGCGCGGCGATGGCGCGCGCAGCCAGGTTCAGGTTGTTGAGCGAGCGCTGCAACTGCTGGTTCGCCTGCTGTTGCTGGCCCTCGGGACGGCTGCCCAGCGGCAGCGGCTGGCCATTCGGCAGGCGGCCCGAGGTGGCCGCCGTATTTTGCGCCGCGCCCTTGGCCGCGAACCAGCCGCCGCTGAATGCCTGCTGCGCGCGCGCCGGCGTGGTAAAGGCGCCCGCCATCAGCATGGTGGTCAGTGCGTAGGCGAGCGGCGTGAGCCGCAAGCGGCTGCCCAGCGTGGAGGACCGCTGCGCGCCCGTGTCAACGGTGGGGACTGGGCGCTGGGCAGTGTGAAGCTTGGTCATGGCAATGGTTTCCTGGCTAGAGAGAAGGGAACGGAGCCTGGCGGTAGCGCAAGCGTCCATGCCTCCATGACGTAGCTGGGCGGCGGAAGGGATAATGTTTTTTGAAAAATATTTTCAATCCCCTGCCGCTGGGAAAACCGGGATCAGCTGAAATCAGCTGAGCAGCACGATGCCGCCTGGCAGACTGGTCATTTGCGCGCCGTACAGGTCGCGTATCATCGCCAGCGCGCCATCGGTTTGCCCGATGGAAAAACGCATGCGCACGAGGCGGCGGCCCAGCTCGGCATTACGCAGCACGACACGGCCCGGACGGTAGCGGTTGATTTCATCGACGACGACGGCCAGCGGCTGGCCGACGAACGACAGCGCGCCCGTGCGCCACGCGTTCGCTTCGCCCTTTGGTGCGGCCGTGGCCGCCTGCACGCCCCGGTCGTCGTAGACCAGTTGCTGCCCCGCATCGAGAGTCTGGCGGCGCTGTTGCCAGACGACGTCCACGGCGCCCGCCAGGCAGGTGACGCAAACGGCATCGTCCGTGTGGCGCACATTGAAGCGGGCCGACTGCGCCAGCAAGCGCCCCGCGCCCGCCACCACCGTCACGGGCTGGCGCGCGCCGCTGGCGAGGATTTCCGCCTCGCCGCCCAGCAGCTCGATCGCTTCCGGCGCCCGCACATTGATGCGCGTCTGCGTATTCATCTGCACCGTCATCTGCTGCGACAGGGCCACTTGCCGCTGCTCGCCCGTGCCCGTGCGGTAGTCGGCGCTCCATTCCTGCAGCGAAGGCCAGGCGCCCAGCGGTGGACGCAAGGCCAGCACGGCCACGCCGGCCGCCAGCGCGCCGCCCAGAAAAGCCCGCCGCCCGGGGCGCACCGGGAACGCCAGCACATTCTCCCGCTGTGGCGCAGCGGCGGCGCGGGTCAGGGCGGGATCGAGCGCCTGCCACAGCTGTTGCAGTTCGCGCCAGGCGCGCGCATGCGCAGGGCTGCGCGCGCACCAGGCGCGCAAGGCGTCGGCGTCGGCCTGCGTAAAATCGTCGGCACGCAGCCGCGCCCACCAGGCAGCGGCTTGCTGGCCGATGGCCGTGTCGGCAGGTTCAAAAACGTCGCGTGGATCGCGGTCAGGAGCAGTCATGGGATTCATCAATATTTACGGCGGCCCGACACATCGCTGCGCTGGGCGGCATCGGCATCGGCCATGCACGTTTTACAGTGTTGCATGGCGGCCTGCAATTCTTTCTTCACCATCGCCACGGAAATGCCGAAGCGCTGGGCGATTTCCGCGTTGAGCATGCCGTCGATGCGCGCCGCCGTCAGGATGGCGCGGCGGCGCGGCGACAGGCCTGCCAGGGCCGCGTCGAGCGCCTGCACGTCGAGCCGCGCCGAGACGATGCGCGCCGGGTCGCTGATGTCGTCGCCGGCCTCGTCGGCCATGTGCATCAGCTCTTCGCGTTCGCGCTCGGTGACGATGATGCGGTCGCGGCGATACGCGTCGGTGGCGATATTGGCCGCCATGCGCAGCAGATAGGCGTCGGGATTGTGGACGGGCGCGGCAGCGGGGCCAGGCGCCACCATCGCTTCGAGGCGCAGCCAGGTTTCCTGCAGCGCATCGGCCGCATGGTGCTTGCAGCCGACCACCCGTTCGAGGCGCCAGCGCAGCACGGCATAGCGCGAACTGAGATGGCGTTTCAGCCTGGTGCGCAGGTCGGGCATGCTCATGGCGCGTTGCTACCCAGCATGCTGGAGGCGCAATCGACTTCGCTGCCCGGCCCTTGCGGCAGCAGCAGGATGGAAACGGGCTGCGGCATCGACGGCAGCGGCGCCGCGCCCACGCGCATGCCCAGCACCACGCGAGCGATGGCCGTGTCGCGCGCGCGCAAGCCGGTGCTGTCGAGCAGGTGCACGCGGTCCACCACGCCGGCACGGTTCAGATACAGCTGCAGCGCCAGGCGGTAGCCGCCGGGACGCGTCTGCGCCGCGCGGCACAGCAGCCCCAGCAGTACGTGCTGCAAGCGGCTCACATAGGCCGCATGGTCGCCGCCGCCCTGCGTGGCACCCGGTATGTCGGCGGCGGCCACGACGGCGGCCTGCGGCAAGTCCACTGACACAGCGGCCGTCCCCGCCGGGGCATACACGATGACGGCTTGCGCATCGGACAGGCGCGATTGCAGGCCAGTACCCTCCAGCAAGGATTGCAGGGCCGCGCCGGCCGCATGGGCGCCGCGCACGGCGGCTGACTGGCGCTGCGCGTAGCGCTGGTCCATCAGCACGGCGATGCCCGTGCGGCGGCTGTACAGGTCCAGCGCGTCGCCGAGGTTTTGCGCGGCGATATCGAACTGCAGCACGGGGCCATCGGCCGGCTGCGCCCGTACGGGTCCCACCGCGGCCAGGAAACCCAGCAGTACCAGGTATCCGGCCAGCGCTAGCACATGAACGGATGCCGGGCTGCCTGTCATATCGCTATCGTGTCGCTATCGTGTGAGGGTGAAAATATGCGGAAACGAGGTATTGCCAAGTGATAATTCTTGTATCAACTGCAATAGCCTACACACAAAAAATGACGGCTTCGTGACATGGCCAGCGTGCGCAAATTTCGCCATGCGGGACGTCTGGCGCGGCAGTGATTTCGGCTACACTGGCTGTCACTTTCCCTTTCAGACGCCTGATGATCGAAAAGAATCTGCCCGAGCTGGTCATGCTGAAGCGCCTCATCGACGAGGGCGGCAGCCACCTGGAAGTGGCCGCGCCCTGCAGCATCGCCATGGATGGACGCGAGTTTCCCGTGTACTCAATTGCGCTAGGCAATCCGAGTCCCGACGTGCCCGTGCTGGGCTTTTTCGGCGGCATTCACGGCCTCGAACGCATCGGCACGCAAGTCATCCTGTCTTTCCTGGAAAGCCTGGTCGCGCGCCTGCGCTGGGATGCCACCCTGCACCAGCAGCTGGAAAGCATGCGCCTCGTGTTCATGCCGCTGGTTAATCCGGGCGGCATGTGGCAAGCCACGCGCTGCAATCCGCAGGGCGTGGACCTGATGCGCAATGCGCCGCTGAGTGCGCGCGAAAAAGTGCCGTTCATGCTCGGCGGACAGCGCTACAGTGCCCGCCTGCCCTGGTACCGGGGCGCGGCGGATGGCCCGATGGAGCAGGAAAGCCAGGCCGTGTGCGACCTGGTCGAGCGCGAACTGCTGTCGCGCCAGTTCAGCATCGCCCTCGATTGCCATTCCGGCTTCGGCTTGCGCGACCGCATCTGGTTTCCCCATGCGCATACCAAGGTGCCGATAGCCCACCTGGCCGAGATCAGCGCGCTGGAAGAGCTGTTCAGCCAGAGCTACCCGAACCACAACTATGTGTTCGAGCCGCAAAGCCGGCAATACCGCACGCATGGCGACCTGTGGGACTATCTGTACCTGAACGGCACCAGCTACAGCGGGCGCGTGTTCCTGCCGCTGACCCTGGAAATGGGTTCGTGGCTGTGGGTCAAGAAAAACCCGCGCCAGCTGTTCAACCGGGTCAGCATCTTCAACCCCACGGCCGCGCACCGCCTGCAGCGCGTGCTGCGCCGGCACCTGGTGTGGTTCGATTTCCTCATGCGCGCCGCCAGCAGCCACGGCCGCTGGATGCCGGAAGGCTTGCTGCGCAAGGCCCAGCGCCGGCGCGCGCTGGCGCAATGGTATGAATCATGAGCGGATCGTCCACCTGGGTCCTGCTGCGCGGCCTGATGCGCGAACAGCGCCACTGGGGAAGCTTTCCCGCCACCCTCGCGCGCGCCCTGCCCGGCGCCAGTATCGTCACGCCCGACTTGCCCGGCAATGGCACGCGCCACGCGCACGACAGCGCCACCCGCGTGGCCGCCATGGTGGAAGACTGCCGCCGGGAGTTGCTGGCGCGGGGCATCCCTACGCCCTACCACCTGCTGGCCCTGTCGCTGGGCGGCATGGTGGCCGTGGAATGGGCTCACCGCTACCCGCAGGAAATCGCCCGCTGCGTGCTCATCAACACCAGCATGCGGCCATATAGCCCGTTTTACCGGCGCCTGCGCTGGCAAAACTACGGCGCCCTGCTGCGCCAGCTGCTGCTGGGCAACCAAAGTAGCCAGGAAGCGCTGATATTGCGCCTGACCAGCCGCCGGCATGCTGGCGGCAACCCTGCGCTGCTGGCCGACTGGCTCCGTTTCCAGCAGGAATACCCCGTCAGCCGCCGCAACGCCTTGCGCCAGCTGCTGTCGGCCGCCCGCTACCGCGCGCCCCTCATCCACCCGCCCATGCCCGTGCTGGTGATGGCCGGCGCGCAAGACCTATTGGTCGACCACCGCTGCTCGCAGCGCCTGGCGCGCGCCTGGCAGGCCGATTGCCTGATCCACCGCGACGCGGGCCACGATTTGCCGCTCGACGAGGGGGCATGGGTGGCGCAGTCGGTGGCGCGTTGGCTGGGCGTGGAAACGACAAGCCATGACAGCACACACACAGCGCAATCATCATGCAGATAACGGAACAGCTGGCAGAACTGGTGCAAGCCGGCGTGCACGAACAGATTTTTCCAGGTGCGGCCTGGGCCATGGGCACCGTCCACCACGGCGAGGCGGGCGCGGCCGGGCGGCTCACGCCCGAGCCCGCCAGCGCCGCGATGCAGATCGGCACCCTGTTCGACATCGCTTCGCTGACCAAGATCATCAGCGTCTGGTCGCTGATCGGCAGGCTGGTGGGCCAGAAACGCCTGCGCCTGGACAGCCAGTTGGCCGACGTGTTGCCCGGCACGCAGGGGCATGCACTGGCGCCCATCACGATTTTCCAGCTGCTTACCCATACGGCCGGATTGCCGCTGCGCGCCCGCCTGCGCGCCAGCTATGGCGAGGTGTACGACGATATCGTGCGCGGCGTGCTGCGCGAACCGCTGGAAGGCACGCCGGGCCAGGCTGTCGAATACACGGACCGCGCCGCCCTGATCCTCGGCTTTGTCATCGAGCGGCTGCTGGGCATGCCCCTGGACCAGGCCCTGGCCGAGCATGTGCTGCGGCCGCTGGGCATGGCCGCCACGGGATTCGGCCCTGTGACGGCACGGCACGGCCAGCTGGTCGCGCCCACCGAGTATTGCGAGCAGGCGGGCGCCCACCTTTGCGGCGTAGTGCATGATTTTTCGGCCCGTCTGCTGGGCGGCGTATGCGGCATCTCCGGGCTGTTTTCCAATGTGCCCGACTTGCAACGCTTCCTGCGGGCCATGCTGGCGCCGGGCCTGCATGGCGCTGTACTCGATGCCGGCTGGGTGCGTGATTCGCTGACGCTGCAGACGGGTGCGCTGCAGCCGTCACGCGGCCTGTTCTGGCACCCTGCGGCAGGCAGCGGGCCGCAAGACGACGTCTGGTGTCACCAGGGTTTCACCGGCACGGCCATGTGGCTCAGCCCCCGGCGCGGCCGCTATGCGGTGCTGCTGACAAACAAGCTGTACTACACGCGCGATTCCGCCCGGGTCAACGAACTGCGGCGCGACTTCATGCGTTGCGCATTCGGCCTCTGAGGTTTACAGGCGCAGGCTCACCACGATGGCCAGCAGCAACGCGCCGGCCGCCGCCAATAATGCGCTGTTGAAACTGTGCGACTGGGCATACAGGCTGCCGGCCAGCACGGGGCCGATGATCTGTCCGATGCCATACACCACCGTCATGATGGCCATCATGTTCGAACCAAACTTGCCCGCCTTGACTGCCGCCCGCTGCGCGGCCGGCATGGCGATGGTCACCGTACCGACAAACGTGCCGCCGACGAGGATGGCGCTGAGCAAATAACCGGTGGCCGATGGGGCCAGCACGGGCAAGGCCACGCCCAGCGCCTGCAGCAGCAAGTTCAGCCGCAGCGCCTGGCGCGTGCCCAGGCGCTCATGCAGCCGGTACCACAGGAAACACGATGGCGCCGCGCCCAGGCCGAACACGGCCCACACATGGGCGGAATTCAGCCCGGGCAAGGCCGTCTTGACCAGCACGGGAAGATACGTGGCCGTGACGATGTAGCCGAGTCCCGCCAGTCCGTAGATCAGCACCAGCGGCCAGGGCGCCACGGGCGCCAAGACCGATGCGGCCGGTTGCGCCGGCGCATCCGGCGTTGCCTGGCCGCCGGCGGCAATGACGGGCGCGGCCGCCAGCCCCGCCAGCACGGTGACGCCGGCCAGCAGCAACCACATGCCCGCGCTGTGCCAGCCCAGCTGCGAAGCCAGCACCAGCAACTCGGCCGAGACGGCGATGCCGGCGCCCACGCCAGCGTACAGTAGCGGCGCGCCGCGCGCCTGCCGTCGTTGTTCCAGCAGCCACAGCGAGGCGGCCACCATGGCCAGGGCGCTGAACACGCCCGCCACGCCCCGCACCGTCACGAAGAGCCAGACGGGCATAGTCAAGGCCAGCACGCCCAGGCACAGGGCCGTGCCGGCCACCGACCATAGGCTCAGCCGGTGTGCGCTGTGGGCCCGCGCGCGCATGGCCAGGATGGCGCCCAGCAGATAGCCCGCATAGTTGGCCGAGGCGGCCAGGCTGCCGTCGCGCAAGCTCAAGACGCCTTCCTTGACCATATGCGGGTAGATGGCCGTGAAGGCGAAGCGGCCAAAGCCCATGCCGATGGCGAGGATGACGGCTGCGGCGAGGGCCGCGCGCAGCCTGGCCGGCGCACTCATCACGCCGCCTTGGCGACTTGCGCCAGCAAGTGCTGGAACGCGGGCACGTCGAAGCCCGCGCGCCACACCAGCACAGTGTCAATTTGCCCTGCGGGCAGCGTTGTCAAGGTGGCAGGCGCGTCGGACAGCGCCAGCACGCTGGCCGGCAGCAAGGTCACGCAGGCGCCGGCCGCCACGCAGGCGATCATGATGTGATACGAACTCAGCTCCTGCACCCGCCACTGCGTGCTGCCGGCCACGCCCAGCAACTCTTCCGCGATGCCGCGGTAGGTGCAGCCCTGCGGGAAGGCCGCCAGCGAGCGCGTGCGCACGTCTGCGGCATGCCGCACGGACGCTTCGCTGGCCGGCAGCAGCAGGCACAGCTCCTCGTGCCACACGGCCCTCGATGCCAGGCCCAGCTCCGCCAGGGCGGCGGCGCCGCCGAACGACGGCGGCAAGGCCACGAAGGCGCAGTCGAGCAAGCCCGTGCGCACCTGCTCGATCAGGGGGCGCGACGGCCCCGTGCTCAACTCCAGGCGCGTCCCCGGATAGCGGGCGTGATAGGCGGCCAGCAGCGCCGGCAAGCGGCTGGCCGCCGTGCTTTCCATGCTGCCGATGCGCAAGGTGCCCCCCTCGCGCCCGCCCGTGACGACGTGCCGGGCTTCTTCCTCCAGCGCAAGCAAACGCTGCGCATACTCGAGAAAACGCCCGCCCGCCGCCGTCAGGGCCATGCGTTTATTTGTGCGCACGAACAGTTCGGTGCCGATATCGGCTTCCAGTTGCTGGATGCGCGTGGTGACGCTGGACGGCGCGCGGCCCAGCCGGGCGGCGGCCTGGGTGACGCTCAGTTCACCGGCGACCGAGCAAAAAATCCGCAATGATTCCGACTCCATCGTATTCTCTTTTTAAAAATGATTATGCTATTATATTCTTCAAATACGAATAATGCACAGCATCCTCAAGCGTCCTCAACTTCGTGAAGGAAATACCATGACCGCGTCCCAGCCCTTCCTCGACCGCCTCGGCCTGCAATGCCCCATCATCCAGGCGCCGATGGCGGGCGTCTCCACGCCTCGCATGGCCGCCGCCGTCTCGAACGCGGGTGGCCTGGGATCCCTGGCCATCGGCGCCGGCACGGTGGCGCAGGCGCGCCAGATGATCGTGGACACGCGCGCGCTGACGGACAAGCCCTTCAATATCAATGTGTTCTGCCATGCGCCAGCCGTCAGGGATGCGCGGCGCGAAGCGGCCTGGCTGGCCCACCTGGCGCCCCTGTTTGCGGAGCTGGGCGCGGCCGTGCCAGTGCAACTCGACGAGATATATCAAACGTTTATCGGCAATGAGGCGGCGTTTGCCCTGTTGCTGGAACTGCGCCCTGCTGCCGTCAGCTTCCACTTCGGCTTGCCGACGCAGCAGCAGATTGCCGCCCTGCGCCAGGCCGGCATCTACACGCTGGCCACGGCCACCAATCTGCGCGAAGCGCTGCTCATCGAACAGGCGGGCATCGACGCCATCGTGGCGCAAGGCGTGGAAGCGGGCGGACATCGCGGCGTCTTCGACCCGCAGGCGCCGGACGAGCGCCACAGCACCACCGTGCTGCTGCGCCTGCTGGCGGGCCGCACCGCCCTGCCCCTGATCGCCGCCGGCGGCATCATGGATGGACAAGGCATCCGTGCCGCGCTGGACCTGGGCGCGGCTGCCGCCCAGCTGGGCACGGCGTTCGTGCTGTGCCCGGAATCCTCGGCCAACGCCAGCTACCGCGCCAACCTCAAGAGCGAGCGGGCGGCGGCCACGCGTTTGACGGCGGCCCTCTCGGGACGCCTGGCGCGGGGCATGGTGAACCGCCTGATCGAACATGGCGAAGCGCCGGGCAGCCCGCCGCCGGCCGACTATCCCGTCGCCTACGATGCCGCCAAGCAATTGAACGCGGCAGCCAGCCAGCACGGCAACAGTGAATTTGCCGCCCAGTGGGCTGGCCAGGGCGCGCCGCTGGCGCGGGAAATGGGGGCGGCGCAGCTGGTGACCACACTGGCGCGGGAAATGGCCCGCTGATTCCAGGATGGCGTTGAGGTGACGTACTACAAGGACAGCCTGTGGGCTTGCCTCGCACGGCTGGCAGTGGACGGATGACTGCCCCGTGTCCTATTTTTTATACCGCGTCGCCAGCAAATAAACGCCAGCAGCCAGGCAGACCATGCCGACCAAGCTCAATCCCGCTTGCGACAAGCCGGACCAGAACAATGAGCTGGCCAGGGCTGCGGTCATCACCGGCTGCAATTTAAAGGCACACATGCCGATACCCAAAAAAAGCAGTCCGCGGACGGTGCGAGGAGACCAGCTATTCATTTTCTTCCCATTCTTGTGAGCGCATGCGCGCGGCTGGCCAATCTTACACGAGGCGCGCGTCAGGAAAGCAGCGAATTTCCCTCAGCTGTCCGCGCCTACGCCGGCTGCTGCTGCGTGGTGCAGTGGATGCCGCCGCCACCGGCCGCGATGGCGTCGATGTTCAGCTGCACGATGTCGCGCCCGGGGAATTGTTCGCGCAGGATGGCTTTGGTGTTGCGGTCGGCTGTCGCATCGCCGAATTCCGGGCATAGCACGGCGCCGTTGCAGACATAAAAATTGATGTAGCCGGCGGCGAAATCCTTGTTTTCATAGCGAGGACGAACTGAACCAGGTCCGGGCAAGGCCACCACCTGCAGCGCACGGCCGCGCGCATCCGTGGCCTTGCGCAGGATGTCGAGGTGGCGCCGGGTAACGGCGTGCTCGGGCGAGGATGGGTCGCTGTCGAAGCCGGCCGCGACGACGCCGGGAGTGCAGAAGCGGGCATAAAAGTCCGTGTGGCCATCGGTGATGTCCTGGCCGGCGATGCCGGGCAGCCAGATGACTTTCTCGATGCCCAGCAGCCGGCGCAATTCCAGCTCGCACTTTGCCTTGCCGACGCCGGGATTGCGGTTGGCATTCAGCACGCAGCTTTCCGTGATGATGGCCGTGCCCTGCCCATCGACTTCGATGCCGCCCCCTTCCAGCACCAGGCTGCTTTCCAGCACGGCAACGCCGGCGCGTCCGGCCACGAAAGGGGCCACCAGCGCATCGTCGTCATAGTCCTGCTTTTCACCCCAGCCATTGAAATTGAAATTCACGCCGGCCAGCGCCCCGCCCGCCTTCCTGACGAAGACGGGGCCCGTGTCGCGCATCCACAAGTCGTCGATGGGCTGCACCAGCAGCTTGACCTTGTTGCCGCACAGGCGAGCCGCCACGTCGTAATCTTCCTCGTTGACCAGCATGTGCACGGGTTCGACGCTGGCAATCGCCTGCGCGATGCGCGCCAGGTCCGCCTGCGCGCCCGCCTTCAGGCGCTTGCCCCATACCTCGTCATTCGCGCCGAAGGCCATCCAGGTGGCGGCGTGGCGCTCGCCTTCGTCGGGCATGCGCCAGCCCGCGCCCGCCGCCAGGGCCGGAAAACCGGCTGCGGCGCCGGCCGCCAAGCCCAGGGCGCCAGAGAGAAAAAGTCGTCGTTGCATGCTGATCTCCTTTATGCAATTTCCTGTTGCGTGGTGCAATGGATGCCACCGCCACCGGCCGCGATGGGATCGATATTGATCTGGATCACGGCGCGCCCCGGATACAGTTGCGCATACTGCGCCCTGGCGCTGGCGTCCGCCTGCGCATCGCCGAATTCCGGCAGGAAAATGGCGTTGCTGGTGGCATAGTAATTGATGTAGCCGGCGGCGAAGGTGTTCGGGTTGTTTCCAGGCCGAATTTTTTCGGGGCCGTCGATGACGACGATCTGCAGCGGCTGGCCGTCCGCATCGGTGGCACCGCGCAAGATCTCCAAGTGGCGCCGGGTCAGCGCGTAATCGTACGATTCCGGGTCCATCTCGCGGTGCGCGACCACCACGCCGGGGCGCACGAAGCGCGCGTAAAAGTCCGTGTGGGCATCCGTGATGTCCTGGTTCTTGATGCCAGGCAGCCAGATCACCTTGCGGATGCCCAGCAGGCGCAGCAATTCCGCTTCGCAATCGGCCTTGCTCCAGCCCGGGTTGCGGTTGCTGTTCAGCACGCAACTTTCCGTGATGATGGCCGTGCCCTTGCCATCGACTTCCAACGCGCCCCCTTCCAGCACCAGGCGCGTGGCCAGCAGCGGCACCCGGGCCTGGGCCACCACCACGTCGGCCACCTGCCCATCCTTGCCGGACTGCTGCTTGTTGCCCCAGCCATTGAAGTTGAACTTCACGCCGGCCCGCTCGCCGTTCGGCTTGCGCACGAAGACGGGCCCCGTGTCGCGCATCCACACATCATCCATCTCGGCGGGAATCAGGTTCACGCGCGCATCGAACAAGGGCCGCGCGCTGGCCAGCTCGTCCGGGCGCACCAGCATGTTGACGGGTTCATGCGCGGCGATGGCATTGGCGATGCGCACCAGCGCCAGCTGCACCTGCGGCACTTGGGCGCGGGTCCACACAGCGCTGGATGCGCCATACGCCATCCATGTCGCCTTGTGCGCTTCGGCCTCGTCGGGCATGCGCCAGCCGTCGGCCTGATTGACGCCACCGCCGCTAATGCTGGGCGGCGTGGGCGTAACGGGGCCAGCTTCCGAAGCACCGCCGCCACACGCGGCCAGCATGCCGCCCATGGCCAGCGCGCTGCCACCCACCATGCAATGACGCAAGAAATATCGACGTGTATTCATATCCATCCTTGATTAGTTAGTCAGAGTGCCGCGCACCGTTTGCCGGCGCGTTGGCATGCACGGCATTGTGGCGGGATCAAGATATGAAAACAAATGATATGATTTGCCTTAATTCATTATGTTTTCTCATATGCCAGAGCATCGCATTCCTTCGCTGAAGTTGTTAATGGGCTTTGAGGCAGCGGCCCGCCACGGCAATTTCTCGCGCGCGGCCGACGAGCTGCACGTGACGCAGTCGGCCATCAGCCACCAGGTGCAATTGCTGGAAGAACAGGTCAAGCAGCCGCTGTTCCGCCGCGCGGGACGGGGCGTGGAGCTGACGGTGGCGGGCGAAGTGCTGCTGCGCAGCGTGCAGCGCTCGATGACCGTACTGCGCAGCGGCCTGGGGCGCATCGCCACCTATCTCGATCCGGGATTGGTCGTGCTGGTGTGTCCGGCGCCCGTGCTGCACGGCTGGCTGCAGCCCCGGCTGCGCGCGCTGGAAGCGCAGCTGCCCGAATTGTGTCTGCTGCTGTCGGTGGATGAAAGCGCCCGCTTCGTCGATGAGATCGACGTCGATATCGCCATCAGCGACCGCCCCCTCCTGCAAGCGGACTTGCAGGAAATCCCCTTGCTGCGCGATGAATGGCTGCTGGTCGCCAACAGCGAGCTGGCTGCGCGGCTGGCCGGCGTGCCGCAGGATGCGCATCACCTGCACGCGGATCTGGTTTGCCTGGAAGAAAGCCTGACGGGCGACGCCACGGCGCCCCTGTTCCTGGGGCCGCTGGCGCGCTTTCGCAAGCGGGCCATCTATGACGATGCGCGCCTGCTGCTCGACGCCACCCTGGATGGACGCGGCATCGCCTGCCTGCCCCGCTTGCTGGCCGATGCCAGCCTGGCGCGTGGCCAGTTGCACGTCCTGCCCGATTATCCGCGCGTGCCCGGCGCCACCTGGTGGCTGTCGGGCGTGGCGGAACACCCGCGTTCGCCCATCGTCGGGCAAGTATTCGACTGGCTGCGCGCGCAAGGTGCGGCGCAGGGGCAATGATCAGGGCCGCGGCACGCGCGCATAGTCGATGCCGCTGGCCCAGCGGTTTTCCCAGTGCGCCAGGTACGACTGCGCCAGGCGCGCACTGTGCCACACGACGATCACATTTTCGCTGTTGGCGGTGGCGGCATCGGCCGTGTAATTGAAGCTGCCATTCTGCACGGTCACGCCATCGGCCACGATGTACTTGTCGTGATGCAAGGCATAGCGGGAAATCAGGCGCGTGGGAATGCCTGCGCCGACAAGCCGGTCCAGCGCGGCCCGGCTATTCTTGCGCGCGTTGCGCCGCGTATCGGCCAGCACCCTGACATCCACGCCCCGCTGCCGCGCCCGCAGCAAGGCCTCGACCACATGGGGCGAGCTGAACGAATAGGCCGCCAGCCGGATGCTCAATGCCGCACTATCGATGACCTTGAGCACCAGCGCCTCCGCCCCGCCATCGGGAGAAAACGCATTCTCGATGGTGACCACGGGCGCGGCATCGGCGGCAAGCGCCGCTGGCGAAACGCCGTTAGCCAGACACAGCGCAACGGAAAGTACGAGATTCTTCATCGCAGGCGTTTCCCTGTTTCAATACAATGTTGACACAGCCTGCAGGCAGACTCGGAGCTTGGGCGACCGTCGGCTTTCGCCCCAAAGCGGACCTTCCAGCATCCATTAGGAACGGGCGGCGGGCAATGGCTTGGCGTCTGGATATCGGGTAACGAACGAATCGATGGCCCGCGCTGGCAGATTAATCAGAATCGTTCCACTACTATCCCAGCAAGCAATTTCGAACAAAGCGCCTTCTAGCT
Organism: Janthinobacterium sp. MP5059B; assembly: GCF_001758645.1. Classification (NCBI taxonomy): domain Bacteria; kingdom Pseudomonadati; phylum Pseudomonadota; class Betaproteobacteria; order Burkholderiales; family Oxalobacteraceae; genus Janthinobacterium; species Janthinobacterium sp. MP5059B. Next base: position 731,070 of record NZ_LRHX01000006.1, on the reverse strand, counting down.
GCGGCCCCGGTTCCGTGCCGTCCCAATATCGCGGGTTGTCCTCAACGCATGGCGCCGGAGCAGTTATCGGACGAAGCCCCTTCGGTACCGCACTAAACACCGCCCAGATAAACTGAATCTCGTTGGCAAGCAGAAAGCCTGCGAGTTCGTCGCCGGTGAACCATTGATCATCCAGCTCAAACCCCGGTGGCTTCCAGTTAGTTTCGATGTCGCTGACGTACCAGTCATAGTCTTGCGGCGCAATGTTGGCGGCCTCGAACACGTCGCGCATGTTCGTGTACCAGCGAACTTGACTAGTTTTTTCAAGGATGATGTTCTTCATGTGGCTCTTAATCCTCGAACGTTGAAAGACCGCTTCTGGCCGCTTGCCGTCAGCCGACTTCCGGCCGAAATGACCAATGGGCAGCTTTAATCCTAAGCGTATCGCCAGATTGCAGCTCTATTTCAAATTGCCCAGTCTTTAACTCCGCAGAACTATTGACAGATGAGGACGGTCCCCAACTCTCGCGTCTTGGAAGTTCAATGCTTGTAAATCCTTCAAATACAAGCATATGAGGCGGCAAGCCAACTGGCAGTAAACGTATATCGCATCGGGCGGCCTCCCAGCTGACGTAGATGGCTGAAAGCGTAGCGTCGTGTATTAATAAGGTACTAAAATGCATCGCTTTTTTCCAAAAATTTCAAGTGGCCGCTCTTGGCCGGTAGCGGCTGATGTGAACCTAACTACTCGATTCTACCCAAATCGACTTTCCAGGATGATGCTCTCTTATGGTGTCAATCGCGCGCTGAAGTACTGCCTCGGTTACACCTTCAAGTGGATACGTGAAGCGAGATATATTGATATCTGTCTGCTCAGCGAAATCAGCATCCGTCACCGCGTCACAACCACACCATACGACTGCCCCAATGTCGCTTGCAACTTTGCAAATTTCACGAAATCCATTGGCGCTAATTGCAAGATAAATCATAAATCCTCGTGTAAATGAATGCCCGCTTCCGGCCGGTTGCCGCCGTTACCAGGTTCCGCGTGCGGCCATTCACCCCGCTGCAAGCACTATAAATCTTAGAGGCCCATAACAGCCTCGAAGAGATGACGAAGCCAATTTCTAAACGCGAGGCGTTTGGACTCTCGTTGCCTCAGCCGATGCATCAACAACCACGTTGCATACAAGGCGATCATAACGGCGCACGCTGCACTGATGATGGCTGTGAAGATCTGTATAGCTGGAAGCATAACCATCTGTCCTCATTCTCACTACGTCCGCTTGTGGCCGGCTACAGCCAGTTCATGAATTAACAGGGATCAGAAGTTTTAAGCTGGATTTCTCCGAAAGTCATAAAGACCAATGCGGTGTCATCTGGGCCACGATATACGCCATTGGCGTTCCCTAAGCGGTTCGCTACTGCCGCAAAGGCCCAGGCGTCGTCTTCGGAGCACTGTACTGTCCGTGTAGTAAAGGCCGTTATTTTATTTTCATCGCCCCACGCCTGCACGAGTTGTGCGTGGTGACGTAAATTTTCGGGAACCGACGGATGATCCCATCCCCAAAGGAACGTCCCATCCGACCTGTTATAGGTGCCAACGACCTGAATCGACGCGCTCGCGACCATACCGTTTTTAAAATGCAATGTGATCGTACCGTCATCCAGATCAGCAGACCAACGGTCCTCCTCCCCTAGGTGCCAGGTAGTTGCATGAGCTGAAGTCTGCTGCATCAAGCCGTGTTTCGCGGCCTCAATGAATTCCATCGCTGTGCGATCCGTTGCTACTGCAGGTGTCTTTAGTGCAGACATGCCGAAAGCGGCAAGTATTTTCTGAAACATTAGTGCATCGCTTTAGGTAAAAGGGGAAAAACGCTACCATCAAGTTCCAGGTAGCGACAAAATATTTTTGCTAAGGAGAATGTCCGTTTTTGGCCCGCTGCTGTCGTTGGTGGCTTCCGCCCCAATGCAGACATTCAGACCTCGTTGTTGAGAACCGCACAGGCGATCTTGTAGGCAACGTGGTTAGCCTGAAGCTTACTTGGGTAATCGTGGGGGACTACTTCAATAGCCTCGACTTGCAGGTTGCCATTGAGCTCGCTGTTTGCACGTTCCACACCTGCCAAGATCTCCTCGACATGGTTTTTCACATCGAACTTAGGAACCGGATCGACTGTTTTTTCTGAAAGCACCCGTAGGATATGCGGACCATCCGGAGGCATCATTCCAAACTTCAGCGAAACAAGTACACATGCCGGGCCGGTAACGTGTTGGTATCGGTAGAACACTGAACGCTGAATTTTCATGGTGGTTCATCTAGGGTAGTGTCAATCGATAGTCCGCTTTTGGCCGGTTGCTGCTATCAGCCTGCATATGCCTACATTTGTGTCATTCAGCCACCCGAATTAGGGCGTAACTTAACGAAACAGGGATAGTAACTCGCGCGGTACTATTTTCGGCACGCCGACATCAAAGTCCACCATACCGACATCAACTCCATAGGGACCTGCTAACTCTTCGGTTAATGCTCCGCTTCCCAAATAGACTTCATCTAGGTCATGAATTCCAAGGCACATGAGGTTTGTCCTGTCCCCCGGACCGTCATTGTGCGCATCGTGGAAACCGCCGCTCATCTCTACAGCGCGTACGTATGCATGCTGTGCGTCTAAAGCCAGGAAGAGATGTGTTGCAACACGATGCCGTGCCTCCTTCCGAACCACTTCATTCGGTGCGCTGTGATTCCACCAGACGCCCTCCTCTACGATTACAAAGTGCGCATAATAAAGTGGCATAGGTATTTATACTTTTCATTAGAAATCAACATGAATCTCGGATGACCGCTTCTGGCCGACCGCTGTCGTTGGCAGCTTCCGCCCCATTGTGCCGCTCGAAATCACATTCAACGTCAAAGTAATCGCTGCGCCTCAGTCCGTCAAATGCACCATGGTGTGATCCATTTGCTTCAACTTTGCTTCGATCTGATTCAAAGCATGTAGCTTTTCTTCGCGATGAGACCAGTCCCCGGCGGCCAGCGCCTGGGCTCTTTGCTGCCCGATAGCGTCCAATGCCAGTTGTCGCGCCTGTTGGTTGCATGCCGCTCTTAACTTTATCTCCGCAAATGCGAGAGCAATCGACGCTTCGCAGCGCACATCATCGTCCATGGCGTGTATGTCGGCGTATCCCCACTGCTTTGCCAGTTTCTCGAGGAATCGAATTGGCGTAACATCCTTGTGCGTCTTGTGCCACTCGCGATAGCTCTCCAGAAGATCGGCTCCAGTATCATTGCCGTTCGGCGAGAAATCATCCGTGCAGTTCCAAAAAAATGGATCATCCAGCATCTCGCGTGCCTTGGGATGAAAGTCTTCCCAGTCGATTCCCAACTGCTCCCAGGCTGACATGCCATCGCGCTTGGCTTGTGCCGCTGCCTTCAGCCCTGATGCCAGGAGTTGAAGGGCTTCCTCGGAATCCGGGACGCGTTTCCTCGCAGCTTCACAGTGGTCCAGAAATTTCTCCAGGCTAAAATCATCAGTGCGCTTCAATCGTTTGCTCAATAGCCCTAATGCATGGATGACTTCATCCACACCTGCTTTAAAAAGTGGCAAAGATAATGTTGAAGAATGCGTCCAGTCCCGGCCTTCCATCAATTCGCTGGCGATGGCAATCTCGACCTTGCCCTTTGCTCTTCGATAAGTGACCTTGGGCAGCGTTGCGCGGAAATTGTTGTGCGTCTCCAACAGAGATTCCAGCGTCTTCTTTGCCGGACCAGAGTCCCTGAAGTGAAGCGTGACTGCAATTTCCTGAATCGCGCCGCCAAAATTGCCGCTGCCCGCGAGAAGAAAATCCCCGATCGGAGACAACGTTGTGTGACCGCCGTAGCAATTATAGGAATTTGCGACTACATGGAAATCCATTGAATGCTGCCTTTCATCCGAAATTTCAATTGTTCTGAATGTCGATATATATTGCTTGTTCACCTCAAGCCAGCCATGCCGTGGCTACGGCAGCCGGTGCCGGAACGTCGGTTCGATGTTGCGCGCATGCAGCCAGCGCACGATGTCTTCCAGGGTGGCGTCCTGCAACAGCAAGCCTGGCGCGGTGGCGGAAGATGTAACAGGCGATGCGGCCACGGGAACAGGCGCTGGCGAAGACTCCGAAAGGCCCGCATGTCCCTGCAACTGCGCCAGCGCCTGCGCGAATTGTCCCGGGTTGATGCTGCGCAAGCTTTCCAGGAAGCCCAGCTGGGCGGCTGGCGGCGGCGGCATGTCCAGGCCCGGTTCGTCGACGAAGGCGGCGCCCATGCTGGAGTGGATGAAGGCGGCCCACTTGCCGGACGGCTGCAGGCTTGGCGGCAGCGCCACCTGCTCCACGTAAGCGGGCGGCGCCACGGCGAGAATGTCGGTCGAGGCAGGCAAAAAAGTTGAACGCAGCAGCTGCACGAACTGGCGCGCCTGGGCGGCGGGCACGGGCGTGGCCAGTGACAGCCATAACTGGAACGCCGTACCCGAGATGCTGACGGCGGGCGCCGGCAAGTCCAGCTCGTGCTGCACGGCGTTGGCGATCGTGCACAGCGCGCTCCAGTGCGACTCACCGCCGCCCTTGCCGCCAAACTCCAGCACCAGCGCGCGCGCCAGGCCACTCCCGGTCACGAGTTGCACCGCTACCGTCTGCTCGCCCGACAGATGGCGCGCCAGCACGGCCGGCGTCAGCGGCTGCGCGCCGCCGTCCGCATCGACGTATTGCTGCTGTTCATCGAACAGATACAGGCGGGTGAGTTCAGAAATCAGTTTATGCATGGGCGGCCTCGTAATGACGTTGAGCAACACTTGTCAACGTGCCCAGATTATAGCCTCCCCTGCCCCTGTATCTCAGCGCGCCGGCATGCCGGCAGCCTGCCGCGACCGTCCAGCGCCAAACACCAGCCAGCTGGCCACGGCGAACAGGCAGGCAGCCACGCCGCCGTACAGCATCACGGCGCCAAAACCTTGTGCCAGCGCAAGCTTCGCCACGCCATCCGGCAGCGCGGCGGCGCCCTTGCCTGCCGAAAAATTCTCCGCCATGGCGCGCAAGGTGGCCACGTCCAGTCCCCCGGGCAAGTGCTGCCGCAAGGCGGACTGGATGGCTTCGACGAGGATAAAGCCCATCAGCGCGATATTGATGGACAGGCTGACCATGCGCACGCTGATGTCGATGCTGGACGCCATGCCGGCCCGTTCGCCCGGCACGGCACCCGTCGTCGTGTTGGTGACGGGCGTATTGGTCAAGCCCAGGCCCGTGCCAGCCAGCAGGCAGCCGGGCAGGATCGTCAGCCAGCTGGCGGCGTCTGCATGGCTGCCCCAGCACATCAGCAGCAAGCCCGTGCCGATGGCCAGCAGGCCAGCAGGGATCACCGCATCGGCCCGGTAGCGCAGCGTCAGCCGCTCGGCCAGCGGCGGCACGAGCAAGGTGGGCAAGGTGTAGGCCAGCAAGGTCAGGCCCGTCCCCAGGCTGCTATAGCCGAGGCCGTGCTGCACGTACAGGGGCAGATAAATCATGAGGGGCCAGAAACTGCAGTTCATGCCCGCCGAACCGAGCAGCGCACCCGAGAAGCGGCGGATGCGGAACACGGAAAAGTCGATCATCGGTTCGGCCTGGCGCCGTTCGATGACGGCAAACGCGGCAAAACCGGTTAGCGCCACGGCCAGGCTGGCCACCGTACGGGGATCGCTGAAACCCAGCGCCGGCCCCTGCGTGATGCACCACGCCAGACTGAACACGGCCAGCGACAGGGTAGCGATGCCCGCCACGTCCAGCTTGCGCCGCTGCGGGTCGCGCGACTCGCTCACGCCCAGGCCCGCCAGCAGCAGCGCAACGACGGTAAGCGGGCCGTGCACGAGAAATACCCATTGCCAGTTTGACAGCGCGACGATGGCCGCGCCGATGATGGGGCCGAAGCCCAGGCCCAGGCCAAACACGATGCCCCAGGCGCCAAACGCCCTGCCCCGCGCCGCGCCGGCCGGGAACTGCTGCGACAGCACGGCCACCTGGCAAATCAGCATGGCACCGCCAGCCATGCCCTGCAGCGCGCGCGCGGCGATCAGCACGCCCGTGCTGCCGGACCAGCCGCATGCGAGGGAGCTGACGCCGAACAGGGCCAGGCTGGCGAGCAGCAATCGCTTGCGGCCATAGCGGTCAGCCAGGGTACCTGTTGCCATCAGCACGGTGGTGCAGGCCAGGGTGTAGGCGTTCATGATCCACTGCAAGTCCTTGAAGTCGCCATGCAGCAAGGTTTCCAGCGTGGGCAGGATGACGGGCACGCTGGAAATTTCCAGGCCGAACATGAGCGAGGCCAGGCAGACGGTGGCCAGGGTCAGTGCATTTTGTTGCGAATGAGTCAGTAACATCGAAACCTTGTTATCGGTAGTCATGGAGGGGCGCGTAAAGGCGGCGCACTGCGAGCCGCCATTCTAGAAAGCCTCGTCTCATGAGGGAAATGATAAAATTTTGTACAATTCATTCATTTTCATCATGAATCACAGGAACCCCATGGACTTCGACACCGCCCTGCTGCGCGCCTTTGTGGCCGTCCAGGAAACGGGCGGCTTTACGCGTGCCGCCGAACGGCTGCACCTGAGCCAGTCCGCCATCAGCCACCAGATCCGCCGCCTGGAAGAGCAAGCGGGCGCCGCGCTGCTGGTGCGCACGACGCGCAGCCTGAGCCTGACGGAAGATGGTGCAGATTTTCTGCGCCACGCGCGGCAGATCCTGGCGGCCCAGGATGCGCTGTCGCGGCGCTTCCAGCGCTCCTCGATTGCGGGCGCCGTGCGCTTTGGCGTGCCGGAAAATTTCATGGGCGCGCGCCTGCCGGCCCTGCTGGCGCAGTTCGCGCACCTGTTTCCGTCCGTGCGCCTGGATGTCACGGTGGGTACCTATCTTGACTTGCAAAAACTGGTCGCGGCCGATGCGCTGGACCTGGCCGTCGTCATGGTCCTGGCGGACGGGCAAGATGAGGCGGCCGTGCTGCGCCGCACGCGCTTCGTCTGGGCCGCGGCGCATGACTTCCGGCATGACGGCGCGCTGCCCCTGCCGCTGGCGTTTTCACCGGCGCCCTGTATGCACCGGCAAGTGGGCGTCGACGCCCTCGATGGCGCCGGACTCGACTGGCGCGTGGCGTTCACCTCGCCCAGCCAGCAGGGCTTGCGCGCCGCCGTGCTGGCCGGGCTGGCCATCACGGCCTTGCCACAGGGCGACCTGGAAGCGGGCATGGTGGTCATCGATGGCCAGCATGGCTTGCCCGCCCTGCCCGCCGCCCAGTTCCAGCTGCTGTGGCGCGCCGCCGGCAGCACGGCGGCGGCCGACGCTTTCGGACAATTGCTGCGCGAGTGGTCAGGCGCTGCGGCGGCATGACAGCGCAGACAACAAGCCCAGCAGCGAAGCATGCAATGGCAAAAAAGTGTACCCTTTCAAGCTGCATTTTCTGGCCTAAGGAAATCCTCCCCCATGCAACCTCGTACTTTTCTAGTCACTGGCGCGACCCGCGGCATCGGTTATGCCATCAGCACCTTGCTGCATCAGCAAGGCCATCGGGTCGTCGGCATCGCGCGGCACATCGAAGACATGGACTTTCCGGGCACGCTGGTGGCCTGCGATCTGTCCGATCTGGCGCAGACGGCGGATGTTCTCAAGACGCTTGAACAACAGTTTGATATCGATGGCATCGTGAACAATGCAGGCATTGCCTCGCCCCAGCCACTGGGCCAAATCGACTTTGCCACGTTGCAGAACGTCTTCGATCTGAACGTGCGCGCCGCCATCCAGGTGACGCAGCAATTCGTGGAGGCGATGAAGCAGCGCCGGTATGGCCGGATAGTCAATATCTGCAGCCGTGCCATCCACGGCAGTGTGAACCGCACGGCCTATTCCGCCGCCAAAAGCGCCCTGGTCGGCTGCACGAGAACCTGGGCCCTGGAATTGGCCGAACACGGCGTGACGGTCAATGCGGTCGCGCCAGGCCCCGTGGAAACGGAACTGTTCCGCAAGACCCGTCCCGTCGGCAGCGAGATGGAACGCCAGATTCTTGGAACAATCCCGATGCGGCGGCTGGGACAGCCCCATGAAATTGCCGCCGCCGTCGGCTTCCTGCTATCGGAACAAGCCAGTTACGTGACAGGTCAGGTGCTGGCGGTGGATGGGGGCGGCAGCTTGGGTGGCCGCGCCTGACAAGTCAGCACCAGCAGCAAGGCCAGCGCCAGCATGGCGGCCGCGCTCCCCAGGGCCACCGTCACGCGGTGCGCCAGCAGGGGCACGCCTGCCAGCTGGCCCGCGCCCAGGCCGGCCACGGCCACCAGCGCCGCCAGCCCCAGCGAACTGCCCAGCTGGTGCGCCACGTTGACGATGCCCGAGGCGGCGCCCGCATCCCGCGCCGGCACGCCAGCCACGCCGGCCGCCGTCAGGGGGCTCAAGGCCATGCCCTGCCCCGCGCCGATCAGCACCATGGGCAAGGCCACCCCCAGCCAGTAAGCCGTGCCCGCATCGACGCGGCTCAGCCATGCCATGCCCAGCAGGGTCAATCCCAGTCCCATGGCCAGCAGGCGCGCATTGCCCAGGCGGCGCGTCAAACGCGGCACGCACAGGGCGACGCCGAAGTTGACCAGGGTCATGGGCAGAAAAGCCAGGCCAGTCAATGATGGCGAATAACCAAGCACCACTTGCAGGAATTGCGTGGTGAAAAAGAAAAACCCGATCATGGCGCCCAGGAACAGCACCCTGGCTCCGTACGCCGCATTGCGCTGCGCATCGGCAAACAGGCGCAGCGGCAGGATCGCTTGCGCGGCGCGCCGTTCGATCAGGATGAAAGCGGCCAGCAGCAGCACACCCGCCGCCAAGGCACCCTGCGTCAAGGCATCGCCCCAGCCGGCGCCGGCCGAGCGGATCAAGCCGTACACGAGGGCCAACATGGCGAGGGTGGAGCTGGCCGCGCCGGCCACGTCAAAGCGGCCCCGGGTGGTTTCACTTTCGGCGATATAGCGGCGCGCGGCCACCAGCATGGCGGCGCCAATCGGCAGATTGATGAAGAAACCGACCCGCCACGACAGCCATTCGGCCAGCACGCCGCCCAGCACCAGCCCCACACTGGCGGCGATCCCCGCCACGGCGCTGTACAGGGCGATGGCCCGCGTGCGTTCGCGTCCCTCCGCAAACGTGGTTTGCAGCAAGGCCAGGGTCGACGGCGCCAGGATGGCCGCGCCCACGCCCTGGATGGCGCGCGCGGCAATCATCATGGCCGGCGACTGCGCCAGACCGATGGCCAGCGACGCCAGCGTGAACAGCGCCAGGCCCAGCTGCAACAGGCGGCGCCGGCCATACGCATCGCCGGCGCGCGCGGCCAGCAGCAGCAAGCCGCCAAACGTCAAGGTGTAGGCGCTTTGCACCCAGGCCAGGCCCGTATCCGTAAAGCCCAGTTCCTGGTGAATTTTCGGCAAGCCCGTCAGCACGATGGACGTGTCGAGCACGATCATCACATAGCTGACGAGGATGATGGCAAGGATGGCCGCCTTGTGCGGCGCGGCGGGGATAGCGGGAGCGGAAACATTTTTCATGCCACCACTGTAAAGCGTATGCATTACCGTGAATAGATGCTAAAGTCCGCATGAACTTATTAGCGCAACTAATGAATTGGAAAGACATCCGCCCTGGCACAAACCAACTTCAACGACATCCTCGCCTTCGTGGCCGTGGCCCGCGAAGGCAGTTTCACCCGCGCGGCAGCCAAGCTGGGCGTGTCGCAGTCGGCCTTGAGCCAGACCGTGCGCGCGCTGGAAGAACGGCTCGACTTGCGCCTGCTGGTGCGCACCACGCGCAGCGTCTCGCCCACGGAAGCGGGCGAACAGCTGCTGCGCACGGTGGCGCCCCGCTTCGACGAGATCGAGGCGGAACTGGCCCTGCTCAGCGAGCGGCGCGACAAACCGGCCGGCAACATCCGCATCAGCGCGGGAGAACACTCGGCGCTGACGGTGCTGCAGCCGGCCATCGCCCGTTTGCTGCCGGACTATCCCGATATCAACATCGAAGTCGTTGTCGACAACGGCATGACCGACATCGTGGCCGCGCGCTGCGACGCGGGCGTGCGCCTGGGCGAGCAAGTGGCCAAGGACATGATCGCCATGCCCATCGGTCCCGATTTCCGCATGGCCATCGTCGCTTCGCCCGCGTATTTCAGCCGCCATGCGCCGCCCGCCACGCCGCAGGACTTAATGGCGCACAACTGCATCAACATGCGCCTGCCCACCCTGGGCGGCCTGTTTGCCTGGGAGTTTGCCAAGCATGGGCAGGAACTAAAGGTACGGGTGGAAGGACAGATGATCTACAACAACATGGCCATGCGCCTGCATTCGGCGCTCGATGGACTGGGCGTGGCTTGCATGGCCGAAGACGTGGTGCTGCCTTACGTGGCCGATGGCCGCCTGGTCCGCGTGCTGGACGACTGGTGCCCCACATACGCGGGCTACAAGCTGTATTACCCGAGCCGGCGCCACCCTTCTCCCGCGTTTACCTTGCTGCTCGACACCTTGCGCTATCCCCGGGTTTGAGCCAGCGCAATCCCGCACCGGGCATGCGCAGTCACCAAACGAACACGCGTTTACCGTGCGGCTGCGCAGGACTATAGTGGCTGCTTTCCCACCTGTTCAAGGATCGCCATGAAACTCTTTTACTCGCCGGGCGCCTGCTCGCAGGCACCGCACATCATCCTGCGCGAAACGGGCACGCCGTTCACCCTGGTCAAGGTCGACCTGGGCCAGCACAAGACGCAGGAAGGCGGCAATTACTACGAACTCAACCCGAAAGGCCAGGTGCCACTGCTGGCGCTCGACGATGGCACGACCTTGAGCGAAGGCCCCGTCATCGCCCAGTACGTCGCCGAACAGGCCGGCAGACAGGACCTGCTGCCGCCCGTGGGCAGTTTTGCCCGCTACAAGGTGCTGGAATGGCAGAACTACATCACGTCCGAGCTGCACAAATCGTTCAGCCCCCTGTTCGATCCCCGCATCGACGCCGCCACCAAGGCACTGTTCATCAAGCAACTGGGCAAGAAATACAAGTGGGTGGACAGCCGCCTGGAAGGCCAGGCTTACCTGACCGGCGACACGTTCACGGTCGCCGACGCCTACCTGTTCGTCATCACGGGCTGGGCGCCAGGCGTAGGCGTGGATTTGTCCGCGCTGGCGCAGGTACAAGCTTTCCTGGCGAGAGTGGGCCAGCGCGACAGCGTCAAGGCGGCGCAGGCAGCGGAAGCATAGACCCGGCCGTCTTAAAAGCAGTGTTGCGGGGCGGGGAAAGACCGCTCCTTGACGGCGCCGACATAGGCCGTGAAAGCGCCGCCGATGCTGGCCTGCCCCGTCATGAAGTCGCGCACGAAGCGCGCCTTCTTGCCGGGAAACACGTTGAGCATATCGTGCATGACGAGGATCTGGCCCGAGCAATCGGGCCCGGCGCCGATGCCGATAGTGGGAATGGCCAGCAGTGCCGACACTTCCCGGCCCAGCGTGGCAGGGATGGCTTCGAGCAGCAATAGCGCAGCGCCAGCCGCCTGCAGGGCCAGTGCGTCGGCTTTCAACGCCGCCGCGCCTTCCGCCGTCTTGCCCTGCACCTTGAAGCCGCCCAGCTGATGCACGGATTGCGGCGTCAAGCCCAAGTGGGCGAACACGGGTATGCCCCGCTCGGTCAGGAAACGCACCGTGTCGCACAGCCAGCTGCCGCCCTCCAGCTTGACCATATGTGCGCCCGCCTGCATCAACTGGACGGCGTTGGCATACGCCGCTTGCGGCGTGGCATAGCTGCCGAACGGCATGTCGGCCGCCAGCACGGCCGTACGGTTGCCGCGCGCAACGCTTGCCGTATGGTAAGCAATGTCGGCCACGCTGACAGGCAAGGTCGTGCTCTGCCCCTGCACCACATTCCCAAGCGAATCGCCGACCAGCAGCAGCTCCACGCCGCAAGCGTTCATCAGGCTGGCGAAACTGGCGTCATAACAAGTCAGTGCGGCAATCTTTTGCCCCGCATCGCGCATGGCCAGCAAGGCTGGCGCCGTCAACGGTTTACTGTGCAGCAAGTGTGCATTGTGGTCTGGCGCGGGCATGCTTTCTCATTTCATTAAGTTAAGTTTTTTCGGACTTGCCGTGCATCACCATGATGGTTTGCTGCATCAGCGCGCACAAGGTTTCCTTGCCATCGCGCACGGCGAACACTTCGGCTTGCGTGACGATCAAGGTGCGCCCAGGGCGCACCACCTTGCCGCGCGCGATCAGTTTCTCGCCGTCGGCGGGCGCCAGCAGGTTCATCTTGTATTCCACCGTCAGCACGGATGCGCCGTCAGCCACCATGGTCATGGCCGCGTAGCCAGCGGCCGAGTCCGCGATCATGCCCACCACGCCGCCATGCACGAAGCCATGCTGCTGCTCGATGCCGCTCCAATGCGGCACATGGATTTCCGTGCTGCCATGCGCCACCACGGGCAGGCTGGCCTGGATCAAGGTCATGGCGTTTTGCAAATCAAAACTGGCGCGAACTTTGTCGGCGAATTGCGGATCGGGAAGTCGGGTCATGGCGGACTGCTTTCTCAAGTGAACAGGGAAAAATGACTACGGCTCCACTCTACCCTGCTTCTGACGCGCTGCGAACAACAGCGTCAGCGGGCCGCTTGCACTGACCAGCACGATGCCAGCCAGCACCAGCGCCGCGCCGAGGAGAAAAGCCATCGACACATGCTCGTCCAGCAACATGGCGCCCAGCAGCACGCCGAACAGCGGCGTCAGGAAGGAAAAAATGCCCAGGCGCGATGCCAGGTAGCGGCGCAGCAAATGAAACCACGCCAGCAGGCTGGCAAACGAGACGATCACGGACTGGAACACCAGGTTGCCGATCACCAAGGGCGTGGCCGCGAAGTCCAGCTGGCCGAGCAACGCTGCCGCGCCCAGCAACAGCACGCAGCCCGCCGTCAACTGGTACAGCACCACCTGCGTGGCAGGCACGTGCGCCAGGCGTGAACAGCGCACCACCAGGGTCGTCGCGCCCCAGGCCGCGCCAGCGGCCAGGCACAGCAGGTCGCCCAGCAAGCCGCGCGGGTTGACCGGCGCGCCCGCTGGCGCGGTGCCGGGCAAAAAGGCGACGACGATTCCGGCAAACGCCAGCGCTACGCCAGCCCATTGCAGCGGGGTAAGGCGCTCCGACGCCAGCCTGAAATGCAGGCCCAGCGCCACAAACAGCGGACCCGTGTAGAGAAACACCACGGCATGCGCGGCGCTCGTATATTGCAATCCAGCTCCCAGCAGCACGTATTCGAGCGCGAACAGGCTGCCGGCCAGCAAGCCCGGGCGCCAGGCGGCGCGCGCTTGCGCCAGGTTTTCGCGGCGCGCCAGCATCAGCAGGCCCACCAGCATGGCCGCCAGGCCCGAACGCAGCGCGATCTGCAGTACGGGCGCCATGTCATGCGCGGCCGCCTTGATACCCACCTGCTGCAAACTCCATACGAGGCACAGCAGGGTCATGACGACCACTGCCTGCCCATCCATTGCCTTGCGCGTTTCCACAGTATTCCTTCAGATAGTCGGCAGCAGGTAGTATGGCGGGTGCAGCTTTTCTTGATATAGTGAGAAACCGACAGCACCTCGCGCAATACAGCCACCCGCAAACATTTTCATGTCCGCTACCAAACACTTGCTGACCGCGCCCTACAGCGGCGCCCTGCCCGCTCCCATCTGCTTTCGCAGCGCAGCCATGCCCGCTGCGGCCATGTATCCCAGCCACAGCCATTCCTGGGGCGAATTCGTCTATGCGCTTGGTGGCGTGGTGGAGGTGCTGGTGGCAGGAAAACACTATTTGGTGCCGCCCCAGTACGGCATCTGGCTGCCGCCGCGCGTGGCGCATACGGGACAAAACCGCCATCCCGCCTTCCACAGTTCGCTGTATGTAAGCGAAGAACTGTGCCGGGCGCTGCCTCCCGCGCCCTGCGCGCTGGCCGTCACGCCCTTCGTGCGCGCCATGCACGAGCACTTGCGCGCCCACCCGCCCGGCTTGCCGCAGACTATCCATGAAGAGCGCCTCTTGCAGGTCTTGCTGGACCAGCTGGCGCGCGCCACGCCCGTGGGCAGTTACTTGCCCAGCTCGGATGACCCCATGCTGGGCAAGGTACTGGCCATGCTCGACAGCAACCCCGGCGACCACCGCCCGCTGGCAGCTCTGGCACAGGCCGTCAACACCACCGAGCGCACCCTGATGCGCCGCTGCCAGCGCGACCTGGGCATGAGCTTTGCCCAATGGCGCGCGCGGCTGCGCGTCATCAAGGCCATGGCCATGCTGGAAGCGGGCCAGACAGTCGAAAGCATCGCGTTCGACCTGGCGTATGCCAGCTCCTCGGCCTTCATCACCATGTTCCGCAAGGTGACGGGAGAGACGCCGGACGAGTACCGGCGGCGCAGCACCTAGCCGAACTCGTCCTTCCCCCGCAAGCGTGCCCGCTGTGCGAAAATGCCCGCCTCTGCCATTGCCGGATTCCGCCCATGCCGCACGCTGTCCTCGCTACCCTTGCCACCCTTTCCGGGCGCGATGCGCGCCGCATCGCGCGCCATGCGCCGGCGGCCGACGCCGCCCGCTTCCTGCATCCGGCCCAGCAAGCCTTGCTGCACCGGCGCGGCTGGCTGACGATGCTGGCGCCGCGCAGCGCGGGCGGCGCCGAGCTGCCCTTGCCGCAAGTGGTGCGTCTGGAAGAAGCCGTGGCGGCCGTCGATGGCAGCATGGGCTGGGTGCTGACCCTGTGCGCGGGCGCCGGCTGGTTCGCCGGCTTTCTGGCGCCCGACATGGCGCGCGCCATCATCGGCACGCCCCGGGTCTGCCTGGGCGGCAGCGGCGCGGCCACCGGTGATGCGGAAGAGGAAGGCGACGGCTACCGCATCTCGGGCAGCTGGGACTACGCCAGCGGCGCGCCGATGGCCACCCACTTCACCCTGAACGCCCGGCTGCAGCGCGATGGCCAGCCCCTGCTCGATGCGGATGGCAAGCCGCGCATCCGCGCCTTCCTCGTGCCCGCCGCGCTGGTGCAACTGGTGCCCTCGTGGAACAGCATCGGCATGCGCGCCAGCGCCTCGCACAGCTACCGCATCGACGGCCAGTGGCTCAGCAAGGAACATGGCTTTACGATCAGTCCCGACACCGCGACGGCCGACGGCCCCCTGTACCGCTACCCGTTTTACTCGCTGGCCTACGTGACCCTGGCCGCCAACGTGGCCGGCATGGCCGCGCATTTCATGCAACTGGCAGAGGAATGCATGCGCCACCGCCGCCATGCGCGCGCCGGCTTGCCGCTGCTGGACGTGCCGGAAGTAGCCGCATTCCTGCTAGGCAAGCAAGACGCCTGCGCTGCCGCCCGCGCCCGTTTTTATGCCGTGCTGGATGACAGCTGGGCAACGGTTGCCGCCGGCGCGGCGCTCGACGCGGACGCCATGCAGGCCGTGCAAGACCGTTCGCTGGATGTGGTCGCCGTGTGCCGCGCCGCCGTCGATGGTCTGTACCCCTATTGCGGCCTGTACGCGGCCCGCGAAGACAGCGCCATCAACCGCGTGTGGCGCGATTTCCATACGGCCAGCCAGCATGCGTTGCTGCTGCCCTAGTTTGTTGCCACGCGCACCATCGAGCCGGCTGTCGGCCTTTGCTTTTCCCGGGTCTAGAAAGCGGGGCCATCCGTAACGCCCGCGAGAAAGACATCAAGGCGTCCGGCTTTTTTTGCCAGCGGCGCCTTGATCGCAGCCGCGATGTGTTGATAATGTTTTTTGACGGTATCAACCTCATACACCGTGCCCTGCAGTTTATTGTCGAGACGATACCCCTCGGCATCTGCAACAACCTTGAAGCAGACCTGATCCACTGTGGCGCCCGACTCTTTTTCATCCCAGCATGCAAGACCCATCAATGGCGCCAGATAGCTGCCCCGCTTGACATCAAAGAATAGCGGATGGCGCAGTCCGTTCACGAAATTGGACTCGTCGAAACGGCGCCTTGCATAATTCGCTCTGGCAAACCCCTTGTCGCGCGCCTTACCCAATAACGCTTCCCTTAAATAGATAAGGGCCGCGTCAATCTGATGCGGAGCCTCGTCGCCAATTTTTATGCGCAAATAGATGCCATCATTCTGTTTTGTATTATTAAGCACCACGTAATTGGCGTCATCATCAAAAATATCGATGCCAGCACCGCGGAAATAAGGCGTGATGACGCCTGTGCCCAGCAGCAGCGCCAGGTCGTCAGTGGCCTCGTCCGTCTCCAGCATGAATGCCCAGCGGGTGTCCGCCTCCGCCACATCAGAATAATTTTCGATGCGGGAACAGTTCCTTGCCCGGTGGTATGTATGATAGTAACGCTTGACGAGCTCCAGGGCATCCACCCGCACACTCACGGCAAGCACACTATAAATCTCGAAGATGCGACACGTCTCAACCAGACCGTCGATGAAATCCAGATTCGCCAGCAATAAGTCCAATACTTCTCTCGCTGATTCCTCATGCAGCGCCGTGAAGGCCGCCAGCTGCGGCATCTGCATTGCATCCTCAAATGGCATCAACGCCCCTTCCCGCAAGGCCGCTCGTCCATTCCTCGTATTCAGCACGTGCATGATATCGAGCAAGGCAAAGTGCCTGTCACGTTGGTTTGACAATAGGCGCCACATACTTGGTCGCACGTCGATCGCCGCCATGACGCTGTTCCGCAAGTTCCTCAGCTCCTGGAATTGCTGCCCGTGCCGCGACTGAAAGCGGCGTATCGCGCACTGATGCACAAGAATTTGATCCGCCTGTATGCGCCCTGGAAATAATTCTTTTTTTGCAATCATATTTACTATCAGTCTTTGCTCGCCATGTCAAGGTACGTAATTCTAGCATTATGCGGGTCCAGTTTCCGATGCCAGGGCCGCTACACTTTGCTCGGTAGTCCACCGTCTCAACGCCAACGCCATAAGGAGGCAAATATGTTAGATACACTGATCGATTCACTGCGCAGTCCCCTGGGAACGGCACGCTTGCTCGAAGGCTTCAGCACGCTCAACCGGGCAGATAAAGCCGGCGTCTCTCCGCAGCAGATGCGCGCTGTCTTTTCCGACCTGAAAGGCCATTCGGATGAGCAGATCCGCGGCTTCGTCGGCATAGGCCAAAAGCTGGTCTCCGGCGAGGCGCGCTTCGCCGGCACGGCGCTCACCCCAAGCAGTGACACGGCCGAGCCCGCGCCAAAGCCGCGCTAGCAGCTTCGCCATCGTGCACTGCTGCCCGGCGGGCAGCCCTGACTATCTGGGGTAGCTGTCATCCGCCACCTGCTCCAGCCACGTCACCGCCGTGCCATCTTGCGCCTCCGCAATCGCAACATGCCGCATGGCGGACGTGGCCGTGGCGCCATGCCAGTGCTTGACGCCGGGCGGTATCCACGCCACGTCACCGACCGCCAGCGCCTGCAGCGGGCCCTGCCAGTGCTGCACCCAGCCACTGCCTTGCGTGACGATCAGGGTCTGACCCAATGGATGCGTATGCCAGGCCGTGCGGGCGCCGGGCGCAAAGGTGACGATGCCGCCGCCCACGCGGGCCGGAGACGGCCGCTGGAACATGGCGTCGACTTCGACCGTGCCCGTGAAATAGGCGGCGTCGCCCGTAATGGTGGGCATGGCGGCGGCGCGCGTGACGGTGACGGCGGCGCGTGTGGCAGCGGCCTCGGCAGACGCGGAGGCAGAGACGGCCCCGGCGGGCAGGCAAAGCGGCAAGAGTGCCGCGGCGTATCGATGCATGGGTGTTTTCCTTTCTTGCCGGTAAGATCGGCTCCCAGAATGGGCGTGCCGCCGGGCAGCCGGCTTCGCCTGTCCTGGCAATCCAAGCTTAACAGCGCTGGCCCGCGCTGATTAGCGGCACAAAGCCACTAGGGCCTATAAGCTGGGCTGATGAATGGACCGATGCGCGGCCGATGCGCAACTTGTTTCGCAGGAAAGGCAGGCGGACGCCATGCAGGCCGCATTGCCTGATAATATGCAGACATTGCTACTTCTCGCTCCCCTATCCATGCACGTCAACACGCTCAGCAGCCTGGCGCAACTTTTGGCCAGCGCCGAAACGGAAACCCTGGCCTTTCCCACCAGCATCAATACGGCACTGCTCCTGCAAAAGGAACTGGCCAACCCGGATTGCCACTCGGCCGACATCAGCCGGCTGCTGCTGTGCGAACCGACCTTGTCGGCGCGCGCTGTGGCGCTGGCCAATTCGGCCCTGTTCTCGCCCGGCCATACGCCCGCCATCACCAGCGTGCGCGCCGCCGTCGAGCGGCTGGGACACCGCAACCTGTATTCGCTGGCGACGGCGGCCGTCATCCGCCAGCTGAACGCGGGCATCCGCGACGAAGCCTTGCGCGCCCGCGCCACCCAGCTGTGGGCGCACACCGTGCACGTGGCGGCGCTGGCGCATGGACTGGCCAGCGCCGTCACGCATACGGATGCCGATACGGCGCTGTTTGCCGGCATCGTGCATGAAGTGGCCGGCTTTTATTTGCTGGCCCAGGCCGACAAGACCCCGGGCCTGTACGCCCACTTGGAAACGCAGATGGCGTCCGCCCTGGAAGTGATAGGCCGCTCGCTGATGCGCCAGCTGGGCGTGCCGCAGCCGGTGGCCGATGCCGTCAATGCCTTGCCAGGCTCGACCATCATGCTGCCGCCCGAGGGCTTGCGCGACACCCTGCTGCTGGCCAAGGCGCTGGCCCCCGTCCCTTCGCCGCTGCCGCAGGCCGGCATCACCGTCAGCGCGCAGCTGCAAGCCTACCTGGAACACGATCCCGTGCTGCAGGCGCTGCGCACGCAGCCTTCGGCCGAAGCAAAGGGCCTGATCGAGGTACTGCTCAGCTGATGGCCGATCTGCTATGATGGCGCGGGCCGGGATGGACCCGGTCCGCTTTCATTGATGTCCACTGGAAAACTGCCTTGACTACCTCCACCTTACGCATGCTCGGCCTGGCCGCAGCTCTGACCATGGCGTGCAACGCCAACGCCGACAGCTTCGTTTCCTCGGCCTCCAGCGCCGGCTCCCAGTCGAGCGGCAGCATTTCCGACTCGCTCAACGGTTCGAGCAACAGCTCCTCGCGCGACAACAAGGTGGCCAATGGCCCCTACCGCATCATCGACGTGGCCGCCGTGCCGGGCCGCGACGGCATGACGCGCCTGACCATGCAGGCCGACGCCACGGCAACGCCGCTGGTGCTGGACTTGCCACAAGCGGCGCTCGACAAGCAGCAGCTGGCGCAGGGCGACGTGGTGCATGCGCAAAACCGCGCCTACGGCATCGAATTCTCGCGCAACGACACGCGCGCCGCCTTCTTCCTCGTGCTGGCCGACGACTGGTACGGCGAAATGGCCACGCGTCCCGTCAGCCTTTGATTCGTTTTCTCCCGCGCCGCCCGGCACTGCTGCTGGGCGTTTGCGCCATCTTCAGCATGGGCGCCGCCCAGGCGGGCACCTCGCTCGCCTCCTCGCGTTTTTGCGACCGCGCACAGGAGCTCACGGCCACGGAACAGGATCGCCTGTTGCGCTTTGCCGCCGTCGTGCGCGAGGAACTGGCCGCCAGCGAAGGCAGCGTGGCCCTGATCAGCCGCTCCGGCCTGGACCTGGCCCGCTTCGGCATCCGCTATTCGCATGCGGCACTGGCCTGGCGCCACGACAACGACAGCGGCTGGTCCGCGCGCCAGCTGTACTACGCCTGCGACGAGGGCCGCCCACGCATCTTCGACCAGGGCACGGCCGGTTTCGCCATGGGCACGGAAAACCCGGCGCTGGGCTACATCTCGCTCGTGAAACTGCCGGCCGAAACCGTGCCGCCCCTGCGCCGCGCCCTGCTCGACCCCGTGCGCGTGCAGCAGTTGCTGGCAGGCCGCTACAGCGCCAATGCATATGCCTTCAGCCTGAAATACCAGAATTGCAATCAGTGGGTGGTGGAATTGCTGGCCTCGGCCTGGGGTGAGCTGGCCGCCGGCAGCGACTTGCGCGCGCGCGCCCAGGACTGGCTGCGCGCCGCGCCCTATGTACCCGCCCCCGTCGACGTGGGTGCGCGCTGGCTGATGCTCGGTTCGATCTTCGTGCCGCTCGTGCACATGGATGACCACCCGCCGGAAGCCATCGGCACGATGCAGCTGGAAACGAGCCTGCCGGCCAGCCTGGAAGCGTTCGCGCGCCAGCGCCTGCCGGCCAGCGAGCGCGTGGAAATCTGCCACGATGGCAAGCAGGTGGTGGTGCACCGGGGCTGGGAACCGATCGCCGACGGCTGCGTGCCCGGCGCAAACGACCGGGTCATCGCCCTCGACGATACCTAGCGCAGCATTCCCCAGGCAGACTAAGCGGCCAGGGCCGCTTCGACGTGATCCAGCAGGCGCGCTGATTCGAGCCCCTGCCCCATCTGGCGGGCCACCTCGCCACACGCCAGCTTGACCTCGGGCGCGGCGAGCAGGCGCGCCAGCTGCCGCCGCATGCGCCCCGCCGACAGGCGCCTGGCCAGCAAGACATCCCCCACACCGAGCCGTTTGGCGCGCCAGCCATTATCGAACTGGTCGTACGCGAACGGCACGATCAGCTGCGGGATACCCGCGCGGAAGGCGTCCGCGCTGGTGCCGATGCCGCCATGGTGCACCACGGCCGCCACGCGCGGCAATAGCGCCGCAAACGGTGCGTGCGCCTGCCACATGACGCTGGCCGGCATGTGCTGCGGCAGTTGCGCCGCATGGGGCGTGAGGAACAGGCCGCGCCGCCCCAGCCGCCGCAAGACTGCGAGGGCGATGCTGAAATAGCGCTGCGCGTGCTGGTGCCCGGTACCGGGCGTAAACACGATGGGCGGCTCGCCCTCGCCCAGAAAACGTTCCAGCTCCGGTGGCAGCGCTGCAGCGCCATGCGTGGCGGCGCCGGCGAAATCGGCTTGCGCGAAATGCGGCGGCCAGTCCGCCTGCGGGGCGGCGAACCACGCGGGAAACAAGCCGAGCGACGCGTCCGGCGCGGCCAGCATATGTGCAAAAAAATGCGCTTCCGGTGGCAAGCCGTGCTGCGCGCGCGCTCCGTTCAGGCCAGGCAGCATCACCGGATCGATCATGCCGCGGTGGATCATGCGCCACAAGGCCTGGCGCCAGGCCAGCGGCACCCAGGCGGGAATGCGCAAGGAGCCGGCCGTCAGGAAATCATGGCTGCTGCACAGGTTCGATGGCGCCAGATACGCCGCGACGATGCGCAGGTCCGGCCGCACGGAGCGCGCCAGGGCCGCCATCGGCACGAGGATGGGATGGCACAGCACCACGCAAGCCTCATCGGCCGGCAAGCCTTGCACGACGTCGCGCACGGCGCCCAGGTGCGGCACGAGGCCATTCCACACCGCGCCCCAGCCCTTGCGCTCATCCCACAGGCCTGGGTCGCCCAGCATGGCCTGGCCCTCTGCCGCGCTGCCGAAGGTGCGATATGGCAGCCGCGAGGCTTGCGCGGCCGCTTCCTGCCAGCCCGGCACCAGCAGCAGCACGCGCCGGCCCCGTTGCTGCAAACCCTGCGCCAGTGCGATAAACGGCTGCATGTCGCCGCCGGTGCCGCTGCTGGCGACGATGACGAGCGGCGCGGTGGTGGCCTGATCCGCCAGCGGGTCAGCGCGGGGCAGCATCGAGCGCCTCGCCGATCGCATAGAAGCGCCCGCCGGCGATGTAGTGCAGGCTGCGCCAGGATGGATCGGCCTGTTCGAAATGCCAGTGCCCGTCGCGGAACACGCGCGTGTCGGCCCAGGCGCCCACCACTTCGCCGATGAACAGGTCATACGCCGTCTGGTTGTGCGGTTCGGGGATCAAACGGCAGGCCAGCCAGGCGGAACAGCCGGCCACGAACGGCACATCAACGCCGTCCAAGTGAAACAGCTGCACGCCAGCGCGCGCCAGCTTATCGGGCTGCGCATCGAGGCTGTGCGTGCCGACGGCGTGGGTCAGTTGCAACTGCGCCGCCGTCGGCACCTGGATGACAAACGTGCCGCTGCCTTCGACCAGCGCGCGCGTGCGCGTTGCCTTGTCCAGCACCACGGTCAGTTTCGGCGGCGCGAAATCGAGGGCGCAGGCCCAGGCGGCGGCCATCACGTTATCGATGCCGGCGTGGCGGGCCGAAACGAGGATGGACGGACCGTGATTGAGCAGGCGGTAGGCTTTTTCCAGCGGCACCGGGGCGATATGGTGGTCAGCGGCTTCCATCAACGCCCCCGGCGCGCGGCAGCGGCAAAACCATATCCCATTGATCGAGGCCGGGTCCGATGCCATCCGGCGTCACCTTCACGGCCACGAAGCCGAAGCGCGCATAAAAACCCTGCGTGTACTGGCTGGTATTCATGGTCACACTGGTCAGCTGCGGCATGGCGCTGATCGCATCGAGGCGCGCCTGCGTCAGTGCCTGGCCCAGCCCCTGGCCGTGCAGATCCTGCGCCACCATGCCCCAGGACAGGCTGGCAGTCATGCCATCCGCCTCGATGGCGTGGCCGCCGCAGGCGACGATGCGCACGTCACCATCGATGACGCGCTCGATGACAAGATAGGGCTGCGCCGCTGCATCGATCCAGGCGGCAAAGCGAACGCGCTCCGAAGGGTCGAAAAAGCGCGGCGTATTGCCGTCGAAGAGGGCCAGGCAGGCGTCGCGGTCGCTGGCCTGGTAAACACGTACTGTCTGCATTGTCTGTACTCGCAAGTAGATGAACGAGAATTATACGGGCGCGCGTTCACAAAAGGTGCTCGGACGTCACCATGTGCACGCCCGGGGCGGCGGCAATCGCCGCTTCCAGCAAGGCGCTGGCGATGCGCGGCGCCGGATTGATGCGCCAGCGGCGCGGCAGCACGGGAGCCAGCACGCGCAGGATGCGCAAGGCGGCGCCCTCGCCCGCCCGCGCTTCATCGCGTTCGCCGCCGATCAGGCCCGGCCGCACGTGCGTGAGCGATCTGAAACCCAGTGCTTCCAGGTCGCGTTCCAGCTCGCCCTTGACGCGGTTATAGAAGAAACGCGAGGCCGCGTTGGCGCCGGCGGCGGAATTGAGCGCATACGTGGGCGTGCCGGCCGCCAGCGCCAGCCGCGCCGCGGCCAGCGGATAGCCATGATCGACCCGCCGGAAGGCCTGCCGCGTGCCCGCCACCTTCATGGTCGTGCCCAGGGTGCAGATGACGGCGTCGGCCTGCCACCAGGGCGCATCCGCCGGCAAGCGGTCGAAATCGGCAAGGGGCGCGTCCAGCTTGGGATGCGCCGGCAAGGCTTTGCGCACGGGCGCGACGATGGCCGTGACGCGCGCGTCACTCAGCGCCAGGCGCAGCACTTCGCGGCCCACCAGGCCCGTGGCGCCTATCAGTATCAGTTTCATTGCTTCTCCCCGCATGCTGGACGCCACACGATACAGCATCGGGCGCCCAGCCAGTGCATCAGGCGCCCGCGTGCGTGTGATAGATCTTGCTGACGATGGTCCACTCGCCCTGCACCTTGAGCAAATTGAAAAAGTCGGTAAAGCGGAAACCCGAGATATCGTCCGTATCGACGCGCGCGCTGGCCGCGGTGCCCACGATGTCGACGCGTACGATGGCCGCCTTCGCCTGCGGCGATGGCCGGAAGGCGCTGTCGATGATTTCGAACAGGCCTTCGATGGGCCCGCCCGTCAGTTTATCGCCGCCATCGACGCCGAAAATGGTGGCCTGGCTGCTGAAAGCCGGGCGCATGATGCTGCTGTCGGCCTGCGCGCCGCCCGCATTGTATTGATTCAGCACGGCGACAATCGCCTGGTAATCCTGCACATACGTAGGGTTGTTCATGTTGCGCTCCTTGGGTGGGTGAAGAGAAATCAGAACTGGCTGGCGGGCCAGTCGGTGTAGCCATTGGCGCCACCGCCGTAATACGCCTCGCGCGGCGCCATGGCCAGCGCCACGCCATGGCGCAGTCGCGCCACCAGATCCGGGTTGGCGATGAAGGGACGGCCAAACGCCACCGCATCGACCTTGCCTTGCGCGCGGCGCGCCTGCGCCAGCGGCAGGTCATAGTGGTTGTTACCGATGTAGGGGCCGTTGAACAGCGCCCGCAGCGCATCGAGGTCGACGCCATCGGGCACATCGCGCGAGGTGGCCGTGGCGCCCTCGACGAAGTGCAGGTACGCCAGTCCATGCCTGTTCAACCGTTCGATCAGATAGCCATAGGTGGCCATCACGTCGCTGTCGATCGGCGTGTTGCCCGCGTCGGGCGTGACGGGAGACAGGCGGATGCCGACCCGCGCCGCGCCGCACACGTTCACCACGGCGTGCGTCACTTCGAGCGTCAGCCGCGCGCGGTTTTCGATGCTGCCGCCATAAGCGTCCGTGCGCCGGTTGGTCGAGTCGCGCAAGAACTGGTCGAGCAGGTAGCTGTTGGCCGAATGCACTTCGACGCCATCGAAACCGGCGCGCAGCGCGCATGCGGCCGCATGCGCATACTGCGCGACGATGCCGGCGATTTCCCCCGTTGCCAGCGCGCGCGGCATGGACACGGGCTGCATGCCGCTGGCCGTGTAGGTGCTGCCCTCGGCCCGGATGGCGGATGGCGCGACGGGCGCGGCGCCATCGGGCTGCAGGCTGGCATGCGAAAACCGTCCCACATGCCACAGCTGGCAAACGATCTTGCCGCCGGCCGCATGCACGGCATCGGTGACCAGCTTCCAGCCGGCCACCTGCTCGTCCGTCCATATCCCCGGGGTCAGGGCATAGCCGCGGCCCTGGGCCGAAATATTCGTCGCTTCGCTGATGATCAGGCCGGCGCTGGCGCGCTGGGCGTAATACTCGGCGTGCAAGGCGTTCGGCACGCCATCGTCGCCCATGCGGCTGCGCGTGAGCGGCGCCATGACGATGCGGTTGGCCAATGCCAGCGCGCCAAGATCGACCGGGGAAAATAAATCGCTTTCATGCTGTTCGGTCATCGTATTGCTTTCATGTTAAGTCAGAAAAAACCGGAAATAACTGACCGGTCGTCTAGTTAATGGTCAAAAAAACGGCTAAGACAGCAGCCGTTGCGTGGTCGCCATGGCAGCGTCGAACGGTCCGCCGCTCCTGGCCACCTTGACCATCAGGGACGCGCCCAGCCACAACTGGTAAAGGGATTCGGCCAGCACGCGCGCCGGCATTGCCGCCGCCAAGGAACCGTCGAGATGGCCCGCTTCCACGCACTGCGTCAGGCGATCCAGGATGGCGCCCGTGCCCTGCTGCAGCACGGCGCCCATGTCCACGGACAAGTCGCACACTTCAGCGCCCAGCTTGACCACCAGACACTTGCCTTCCGGCGCGCTGCTGGCCTGCGTCGCGCGCCAGTAGTCAAAATAGGCCAGCAGCCGCTCGCGGGCATTGCCAGGCCCCGCCAGCAAGGCGTCGACCGTCTGTAGATAGGTGGTGAAATAGTCATCGAGCAAGGCTTGGCCAAACTCTTCCTTCGACTTGAAGTAATAGTAGAAGGAACCCTTCGGCACGCCGGCCGCCGCCACCAGTTCGGCCAGGCCCACGGCCGTATAGCCCTTCTCGGCCATCAAAGCCTTGGCGATGTCGATCAGGTGCTGGCGCATGTCGGCGGAAGATTTTTTGCTCATGCAGCCAGTATAGCAAAAAATCTGACCGGTCGTCTAGTTAACTATCTTCCCCTCTGACATCACCCCAGGCGCAACGCCAGCGCGGCCAGGGTCACCAGCAGCACGGGCACGGTCAGCACGATGCCGACGCGGAAATAGTATCCCCAGGAAATGTGGATGTTCTTGCTGTCGAGCACATGCAACCACAGCAAGGTGGCCAGGCTGCCGATGGGCGTGATCTTCGGACCCAGGTCGCTGCCGATGACGTTCGCGTAGATCATCGCCTCGCGCACGGCCCCCTGCGCCGTCGTCGGGTCGATGGCCAGCGCGCCGACGAGCACCGTCGGCAGATTGTTCATCACGGACGACAGCAAGGCCGTCAGCACGCCCGTGCCCATGGCCGCGCCCCACACGCCGTACTGCGCAAAGTGGTTCAGCATGTCCGTCAGGTAAGCCGTCAAACCCGCATTGCGCAAGCCGTACACGACCAGGTACATGCCCAGCGAAAAAACGACGATGTGCCACGGCGCATGGCGCAGCACGTGGCGCGTGGAAATCACGTGGCCCTTGCCGGCCACGCCCAGCAACAGCGCGGCGCCCACGGCGGCGATCAGGCTGATGGGCACGCCCAGGTGTTCTTGCGAGAAGAATCCCACCAGCAGCAGCGCCAGCACCAGCCAGCCGGCGCGGAAGGTGCCCAGGTCGCGGATGGCGGCGTCCGGGCGCTTCAGTTGCGCCACTGCATAGTCGCGGGGAATATCCCGGTGGAAAAAGAGCAGCAAGGCCCCCAGGGTGGCGGCCACGGCGACGACGTTGACGGGCACCATCACGGATGCATATTCGGCAAAGCCGATCTTGAAGAAATCGGCCGAGACGATGTTCACCAGGTTCGACACCACCAGCGGCAGGCTGGCCGTGTCGGCGATGAAGCCGGCCGCCATCACGTAGGCCAGCGTGGCCTTGGCGGAAAACTTCAGCGCCCGCAGCATGGCGATGACGATGGGCGTCAGGATCAGCGCGGCGCCGTCATTGGCGAACACGGCGGAAACGAGCGCGCCCAGCAAGACCAGCAGCACGAACAGTTTTCGTCCGCTGCCGCCGCCCCAGCGCGCCACGTGCAGCGCGGCCCATTCGAAGAAGCCGGCCGCGTCCAGCAGCAGGCTGATGATGATCACGGCGATGAAGGTGCCGGTCGCGTTCCACACGATATGCCAGACGACGGGGATGTCGCCCCAGTGGATCACGCCGGCCAGCAAGGCGACACAGGCGCCGATGACAGCGCTCCAGCCGATGCCCAGCCCGCGCGGCTGCCAGATGACGAGGGTTAATGTAGCAAGAAAGATCAGGAAAGCGGTCAGCATGCGGTGAGGTCCCGTTCGATGCGGCGTCGCGGGCACCGTGCGCCGCAGCCTGCGTATGTCAACAATATTTCCATAATACTGGAATTATTGAATCAAAGCAAAGCTGCGGCGCATTTTCTTACTTGAGCGCGATGGCGATATCCACCAGTCCCACCGTGCCGTTGCCGATGACGGACGCCGCCGGCGTGGCCGCGCCGCCGCTCAGCACCGCCGCGCCTGTCGCCAGATCGATGCGGTACAGGGAACTGGGGCCCGTGGCGGCAGTGCGCAGGGCCGCCAGCGCCAGGCCGTTGGCGCCGCCCGCGATATCGAAGCCCACGTCGCCCGCCACAGCCACGCCCAGCAGCCCCACATTCACGAGGGTACCGTCATTCGGCGGATTTTGCAGGGCGAGACTGGCGCTGGCCGTGTCGATATCGAACAGCATGGTGGCCGTCGTGCCGGCAAAGCTGTTGGTGTAGGCCGCCGCCGTCACGGCCGGCGTCGCGCCCGCGCGGTTGACGGCGCCATCGGTGGTGGTGGCGCCCGTATCGACATTGATGCGCAAGCTTTGCCCCGTGTTGCCGATCACGCGCAGGCGGTCGGCGACGGGATTGAAGTCCACGCCAAAGGCCGTGCCCGCAATGGCCGTGTAGGGCGCGGTGGCGTCCGCCGCATCGGCGGCCAGCGTCGCCTTGACCGTGGCCGCGCCAGTGGCCGGATCGATGGTGACGATGCGCCCCGCCGAGGAAATCCCGTACAGCAGGCCATCCTTGGGACGGATGTCAAAACCCAGCAGGTGTTCGCCCGCAGCCAGGCCCGTGACGGCCACATTGGCGTCCAGGGTGTTCGGCGTGGCCGTCTTGAAGGTCACGATGCGGGCGTCGTCCGTCAAGCCATAGACGATGGGCGCGGCCGGCGCGTTCAAGGCGATGCCGCGCAGGTCTTCCGTCACGCCGATGGCCGCCACCAGGGTCGCCGGCGCAGCAGCCGCCGCCAGGTTCAGGGTGTACAGGTTGCGCACGCCGGCCACCGTCATGACGGCGTAGCCCGTATTCGTGCGTGCATCGATGTCGAAACCGGCCACGCCGGTCGCCGCCACGCCCAGCGGCACGGCACTGGCCAGGGTGCCTTTGTTGGGCGGATTTTGCGTGTACAGGGTGGCGTTGGCAGCGTCGATGACAAATAAAGTGGTACTGGCCGTGCCGGCGAAGCTGTTGGTATAGGCGGCGGCCGTGATGGCGGTGCTGGCCACGCCGCCGTTGATGCTGCCATCCGTCGTGGTCGCGCCCGTATCGACATTGATGCGCAGGCTTTGCCCCGTATTGCTGACGATGCGCAAGCGGTCGGCGGCGGGGTTGAAATCGACGCCGAATTCCGTGCCGGCCAGCGCCGTATAGGGCGCCGTCGCGTCGCCCGCATCGGCCGCCAGGGTGGCTTTCACGGTGGCGGCGCCCGTCACGCCATTCAGGGTATAGATGCGCCCCGTGCTGCCGACGCCATACAGCTGGCCATCGGCGGGACGGACATCGATGCCCAGCAGGTTTTCGCCGGCCTGCAAGCCCGTCACGGTGGCCGTGGTGCGGATGGTGGCTGGCGTGGCGCGGTCGAACGACAGCAGCTTGTTGCTGGCGGTGAGCACGAAGACATCGCCGGCCACCACCACGGGCAGCGGTGGCGTGACGACGACATCATCATGGTCATCGCCGCCGCAAGCGGCGAGCGACATGGCGACGGCGGAAACAAGCAGCAGCTTGGCAAATGGCAAGGTCGGTAATATCGGCATGATCGTGGCCCCTGAAAGAGTGGAAGTGCCGCTCGTGCCGCCGTTGCGGTGAGCGCACCCCTGTACTACGCGCCGTGCCGGCGTTTGGATGCAGTGGCACAAAAAAAGTTATTTCGGCTCGATTTTTGGTTGTGTTTAGGCAACTTTTTCGGTGTATAGTCTTGGGCAGGAAAATCAACAACATGGAGCGGACCGTGGCAATCGTGTATCAGACAACAAAGTTGGAGGAAGCGCAGCTGAGCGTGGCACTGGTGGAACGCAGCCAGGCTGACCTGCTGGTGCGCCGCGTGGACAGCATCGGCCAGGCGCAAGGCGACGCCCTGTGGTACATCACCCATGACCGCCAGAGCGCCACCGTCATCGTGCGCTTCACGTCACCGAATACGGCGCAGGTAAAAGTCTGTCTTGTCGACGACGATGGCGAGGAGGGTTGGCAAGGGCGACGCCCGCGCAATATCCACCTGTAGCGCATGAAGGCCCGTGTACACTGACTTGAAGGAAGCATCGCCATGGATTTGATCTTGCTGGAACCCGGCAACCCGGAACTCGTGTTCGGCAAGATGCCGGACGGTGGCAGCGCCGGCATCGACGCCATCTGGCGCGATGCCGGCGCCCTGCAGGACTTGGGCCCGTGCATCGAGCTGGTCTCGCTGCACCAGGGTATGAAACAGCAAATGACGACGGACGTCAGCAATTCGGCGCGCACGTCAGGGCGGCCCGTGATCACGGAATTTACCTGCGTCAAATATGTCGACCAGACGTCCATCAAGCTGTATGAACTGTGCCTGCGCGCCGAGCCACTGGGCAGGGGTGCGGCCCAGCCGACCAGGCTGTACATCGCCCGTTATTCGAGCGGCAAGACGGCCAACATCATCACCATTGCCCTGCGCGACGCCATGATCAGCGAAATCCAGCTGCAAACCCATCCCGACGACATGCCCACCGAGCAGTTCAAGCTGAGCTTTACGGAAATACTCTGGAGCCACAGCGTGCAGCAGGCGGATGGCCAGCCCGGCACCCAGCACACGACAGGCTGGAGCCTGGCGCGCAACCGCCCGATCGGGGCGTTTACAGCGTAACAGACGGGATAAACGCATGAACGACGCTGCAAATTCGCCTGACATCGCCGGCATCAGGAACGCCGGCCTGGTGCTGCTCCACCCGTTCCTGCCGGCAATGTTCCAGCGGCTGGACTTGCTCGCCACTGGCGGCGATGGCAGGCCGCAGCTGCGCGGCGAACACGGCGCGCACGCCGTTCACTTGCTGCAATACCTGGTCGATGGCAGGAGCGATGCACCGGAGCAGCAATTGCTGCTGAACAAGCTGCTGTGCGGCCTGGAACCGGACTTCCCTGCTCCACCCGTCGACCTCGGAGAAGAAGAAAGGGCCCTGTGCGAACAAGTGCTGGCCGCCGTGATGCGCCATTGGCCAGCGGTGGGACAAACCTCGCCCGAGGGATTGCGCCAGGTCTTTCTGCAGCGCGAAGGCCGACTGCAAAAAGGCGACGGGAAATGCACGCTGGCTGTCGCGCGCAATCCCTTCGATGTACTGCTGAGCCGCTTGCCGTGGAACCTGGCTGCCATCCGGCACCCGTGGATGCCGCAACCGCTGTTGATCGACTGGCCCGGCGCGTAGCCTGGCAAGCCCACGCCCGGCTGGCCGCCCCCCGCAAGGCGGGCTACTCCTCCAGCCCTCCCCCCAGCGCCTTGTACAGGGCCACGGACGACTTGAACTGGTCGCGCCGCACGTCGAGCAGGGTTTGCTGGGCAGCATACGACTGGCGCTGCGCGTCAAGCAATTCCAGGCGGCTGTCCTGGCCCGCGTCGTAGCGCAGTTGCGACAGCCGCTGACGCTGCTGCGCCGCAACCACCACGCGCTGCTGCGCATCGATCTGCTGCGCATACGTGGCGCTGCCGGCCAGCCCGTCGCGCACGTCGCGGAAGGCCGCCTGGATGGCCTGCTCGTATTGCAGCACGGCCACGTCCTTGCGCAGGCGCGACAGTTGCAATTCCGCGCGCAGCTGGCCGCCCTGGAATAGCGGCTGCGTCACTTGCGGCGCGAACGACCAGCTGCGCGCGCTGCCACGGAACAGGTCGCCGAGCTCAGGGCTGGCAAAGCCCAGCGACGCTGTCAGCGACAGTCGGGGGAAGAAGGCGGCGCGGGCGGCGCCGATTTCCGCATTCGCCGCCACCAGCGCGTATTCCGCTTGCAGGATGTCAGGACGGCGCGCCAGCAAGTCCGACGGCAGGCCGGGCGGCAGCTGCGTCAGCACGGGCTGGCCATCGAGCGGCCGGCCCGCCGGCAAGTCCGTTGGCAACGGCGCGCCCAGCAGCAGTTCCAGGCTGTTGCGGGCCAAGGCGCTGGCCCGCTCGCGGGCCTGTACGTCCGCTTCCGCCGTGGCCGCCTGTCCTTCCGCTTGCGCCACGTCCAGGCCGCTGCCCTGCTGCGCGCCGTGCAGGCGCTGCGTCAGGGTCAAAGCCTGGCGCCAGTCAAGCAGGGTTTGCCGCGCCAGTGCCAGCTGCTCCTCGGCCAGCCGCTGTTCCAGGTACGCATCGGCGACGGCGCCGATCAGGGCCATGTGCGCGGCGCGCTGGCCCTGCTGCGTGGCCAGGTAGCGCGCAAACGCCGCGTCCGACAAGGAGCGCAGGCGGCCGAACAGGTCGATCTCGAACGCGCTCATGGCGATGCCGGAAGTGAACTGGTTTTGGGTCACCGCGTCGGCGCCGCGCTGGCGCACGCCGCCCGCATTCGCGCCGATGGCCGGATAGCGGCCCGCATCCTGGATCTGGTACTGCGCCCGCACGGCTTCCACGTTAAGGGACGCCGCGCGCAAGTCGCGGTTGTTTTCCAGTGCGATGTCGACCAGGCGCTGCAGGCGCGCATCGAGCAGCATCTGGCGCCAGCCCAGATCGGCCGCAGTGTCGACCATGCCTGGCGCGGCAACCGCGCCATAGCTGGCCGGTATCGGCGCCGCCGGCTTGACCAGCGGCGGCGTCAATGAACACGCCGACAACAGCCCGGCGATCGGTAACAGATGAAACCAACGCATTACAACTCCCCTTCCACCGCCTTGACGGCGATGCGATTACTGCGTTTGTTGAAATAGCTGCCCATCTTGTCGACGGCGCCCAGCACCACGACAAAGAACACGGGCACGAAAAACACGGCTAGCACGGTGGCGGTAATCATGCCGCCGAACACGCCCGTGCCGATCGCATGCTGCGTTTCGGCGCTGGCGCCCGTGGCCAGCATCAGCGGCACGACGCCCAGCGCGAAGGCCAAGGACGTCATCAAGATCGGACGCAAACGCAAGCGGGCCGCTTCCACCGTCGCCTCGACCAGTCCCTTGCCCTGCGCCTGCAGCTGGCGCGCATATTCGACGATCAGGATCGCATTCTTCGCCGACAGGCCGATGATCGTGATCATGCCCACCTTGAAGAACACATCGTTCGGCATGCCGCGCATCATCACGGCCAGCACGGCGCCCAGCAAGCCCAAAGGCACGACCAGCATCACGGAGACGGGAATGCTCCAACTTTCATACAGGGCCGCCAGCACGAGGAAGACCACCAGCATCGACAGCGCCATCAGCATGGGCGCTTGCGACGCCGATTCCTTCTCTTGCAGCGACTGCCCCGTCCACGCCAGCGCGAAGCCGGGCGGCAGCTGTTTCACCAGGCGCTCCATTTCCAGCATGGCGTCGCCGCTCGATACGCCCGGCGCCGCGCTGCCCGAAATGCGCGCCGCAGGATAACCCTGGTAGCGCACCAGTTGCAGCGGCGACTCGCTCCACACGGGGCGTACCAGTTCGCCCAAGGCCACCATGCCGCCCGCGTTATTGCGGATGCGCAGGGCCAGCACGTCGTTCAACTGCATGCGCGACGGCGCATCGGCCTGGATGATCACCTGCTGCATGCGACCCGCATTCGGGAAATCGTTGACATAGGTCGAGCCCATGGCTGCCGTCAGCATGTCGGCAATGGCCGTAAACGACACGCCCAGCGCTTCCGCCTTGGTGCGGTCGATATCGAGGCGCACGCTGGCGCCCGGCGGCAAGCCGTCCGGATACACGCCCGCCACCTTGCTGCTTTGCGCGGCCAGGCCCAGCAGCTGGTTCTGCGCCGCCTGCAGGGCAGCGATACCCTGGTTGGCGCGGTCTTGCAAGCGCATGGAAAAGCCGGACGAGTTGCCCAGTTCATCGATGGCGGGCGGCATCAGGCTCATGATCACGCCCTCCTTCGCCTGCGACATGGCTTCCTGCGCCAGCGCCACTTCTTCCTGCGCCGTGGCGCCGTTGCGCTGTTTCCAATCCTTCAGCATGGTGAACGCCAGGCCCGCGTTCGGTCCCGCGCCGGAAAAGCTGAAGCCGAGGATCGACTGATTCACCTCGATGCCGGGCCGCGTGGCCACGTGCTGCTCGTACAGTTTGACGACATCGAGCGTGCGCTCCATGGTGGCGTCGGACGGCAGCTGGATCGAGGTGATGAAGTAGCCCTGGTCTTCTTCCGGCAAAAAGGCCGAAGGCAGCTGCATGAAGGCCACGCCCAGGGCCGCGACGATGGCGCCATACACGACCATCGAACGGCCCGCGCGTTTGAGCATCGCCACCACGCCCTTTTCATAGCGGGCCGTCATGCGCTCGAACTGGCGGTCGAACCACAGGAAGAAGCCCTTCTTGTCATGGTCGTGCGGACCGATCGGTTTCAACATGGTGGCGCACAGGGCCGGCGTCAGGGTCAGCGCCAAAAACGCCGAGAACAGGATCGACACGGCCATGGCCAGGGTGAACTGGCGGTAGATGGCGCCCACGGAGCCGCTGGCCAGCGCCATCGGGATGAACACGGCCGTCAGCACCAGGGTGATGCCGACGACGGCACCGGTGATTTCGCGCATGGCCTTCGACGTCGCCTCCTTCGGCGACAAGCCTTCGGTCGCCATCAGGCGCTCGACGGCTTCCACCACGACGATGGCATCGTCGACGATGATGCCGATCGCCAGCACCATGCCGAACATGGTCAGCACGTTGACGGAATAGCCGGCCATCAGCATCACCGTGAAGGTGCCCATCAGGGCAATCGGCGCGACGATGGCGGGAATCAGCGTGTAGCGTATCTTTTGCAGGAACAGATACATGACGAGGAACACCAGCACCATCGCTTCCAGCAGGGTAACGACGACCTTTTCGATCGAGATCTTCACGAACGGCGCCGTATCGAACGGCACCGAATACTTGATCCCGGCCGGCATCGTGTGCGCCAGTTCGGCCATGCGCGCGCGCACGGCGCTGGCCGTCTGCACGGCG
Source organism: Janthinobacterium sp. MP5059B (assembly GCF_001758645.1). Classification (NCBI taxonomy): domain Bacteria; kingdom Pseudomonadati; phylum Pseudomonadota; class Betaproteobacteria; order Burkholderiales; family Oxalobacteraceae; genus Janthinobacterium; species Janthinobacterium sp. MP5059B. The sequence goes on along the minus strand of NZ_LRHX01000006.1, from coordinate 697,062 downwards.
TTGGCGCCCGGCGACAGCATGATGGCGGCGCCCGAAGCGGCCTGGCCGTTTTCGCGGATGCTGAAATTGAAGCTTTGCGCGCCCAGCGACACTTTCGCCACGTCGCCGATGGTCACTTTCGAGCCATCCGCATTCGCGCGCAGGACGATGGCGGCAAATTCGGCCGGCGTTTGCAGCTGGCCCTGCACCGTCAGCGGAATCGTGACGCGCTGGCCGTGCACGGCGGGCGAATCGCCCAGGCGGCCCGGGGCGATCTGCGCATTTTGCTGCGCGATGGCGGCCGTCAGCTCGCCCATGGCGATGTTGTACGACACCAGCTTGGCCGGATCGACCCAGATGCGCATGGCCCGCTCGGAGCCGAACAGCTGCACCTTGCCCACGCCGGGAATGCGGCGCAGTTCTTCCGTCACGTTGCGCGCCAGGTAGTCGCCCAGCGCCACTTCGTCATGCTGGCCATTCTCGGAAATCAGGCTGACGATCATCAGGAAGCCGGACGATGCCGACTCCACCGTCAAGCCATTTTGCCGCACGGCTTGCGGCAGGCGCGGTTCGATGGCTTTCAGGCGGTTTTGCACGTCCACCTGCGCCATTTCCGGGTTCGTTCCCGGCTGGAAGGTGACGGTGATCGAGGCCGAACCCGAGGTATCGGTGGACGACTCGAAATACAGCAGGTGCTTGACGCCCGACAGTTCGCGTTCGATCAGACCCACCACGGAATCGTTCATGGTTTGCGGCGTGGCGCCAGGATAGTTGGCGCTGATGCTGACGCTGGGCGGCGCCACCGAAGGGAAGCGCGCAATCGGCAATTGCGGTATGGCGATCAGTCCGAACAGGACGATGAAGACCGCCACCACCCACGCAAAGACGGGGCGGTTGATGAAAAATTGAGGCATGTCGTTACACTTTCAATATGTACGGGTCAGCGCACGGCGCTGACGGCAGGTGCGGCGGCAACGGCTGCGGCGCGCTTCCATGGCTGCGGTGCGGCGGTGGCGCCCGGCTGCAAGCGTTCCTGGCCTTCGATGACGACGGTTTCGCCAGCCTTCAAGCCGCCGTTGACCACGTACTGGTGGTCGATCACGTCGCCCACGCTGATGGGTTTAAGGCTTGCTTTGTTCGTGCCATCGAGCACCCAGGCCTGCGCCTGGCCGCCGCTGCTGTGCAAGACGGCTTGCTGCGGCAGCAGCATGCCATCTGCCTGCACGGCGCGGGCGATGCGGGCGCGCACGAACATGCCCGGCAGCAGTTGGCGCTGCGGATTGTCGACCAGCACGCGGATGACGGCGTCGCCCGTGCCCGCATCGACGCTGATGCCCGAGAACAGGATGCGGCCCGTGACGGGATGCGGCTGGCCATCGGCGCCTAAAATGGTCACGGGCAGCTTGTCCGCGCCGCCGGTGCCGGAGGCTTGCAGCGCGGCCAGCGCGGCGGCCGGCTGGCGCACGTCGACATACACCTTGTCGATCTGCTGGATGCGCGCCATCGGCGTGGCATCGGCCAGGCCCACGAGCGCGCCTTCCGTCACCAGTTCGGAGCCGATGCGCCCGGCAATGGGCGCCTCGATGCTGGCAAAGGCCAGGTCCAGGCGGCGGCGCGCCAGGGCCGCGCGCGCCTGGGCCACGGTGGCCACGGCTTGCTCGCGCTGGGCCACGGCATCGTCATACGCCTGGCGGCTGATGGCGTCCGCTTCCACCAGCGGCTTCAACCTGTCGGCCTGGCTGCTGGCGCGGTTCGCCGTGGCCACCGCATGCTGCAGGGCGGCGGCGGCCGAATCGACGTCCGCCTGGAATGGCGCCGGGTTCAGCTGGAACAGCTTCTGCCCCGCTTTCACTTCGGCGCCCTGCTCGAACTGGCGGCGCAGCACGATGCCGCCCACTTGCGGGCGGATGTCAGCCGTGCGGAAAGCGGCCACCCTGCCCGGCAATTCATCGCTGAGGACGACAGGCGCCGCTTGCAGCTTGAGCACAGTAACGGCGGCGGGTGGCGCGGCACCTTCTTCCGGCGCGGGTTTGGAACAGGCGGCAAGGCTGAGCAGTGCCGCGGCGATCAACATGTTTTTCTTGGTGAGGTGGCTCGGATGCATGGTCTTTCTCTATGGCAGATCCCAACCGGCGGTCCGGTCGACAGATAACAGGAGCATAGAAGGCCAAGATGGATGTTCCGTCAAAGAAATGTGGAGATTCGATGGAGACGGCGAAGAATGCTAGACTATTTATATGAACTATCATCACAGCGCCAGCCAGCCCTCCTTCCTTGCCACCACGCCGCCTTCCGCCCTCGTCCTGATCGCCGAAGATGAACCGCAAATCGCCCGCATCCTCGCCGGCTACCTGGAGCGCGACGGCTACCGCACGGCCTTCGCGATCGATGGCCAGGAAGCGCTGCAGCAGCACCTGGCGCTGGCGCCGGACCTGCTGCTGCTCGACGTGCAAATGCCCCGTGTCGATGGCTGGGGCGTGCTGACGGAAGTACGGCGGCGCGGCGAGACGCCCGTCATCATGCTGACGGCGCGCGACCAGGATGCCGATAAACTGGCCGCCCTGCGCGTGGGTGCGGACGACTACATCATCAAGCCCTTCAATCCGGCCGAAGTGGTGGCCCGCGTGGCGGCCGTACTGCGCCGCTCGCGCGTGCGCCACCATCCCGTCGGCGGCCAGCGCCTGCGCTGCGGCCCCATCGAGATCGACCAGGAAACGTACGTGGCCAGCGTGCTGCGCGACGGCGCGCCCGTGCCACTCAGCCTGACGTTGACGGAATTCCGCCTGCTGGCCCACCTGGCGCGCACGCCGCGCCGCGTCTGCAGCCGCCTGGAATTGCTGGAGTCGTGCATGCCGGAGAGCAATTCGATGGAGCGCACGGTGGACAGCCACGTCAGCAAGCTGCGCAAGAAGCTGGAAGAAGCAGGCGTGATGAACATGCCGGCCAGCCTGCGCGGCGTGGGCTACCGCCTGGAAAGCGACCTCTGATGCGCTTCACAGGCTTGAACCGGCAGATCATCCTGTCGATGTCCGTGCTGATGGTGTGCAGCATCCTGATCATCTGGATCGGTTCCTGGACCTTTTTCGCCATCGCCTTCAAGATCGATCCCGGCATGCTGTCCGAGCCGGACGACTGGTCGCCCAGCACCGTCGAGTGGCTGTGGATCTTTGCCATCACCATCTTCGGCCTGGCCCTGGCCGCCTTCTTCGCCATCAAGCTGGCCGCGCGCATCTTGAAACCGATCAATTCCGTGATGGACAGCGTGCGCCGCGTGGCCCATGGCGACCTGTCCGCGCGCGCCTTCGCCGGCGACCGCACCCTGGGTGAAACGGCCATGCTGGTCGACGATTTCAACAGCATGGCCGAGCGCCTGCAGCGGGGGGCGCAGGAAAGCCTGACGTGGAATGCAGCCATCGCGCACGAGCTGCGCACGCCCGTGACCATACTGCGCGGCACCCTGCAAGGCGTCGTCGATGGCGTCTTCAAGCCAGAGGAAGTGCCGTTTTCCAGCCTGCTGTCGCAAGTGGAAGACCTGGGCCGCCTGATCGAGGACTTGCGCACCCTGAGCCTGGCCGACAGCGGCCACATGCAGCTGCGCATGGCATGGACGGACCTGACCCTGGAAATCGAGGAAGTGGGCCGGCTGCTGGCGCAAGAGATGGAAGCAGCCGGCTTCACCCTGCGATTGCACCTGTCCGACCATCCCGTCTGCTGCGACGCGGCGCGCATCCGGCAAATCGTGCTGGCCCTGCTCGACAACGCGCGCCGCTATGCGCATCCGGGCCTGCTGCGCGTGCGCACCCGCGTGCAGGCCGGCCAGTACTACCTGAGCGTCGAAGATGCAGGCCCCGGCATTGCCGAGGAGCTGGCGCCGCACGTGTTCGAAGCATTCCGCCGCGGCGACAGCGACAGGGTCGACTTGAACGCGGGCAGCGGCCTGGGCCTGGCCGTGGTCGAAGCCATTGCGCGCGCGCATGGCGGCAGCGCCGTCTGCACGCGTGGCAAGGCGGGCGGCAGCCTGTTCACCATCAAGTGGCCGGTCGAACACGCCGCGCCGCCGCACGCCGGCTGACTATATCGCCGGCGCGCGCAGCATGTCGACAAAGGCGCGCAGCACGGGCGGCATCTGGCGCCGGCTCGGGTAGTACAGGAAGTAACGGGGCGGCGGCGGCAGGCAGCGTTCCAGCACGCACGCCAGGCGTCCCGCCGCGATATCGGCGCGCGCATCGGCTTCGTACACATACGCCAGTCCCGCGCCATCGCGGGCCGCGCGCAGCATCAGTTCATCGTCGTCGAACACCAGCGGCCCGCCGACGGCGATGCTGACACCCTCGCCTGCCTGCTCGAACTCCCACGCATACTGGCGCCCGCTGGGAAAACGCCGGCCGATGCAGGCATGCTCGAGCAGCGCGCGCGGCGTGCTTGGCGCCCCATGCGCCGCCAGATAGGCGGGCGACGCCACCACCACGAAAGGCTGGCGCGCGCCCACGGGCACGGCGATCATGTCGGCCGCCACCTGCTCGCCGAAGCGGATGCCCGCGTCAAAACCGTCGCGCACGATATCGATCATGCCGTCGTCGGTGACCAGTTCGACCTGCACGCGCGGATAACGGGCGACGAAGTTGGCCAGCATGGGCGCCAGCAGCAGCCGGGCGGCCGGACGGGGCACGTTCAGGCGCAGCTTGCCTGCGGGCACATCCTGCAAGGCGCTCAAGTCCAGCAAGGCATCATCGATTTCGCGCATGGCCGGCGCCAGCCGCGCCAGCAACTGCTGCCCCGCCTCGGTCGGCGTGACGCTGCGCGTGGTACGGTTCAGCAGGCGCACGCCCAGGCGCTCTTCCAGCGCCCGCAGCGCATGGCTGAGGGCGGAAGCGGACACGCCCCGTTCAAGGGCCGCCTTGCGAAAGCTGCGCAGGCGGGCGACGGCGGCAAAGGCCGTCAATTCATTGAGGTCAGCCATTATTCATGAACAAAATTCAGTAATGCATGCAGGATAAGCCATCTTATCGCATGCTGTTGCTTCATCCATACTCCTTGCATCTTTTTTGAAGAGGAGTGAAAAATGGAACACAGAACACTGGGCAACTCCGGCTTGCGCGTCGCCCCCATCGGCCTGGGCTGCATGGGCATGAGCTTTGCCTACGGCGGCGCGGACGAGGCCACCTCGCTGCGCGTGCTGCACCGCGCCGTGGAACTGGGCGTGACCCTGATCGATACGGCAGAAGTCTACGGCCCCTACGCCAACGAGGAATTGGTGGCCCGCGCCTTGAAGCAACTGCGTGGCAAGGTCAGCATCGCCACCAAGTTCGGCTTCAGAATCTTGCCCCACGGCCAGGGCGTGGAACGCATGGCGGGCGTCGACAGCCGCCCCGAACACATCGTCCGGGCCGTGGAAGCGTCGCTGTCCCGGCTGGGCATCGATTGCATCGACTTGCTGTACCAGCACCGCGTGGACCCCGCCGTGCCCATCGAAGACGTCGTCGGCGCCATGGCGGATCTGGTGCGGGCCGGCAAGGTGCGCCACCTGGGGCTGTCGGAAGTGTCGGCCGCCACCCTGCGCCGCGCCCACGCCGTGCATCCGATTGCGGCCGTCCAGTCCGAGTATTCGCTGTGGAGCCGCGATGTGGAAGCCGAGGTGCTGCCCGCTTGCCGCGCGCTCGGTATCGGCTTCGTGCCGTACAGCCCGCTGGGCCGGGGCTTCCTGACGGGCCGGCTCGCATCCAGCGCCGCACTGGCGCCAGACGACTACCGCCACAGCCTGCCCCGTTTCCAGCCGCAGGCGATGGCAGCCAACGCGAAGCTGGTGGCTGAACTGCAGCGCCTGGCGGCGGCGCGCGGCGCCACGGCAGCACAGCTGGCCCTGGCCTGGCTGCTGGCCCAAGGCAGCGATATCGTGCCGATACCGGGCGCCCGCAGCCTGGCGCACCTGGAAGAGAATGTGGCCGCCGCGCGTATCACCCTGAGCAAAGCCGAGCTGGGCGCCATCGGCGCCGCCATCGCTCCCGCCGCCGTGCAGGGCGCGCGCTACCCGCAGCATGAGCTTGCCATGCTTGGCCTGTAGACAACCGTGCCTGGCTCGGCTATACAAGTTCTTTTGCCCGCCGCACTTGAAATGCCTGAATCCGCTATCATTTCCAATCTGAACTATTCATTATGAAAGGGATTTATATGTCCGCACTGCTCGAAACACTGCAATGGCGCTACGCCACCAAGAAGATGGACCCGACGAAAACGGTGCCGCAAGACAAGGTCGAGCGCATCCTGGAAGCCGTGCGCCTGACGGCCAGCTCCAGCGGACTGCATCCTTATGAAGTCTTCGTCGTGACGAATCCGGCCCTGCGCGAACAGATCAAGCCGCATGCATGGAACCAGTCGCAAGTGACGGACGCCTCGCACCTGCTGGTGTTCGCCGCCTGGGACAATTACACGGCAGAACGCATCAACGCGCGCTTTGACCTGGTCAACACCGTGCGCGGCTTCAAGAATGAAGGCTGGGAAGCCTACCGCCAGCAAATCCTGGCCACGTATCCGCAACGCGATGCGGAAACCAACTACCAGCACGCGGCGCGCCAGGCATATATCGGCGTCGGCACGGCGCTGATCGCCGCGGCCCAGGAAAAGGTCGATTCGACGCCAATGGAAGGGTTTGATCCAGCCAAGGTCGATGAAATCCTGAATCTGCGTGAAAAAGGCCTGCGTTCCGTCGTCATGCTGCCGCTCGGCTACCGCGCCGACGCAGGCGACTGGCTGGTGGACTTGAAAAAAGTGCGCCCTGCGCGCGAGCAATTCATCACCGAGCTGGCGTAAGCGCCTCGCCAGTGATTGAAAAGCGGATGCCCTCGCCGGCATCCGCTTTTTTTTGTCCGTTCAGGCCGCTTGCGGAAAGCGCACCGTCACCTGCAGGCCCCGTCCCTCGCCCCCCTCGGCCAGCGCGATATCGGCCTGGTGGTGCTCGGCGATGTGGCGCACGATGGACAGGCCCAGGCCGCAGCCCCAGGCGTCGTTGCCGTCGGGGCGGAAGAAGCGGTCGAACAGGCGCGCGTGGTGCTGTTGCGGAACACCTGGGCCGTTGTCGGACACGCGCAGCAGGGGCCGGCCCTCTTCCACGGCCGCCTGCAAGTCGACCCTGCCACCCTGCTGCGTGTAGCGCAAGGCGTTGTCGATCAGGTTATTCAGCAACACTTGCAAGCCATCGGGATCGGCCTGTACCAGCACCCTGGCCGGCAACGTTTCCACCACGCCTAGGTCGATCTCCCGGCTGTCGGCCAGCGCGCTGTGGTCGGCCACGGCCGCTTCCAGCAATTGTCCCAGGTCCACCGTGTGCAGCTGGCTGGCCGCCAGCGCCGTTTCATGGCGCGCCAGGCTGAGCAACTGACGCACGAGGTGCGTGCTGCGGTCCAGCCGCTCATGCAGCCGCGCCAGCGCCACGCGGCGCTCTTCCTCGCTGGCGGCCCGCTCGGCCACCTGCAGCTGCAGTTTCAGCGCCGTCAGCGGCGAGCGCAATTCATGCGCCGCATCGGCAACAAAGGTGCGCTGCGCCGTCAGCGCCGCTTCAAACTGCCCCATCAGGCTATTCAACGCCAGCGCCACGGGCCGCAGTTCGGGCGGCATGTCGTCGGCCGCCAGCGGCGTGAGCGCGTCCGGCGAACGGCCCGCCACGGATTCGGCCAGCCGGTGCAGCGGCGCCAGCGCCCGCCCCACGACGGCGACGATCAGCAGCGCCAGGATCAGCGCGAATACCAGCAGGGGCGCGCCGGCGCGCATGGTCATCTGCCAGGCCAGCTGGTCGCGCACGGCCTGCGCCTGCGCCACCTGCACGTAGCGGCCGCGCCGCGTTTCGCCGTACAGGCGCCAGTCCTCGCCGTGCAGCACGACATCGGCAAAACCGGCCAGCGCATAGCGCGGCAGTGCCGGCTGGCCCTGCAGGACGGGCAATGGCTGGCCATCCTCGTCCCAGGCCTGCAGCACGAACGCTTCTTCCGGGTCTTGCGCGGCGGCCAGGCCCGTCTGCGTCTCGAATTCGTCGGGCAAGGCCACGGCCAGCTGGCGCAGCTGCAGATCGGCCAGTTCATTGGTTTCTTCCAGCAGCGAACGGAACAGCGAAATGCCGGCGCCGAGCACGCACAGCAAGGTGGCGGCCAGCAAACCGAGCAGCAATTGGCGGCGGATGGTCAGCAAGATGCTACCCGCATCTTGTAGCCCACGCCGCGCACGGTCTGGATGCAGTCGGCACCGAGCTTCTTGCGCAGCTGGTACACGTACACATCGACAGTATTGCTTTCCACTTCGCAATCCCAGCCATACAGCTTTTCGCTCAGCTGGCGCTTCGACACCACCTTGCCCGGATGGTCGAGCAAGGCGCGCAGCACGGAAAACTCGCGCGGCGGCAGCTTGATCAATTCGCCCTCGAAGGTGACCTCGTGGCTGGCCAGGTCGAGGATCAGCGCGCCGTGCTCGATGACGGAGCGCGAACGGCTGACCCGGCGGCGCAGCAGCGCGCGGATGCGCGCCAGCAGCTCGTCGAGGTCAAACGGCTTGACCAGGTAATCGTCGGCGCCGCTGTCGAGCCCATCGACGCGGGCCGGCGTACCGTCGCGCGCCGTGATGATCAGCACGGGCAACTCGGCGCCCCGCGCACGCATGGTGCGCAGCACGTCCATGCCCTCCTTGCCGGGCAAGCCCAGGTCCAGCAGCATCAAATCGTAGGCGAAGCCGGCCAGCGCCAGCTCCGCATCGTGGCCATCGCGCACCCAGTCCACGGCATAGCACTCGCCGCGCAAGCCCTCGACCAGGCTTTCCCCGATCATCGGATCGTCTTCCACCAGCAACACGCGCACCCGGGCCTCTCAATGTCTTGAAATAGCCGCCATCTTACCTCGACTGGCGCCGCGCCGCATAAGCTGCCGCGTTGGCCTTACCTGGGCCCGGACCCGCGGAACGGCGGGATATTGCCTTCTTGCGGAAACAGGGCCACGCCTTTCGCAAGCGGTACCGCCGCAGCGAGCGCCTCGCCAGGCTGGGCCGCTTGCGATACCGGCAGAAAAGCCAGCAGGGATAGCGCGCCAACACAGAAAATAGCCTTGATTTTCATATCATTCCTCAAAGGTTGCATAGAAAAATATCGGATCAATACATTATCTTATATATTGATAAACAGGCAATGCCGATCCAAGATACCTGCGTGCCGGCAACAAGTCAATCTCCGCAGCAACTGAATTGCCCGGCCTGGCGCCCGATTTCACGCCAGCGTGACTATGTGCGCATTTGGCGCATTTTTTATGCGGTATATTTTCCTTCCCTCCACGCATCTGGAAAGGCCCGCCATGTCCACCCCCACTTTGGATACCGTCATCGTCAAGGCCGCGATTTATCCGCCCATCGGCATTGCACGCGTGGGCAACAGCCCCAGCGAGTACTTTCTGGGACCGGAGGTGCCGGAACCGGCGGCGCGGCCGGCCGGTTATTACCGCGATGCGTCCGGAGCCATCAAGCGCCAGGCGGCCAGCTTTCGCATCTACGGCCTGAACGCGGCCGGCGTGGCGGTGGCCGAATTGAACGCCGGCAATGCCGACATCGAATGGTCCGTCACCCTGGCCAACACGAAGGCGGCGTGGTACCAGTTCCAGATCGCGCTCGATATTCCCGAGGCGAATGTCACCCAGCCCTCGTTCCTGCGCAACATGGCCGTCACCGACCGCGCGCAACTGTCCATCACGCCGGGCGAGCGCAAGATCAGCGGCAGCGACAGCCAAGGCGTGGCCTTCGACAGCGGCCGCTTCATGGGCACGCCCGTCTACCTGGGCGAATTGCGCACGGATGCCATGGGACGGCTGATCGTGCTGGGCGGCCATGGCAAGTCGGCCTCGTGGAATGGCGCGCGCGCCATCACCTTTGCCAACAACGAAGGCTGGCATGACGACACGGCCGACGGCCCCGTCTGCGCCAAGGTGCACTACCAGGGCCATGCCTTGCCGGTCGACATGGCCTGGGTGGTCGTCGCGCCGCCCGACTATGCGCCGCAGCAAAAGTCGGTGCGCACCATGTGGGACTTGATGCGCGACTTGTTTGTTTCCGAAGGCAAAATTGCCGCGCCTGCCGTTCCCTCGTTCCAGGACGATATCCGCCCCATTTTCGAGCGCCTGTCCAACCTGCAATGGGTGAATGCCGGCTTTGCGGCCGCCTTTGGCTGGGACGGCAGCACGCCGTTCAGCCGCGACGAATGGATGGCGCGCCTGGCCAGCCCGTCCGACAACCGCAAGGAGTGGCGCAACGTCATCTATAACCAGTTCCGCCAGTTCGAGCGCGACGCCTGGGCGCCATCGCCGTGGCCATGGCTGTATGGCGATGCGATGGCCATCCCGCCGGCAGACACGCCACGCCAGAACTGCGCGCTGAGCAATTTGCAGTTGCGCTTCCTCAAGCAATGGGCCGACGGCAAGTTCACGGACGACTACGCGCCCGGCAAGACGCCGCCGCAAAGCCTGGCCGACGTGGAACTGGCGCAGCAACCGGACACCCTGCTGCGCGCGGCCATGGAATTCTGCCTGGCCGACGCCTTCCACCCCGGCTGCGAAATGACCTGGCCCATGCGCCAGGCCAGCATGTACAGCGCACCGTTCCGCCTGGCGCACCGGCCGCCCGGCTGGGTGGAGCCCGACTACGGCGCCGTCTTGACACCGGACAATATCAGCAGCCCCTGCTCGGCGCAGATCGCCGGCGGCGTGACGCGTTGGATGGCCGTGCCATGGCAGACAGACACGGCCAGCTGCCGCTCCGGCTACCAGTCCGACTACGATCCCTACGTGCCCACGTTCTGGCCCGCGCGCGTGCCCAACCAGGTGATGAGCAAGCTCGCCTACGACACGGTGATGAACCGCGAAGTTCCCGTCGACGACCGCCTGGCCGCCTTCGCCCGGCGCGCCGCGTGGATACGTCCGCTGGGCAACATCAGCTATGAAGAGCAGATCAACAACATGATCGCCGACCTGGCGCAAGTGGGCGTGGTGGAAGTACGCCCCGGCCCCACGGACGTGACGGGCTTCCCTGCCTTCCTGCAGGTGGAAAACCTGCCGCAACCGATAGCCGGCAAGCACCAGTTGCACGCGGCGGCGGGCATACCGGACGAGTTCGTCGACGTCGACCTGGAAGGCACGGAAAAAGCGCGCCATCTGCAACGGCACCGCTTGTGACCCTGCTGCAGGCCGACGTGCTCATCGTCGGCTCCGGTCCGGCCGGCGCCACGGCCGCCCTGAACCTGGCGGGGCGGCACCGGGTCTTGCTGGTCGAGCGCCTGGCCGCGCCGCTGGCACGCATCGGCGAATCGCTGCCGCCGGCCGCCGCGCGCCTGTTGCAGGACATGGGCTTGCTTGACGCCTTCCTGCGCCAGGGCCATGCGCCCTACCACGGCAACCGCGCCTGGTGGAACGGCGCCTGGACGGAACACCATTTTCTCAGCGATCCCGACGGGCACGGCTGGCACCTGGCGCGCGGCACCTTCGACCTGTGGCTGCGCGACGAGGCGCGCCGGCGCGGCGCCGCCCTGCTGGCCTCGGCCAAGGTCACGGGCATCACTCCGGATGACGGCGGCTGGAAAGTACGCCTGGTAACACAGCACGGCCCCTGCGACGCGGCGGCGCGCATCATCATCGACGCCACGGGACGCAACGCCCGGCTGGCCCGCAGAATCGGGGCGCGGCGCCAGCGCAGCGACCGGCTGGTATCAGTATGGCAATACGGGCAGGATCGCACGCCCTCCGCGCGGGGCTTTGCCCACATCGAGGCGTGCGAAGACGGCTGGTGGTACAGCGCGCCCCTGCCCGGCCAGCGCCGCGTGCTGGCCCTGCATACGGATGCGGACTTGCTCGACACCAACATCTTGCGCGATGCCGGCTGGCTGGAAGCAGCGGCGCGGCGCCTGCCCGCCACGCGGGAATTGCTGGAGCAGCAAGGCTACACGGCCGAGACACTCGCCATGGCCACGCCCGCGCATACGGCGACCCTGGACGCCGGCGCCGGCCCAGGCTGGTTCGCCGTCGGCGACGCCGCGCTGAGCTTCGATCCGCTGTCATCGCAAGGCATCTTCAATGCCCTGTACACGGGCCTGGCCGCGGCCGAGGCCGCCGACCGCACGCTGCACGGCGACGTGAATGCCTATCATAAATACAATGGGGAACTGACAGCCATCGGCGCGGCGTACGAACGCCACCTGGCGTACTGCTACGGCCAGGAAACGCGCTGGCCGTCAGCGCCGTTCTGGCGCCGGCGCAGGTCGGCCATGCAAGCAAGCTGAGCCTGACAAGGTTGCAACTATGGCAAGATTGCGCGCCATTACGGCCGCATCGTCAGCACCCCGATGACCAGCGCGCGCATGCCCAGGTCGAACTCGGCCTCGATGAGCGCATCGTCCTCTGCTTCCCAGGCGTCGCCGGCCGGCGCATACACGGTGTCGGCCAGGGCCACGCAGTGAAACGCCACGGTCGACAGCAGCCAGCGGGTGCGCTCCAGCGGCAGCTGGTAGCCGTGCGCCACCTGCGCCTGGTGGGCCTCGATGCGCGCCAGCATGGTCGGCGGCGTCGCTTTCCGGCGCAGCAGATAGGGCGCCAGGCCGGGATGCAATTTGACCAGCTGGCGCAGCGAAGCGCTGAAACGCAGCAGGTAGTGCTCCAGGTCATCCTCTCCGGGCGCGGGCAATTGCCAGTGCGCAAAAATCTCCTCGGCTACCAGCAGCTTGAGCGCGGCCAGGTGTGCCACGTGCTTGTACAGCGCCACGTGGCTGACGCCGAGCAAGGCGGCCACGCCCGTAAAGGTCATGGCGGGCAAGCCCATGGCGATGCCGGCGTCGGCAATGCGCGCGCGCGTGATGCTGGGGGGACGCCCGGGGCGCGGTGTATCGGTGGCGATAGTCATCATTATTTTCCGTGGCGGCTGCTGCGTTGTCGTTTTTCAGCAATTAGTTTAGCATGATGAAACTAATTACCCAAGACACAGGAGTACTTACCATGGCAACACCCCCAGAACCGCAATCGGGCGGCCCCTTGCGCAATGCCGAACATGACCGCAGCCTGCATGCAGTCACGGCCACCGTCGCCACCATCGTGCGCCCCGTTCCCAGCGTGCTGCGCGTCACGGCCGGCCTGGCCCGCTCGGGCGACGATCCGCACTGGGCGCTGCCCAACGTGGCCTTCCGCATCCATCTCGACGGCGCCGTCGATGGCGGCGCGTCGCGCATCTACACCGTACGCAGCTATGACGCGGCGGCGTCAGCGTTTACCTTCGATATCGTGCTGCATGAACATGCCAGCCCCATGATGCGCTGGGGCGACAGCCTGCGCGTGGGCGACGCATTCCGACTGACGGGGCCGCGCCCGCAATTCACCGTTCCAGGCGGCAGCGGGCGCAAGCTCGCCCTCTTCCTCGACGAGACGGGCATACCCGCGCTGTATGCCATGTTGCAGCAATGGCCCGCCAACGCGAGCGGCATCGGCTGGGTGGTGACCGATGATGAAGCGGCGTTCCAGGAATTGCCCAAGGTGCCGGGCCTGGCATTGCAGCGCCTCGGCACGGCCCACGTGGCGCCGGACGGGCCGCTGGCCGCCCAGGCCAGGGCGTTACAAGATCCACACGGTTACGCAATCTGGGGCGCCGGCGAACGCGATGAAATGCGCGCCATCCGCCAGCACTTCCGCATCGATGCAGGCCTGGACAAGGAACAGGTGCTGGTGGCCGGCTACTGGAAACGCGGCGTCAGCAATACGCACATCGACGCGCGCCGCAAGCACAGCTTCGAGCAGCTGATCGCCAATGGCGGCACCCTGGCCGACTTCGACGACCTGGCCGTCGAAGTGTGAGCCGTGCCGGTCGCGGCGCGCGCTAGCGGGCGGCGAAGTCGAAGCGCCACGCTTCCTGGCTGCGGTGCAAGGTCACGTCCACTTCGGTAGCCGAAACCGGCATCGCATACTGCGTCATGTCCTGGAAACTCTCCAGGCTGTAGGTCTGGTCCGCTGCCGGCCGCATGGCGACCACAAAATAAAGGCTGGGCAGGTATTCGAAACCGACCGTCATGTTGGCGTCGACATCGGGCATGGTCGCGACCGGCCGGTCGTTCACGTACCAGTTGCAACTGAATGGGATGAATGGGCTGGTCTCGTTCATGACGCCGCATTGCGCCGGCGTCAGCTTCGATTGCGCCAGCGAGGCGGCGGCCGGCTGCAGCAGCGGCGACAAGCCATGCGGGCTCACTGCCGACAGCAGCTGGCCCGGCGCGATGACCTGGCGGCCCGAGACGATGGTGTTCCCGGTGATGCCGAAACTGTTCACATCGGTCGAGATCCTGTCCTCGTAGTGAAACGATTCGGTGGCGCCAGCCGACCCCGTCAACACTTGCCAGGCATGGCTGTGGTAATGGCCCTGCGGGTTTTGCAGCTTCAGGAAAACCAGCACGGAGTTGCCTTGCAAATCGTCTGTTTCCACGTTGTAGCGGACGTTGAATTGAATGCCCATCGCTTGCTCCCTGCCTGGAATCTGCACGAACTCAGGAAAGACAGCGCCGGAGGACGAGTCCGCGATTTCCTCCGGCGCCGGTTGTCACTGCTCATGCCCTGGCTGATGCAGGGCCTGGGCACGCTACTCGCGAACGATTACTGCGCCAGGTAGCGTTCCGAACGGGGACCGTACAGCAAGCCATTCGGCACGCCGGCCGACAGCATGCGCGCATTTGCCGTGCCAGCGAGCGGATGGCTGGCATCGGTGCTGGTGTTGATGATCTGCTTGACGGCCGCCGTCACCAGCATGCCGACCAGGCCGCCGCCACCGCTGTTGTTGCCTTCGTTGCTGGATGCGCTGGCCGCGCCCTGCCACAGCAAGGCGCCCGTCTTCAGGTCGACCAGCTTGGCATCGACCGACACCACCGTCACGCTGTCGATCACGGCATAGGTCGTGCCGTACTTGGAGATCGTCACGTACAGGCCCGCATCGGCGCCAAAGATCTCGTTGAGCTTTTTCGCGTCGACGCCGTGGATATCGGCAGCGTTCGTCAAGCCGTTCTGCTTGAAGGTTTCACCGACCACGGCCACCGGCAGCACATAGTATCCCGCTTCGGCCAGCGGATACGTCACTTGCGCGTAGACGCTGTTGCCGGCATTGACTTCCGGCGAGTTGTTCAACGGCGGCAAGACCACGATGGAGCGGGGCTTGGCCGCCTTGAAGGCGGTGTAATCGTAGGCCGCCTGCTTGGTGGCGCAACCGACCATGAAGATGGCGGGACCCAGGCACAAGGCCATTTTCAACATGCGCGACATCATAATTTCTCGCCTTTTTTCATTTTACCCAACAGGAAGTCCATGTACGGCGTCGATTCCGGGAACAGTTTTTTCTCGTCTTCGAACTGCGCTTCGACCTGTTCCGGCTTGCCCGCGATCGAGTACAGCATGCCCAGGTGGGCATGGAAACCCGGCGGCGCGTGGTTGCCCTTCGCGCCAATCACTTGCAAGTCTTTTTCCATGGCGGCGATCTGCTGTTCAGGGCTTTCACCCTTCAGGTATTCGTACACTTGCGGCTCGTAGCCTTCCCATTGGTACAGGGTCTTCGATTGCGTGGCGCAACCGGTCAGGGCGGCACAGGCGAGCAGCGCCAGCAGGGCTGCGCCCTTGTTCATCATTGTTTTCATGGGATACCTTATTGTTTGCGCATTGCGCCCGCTTCGACACCAGCCACCAGGCGCTCGACCGCTTCGCGCATGGCCAGGTCCAGCACCTTGCCGTTGAGGGTGGCGTCATAGCTGGCGGTGCCGCCAAAACCCAGCACTTCGCGGTTGGACAGGCTGTATTCGCCGGCGCCGGCGGCCGAAAACACGACTTCAGACGTAGCGATATTGACGACGTTCAAGGTGACCTTGGCATAGGCCACTTGCGTCTTGCCGCGGCCCATGATGCCGAACAATTGCTTGTCGCCCACTTCCTTGCGGCCGAATTCGGTCACGTCGCCCGTGACGACGAAATCGGCGCCCTTGATATTCTGGCCCTGCTTCTTGAACTCGGCTTCCTGCTTGAGTTCCGCCATGTTATCGCGGTCGAGCACGTTGAAACGGTTGGACGTTTGCAGGTGCGAAATCAGGATCGTTTTCGACTGGCTGCCCAGGCGGTCGACGCCATCGGAAAAGATGCCGCGCATGAAGTTCGAGCGGTTGTCGAACTTTCCGACAGCGATCAGGGTGCGCGGACCAACGTAGGGACGGGCTGCACTGGCAACCGTGGGGACTGCCACGGCTTGCGAGGTTTCGGAAGCGCAGCCAGCCAAGGCCGCGCCAATCAGCGCTGCAATCAACAACGCGCCGGGTTTATTCTTGTTCATAGTGCCCTTATGATATGGAGGATCAGGAGCAACTTGCGAAATTGATTTTAGGCAAGTTAATTTCCTAATTGCAATTATATGGTATTGCATGTCTCACAATTCTATCCAAAAGTAACAATAACAAGATTGCATTATTGCCAGTGCTGTTCAGGCGGTGCCCGCTTGACTTATCAGGGCCGATTCATTAACTTGACAGTAAAAAACGGTCGGGGTTGAAGGCCGTATGCCACTGCCACCGACAGACCTTGCCCGCCGGCCTGCCTCACCCCGGCGCCCACTCCACTGCAGCTTTTCACATAGATGCGTCTCCAGGCCATGCCGACACACGATCATTCCCCGGCCCATCCGCTGGCCACGGCGCTGGCGCTTTCGCTGGGTGCTGCCGTCGCCCTGGGCCTGTCGCGCTTTTCCTATGGCTTGCTGCTGCCGCCCATGCGTGCCGACCTGGGCTGGTCCTACCTGCTGGCCGGGGCCATGAACACCTTCAATGCGCTCGGCTATTTTCTCGGCGCACTGGCCACGCCGGCCCTGATGCGCCGGCTGGGCGTGTGGCGCTTGCTGATCGTCGGTTCCGTGCTGGCCAGCATCTTCATGCTGATGTCGGGCCTGGTCAGCGACACGACCACCCTGTTCCTGCAGCGCGTGTGCGCGGGCGTGGCCAGCGCCTTCATGTTCATCGCCGGCGGCGTGCTGGCGGCGCGGCTCGGTTCCATGCACAGCCAGCGCGCCGGCTTTTACATCGGCCTGTATTACGGCGGCACGGGCTTTGGCATTGCCTTGTCGGCCCTGCTGGTGCCGGCCGCGCTGGCGTCCGCCCGGGAACACGGCGCCACGCATGCGTGGCAATGGCCCTGGTTGGCACTGGGCATCGCCTGCCTGCTGGCCACCGCCATCATGGCCTTGCCGGCCAAAGCGATCGGCGAAGCGCCACGCGCCCTCGACACGCCGCGGCGCTTCGCCTGGCGCGACTTTACCCCCAGCCTGGCCGGCTACTTCATGTTCGGCGTCGGCTACATCGGCTACATGACCTTTGTCATCGCGCTGCTCAAGCAGCAAGGCATGCCGCCCACCCTGGTCACCGTGTTCTACACTTTATTGGGCCTGGCGGTGGTGGCGTCATCGCGCATCTGGGCGCGCATGCTGGACCGCTACAGGGGCGGCGAATCGCTGGCGATATTGAATGGCGTGCTGGGCGTGGTGACCATCCTGCCCGCGCTGACGAGCTTCACACCCGTCGTGTTCCTCTCCGGCCTGGTCTTCGGCGCCGTATTCCTGTCGGTGGTAGCGTCGACCACGGCCCTGGTGCGGCATAACCTGCCGCAGCAATCCTGGACGGCCGGCATCAGCGCCTACACGACGGTCTTTGCGCTGGGGCAGATCGTCGGCCCCATCGTGGTCGGCTGGATCGCCGACGGCCCGGCCGGACTGGAACGGGGCTTGATCGCCTCGGCCATCGCCCTCTTCATCGGAGCGGCGCTGGCCTCGCGGCAAAAGGCGCTGGCGCCGGCCGCATAGTAGACTACAGGCATAGCCCCCCCTCGAGGAAAGAAGACGATGAACACCGATGCACGAAAAATCCCCGCAACGATGGATGCCGAAACGCTGGAATTCATCCAGGGCCTGTTTGCCCTGGTACGCGAAGGCGATACGCAGCAGCTGGGCGCCATGGTGGCCCAAGGCGTGCCAGTCAACTTCCGCAACGAAAAAGGCGACAGCCTGATCATGCTGGCCAGCTACCATGGTCACCTGGAAACATCGCGCCTGCTGCTCGAAGCGGGCGCCGACGCCAACGTCCCCAACGACCAGGGCCAGACGCCGCTGGCCGGCGTGGCCTATAAAGGCTACCTGGACATCGCCGTGCTGCTGCTACAGCACGGCGCCAGGGTGGACGGCGCCAGCCCGGACGGCAAGACCCCGTTGATGATGGCAGCCATGTTCAACCGCCTGGCCATCCTCGACCTGCTGCTGCAGCACGGCGCCCGCATCGATGCCTTGGACAGCCGCGGCATGACTGCCGTCTCGCTGGCCAAGAGCATGAACGCGCAAGAGACCCTGGCACGGCTGGTCAGCCTGGGCCAAGCGGAATAAACAGGGGTACTGTCTGCCAGTAATCGCGCTACAGCATCGCGGGGGATGGCGCGCGATTACGACCGACAGAGCATCGAACTCTAAGTACCTGCCGCCATCCTTGTCTAGAAAAATGAAGATGCTTCATTTCTACCCCAGAGAGGAGCAGCTCATCAGGAACATCAATGGGATCGTACATTTTACTTATCTAATTTAAAGATAGTACACGCCCATCGGCAAAGCGGGCTTTCCTGATTTTCTGGATTTTCTCATACTTTTAAAAAGATCAATTTTTTCCGGCTCAGCGATCCCAAGTGCCTTCCCTACTCTATCCATTTCTTTTGAAAAATCCATAAAATCTGACCAACTCAATCCCACTGTTACAAATAAAATAATCGGCGCTGTTATAGTCGCAGTAATCAGCATCAACCATAATGGAATATTCCCAAAAAAACCCATTCCAAGAGTAAGGATGTATAATCCTATGCAAAAATACCCACCACATATTAATAGATGATATTTTTTTGCGGTAGTGCCACGTTCAGAATGTGGCTGCATCCATATCTTGTTTTCCTTTACATCAATGACTGCGACAGCGATGAAGTCATTGCCTTTTTGATAGCCGACAACCTGAACCTCGTCCCCGGCTCTAAAACCAACTTCCCAAAAACTCCCGCTAACCCACTTGCCGCCCACGCTCATGCTGAAGCCTGTGACAGGATCTCCGTCACTTGTGGCCGCCTGCGCACTGTGAACAGCGCCTGATTCGCCCGTGGCAGCCTGCACGATCGAGGTCAAACCGGACATTTTTTTGAACGATTCGGCACTCTTCAAATAATTCACATGCATGTCGGAAGTTCTTAAATCCTCAACAACACCGCTGACCAACTTATAGGAGAATTCATGCATATGATTTTCTCGATCGCTGAACTGGCAATATCTTTACAGCAATGCCATCAATTTCGGGGAGGAAGCGACTCAGATCCAACTTGAAAAGTAACGGAAATGTATCGAGGAAATTATCAAGCAGATTGAATTTTGTATTTCGACATGTGTTTTTTCAAGGCCAATTCACAACTATATCCAATAAAACCATCGCTATGATCCTTGAATAAAGTAGCGCCAGCGCGCATATCAAAGTCACTTGGCCTTGGAAAACCATGGGCAGCGAAAATTTCCGTCGCACATATCGAATAATCACGCATGGTTCTGAAGCTCCAATATTCGAAAGGAATCCAGAAAATCAAAGGAACCAGGAGTATAGTGCTACATGCCAAAATTATATATTCTTTTTTTTCAACAGATATATCAACATAGGAAAAAAATGCAGCAAAAGCCATAACCCACATAAACAATATCATATTCCGTGCAAATTTCATGCAATTCCAAAAAAAGGCTCGCTCTCCGCAATAGGTATTCAGTGGCATCAGCAACAAACTATCGTCAATACGGAGCAAACTATGCACATACAGTACATCCTTTCTCTGTGTCACCACCAATTTGACGATATCGCCATCCTTGATCTTGTCAGCGTCTCTAAAAACACCGCATACTACTTTCCCGTTGACCAACCCGGCAAAATTGTACATATCTTCGCCATCGTAAAAACTCAGCATGGCTGCATTTGCCAATGCCCCTGGCATGCCATTGATGACGGCGGCAACGCCGCCAGCCAGATTCTTTTCCGCAAGGCTGCTTTCGATTTTACTAAGTAAATTCACATTTGTTGCAGCCATATGAAATTCTGTGATTTTTCCTTCCACTATGAAAAAATCCTTATCGGAAGATGTATTTTCATTATTCTCTTCAGCCACCATGCGCTTCCTAAGAATTATGGTTGAACCGTCTTTAAGGCCTTCTGCAATTGCATCAATTTTCTCAACAGAATCAAAAGGCCATTCGTCAAGCCACTCTCGTCTTTTCCTCCAGTTGCATGCTTGAAACCGGTTCGCCAATTCGTCATTCCTGATCCACATCAGATATCCATCTTCAATAATTGATGGAGAGGCCGACGTATCAGTTGACCATTCATGTATCAACAGGTAGTCGATTCGATTCCTGTCGCGCATCGAAAAGATGACTTGCAAACACAAGCGTCCGGTCGGCTGAGCTGACCGACGGATGAAATTTACATCAATATCTAAGGTGTCTGCAAATATCTCTACAGAGTAGCGCCCTCGCGCTTAAAGATAATACACACCCATCGGCAAAGCTGGCTTTCCTGATTTTCTGGATTTCCTCGTACTTTTAAAAAGATCAATTTTTTCCGGCTCAGTGATCACTAGCGCCTTTCCTACCCTGTTCATTTCTTTTGCAAAATTCATAAAATCCTTCCAGCTTAATCCAACAGTTACAAACAAAATAATTGGATTAATAAAAGCAGAGCAAATCAAAACAAACCAAATTGGAAACCCAGTAAAAAATCCCAATAAAATTTCAAAAATACATAATCCAATAAAAGAATATCCACAGCATTTTAAAAGATGATATTTTTTTGCAATTGTTCCACGTTCACAATGTGGCTGCATCCATATTTTTTCTTCCTTTACATCAACGACTGCGACAGCGAAAAACTCATTGCCTTTTTCATACCCCACAACCTGAACCTCGTCTCCGTCTCTAAAATCAACCTCCCAAAAACTTCCGGCAACTAACTTACCGCCCACATTCATAGTGAAGCCTGTGACAGGATCTCCGTCACTTGCTGCCGCTTGCGCACTATGAACAGCTCCTGGCTCACCCGCCGCCGCCTGAACTACCGCAGTCAAGCTGGACATTTTTTTGAACGACTCGCCATTCCTCAAATAATTCACGTTCACGTTAGACGTTTTCAAACCACCAACAATTCCACTAATTAGCTGATAAGATAATTCATGCATATTTTTCCTCATGATATTTTTTGATAAGCATCTCCAAGTTCCTCCAATAATACCTGCGGATTTTTTGTACCTTTTACCTTATCCCTCCCAAAAGGACATGTCTCACACCATTCTTTTAAGGCATTTGGCACTACTAGCCATATAATTAGAGTAACAGCCAGTCCCACCATATTAAGGCGAACTGCCCAAGTCATGCTAAATAACCGGTAATATAAAAGTCTCGTTCCTGTCCATTGTACGATTTTCTGACTACTAGTTTTTAGTAGCGGTGCCGCGTAAGATAAACTCGAAAGCAATCCAAATGTAACCGCAATAAATTGCACTACGGATTTTAAAAAGTAAAGAGCTGCAAGATTGTAATTTTCCTTATCCAAATACTTTCTTCCAGTTTCCGCCTCTTTAGCTGCTGAGTAATAACCAGCTGCTGCACTTAGAACGCCACCATACACTTTTAGATATTGAAATGTCACAGACACCTTGTCGCCAACCAAATGTTTCGCTGCATTGGCGCCAATATCAAGAATCGCGGCAGTCGTCGAGCATATGGCCGCACACAATTCACCCAAGGTTTTTTTGTCATCCTTGAATTCCCAAGCAATCTTTACCAAATTAATAACTTCAAGTGTCGCGACAAGCAACGATAAACGATTTTCTTTCAGTGCCGTAGGTCCTTTGGTAGCATCCCCCTTTACCTCCATCCATTTCTTTTCCAGTGCTGCATATTTTTCGCTTTTTAAATCATTCCCCGATCCGATGAAGCTTTTTGCTGTCGACAAGCGACGTACAATATCGGCTCTGGCTAAACCTTCCTGCCTTGCCTGAATTTCTATTGCGCTGATGATGCGACCAGGTTCAACTCCGGCACGCGCCATCATCAAACCTCGAACAGCATATTCAGCGGTGGAATCTGCGCCTCTCTTCAAAAAAGGCCTGAACAGCAAATCTCCAATTGTCATGAACAAGCGATCAAGATCCACCACCTTTATGACCTTAATACCCTCGGAGGCATCTGCAGCTTTCAGCAAGGTATTTTGCATGGTATTGACCTTCTTGTAGATATCGCAGGCCTTTCTGATATGCACTGCCAAAAAATCCATACTGGCCTTACCGACCTCGCTGAAACTTGTTCCTGCTTCTGCCAGCGCAGTATTAAATTGTTCACCAAGCGCTTTCTGATTCAAAGACAGCGCTCGCCAAAGAAGATTCGGCTCATGCGCCTTCATTTCTTTTACCCATTCGGTAATTTTATTCTGTCCTTGAATACTTGAATTCATGCCGTTTATTGCGCTACCAATCTTATCCTCAAAGGCAACGCCATCTTCGATACTTTCCTCATTAAATTCGCTCAAGTAATTAATCAATGATTTTGATTCCAACCACATGATCAGATCATGTGTTCTTTCGTCGATAATATTTTTTGCGTTATCCAGCATCGCATCATATTTCTTCCGGAAGTCCTGATAAGCTCCTGGCTCCAGCATCTCCTCATACTTCGCCCAAGATAGTTCTTTTTCTTTGGCGATCATCGCTGGAGAATTTTCTCTTCTCCTCGCAATAAAGCTGTCCGCATCGGCTTTTACCTTGGCCATCTTGATGCTGCGCGACGGCTCCGGATACGCATTTGCATCATTAAGACGCGCACTAAAACCCATGGTAACCGGCACTTTCTCCCGAGCCCATTGGTCCAACAAATCACATACTTCGGTTTCACGGCCTCTTTGCGGTTCCGCCAGTTTTAATGCCCGATCACGGCGTTCCTGCGTGGAGCTTATTTGAGGAGCATTATTTCGCGTGTCTTCCTGATGCTGCTCTTCGTTCGCAACAGCCGTATTTTCCAGAGTTTTTCTGACGCCTTCTATACCTTGCAATGCAGTCAGTTCCAGTTCTCGTTCTTCACTGTATTTTTTTATCCAACCTGCAGGTTCATTCCGGAAACCGTTGAGCTCATGGGTAATGCCAAATGCATCCCATAGGGCGATAATGACAGGAGCATTACCCTTGGTATTTTTTCCCTCACCGACTGTTTTCATCAATCCAGCCAGTTTTTCGCTTTCACCCTTTCTCAGATGCAAAGCATGGCAAGTACTTTCCATTTTCAGTTTTGTAGCGTTGTAGCTACCATCCACCTTGCTGATTTCGCCAAGTGGCAGCCCGCTGAGACTTATTGAATTGAAATTCTCTTGATACTCAATGACCTTTTCGATATTTTTCTTGGTAGCGGGAAGGCCGTGTCGGTAACCTCCAGCTGTCACCCATATCGAAGGTAAAAAAGTTTGCATACGTTTGTCGCGCAATTTTTCGTCGCTGGCAAACAAAGTGAAAGTTTCTTTACTCCATGCATGGTCTGAAAATGCCAGCCAGACTTTGCCACATTTTTCGGGTTTTTCGATTGATATGATTGAAGCAGGTATATTATGCCCGTCGCGCGAACAGGCCGGCTCAACGCTAATTGGCTTGAGACCGCTGTTAAAATATTGTTTCCACAATGTCCCTGCCTCAGAGACGCTATACACTTCCCATTTGATTTGACTTCCACGCGCATGTTTTTCATAAAAAAGATAGACAAAACCTTTACGCAAGGTGCGCAATGCATACTTGTGATGCTTGAGTTTCACGTCCGTGACTTTATTTCCTAGCGGATCGGGTAGTGTTGCATCAACATCATTTGGCACAACGGCATATCGAACAGGCAGAATAGCCAGTCCAGACTTATTGCAGTTTTCGCATTCTGGGTTTTTGGGATTAGTACAAGCCATAAATTTTCCTGAGCGTCTTTATCTTATTTTTTAGAAAAATAATCTTGTAATTGATCAGCATGGCATCCAGTCACCTCTTCGAGTGCACCGCCATAAAATTCGCCGGCGCCGGTCATGCTCCACACTGCCTGTAGACGCTGATCATCATGGAAATCACTGCCTAGCTGCAAAACATGCAAAGCAAATAACTCACGGTCTTTTTTATCGACGATGCCATATTGCGTAGCGCGTGCCAATGCTGAAAAAACCGCCTGTTCCCATTGCTTCGGCCCAGATTCTCCCCACGTTAGCCACGCGGCATGAAGCGTGGAATAATCATTCACTTGCGCCCACTGCGATGAACTCAAGATCAGCCGCTGTTCAAGCGCTGCATGAGGAAAAAGCGCATGGGTGTCATCCAGACCATGTCGCATCAGGTTTTGCTGCCGGTCAAATGCGATCACACTGCTTACTGGCCCCAGCATCTGACGCTGCTGTTCGACAGTCATCGCCGGCCATAACCATTCGCGGACACCCGGGTCATGGAATCTGAGCAATTTCTCCAGGCCTTGAACTGCATGAATATGGCAATGGCTGGCCCAATGGCGTGCTATGTTTTCCGGCGCTTCGTCACTGATAACCCATCCAGCGATCGCTTGACCGTTACCAGCCCACAGACTGTCCTTTGTCCAAGAGTTCCAGGCAAGTTCGACACTCATTTTGAATAGTTCAGCGCCGGCATATTCATCCAGCGCCAACTCGATCAGATATGGCGCGAACTGCTGATCGAAACGGGGATGTGCAATGGGCACGACTATTTTTCGTTGCTGCACAATCGCATGCGAAGAAAACGGATCTCCTTGTGCAGGATTTACCCATAACAAACATCGGTCATTTGCCGTTTCATGAAATTGTTTATGGAGCAGTTGAAGTGGTGCTTCCCATGCTTGGCTGACAATGACCTCGACCGTCGATTCCATACAAATTCCCCGAGCTACAATGTTTGTGATCCGGCCTGAGTGGCGCTGGCATTCTTACTTGCTTGTTCGCACCCCTTGAGCTCACCCGCCGGCAATTGCTTTACCGCGCTACTGCTGGCCGGCCCCGTGAGCTCCTTCATGCCGGCCTTGAATTCCATCTTGCCGGGTCCATGAATCTCGATATTGCCGCCTTCGAGCTTGATATAGGCGCCCTGCACCGTCATCAGCACATGCTGCTTGCCGCTGATGTTGACGCTTTTGCTGACGCTGGCCACGGTCACGGCCTTGTCTGCGGTTAATTTTGTTTCATCGGACTGGCTCTGGCTGCTGACCTTGCCGCTGGCCGCGTGCAGGCGGATGCCCGTTTCCTGGTTGGGTTTGTCGGGCTTGCTGGCCTTGCCATAAGTAAACAGGCTGATGCCGGAACTGATCGCATGGAAATGGTTGCCTTGCGCGCCGAAATTGATGTCCTGCCCTGCCGCGATGCTGCTGGTATTGCCGGCGGCGAAAAGGGCGTTGAGCGGCGTGGTGGCGGCGATGCCGGCCGGACTGGACAATTGCAGCTGCGGCGCGCCATAGGCCGTCACCTGGCCGTCGCCCGTGCCCGTCGTGCCCTTGAGCATTTCGATGCTGTTCGCCAATTGCTTCAGCGCCGGCAGCGTATCGGGCGACGCTTCGGCCTGGCCTTGCCCACCGCCTAACACAGCCTTGTGCTTTTGCGCCGTCTCGGCAAGCGAAGTCAGCAAGGCCAGGCTCTGTTCGATCTGGGCCGTGGCTTCCTTGGTATCCATCTGCGTGCCGCTGGCATTGGTGCGTCCGTCGGTCGACAGCAGCAGCCCCTGCCCTGCACGCAGCGCGGCACTGTGCTCGGTTTTCAGTTCCGCGCCAAAGCCGGCGGCGGCCAGCCGCTGGTTGTCCGTCTGATGGCGCAAGTGTCCCAGGTTCAGCTCGGCAGTGCCCTGGTGTGCGCCGGCATGGCGCTGCAGGGCCACGCGCGGCTGGCCCGGGCTGTCGTCGAATACCAGCTGGCTGTACGCCGCGCCGCCCTGCTGGCTGGCTTGCATGGCCTGGCTCTTGATGCCGGACAGTGCGGCCGGGTGGGCATGCGCGCCCGCTTCCCCCGGAAACCAGGCCGGCGCATTGCCGGTGGCCGGCCCGGCGCCATGGGCCACGCGGTTATTCTGGGCGTCGGCCGTGCCTTGGCCGTTGTAGACGGTACCGATCACCAGCGGCCGGTCGATATTGCCTTCCAGGAAATCGATCAATACTTCCTGGCCGATGCGCGGCAAGGCATGGCCGCCCCAGTTGGCGCCCGCCACCGGCGCCATCGTGGAGGCCACGCGCACCCAGGTGCCGGCACTGTCGTCGCCTGGCGCGCCGGTATGCTTGCCGCCTTGCGGATGGTCGAGGCGGCTGTGGCTCATGACGCCGCGCTGCCAGTGAAATTGCACCTTGATGCGGTGGTCGCGGTCGGTGTGAATCACGGCGCCGGCCGGACCCACCACGACAGCCGTCTGCTGGCCATGCACGGTCGGGCGCGGATGCAGCAGCTGGCCATGCTGGTCCTTGCCGCTGGCGCGATAAGGAATATTACTGCGGATGGCATCGATGCGGTTGCGGTACAGGGGCCGCTCGGCAATGGCGCCCAGCAGCGCGGGCATGCGGTGCAGGCTGCCGGCTTGCTCCTTGCGGATGGCCGCATCGAGCAAGCCCGTCTTGAGCGTTTGCACAATGGACGACTGCAGATCCGCGCTCAGGTTGTTGTGCATCAGGTGGACCGTGCGCACGATCAGGAAGCTGCGCTCGTCGTCGCTGCCCGCCTGGTCGAACACCGGCTGCCCCTGCAAGCTAAACGTGGTGCCCGGCGACAAGGTACGCACGGTACCGGCCGCCACGTGGACTTCCTTGCCCGCTTCCAGCGCCTGCAACTGGTTGCGCGCGATGCGCTGGCCCTGCTCGCGCGAGGCATAGGCATAGGCCCCGGGCGCGTCGCGGCTGAGCAGCTCCACGCCCTGCACCGGACCTGCCGCGCTGGCGACGCGCTGGTCGAGCGAGCGGTAATCCCAGCTGCCCAGTTCGATGGCATTGGTCTGCTGGCGCAATTCGGTGCGCCAGCGGTCGATGCTGTCAACCTTCATGACGGCGCCCGGCTGCGTGAAATTGATGCTGCTCTGGGCATTCGGCTTGAACGCGCCGTTATGGTCCGCGATCACCAGGCAGTGGCTGCCCAGACTGGGGCTGCCGGGATCGCCGCCGTGTTCGTAGTAATAGAACAGCCCTTCCTCGTGCATCAGGCGCTGCGCGTAGGCCCAGTCGCTTTCCTGGTACTGGGTGCTCAGGCTGCGCTTCGGGTATGCCGCGCGGTCAAGGATATCGAAACGCCAGACCGGCGCCAGCTTGCCTTGCGCCTGGTAAGCGGCAAACAGCGCATCGAGGATGTCGAATACCGTCATGTCCTGGAACACGCGGCTGTCGCGGCCGTGGGCAAGAAACGCGCTCCAGGGTTCCAGGGTCAGGTGATAGCGCGCCATGCCGCCGTTCGCGCCAACCAGCTCGACGGCGGTGATATGGCCGTGGAACGGGCGCAGCGCGTCGGCACTGGTAGCGGTCAGCAATTGCAGCAGGGCCGGCTGGCCAATCAGGGTACGCAAGGAAATGGCGGCGTCCGTCGACAAGGCCGCAATCTGGAACACGAAGCCCGTGCTCAAGCCTTCCTCGCCGCGCACGCATTCGGCCAACAGGCGGTCAGCACCGAGGGGCGTGGTCAGCTGTAGCAATCTGCTGGCTTGCGTGAAACTGGCGGGCAAGGACATCGACATCCGGAACTCCATCACGCGGCTTCCCGCATAAAATTAGTAAATAAGCATTTTTATCGAAGCCATTACACCCTAGAAATTTTTTTATAGCAAGAGTGTTTCGATTGAAATTTCGGCTCAGCAATCATTGCGTGCCGCTCAGACCGCGCAACTCCGGCATGGCCGGTTCGGTGGGCCGCAAATGCGTACTCTTCAACAAGGTTTCCAGGCGCGCGTAGCTGCTCTTGAAAGGCGGCGGATTCTGCTTCAGTTCCGGTGCCTGCTCCATGCTGCGGCTGCCTAGTTCGATCAGGATGTAGGGCAGCACCGCCGTGCCCAGCCATCCCGCGTAACCGGTGAATACCGTATAGGTTTCAAACGGCGCGCTGCCTGGCCGCTCCACTTTCAGCGCCACGCCGCCCTGCTGCGCCGTCAGCGCGCCGATGCGGACGCTACGGGGCGCGATGCGTTCGACAATGAAAGGCTTGGCCTCCTGCTCGCCGCGGCTGCCGAACTGGCCGATGCCGCCGGTGGCGGCCGCCTGGACCAGCGGCACCTTCAAGGCGCGCGGATCGACGTTGCCGGTGCTGATCGTATATAACACGCCGGGCGCGTCGGGCCAGCGCAAGGACTGCTTGATAGCGCTGACCGTCTTGCCATCGTCAGCGATAAAACCATGCGGAATGCACAGGCCCAGCTCTTTCGGCACTTCATTGGCGGCGCGCGGGCGGAAGCTTTTCAGGAAGCGGATGAACTGCTGGCCATGCGCCGCCTCGCTATTGTTGTCGCGAATTTCTTGCATGGATTCAAACACATACACATACTCGCCGCGCTGCAGGTGGCTGCGATAGATGGAATAGCGGGTGGGGTTAGCCGTTCCCGAACCTTCGCTGCTGCGGTAACCGTCACTGTCGGGCAGGCCGGAATCAAATGTCTGGTAGTTGCTTTGCAGTTCCTTGATCTGCGCCTGCCGGCCGGTGAGCGCCTTTTGCGCCAGATAGCTCGCCTGGCGGGTCTTCGCGTTGGCGGGCTGGCCTTTCAATGCGGCCAGTTCCGCCTCATCGTCCTTGAGCAGCGCCTGCAGGCGGTCGATCCTGGGTTGCGGCATGGCTTCCCGCAAGGCGGCCATATCTTCCTTGTCTAGCGGCCCCAGCACGCCGATGCGGACATTTCCAACCTGTATCTCATCACCCTGGTGAAATACGTCTTCGCTGAAAGACCGGTAAAAGATGCCCGTGTCGGACGCGTCCTTGTAGCGGGTCGGCCACTGTACCGGTGCATGCACGTCGAACACCAGCCGCCCCAGGCACTCGCGCGCCATGCCGGCCGGCGTCGCGTACCCGGGCGCGGTCGCCTGCATCAGTTCCTGCGCCGTGGGCTTGCGCGATGGCGCCGCCGGATCGGCCTGGTTGGCAGCCATGCCCTCGCCATACGCACCGGCAAACAGCAGGAGAGTGGCGAGATGGCATGCGGCAAAACGCGGAAGACAAACTATCATCATGGCTACCAATCAAAAAAAACACTGTTCTTCAGGCCGAGCTTTCGCCCTGCCCGGCTGGCGGGCGCTTGCCTGATTCAACCTGGGCGTAGGTTTCTTGCGGCAATGGATGGTCTGCATCGCGCGGCGGTTTCTTCTCCTGATGGGCCAGCAGGGTCAGATTCATGCCTGAAATATTGTTTTCGCCGGCCGTCCAGGTGACCGGCAAGGCCACGATAAATCCCTCGACACCCACCGGCGCCGATTCGGGCGCGCGCGTTTGCGCCTCCCAGGAATGCGATTTGTCGCGCAAGATATCGGCATCGCGCCAGAAGCGCTCGTGGAACGGCATGTGGTGCTCCAGGCTGCGCGTCCTGGCATTCCAGGTGGGCCAGATCGAACTGGGCTTGCCGCTTGGACGGGCCAGGAAAGCGAAGGCCTTGGCATACGCTTCCGCATTGGCCAGCGCCAATTTTTGAATCGCCTCCCAGGTGTCCGGAGCCGCCGGACGCAACAGGTGCTTGATCAAGCCCTTGGCCGGGGTGGCGCCATCGGTCAGGCCGAACAGTTTTTTCCACAGGCGCACCCGCAAGTCATGCACGTTGACGCTGACCTTGTCGCTATCGACACCATCGAGCTCGACATCGGTCTGATTGTCATCCCTGACGACGACCGCCAGTTCCGAATCGCGCCCGCCCAGCTGGCTGCGGTCGTTGATATTGGCGCTGCCCAGGATCGCCACCCTGTCGTCGGCGATCAACAGCTTGGAGTGCACATAAATCTGCTCCGTCACGTGACGCGTGCCCAGGGTTTCCCAGGAACGCAAGTTGAGCAAGGTCAGGTAGCTGGTCCACTTGTCGCCGGCCAGTTCGGCCAGCCGGTCCGGCGCGTAGCCGGCAACGGTTTTCCTGGCCTCTTCCGCCCCCAGTTTTTTGCTCTTGCGCAGATCCCGCACCAGGATGGCGCGCCGGATCCGGTTGACCAGGCTATCCTTGCCGAACACCAGCGACTGCATCGTCAAATGCAGCTGCGTCATGATATTGAGGGTGTCGAGCGTGCCTTCCGGATGCACCGGCAGCACCATGTAGACATGGAAGGGCAAGCCATCGTTGATGGCCCGCTCGATGCGCTGCGACAATGCCAGGCCGATCGGATTGAGAATGCCTGGCTCTTCCTTGCCCATCATGCGGGTTGAGGTGATATCGGCGTAGTTGCTCATCACATTGAACAGATCGGCCATGAAATCGCTGCCGCCACCGGTAATGTCGGCCTTGACATCGTCGATCTGCGACCAGATCAGCTTGTCGATCATGTCTGCCGGCGGCACGCCATACACGCCGAGCTGCCGCGCATACTTTTCATAGGCCGGCGACTTGCTGATGTCGAGCAGCGCCGCCATCGGACCGGACAGCGGCCTGGTCTTGCTCGCATCGCTGCCATATTCCGACTGGAAAAACTGGCCTTCGATGTAGATGAACTTCTGCGCCCCATTAATTGCCGTCAACATCGCCTTCAGACAGTTGTTCTGCGGCCATTCCGGCCTGGCCGCGGGTTTGCTGCCGCGCGCATGTGCGGCCAGCTCGTCATTGAGCAACCTCATCGGCGCGCTGCGCAACACTTGCACCCAAGCATCTCCCGCCGGCTTCGCAGGCGTTTTGGGCGGCGGCGCGGCGGCGATGCGCTGCAAGACCAGCCTGGGCGTGCCGGACATGCCCAGCGCCTGGAACATCTTGATCAGCGAAGGCGGCATGCTGGCCTGGTACGATTTTTCATATCGCTGGGCAATGCCGTTCCAGCGCTCGATGAAATTGCGGCTCAAGTCGCTGACCGACGGCCCGACGATGGCCGCATGCACATCGTGCCATGGCATGCGCGGCTGCGTGGCGGCGAAGGTCTTGGCCCCGGTCGGCATGATCTTGCGCAATTTTTTCAGGTTTTCATAGCGCGTGGGACGCGCGTCGGCCAAGGTCGACAGATAAGTGAGGACGCCGATCACGAAGGTCTCGATCAGCTTGACCGTGCCGCTGCGCAATTCGGGCGGCAGCTTGTTCAGCGAGCCGGCGTTCAGCCAGGACATCAGCGCCGTGCCACCGTCAATCACATGCGCGCTGCCCGTGGTGCGCACGGCATCGACCTTGTCGCGCAAGCCTTTGTCGAGCTGGCCGTAAGCCCAGCGCGATATATCCTGCGCAACATCGATCGGTATGTCTTGCAGCTTGCCGATAAAGTCGGGCATCAGGTCGATCGCATCCCATTTGGCGGAAATATTCCTCGATATCCGCGCGATGCCGTCCTTGGCGTCCTGCACCACGTCGAGCGCGACGGCGATCGGCCTGATCGTGGCCGAGGTGGCAAACGTGGCCGCGCCACCGACTTTTCCGCCGATGCAGCCGGCCAGCAGTTCGGCGCGCGTCAGGTAGGCCGTTTGCGCTTCATGGTTCATCGGCTCGATGGCCGGGATGCAGGTGTTGTACACCTCGTTGCCCTTGCGCGTGCCGTGGCTGAGGGCGAACTTGCCGTTGTCGCGGCGGCCGTAGGCAAGGTCGATGCCGCCGACAAACGCGCGCTCATTGTCGATCACCACGAGTTTCTGGTGATGGGAAAAGCCGATGCCCAGCATGCCTTCCATGTCGCTCTGGGCGATCGCCGGCAAGGCGAACGCCTTGGCGGGGCCGCCGACGCCTGCATTGAGCTGGAAGATCGCCAGCACGGTTTCGAAGTCGCCCGTATCGACCCCGACCTTGGGAGACAGCCACGGCATCACATACACTTTCGGATGGTGGCGATTGCTTATCGCCGTTTCCAGGCATTCGAACAAGGTCTTGCCCGCCGTCAGTTCGACATCGAAATTGACTTGCCAGCCCGTAATAAAAATCGATTTCTTGGCGCCTTCGATCGCTTTCGCCACTGCCGTGAAATACTCTTCGCCGGTGACATAGAATTCGACCTGGTTGCCCTTTTGCTGTTCAGAAAAGATGCTGCCCCACTTTTGCTCGGGGAAATTCGGCAGTTCTTCGCCATCGTGCACGAAACAGCCAGGCGCCGACGTGGCCGGCGCGCTCGGCGTACCGTCCTTGCCCGTCAGCTGGGAGATATTTTTATTTGTCATGACGCATGTCGCAGTGTGTCGCCGGTTGGCTTGCATGGAAGGAAAACGTCAGCATCAGACTTTCACCTTCGGCAGGATGTTTTTCAGGGTAAGCGAGGCCAGCGCTTCTTTCGCATAGCGCGCCTGCGGCGCGGCTGCCGCCTCGAAGATGGTGGCATAGCGCCCGGCGCTGAAATCCGCCGCCTGCATCGCATGGAACAGCTTTTCCTTGTCGGTCCAGTCGGGCGATTCGGTTTCCACGTTCAGCCGCACGCTGTGGCCCGGATACACGATCCAGGTATGGTCCGGATTGCTCGCATAGACGGCGGCAAGCTTTTCTTCCTCCGCATCGCTGAGCTTGATATTCCCCGATGCATCGGTCTTGCCCTGCGCCACCAGCTTGTCGTCGTCGATGAAATCCATGCCGTCGGGCTGCGCGCCATGGGTGATCTTCCACGGCGTGTGCGCCAGCGCATGGCCTTTCAGCCCCGGCGTGTCGGCCAGGCGCAGCAAGAATTTCAACGGCCGCAACGCCAGTTCGGAACGCGGCAGGCGGGGCAATGGATAACCGAGTCCTGTCGGCCCCAGAAAACTTTTCTTGCCTGCAAACACCGTGATCTTCCCGGGGCACTGGATCGTGATATTGCCGCCCTCGATGGTGATGTTGGCGCCGCCCGCCGTGGACAGGCGGATGCTTTTTGCCGCCGCCCAGTCGATATGCGCGTTGGCGCTGACGACATTGACCTCTTCGCGCGCCTGCACCTTGATCTCGTCGGACTGGGCTTGCACCTCGATGGGCTGGCTGGCCGCCACCAGCTGCATGCCCAGCTCGCCCTCACCCGGCTTGACCACGCCGCCCAGCAGACCGATCGCCTGGCCCGTGTGCAATCGCCACTTGCCGCCGCCGGCGAACTGCGTATCGAGCCCGCTCATCACTGTTACCGTTTCGCCATTCGACAATTGCATATCCTGGCCAGCCACCACGCCCAGGCCCCCCTTGGCCGCCACGGCGATGATGGCGTCGCTGCTGTGCGGCAGCTTGTCGTCGGCCGGCGCGACGGGCTTGCCGGCTGCATCGTTCTTGGCGGCCGCCACGCTGTCGCGGCTCAGCATGCCCGAGGCAGTAGTCAGGAAAGCCGGCAACGGCGCGGCCTTCGCATCGAGCGTACTGCTGCCGGGCGCCGTCGCCCCCAGGTGCGCCGCATAGGCCACGCCCTGGTGCGTGACGGCCGCCGCGCTGAAGGTCTCGCCCAGCTTGGCGGCCTGCTTGAGCAGCGCCATGCCGGGCGCATTGTCGCCGGCCGGGTCGCGCGCGCCGGCGCCATGGTTGAGTACATAACTGGATACCAGCAGGCCTGCGCCCGCCCGCACCGCACCATACGCGTCCGTACGCAGCTCGGCGCCGGCGCCGCGCAGGCTGCCGCGGTAATTGTCGGCCGCGTGGATCAGATGGCCCAGGCTCAGTTCGCTGGCCGCATGGCTGCTTTTCAGCTGCACCCGGCCCTGGCTGTCGGTGTCGTCGAACAGCAGCTGGTTGTAGCCGGCCATGCTGCCCGCCTTGCCGAACTCCTTGCTGCGGATGCCCCATTGCGCGCTGGCATTGCGGTGCGCCGCGCTGGCCCCGGCGGCGCCATGCCACAGCGGGCTATTGCCGCCCGCCAAGTTGCCCTGGGCCGTGACGCCATGGTCGTGGGCTGGCGCGAACAGTTTGTCTGTGTCGGCCTGGGCAGCGGCGGCGCCGCCCGGCGTGGGCGCACCGCCACCCTCGCCCTGGCCGTTGTACAGCGCGCCGACGATGATGGGCCGGTCGATATCGTTTTCCAGGAACTGCACCAGCACTTCCTGGCCGATGCGCGGCAGGAACTGGCTGCCCATGCCGCCGCCGGCCGCGCGCTGCGCGACCCGCACCCAGCAAGTTGC
This sequence comes from Janthinobacterium sp. MP5059B, assembly GCF_001758645.1. Classification (NCBI taxonomy): domain Bacteria; kingdom Pseudomonadati; phylum Pseudomonadota; class Betaproteobacteria; order Burkholderiales; family Oxalobacteraceae; genus Janthinobacterium; species Janthinobacterium sp. MP5059B. The sequence goes on along the minus strand of NZ_LRHX01000006.1, from coordinate 662,795 downwards.
GCCAGTCTCCTGCTGCCAGTGAAAGCGGATGCGCACCCGGCCCAGGCTGTCGCAATATATTTCATCGGCGCCGCTGGCCGCGTCATTGCCATCGGCTCCCACGACGATGGCGCTCTGGCTGCCGAAGGCGGTCGGTTTCGGATGCTGGCGCAATCCGTTCTCACCCAGCACCGGGCGCCACGGCGTAGCGGCGGGAATCGCTTCCAGATGATTGGCGTAGCCGCTGGCCACCGCCTGGGCGATCACCTGCTCGAAATGTTCGATGTGGCGCGGGCCCAGGTTCAGCGTGCCCAGGCTTTCCTGCAGCAGTTCCGGGATCGGCCCGAACAGTTCGGCCAGACCTTGCCTGGCCGGCGCCGGCAGGTTGTTGACGCCCACGCTGCAAACGCGCAGCACCGTATAAGCGGGGGCCGGCGCGTCGCCGCCCGCCGCCTGCAGCGGTCCCTGCGTCAGGCTGAAGCGCGTGCCGGCGCGCAAGGTGCGCACCGTCGAACGGGCAACGCAGCGCTCGCTGCGCGCTTCGATCGATTGCATCCGCAACAGCGCGTAGCGGCTGGCCTGGGCTGAGTCGGCATAGTAATACTGGCCCGGCGTATCGTAGCTTTCCAGCAACGGCACATGTTGGCCGCCCACCGCCGTCCGGGTCGGCACGCTGGCCGTGACCGCCTGCTTGGCCTTGTAGTCATAACTGAGCACGGTCGCCAGCGCCGTGTTCAGCGAACGCGCCGTGGTGAACGCCTGCAGCGTGTCGCCCTGCTCGCCGGCGCGCGCGCCATGAAAGCGGATGCCGCCGCCGGCCGCGCTGGACGCGTCTTCCGGCACCGCGCTGTCGCTGCTGCTGTCGGCAAACAGCACCAGGCAATGGCCGCCGTCCTGTTCCTCGAAGCGCCACGCCAGCCCTTCTTCGGTCAGCAGGCGGCTGACGAAATCGAGGTCCGACTCGCGGTACTGGCAGCAATAGCTGCGCGCAGCGACGCCATCCATGAACGGACGCGTGTCATCGCTCCAGCGCCACCGCGCCGCCGGCGCGTAGGACTGGAACACGGACTCGACGATCTCGATCACGCTCTTGTCTTGCCAGACTCTGCTGTTACGCACCTGGCCCAGCCGCCACAACCAGGGCGTCAGGCGCAGCCGGTAGCGCGCCAGGCCGCCCATGCTGCCCAGCATGGCCGCCTCGCTGACATGACCGCTGAAGCTGGCGCGGCTGCCATCAAACAAGCTCACTTGCAGCGTGGCCAGCTTGCCCAGCATGGGTGCCAGCGCCAGCTGCGCGCTGGTCGACAGCACGATGACATCGCGCGCGCCGGGCGTCTGCAATTGCTCGTCGCAGGCGAACGCTTCCACCAGCAGCGGGGCCGCATCCTGCGCGCTGTCGCCTTCAAACTTGATTTCGTACAAGCGCGTGATGCTGGAGAACGCTCCCAGCGCGGCGCCCACCTGGTCCAGCTGCGCTGCGCTCATTGCGCGCCTTTCGACGCAGCCCTGGCGGCCTTGCATAGCGGCTTGCCGGTACGGCCGGCGCAAGTTCTCTGCCGGCAGCTATCGGCGGCGGCCGGTTTCAACTTGCTGCATTGCTGTAACTGGGCTTGCAGGCTGGACGGCGCTTTTTTGGGCGGCGTGCCAGCCTGGGCATGCGACACCAGCGCGGCCAGGAGGGCTACGTCGCTTTCCTGTTCCGGCGTGGCGGCGGGTTTGGCCTTATCAGCGGGATTGAGCGGTTTGGCTGGCGGTTTTTTCTGCGGCGTGCGCGCCGGCTTGGGCGCACTCTTCTGCGGGCTTTCCAGTGCCTTGCTCAGCACATCCCTGGGACCGGGCACCGGCGCCGGGACGGGAGCTGGCAGGTCGGCGCCCAGCATTTCGCTCAAGCTCTGCCGCGGCGGCGCCGGCTGTTCCTCTTCGCGTATGCTGGCCGCGGCGGTGACGGGAGCGGTGGCCGCGGCCGGGGTTTCCGCTGCTGGCGCCGTGCTGCGCAACACCGGGTCCTCCACCGCCGCCGTCTCGCGTTGCCCCAGCCAGGCGCCGGTGGCCAGCAACAGCAAGGCGCCGGCCAGCATGCCACCCCAGACCGGCCACCGGCTGGCGCGCCTGCCGCCAAGCGGCACGGGCGCAGGCCGCTTGCCGCCTTCGAGATGGTTGAGGATACGGCTACGGTCCGCCTCGGCCTGTTGCGCGGGCGTCAATAAGCTGGGCCGTGTCGATGGCCGCGGGCTGTCGTCATTGCTTGGCAAAATCTTAACTCCTGTCAATATTTGCAATACCTTACGACAATAAAAAAAAGCGTGACGCATGTTAGGAAATCAACAGTGTGCACCCGGCGCACAATTGAAACTAAGCCCCCGTAATTAGCAAGTTAGTAAGATATACTCAGCGGCAATATTAGCGCAAACGCTGGCACAGCGGCATTCAACTGCCCATGCCTGGCGCCTTTTTTGGAACGGGGTGGGCGTGTTTCTACTGGCGGTGGCACTCTATTTTTTACTCGCATGCCTGATCAGCTGGCTCGTGCTGTTTCCATCCGGCCGCGAACTGGTGATGCGGGCGCTGGCGACGGCCGAACGGGGCATCGGGGCGCGGCTCGAGCGGCTGGCCCGGCGCAGGAACGCCGGACTGGACACGCTGCGCCGTGGCGGCGCCAGCACCTTGCTCGGCAGCGCGGCGTTCGTGCGCCGCCATTACCTGCTGTTTCTGGGCGGTGCGGCAGTGATGTGCCTGCCACCGGCGATCGCCTTGCTGGCAGGCAGCAAGAACGTGTTGGGCGGCTACGAGGTCTCGACGCGCGAAATGAATACGCAAGTGTCGGCCCTGCTGCAAGGGGAACAGCTGGTGCCGCCGGTGGATCTGCCGCCGCTGGTGTTTGCCACCGAGGAAGTGCAGCAAGTGCGGCCGATGCTGGTATCGGCCAGCCGCAACTGGACGCTGCTCAATGCCGAATACGCGCAAAGGCTGCTGCTGGTGTTCAAGATCATGAAGGAAAAACATGGCTACGACATGGCCATCCTGGAAGGTTACCGCAGTCCGGAACGGCAAAACATGTTGGCCGGCATGGGCAGCAATGTCACCAATGCGGCCGCGTTCCAGAGCTGGCATCAGTATGGCCTGGCCGCCGATTGCGCCTTTTTGCGCGACGGCAAGCTGGTGATATCAGAGAAAGATCCGTGGGCCATGCGCGGCTATCAGCTGTATGGCGAAGTGGCCGAATCGGTCGGCATGACGTGGGGTGGCCGCTGGAAAATGATGGACTTCGGCCACACCGAACTGCGCGTGCCTGGTGTAATGAAAAAGCAACGATGACTGGAAGGAGCACACATGGCTGGTCCCGTAATCAGATTGGGCGACAAGACATCGCATGGCGGCAGCGTGCTGGAGGCCTCGGCGGTGACGGACAGCGGCGGCATCGGCATCGCGCGCGTAGGCGACAAGGTGTCGTGCCCGCGGCCAGGCCATGGCATCTGTCCCATCGTCAGCGGCGACGCCAGCTGGATCGTCGATGGCAAGCCGGTGGCCCGCCAGGGCGACAAGACCAGTTGTGGCGCGGTGCTGATCGCCAGCCAGCAAGCCACCACGGATCAGCTATGACCTCCGGTCGCCACTGCAAGGGAGCGCACTGATGCGCCCGTGGCTGCGGCGCAGCCTGCTGATACTGGCCGTGTTCGCCTTATGCTGGGGCGGCGCGATCTGGTACTGGCGCACCAGCACGCGCATGCCATCGACGGGCGACCTGGCCGGCAGCATGCTGGCATTGCCGCTGGCGCTGCTCATCAGCTGGTGGCTGGGCAAGAAACTGGTAACGAGGCTGGCCGCGCCGGCTGCGGTGCCGGCGCTGGTTGACGCCGCCGACGGCGACGCCGGGGCGCCCGGCAATGACCCTGCGCCGCGCGCGCCGCTGCACCTGGCCGCCGCCGCACTGCGCATGCCGGGCGGCGCCTCGGCGCCGGAACTGGCGGCCGCGCTGCTGGACAAGCAGCAGCGTCCCGAACTCGATCCGGAACTGACCGACGCGCAAGGCTACCCGGTGATGAGCGCCCGCGTGGCGGACCTCGATGAACATGGCCAGAAAGCCCTGCTGGACGACTGGCTACAGACCCGTCCGGCCGATACGGCGCCGGGCGCAGCACCGCATTTCGATGCCGAACACTTGCGCGCACTGGCGCTGGGCGCCGAGGTATTGACCGAACTGATGCAGGAAGCGGCGATGCACGCGCAGCTCGACGACTACCAGGCGGCACAACCGGGATCGCGCGCCGCGCTGCCGTTGCCGACCCTGCAACTGCATCTGCTGTTGCCGACCGATTGGAACAAGCCGCAGCGCGACACGGGCGCCGCCTGGCTGCACGGGCAGGCGCAACAGCAAGGCTGGCCTGCCGACAAGCTCAGCGTGCACCTGGCCGGCGACAGCGGGCCGCTGGCGCTGATCGAACAGCTGGCCGCGCAGGCGGCCTTGCAGGAGCTGCCGTGCCTGGCCATCGTGCTGGCCTGCGGTTCACATATCGGCGAGCTGACCGTGCATGACTGGACCTCGCGCGGGCTGCTGTTCAATACCGGCCAGCCGGGCGGGCAGATTCCCGGCGAAGGCGCGGCCGGCCTGCTGCTGGCCGATGCGGCCCAGGCGGCGGCGCTGCAGGCGGACACGCCGGTACTGCTGCACCATGCCAGCATGGCCGTGCGCGGCCAGTCGGCGGATGGCCGCGGCCATGGCGATGCCACCTTGCTGGCCGAGCTGGGCGGCAAGGCGATGTCGGCGGCGTCTGTCGCCCCGGACGCGATCACGCGGCTCTACGCCGATGCCGACCAGCGCTCCAGCCGCATGATCGAACTGATGAACAATGCCGGCACGCTGCTGCCCGATATCGATCTCAGCAACGATGTACTCAGCGTGGCGGCGGCCTGCGGCCAGAGTGGCCATGTAGCCACCCTGGCGGCGCTGGTGCTGGCGCGGCACGAGGCGGGCGAGAATGCCAGCCAGGTGCTATGCCTGAGCAACCTCGACGCCTTCCACCGGGCCGCCGTGGTGGTGGGCCCAAAAGCCCTTGCCCCTGAATCCCTCGCCGCGACATGACCCCTTCCTCCACCATGCCTATCAACCTCTCGCCCCTCATACTATGATGCAACGATTCTGGCATTCCATTACTACCCGTTTCAGCCTGTTCGCCATCGGCTTCTTGGCGCTGGCCGCGCTGCTGGTCAGTTGCGCCGTCATCTTTGAATGGCCGCTGGTATGGATCGTGCCGCCGCTGGCGCTGGTCCTGCTGGTCGCCAGCGCGGTATGGTGGCTGCAGCGCAGGCGCCGCCAGCGCGACGCCGCCAGCTTCGGCGGCATGCTGGAACAGCAGACGGCCGGCGCGGTACCCAAGGCGGGGCCCACGCAGCGCGAGGAAACCGAAGCCATCCGCAAACGCATGCTCGAAGCGATCGGCACCATCAAGACGTCCAAACTGGGCCAGCTGTCGGGCGACGCCGCCCTGTACGAGTTGCCCTGGTATATGGTCATCGGCAATCCGGCGGCCGGCAAGAGCACGGCGATCGCCAATTCCGGCCTGCAGTTTCCTTTTGCCGACAGCAAGATCGTGCAAGGCATCGGCGGCACCCGCAATTGCGACTGGTTCTTCACCACCGACGGCATCCTGCTCGACACGGCTGGCCGTTATTCCGTCAACGACGAAGACCGTGCCGAATGGTTCGGCTTCCTGGCGCTGCTGAAAAAACACCGCAAGCGCGCGCCGATCAACGGCATCATCATCGCCGTCAGCATTGCCGAACTGACCGGCAGCCGGCCCGAATTCGCCATCAACCTGGCCAAGAACCTGCGCCAGCGGGTGCAGGAGCTGACGGAAAAACTGGAAGTGCACGCGCCCGTCTACGTGGTGTTCACCAAGGCCGACCTGATTACCGGTTTTAACGAATTTTTCCAGGACACGGAACGGGGCGAACGCGACCGGGTATGGGGCGCCACCCTGCCCTACAGCCAGACCAGTTCCAGGCAGGACGTGCTGGAGCAGTTCGACCAGCGTTTCGACGAACTGTATGACGGCTTGAAAGAGCTGAGCCTGGCCAGCATGGCGCTGCAGCAGCAGGAACGCATGCCGCCGGGCGTGTTTACCTTCCCGCTCGAGTTCAGCGCGATCAAGGGGTCGCTGCGCGCCTTCATCGCTACCCTGTTCGAGGAAAACCCGTTCCAGTTCAAGCCCGTCATGCGCGGCTTCTATTTCACCAGCGCGCTGCAGGAAGGCATGTCGGTATCGGCCTCGTCGGAACGGGTGGCGCAGCGCTTCGATTTGAAATTGCAGCCGCAGCAACAGAACGCGGTACAGGACCAGCACGGCTATTTCCTGCTCAATCTGTTCCGCAAGGTGATCTTCGCCGACAAGGAACTGGTCGCCCAGTACGCCAGTCCGGCCAAGACCCGCGTGCGCTACGCCACTTTCTTTGCCGCCACCGCGCTGGTGGGCCTGGCGCTGGCCGGCTGGAGCTGGTCTTACATGGCCAACCGCCAGCTCGTGGCCAACGTGCAGGCCGACCTGGATCAGGCGATCAAGGTGCAGGACAAGCGGCTCGACCTGCAATCGCGTTTCGAAGCGCTGGAAATCATGCAGGACCGGATCGAGCAGCTCGATTCCTACCGCAACAGCCGGCCTGTCTCGCTGGGCCTGGGCCTGTACCAGGGGGACCTGCTGGAACGCAAACTGCGCGAAGAGTATTTTTCGGGCGTGCGTGAAGTGATGCTGGCACCGGTGTCGCAATCGCTGGAAGCCTTCCTGGCCGAGGTCAATGCCGGCGCCAGCCGCTTGCAGCCGATGGCCAGCACGCCGCAGTCGGGCGCGGTGTCGGCCAGCGCGGCCGCCACCCTGCCCGCGCCGGCCGGCACCCTGGCGGCACCGGTAGCCGCCACGCCGACGGCGGCCCTGGCCAGCGCCCCGGCCGCCGCGCCGCCAGCCACGGCCGCCGCCGTCAACCTCGGCGCGCAGCAGTTCAAGGATGCCTCGCCGGCGAATGTGGAAGACGCCTATAACGCCCTGAAAACCTATCTGATGCTGAGCGACAAGTCGCGCGCCGAAGCGAGCCACTTGAATGACCAGCTGACCCGCTTCTGGAGAGTCTGGCTCGACAGCAACCGCGGCAGCATGCCGCGCGAACAGATGATACGCAGCGCCGAACGCATGATTTCGTTTTACCTCACCCAGATCAACGACCCGTCCTGGCCGCAGATCGACAGCAAGCTGGCGCTGGTCGACCAGTCGCGCGACAGCCTGCGCCGCGTGGTGCGGGGCATGCCGGCGCGCGAACGCGTGTACGCCGACGTCAAGGCACGCGCCGCCACGCGCTTCGCCTCGATGACGGTGGCGCGCATCGTCGGCGAGCAGGACAAGGAACTGGTGCTGGGCAGCTACGCCATTCCCGGCACCTTCACGCGCGACGCATGGGAACAATTCATCCAGCAAGCGTTCCAGGAGGCGGCCAACCGCGAACTGCAAAGCGCCGACTGGGTGCTGAAAACGGCGTCGAAGGACGACCTGACGCTGGAAGGCAGCCCGGAGCAGATCCAGAAAGCGCTGGTCGAACTGTACAAGACGGACTACGCCAAGGAATGGCAGAAATTCATCCAGGGCGTCAGCATCCGCGAGTTGAACGGCTTCGACAATGCGGCGGCGGCCATGAACCGGCTCGGCGATCCGCAAACCTCGCCGATCAACAAGCTGATCGAAACCGTGTACAAGGAAACCTCGTGGGACAACCCGTCACTGCTGGGCCAGGGCTTGCAGCGCGCCCAGCGCGGCGTGATGGGCTGGTTCAAGGAAACCATCCTGCGCCAGAAACCCTCCGGCATCAACGTCAACATCGGCAGCGGCGCGCCCGCCGCCGGCGCCTTGCCGATGGGGCCGGTGGGCCGCGAATTCTCCGGCGTGGCCCGCCTGGTGGTTACCAAGGACAAGGACGCTTCGCTGATGCGCGGCTACATGGAAGCGCTATCGAAGCTGCGCGCCCGCTTCAACCAGATCAAGAACCAGGGCGATACGGGTCCCGGCGCCAAGCAGTTCATGCAGCAGACGCTGGACGGCACCGGCTCGGAACTGGCCGATGCGCTCAAATACGTGGATGAACAGATGCTGACCGGCATGACCGATGCGCAAAAGCAGGCGATCCGGCCGCTGCTGGTGCGTCCGCTGATGCAGACGTTCGCCGTCATCATCAAGCCGACCGAAACGGAAATCAACAAGGTCTGGCTGGCGCAGGTGCTCGAACCGTTCCAGAAAACCCTGGCGCCCAAGTATCCGTTCGCGCCCGCCTCGGGTAGCGAGGCCAGCAATGCCGACATCGGCCAGGTATTCGGACCGGAAGGCAGCATCGCCAAGTTCTTCAATACCACCATCGGCCCGCTGGTGGTGCGCCGCGGCGATTCACTCAGCGCCAAGACCTGGGCCAACATGGGCATCGGCCTGGCGCCGTCGGTGGTCGCCAGCTTCCCCGGCTGGATCGCTCCGCTCAGCGCCAACGGCGTGGCCACGGCGGCCGGCGCCGGCGAAGCGCAAACCCGTTTCGACCTGCAGGCGCTGGCTGCCACCGGCGCCACCGAGTACACGATCGAGATCGATGGCCAGGCGCTGCGCTGGCGCGGCCAGCCGCAGCCGTGGATCCATATGGTCTGGCCGAATCCGCAAGGCACGCCAGGCGCACGCATCAGCGCCATCACGCCGGAGGGCCGCACGGTCGTGTTGCTCAACGAGCCCGGCCATTTCGGCCTGAAGAAAATGATCGATTCGGCCAAGCGCAAGCGCAAGGATGGCGGCGTATTCGAATTGAGCTGGGAAAACAGCGGCGTGAGCGTGGCGGCCAACCTGAAGATCGTCGCCACGCCGGCGCCGCCCGCGGCACCGGCCACCGCCTCGGGCGCCGCGGGCTTCCGCGGCCTGAAGCTGCCGGAAGTCGTGGCCCAGAGCGTACCGGCCGTGAATGCGCCTGGCGCCGCCCCCACCGCCACCGGCAATGCGGCCAGCGCCGCCGTCGCGCCATGAGCCGCACCACCGCCACCCCGATCGGCTATTTCGGCAAGCTGCCCAGCCGCGGCGACTTCGTCAAGGCCAGCGACAACCCGGCCCTGTTGAAGATCCTCGACGACTGGCTGGCGCAGGCGATGGACCTGCTCAGCGCCGACGCGCGCTGGAAGCTGACCTACGATGCGTTGCCGCCCATGCATTTCGCCTTCATCGGCCCGCGCAGGGGACGCGCCATCGCCGGCCATATCGCCGCCAGCAGCGATGCGTCGTCGCGCCGTTTCCCCTTCCTGATGATGAGCACCATGGAAGTGGACCAGCCGGCCGCGTTTGTCGCCAACAGTCCGCTGGTGCTGTCGCGCCTGTGGAACCGTTGCGAGGCGCTCAGCAACGACATGCGCGGCCCCGATGCGGGCAACGCGCTGCACGCGGCCAGCCATGCCAGCATCGACCTCGACCTGCGTGCCGCCGCCTATGAAGCCACCTTCAACGATTTCCTCGACATGCAGACCGTGGGCGAACTCGACGCGCTGCTGGCGCCCACCGGGTTCACAGGGACGGTGCGGCAGGTGCTGCTGGCACTGGGCCTGCTGCTGCAGCCGGTAATGGCCAGCAGTTCCAGCCGGCTGGAGAAAAGTCTCGAATTGCCGCTGCCGGCCGACCCGCTGTACCGCAACATGGTGGCGGCTTTCTGGATGCACCTGATCACGCCGTTCCTGGCGCGTGCCGACTTCGAGCTGGCGCTGTTCATCACGCGGCTGCGCGGCCGGCAGACGCTGGTGCTGGGATTTTCCGGCGCGTCGGCGCAGACCCTGCATGTACTGATGAACCCGCAAGCGGCACTGGAACACCATATCGCGTTCGACGACCTGGAGTGGGTCGAGGAACACGTCGGCAACGACTACGCGATCAAGAAAGTGTCGACCTATCTGGCGCAAGCCAACCTCTCGCTCAAATCGGCGCACGATTCCCTGCGCGCCGCCTTTATCGGAACCTGACCATGCGCGTATCCCGGATCGTTCTCTTCCTCGGCATGGCGCTGGCCGCCATGTCCGCTTCAGCGCAAGCGCCCATCTCGGTACCCACGGCCGCCACGCCGCAACCAGGCCAGGTGCTGGCCGCTGGCACCGTGCCTGACGAAGCGAGCAAGGCCGCCGTGCTGGCGCGCCTGCGCGAACTGTACGGCGCCGACAAGGTGGTCGACCAGATCGCCGTCGGCCAGGTGGTGCTGCCTGCCAACTGGAACGCCTATGTGCAAAAGCTGCTGTCGCCCAACCTCAAGCAGATCAGCCGCGGCCAGCTGAAAATCGACGGCAGCGTCGTCAGCGTGCGCGGCGAAGTGGCCAACGAGGCGCAGCGGCAAAAAATCGCCAGCGACATCGCCACCAGCCTCAATCCCACCTACAGCGTCAACAATGGCCTGCGCGTGTCGGCCAGCGAGCAAGGCGTGCTCGACACCACCCTGGCCAACCGCACCATCGAGTTTGAAAGCGGCAAAGCCACCTTGACGCCATCGGGCCGCGCCATCCTCGATGAAATGGCGGCAGCCATGCAAAAGCTGGCCGGCCGCAAGGTCGAAATCATCGGCCATACCGATAACCAGGGCTTGCGCGCCAGTAACCAGAGCCTGAGCCAGGCGCGGGCCGAGGCCGTCAAATTCTACCTGGCATCGAAAGGCATCCACGGCGACCTGCTGACGGCGTCGGGCCAGGGCTCCGACCGGCCGATCGCCAGCAATGACACGGCGGACGGGCGCGCCCGCAACCGGCGCATTGAATTTCGCATGGCGCAATAATCATCCATCAGGGGACCACATGTTTTCAGCCGAACAATTATTACTTCCAATTAGCAATGAACAACCGGCAGGCGTGGACCTGGCGTTTTCGCCCGAACTCGACGCCATTACCCTGGCGCGCAAGTTCGACGATCCCACGCTCGACCAGGGCGAATGGGTCGCCGACCTGAAAGAGGCCGACTGGGACTTCGTCGTGCGCAGCTGCGCCGGCTTGCTCGCCGGCAGCAGCAAGGATCTGCGCCTGGCCGTCTGGCTGACGGAAGCGGGAACCAAGCGCCACCACTTGCGCGGCATGGCCGAAGGCTTGCTGGTACTGGCGGGGCTGTGCGAAAAATTCTGGGACCGGGGCCTGTTCCCGGAAGCCGAAGATGGCGACCAGGAGCAGCGCATTGGCAACCTCAGCTGGATACTCTCGCGCATTCCTGCGCTGCTGCGCGAGGTGCCCGTCACGGGCGGCCCGGGCGGCGCCTTTTCCACCATCGATTTCGAGACGGCGCGGCGCCAGGCCGCCCCGGGTGATTCCGCCAGACAGCATGAGGGCGTCAAGTTGTCCGATATGGAAGCGGCGCGGCGCAACAACTCGGCCGCCTTCTGCGCCAGCTTCGCCGTCGACGCGCAAGATTGCCTGGAAGCGCTGCGCAAGCTTGAAAGAGCCGTCGACGCCCGGCTGGGCAACGACAGTCCGGCCTTCTCCACGGCGCGCGAAGCCGTCGAAGCGATGCTGCGCGTGATGCCCGCCAGTGCCGGCGCGGCGCCTGCCGTGCCTGCCGCAGCGGCGGGCGGCACGGCCATTGCAGAAAGCGCGATGGCGCCGGCCCTGCCTGCAGTCCCGGCCGGCCCGCCCGGCGCCATCGCCACGCGCGCGCAGGCGATCGAGCAACTGCGCGCCGTGGCGCAATTCTTCCGCCGCAGCGAGCCGCACAGCCCCGTCTCCTATTTTGCCGACAAGGCCGCCAATGCGGCCGACCAGGATTTGCACAGCTGGCTGCGCACGGTGGTCAAGGATCCCCATTCGCTCGCGCATATCGAAGAACTGCTGGGCGTGCAACCGCCCGGCAATGGCTAAGCGGATGCCCCCTCCCCCTTGGCGGCGCATCTGCCGTCGCCGAGGGTGTTGTGCCTGGCGCGGTCTTATTTCGCTTTTTCCCGCTCTTCCTCGCGCCAGCGCTTTTCCAGCTGCGCCTTCCACTCGGCCTCTGCCTTCGCATATTTCAAGATGACCTTTTTTTCGGCCTGATAGTAAAGCCGGGCTTCCTGGCTGGCTTGCTGCATGGCGTTTTTCGCGGTCTTGACTGCGCGGTCCAATTTCTTTTCCGCCTCCACCCCGGCATCATGCACTTCGTGACCGGCGCGGGTGGCGCCATCAACGATCATCCGGCTCGTTTCCCTGTACGTTGCCACCGCCTGCCGCTCCAGCCGTTTTTCGGCCTCGGCCACCGCCTTCGCGGTCGCGGCAACCTTTCTGCGCGCCGCCCGGTAAGTGCTGACCGTATAGCCATACAGCTTCTGGAAGTAGATCACGGCCGCGTCGCCTGCTGCTTTGACGGCCTTCAAAGATTCATTGGCGATATTCGACATGTTCGAATAATCATCGCTTTGCACGAAAACGTTGCGGAAGCGGCCATAGCCGCCGGTCAGCCATACCGGTTCGTGCTTGCCCAGGATGCGAAAGCCGGCGCGCGAATCGTGCACATAATCTTCAAACAGCGTGACGCAGCCGGCCGGCGGCTGCGCGCCTTCCGTCATGATTTTCAAAAACCGCTCTTCCTAGTCGCTTAACGGGTCTTTGCCGTCTTCGACAAACAGCATGCCAGCCGGGCTGACGCGATTCAAGACACTCTTGGCACGTTCATTGAGCCACCCTGCCACGGTTGCGTTGGCCTTCTTTCGTTCGCGCCAGGAGCGCAAATATATCCCCAGATCGGTGTCGGCCTCCAGCAAGTCTTTCTGGCCCGGCTTATCCGACTCCTTGAAAAAGCGCTTGCTCTTCAATTGCGTTTTTCCCTGCGCGTGCAACATGCCGCGCCAGCGCAGATATTGTTTTGTATGCGCCTCGGTAAAGGTCTTCACGTCTGCGCCCTTGATGCCGTTATGGGTCAGCCAGTTGTTATAGGAGGCGATCAGTCTTGGGTCGGTGGCAAAGGAAAGCAATAGCAAACTGTGCCTGGCCTCTTTCATCTCATTCAGGGTGCGCAAGGGCACACCGGCTTTCAGGGCGGCGAAATGCATGTCGATCAAGGGAATCTGCGACAGATGCGGCGAAGGCCCCCAGCCCGGCATGGAACGGCCCTGCTCGCCAGGGTAATATCCCCCACCTACGTCAGAATGCATGCCGGGGTAACCAACATTGCCCCGTCCCGTTGCCGATTCCAACGGAAAACTGGCGCGCTGTTCATGCAAAGCGATGAAATGCGTGCACTCTTCAACTACGGGATGAATGCTCTGGGTTCCATTTCCCCAGACCATATGCCCGAAGGTCACCGGCGTTACGTCACCGACGCCAACGGCGGCGACGGTATCAAAAATTCCCAGGAAGCCTATGCGTATGGGGACGCCTGCCAGCTCAAATGCGCCGGTTTCCCGTTCGAACACCTGATGCAGCCAGTGCGCGCTGGCGCGCGCTTCGGCCGCGCCACGAGAAAAACCGAAGATGGATACGTTGATTTGCTTGAGCTTGCGCTGATGATTTTTGACGACACGCGCCAGTTTTTCTTCAAGCGACGTCAGCATTGTCCAACGCTGCACGCCTTCCAACCCAAGCAGCATTTGCGAACTCATCAAATTAACCAGCAGCCTTTGCTCGTCCCGACCTAGCATAGGTGTACCTGTCAAATAACGGTGCACTGCATTGAGCAATGAAGTGATACCCCAATTGATACGATCGGCACCCATGTAACCGAAGCCACCACCCGCATTATCAGTTAATGCCTCGACCGTATCGCCAATCTCCTTGAACGGCGTACCAACACCTGGCATATATGCACGAAAGAATCCATTTTTTTCTTCATCAAGATGTGCATCCCAAAGCCGGGCAACATTGCTGTGCTTGTTTCTTTGCCTTTGTGTCAAGTTCTTGGGATTGACTAGCGGATCTTTCTGCTTCCAATCATGATTATTTCCACTGCCATCATAAAACAGTCCGATATAAATCTGCCCCTGACATTCTGTTTTATGAGGCGACCTGACGCAAGCCATCGCCTTGGCACGCTGTGACGATTCTTTGGGAGTGAGCCTGCGTCGCCCATCGAGAGGAGCTTTTCTTCCTGTATAAACAATAGACATTTTTACAAAACCTCTGAATTATTTATAATTTCTATTCCCATATTATTTCTAGTGGAACGCCAGGCTCCAGTTCCGCCTCCTTGCCAGAAAGTGGATATTTTCGATGTCCCAACGAGTATTTAGTTACAAAAACCTTTAAGCTGCCATCGTGAAGAAAATGAACGACAAACCTGCCGGCATCGGACGAATTGTAACGAGGTACAGAGACAGTCTTTTCCACTCGAATCGGCTTACCATTTTTTAATATTTGCATAGATATCGTCGCTTTCATGCCGGGCTTCCATACTGAAGGAATTGAAAGACAGCAAGTTTCCCCGCCCCCCCCTTCGCCAGGAGCCAGGTAGCCAGCCTCTACTGAAGTTCCATCTGCCAGTGTCACAATATAACTTCCGACGCCGCTCTCAGTATGGTTATATGCCGTCAAACTCACGCTAGTTTTCATTGATTCCTTGCTACAAGCAATATTTGAAAATGCCATAAAAATACATAAAAATACATTGAGTAAATTTTTCGGCATTAGTTTTTTTATCATGTGATCTCCTGAAATTCGCCGGCCAAATAAATCTTGTGATTCAAATTACATGAAATCAATTTCAAGAATCATTATCCCTTTGGCTCATACGACTCCCACAACGGTGGCCCCGCTTCCCAAACGGTTTTCGGCAAGGCTTGCAGCGCGTCGTAAAAAGCATCGAGCGATGCGGGTGGGTTTTTCATGAATGCAATAAACAAGGGCTGTTCCATGGCCTTGCCGGAGGTATATAGCGCCAGCAAGACGTACTGCGTTTGCCGGTCGAGGTCATCGATCCCGGCATCGAGCGCCCTCTGCTGGTATTTCGCGACAAAGGCGTTCAGCACGCGCGGCGGCGTGTCATTGGTTTCATCGGTGATCACGCGCCGCAAATGGCTGACCAGGTTGGCGGTGTCGGCCGGTTTCAGCTTGGCGTGCTTCTCCGTGCTTGACGCTTGCGGCCCGGCTTTTACCGTTGTCTGCGCCACGACGTTGCCGCAAGCAAACGCCAAGGCCAAGGCCAAACTCAGGCACAGCGCCGGCAGCCGGTCAAGCTTCAACTTGTATGCCCCATAAAGGTGGGCCGGCTTCCCATATGTCGTCGGACAAGGCTTGCATGGCTTCATAAAAACTTTCGATAGAGGTGGGTGGGTCTTGCATCAGGGCGATGAAATCGGGATGTTCAATGCCGGCGCCGGACGTATACAGGGCCAGCAACAGGTATTGCGTCTGGCGGTCCAGGTCGTCGATGCCGGCGGCCAGCGCGCGCTGCTGGTAGCGGGCAACGAACTCGTACAGCAGCCGGGGCGGGGTATCGCTGGTTTCGTCCGTGATCACCCGCCGCAAATGACTGATCAGCGTATCGGCGTCGCCGGCATCGACCAGCATGCCGTATTGCGCATCGTCAAGGTGGATGAGCGGCGAGTCCATGAGCGCAGCGTCCGGTGCAGCACCGGCAGTATCGACCTCCAGCAGGACGGCAACGTCGCCAAAACGGTTGATGTACTGCAAGCTCAACAGCCCAGCCACGAACTGCTCGCGCTGCAGCGGCTCCAGGCAGGCCAGCCAGACCGGCAGGATGCGCGTGTCATACCAGCGCAGCATCATCTGCTGCTCGTCGCTCAGGCCGACGGCGTGAAACTGGCGCAAATGCCGCGCCAGTTCAGGCAAGGGCCATGGACTTTCCATCCAGCTCAGGCAAGGCGCGCCATAACCGAGCTTTTCGGCCCAGTCGCAGACTTTTTCCAGCATGGCCGGCGCAAGGCCGGACAGCCGTATCAGCAGGGGCGCGATCTCGGGCAGGCTCGCTTCGTGGGTTTCCTCGAACAGCGACGCATAAGGCACTTTCCAGCGCTGCAGCGTCAGGTGGCTGTCTTCGGCTTGCGCACTGTCGAGCAGCAGATAAGGCAGGCGTTGCCGCTCAAGACTGGCTCGGACCCAGTGGTGCAATGTCGAAACGCTGCCGGGCGTCACCGCAGCACTCCCGCTGCGCCCTGTTGCATGGCGCTCAAAATGCAGCTTTTACACGTGCTCGATGGCAGCGGCGGCATCACATACGGTGCGCGCGTGGGGCCGACAAAACTCTTCTTGCCTGCAAACACGGTGATCTTGCCAGGACACTGGATGGTGATGTTCCCGCTCTCGATGGTGATGTTGGCCCCGCCCGCCGTCGACAGGCGGATGCTTTTGGCCGCCGCCCAGTCGACATGCGCGTTGGCGCTGATGACGCTGACCTCGTCGCGCGCCTGGAGCCGCAAGGTATCGCCTTGCGCCTGCGTGTCGATGATGCCCTGGGCGGCGATCAGTTGCACCCCGGCATCCCCCTCCCCGGCCTTGACGGCGCCGGCCAACATGCCGATGGCCTGGCCCGTGTGCAGGCGCCACTGGCCGCCGCTGCTCCATTGCGTGTCCTGCCCGCTCATCAGGACGACGCTCTCGCCATTGGCCAGTTGCAGGTCTTGCCCGGCGATCAGGCCCAGGTCAGCCTTGGCGGCAATCGCGATCAGCGAGTCCTTGGTGTGCGGCAATTGTTCGTGCATGCCCGCCACGCTGGCCTGCACGGCTTTCAGGGGCGCCGCCTGCTCGTCGAGTTCGCTGGCATTCGGTGCGGTGACGCCCACATGGCTGGCGTAGGCGACCGTTTCGTGCGTTTTGGCGGCAGCGCTGAAGGTGTCGCCCAGCATCACGGCCTGCTTCAATAGCGCGATGCCGCCGGCATTGTCACCGGCCGGATCGCGTTGCGACGCGTCGTGCCCGAGCAGATAGCTGGTCACCAGCAAGCCCGCCCTGGCGCGCACCGCGCCATACGCATCGGTGCGCAACTCGGCGCCGGCGCCGCGCAGGCTGCCGCGGTAATTGTCGGCACCGTGGATCAGATGCCCCAGGCTCAGTTCGCTGGCCGCATGGCTGCTTTTCAGCTGCACCCGACCCTGGCTGTCGGTGTCGTCGAACAGCAGCTGGTTGTAACCGGCCATGCCGCCCGCCTTGCCGAACTCCTTGCTGCGGATGCCCCATTGCGCGCTGGCATTCCGATGCGCCGCGCTGGCCCCTGCGGCGCCATGCCACAGCGGACTGTTGCCGCCCGCCAGATTACCCTGGCCCGCTACCGCATGATCGTGTGCCGGCTGGAACACGCCGGCGTCGCCTGGCTCGCCCCCGACGCCGCCCGGGGTCGGTTTGGTGCCGCCCTCGCCCTGCCCGTTGTACAGCGCGCCGATGATGACGGGCCGGTCGATATCGTTTTCCAGGAATTGCACCAGTACTTCCTGGCCGATGCGCGGCAGGAACTGGCTGCCCATGCCGCCGCCGGCCGCGCTGCGCCACGCGCACCCAGCAAGTCGCGCCAGTCTCCTGTTGCCAGTGAAAGCGGATGCGCACCCGGCCCAGCCTGTCGCAGTAAATTTCATCGGCGCCGCCGGCCGCGTCATTGCCATCGGCGCCGACCACGATGGCGCTCTGACTGCCCAGGGCAGTCGGCGTGGCGTGCTGGCGCGCATCGTTGCTGTCATGCACCGGACGCCACGGGGTGCTTGCGGTGATCATCTCGATGCAGTTGGCGTAACCGCTGGTTTGCGCCTGGGCGATCGCGGCAGCGACATCGGGAAATCCTGCGCCCCACTCCGCCACGGTTTCTTCCAGCAATTCCGGTATCGGGCCGAACAGTTCCGCCAATCCCTGCAGGGCCGGCGCCGGCAGGTTGTTGACGCCGATGCTGGCCACGCGCAGCACGACATATTCGGACGCGGCACCATCGGCCTGCGGTAACGGTCCCTGCGTCAGGGTAAAGCGCGTGCCGGCGCGCAGGGTGCGCACGGTCGAACGCGCCTGCCACAGCTGGGCGCGCGCTTCATGGGCTTGCATCTGCAACTGCGCGTAACGCTGCGCCAGAGCGCCGTTCGCATACCAGTACTGGCCCGGTGTGTCGTAGCTT
Source organism: Janthinobacterium sp. MP5059B (assembly GCF_001758645.1). NCBI lineage: Bacteria > Pseudomonadati > Pseudomonadota > Betaproteobacteria > Burkholderiales > Oxalobacteraceae > Janthinobacterium > Janthinobacterium sp. MP5059B. The sequence continues at coordinate 644,787 of NZ_LRHX01000006.1, read as the reverse complement.
TCCAGCACCGGCGCGTTCTTGCCGCCAAGCGCGATGTTGGCCGGCACGCTGGCGGCCACGGCCTTTTTCGCCTTGTAGTCATAGCTGAGCACGCTGCTCAGGCCCACCTGCAGACTGCGCCGCGCGCTCAAGGCTTGCACGCTGTCGCCCGGCTCGCCGACGCGCGCGCCATGAAAGCGCAGTCCGCCCGCCTGTGCGCTGCTGGCGTCCTCGGGCGTGGCGCAGGGCTGGCTGCTATCGGCGAACAGGACCAGTGTGTGCGCCTCGAAGCGCCAGGCGATGCCCTCTTCCGTCAGCAGGCGGCGGATAAAATCGAAATCGGATTCGCGGTACTGGCAGCAATAGCTGCGTTCGCCCAGTTCCTGCATGAAAGATGCGACCTCGTCGCTCCAGCGCCACAGCGCATATGGCGCATACGCCTGCAATACCTCGTCGACGATGGCCGTCACGCTCCGATCTTGCCAGACGCGGCTGTTACGCACCTGCGTCAGCAGAAACAACCAAGGCGTGATGCGCAACCGGTAGCGCGCCAGTCCGCCATTGCCGCCCAGCATGGCCGCTTCGCTGACATAGCCGGAAAACTGCGTGCGCGTGCCATCCGCCAGGCTGATATGCAGGCTGGCCGGCTGGCCCAGCAGGGACGCCAGCGCAACATGGGCGCTGGTGGACAAGGCGATGATGTCGCGCGCGCCGACCTCCTGCAGCCGTTCGTCGGCGGCAAAGGCTTCGACCAGCAAGCCGCTGTCCGCGTCCTCGCCGAAGGTCAACTCGTACAGCCGCGTGGCGCTCGTGAAAGCGGCCAGTGCGTCAGCAATCTTGTCGGTCGAGGTGGATGACATGCGATTCCCGTCAGTCGTTTACCACGATTTGCATATTTTGCAATTATTGTAGCGAGGAATGTATATCGCAGGAGCGCGATTGAAACCATTGCATGTACGCCCTTGCCGCTCAGGCGGGCATTACCACGACGCCAGCGCACTGTCCACCGGTGGTGCCGAGCGCCAGCGCCGGTTTTTCACTGGCCAGTTCTACCGCCAGCGCAAGATGGACCAAATCGGCTGCAGCGCCGAAACTGCCTGCCGATTCCATGGGGCTCATCCGCTGTTCCAGCGGGTCGAGACCGGCCAGCAGCTGCAACATGGCGGCAACCACGGCCATGCTTGCCTGCGGGCGGTGATCGGCATCGCTGACAACATGGGCGATATCGGCGGCGTCCATGCCCGACGCCATGAGCGCGGCGGACATCACGCCATGCACGGCGGCGTGCGTCGCGGCACCCTGCACGGTGCTGACCGGTCCCAGTATTGCGGCATGCGCCCAACCCTGCTCCGGCGCCCTGTCCGGGTTCCACAGCACGATGCCGCCCGCGCCTTCGGCAGGAATGAAGCCCTGCGGCGCACTGGCGGCAAACACCTGTCCCAGCGCCAAGGCAGGCGCCAGTTCCTCGGGGTCCAGCAAGCTGTCGGCGCCGACGATGATCGCGCAAACGGCAGGCTGGCGAATGCCGTGCTGCAGGGCCGACAGCACGGTGAAAAGACAGGCTTCGCCGGCCGCCATCGGCTGCAAGACATAGGGCATGTCACGCCAGGCCGAATGCTGCCATGCCCGTGCAAAGACTGCGCCCTGCGCCGCGTCGCCGGATATCGCATCGGGCGCCAGCCAATACACGCTCACCGGGCCATCGATGCGGCGAACCAGGCTGCCCTGCTGCGCATGCAGGTCGTCAAGGATGGCGGCGAGCAGGGTCATCACGCGCGGGACACGCAGGCGCGTACCAGCGGCATGCCCCATCGCACCGAGGTCAAGGGGATCGACGATACCGGCATGGGCCGGGTAGCCGGACGGGTGCAGGATGGCCTTGTCAGGCTTGAAGACTTGCTTGCGCGCCTTGCTGCCTTCGGCCGTTTCGGTCACGGCGCCATGGGGCGTCAGCGCGCTCCAGGCACCGATATGCAGGCGCACCAGGGGAATCGGCGGCGCCGGCGGTTCCTGCGGCAGCTCCTGCGCCGGCGCCGGGATCGCCGTGCTGGCAGGCAAAGACGGCACGGGTCCTGGGGTTGCCAGAAATTGCAGGCCTGTCCAGCCCAGAAAGGCCAGCAGCACGGGCGGTGCGCAGAGCATCAGTATCGCGCGCCCACCTGACAAATCCAGGCGCGATGGCGCCACGCTTGCCAGCAGAGCAATCCAGGCAATGCCGACAATTGCCAACACAAGTATCCACAAGATTATCCTGAACACCAGCCGGCGGCGCGGACGGTGTACGGGCGGTGCTTGCGGCAAGGAAATATCGCTCATGCTCCGCCTACCCTATCGTGGCCACGGGCAGGCTGGCGATCAGCGCGCAGCCGCAAGCGCTTTTATGCCCATGCAGCGCCACCTTGCGTCCGCCGATACTGAATACGGCACTGCCCTCGATGATCGGATTGCTGCCATGGCCCGGCAATGGACACGCGACCATGTCGCCCACCCTGGCGATGCCGATGCCGCGGATCGTATGCACGGGAGAGGCGCTTGCCACGACGCCGCCGTGGGTCGTCTTGTCGCCGAGCCGGATGATTGCGAGCGCCATGTCAGAATCCCAGCTGATTGCGCCGGAAGGCACTCCAGCCATCTTCAATCGCTTTTACCTGCGTATCGACGCCGTCGCTGATGGCCTTGGCCGCCTTGCTGGCGCCGCCCTGCACCTTGCGTGCGGCCTCGGTGGCCATGTCCCGGGCCTGGCTGGCGCCGCTCTGCACCTTGCGCCCGGCTTCGGTGGCCATGTCCTTGGCCTGGTTGACGCCGCTTTGCACCTTGCGCCCGGCCTCCGCCGCCAGCTCCTGGGTTGCGTCCGCCACCTCGCCGGCCTTTTTCTGCACGGCCGTCGCGGCATCGGTGATTTCTTTCTTGACGACGTTGACCGAGGTAATGACCATCTGCTGGCCGCGCTTCACGGCAGCGATGACGACCTGCTTGCCGCTCTGATACACCTCCACCGTATAGGTGACGCCAGCACGCACGGTATCGACGACAAATTTTTCACCCACCTTGTACGTATGCGTGGCCACCCGCTTGCCGCCTTCCCAGGTTTCCACCACCACGCCCTCGGCCCGGTGATACACCTTGATCACGCCCTTCTTGATGGCAGTGACGGTATCGTCCAGCCAGTCCAAGCCTTGCGCCAGCACATTGCGCGATGATTCTGTCATGCCGCGCGGACGGAAATAACTGAACGGTTCCACGCCGCCCATGAAGCCGGCCTTGGAATCATGCACCGCGGATTTGATGAAATTGAGTACGGGATCGGATGCCGTCGCTTGCCAGGCATCGAGCCGCCACTTTTCCGGGCGCACGATCATGCTGTACTTCATGCCGATGACCTGCAGCGTTGCTGCCGATACCGTGGGCAGAATATGCGACACGGCAAATTCTTTTGCTTTGGCGGCATCCAGCAACAACTCGGCTTCACGCGCAATGCCGGGATGACCTTTTTTGCTGCCACCTGCGCTCTCGGCTTCAATCAGGTCCGGCGTCTTGATTTTTCGCTTGGTCATGGTGCCCCATGTGGAATACAGGGCTTTCATGTGTGCCGTAACAGCTTGCTCGACGGTGGCGGGAGCACCAATTGCTGCCATGTATTGCTTATAAGACGCTTCGACTTCAGGCTTGAGTTCAAAATGATCTTCAAATAATTTTATTCCATGCTTAGGAATATCGTCATAGTCAACCAGACGAACGCCGCTTTTGAAAGCCTCGCGCATCATGTCGCGCATGGGAAGACGCGCATAGTTATTCAAGATATTCTGGTTTTTCGGTTCGTACCCTCCCCCCACATCGGAATGTGCACCCGGGTAGACAGTTTCGGTCCAACCAGACCTGAGTACACCGTTCTTTCGGATCAGATCGACGGGAAATGAAAAGCGCAATTCATGGGCCGCTACATAATGCACGCAACGCTCGATCGCATGCGGCACCACCAGGTTCTTTTCCTTAAAGGGTGTATCGACGTTCAGCGATGGCAAGCCAAACGAAGCGACCGTATCGAACAACCCCATAAAGTGCAGGCGTATGGGCACCCCTTTGTAACGCAGTACGCCATCTTTTCCAGTAGTGCACTCTTTCATCATATCGTTGCTGAATGCCCGGGCAAGCGCTGCACCGCGCGAAAAACCGAAAATAGAGAGATTGATTATGTTAATCAATCCATGCGCCTCGATCGCGGCAGCGAGGCCGTTGATATTCTCCGGCTTTCCTTTTTTTGCGTAAGCTGTTAACGGAATATTCAGTTTCTTGGCATTTTTTATGAGGACGGCACGTAAACTATCATCAACGCTAGTTTGTCCGAACTCGGTTCGACGTGTTCCGCCAGCACCGAGACCGCCTCCAGCGGCGCCTGTATCCTGCAATTTCATCAACTTCCTATCTATCCAATCCGTCGCTTCATTGTTGAAGCGCGTTCCCACCCCGGAAACATAAATGGCGTAATTTGAGCCACCGATGGGAGCGATAAACTGTGCCGATCGCCACATTCGCGCAGGGTTGGCCCAACTAGCAGTCTTAGCATCCTCATCCCTATTATTGCCAGTTCCATCAAAGAATATACTGATATTCAAGATATCAGAACAAATTTGTTCCGCATTAGGCTTACCGACGCGCGCATCACGATTGCAGGCGCGGGCCGCAACCAGCTTGTCGACCTCGGCCATGTTATCTCCTCTCTGCAAGAAGTTGTTTACCACGTGCACTAATGTCAGGAATAGATTCCGAGAAGGTGATCTCGGCTGTGTCATCAGGGTAGAGATGCAAACCAAGATACCTGGTTCCAGGCGGTATTTTCTCCGGCAGAATAACCAACTGATTCCTTACAGTCACAACCTCTCCAATACGTGGCGTTCCCTTCGGGCCATCCAACTCCCATCGCAATGTCTGAGCCCCAAACGGAATACGAACCCCCACAATGGTCCCGGTAGTTCCAAATTTGGTTGTCACACCCAAATCAGTATTGTTAAAAATAATATTAGTATGAATCTGATCAACGTAAGAGTTCATCACTACATTCAACACTATTTCATTCTTCATTTTTCTTTTTCCTTGCCCACATGCCACCAGCGGCATTAAAAGAACTAATCCAAAAAAACCAAGCACACTTCTCCGCGTTGCATGTGGGGAAATTTTTTCATTCCCCAAACCGTAACCTTTATCGCATTTCATGACGCATCCTTATTTTTTATTTATTAACTGCCTGTTTTAGCATTTTCGTTCTATCACTGCTTTCCACCAGCATTGAAATACGCATCCAAGCTTAAACAGCTCATTATCCTCATTCATTTGTATTTCTCTTTAATGATATTTCTTCTCACGCTGTTTTCTCTGTGGGAGAAATGCATCGAATGTAACTTCAGCGGTATCGTCCGGATAAAGATGTAAACCAAGATATCGAGTTCCTTCGGGTATCTGCTGTTGAGATATTGCTAATTTGCTATTAATATAAACAACCTCGCCATTGCGTGGTGTACCTTTGGGACCACCCAATGTCCATTGCAATGTCTGGAGTCCGAATGGAATACCGACACCGACAATGGTTCCAGTACTACCATACCTGTTCATCACACCCAAATCAGTGTCGTTAAAAATAATATCGGTAATAACTCTGTCCACATACGAATACATGACCACGTCCAATACTATATATTTCGGCACCGCTCTACCGCACGCGACCAGCGGCATTGACAGACCCAGCGCAATCAACCTGATGGTGTGGCGCCTGTCTGGCGACGAAAGTGCAAATTTTTTACTGGTTGAATTTTTTTCGTCCTTGCCACGCATGTTATTTCTTCCTCGCTGCCAGAATTTTCTCTCCTAGAGCTGTTCGTTCAGGTACGGAATCCGCAAAGGTGAGCTCGACCGTATCATCGGGGTAAAGATGTATGCCGAGATAACGCGTTCCCGGCGGTATCTGCTCCGGCGAAATCACAAGTTGATTCTTCGGAGTCATACGCTCGCCATTGCGTGGCGTTCCTTTTGGCCCGCCCAAAGTCCATTTCAATGCCTGAATCCCGAACGGAATATAAACATCAGTAATGGTCCCAGTGCCACCATACCTGTTCATCACGCCCAGGCCGGTGCCGTTAAAAGAAATATCGGTAATGACCCGATCAACGTAGGAGAACACTTCTACATTCAATGCTGTTTCTTTTTGCACTCTCTGGCCGCAAGCCGCCAGCGGCAGTAGCAAACCGCACGCCATCAATCCGAGCGCCAGCCGCCGGCCTGACTTCGTTGCTTCCTGTTCCCATATGCTCATGGAAACTGGTCCATGGCAGCCTCAAAGCTGATATCGCCGGCCTTGACCTGCGCCAGCAGTGACGCAATGACCGGGTTGGTCTGGAGTTTGTCGCCGTAGATCAGAGCGGCGCAGGTATAGTTAAGAATGTCGCGCATACCGGACAGCTTCAGTTTGCGCGCGGCCAACAGGTATTTTTGCACGAGGCGGTAGTGTTGCGCGGGTGGAATGTCCATCAGCAGCTGCGGCTGATTTTCCTGCAGCATCGACAAAAGCTGGTCCGGCATGCCCGCTTCGACCAGCATGTCGACCTGCACCTGGGCCAGCTTGAGCGGCAAGGTCACCCGGTGGGGAGGCAGGCCGTGATCGTTTTCCCCTGGCAGCACCTGCTGGGGATGGCCGTCGCGGTCCCAGTACCACCATGCTGCTATGCCTTGCAGCAGGCGCTCGCGCTGGGAAACGGTCAGCGCCTGCACCCCCACGTGCAAAGTCAGGTCGCTTTTCTGTCCCGTCAGGGTGCCCAGGATGGCCGGGTCCCAGAAGGCAAAAATCATGTCGGTGCCGTCCGGCAGCAATATCTCGGTAAACGCCGCCAGGCTTTCCCACAGCGTGTCAAAATCATCAGTACTTGCAAGCAGCGTAAAGCTGGCAGGATGACTGGCGGCGCCTTGCACGATGTCCGGCCACGCTTCGGTATCGGCAGCCAGTGGCGACAACGCCACCAGATGGGGCGCGTACGCTTCCGTATCGGACCCGAGCGCCGCCGGCAGCAGGCACTTGCTGTGCACGCTGATCTGCTCTTTTTCAAAGCGCGCCAGCAGCGTGCCGTCCTGCGCCTGGTCGACAATGGCATAACAGCTCAGTTCACGATTGTCGAGCGCGCTTGCCAGGTTTGCTGCAAACGAAGCCTGATCCAGAGGTAAAAATTTCATCGTTGAGGTCCTTTGTTGACGAAGGCGGAGCGCTGTTTTGCGCGCTTTTGCAGGCATTCACGGCAAACTTCCTGGCGCCGTACTCCCCCATACGCTGCGGCCGCCTTTTTCGTGGTTTTATTTTTTTGTCCGAAAGCAGCAAGCGGCATCAGCGCACCCAGGCCGATCAAGCCCAGCACACTGCGCCGGCCTGACAACAGTGGCTGCAATGACTTCTCGAGCCGATCTCGTTTGTCGTTCCTCACAATGTTCTATCCTTTATGTACTCCAGCGATGAAAAAGTCATCGCTGCGACCCTTTGTTGACGAAGGCGGTACGCTGTTTTGCGCGCTTTTTCAGGCATTCCAGGCAGACTTCCTTGGGCAGCACCGGCAGCGCATACGGCATCGTCTTGGGGCCTGGCATCGAGAAGTCGGCGTTATGGCTGATGCGCTGGCCACTCGTCATGTCGGTAATGCCCGCGCCGTTGATCCTGATGGCCGAGCCATCGGCACCGAGGATGATTTCCTTCTTGGCGAAAATTTCAATGCGGTCGGTGGCTGACAGCAGGCGCAATACCTTTTCGGCGATGATGTCGATGTCGCCGCCGTGCGCCTGGATCTCGACCTTTCCTTTCGCGGCGAACAGCTTGATGCCCGCGTTGTATGCAAACAGGCTGATCTTTTCCTTGACGCTGGCGATCAGGCTTTTACCGACAGCCAGGTTGGCATCCTCGCCCGTCGACATCGTGAGCTGTTCGCCGCTGTGCAGGTGCGTGCTCTTCGGCGTGGCGAGACCGATGCCGGCCGGCGACGCCGCCAGCAGTACCGGCTCGGCGAAGCGGTTGGCGCCCTGCTGGCCGGCGCCGTCGTATTGCGCCTGGGTCGCGTCGATGAATTGCTGGAACGCCTGCTGCCCCGGCAACGCCTCGGCACTGGACTTTTCCGCCACGTCCGACAGGTTTTGCGCCAGCTCGTGCGCCTGCGTCAGCTGATCGTACGCCTCGCGCACGTCGAGCTGGGAGCCGCGCCCGCCGGGCCGGCCGTAGGTGCTGATGTACAGTCCCTTTTGCGTGGTGATGGCGCCATACGCATCCGAATTGAGGGCGAAGCCGGAACCGAAAAAGCCGTCGCGCTGATTGCCCTGCTGCCCCACCAGATAGCCCAGGTTGAGCTGTGCATGGGTATTGCTGCTGTACAACTGCACCCGGTTCTGCTCGGTGTTATCGTCCATCACCAGCTGGTTGAAGCCCGCGCCCTTGTATTCTTTCGATTTGTAGCCCGACATGCGCCCATCGGTATGCCACTGCGGCGCTTGTTCGCCGTTGTAGATGCGGCCCGTAATGATGGGCCGGTCCACGTCCCCGTCGAGAAAGGTGATGATCACTTCCTGGCCGACGCGCGGCACATGCACGGCGCCATATCCCTCGCCGGCATTCGGATAGCTCACGCGCACCCAGCACGAGGCCTTTTCATCGCCGGGATTGAGGCGGTCCCAATGGAAGCGCACCTTCACGCGGTTCAGGGTATCGGTATGGATTTCCTCGCCGGCCGGGCCGACCACGGTGGCCGTTTGCGGATGCATGGCCGGCTTGGCGTGCACAAAGGCACTGCGGTATTCCACGCTGCGGCGCTGCACTTCGAAGCGGTTGAAGCAGTGGCCGGTGCGCTCATCGCCGGTACCGGTCGGGGCCAGGTCGGCACGGTTCAAGCCCGCCTCTTCCTTGAACTGCTGCAGCCGGCCTTTCAGGCTGCCCGAAAAATCCTGTTGCATGCTGGACAGCGGCAGGTTGTTTTCGATCGCCCATTCCACGCCCAGCACGACGAACTGGCGCTCCTCGGCCGCCTCTTCGGCGTGGGCCGGATGGTCGAGCAGCGTAAACCAGCAGCCTACCGGCAGCCGGCGCACGCCCGAGGTGCCAAAAAACCGCTTGATGCGCGATTCCCACTCCTGCACCCTGAGGCGCGATTGTTCCGCGCCATGCTCGGTGTCGGCGCTGCTGTAGGCGCCCGTATATTCGTAGACCTCGAGCTGCGACGGAATGCTGCCGTGCCCGGGCAATATCTGCACGGCGTCCTGGTGATTGCTGCGGGGCGCCTTGTAATCATAGGTGCGGGTCGCCAGCTGGCTGTTCGACAGCGTGCGGGCGCCGCCCCACTGGACGATCTTGTCCAGTTCCTCGGTGCCAGCTGCGCGGTGAAAGGCAATCTGCCCGGGCTGCAGCGGCTTGAGCGATTGTACCGAATCGGTGATGATCCACTGATGGCCGCTGCCATCGGCCGCCTGTTCGACATAGCCGTACCAGCCTTCGCTTTCCAGCATGCGCATGACGAATTGCCAGTCCGTCTCGTATTGCGTGCAATACGAGCGCTGGCGCACCGCCTGGTTCAGGTCGAACCTGAACTTGCCCTGGCATTGCGGATGACCGCCCAGCACGTCGGCGATGATGTCGTCGGCGCCCTTGTTCTGCCAGATGCGCGCATCCTTGCGGAACTTGAGGAAGTGCAGGCAGCTGGCAAAAGCGATCTGGTAGGCCGACAGCTGCCCATCGCTGCCCAGCTTCCTGGCCGTATGCACGTAACCGTGGATGGGGCTGTAGCTGGCGTCGGGCTGCAATACCCACAAGGTCACTTCCTGGGCGATCAGCTGCTTGAGTTCCACCGCATCGTCGAGCGACAGCAGATCGACGACATAGTCGTATCCCTGGCTCACGCAGTCGACCGCATGGACGCGCTGCGCCAGCAAGACATCGGCGCCCAGCGGTGTGTCCAGCTTGAGCAGCCGGGCGTGCTGTCCGATCCCTGCAAACAGATTGTCTGTTCCCTGCTCCGGATTAGCCATGCATGTCCATTCCCTTGAGTGACGCTGCGCCTGCCGGCGCAGCCATATTGCTTCGCGTGCGCATGCTTACTTGATGGTGTACTTGAACTGCCCCTGCTTGCTGGCGCTGACCTTGATTTTCGTGATCGCTGCGCCTTCGGCCATTTTGGCCAGCACCGACTCGGCGATCTCGGGCAGCACGGTGCCGTTGAGGATATTGTCGACGTTGCGCGCGCCCGAATCGACTTCGGTGCAGCGCGCCAGCACGGCCTCGACCAGCGCCTCGTCGTGGCTGAATTCGGCCTTGTGATTGGCCGCGATGCGCTGGGCGATCTTGCCCAGTTTCAGGCCGATGATATTGACCAGCACATCGTCCGAGATCGGATAGAACGGGATCACTTTCAAGCGTCCCAGGAAGGCCGGCTTGAAGGTCTTCACCAGTTGCGGACGGATCTTTTCCTCCAGCTGTTCCGGCGTCGGCAGGTCAGCCGCCGCCACATTCAGGCAGGCTTGCATCAGGATGCTCGAACCGACGTTCGAGGTGAGGATGATGATGGTGTTTTTAAAGTCGATCTCGCGCCCTTCGGCATCCTCCATCACGCCCTTGTCGAAGACCTGGAAGAACAGTTCGAGCACGTCCGGGTGGGCTTTTTCCACTTCGTCGAGCAGCACCACGCTGTACGGGTTGCGCCGCACGGCCTCGGTCAGCACGCCGCCTTCGCCGTAACCGACATAGCCGGGCGGCGAGCCTTTCAAGCCCGATACGCTGTGCGCTTCCTGGTATTCGCTCATGTTGATGGTGATCAGCTTGCGTTCGCCGCCATACAGCACGTCGGCCAGCGCCAGCGCCGTTTCCGTCTTGCCCACGCCGGACGGGCCGACGAACAGGAACACGCCCTTCGGCTTGTTCGGGTCGTCCAGGTTGGCGCGCGAGGTGCGCACGCGCTGCGCCACCGCCTCGATCGCATGCGACTGCCCCAGCACGCGCTCTTCCAGCATATCCTTCAGCTTGAGCACCGTGCGGATTTCATCCTTGACCATCTTGCCGAGCGGGATGCCGGTCCAGCCGGCGACGATTTCCGCCACCACGTGGCCGTCGACCTGCACCGGCACCATCGGCGTTTCGCCCTGCAGCGCGCGCAAATCCTTCAGCAAGGCCTGCAGGTCGCCGGCCTGGCTGGCATCGGGTTTCGCACCGGCGCTTTCCAGCTCCTCGCGCGCCGCCCTGACCTTCCCGGTCAGGGTCTTTTCATTTTCCCAGCGCGCGGCCAGCGACGCATGCTCGCCGGCAGCCGTGCTGCGCTGCGCGCGCAAGTCTTTCAGGCGCACCGGGTGATTCCCGCCGCTCTTTTCCTCGCGCTCGAGCGTGGCGACTTCGGCGTCGATGCGGTCGAGCTTTTTGACCAGGTTTTCCAGCAGGGCCGGCGTGGCGTTCTGGCCCAACGCCACCTTGGCGCAGGCGGTATCGAGCACGCTGATGGCCTTGTCGGGCAGCTGCCGGCCCATGATGTAGCGGTGCGACAGCCGTACCGCTTCGGTGATGGCTTCGTCGTAGATGCGCACATTGAAATGCTTTTCCATCAGCGGCGCCATGCCGCGCAACATGGCGCAGGCCAGTTCCTCGCTCGGCTCCTCGATCTTGACGACCTGGAAGCGGCGCGCCAGCGCGGCGTCCTTTTCAAAATATTTCTTGTACTCGCCCCAGGTGGTGGCGGCGATCGTGCGCAGCTCGCCGCGCGCCAAGGCCGGCTTGAGCAGGTTGGCCGCGTCGTTCTGGCCGGCCGTGCCGCCGGCGCCGATCATGGTGTGCGCTTCGTCGATGAACAGGATGATGGCGTGCGGGCTTTTCTTGACTTCGTCGATGACGTTTTTCAGGCGGTTCTCGAACTCGCCCTTGACGCTGGCGCCAGCCTGCAGCAGGCCCATGTCCAGCGTATGGATCTCGACGTCCTTCAACACATCGGGCACGTCGTCCTGCGCGATGCGCAGCGCCAGCCCTTCGACCACGGCCGTCTTGCCCACGCCCGCCTCGCCCGTCAGGATGGGATTGTTCTGGCGGCGGCGCATCAGGATATCGATCGCCTGGCGGATCTCGGCATCGCGCCCGATCACCGGGTCGACCTTGCCGTCGCGCGCGCGCGCCGTCAGGTTGGTGGTGAACTGGTCCAGCGCCGGGGTTTTCGACGCGGCCGCGCGCCCTTCCAGTTCGCCGACCGGATCGCCGCCCTCCCCCGCCTCGCCATCGGCAGCCGGGGCGCCTGCAGCTTCCTGCGAACCTTGCGTGATCTTGCCGAGGTTGTGCTTCAGGTCGTCGAGCTTGAATTTGTTGAACAGTTTCGAGCCGCGGTAAGCCAGCTGCGCCAGCTCCGGGTCGGTCAGCAACGCCTGCAGCAGATGGGCGCTGCGGATGCTGGCCTGGCGGCCGGCCTGCACGTCGAGCGACGCGATCAGCCAGGCGTTTTCAAACAGCTTCGGCAGCCTGGGCGAAAACACGGGGGTGCGCGCATTGCCGGTCTGCAGGCGCGCCACTTCGGCCTGCAGGTCCGCTTCGAGCATGCTGACGCTGATGCCGCTGTGGCGGGCGATCAGCGCAAAGTCGCTGGCCGGCTGTTCCAGCAGGGCCAGGAACAGGTGTTCCAGGTCGACCTCGTACTGTCCGAGGCCGACGCAGATGCCGGCGGCGCGGGTGGCGGCGGTGCGGCTGGTGTCATTGAGCTTGCTGATCAGCGTCTTGAGGTTGATGCTCATGGGGCAAAGGTCCTTGTGTGGAAACGGATAAAAAAGAAAGATGGTTCATGCCAGCGCATGCAGTTCGTAGCGCACGTCGCCACGGTCCTGCGCGGCGCCGGAGGTGATCAGGAAGCTGTCCCAGCCCAGCCGCCCGCCGCTGCGCGGCTGCTCCAGCGTGACGCCATGCACATCCTCGGCGCGCAACACCAGCTGCACTTCGTATTCAAGGCACAGGCCGGTAAACATGGTGAGCATTTTTTCCAGCGCACGCGCCGCCGCGCCGCCCGGCAGAAAGGCGTCGAAATGCATGCGCGCCAGCGGTCCGACCACCAGCCGCATACGCAAGTCGCGCTGCCAGACGCGCGCGCCGACCAGCGCGGTCGAACCCAGCATGGCGTTCATGCCACCCAGGCTGCTTTGCTGGTCGGGCGGCACGTCGTACCAGCAGCCGACAAACTGGGTCACCTTGATGGTCTGGCCGAAATAGGCCGACAATACCTGGCCGATCGCCACCGCCGATGGCGGCCGGTGCCGCATGGCGGCCGCAAAAAACCCCACCGACTCGTCGAGCACGCCATCGCCATCGTCGTACAGGCGCTGGCGCAGCGACGCATGGCCCAGGCCCGCCAGCGACAGCAGCAGCGGCAGGAACTTGTCCCTGCCATCGAGCTGGTATTTGAGTTCCAGGCGGTACTTGCGCCACGCTTCGTAGAACAGCGCCAGCGCCCGGCTGGAAAACGTGTCGAGAAAGGCGCGCGGTCCGTCGTCCTTTTCGTACAGCTGGTGCGCGGCGATGCGTTCGGTGTAGTGGGCCGGCAGCGCGCCGGCCACGCCGAGAAAGCCCATAAAGGCAGGCGTGATGCGGACGTATTTCAGTTCGCCGCCCCGCACGGCCTCGCCCAGCGCGCGCATGTCGGCCGCCAGGGCGCCCAGCTCGCGCGGTTCCGCCTGCACCGCTTCAAGCTGGCTGGGCGCAAAATTGAGCGACACCGAATTTTGAAAGCGCAGGTAGTTGGCCACCGCGCCCTCGCGCGCCATGCCGTTGCGAACCAGCCAGAGTTCGAGCATGCGCACCGCCTGGAAGTACTGGAAGCGGTAAGGCTCGGCGAACAGGCGCTCGATTACACTAGGCTCAAATCGCCGCTGCGTGGTTTGCATCGCAACAACTCCTCTCCCGATTTTTTCGACAGCACCACCAGTTGAGTAAAACTGTTGGCATGCACGTACAGGCCGAGAAAACACTCGACGATATGGGCAAACGCATGGATGCCGCTGCCCACAAACGCTTCCTCGTCGAGCGTCAGCCGCACTTCCAGGCCGCGCACCAGGCAGGCGAAGGGATTGCCGGGCAGCCAGGCGTTGGCCGCCTTGTGGTCGATTGCAGCAATGCCGCTGATCTGCCGTTGCGAGGTCGCCGAGCGGGGCAAGTCATACAGGGTCAGCATTTCCTGGAACGCTTCCAGGCCGCTGCCCGACAGCGACAGATGGTTCAGCGACAGGTGCGAGATCAGGCGCCAGTGCGCGCCGCGCCCCCGCTCGAAGCGGTGCGATTCCGTCGGCTTGCGCAGGAAGTGGATGCTGCGCACGCTCGATCCGCCTTCCAGGAACAGGTCGCCGCCGCGCAGGCCATAGGTAAGTTGCGCCGGCAGGTCGCGGTTGGTGCAGCTCAGCTCCAGGCTGAGGGTATCGGTTTCAATCGCGGCGGGATCGAAATCGATGTCGACGATGGAAATCTCGGTCTCGTAACCGGGGCTTTTCTCGCTGATGGTGTCATCGCGCCGCATCACCCAGTAATGGCCATCCTTGGCCGGCATCTGGCCGTGGCGCAGCGAATAGAATGGGCGAAATTCCGTGATCGACTCCCCTTGCGGGGTCTGGCGCACCAGCTTGACCGATTCGATGGCCTGCACCTCGAAGGCGTAGGCGCGGCGCGCATCGGCCAGCACCGGATAGCTGGCTGCCGTATGCGTCAGCCGGATCGGCTCGCCGCGCAGGCGGAACAGGTTGACCACCGGCGTGCAGCCCAGCAGCAGGTTATTCGTCGACATGGTGCCCAGCATGCGCGCCGTATTCGAATCCGTGCGCAGCCCGGCCAGGGCCAGGTGCAAGGTGATGCGCCGGCAGCCGGACGGCAGCGGCGCACACAGCGCGGCCAGGTCGATGTCGAAAAAATTGAATTTTTCGGGAAAGCAGAAGTATTCGGTCAGCAGCCGGTAGGCCGGATGCGAACGGGCCGAAAACGGGATCAGCGCATCGTCCTCGGCATAGCCGGCGGCGCTGACGGGGATCTGCGCCAGCGCGCTCCAGCGTCCGCTGTCGTCCGCTTCCACATAGGCCTTGAGCGTGCGCATGAACAGCGCGTCGCGCAGCGCCGCGCAAAACGAAGGCTCGCCGTCGATGAACACGCGCAGCTTTTTGACACCCAGTTGCGCCAGACTGATCTGATCGGCGGTCGCTTCGATGACGATGCTGACGCTGGAGGTGGCGTTGGGCGGCAGTTGCACCTGCTCGGGCGCGTCGATGATGGCGGCAAACGCCGCATGCGTCAGCGCCAGCGGCGCCACGGTGACGGGATACGCGGTGCGGAAGGTGCACGCGACGCCCTTGACGGGGCGCGTCGCCAGTTCGGTGCCGCGCGCAATCTCGGTGGCGGCCGTCAATTGCGCCGCCGCGCCGCTGTAGTCGAGACGCGCGATCGAGCACGAAGGAAACGGCCGCAGGTAATGCGGATACAGTACCTCGAACAGCGCCTCGGTGAATTCAGGGTAATCGTCATCGAGGCGTTTCGAAATGCGCGAATTGAGCAGCGCGAAGGACTGGATCATGCGCTCGATATGCGGGTCTTCGCAGACTTCGCCGCCGATCAGCAGCCGTCCCGCGATCTTCGGGTAGCGCTCGGAGAACTCGCGCGAATAGCGGCGCAGGAAACCCAGTTCACGTTCGTAATACGGCAATAATTCTTCCAAGTTCAGGCTCCTTGCGCCGCACGGCGCGCCTTGCTGATCGTGTAATGCAGGCTGGACGGCTGCAGGATGGCGTCGAAGTTGACGGGTTCCTGGGCCGAGTGCACCACCAATAGCGCGGTGATGGCGAAATTGAGGCGGTTGATCGAGCCTTCCTGGATTTCCAGCGAAGCGCGCACGCTGCGCAGGCGCGGCTCATGGCGCGCGATGGCCTTTTCCAGGCACTGGCAGATATATGCGCGGTCATCGGAACTCGACAGGCTCAGGCCGGCGAAATCATTGAGGCCGTAGGTGACAATCGAGCGGCCGCATTCGGGAAATTTTTTCAGCAGCGCTTCCGGTATTACGGTGCGCGTGTTGAGCAGCGCCTCCAGGTCGCGCGCCACGGTGTCTTTCAAATCCTCCAGCGACAGGCGCGAGACGGTGCTACTGGAAGCGCCCTGGACAGGCGTGTCCATCAGGCGGTCGAACAATCCCGGCGTAAAACCCTTCATCGGTATCCCGTCATTGGCAGTGGGAAGGAACAAAAGGGCGGCCTGCGGCGGCCCTTTGATTCAGGAGCATCAGTCACGCAGGCACAAGCCGGAGTCACCGTCGGCGGCTAGCCGGAACGGCTTCATCCGGCAAGGGCCGTTGCCGATCAAATCGTCTTGTTGGCCGACAGGTCCCAGCCGCCAGAGGTATTGCCGCCTGAGCCGCCACCGACTTTTTGCTGCGTGTATTTCCACTTGACCTTGGAATACTTGATCGACACATTTTCGCCGAGGATGTCGCCAGCGGCGACGGACGGCGCCACGCTGCTGATCAGCACGTTTTCCAGTTCGATCTCGAAGTACTTGATGCGCTCGCCCTGGCCGTCAGCACGCAGGAATTCGAATTTGGCTTTCGGGATCGTTTTACCGGATGAGCAATTTTGCAGCAGCAGGGGCGTGGCGAGGTCGGCCAGCTTGGCGACCACGATATCCTTGTGCTCGGTACGTTCGGCGGTATGCCCGCCGCCGGTCGAGGCGGTGGCGGACTTCGGCTGCAGTACTTCCCACTGGACCGACTTGCATTCGATCCAATCTTTGTGGGAGGTGTCGGTGGATTCGCCTTTGATACCATCAATTTGCAAGTAAACGTCGATTGCCATGTCATTCCTTTCGGTGGTTTAAAAAAATCAGGATTTGGTCGATTGCGGCAGCTCCGCGACCAAACGGAGTGAAACGGACAGCTCATCGAGCTGGAAATGGGGACGCAAGAAGGAAATGGCGCGGTAGACGCCGGGGCGGCCAGGCACCTCCGACACCTGCACCGATGCTTCACGCAATGGAAACTGGGCCTTCTGCTCCTGGCTGGCGTTATCGTCGAGCAGCACGTATTGCATCAGCCAGCGGTTGAGGAAGTCTTCGACGTTGGACGCGGCGGCAAAGCTGCCGATCTTGTCGCGCATCATCGCCTTCATGTAATGGGCGATGCGCGAGACGGCAAAGATGTATTGCAGCTGCGACGACAGCACCGCATTCGCGTTGGCGGAATCGGTGTTGTACTTCTTGGCCTTCTGCGCCGACTGGGCGCCGAAGAACGCCGCGTAATCCGTGTTTTTGCAATGCACCAGCGAAATGAAACCCAGGTCGCTCAGCTCTTTTTCGCGGCGGTCGGTAATCGCAATCTCGGTCGGGCATTTCAGCGCCACTTCGCCCTCGTCGGTCTTGAAGGTATGGGTCGGCAAGTCTTCGACCAGGCCGCCGCCTTCCACGCCGCGGATCGCCGCGCACCAGCCGTAATCGTCGAAGGCCGCCGTCAGCTTGGCGCCGAAGGCATAGGCGGCATTACACCACAGGTATTTCTGGTGGTTGGTGCCATCGACATCCTCGACGAAGTTGAAGCCGTCGACGGTGGCGCCGTCGGCCGGATTGAACGGCAGCCGCCCCAGGTAGCGCGGCAGCGTGAGGCCGACGTAGCGCGCATCTTCCGATTCGCGGAACGACTTCCACTTCGCATATTCGACCGTATCGAACACCTTGGCCAGGTCGCGCGGCTTGCCGAGGTCGGAATAGCTCTCGAGGCCGAACAGCTCGGGCGATGCGGCCGAAATGAAGGGCGCGTGGGCGGCAGCGGCCACATGCGACATCTGTTCGAGGAAATACATGTCTTCGGGCTGGCGCGTGAATTCGAAGTCGCCCAGCAGCGCGCCGAATGGAGCACCGCCGAAAGTGCCGAACTCTTCCTCATACACTTTCTTGAACATGGTCGACTGATCGAATTCCAGCGCGCTCTGGAAATCGCGCACCAGCTCGCGCTTGGTGGCGTTGAGCAGCTTGATCTTCAGGTTGGTGCCGGTGGGCGTGTTATCGACCAGGTGATGCAGGCCGGTCCAGCTGCTTTCCAGCTTCTGGAATTCGGGCGCATGCATGATGACGCTGAGCTGGCGCGAAATGAGTCTGTCCAGCTCGGCAACACGCGCATCGATGGTGGCCGCCAGGTTGTCCGACACCACCACGGTGCCCTCCATCACCTGGCTGACCAGTTCTGAAATCAGGTCCTTGGCGCGAGCATGCTCGACGCTGGATTTGGCAACCTTGCTTTGTTCGACGATCTGGTCAAGCAAGCCGATATCGGTGGTCGCGGCAGCGCCGGACGCGGGGGTCAGTTGAGCGGACATGGGATCAGTCTTTCTTGGCGGTGGATTGTTGTTCCAGCTGGGCCAGCTTTTCCGTGCTGTTGAGCACGTCGTTCAGGATATCTTCCAGCTTGTCGTTACCGGCCAGCTTGTTGCGCAGGTCGGCCAGCTTGGTGCGCGCCTCGAGCAGGCGGCGCAATGGCGCCACCTGCTCCACCACCGCCTCGGGACGGAAGTCATTGAGCGACTTGAAGCGCAGGTCGACGCGCAACTGGCCGCCTTCATCGCTGAGCTCATTGCTGACGCCAAACGCGGCGCGCGGCTCGACGCCCTTAAGCACCTCGTCGAAATTGTCGCGGTCGATGCCGATGAACTTGCGGTCCTTCAGCCGTTTCTGCTCGACTTCCGAATTGCCGCCGAAGTCGCCCACGACGCCCATCACGAAGGGCAGTTCCTTGTTTTCAATCGCATCGCCGATTTCCACGTCATACGTCATCTGCACGCGTGGCGGCCGGACCTTTTGCAGGCGTTTTTGAACACTTTCTTTTTTTGACATGACACATCCCTTCACGAGTAATCGGCGGCATCCGCGATGCCCTGGTAGATTGCTACTGCCTCAGCTTCACTTCAAACCATCGAAGGGATTGGCACTGCTGTCAGCAGTCTTGCTCTGTCCCTTGCGCGGCGGACGCGCCGGCTGCTTGTCGCGCGCCTGCGCCGCGGCCGGTGCCGGTACCAGCACGGTTTCGCCCAGGCTTTCGCGCAACAGCTTGGCCAGATCCTGCGATTCGGTGCGCAGCGGGCCGGACAGGTTGTTCTGTCGGCTCAGGTCGGCCAATGCACGCGTCGACAGGCGCAGTCCGCTGATCGCAATGACGCTGTTGGCCAGTTTGTCGGCGGGGTCGCGCACCAGCACTTCCTGGGCATTGATGATGGCGTCGCCGTACTGGCCCGCCTCATAGCGGGTCTGCGCCATGCGGGCCCATGGATTCTTATCGGCTGGGAATTCGACAGCGGCTTGTTTCCACAAACCCATGGCCGCCTCGTTGTTGCCCGAACTGGCAGCCTGGGTCGCCTTTGCCATCAGCTCGTCGAGCGAGGGCGGCGGCGCCGCCGTCTTGACCGCTGGTGCGGTGCTGCAGGCACTGAGCGTCAATGCGCAAGCGACTGCGGCAAAAAAATGGAGTGTGAATTGGCGAGACATGGTCTGATTTCCCTCAAAAAAAAAGATGACGCGGTCATTAAAAAACTTGCAATTTATAGTTGCCAAATTCTTATTTTTGCGAGACTAACACGGATTGAATATTGACTCCGTTCAATAGAAAATACGCGAAAACTCACAATCCGATCGGCCGCAAAGGCAGGCACCATGCGGGAAACGTACCGTACGCGCCTTTCTTCCAGATAATGTTAATGTTGTTGCAGTTGCGAAAAAAGCACATAATTTCTTATTGCAAAGATTGAATGATCGGATGCACCTGCAAGGCGCCGATCGCGCTGCAAAAGAGCCCGGGAGCGGCAGCGTTCTCCGCGCTTTTACTTCCTCGGGAAAAAGGGCAATCGATGAGCATTACAAGCAAATTGTTATGGGGTGAAGGCCTGTTTCTGCGCCCCCAGCACTTCCAGCAGCAAGACCGGTACCATGAACATCGCCTGCACGAAAGCATCAAGGCGCTGCATCCCTACGCCTGGGGTGTCAACCACGTGCAGATCGACCGCGATGCGCTGAGCAATAACACGCTGCGGCTGCTGGAACTGTCGCTGGTGTTCCAGGATGGCGAAATCTACAACGCGCCCGGCGCCGACGAGTTGCCCGAAGCCCTGGACCTGAGCAAGCTGCTGCAATCACAGCAAACCGTCACGTTTTATGCCGCCCTGCCCGCCTTCAAACACTTCGGCGGCAACTTTGCCGCGCCCGACCAAACCAACAGCGCAGCCCGCTACGGTCAGACCAACCTGGAAACGCCCGACCTGTACACCCATGCGGCGCAGGCCGAACTGGCCTACCTGCAAAAATCGCTGCGCCTGGTGGCCGAATCGGAACCGCGCGATTCGTATGTGAATTTTCCGTTGCTGCGCCTGCGGCGCCTGTCGACCGGCGGCTTCGAGCCGGACCCGTCGTTCGTGCCGCCGAGCCTGTCGATCCGCAGTGCCCCGCTGCTGTTCCTGCAACTGCGCCGCCTGATCGATGCGCTGCAGGCAAAGGTCAACGCCCTGTACGGCCACCACCGCGAGCCGAGCAAGAATGTGATCGAATTTCGCTCCGGCGACATGTCCTCGTTCTGGCTGCTGCACACGGCCAGTTCGGCCTTCGCCTCGCTCAGCCATTATTTCCATCATCCGGCGCTGCACCCGGAGCGCCTGTACGAAGCGCTGCTGGCCCTGGCCGGCGCGCTGATGACGTTCTCGAAAACCCATGCGCTGGCCGACCTGCCGGCTTATCAGCACACCGATCCGGGGCCGTCGTTCGCGCGCCTGCACGCGATCATCCGCGAACTGCTCGACACGGTGATCTCGTCAAAATATTTCGCCATTGCATTGACCGAAATCAAGCCGTCTTACCATCACGGCAAGCTCGATTCGGGCAAGATCGACGACAAGACCGCGTTTTACCTGGGCGTCTCGGCCGACCTGCCGGGCGTGGAACTGGTGGATGTGGTGCCGCTGCGCTTCAAGATCGGCGCGCCCGACGATGTGGAAAAATTCGTGCTGTCGGCCCTGCCCGGCGTGCGCCTGCAGCACACGCCGCAAGTGCCGGCCGCCGTGCCCGTGCGGCCCGATACGTACTACTTCACCATCGAAGCGAAGGGCCAGATGTACGACCGCATGCTGCAGGCCCAGTCGATTTCGATCTACGTTCCGTCCGGCATGCGGGATCTGAAACTTGAACTTGTCGCCATTACTTCCTGAAGATAAACGATGAATGCAAACGCCCCCTCCCTGATGTCCGGCGGCTCCGCCGCTTACGCATCGAGCGTACCTGCCGGTCCGGGCACGGAACACACGCTGACGGACCTGATGTACGACGGTTTCTACGCGCTGTTCATGCTGAAAAACGGCAGCGGCCCGCAAGACAATGCCGACTTCATCAGAAAGATGACGCAGTTTCTCGACGAATTCGGGCACGCGGCGAAAAAACATGCGGCCTCGGCCGACGATATCGATGCCGCCAAATATGCATTTTGTGCGGCGGTCGACGAAATCATCCTGCGCTCGCCGTATGCCATCCGCGACGACTGGGCGCGCCGCCCGCTGCAACTGGTGCTGTTCGGCGACCAGCTGGCCGGCGAGAATTTCTTCATCCGTCTCGAAGCCCTGCGCGCGCGCGGCATCGCCCACCTGCAGGCGTTGGAAGTGTTTCACATGTGCCTGCTGCTCGGCTTCCAGGGGCGGTACATCCTGGAAGGCTCGGAAAAACTGGCCTACCTGACGGCCCGCCTGGGTGACGAGATCGCCCAGATGAAGGGCAAGAAAGCCGGCTTTGCGCCACATGCGGAACGCCCCGACCAGATTGCGCACAAGTTGCGCAACGACGTGCCGCTGTGGGTGCTGTGCTCGATATTCGCGCTGATCTGTGCACTCGGTTACCTGGGCCTGCGCACCATGCTGGCCAAAAACACCGAACAGCAGATGAACGCCTACAGCGATATCGTCAAACTGGCGCCGCGCACGGCCAACCTGACCATCACGTTGCCTTAATGAGCGGCCCGGCAACGACAGAGGCCGCCCTGGGGGTGTTCGGCACCGGCCTGTCCCAGCATGCGCGGCTGATCACGCTTGCCACGGCGCAGGAATCGAACCTGCCCGAATCGCTGATGGCCGAGCGGATGACGGGCCGCGAGGCGATCAATGAGCTGTTCCGCTTCGAGGTCGATGCCTTGAGCACGGCGGCGGGCCTGGACCTGGCCAGTTTTCTCGGGGAAGAAATCACGCTCAAGCTGCTGCAGCCCGACGGCAGTTGGCGCGCCTGGCACGGACTGTGCACCGACTGCGGCTTTGCCGGCGCCGACGGCGGCGTGGCGCGCTACCGGCTGCGCCTCGAGCCTGCCCTGGCCTTGCTGGGCTTGCGCCGCGACAGCTATATCTTCCAGGACAAGAACGCGCGCGACCTCATCACGGAGCTGCTCGGCGACTATCCGCAGGTCCGTTTCGAATTCGACGTCAGCCAGGAACTGGCGCCACGCCCCGTCTGGACCCAATACCGCGAAAGCGACCTGGCCTTCCTGACCCGCGTGCTGGCCTTCGAAGGCCTGAACTGGCGCTTCGAGCACGAACAGGAGAATGGCGCGGCGCAACAAGGCGAACAACAGAACGCGCAGCAGGCAAAACACAAGCTCGTGATTTTCGACAGCAAGGCAGTCGCGCCGCCGACGCCGGGCGTGGCTGGCCTGCGCTTTCACGGCGTGCGCGCCAGCGATACCGATGACGCCATCGACAGCTTCAGCGCGCGGCGCCAGGTGCGGCCCAATGCGGTCGGCATCAGCAGCTGGGACCCGCAGCAACTGGCGGCGCCGGCCGCCGAACACAGTTCGAGCCTGCAGGCGGGCGAGCTGCCGCCCCTGCCCCTGTACGACGGCTCCGGCGAACGGCGCTATGCCGACAGCACGGCGGCCGATCCGCACGGCCTGCGCATGCTGCAGGCGCTGGAACTGGAGAACAAGCAATTCACGGGCGCTGGCGCGGTGCGGCGCATGGCGGCCGGCCACGCCTTTGACCTGCTGCAGCACGAACACTATGCCGATGGCGCCAACCAGTTCACCGTGCTCTGGGTCGAGCACGAGGCACGCAACAACCTGGGGCCGGCCGGCGGCGCGCTGACGTCGCTACTGTCGAAACTGTCGGCAGTGGCCAGCCTGAGCGACGTCGCCAGCCTGCTCGATGGCCAGCTCGAGGCCGGCACCTACCGCAATACCTTTGCTTGCGCGCGGACCAGCGTGGCCATCGTGCCGCTCGCCACCGCCGCGCGCGTGGCCAGCAGCGCGCTGGGGCCGCAAACGGCGCTGGTGGTCGGCCTGCCCGACAGCGTGGCGACCACCGGGCGCGACCATCAGGTACGCATCCAGTTCGCCTGGCAACGGGGCGGCGCCGCCAATCCGGGCGGCATGGCGCACAACACGGATCAACAGGGCAACGCACCCGGCAATGAAGCGTCAGGCACCTGGGTGCGCGTTGCCGAAGCCTTGGCCGGCCCGAACTGGGGTTCGCAATTTACGCCGCGCATCGGCACCGAAGTGCTGGTCGACTTCATCGAAGGCGACATGGACCGTCCGCTGGTAGTGGCCCAGCTCTATACCGGCAGCGACGCGCCGCCGTATGCGGCCGGCGTCGGCTCGGACGTCAATCACGCCGGCGTCATTTCCGGCATCCACAGCCACAATTTCGATGGCGGCGGCTATAACCAGTGGGTGATCGACGACACGCCGGGCCAGTTGCGCACCCGCCTGGCGACAAGCAGCGCGGCCACGCAGCTGAACCTCGGCTACCTGGTACAGCAGGGCCCCAACACGGCCCAGCGCGGCAGCTATCGCGGCAGCGGTTTCGAACTGCGCACCGATGCCTGGACGGTGCTGCGCGGCGGCGAAGGCGTGCTCATCTCGACCACCGCCCGCGCACAGACTGGCGCGGGCGTTGCTTCTACCCAGCTCGACACCATGGAAGCGCTGGCCCAGCTGAAAGGCGCGGCCGAACTGAACACGTCGCTGGCAGAGGCCGCACAGCAACAAACCGCCCTGTTCAGCCAGGACGCGAAACAGGCCCAGCTGGACTTGATCAAGCAGATCGATCCGCAGCAGGATGGCAAATACCAAGCGAGCGTGGGCGGTCAGGAAGCACTGAAGGCCAGTGCAGGCGAGCGCAAGCTGGCCGCCGACCAGCCGGTGGAAAAGTTCGGCCAGCCGCTGGTACTGATGGAAGCGCCTGCCAGCATCAACTGGGCCACGCCCGGCTCGACCGTGGTGTTTGCCGCCCAGCAGTTGCACTGGACGACGCAAGCGGACTTGCACATGACGGCCGGCCACACCTATTCATCCGTGTCGGCCAGCGCCCAAGGACTGTTTACCCACGCCGGCGGCATCCAGGCGATTGCCGCGAACGGCCCCGTATCGCTGCAGGCGCATACGGGGCAACTGGAAATCCTGGCCGACAAGGCCATTACCGTGATCTCGGTCAACGACTGCATCGACATCAAGGCCAATCAGAAGATCACGCTGCAGGCCGGGCAATCGTCGATCACGCTTGAAGGCGGCAATATCACGTTTACGTGTCCCGGCAACTTCACGGTGAAGGGTGGCCAGCACGTGTTCAACGGCGGCGCCAGCGCGGCTGGCGTGCTGCCGGCGCTGCCGGACACGCGCATCAAGCTGTTCGATGAAGGCTTTGTGCTCCGCGACCGCGACACGGGCGAAGCGATGCCCCGCCAGCCCTACCGCATCAAGCGCGAAGATGGCAGCTATGAGAGCGGCATGACCGACGAAAAGGGCTTGACGCATGTGATTGCGGCCGCCGCCACCGAGGCGCTGGTGATCGAGCTGCTGAAAACCGTGGGCGGCCAGGGTTCGACACCGGCACCGGCATCCGCCCCCTCTTCCGCACCGGCGCCGGTGCCAGGTTCGCCAGGGCTGCCGGCAGCCAGGGCCAGCACCCCGCCGGAACCGAAATACAAGCCGGCAGGCGACTCCAGCACCACGCCGGTGGCCAACAAGCGCCGCAAGGAAGTGCTGGTCAAGCTGCCGGCCTGCTGGATCGAGGACTACGAAAAGGAAATCGCCGGTCCCTCGTATGGCCGCTATGCGCAGCCTTACCAGCACGACGGCACGCCGCACAAATATAAGGACAGGATCTGGTTCAAGCTGTACGTGCCGTCAAAATCGGACGGTCCGGTGGTGGTGGAAGTGCGCTTCAAGGCCATCACGGTACTGGACGCCGCAGGACAGGCGCTGGAAGAGAGCGACAAGGGTACGGAATCGGCGGCGCTGCGCGTCAAGCAGCGCGCCAACGTGGTGGCGCTGGCGAAGAAAAACGCGACGGCCGGCATCGAAGGCAACTGGAACAACAAGTTCCGGCTTGAAATCAATGATCCGCAATGCGGACAAAAAGTGTTGCCCGTGGTTTTCCGCGTCCTCTGGGTCGACGAGAATCAGCATTACACGCTGCAGATCCACAAGCGCTATGACCGCGAAAACGTGACCGGCGACGTGATGAACGTGTCGCTGGCAACGGCACTGACCACGTATGCGCATGAATTCGGGCATTGCGTCGGCATGCCCGACGAATACTCGTACACGGAATTCGAAGAAACGGTACGCTATTTCAAGCCGGACGGCACGCTCGACGAGCCCATCGTCTGCCACGTCAACGGCACCTCGCCGGAAGACCTGACGCAATCGATCATGTCGTACGCAGAAGGTGCGCGGATCCTGAAACGCCACGGCTGGAATATCGCGATTGAGGCGCAGGAATTACTGAGCAAAAAAATCGGCAGGAAAATACGATGCGATATTGTCTGACCCTGCTTATCTATGCCATGCTGATGGCACTACCATTGAAAGCAAACACCATGACGAGCACCCACGCGCCCCTCTCCATCTCCCTGCAATGCCTGGGCAACGCTGGCTGCGTCTATGAGCGCAAGCCGATCGACCTGCTGGTTACCATCCGCAACGATGGCAGCCGCGATATCGGTTTTCCGCTCGACTACCTGCGCAAGTCCGGCCCGATCGTCAAATTCATCGATACCGATACCGGCGCCGTCACCTACGCCCGCCGTGGCCTGGCCAATCCGGCGCTGAAAACGCAATTCACCACGATTGCGCCAGGCGCCTCGATTTCCATGGAAATCGACGTGCATCCAACCGACATTGAAACGTTTCGCATCAAAAAAGTCGATATCAGCGTGGAAGTGATATTGAAGGGCGACATACGCATCGATGGCGAAGCGGAGCTGCAGGACTACCAGGGCGGCGCGAAGATCCGCATCTTTGAAAAAGATGAGTAAGACGATGCTGGTGCGGATGGTGTTGATCAGCGTGGCCCCATTACCGGGGCGATACTGACCGCATTGCCTGACAGGTCCAGTCAGGGCGCACATGGTGGCATTACCCGATGACTGGTACTGGAGCAGTCATCGGTACTTTTTTGGACGACGCGGTACCTCCATACTGGTTGGCACGTGACTGGCTCTTGATCCAATTTGGCGTTACCCGTGACGAGGCAATTCCTGTTTATTGCCGGTTTATCGCGGGCGGGATGGAAGAGGAAAGTCCACTCACTCACACCTGTCATCAGATTCTTCTGGGCGACGACGCCTTCGTTTCGGCACATCAGCAATCGCAGCGTTCCGCAGCATTCAGGGATATGCCAAGGCAGCAACGCCGCGCGCTGTCGCGCTATCACTAGCGCAATCTCAGGCCCTCTATAGCGACAGAGACGAGGCAATGGCACACGCTTATTTGCCTACCGCTTTACCATGCCTCACATCGCCGCCGCTTTTCACGTCTCGAGCAGGACAGTGAGTCGGGCCGTATCTGCATTTAATTCAGCGCAACTTACTGAGAATCGAGACGGCCAAGGCTGAGATCGTGTACGAATGACGGACCTGCCCCGGGTCCCGCAGCCCCTCTTTTATCTCACCCTATTAAACCAACCGCTTTCTATCAGCTTTTCCCTGTAGACTGCATCCGCAAAAAAATACGAATTTACATCCAATGAATCAATAGCAGCAATATATTCTTCAGGCGGGCAATATTTATGAACTTCAATCAGATGCATTATTTCAATGGGTGATGCATAAATACATTTATCAGAAGGAATCCAAATCTCCGCATTTGGCAACACTCTACCATTTGCGTCCAACAATTCCAATTCCCCGCAAAGCTGACAAATCGGCGATTCACGAATCGGATCAACTAGAGGTTGAAATGTACCAATGCCGCCAGCCACTAATTTTAGCTTTCGAAGCGTCGATGTAGGCACATCCCCAACTGGAAATTTCTCAAAAATATTTAACCAACCCACATTTCTTACTCCATCCATAACAAATGGAGTAATTTGATGCGTATAGTTTGTCAAATCTTCAAAGTATTTTTTTTCAGTCATTTTCACTTTCTCGGAATAAACGGAACAACTTGCGTGCAAGCGGCCCAAAAGACACAACCCATGTTTGGCTCTAAGAAGGCAGAAAGATGAGTTGGAACGTTAGTAGTCGTAGAATTACTAAAAATATTCAATAGCTTATTTTCATAGGCAGGATTTAGTAGCGTGTAATTAAATCCCGTCTGGCCGGGAACAACAACATTATAACCGGCTAGATCTTCAAAATTTCGAGGCACTAAGATTTGTCCATTCGGGCCGACTCCAGATCTCAAAATACTTTCCAGATGCTCAACAGACTTAACATTTTCCAAAATTTGGCCAGTTGAATCCGCAATTTTAATTCCAGGTCGTGGCGTAATTACTGTAGTTCCTGGTGGGGAAACGTATTGACCATTACCAAGTATAGTAGCATTTGACTCCATTACGCCATGCCCAGCCAATGCTTGTCCACTACCACCCTCGGTGACGGTGGTAAATTGATGCCCGCTAGTACTGCCTAGGCCACGTTCAGATGTATTTAACGAATCTAATTTTAATCCATCGACTCCAGTAGAATTTATCGACGTTTTTGCCCCATTGCCACCAAAATTATTACGTGGCAGCCCTCCCACCTCTATAACAAGTTTCCCAATAGCCCAGCCAGCCAAAACACTTCCAACAGCTTCAGGATCACCCTTCAATACCCCATTCAGAGCATCCAAGGGCGCGCGTCCGACCATCAGAATTTTTTCCCCAAGGGATATCTGTTCATCAGCCAGAAACTTCCCGAATGTCGAGCCTGGCGATA
The DNA here is from genome assembly GCF_001758645.1 of Janthinobacterium sp. MP5059B. Lineage (NCBI taxonomy): Bacteria > Pseudomonadati > Pseudomonadota > Betaproteobacteria > Burkholderiales > Oxalobacteraceae > Janthinobacterium > Janthinobacterium sp. MP5059B. The sequence goes on along the minus strand of NZ_LRHX01000006.1, from coordinate 616,622 downwards.
CCACAGGTGTACGACCCATTCTCTCGATATGATTTGCGTTAGCCGCTCCCTCGGCTAAAAATCCCAAGGTGTCTGGGATACCAGTAACCACGTTTTCATAACCACTTTTAAGCATACTCCCGAGCCAGCCACCAACTGTCGAAGTGTTGGGATTCAACAAGCTCATCGAATTTGTCGCCCCGTAGCGTTGCTCCCTAGCCCATAAACCGGCAAAACTGGTGTCAGGCGTCGTATCGTAACCATACGCCATGTCAAAAGTCCTGTCGCTCTCATTCAAATAATTTAAGTTTGGACGAGTTGGACCTTCTTGTGCAATTTGCACAGATGCCCGCCGTGCTTCCGTGAACAGGCTTTCACAGGCAGCACTAGTCACCCCTTTGCATGCAAGAAGTTCTGCGTCACGCGCGTCGCTTTTTGCCGCCAAAGCTTCACCTTTTTTGCAAGAACTTTTGTCGCCTCCGCGACATGCATCCGCCAGTTTGTCTTTTTCGAGAATTTCGGCATGCTTCAGATAATTATTCGCCACCTCATTTGCCGCAGTAGCCGCTCCCGTCGCCCCACCAGCGGCTGCCCCCACCACAGCGCCCGCGGCCAGCGTCAACGCATCACGCAGCGTTTCAGGCATATCTAGTTGCTTCAACTGCTTGGCGATGCTATCCGTCGACAACGCCGCCGCGCCAGCACCCAATGCGCCGTTGGTGCCGCCGGCAAGCCCGCCAATCGCCGTGTGCAACGCGACCCGCGCGAGCCCACCCTCTTTCCAATTTTGTGTTAGCTCATCACTCTGACGTTGCAACTCTTTACTTCTTTCAGGATCGGTTTCACGGAGATCATGTGCTTCAGCTGCCAATGCAGTCGCTTCGTCCAGCTTCTCGGAAGCATAAGTCCCCAGCTTCTCTGCAGCAGCAGCCGCAAACGCCGCCGTCACATCCATCGTCGCCTGCAACTTGGCTTTATCGAAATTATTACCGATCTTGCCACTGCTATCCACCCCGGTCGTCACATCACGATTCAAGCCAACAACAGCTTCGTCCGCTCCCTTGCCCGTCGCCGCGCGCTGAGCCGCATCATCGGTGATGACCAGAGTGCCGCCACTGATGCCGCTACGCGTAGTACTGCTAGCGTTCTCGCTGAGGGAAACGATCGCTGGCAGACCCGCTGTAGTAGCATCTTTTTTGCCAGCGACATCCGTCAGGTTCTCATTTCGCGTTCCCGTGCCAGCAAAGGACATCCCACCAGATACCCCAACACTACTCCCCTTCGATATCGCATGATTGGCAATATCGCTGTGCGTCAAAGTCGACGTAATCAGACTGCTGTTCAGCTTGCCCGCCTCCGTGGCGCTGATGACGGCGCCCTTCAAGTCCGTATTGCCGCCCACCTTGATCTGAAAACCGCCATCGCCTGCCTTGATGCCGCTTTGCTCCTGCACACTGGCATAGTCGTTATGCATATTGCTCTGGCTGTAACTGGCGCTGAAACTGGCACCGTAGCCGACTGTGCCGCTGGCGGAGAAACTCTGGCTCTTGCTGTCGAACTTGGCCGTGTCCTGCAGGCTTTCCAGGTTCAGATTACCCTTGATGTCGGCAATCACCTGGTTGGCGCTGGCCACGGCACCCTTGATGTTTGTATCGCCACCGCTGCTGATGACCAGCTTGTCGCCCGCATTCACATGCGTATTGAGCTGCGTCGTGCCATCGCCGTCCTCGTGCCCCTTGCTGCCGCTGACGCTGGCTGTGAAACCGAAGGACATGCCCTTGCTGCTGACGCTGGCCGCGACGCCAGCCGACGCGCTCAGGCTCGAGCTCTTGCTATGCTGGCTTTCCGTGTCCTGCGCGGCCAGCAGATTGACGTTGTTATCGGCATGCAGGCGGATATCGTTCTTCGCGTTCAGGTCGCTGCCCAGGATATTGATGTTGCTATCCTTGCCGCCGCCCAGGGCCGTGATGTTGATATTATTGCCGGTCAATACACTGCCGCTATGCGTGGTGCTGGCCGTATTTTGCGTCTGGATACTTTCCGAATGGCCCGCCGTCAAGCTGATGCTGATGCTTGGACCGCCTTCCTTCATCATGTCCTTGGCTGCGTCGTTGGCGGCCATGGCCGCCGTGGCCGCCGCCATGGCTGTGACGCGGCCATCCTTGGCCGTACTGGCCGCCGTGCTCATGGTTTGCAGGGTCTGGATGGCGCTGATCACGCTGCCGCCCAGAGCCAGGGTCAAACCATCCTGCGTCGTCTTGACTTCAAATTTCCCCTTCTCATTGTCCTGGCCCGGCTTGATGGTGACGCTCTTGCCGATGATGTCGAGATCGGTGGCGGCAAGAATATCGCTGCCGCCTATCGTCACGTTATTGCCGGCAACCATCGTCAGCGCACCGCCCGTGGCGCCGATCGAGCTGCGCGCCTCGCCGCTTTGCAAGGTGGCGTCGCGCTCCTGGTCCACCGTGGTGGTCTTGGTACCGTAGCTGAAGCCGATGCCACCGCTGCTCATGAAACCGCTTTTCTTGGTGCTGGAATGGTGCAGTTCGTACACGGTATTGGTGGCCGCGTCGATCGTGATGTTGTTACCCGCGAGTAATCGCGTCGCATCGTCGCTCAAGATGCTCGAACCGGTGACTTGCAGATCGCGCCCTGCCTGCACCACCACGCTGCTGCCGCCAAGCGAGGTGCCGATTGCCGTGGTGGTATCGACCACGTCATGCTTGGTCGTCGTGGTCTTGTTCCAGAAACCCTTTTTCGTCGACTTGCTGGCGACATCGCTCACTTCATTCTGGAAACCATTGACCAGGCTGATGTCATTGCCCGCCAACAATCCCAGTGTTCCACCCGCCTGCACATCCGCCGCACGCGCCGTCAGATCATGGCCCGCCTGCAGATTGACGTTGCCGGCGCCCATGATCTGGCTGCCTATCTCGCTGGTCTTGCTCTGCTTGCTGTAATTATCGGCGTTGCGTATGTCATTCTGGGTTGAGGCCACGGTGACGGTATTGAGGGTCAGGTCATTGCCAGCAATCACGCTGGTCTGGCCATTCACGCCCGCGTTGGCGATGACGCCGCCCGTCACCGTCACATCGCGCCCTGCCTGGACGACGAGGGCATTGCCTTGGTCCGTGCCCGTCACGTACATGCCTGCCGTCGAACCGATGGTGGTGCTGGTCGACGTGTAGCCCGCCCCTTCCTGGCTGGCATTGCTGACGGTGGTGCTTACCACGTTGATATCGCGGCCGGCACTGGCCAGCAACTGGGATTCCGCCACAATACTGCCACCGTGGTTATTGATGTCATTGCCGGCGATCAACGCTACTTTGTCGCCATGTACTTCGCCCGCCTGTTGTTCAATACGTTTGGCGGACAAGCCGCTACCGGAAGTGGCCACCACCGTATCGACGCTCAGGTCGCGCCCGGCAGAGATTGCCGTGACGCCGCCCTGGCCGGTATTGCTGACAATACCGCCGACGATACTGACATCCCTTCCCGCAGACAGCACCAGGCTGCTGCCACTGGCGGCATCGCCGCTCACGTACAGCCCTGCCACCCGCCCCAGATAGCGCCCGTCTTCCAGCGTATTGGTGGAAATATGAATGTCGCGTCCCGCGCTCGCCTGCAGTGTGCTATTGGCCGTGATAGTGCCGCCGATATTATTCAAGTCGTTGCGCGCCGCGATGCCGACGTTATCGGCGCCGACACGGCCGCCAAGATTGCTGACATTCTCGGCATTCAGCAATACGACTTCACGGCCGGCAATGGTGCCGCCATTCACCAGGTCTCCCGACAAGCGGATATCGACCTCTTTGCCTGCCAACAGACTGCCTGCGCCGTCAAGGTCGTCTTCACGCACGCGCACATAGACTTGCGGCACGAGCACCTTTTGCGTGGAACCATCGGCGAGGGTCACGTCCTTTTCCACCAGCCAGACGATATCGTTGGTCAGGGCCGCCATCTGCTCGGCCGTCAGCGCCAGGCCGGGACGCAGGTCCCAGGTTTGGGCAAAGGCGGCACCGGCATCCATCAGCCCGCGATACTGCTGGTCATCGTTGGAATAATCGCCAGCAAAGCGCTGTCCCGTCAGTTCCGCGATCTGCTCGCGCACCAGGCGCTGCTCGTAAAAGCCGTCGCCCAGGCGCTTTTGCGTCACCGTCGGATCGAGCTGGACCTTGCTGGTCAGGTAGTCCGATCCCGTCCAATCCTTGTAATTGGCAAAACGTGGATCCGTTTCAACGAGGAAGCGCGATGCAGGTCCGGGACTCGTCCTGAACAGGCTGGCATTCGGAATTTGCGTGGAAGGCGATGTCGTACGCACGACTTGCGCGCGGCCGGAAGGGTTCGCCAAGGCCACCTGACCGATGACCGTCATGCGTCCCGCGGACGCGCCGCCGACTCCGGCAACCTGCGCCGCGCCGCCGGTGGCGCTCGAAACTGTGACGCCATGCGCTGCGGCCATGCCGGACTGTGTGGCCTTGCCCGGCCCCGTCACGCCTGCCGCAAATTCCTGCTTGACGCCCTCCAGGCTGAGCGCTTGGCCAGCATTGCCGGCACGCTCGCTCCCCTGCAAGCCGTTGCCGCCGTCCACGGAGGCAGGGCCACCTTGCGTATTTTTCGCCAGCAAGCCCGCATCCACCTTGCCGGCGCCAGCCACTCCACCGACGGCGGCGACGCCCCCATCTTGCACACTGCCATGGCCTGCTGCCTGGGCACCGCTGCCAAGGCGTCCGCTACCTTGCAAGCCGCCGATCCCCCCTACCGCATCGGGTCCGCCTTGCGTCCCACCTGCAAGCAAGGCGGGATCGACCGTGCCAGCCCCAGCGGCACCCCCAACGGTAGCAACAGAGCCGCCCTGTACGCCCCCGTGCCCAGCCGACTGGCCGGCATTACCGAGACGCCCACTACCTTGCAAGCTGCCCCCCCCTCCGACTACGGCGGGAGCACCCTGCGCGTCACGCGCCAGCAAGGTCGAATCGACCGTGCTGACGGCGCCGCTTCCTGTGGCCGCGCCGGCGGAACCGCCCTGTACCGCGCCATGACCGGCTGTTTTCCCCGCGTTGCCAATCCGATCACTGCCATCTTGGGTGCCCTGTACTGCCACGGCGTCCGCGCTCTTGCCATCGACACCTATCGTGGCACGGCCAGTGTCGATACCCGACGTTACCGTTTGTCCGCCCGCACCGGTGGCACCGGCGACGGCCGAACCGCTGAGCACGCCGACATTGCCCGCCTGCCCCACATTGCCCGTGCCGCTGGCGCCGTTCAATGCCCCCGTGCCACTGGCTGTCCCGGCGCCTGCCCCCCCAGCAGCATTTACACCTGCAACGCTGCCAGGTGTACCATTCACTGCCGTGTGCATCACATTTGCACTGGTGGCGCCGGCGCCACTGGTGCCGCCATTGACGCCGCTCACGCCTGCCGACGATGGCGATGCGTTTGGCGTTTTTTGATAAATCTGTTTGACCGGATCCACCGAGCTATGTTCGACCGGAGTCAGGGTTTGCTCTCCCATCGGTTTCTGAACATAACCACCCGAGGCGCTCGAAGGCATATACAAGACATTCTCGGATGTTCCCGTCTCCTTCGAGTAGGTATGCAGATCAATTGACGGATTGACAAGCGCGCCCCCTTCCATGAACAGCCTCCCGCCCGCAATAACATGGCTTTGCTCGTTGCGCGCATCGCTGGAGCGAATCGTCACATTGCCACCCGCCAGCAGCTTCGCCGGATCGGTATCCACCACGGTTTCTGTACGTGAGGTACGCGTCAGCCGGTAGATTACGTACTCTTTTTGCACTATCCCATTTGCATCAACAACCTGACCTCCTACGCTTCGAAAGCGCTTGTCTTTTTCGCCGGGGAGCAGACTCCCGTACTCTATGACACTTTCAGTCCCTCTATCGAGCGTCTCGATCCTGAAATGTGTATTCAGGTTTCTGAACTGCCCAGTCGCCAGATCCAGATTCCCCAACGCCTCGATCGTCGCGCTGGCGTTCGTCACCGATCCCGCCCAGCCCGTGGCGATGCGGTTGCCGTCCAGATAGCCACCAATGGCCATATCGCCGCCGCTGAAAATCAGACCGTGCTCACGGTTGTTGAGTGTGGTGACGCCGATATCGAGGCGGGTGCGCGCCGCGATGGTGGCCGCCACACCGCCTTCCACGTCGTTGTTGACGGTGCCGCCGGCTATGCTCAGATGGTCGCCATAGATGCGGCCCGTGCCCGCGTTGTTCAGCGTCCCCACGTTCAGTTCCGTGTTGATGCCGTCGATCACGCCACGGTTGTTCAATACGCCGCCGACGTTGACGCGCGTCGTACCCGCATTGATGTCGCCCGTGCTGGTATTGTCGAAATTGGCGGCACCCAGGGTCAGGGTGCTGCGCGCCTGGATCTTGCCAGCATTGGTCAGCAATCCGCCGATAGTGATACCGGCATTGCCATTGGCCATGATCTCGGCGCCCGCGTTCAGCGTAAAGTTGCCGGCCAGGTCCAGCGCCAAGTCTTGCTGCGACAGCAGCATGCCGTCGCCGGTCAGGCTACCCGCGCGGATGTCGGTGCGCTGGCCGCCGATGATGGTGCCGTCCGTGTTGGTGATGGCCAGACCACGGCCGGGGCCGTTATCCTGCAACGACAGCGTGCTGCCGGCACTCAACATGCCCAGGGTATTGTTGACGCTGCCCGCGCTGTTGATCGCCAGGTTGCCATCGGCGCGCACCGCGCCCTGCACATTGCTGACATTGGCGCTATTGAGGGTCACATGCACGCCTTCGATGCCCTGGTTGGCGCCCAGAGTGCTGGCATTGTCGATGGCGCCGCCGCTCACGGTGACGGCCGCGCCGGAACGGATCAAGCCTTGCTGGTTGTTGATACTGCCGCCACCCGCGTTCAAGCCGATATTGCCCAGCACCTGGATTTGTCCGCCCTGGTTCTGCAAGCCGCTCAGGGTCAGGTCCAGCGCCGATTTGCCGACGACCTGGCCGCCGCGATTGTCCAGCTGGCCCACGCTGCCCGTGATGTTGCCTGCCGCGCCCAGATAGCCGCCCGCATTGTTCCAGCTGCCCGTTTGCAGGGTCAATCCTGCGCCGCTGCTGATGCCGCCGGCACTGCCAGGATGGCGCACGGCATACGCGCCCGCATTGGTGTTGAGCAAAGCATTGCCGTGCGTGTCGATGGTCATGGCGCCGCCCGACTGCAGCAAGCCACCATCGTTATCCAGGATGCCCGTCTGCAGGTTGACGATTCCTGTGCCCGCCAGCGTGCCTTGGGTGTTGTTGAAGACTTGGCCATGCGTGTCGAGCGTGACGTTCGCACCGGCAATGGTACCCTGCGCGTTCCACAGGCCGCCATTGCGCAGGGTGATATCGCCACCCGCTTGCATGGTGCCGCCATTGTTGAGGGTCGCGCCCGTGGAAATCACCTGCAACTGGCCCTGTACCGAGGCCAGCTTGCCGCCGGCGCTGTTGTCGACGCTGGCTGCGTTCACGGTCATATTGCCCGTGGCGGCCAGCAAGCCGCCCGCATTGTTCAATGCCTGCGCCACGTTCGCCGTCAACTGGCCACCTGCCGTGGCGCTGCCGCCCTGGTTCAGCAGATTTCCGGCACCCAGCACGACATTGCCGCCGCCGGCGATGGCGCCGCCATGGCGGTTGTCGAGCACATTGCTTGCCGTCACCGTCAGGTTGGCCGTGCCAGCCGCCTGCAGCTTGCCGCCCTGGTTGTTCAGGCTCGGCGCCACGATGCTGGTGTTGCCATTGCTGGCGATCGTGCCGCCACTGTTATCCAGGCTGGTCGTCAATTGAATGCTGGTATCACCTTTACCCAGCTGCGTCAGGTTGCCTCCTCCATTGTCCAGGGTAGCGGCCGTCACGCTCAGTTGTTGCGCGATGGTGCTGGCGTTGCGGTGGTCGATGGCGCCGGCTGTGACGACCAGGGCGCCATTGCCCGTGATCTGGCCGCGCAGGTCGTTCAACTGCGCGGCTTGCAGGCTCAAGGTACCGCTACCCGCATGCTCGATCTTGCCATCCGTATTCGTCAGCGTACCCGCTTTCAGGCTCAGGTTGGCGCTGTTGACGGCGATGCGTCCACCCGTGTTGTCCAGCACGCCCGCTGGCGATGTCAGCTCGATGACGGTGTTGCCCGTGCCCGTTTGCACGATGCTGCCTTGCTGGTTGTTCAGGTTGCCCACGCCAACGGCCAGCTGACCAGCGCTGATATCGCCGCGCTGGTTGTTCCACGTCTGGCCATTCGCACCGGCCGTGATCGTCAAGCCTCCCGGCGTGGTGACCACGGCGCCGCTGGTGCTGACGTCGCCTGCGCTGGCCGTCAGGCTGATATTTCCAGCACTGCTGCGGCTGCCGCCGAGGTCGACGCTGCCGCCGGCCAAGAAAGCATTGCCTGCCGCCAATACTTGGCCATGGGCGCCCAGCACCTGCTGCGCCGTGACTTGCAAGTTGCCGCTCGTCTGCAGGCTGCCATCGGCTTTCACGCCCGCGCCGATCAGGCTGGCCGCGCTGCTATTGACGCTATTGGCGCTGATCGTGTTGTTGCCCTGGGCCAGGATCACGCCGGTGTTCTCCAGCGCCCCCGTCACGGTCAGTACCTGCTCTGCACCAGCAAACAGGCTGCCGCTGTTGCGAACGCTGCCCGCCGTCGTCGTCAGATTAGCGCTGGCAACGATACTGCCCTGTGCATTGAGCAGCTCGTCCATCGTCAATTGCGCATTGCCGCCCGCCGCTTGCAGCTGGCCCAGGGTGTTGTCCACCGTGCCGCCAGCGACCGTCAGATCGCGCCCGGCAATGATCACGCCGGAAGTATTGTCCAGCTTGCCCGTCGCCGCCACATTGACATCTTGCGCGGACGCAATACGGCCATGGTCGTTCAGCAAGGCGCCCGTTTCCACGCGCACATTGCCATTTGCCTCGATCTTGCCGCCGCTATTGTCCAGACGCGTGCTGGCCAGCACTGTTGCCGCGCTCGTGCCCAGCTGCGTGATCTGCCCCTGGCGGTTGTCCAGGATGCCGGCAGAGACGTTCACTTGCTGCGCCAGCAGGCTAGCATTGCGGTGATCGAGGTAATTGGCCGCCACTTGCAGCGCGCCATTGCCCGTGAGCTGGCCCCGCTGCCCATACAGATTCGTGGCGCGGATCTCCAGCACACCCTTGCCTGCATGTTCGATCTTGCCATCCGTATTCGTCAGGTCGCCCGCCTGCAAGCGCAAGTTGGCGCTATTGACGGCGATGCGCCCGCCCGTGTTGTCCAGCTTGCCCGTCTCGATGACGGTGTCGCCTGTACCCGTCTGTATCAAGGTGCCTTTGGCATTGTCCATGTTGGCAACGCGCAGGGACAATTGCCCAGCACTCAGGCTGCCGCCCTGGTTGACCAGTGCCTGTCCATTGGCGGCATTGGCCGTGATGCTCAATAGGTCATTGGTCGACACGACCGCCTTGCTGGTCGTCACATTGCCTGTCAAAGCCGTCAAGCCGACATTCGCCGCGCTGGTCTGGCTGCCGCCCACGTCGACCGACGCGCCCGTCATCTGCAGCTGACCGGCCGCCATGTTCTGGCCGCCGGCCTGCAAGACGCCACGGGCCGTCACGCTCAAATCACCGGCCGAGGCAAAGCTGCCATCGGCACGCATGCCGGCCGCCAGCACGCCATTGCCGCTCAGACTGCCCGCCGTAATCGTCGTATTGCCCAGGGCGGCCAGCGAACCCGTATTGCTCAGCAATCCGCCGATGTCCAGGCTCTGGTTACGTCCCGCATACAGCACGCCCGCGTTGAGCACGTCGCCGCTGACCTTGGCCGCGATATCCGTGCCCGCGCTGAGCGTGCCCTGCGCATTGCGCACGCTGGCCGCATCCAGACGCAAGGCGCCAGTGCCCGCCTGTAGCAAGCCGCGCGTATTGTCGATGGCGCCGCCCAGGTGCAGATCGGTTGCCGCCGCAATCACGCCATCTGTATTGACGAGTGCGCCGCTGCTGACAATGTCGGCGGATGTGGCCGAGGTGATCTTGCCTTTAGTATTGTCCAGGCTGCCGGTCTGCACCGACAAGGTGCCGTTGCCGGCCATCTCGCCACTCGTATTGTCCAGCAATCCTGTGACGGCGACCGTCATGCCGCCCGCTCCTGTTTGCAGCAGATGGCCGCCCCGGTTGCTCAGGCTGTCTGCCTGCACGCTCAGGGAGCGCCCCGTGGTGGTGGCGTTGGCGTGGTCTAACAGACTCGCCTTGAGATCGACAGCGCCATTGCCGACGATGCTTCCGCCGGCGCCTTGCAAATTGACCGCCGTAATAGCCAGGGTACCTGCACCCGCATGTTCGATCTTGCCGCCTGCATTCGTCAAGGTGGCCGCGCCCAGGGACAAATTGTTACTATTGACGGCGAGGCGCCCGGCACTGTTGTCGAGATTGCCCGTCTGGATGACGGTATCGCCCGTTCCCGTCTGGATCACGGTGCCTTTGGCGTTGTTCAGGTTACCCACGTGCAGATCGAGTTGACCGGCGCTGAGTTGTCCTTCCGTATTGCGCAAGGTGTTTTGCGCATGGATTGTCAAGGCGCCGGGCGTACTCACCACGGCTTTATGTGTGCTGACGTCGCCCTGTATTGCCGTCAGGGCAATGCTGGTCGCACTTGTCTGGCTGCCAGACAAGTCCACGCTGGCGCCCGTCAGGGCGGCCTTGCCCGCCGCCAGATTCTGGCCATGCGCGGCCAGCGTTTCTGTAGTGCTAATCGTCAGGTCGCCAACCGTGCCCAGCTTGCCATCGGCCTGCACGCCCGCACCGATCAGACTGCTTGCACTGCTGTCGAGGGTCTTTGCCGTGATGCTGTTGTTGCCCTGTGCCGCGATGACGCCCGTGTTCACGATGGCGCCGGTGGCGTTCAGGATTTGGTTGCTGGCTGCATACAGGCTGCCAGTATTATTATTCAAGGTGTCGAGCGTGGCGTTCAGGTTAGCACCGGCAAACAAGCTACCTGCCGCATTGTTCAAGTTCGTCACATTCAAGGTGGCGTTGCCCGCCACGGCCTGCAATTGGCCCTTGGCATTACCGATATCGCCGCCGCTCAATGCCAGATTGCGGCCTGCGGCTACTATCCCTTCCGTGTTGTCCAGACGACCCACTATAAGCTCGGCATCCTGCGCCGCCACGATGCGGCCCGTGTTATTCAGCAAAGTCTGCGCTTTCACCAGCGCATCACCATTGCCCTCGATCTTGCCGCCCGTGTTGTCCAGCTGGCCGGTAGCCGCGACCGTCATCAAGCCGGTGCCCGTCTGCGCCAGGCTGCCGGCTCGGTTGTCCAGGCTGCCAGCGTTGATGGTCAGCTGGTTCGCCACCGTCGTGGCATTGCGGTGGTCGAAGGCGGCTGCCGTGATATCGAGCTTGCCATTGCCCGTGATCTTGCCGTACTGGTTGTTGAACTGCCCTGCGTTAATCGCCAGGATGCCGGCGCCTGCATGCTCCAGCTTGCCATTGACGTTCGTCAGCACCGACGCGTTCAGGGCCAGGTTCGCGCTGTTGGCGGCGATGCGGCCCGCTGTGTTGTCGAGTTTACCCATGGTGATGACGGTGTCACCCGTGCCCGTCTGCACGATGTCGCCGCTGGCGTTGTTCAGGTTGGCCACGTTCAGCTGCAACTGACCTGCCACCAGCTGACCCTGGTTGTTCACCAGTGACTGGGCGCTGTTTGCGTTGGCGGTGATGGCCAGTACATTGCTGGCCGAGATGACGGCTTTATTTGTCAGTACGTCGCCGCTGCGCGCAGTAGTGGCGATGTTCGCCGCGCCCATCTGGCTGCCAGACAGGTCTACGTTGGCGCCTGTCAGCACGGCATTGCCCGCTGCCAGGTTCTGGCCGCTCGCCTGCAAGACGCCATCCGCATTGATGGTCAGATCACCCGCAGTGCCCAGGCTGCCGTCCGCCTTGACACCGGCGCCCAGCAGGCCGCTGCTGGTCACTTTGCCAGCCGATATATTGGTGTTGCCAACGGAGGCGATGGAACCGCTGTTGTTCAGCACTCCGTCCACCGTCAGTTGCTGGTTGCGGCCCGCGTATAGCAGGCCAGCGTTGTTCAGCGTATCGCCGATACGCGCCGTCAAGTCTGTTCCTGCACTCACTGTGCCCTGCTGATTCAGCAAGGTAGCGGCATCGAGGTGCAGATTATCCGCTTGCAACACGCCGCGCGTGTTGTCGACAGTGACCCCGCCGAGGTGCAAGTCGCGGGTACCCGCAATCACGCCATCGGTATTGTTCAGCACGCCCTTGCTGACGATCTCCGCCGAGGCAGCGGACGTGATACGGCCCTTGCTGTTGTCCAGCACGCCCGCCTGCAGATTCAACGTACCCGTGCCGGCATGCTCGATCTTGCCTTCCTGGTTCGTGGCGCTGACAGCATCGATGTTCAGGTCCTGACTATTGACGGCGATGCGCCCAGCCGTATTGTCCAGATTACCTGTAACGATGCTCGTGTCACCCGTACCCGTCTGCAAGATAGTACCCTTGGCGTTGTCCAGACTGCCCACATGCAGGTCGAGCTGGCCCGCCTGCAAGGTGCCTTCCGTATTGTGTAGGGTCGCGTTGCTCGTGACGTTCAACGTGCCTGGCGTCGTGACGACCGCCTTGTTCGTGCTGACATCGCCTTCAGTTGCCGTCAGGCCGATGTTGGCGGCGCTGGTCTGGCTGCCTGCCAGATCCACGTTACCGCCCGTCAGCGTCGCCTTGCCCGCCGCCAGGTTCTGGCCATGCGCGGCCAGCGTTTGCGTGGTGTTGATCGTCAAGTCACCAGCCGCGCCCAGCTTGCCATCGGCCTGCATTCCCGCGCCGATCAGGCTGCTTGCGCCGCTGTCGAGCGTCTTCGCCGTGAGGCTGGTATTGCCCAGCGCCGCGATGACGCCCGTGTTCGAGATGGCGCCGCTGGCGATCAAGGTCTGGTTGCCGGCCGCATACAGGCTGCCGGTGTTGTCCAGGCTAGCCAAGGTGGCGTTCAAGTTGGCGCCAGCAAACACGTTGCCTGCGGTGTTGTTCAGGTTCGCCACATTCAAGGCGGCGTTGCCCGTCACGGCTTGCAACTGGCCCTTGGTATTGTCGATATCGCCACCGGTCAATACCAGGTTGCGTCCTGCCGCCACCGTCCCTTCCGTATTGTCCAGGCTGCTCACGTTCAATGTGGCATCCTGCGCCGCCACGATGCGGCCCGTGCTGTTCAGCAAGGTGGTGGCCTTCACCAGCGCATCGCCATTGCCCTCGATCTTGCCGCCCGTGTTGTCCAGCTGGCCGGTAGCGCTCACCGTCATCAGTCCGGTGCCCGTCTGCGCCAGGCTGCCGGCGCGGTTATCCAGGCTGCCGGCGTTGACGGTCAGCTGATTGGCCACCGTCGTCGCATTGCGGTGGTCCAAGGTGACTGTCGTGATATCGAGCTTGCCATTGCCCGTGATCTTGCCAGATTGATTAAGGAACTGGCCCGCGTTGATGGCCAGCAGACCCGCACCCGCGTGCTCCAGCTTGCCATTGACGTTCGTCAGCACCGTCGCGTTCAGTGCCAGATTATGGCTGTTGGCGGCTATGCGGCCAGCCGTGTTGTCCAACTTGCCTGTCGTGATGACTGTGTCGCCGGTGCCCGTCTGCACGATTTCGCCGCTGGCGTTATTCAGGTTCGCCACGTTCAGTTGCAACTGGCCGCCCACCATTTGGCCTTGGTTATTGATCAGCGACTGACCGTTGTTCGCATTGGCCGTGATGGCCAGCACGTTGCTGGCAGAAATCACCGCCTTGTTCGTCAGTACATCACCAGTATTTGCCGTGATGGCGATGTTTGCCGCGCCCGTCTGGCTGTTCGACAAATCAATGGCATCGCCTTTCAGCACGGCGCTGCCCGCCGCCAAGTTCTGTCCGCTTGCTTGCAGCACGCCATCGGCATTAATCGTCAGATCACCTGCCGTGCCTAGGCTACCGTCCGCTTTCACGCCGGCGCCCAGCAAGCCGCTGCTTGTGACTTTGCCAGCGGTAATATGGGTGTTGTTGACGGAGGCAATCGATCCCGTGTTGTTCAGCAAGCCACCGACCGTTAGTTGCTGGTTGCGGCCCGCATACAGCAGACCAGCGTTGTTCAGGTCACCGCTCACTTTCGCCGTCAAGTCCGTGCCGGCACTCACCGTGCCTTGCTGGTTCAGCAAGGTCGTCGCATCCAGACGCAAGGTATCCGCTTGCAATACGCCTCGGGTGTTGTCCAGCGCGGTGCCGCCGACGTGCAAGTCAGCAGTCGCGGCAATCACGCCGTCGGTATTGTTCAGTACGCCTTTGCTGACGATGTCCGCCGCCGCAGCGGACGTGATGCGGCCCTTGCTGTTGTCCAGCACGCCCGCCTGCAGATTCAACGTACCCGCGCCTGCATGCTCGATCTTGCCGTCCTTGTTCGTAACGCTGACGGCATCGATGTTCAGGTTCTTGCTATTAACGGCAATGCGGCCAGCCGTGTTGTCGAGACTACTTGTATTGATGACGGTATCGCCCGTGCCCGTCTGCAGCAGCGTACCCTTGGCATTGTCCAGGTTGCCCAAATACAGGTCGAGCTGGCCCGCCTGCACCGTGCCTTCCGTGTTGTGCAGGGAGGTGCTCGTCGTCACATTTAGCGTGCCCGCCGTTGTCACGACCGCCTTGTTCGTGCTGACGTCACCTTGGGTTGCCGTCAGGCCGATGTTGGCGGCGCTGGTCTGGCTGCCTGACAGATCCACGCTGGCACCTGTCAGATTTGCGCTGCCCGCCGCCAGGTTTTGGCCATGCGCAGCCAGCGTTTGTGTTGTGCTGATCGTCAGGTCGCCACTTGTGCCCAGCTTGCCATCGGCCTGCATGCCGGCACCGAGCAAGCTGCTGGCGCTGCTGTCGAGCGTCTTTGCCGTGATGCTGTTGTTGCCTTGTGCCGCGATGACGCCCGTGTTGACGATGGCGCCGCTGGCGGTCAAGGTCTGGTTACCGGCTGCGTACAGGCTGCCCGTGTTGTTCAGACTGGCCAGTGTCGCGTTCAGGTTGGCGCCGGCAAACACATTGCCTGCGGTATTATTCAAGTTCGCCACATTCAAGGTGGCATTGCCGGCCACGGCTTGCAACTGGCCCTTGGTATTATCGATATCGCCACCGGACAGTTGCAGATGGCGTCCTGCCGCCACGGTGCCCTCCGTGTTGTCCAGGCTACCCACGTTCAATGTGGCATCCTGCGCCGCCACGATGCGACCCGTGCTGTTCAGTAATACCTGAGCTTTGACCAGCGCATCGCCATTGCCCTCGATCTTGCCGCCCGTGTTGTCGAGCTGGCCCGTGGCCGCGACCGTCATCAGGCCGGTTCCTGTCTGCGCCAGGCTGCCGGCGCGGTTATCCAGGCTGCCAGCGTTGATGGTCAGCTGATTTGCCACGGTCGTGGCATTACGGTGGTCGAAGGTGGCGGCCGTGATATCCAGCTTGCCATTGCCCGTGATCTTGCCGGACTGGTTGTTGAACTGCCCTGCGTTAATCGCCAGGATGCCGGCGCCTGCATGCTCCAGCTTGCCATTGACGTTCGTCAGCACCGACGCGTTCAGGGCCAGGTTCGCGCTGTTGACGGCGATACGGCCTGCCGTGTTGTCGAGTTTACCCGTGGTGATGACGGTGTCGCCGCTGCCCGTCTGCACGATCTCGCCGCTGGCGTTGTTCAGGTTGGCCACGTTCAGCTGCAGCTGGCCGGCCACCAGCTGGCCCTGGCTGTTCACCAGTGACTGGGCGTTGTTTGCGTTGGCGGTGATGGCCAGCACATTGCTGGCGGAAATCACGGCCTTGTTCGTCACGACATCGCCAGTAGCTGCCGTGATGGCGATGTTTGCTGCGCCCGTCTGGCTACCCGACAGATCCACACTGGAACCCGTCAGCGTCGCACTACCTGCCGCCAGATTCTGTCCGCTCGCCTGCAACACGCCATCCGTGTTGATGGTCAAGTCACCTGCAGTGCCCAGGCTGCCGTCCGCTTTCACGCCAGCGCCCAGCAAGCCGCTGCTGGTGACTTTACTTGCCGTAATATGGGTGTTGTTGACGGAAGCAATGGAGCCGCTGTTGTTCAGCACGCCACCCACCGTCAGTTGCTGGTTGTGGCCCGCATACAGCAGACTGGCGTTGTTCAGGTCACCGCTCACTTTCGCCGTCAGGTCCGTGCCAGCACTCACAGTTCCCTGCTGGTTCAGCAAGGTAGCGGCATCGAGGTGCAAATTATCCGCCTGCAAGACGCCGCGCGTGTTGTCGATATTCACACCACCCACATGCAAGTCGGCAGTCGCTGCCATCACGCCATCGGTATTATTCAGTGTGCTTTTACTGACGATGTCAGCCGATGCGGCGGACGTAATGCGGCCATTGCTGTTGTCCAGCACGCCTGCCTGCAGATTCAAGAGGCCCGTACCCGCGTGCTCGATCTTGCCGTCCTTGTTGGTAACGGTGACGGCATCGATGTTCAGGTTCTGGCTGTTGACCGCGATGCGGCCCGCTGTATTGTCCAGATTGCCGGTGACGATGGCCGTGTCACCCGTGCCGGTCTGCAAGATAGTGCCCTTGACGTTATCCAGATTGCCCACGTGCAGGTCGAGCTGGCCTGCCTGCAACGTACCTTCCGTGTTGTGCAGGGTGGCATTGCTCGTGATGTTGAGCATGCCTGGCGTCGTGACGACCGCCTTGTGCGTGCTGACGTCACCCGTTGTTGCCGTCAGGCCGATATTCGCGGCGCTGGTCTGGCTACCTGCCAGATCCACGCTGCCGCCTGTCAAGTTGGCGCTGCCCGCCGCCAGGTTCTGGCCATGCGCGGCCAATGTTTGTGTAGTGCTGATCGTCAGGTCACCGGCCGTGCCCAGTTTGCCATCAGCCTGCATGCCGGCACCGAGCAAGCTGCTTGCGCTGCTGTCGAGGGTTTTCGCCGTCAGGCTGGTGTTGCCCTGCGCGGCGATCACGCCTGTGTTCGTGATAGCACCTGTTGCGGTCAAGGCTTGATTGCCTGCCGCATACAGGCTGCCCGTATTGTTCAGGCTGGCCAGTGTCGCGTTCAGGTTGGTGCCGGCAAACACGTTGCCTGCGGTGTTGTTCAGGTCAGCCACGTTCAGGGTGGCGTTGCCGGCCACGGCTTGTAACTGGCCCTTGGTATTGTCAATGTCGCCACCGGACAGCTGCAGATGGCGCCCGGCTGCCACCGTGCCTTCCGTATTGTCCAGGCTACCGACTGTAAGCTCGGCATCCTGCGCCGCCACGATGCGGCCCGTGTTGTTCAGCAAGGTACCCGCTTTGACCAGCGCATCACCGTTGCCCTCGATCTTGCCGCCCGTGTTGTCGAGCTGGCCTTTGGCCGCGACCGTCATCAGGCCGGTTCCTGTCTGCGCCAGGCTGCCGGCTCGGTTGTCCAGGCTGCTGGCATTGATGGTCAGCTGATTGGCCACCGTCGTTGCATTGCGGTGGTCGAAGGCGGCTGCCGTGATATCCAGCTTGCCATTGCCCGTGATCTTGCCGGACTGGTTGTTGAACTGGCCCGCGTTGATGGCCAGCACGCCGGCACCCGCGTGCTCCAGCTTGCCATTGACGTTCGTCAGCACCGACGCGTTCAGGGCCAGGTTCGCGCTGTTGGCGGCGATGCGGCCCGCCGTGTTGTCCAGTTTGCCTGTAGTGATGACGGTGTCGCCGCTGCCCGTTTGCACGATCTCGCCGCCGGCGTTGTTCAGGTTAGCCACGTTCAGCTGCAGCTGGCCGGCCACCAGCTGGCCCTGGCTGTTCACCAGTGACTGGGCGTTATTTGCGTTGGCCGTGATGGCCAGCAGATTGCTGGCCGAGATGACGGCTTTACTCGTCAGTACATCACCAGTAGCTGCCGTGATGGTGATGTTTGCCGCGCCCGTCTGGCTACCCGACAGATCCACACTGGAACCCATCAGCGTCGCACTGCCCGCCGCCAGGTTCTGTCCGCTCGCCTGCAACACGCCATCGGCATTAATCGTCAGATCGCCTGCCGTACCCAGGCTGCCGTCCGCTTTCACGCCAGCGCCCAGCAGGCCGCTGCTGGTGACTTTACCAGCGGCAATATGGGTGTTGTTGACGGAAGCAATGGAGCCGCTGTTGTTCAGCAAGCCACCGACCGTCAGTTGCTGGTTGCGGCCCGCGTACAGCAGGCCAGCATTCGTTAAATCACCGCTGATGCGCGCCGTCAAATCCGTGCCGACGCTCACTGTCCCCTGCCGGTTCAGCAAGGATGTCGCATCGAGACTCAACATGTCCGCCTGCAAGACGCCGCGCGTGTTGTCCAACGCAGTACCGCTCACTTGCAGGCCAGTGGTTGCGGCAATAACGCCGTCGGTATTATTCAGCGCATCTTTGCTGACGACAGAAGCGGCCGCCGCCGAGGTGATGCGGCCCTTGCTGTTGTCCAGCACGCCAGCCTGCACCTGCACGCCGCCATTGCCGGCAATGCTGCCGCGCGTATTGTCCAGCGCCTGCACCACGTCCACGCGCATCTGTCCTGGTCCCGTCTGCTGCACGGTGCCGTCGCGGTTGTCCAGATTGCCTGCTTGCACGGTGACCTGCTGCCCGGACGTGACGGCATGGCGGTGATCGATCGTGCCCGCCTGAATGTCGACTAGCCCATTGCCCGTCACCTTGCCGCGCTCATCATCGAAGCGCGTTGCTTCAATATGCAAGCTGCCCGTGCCCGCGTGTTCGATGCTGCCGTCGCGGTTGGCCAGCTGTTCGGCCGTCAACGCCAGATTCGCACTGTTGACGGCGATGCGTCCGCCCGTGTTGTCCAGGGTGCTGCCTGTTAACTGCGTATCGCCGGTGCCCGTCTGGATCACAGTGCCGCCGCGGTTGTCCAGCGATCCCGTTTTCACTTCCAGCTGGCCCGCGCTCAGGGTGCCGCGCACGTTCGACAGGGACTGGCCGCTGCCGGCCGCCGTCACGGACAGCAAACCCGTGGTCGTCACCAGTGCGTTATCAGTGACGACATGGCCGGTACTGGCGTTCAGGGTAATCGCCGCGCCGCCCGTCTGGCTGCCGCTCAGGTCGATAGCGGTGCCGTGCATGCTGCTTTTCCCTGCCGCCAAATTCTGGCCATGGGCGCTGATCGCTTGCGTGGCCGTCAGCGCCAACTGGCCGCTACCGGCCAGGCTGCCGTCGGCGCGGACGCCCGCGCCCAGCAGGCTGCCGGTCGCGCTATCGATGCGGTCGGCGTCGATGCGGTTATCGCCCTGCGCCGCGATGACGCCGCTGTTGCTGATCGCGCCGCTCACCTGCAGCGCGTGGCTGCCGGCCGCATACACGTTGCCGCTGTTGAGTACCTCGCTGGCCTTGGTAGTAAGATTGCCACCAGCAAACACGCTGCCGGCCGTATTGTTCAACTTTGCGACCGTCAAGGCCGCATCGCCCGCCAGCGCCTGGATCTGGCCGCGCGTATTGTCGACGTCGCCACTGTCGAGGCGCAACTTGCCGCCGGCAGCCAAGATCGCCTCAGTGTTGTCCAGCGCGCCAGTCGACAGCGCCACATCCGTGGCCGAGACTATGCGACCCTTCTGGTTTTGTACATTGCCCGCTTGCACGCTCAAGGCGCCATTGCCTTCCAGCGCGCCACTGCGATTGTCCAGCTCACCGCGCACCTGTACGCGCGTGTCGCCCTGGCCGCTCTGCGCCAGGCTGCCGCCCCGGTTATCGAGGCTGCCTGCGTCGATGTTCAATTGCCCCGCCACCGTGCGGGCGTCGCGGTGGTCGATCTGCTCCCCGCTCAGCGCCATGGAGCCATTGCTGACGATGCTGCCGCGCTGCAAGTTGATTTGGGCAGCACCGATCTCCAGCACGCCAGTGCCCGCATGCTGAATGTGCCCATCCTGGTTGCTCAGACTGGCCGCCTGCAGGCGCAAGGCCTGGCTATTCGTGGCGATGAGGCCGCGCGTGTTGTCCAGGCTACCCGGCAATTGAATCGCCAGATCGCCGGCGCCCAGCTGCGTGATCTGGCCGCCCACGTTCGACAAGTCGTGCGCGTTCACGCCCAATTGCTGGCCCGTCAGTTGCGCCGCATCACTGCGCACGGTCCGTGCCGCGTCCAGCTGCAAGCGTTCGCGCGCACTGACCTGCGCCCGGCTGGCGTCGAGGTCGCCCGCGCTGGCGCCCAGGCCGACATTCGCGCCCGAGACCTGCGCCCCAGTAATATCCAGCTGGCGCGCCGCCAGGCTGCTGTCGCCGCCAGCCACGGCCGTGCCGTGCACGGCAATGGTGTCGCCAGCGGAAACGTTCAGCTTGCCGCTGGCCGTCAAGGTGTTGTCCAGATTCAGGCCTGCGGCCAGCACGGAATCCGCCGCCCCGTCGATGCGCGCGGCGGCGCCCGTGGCGTGCACCTCGACATTGTTCTGCGCGCCGATCACGCCGCTGTTGGCGATATTGCCCTGCGCCTGCACCTGGCTGTCGCCGCCTGCATACACGGTGCCGCTGTTGGCCACGTCGCCCGTCACCGCAATGCTGGTCTGGCTACCGCTGCCGGCCGACTGGATATTGCCGCTGTTGCTCAACCAACCATTCGATTGCAGCACCAGGTTGCCGGCCGTGGCCGCCAACACGCCCGCGTTGCGCACTCCCAGACCCGCTTCCGTGCCGATCAGGGTAATCTTGCCCGCGTACATGCCGCCCAGCTGCGCCACGTCCAGCGCATATGCCGGGGCCGGCCCTACGCCAGCCGCGGCGCCCGCCACGCCATGCGCCGCATCGATCTGATTCGCGCCCGTCACCACCTTCAATTCCTGCGCCCAGATGCCGCCGTTGATCTGCGCGGCGCGCGCCAGGATGGCCGTGTAGTCGCTCAGCGACGTATCCAGGCCACGGCCGTTGATGGTCACTACGCCGCGCTGCACCATGTAGCCGTCCAGGCTGCCGTCGTTGAGCATCGGCGTGCCCGTCGTCAGCACGACCCGGCTGGCATTGATGAAACCGCCGCCATCGACGCTCACGCCGGCAGGGTTGGCAATGACGACTTCGGCCCGCTGCCCCGCCACCTCGACATAGCCGCGCAGCTGGCTGGGGTTGGCCGAATTGACTTCATTCAAGATTACGCGCGCGCTGCCGCCCGCCAGCCACGGATTGCCTTGTACCCAGCCGCCCGTCTGCGTCTGCACATTGCCGCGGCTATTGTTCAGGATGGCGCCACTCGCCGTCACGTCGAACTGGCTATAAGTATTGCGCGATACGCCCGCCGCGCTCGGCGTCTGGATATTCACCTGTGTTACGCCATTGGCGCTTTGCACCACGGTCGGGCGCTGGCGCCCAGGCGCATTCGGATCGGCCACGATCTGTCCCAAGGCCGGCCCTGCCACAAAAGTCACCATGCCCAGCGCGCCAAACACGGCCAGCGCCAGCGGCCGCAAGCGGCCATTCACACTGAAACTTGGCCCGCCGCCGCCATCGCCTTCAAACACGCCGCAGGCCAGGCTGCCCTCGCCCTTGGCCGCCTTGCCTTGCGAGGAAGCGTTTTCGGCGACGACCATCAACTGGCCACGGCGTTTGTTGAAGATGATGCGGTACAGGTTCTTGTTCATGAAATGTCCTAATGACAATTAAATGATGCGATAAAGGGAGAAAGAACGGCTGGCGGGTAGCTGCGTCTTAGTAACTGGCGTTCAAGCTGAAGCCGGCCGTATGGCTGGCCGTGCGAAAGAGTTCAGGCTTGTGCACAGGCCAGCCGACAAAGGCGTCGTACTGCACGCCCAGCCATTGCCCCCGCAAGCCGACAAAGCCGCCCGTCAGGCGGCGCGCGATCAACCATTCGGCGGATGGCCCCGATACTTCGCCGTGATCCAGGCCCGCATAGGCTTCCTGGCCGCTGCTGCCCAGCGGCACGCCGAGCTCGTTGCGCAGCAGCCAGCCGCGTTCAGCCGACAGACTGCTTTCGCCGTCGTAGCCGCGTACCGTGTAGCGCCCGCCGATGGCGAAGCGGTCTTGCGGCACCAGCGGCGTGCGGTTGTGCTGCGTGCGCCAGCTGCCTGTGTAGCGCAGTGGCTGGCCAGCCAGCGTGAACGGCGCAGACAGGGCCGCATCGGCCAGCAGCAAACGCATGCGCGAAGTACCTTCGCCGAACGCTTCCTCGGGCGCAGCCAGCGCATCCATCGCGCCCGTGCCGCGCCGGTACTGCAGATTGACGTCAAACGTGGCCTGGCCCATGAATTCACGGTGGCCGATGCCGAGTTCCCAACCGGCCATGCGGCGGCGTTGCACTTCCACTTCCGTGTCGTCGATGGAGTTCTGCGCGGCGCGCTGCCAGCCGCGCAGGGACACGGTGGTCTTGCGCGACGCATCGCGGTAGACCAGGCGCGACAGTTTCACTTCGCGATTCTGGCTCGCGCCGCTGTAGTTGTAGTCTTGATTGATGCCGGCCACGGACTGGTGGTAATGGCTGTCGCTGGCCGTGAAGGCCAGCAGCCAGTAGGCGTAGGGAATCGAATAATGGGCCACCATGCCGGCAGTGCCGCGCGGACCGTTGCGGTCGCCGTCGACGTTCTGGTTCAGACTCAGATAAAACAGATCATTCAGAGTCAGCCAATGGTCATACGACAGGGTCACGCTGCCCTGCAGCTTGCCTGTCGAGCGCGAGCCGCCATCGTCGAGGCCCAGCGCCAGGCGGAATGGCAAGCCCTGCTTCCACTGGATCTGCAGGTCGCTCTCGCCCGGTTTGGCATTGCCACCCTCGGCCGGCATGATCTGGATATCGGCTTCGGCCGTCGGCACGCGCTTGAAGTTTTCCAGCGCCTGTTCCGTATCGCGCACATTGAGCAAATCGCCCGGGCGCGCCGGCATGGCATTCCACCAGGTGGCGCGGGGATTCGTGCCGGGCGCAAAGCCGATCTGGCGGATGCGCCCCGGCATCAAGGTCAGGGTTAAAGTACCCTTGCTTAAATCCTGCGGCTCGGCCAGCACGCGCGTGGTGACATAGCCGCGCGCGATGATGGCGTTCTGCAACCGCCCCATCAGCACATTGATGGCCTGCGTGCCCAGGCAGCGACCCAGCGCAGAGTCCGGCGCACCCAGGTCATCGCGGCTGGCGGCGCCCAGCGCCCATTGGAATAATTCGGCGTCCTCGCCCCGCAATTGCAGGTGGTCGATGGTAAAGCATGGCGACTCGCCTGCGGGCAGACGGTTGGCGGCCGCGGCCGCGGGCGCCTCGAGCAGGCGCACGTCGGGCGTGCGTTCCTGCTGCTGGCGCAGGAAGCGCTCGCGTTCTTGCTGGCGTATCAGTTCTTGGCTGGCATCGTCGCGCTGGCTGCTGCCAGGCGTATTGGAAAGGGGCGGCGCGATTTCAGGACGGGTCTGCGCGGACACGGCGGCACACAGGGTGCTGCTAAACAAAAATACACCGCACCATGGCGTCAAGCGCAGGTGCATATGTTGCCTTAAATAATTATTTACATAAGGAAATTATAAATTAATTATTTCTACACGGCAACTTTATTTATTTCTTGAGAACTTTACCTCTTTGGTAACTGTCTTTCAACTATCCAATTACCACTAGTAAAACAAGCAGGCGGTATCATGACAGGAGAACAGGCAATGGCAGCCGGAATGGATGCCATAAAAAAAGCCCGCTAGAAACAGGGCTGCAGTTTCAAAACAGCGGTGCCGGGCGTGGCGCCATGGAGCAAGCGTTTCACCGGACGCTTGAGGCAAGCGCCTGTGAGCCACGTCAAACAGCCACTTCGATCTCCTCCCACGGCACAGCTGCCGGATCCAGCAGCCACAGCAAGGCAAACTGGCGCTGCGCGATGACCTGCCCGATCAATCCCCCTGGCACGTCGACGAAGCGCGCTTGCTGGCACACGGCCAGCAGGCGCGTGTTCAGGTCAAGCGCATCGAGAAGTTCCCCATCGCCGCGCAATGGCTCAGCCAGCGCATCGATCGAGCCGGCTCCCGTGATCATGGCCGCGATGCGCTGCGGGTCGCAAGTGGCCGTCGGCGTCTCCAGACTGCCAGCCTTGCCCAAGGCCCATAACAGCGCCCAGCACGCTTCGAAGCCCCACTGGAACACGGGTCCCCGCTGTGCCGGATCGGTCTGCGGGTCGAGAAATGCGGCTTCGAGGGGACGTAATGCGGACGCGGCGCCCAGGTCCGCGATCAGGTCGGAGGCAAGCTCCGTCGCGAGTCCTTCGGCGCGCGAGGCGCACATGCACAGGCAAATGGCGCGCCCTGCCGTGTCGCGTGCGCTGCGCACGGCACCGCTCAATGTCGGTGGCAAAGGCAATTGGCCTGGGGGAAGCGGCAGGCCCAATGATGTCAGATGACGAACCGAACGATCCAGGCGCGCCAGCGCCACGTCAGAAGGGATGGTGTTCATGGCTAGGCCGCTTTCCAATCGATCTAAATAAATTTGCCCATCAGATGTTCATTGTATTTCTTTTGTTCATCCTCGATCACCTTGCGGATATCCGGATGCAGCGCATTGTAGTTCACCTTCCCGGTGCCTGGTTTCATCGCATGGAGGGACTTGTGAAACTCCGACAAGGTCGCTGTCGAGCCTGTTGGTGGAGCGGCCGCATACATCAGGTTATCGAAATCGGTTTGCCCGCCACCGAATTTCGCGCCCTTGTTGACCATGTGCTCCTTGTTGACCTTGAAGGTCGTGACGGTGCTTGCCTTGGCCGCCAGCGTAGGGAAGTCCGTGCTGATTTCGTCCAGCAACTCAGTAAACTTGTCCTTGAATTTTCCGCCCACCAAGCTGTAATCTTTCCAGTTCGACGTGGCGTCCCGGCAACGCCGCCATGCCTCGGCCAGCACCGGATTGACCTTGAAGCTGAGCTCCGCCACTTGCTGATAAAACTGCGAGATTTCCTTCAATATCGCCTTGGTCGGGCCACTGGCCTGCAGCTTGACATTGATCGAATCGACCCAGCTGATCCAGCTGTCCGGATCGAGCACCGTGCCATTTTGTGCCTCGATGATGGCGTCCAGCGCATCGCTGATGATCGTTCTATTATTGTGTTTCGGATCGTCCTTGTAATCGGTGCCATTGAAGATGACCCGTTGCGCCACCATTGCCCCCGGCGCGGCGGTGGCTGGCGCGGGAACCTGCAGGCTTGCCGATCGCGCGGGCATCGCGTTCATGGCCCGGCTTCCCATCCGGTCTGCCTCCTGCTCGAGCGCGCGGTCATCGTTGAGCGCCATGCCATGCGCCGCCATCGTGGGCTTCACCCTGCCTTGCCTTTGCTGCAGCACATGCCAGGCTTCATGCGGCAAGTGTCTTTCCTGGCCAGGTCCCAGATGAATGTCGCCGCCTTGCGCATAGGCATGCGCCTGCACCAGGCCAGGCTGGTGCGAATTATAGTGGACCGTTACCCGGTCCATCGCCATGCCCGACAGCTGCTCTATGCCGGTCCTGAGCGCCGATGGCAGCGGCGCGCGCCTGGCATCGGGCGCAGGCCCGCCGGCCGGGCTGCGCACATAGCGAAAGTTCGCCATGGCGGTGCCGCCGTGCCCACCGTGCCGCTGGACGACAGGAAGCGCGCGGCGCGTGTCCGTGGCGGGCTGCGTGGGCGGCCTGTGCCGCAATGGTTCATGCGTCATGGTCAGCTTTGCTGGCGGGCATTTTCACGAATCCTCCTTGCGCTTGCGCTTGCCTGCGACCTTACTCGTGCCGGTTTGTGCATCGAGCAATAACGATGCATGATGGTAGAGCGCAGACGGCACGGCTGGCACATAGGCTGGTTTTTTTGACACCCTTGTTGCCCCCATGTCCCACACCGCGCCCTTCGGCAAATAGCTGCCGACTGGCGCTTCATCCCCGGCCTTTTGCAAATGCATAACGAAGCCCAGATTGGTGCTGTCGGTTCCGAACTGGAAGTGTTTCGAAAGGCTTGCATACAGCGTGACCTTGGCATGCGTATTTTTCCCCAACAGGCCAGGCAGCGCGGCAGGCTCCATATTCGTCATGTCGTAGATCTGCGCATCACCGGTTTTTTGCTTGCCAAAGTCAGCCAGTTCTTCTCTGGTGGTAAAGTTATAGGCAGGATCGACCAGGCTGAGCGACTTGGTGCCCGCCGTGGAGGTCATGGTTTCAAAGTACACCGGCCCCCTGTCCTTGACCTTTTTTTTCACGAAGGCCGCGTCGGCCCCGTGAAACATCATCGCGCTGCTCGAACCTTGCTGCCCGCTGTGGGTAAGGTAGAACGATGCAATGGTATAGCCAGCACCCTGGACGGGGCCCGTGTAATGGCGCAAGACAGCGGCTTCCATTTTTCCCCTGGCCTCGCTCTGCTCATACTCCGTCGACAGGTGGAGTGCCGCCTCATTGAGGTTTTCAATGACTTGCGTCGCCTCTGCAAACAACACGTCGGTCCGCCAGCTGCGCCACTGCTGCAATATTTGCAATCCTTTGCCATAGTTACTCGCTATACGATTGAGCAAAACTTTGACCTTGTCGTTTTCCACTGCCACCCGATTTACTGCGCCCTTTGCAAGATTCATGCTGCGCTTGAGCGTGTTTTGCAGCAGAGACAAGCGGCCGCCCCGCCTGCGGCGGCTGCGCGCCACATCGGCGTGAGGTGATATCACCTTCTGCAGCGTGGCGAGAAACGCCTCGATGTCATACTGCCCTGGCCATATCCGGATCGATTTTTCGAGGTCGCTGATGGCGGGATACAAAAAACCAAAACTTTGCCGCTCGGTCATTGTTACAGCGCTGACAGCATTCCATTTATCAAGAATCCCCTGTTTGATCTTTGGAACATCGATACCAAGGTTGTTCTTGTCCTGAATTTCAAAAATAAGGGCCGGATAAGTAAAGAAACTCGTCTCGCCAGCCATGCCGGCATACACCAGTTTCAACGCATATGAATCGAACATGCACTCGTTATCCCCGTAAATCCGCTTTGCCCCGGACACGATTTGCCGATAATGCCTGAACAACTCCGCCTCATAGTCTTCTGGAGTATCGAAGTCGTGATGCACCAGCTTCCTTGCCTCAGTACGGTATTTTTTGGAATTAAGGTACTGCTTGGGAACGCCGATTTTTTTCGCGGGTGCGTAAGTCCTGGTTGTCGAGTTTTTCAGCAGCAGATTGTAAGTAAAGCTGTTGACCTCGGCGCCCAATTTGGGACCGGGATGTCCTTGCCCACCCGAATTCCGATACACGATGGTACCGAGCGGACTGCCCTCATCCGGCTCGACATCATCTTTCAGCAGTGCCGATTGCTCTTCCTCTTCATTTGCAAGCGTCGAACTGGCGGGTTTGTAGATCTGACTCAACTGATTAACAAACGCTGCGTCACCACGCTTGGTATCTCCTGTCAGTCCAAGAATATCCCTTTGTACATTGGCTGCGCTGGAACGGAAGTAATCGAACTGATTCTGATTGAAAAAAACGCTCTTCCCCTGGCCTCCCGGCGGCTGCTTGTTCTTCGTCGGGGCGGTCTTGGCATGGTATAGCTTCAGGCTGTCGCCTGCGGCATTCATCACCTTGGAGCGTTTTCTGGCGGCATCCGAGCTCTTTTCTTTCCTGCGTGCCAGTCCCTGCCGCGAAACCTTGCCATTCCATTCAATGACTCTGTCGCGCACGCCTTCCGGCATGTCGCCATACATGGCACCCAATTTCTCGATTTCCTCCGCCAAGAACATTTCCGCGTCAACAGAGGTCACGGGATCCCAGCCATCCGTCGCCGGACCGGGAAATTCAGGCAGGTCCTGCATCAACTCCCGGTAGATTTCGTCATACTCGTCAGATCCTTCCCAGTACAGCTCTGCCAGCAGGGAAAACACGTCGTTGCGGCCATTCCGCCACAGCTCGTTGTCACTGATGTAGCGGTTCGCAGAGCCGATGGTGCGCTGCACGGGGCCGTTATCATGCTCCTGGCCGCTTGCTGCGAGCGGCTGGGGCGGCGCTGCCTTGCGTTGCAGCGGCTGCCGCATCAGGCGATCAGCGCCGGCTTCATCGCTGGTATTGACGGCTTGCCCATTGACGCGGCCATCGGTCCGGGGCGGCGTCCCCCGCAAGACATTGATGATGTGATGCCCGACCTCGTGCTTGATGTTCGGCTCGCTATCCTTGCCGGGCGCGAAATGGACCTTGTTACCCTGCAAGGTTGCATCGGCCTCCACGGTGGCGGGAAACGGGGAATTATGCGTGGCGCGCAGCGTCGAGGTGTCGACGCCATGCTGCTCGCCCATCGCCGCCGCGATGGCCCGGAATGCGGACGATCCCTGCGCCCCCATGGACGCCGCCTGGCCTGGCTGCCGTGGCAGGCTGGCCGGGCTGCGCGCATAGCGGTACTGCTGCATCGGCGTGCCGCCATCGGCAACGCGCAGTTGCGGCGTGTCCGGCCTGTCGTGCGCTGCCGTGTGCGCCGTCGAACGCGGTTTATGCCGCGGGCGCTCATGCTCCATCGGCTGCGCCCCCTTCCGGCATGCCGGCAGGCAGCCGCCCGCGCGCAGGCGCCCTCGCGCTACGCATCATCGTCCCAGCGAAAATCATCGGGCGCAAACACCTTGCCCAGCTTGTGGTACTCGCGCTCCGTCGCCTTGAGCAAGTGCCGCTGCCCCACCGCCTGCTGCTCGGCCGCCGCGAGAAAGGCGGCGCTCACGGCGATGCTGTTGATATTTGCGCCGCTCAGGGGCGCGCGTTCGGCCAGCAGCTCGAAATCGATGTCGCCGGCCAGCGGCACGGCGGGTGGAAAGGCGCTGCGCCACAATTGCAGGCGCTGCGCGCCTCCGGGAAACGGATATTCGATCATGAACTTGAAGCGCCGCGTAAAGGCCTTGTCCATATTCGCCATCAGGTTGGTCGACAGGATGACGATCCCCGTGTAGCTTTCTATACGCTGCAACAAATAACCGGTTTGCAGGTTGGCATAGCGGTCGTGCGCATCCTTCGTTTCCGTGCGTTTCGAAAACAGGCTTTCGGCCTCGTCGAAGAACAGCACGATGTTCATCGCCTCGGCCTGGTCGAACAATTGGGCCAGGTGCTTTTCCGTCTCGCCGATGTATTTGCTGACGATGCTGGCCAGGTCGATGCGGTACAGGCCCAGTCCCAGTTCATTGGCGACGATCGACGCGGCCATGGTCTTGCCGGTCCCGGACGGACCATAGAACAGGATGCACAGGTTGCTGCCATGCTCGTTCTTGCGGTTGAAACCCCATTCCTCGATGACCTGATGGCGCTGCTGCGCATATTGCAGTACTTCCTGCAGCCACTGCCGCGTGGCATCCGGCAGGACGATATCGCCGAAGCGGTAGGTGGTCTTGACTTCATGCGCAACGCTCATCTGTTCACGGTTGCTCTGCGCGCGGCAGGCGTCGAGCAGCATTTCGCCGGCGCTTCCCTCTTCACCCTCGTCCTGCAGCATGCGCCGGCTCGCCGTTTCCTTCAGCGCCAGCACGATCTGCTCCTGCGTCAGCAGATATTGATTGACCAGCCTGGCGAGCAAGGCATCGTCGATGTCCACGCCGAAAGTACCCGCGTGGCGCTGCCAGCTGGCGCGCCGCAAGCGGCTGTCCGGCGCCGGGATGCGCACCAGGACGGCCGCCACCTCGTGCCGGGCATACCGAAAAGCAAGGTCGGACAGCCGCCGCGCGGGACCGTTCAAGACCGCCAGGTAGGGCTGGCTCTCGAACAGTACCTGCATGACCTCGTCGAGCAGGTCGTCGTCGGCGCCCTCCTGCGTGCCGAGCCAGTGGCAATGCAGGAGCACGAAAATGCGGTTGCACAACAACGCGTCGCGACACAGCAGGCGCAGGCGCGCCAGCAAGGTGCGGCGGTTCTTTTGCCCATTCAGATAGGCTTGCCAGATTTCCTTGCCGTCGAGTTCGACGCATGCCATGCCCATCGTCGCAAACGTCGCCGCGCACAGGCTGCGGGCCAGCCACAGGTCCGGCCCTTGCAATTGCAGCACATGGCTGGCCGCGCGCGCCTGCGCCGGGCCGCAGTGCCCGATGAAACGCGCCAGCTGCGCGAGGGCCTGGGCATCGGCCAGGTGCTCGTCGAGCGCCAGCGTACTGTCCAGACTGGTCAGCGGGCGCTCGAGACACAGGCGCGGCGCGGACTGGGCCAGCAGATACGCGGCAATCGGCTCGCTCAGGCGATAGCCGCCGTCCAGTCCGGCCAGGCTGGTGTTGGGCGCCAGCACGATCAGTTCCCAGTGCATCAAGGCGGCATCGGCCAGCAGACAGCGCTGCAAGCCCGGGCGCGTGCCGCGGCACGCGGCGAGCATGGCATCCAGGCCGGCCAGGTCGATCCAGCCTTCGCTGTCCTCGGCGCTGGCGGCGCTGCCAAAAGCGCGCACGATGGCGCCATAGCGCCATTCGATTTCGCTGAGCAAACCGAACAGCAAGACTTCCTGTTGCGGCCGGTCCAGGTTGAACAGCGCGCAGACATGGATCCAGGGAATGAAAATCTGCGCCTCGACGGTGGCTGCCGCACGCTGGCCCAGCGATTGCCACTGCTGTTCGATGCGCGCGCCCAGCCGCGCGGCCGCATCGGCGCCGCCCGCGCTCCCCGCGCCCAGCTGGCTGGCTTGCCTGTACAGGCGCTCGAGGGTGGCGCCGGACGCCGCTTCGGGTGGTGCGGACGCCTCCGCCTGGCGTGCCAGCAGGGCCAGCTCGATCATATTGTCGGCCAGCGTGCGCAGCGCCTGCAGCAGGGCCGCGTTGTCCGCATAGGCGCCGCTGTCGGTGGCGGCCGTGGCTGGCTGGGCGCTCATCGTTTCACACCCCGTCCGGCTTGGTGAAATCGGCGAGCAGCACCAGGCGGTCGCTGGCGCCCCGGTTCCAGGCAGCATGTTCCTGCGTGTCGTCGAAGACCAGGCAGCGCCCGGGCTGCCAATGGCGCACGGCAGTACCCACCCGCAAGGCGCAGTCGGGAGAACTGCGCAGGCCCAGGTGCAGGCGCAGCACCCGGTCCGTATAACCGACGTGCGGCGCGATCTCGGTGCCGGGCGCCAGGCGCGAAAAACCCGCTGTCACCAGACCCGGAATGCAGCCGAGCAAGGCCAGCGTGCGCGGACAGAAGATGGCGTTCTCGAGCATCGGACGGCCTTCGAGCACCAGGCCGTAGACATCCCAGCCGCGGTTGTACAGCCCCGTTTCAGGCCAGGCGTCGAACTCGGCATGCGGCAGCGCCAGGCATTCGTCAAGCACGCTTTCCCAGCCTTGCTCGAGGCGGGCCGTAAAGGAGAACTGGTCATTGCGAAAGAACATGGTGTCACCAGAAAAGTTGCCATTGCCCGCCCTGCCAAACGGCATGGCCCTGCAAGGTGATGCGATAGTCTCCGGGCGCGCCGTCGAAGCCGCGGGCCTGGTGATAGCGACGGCCGGAATGGATGAAAGCGGCCCCCGTCTGGTAATGGATCTGCTCGAACGGTTCGCGCTGCAGCAGCGCCAGGATCTCGCTTTCATCCAGATTGCCCGTGCGTTCGAGTCCGAACGGCCACATTTTCATGCCGGCGCCCCGCCCCGCAGCGGCGATCAGCAAGGTTACCGATAGCGTCGGCGCCGCGCCCAGGCCGACAGCCAGGTGGCCGCGGTCGAGGTGGATGGGATTGCCCGGAAAGTCGGTCGTCTCGCGCCCGCCCTGCCATTGCTCGTGCACCAGGTCGAGGTCTTCCGAGGCACGCAGGGCGGGATGGCCGCCGAACATGTGAAAGCCGGGCAAGGCGAGCGCCGGATGGTAAACAACAGGCTGGCCCAGCGCGGCGCCCAGGGATGCCAGCAAGGCGTCATAGACTTCGCCGAAATTATCCAGCAGAAAAGGATTATATTGGCGGGCCAGCCGCTCGTAGGGACGCGCCGGCATGCCCACGATATCGTAGTAATACGTGGCGCCCAGGGTGTGGATCGGGAAATGCCGGGTGCGCCTGAGCCAGAACGGTTCCAGGTCAAGCAGGCGCTCGACGACGTCCGCGCATTGCTGCTGCGTCAGCACGGGCAGGTGGAACGATGCGATCTCTTCAGCGCTGTGGTCAGGATTCATGCTCTTACCAATACAAAAGAAGTTGTCCATCCAGGCGGACGGCATGGCCCTGCATGGTGATGCGCTCGAGGCCGCCTTTGCCGCAGGCCAGCACCGCCTGGTGTATCGCCAGCCCGTCGTGCACGATCATCTGTCCGTGGCGGTAGGCGATGAAGTCGGGTTGACCATCCTCGCGCCGCCACAGATGCAGGCCGCTGCCCGCCGGCACGCTCAGCGGCAGGGTAAAGCTCAGCAAGTCCTGCGCGCCAAAATGCCGCCCTGCAAACACGTCGCGGTATTGCAAGTCGCGGTGCACGCTGGCCACCGGCTCGGCGAATGCCGGGTGCGGCAGGTAGATATGAAAGCCGGGCCAGGCGGCCTCGGGCGCCAACCGGGCCGGCAGCCCGCAATGGAACTCCAGGCAATCGAGCACCAGTTGCAGCAGCGCGCCAAAATGGGCCGCGAGCAGGCGGTTGCTGCGTTCGCGCTCCGGCCGGTCCCAGTAGAGGCCGGCCGGCCCCGCGCCGGCGTCGAGGTAGGCCGCCAGTCCCAATGAGTAAAAGGGCACTTCGGCATGGCGCCGCCGCCAGTGGCGGGCCAGCAGCGACACCCGCAAGACCCAATCGTCGCAGGCGGCCTCGTCCAGCAAGGGGAAGGCCGGAACGGGCATCAGCCGTGGCGTCCGTCGCCTACCAGGCGTACCAGGGCACGTGTGAGCAAGCGCCGGTCGGCATTGCCGAGGCTGATATCCGTGGCGTGCTGCACATTGTCGAGGAACAGGCGGACATTCGCATCGATCAGGCCCAGGTCGCCCCGGTTGGCCGCATTTTCATTGATTTTCACCAGCGCGCGGATGCCGTCCTTGAGCAATTCCTGCTGTTCCACGCCGAAGTTGCGCCCGGTAGCCTGCCCGAAGGCGGCGACCAGACCCACCAGATCGGCCTCGTCGACCCGGTTATCGACGGGCTGGCCCGCCGGCCTGGCGCTGCAGACGATTTTTTGCAGGCCTTGCACGAAGCGCGTCCGGTCGCCCTCGTCATTGCTCATCTTCGTGGCGTCGCCGAACACATGGGCAAAATCGCCCACCCGTTCATCGATCGTGCGCTGGGCCGAGGCCAGCAGGTTTTCCTGCAAGCGCCCCGACGCGACTTCCTCGCGCAACTGCGCCATTGCCGCAGCCGCGGGGCTGGGACGCGTCTCCAGCGCGATGGAGCTGGCGTTTTCCGGCGTCCAGACGAACTCCACCAGGGGTGCGGGACCGATCGCCGGTTCGGCCGTCAACTGGATCTTCCAGGTTTCGCCGGCCCGCACCGTCATCGTGAAGTTCCCTGGCATGGGGATGAAATACGTGTGCGCTCCTTTCTTGCCGGACGATGCGGTGACCGCCTGAGTGCAACCGGTGGCATAGGTCTGGCTGGTCACGCTGCCGCCAGCGTCGATGGTGCTACCCTCGAGCATGCCCAGGTAGGCGGCGGTGATGGTCGGCTGACCGATGCTGGCCATGACGAAGCCGTCGCTGATGGCCACCGTGCTGAAAACGCCTTCGACCAGGTCGGCCTGCGAATAAGTGGTGCGCGCGCCAAAGTCATTGCTATGTTTATGCTTACGGTTCATGACAACTCCATGGTTGGATGCAACATCAAAATGTCTTGCCCTGTCAGGCAAGTGCGAAAATGCTTCACATATCGTTCTGGCTGCCATCGCCGACCAGCCGTACCAGCGCCCGTGTCAGCAGCCGCGTGTCGGTGCTGCTGAACTCGATGCCCAGCACCTGCTGCACGTTGCCGATGAACATGCCGATATTCTTCTTGATCAATCCCAGGTCGGCGCGGCTGGCCTCGCTGTCATTGATTTGCACCAGCGCCTCGACGCCGGCCTGGAGCAGGCCGCGTTGCTCGTCGGTAAAGCTGTGGCCGCTGGCCTTGCCGAAGGTGTCGATCAAATCCTGGACCGCCTGCGGATCGAGCGGCTTGACGACTTCCGCTTCGCCAGGCAAGGCTGGCGAGCAGACGATCTTTTGCAGGTCGCGCACGAACTGCGCCCGCTCTTCCTCGTCCGCGCTCATGTGGGTAAGGTCGCCAAAGACCTGGGTCAGGTCGTTGACGCGCCCATCGATCACTTCCTGGGCCGTGGCGGTGACCGTGCCTGGCACCTGGCCGCTGGCCATGCGCTCCTGCAGGTTCAGGAACGAGTCGGCCATCAGCCGGTTCGGATTGATGTCCGGCCCCGCCATGACGGCGCCCAATGCCCCTGCGCCTGCACCGGCTGGTACCCAGGTCAGCACGACATCAGGCGGCGCTTCGCCTGCATCTTGATTGGTGACCAACGTGACCTGCCACGTCTCGCCCTGCCTCACCGGCAGCGTAAACACGCCAGGAACGGGAACGTGGTACGTCGTGACGCCCTTTTTTCCGGTTTTCACGGTCACGGGCTGGGTAAAAGCCGTTACATAGGTGGCGCTGGTCGATTGACCGCTGGCGTCAACCGTCGCGCCCTGCAAGATGCCAAAAAATGCCGGTAGGCGCGGATCGAACGTCAGTGTTCCCATGAAAGCCATCAGGATGCCGTCGCTCGCCGCAAGCTGTTTGAAAGGAAACGACGGATTGTGATACTGCACGCGCTCACCGAGCATTTCGCCCGCCAGGATGCCCGCCTGCAGCGTGCCCGTCGCCGTGACGTTGCCGGCGACATTGATATTGCCAGTCACCGCCACTTCCGCAGGCGTAACGGCCAGCGTGGGCGCCGCGCCGCCCACCGCAGCCACGCTGAGCAGATTGGCGCCGGCGACAAAGCCGGTGCCACCGATCGCCACCGACTCCTGGGCCCAGATGGTGTCGGCCGTCAAATCGCTGAAGGTCGCCGCGCCGCTGGCAAAACTGACGGGGCCGTTTACCTGCAGGGCGTATTGCGTGTCGACGTCGGTGAGCGCGAGATTGATGGCGACCGTGTTGTAGTTGGGCGGCTCGCTATTGCTGACGATGAGCATGGCCGGCGGCAGCCCCGCCTCTTCTGCGGGTGCCAGGATGGCATTGTCGTCGTTGGCCTTGAACTGGGCCAGCAGGCCCGCGCTGACCATGTAGGCCGACGTGGCAGCCGCGAACGGGGACGTGGCGGCACCGCCTTCCAGCAAGGTCAGCTGGGTCTGGCTATCGACCGACTTGACGCGCAGCAGCCGCGGCAGTGTCTGCGGATCGGCCGCGGCAAACAGCTGGTCGCCCGCCTTCGCCGCGCTCAGGAAGGCGGTGCCAGTACCCGTGACCACGGTCGGCGTGGCGGGATCGATACTGATGGTCCCTGCCCCGTCCGTCTTCACGCCGTCGGCCCCCTGTAGCTGGTAAGGCAGGCTGTCGACCTTCCCCGCGTACGGCGCGGACAAGGTCAGTTGCGTATCGCTGGCAACCTGCGCGACGCTCTGTACCTGCACTGCCGCCGGAGTGAAACGGGGAATCAGCAGGGTATCGCCGGCCGACAAGGCGGTAAACTTGGTGCCCTCTGTGCCGGTGATGGTCGTGCCGTTACTGCTGACCTTGCCGGGGCCGGTGACCGGTTCAACCGTGCCCGACACCAGGTAGCTGTAGGGCGAATTGATGACGGGGATTTCAAACTGCGTCGTCAGGACCAGTTCCGTATCGCTGGCAGGCGTCTTGGCCAGCACCGCCTGCTGCTGGTTCAGGGTGCCGATGGCGATCAGGTCACCCACCTTGACCTGGTCCTGGAACGTGGTGTTGTAACCCTGCACGACATCGGCGCTGATCGAGCTGATGACGCCATTGCCGATAAAGGCGCTGCCGCCGCCCACGCTCAGCGAGGCGGCCGGGCTGCGGTCGAAGATGCCGACGTTGCCGCCATCGTAGAACAGCCGGCTCGCCGCCTGCCCCGGCGACTCCTTGGTCCAGTAGCTGAGCATGGCCATGCCCTGCAGCTTGGAGCCGTTACCCTCGAAACTCTGGGCCTTGATGGCGCCGCTGGCAGTCAGGCTGTCGGCCAGGATCTGCCCCTGCACGTCGAGGGCGGCGCGCGGCGCGCCTTCGTTCAAGCCGATGCCGACGTTGCGGTCCCGCCCGATGACCAGCGCATTCGGCCCGGCGCTGGCGGAGCCCCCCTTGGCCAGCGCCTGCACCCCCAGGCCGACGGTGCCGTCCAGGCTTACCTGCAGCAAGGTGCCGTCGCTGCGCGAAAAACGGGCCAGGGCCGAACGCATGTAGGTGTAGCCCGATCCGGGCGCCGGCATCGTGGTGGGCGAAAACGCAGCGTCGATCTCGACTTGCAAACCATCCTGGACGATCTTGCTGACGGTGCGCCACTGGGCCGTCCCCATGCGCACCGAGGGGTCCGCGATGAGCTGGTCGCCCACTTGCAGGAACGGCGCGGGCGCATCCGAGAAGGTGACCAGCTGGTTGTCCCAGCTGATCGTGCCCTTGCCCTTGATGGTCACGGCGTCGACCTGCAGGTTGGCGACCGGATTGTCGGTCCCCACGCCGAGGTTGTTGCGCGCCGTCAGCAAACCCATGAACTGCCCGCGCGGGGCGTCGAACTCCAGGTAATAGTCATCGGCGCGGCTGCCTTCGCGGCGCGCGCTGATGCTGGCGTAGTCCGCCGGCACCGTGGCGCCGGCAATGTTGGATGGCGCGGAAAAGGCCTGGTTCACGCCCGCCCCTTCTGTGACGAAATTGACCGAACCGACGCTGCTGCCCACATAGCGGCGCTCGTTGCGCCCGGATTTGTAGGTCAGGCTGTTGATGCTGCCCTCGGTGGTCAGGGAAATGACCGCCAGTAAAATGTTCGTGCCGGGCTGGTCGAGATTGCGCAAGTACTGGATCTGCGGTTGCTGCACGATGCGCTTGTAGCCGGCCGTGCCGCTCTCGTCGCTGAGGTCGGCGAACACCTCGAAATAGTTAATGGTAATGAAATAGGTCGCGCCGGGGGCCAGCTTGTCGAACGTCAGCACGGCCGGCTCGAGCAGGATGATCTGCCGGCCCAGGGCGTCGATCGCCATGCCGCGCGACACTTCCAGCTGGCTCGGCTGCCCATCCGCCGAGGCGGCAACCTCGAGGCCATGCGCGATGCCGTACAGGTACAGGCTGACATTGCGCGCCGCCAGCATCTCCATCTGATATTGCTGCTCGCAGCGGAAATCGTCCGTCAGCAAGGCTTCGCCCGAAAAATAGTTGGGCCGTTCGACACGTGGCTGTTTCATGGTTTTTCCCGGATGCTGGCGCTGGACACGGAACTGGTGCCGGGAATAGCGATCCACGACAATGCGATATCGCCACCACCGCCAGCGGCCTGCAGCGCCAGCAGCGTGACGACGAACTGCGCCGTGCCGGAGGCAACGGCGGTGGCGTACGGAACGCTGCCGCCCACCGTCACCATCACGGTGGGCGGCGCGCTGAAGGCATCCTGTTGCGTATCATAGAAATGGACGGTGACGCTGGTGCTGGCGCCCGCGCCTTGCAACTGGGCCGCCGGCACCGTCAGCGTGCCCTGCAGGAAGGTGTCGGGCGCGGCGTTCGCCTTCAC
Organism: Janthinobacterium sp. MP5059B; assembly: GCF_001758645.1. Classification (NCBI taxonomy): domain Bacteria; kingdom Pseudomonadati; phylum Pseudomonadota; class Betaproteobacteria; order Burkholderiales; family Oxalobacteraceae; genus Janthinobacterium; species Janthinobacterium sp. MP5059B. The sequence goes on along the minus strand of NZ_LRHX01000006.1, from coordinate 579,176 downwards.
CTCCCCCAGCGCGGCCGGCAGCAGGCTCGTCACCGGAACCCGGCTGTCCGTCACGCTGACGATGGCCTTGTGGGCGTCGAGCGTGACGGTGGCCAGCAGCACGCCGTTGTCGGGCACCCTCTTCGCGGCAAGCAGCTGGGCCGCCTCGCTTACCACGTTGGCGGTCGACGCGCTGGTGTCGGGATAATAGGCGTACACCAGCATGGGGCTGCTGGCATCCGACGGCAGCGTGAGCGGCGTCCCGCCGGACGGCAGGATCAGGAAACGGCCTGCATCGTCGAAGGCCACGCCCTGGCTGACGGCCAGCGTATTGCCGGCCTGGCTCACCAGCATGCCGTTCAGCACACCGGACGAGAACAGGTACTGGTTTTGCAGCCAGAACCAGTTGCTGAAGTAATTCTGCTCGAGCGTCATGTAGTCCGACGTGAGGAACATGCCGGTATGGTAGTTCAGGTGGTCGGCGACGTCCGCCTTGATGATGGTGCTCATGTATTGATTCCTTGTTGGCCGAGTAAGGTATTGACGCCCAGCGCGCTGGCATAGCCTTGCGCCTGCAACTGCATGCTGGGCACGATCGTGATGATGTAGTTGCTGGCGGCAGGCTTCATGACGCGCAGGAACTGCTCGAGCCGGCCGTACAGCGCCTGGATCTGCGCCACGTTGGAAGCCGTCAGGATGAACAGCGGGTTGTGCGCGTTCGGCAGCACCATCTGCACGTTGAACAGCCACGGCAGGTAGCCCGCCACGACGGGCGCGCCGCTAACGTAAGCGTCGCGCACGATGAAGGCGCTGCCGGCCAGGTCGCTTGCCACGATGTCGGGCGCGGCCGGCGCGCTGATGTTTACCGAGACGGTGCCGTCGATGGCAATCCACTTGCCACTGTCGTCCAGTTGCTGGCCGTGCATGGCCATGGGCAGCCCGAGCAGCAGGTTGGCCAGCATGCTCAAGCCCTGCAAGGTCCCGCGCATGCGGTACAGGGCCATGATTTCCGCGATCACGGTGCGCTTCTGGTCGATGTCCCAGTCGTTGTCGACGGCCAGCGCGACCCAGCCGCCGAGCCAGTCGAGAAAATCGTCGAGCCAGGCTTCGATGGGTGCGTTCGGGTCCGATGCACCCGGCGCGGCGGCCACGTAGCCGGCCAGCGGATCGTTGGGCGCGGGCACCTGGATATAGGCGTCGAGGTCGGCCAGGATGGCCGTTTCCTGCTTTGCCGACGCGTCTGAGATGGGCGGAATGAAACTCGTGTCCGAGGGGGAAAACAGGAAACTCAGGCGCGGATAGAACAGGTTGCCGATGACGTCCGCCTGCAGCAGCTCATGGATGCCCTTGCGCCCGCCCAGCTCCGCGTCGCCGATGCCGGTCAATATTTTTTCGAAAATCTTCAGGTACTGCGCCAGAAAAGCCGGCTGCGTGGTGCTGTACACGGCAGGCAGGTAGCGCAGGTAGCTTGACGGCGCGCTCATGCGGCATTGCTCCTGACGCTGACATCGAGGCAGCGCAGGCGCGGCAATCCCCGGTAAAACATCGCGGGCGTGCCGGGCGGCAGATCGGCAAGCTGGGCGTTGACGTCCAGCACGGCCATCCGATCGAGCGCCAGGGTGGGGATGAAATCGAAGACCAGCTCGTCGATGGCATCGATGCCCGGCATGCCCAGGACCAGCTGGCGCAGCGCCGCTTCGGTGGGCGCCTCGTCATATGGCCAGCCCTGGCCTGCCGGCCCTCCCTCGCAGGGCAGAAAGTAGGCGAAGAGGCGCGCGAACAGCAGGCCCAGCGTGACATCCAGGCGCACCGTCGGCACGCAGCCGGCGACCAGCGTCACGTTGATGTCGGTGAACTGCGCCGCACGCGCCTGCACCCGGTTGCCGGCGATCACGCGCGGGGCCAGGTATTTGTTCACGGCCGCGAGCAAGGTACGCTCTGCGGCCGCGTCGTCGGCGGCCTCGATCATCAGCACCTTGCGCCGCGTGGCGCTATTGCTTTTGCCGTTGCCGGCCTGGTTCGGATACGGCGGATACTGGTAGCGCCATTGCGCATCGCTGAGTATCCAGGCAACGCTGCCCTCCCCCGCGCTTTGCGCATATGCGCGCCGCACCAGCAGCGGCGTGGCGCCCGTGCCGCCGGCAGCCTGCTGCGCGATGACCTGGTTGGTTTCCAGCGCCAGCGTGTCAATGTTCGGCAGGGTCAGCGCCATGTAGGGACGGCCGACATAGGCCAGCACATATTGCTGCAGCGTCGGCTTGTTCAGCACGGCGCCCTGTTCGATCTGCGCCAGCACTTGCTGCAAGGCCAGGAAGGCGGCGTCATGGTTGGCCTTGGCGGCCAGGCTGTAGGCGGTCTGGTTGCCGGAAAAGGCCAGGCCCAGCACCCAGCGCAGGTAGTTCTCGTCCGTCTGCACGGGAATCGCATTGGCCTGGTACAGCAGCGACTCGTCCAGCCAGGCCAGCAATTGCAGCAGGGTGATGCCCGGATCGCTATCGTTGTAGTCCGTCCACTGGCGCGTGTACTGCGGGATTCGGCGCACCAGGTCGGCTGCCAGTTCCTGGTAGCTCTTGCGGTCGAGGTCGGGTAGCTCGAAGGCCATGGCTACACCGCCGAGATATACACGAGCATGCTGCCAGCGACGGGCAGCTCGGTGGGCGCCAGCACGACATTGCCATCCTGGCGCCCATTCACGTTCAGGCCAAGCACGCCGGTCACGCCAGGCAGGCTGCGCAGCAGCACATGGATGGCGGACGCCTGCACGGTCTGGCCGAAACGCCAGCCCTGCCCGGGAGGACCGCCATACACCGGCTGGAAATAGGCGCGCAGCAGCGCCGCGATGCGCGCCTGTTCGGCTTGTACCTGGTCGGGCGCGATGCGGGCCACCAGCTGCGCCGTGACGGACACCGGCACATAGCGCGCCGCCTCGATGCCGATGCGTCCGACCAGCGCCGCCAGGCAGTATTGCCTGACATACGCGCCCACCTGGTCCAGCAGCGCCGGGCTGGCGTACGGCAGCGGATCGGTGGACAGGGGCAGCACCGCGATGCGGATGGTATTGCCTTCGGCCTCCACGGCGCGCGCCTGTGCCACCTGGGCGCTGGCGGCGCCGGCCAGGGCCGTGAAATCCTGCAGTTGCACGGCCCAGCCACCCGCACGCACCAGCGCGGGACTGGTGGCCGCCAGTTCTGCCCGCGTAGCGCAGCCGACCCCGCCGGCCGCCGGGGCCGGATTGGCCACTGCGGCGATGCTGGCGATGCCGGGACGCAACACCGTCAGCGCGCCAGCGCCCACATTGCCCGCCAGCCCTTGCGTATGGTGGTAGCGGATGGCGACGATATTATTGTGGCCAGGCGGCGGGATCATGCCGTTGTAGCCATCGCCAAAGGTCAGCAGCCCGTTTGCATAGTCGAGCGTATACACGCGGTCGGTCGGGCCGCTGAAGGCGAAGTTCTCGACCTGGGTCCAGCGCCGCGCCACCTCGCCGGCGCCCACGCGCACGTCCGCCAGCTCCGCATCGGCAAATTCGGCCGCGCCAGGGTCCTGCCCCGCCATCAGCCCGGCAGGTTCGATCACGCACAGCAGCAGGTCGGCCAGCACGGGGGGATAGTCGAGCGTGAACTGCTGAAACATCTGCTCGTTGCTCGATCCGAGCACTTCATCGACCAGGGTGGTCAGGTTCGACGCCATGACCGTGTTCGGATACATGCCATACAGACGGATGGTACGGTCGACATGGGCATTGTTGATGCGGAACCAGAATGCCATCTGCGAAAACAGGTAGGCCGCCTGCATCGCGGCCGGAACCACGAAGCCGACCAGGCCAGAGCGGCTCAAGCCGTAGGTGGCATCGTCCACCGCCAGCGCCCGCCACTGCTGGCCGTCGTGGTATTCCCACTGCAGGGTGCGCCCGGGGGCGGCCTGTTCCTGCTGCAGATAGAAATACAGGACCAGCTTGTTGCCGACGCAGGCGGCGGCGAATCCCGCATCGTCGAAGGCAAAATAGAAGCCGGTCAGCAGCGCGTCGACCGGTTTGAACGGGCTGAACAGGAAACGGCTCAGGGTGAAGGCGTTGTAGCTCCAGAAGCTCTGCGGCTTGGCCGCGAAGCTGTATTCGATACGCGCCGACAGCACGAACGGCGGGTAGTAGCTCGGCTGGGAAATCGTGTAGCTGAAATTGACGCCGGCCACGTCGTTGAGGTATTTGCTCACCCCCAGTTTTTGCGCCTGGCCCAGCACATCCGCGGGGATGGCGTCGATGGTGGTGCTGACGCTGGTGCTGGAAATGCCGCCCTGCTGCCCGTAACCGCCTTCGGCGATCACGCAGCGTATCCACAGCCCGTCGGAACCGGCCACGGTGCCCGGGCCGAACTTCGGGCAGGCGAACTGGATGCAGGTGGGGCCGTCCGGGCTATCGGACTGAAAATTATTGATCCTGTCGACGAACTGGTAGGTGCTGGCGTCCGTGGTGGTGGCGTTGAAGGCGCTCCATTGCAAGCCGTCCCAGAATTGCCAGACCAGCCGTACCGGAAAGGTGTATTCCAAGGTCGTCAGTGTGAAATAGATCGTCACCAGGGCACCGGTCCTGGCGAACACGCTGTCCGAGCGCAGATAGAACGCATCGTTGGTTTTCGGCGTTTCGCCGAACGGATAGGCGCCATTCGCGATATCGAGCAGCACGCCATTGCAGGCGGCCTGCTGCGGCACGATGGCCTTGCCCTTGAAGGTGCAGTTCAACCCCGTGATGACGGGCAATTGCTGGGCCAGCGAGGCCAGCACCTTGACTTGCGGCGCGGGCTTGACCAGCAGCCAGTATTGCGCTTCCCCATCCTGCCCGCTCAAGGGTGCGGCGTCGAAACCGGCGCCCGGCTCGCCCGCCCGGTACAACTGCCGCTGGAGCTGCGCCAGCGGCACGGCGGCCGCGCGCGGCGGCATGCCCAGCACGATGTCGAGCTGCCGCTCCGACGATGAACTGGTCAACTGTGTCGTCAGCGGCGTCAGCGCGCCATCGAACCATTGTCCGAAATATTCAGGGTACAGCTGCTTGCCGGTCAGAGTGACGGTGATGCTCTGCAGCGCGTCATCAGGCTTGAACAGGGTCGGATCGCCCATCATGAACCAGTGCCCGAGCGGCTGTTCGGCCGGATCGACCAGCTGGCTGGCCACGAAGATCGGCACCCCGGCCTGGTCCCCGAGCAGGCTGGGCAAAGCATCGATGAACTGGTCCTGCGCCGGAATGACCGTCAGCGCCGCCGACAGCGTGGCGGGCAGCACCAGCAGGGTCTCGTTGGTCTGGAAGCGGATCGTCTGGTCTTGCGCATCGAGCACCGCGCACTGGGCCGGCACCGTCGCCGCCGGCTGGCCTGCCTTGAGCAGGAAGCGCAGCGGCGCCTGCGCCGCCAGCGGCGCGCGCAACTGCATGTTCATGAACTGGAAAAACCCCAGGCGGCGCTGCTCCGGCATGGCGTTCTCGATATCGGCCGTGTACGCGGCCAGCTGCGAAAACAGCTTCAGCAGCACCAGTCCCGGATCCTGGTCGACGTCCGACGCACTTGGCGGCAGCGTATTCCAGTAGCCGCTCCATTCGGGCACGTAGGCCTTGGCCAGCGCCAGCGTCTGCGCATAAAACTGCTCGGCATCGCGGAAGTCGAGCGTCGGGGAAGTCATGGACGCGGCTCGCCTGCCGCTTCCGCGCGCAGCTCTTCAAGCACCTGGATGGCGCCGCTGATCCGCAGCAAGGTTGCCTGGAGCTGGCGTTTGCGCTCGTTGAATTCGTCCTGCAGCGCCTGCAGCTGCGCCTGTCCCGCACTCTCGTTGCTTTTTAATTCGGCAAGACGGTCGTTGATCAATTGTATGTCCATGCGTATGTCCTGGCTTATTTGAGAAAGAATGGGTAGACCAGATTGGCCGGCTGGTTGTGCGAGCGGATCAGGTAATCGACCGACACCTGCAGGCAATTGGGCTGTTGCGCGTCGATGAGGGCGGCCACGCCGGTGACCTGGATGCGCGGCTCCCAGCGGTCCAGCGCCTGCTTCACGTACAGCTGCGCCAGGCTGCTGGCGCTGGCATTGCCGGCCGAGAACACCAGCTCATTGATGCGGCAGCCGAAGGCCGGCAGCATCACTCGTTCGCCTGGCGCCGTCTGCAAGATGATCAGGATGGCTTCGGCGATGTCGTCGGCGCCGGCCGCGAACAGCACGCGCCCGCCGCTGGTCTGCACGGGGAACACCCAGCCCTGGCCCAGGAAATCGGCGCCGGTGGCCATCGCTAGCCCATCCTCACGGTGCTCATGCCGGCCACCTGCACGGTCGGCGGCGGCGCCTGCGGACCGGCCGGCGGCAGGTCGTGGCAGGTTTCGCACAGGTCGCCCGCGCGCGCGGCGCCCTTGCCGTTGATGCGGACCGTCAAGCTGCCAAGCATCACCTGCCCGAGATTGGTGGGCGGCACCTGGAACTGGCCGCTGGCGGCAATATGCGGCGGCACATTGTTGGCCATCGAACCGACGGTCGCCGCAGGCCTGCCGTTGATGCGCACGTTCAGACTGGTATTGCTGGCGATCTTGCCGGAAAACGGGAACGGCTGCGGGGTCGGCACCGGTCCGCCCGGGCTAGGCACCAGTACGATGTGGATGTCGGCGGCGTTGACGATACTGTCGCCCGCCTTGGCTGCGCCCATGCCCATCAGTTCAGATCGATCATGGCGGCTTGCAGCTTGAGCGCCTTTGCGCCCTGCAACTGCATGCCCTCGGCCGACAAATCGGCCTTGACGCTGCCGTCCGTGGTCTGCAGCACGACGTGGGGCGCGCTGATGGTCAGCGTGCCCTTGGCGCTGATCGCCAGGTCGCCTTCGCTGCTGATGCTGATCTTGTTGTTGGCGGTATCGAGCTCGATCTGGTTGTTCTTTTCGTCGATGATGGTGATCTTGCCCTGCGTACTATCGTCGAGCACGATGGTCTTGCCCAACTGCGTCCTGAGCATGCGCACTTCCTGCTGCCGGGCCGCCTCGACGGGCGGCTTTTGCACGCCGTTCCACAGGAAGCCCAGCACATACGGCTGGTTCGGGTCGCCGTCGGCGAAGGCCAGCAGGGCCGAATCGTCTTTCCTGGGCAGGAAAAAGGCGCCATAGCCGGGGCCGGCGAAAAAGCTGATCACCTGCAGCCAGTCCGACTCGATGGTGACGCCACTCAGCGTCAAAAAAACACGGATGCGTCCCAGGCCCTTGGGGTCTTCGGTGTTGCTGACCTTGCCGAGCGCGACCCCGGATGCGTTGCCGTTCATATACCCGTCCTGCGCACGTTGATGTCCGTCTTGTAGCCGCTGCTGTCGTCATAGTCGTGGGTGCTCGAGGTGACGTAATAGGTGCCGTCAAAACGCTCGCTCAGTCCGGTGATCTTGATGTTCACGCCAGCCACCAGGTCGCTGTCGCCCACCAGGCTGGCCTGGCCTTCGATAAAGCTTTGCAGCTGGCTCTGGAACTGCGCGTCGGCCACCGCCTGCAGCGCGGCCGGGTCGCTGATGCCGGGACATTGCAGCGTCATTTCCGAACTGGGAAAGTCTTCCGCCGCCTCGTAGCCCGTTTCGCTGCCGCCCATCTTGTCCTGGCTGGTGCCGGACTGCGCCACGGCCGTGATGACGGCATTCGTTTCGACGTCGTAGCCGATGGCCGTCACCTTCTGGCCCATGGTCGGCACTTTCAGGTTCAGGCTCACCGCACTCAGGTCGCGCGGATAACTGAGCGTCTTGATGGCGCCGTTGCCCTCGGCCGAGGGACGGAACACGAGCGTCGTGTCGGCCATGAGAAGTTCGTAGTCGAGCTGCTTGCAGCGCTCCATCAGGAAGGCGTAGTTGGAGACATTGTTCTGGATGACGTACTGGTTGATGGTGTCCGGCTGGCCCTCCAGGCTCACAGGCAAACGTGCCGCGCGCGCCACGTCGCTGACGATCTCGTTATCGTTGAGCAAGCTGTAGGTCTTGGTGCGGGTACCGAACTTGAGCCGGTACATGCGGTCGAAACCGCGTATCGTGGCGGCCGAGGATGCCGTGCTGAAACTCGGTTCGATGGCCGTGATATCGCCGCTGATCAGTTGATGCAACTGGTTCAGGCCCAGGAAAATCGTGATCTGGTCGCCCGGCTTGAATACGTCGAGGTCGACGTCCTGCCAGGCGCCGTCCGCCTTCACCATGTCGAGCGTGAAGCTGAACATGGCCGGCACATTGATTTCATCGTGCACGCGCACGTTGTGGATGGCGGCTACGATCGAGGATGGCAAGGGGCTGCGGTTCTTCAGTATCTTGAATGCCCCGGTCTGGACGCTAAGCATACACGGCTCCCGCGGTACCGGCATGCACGTCGGGAATGACCAGATTGCGGCCGATATCCTTGCGCTGCGGGAAATTCAAGGCATCCTCGATGCTGTTCTGGGCGGCGATCAGGCGCCACTGGTTCGGGTCGCCCAGGGTCGCTTGCGCGATCAGGTACAGGCGGTCGCCCTGCTTGACCTGCCACAGCTGGCGGCAATTGAAATAGCCGCGCGACTGCAAGTCCTCCTCTTCCGTCAGCACCGACTTGAACGTCACGTTCAGCTCGGCGCGCACGGGAATGCCGGAACTGAGGAACATCGTGAATTTCTGGTCGAGCTTGACGATAATGCCCGTAAACAGCGGGCCGGCCCAGGTAAACACCAGCACCGGCGGCTCCTTGCGCACATTCGTGCCCACGCTGGGCACGGTGAGCGCGACGATCTTGTTGGTCTTGCTGCGCACGTCGACCTGGCGCTCGTAGGTATCGAAAAACAGCGACACGGTCAGATCGTCATTATTGACCCGCTGGAACTGGATGTTCGAGCCCTCGCCCTGCACCATCACGGTCTTGTTCAGCGACAGTTCGGTCGGGTTGTACATCACGGGAATTTCCTCGCGCGTCGCATGCACGACGATCTTGGCCATTTCCAGCATCAGGCGCCTCCCCGGCGATAGCGTTCGGTGGCGCTGCGGCGCGCCATGGCGCTTGCCATGCGGTCGGTCAGCGAGGCCAGCACTGGCGCGGAAAACAGCGTCTCGGCCAGCACCTTGCGCAACTGCTCCTGCGACTGCCCGCCATGGACGATTTCATGCACCACCCGGGTCTGCACCGCGCGTTCCACGCCCAGCATGCGCGTATCGACAATGTGCTCGACGCGGCTTTGCAGCTCGGCCACGGCAGCGGGCGGCGCCTGGCGCATGTCGCGCCGCACGGGCTGGCGGGCCTGGTAGCGTCCAAGGACGATGGCAGCGCGCGCGGCCGGCGCTGGCAATGGCGCCGGCACGGCCTGCACCGGGGAGCGCCAGGCGCCTGCCTGCCGGGCTGGCGCGGCCGGGCGCGTTGCGCGCGGAAACGCTGCCGGATGCGATACCGGACGCAGGAACGGCGTGCCGGGCCCGGCAACGCCATTGCGGGCCGGCGCACGTCTGGTCATGCCGCCAGCGGCCGGTTGCGAAGCCGCCCTGTGTGCCGCCGGCTGCGCGCGCCGGATGGCTGTCCGGGCCGGCACCGGCGAAGACACCGCCGCTACGGCGCGCAGGCCGGCGCAACGCGCGACGGCACGCGCCAACGCTGCAGCGCCCCGCTGCCCCGCTGCCGGCTGCGCGGTGAAATGGCGCACGGCCAGCGCCAGGGCTGGCTGCTCCGCGCCGCGCGTCAGCCAGGCGATGGTCGCGGCCCTGGCCTGCTGCGCCTGCGCCACGCCGCGCTCCAGGCGCGGCAGCACCAGGCGCACGAGGGTTTGCTGCCGCGCGTGCGCCTGCATCAGCTTGGCCCGCAATTCCAGCAGGCGTACCTCGATGCGTTCGGCCATGTCCGCCTTGCGCGCCATGCCCTGCATGCGCACCACCAGCCCCATGGCCGAACGGAATTGCTGCCAATAGTGCAACACCGACGTCGTGTGCCGGCCTGCCCCTCCGCCATGTGCCATGCGCAGCTGTAGCGGCGCGCCGGAATGGGCGAAACGCCACAGGGGCGCGCCGCGCGCCGCATGGAAGCGCTGTGCCAGGCCGGCGCAGCCAAGGCGCATGGCGCGCATCAGAGTATCCCCGCCGCTGCCGAATACACGCTGCTCGCGAGGCTCTTGCGTATGCCTTCGTGCGCCAGCGTAAACGACTGGCATGCCACCAGGCTGCCGCCCGCATCCAGGCTTGGCCCCTGCCACTGCACCGGCCAGGCATTGTAGAAATCCCACCAGACGCTGGGCAAGCCGCGGTCATCCAACAGGTAGATGGAGCCGTTCCGGCGCCGGATGGCGCCGCTCAGCGTCGACTGGTACCACAGCCACATCGGGTCGAGCGCCGTGATGCCGGCCTTGAGCACCAAGTCGGAACAGGTCACCTGGCCGGGCAGCTTGTACTCGATGTCGTTGACGCCGCCCTGGCGCACGGTGCGCACCTCGGTCTTCGATTCGAGCCCATCGACGGACATGAAGCCGCCCACCAGGATGCCTTCGACTTCGACGAAAAAATTGTAGGCCTTGAACGGGTCGATACGCAGGCCCAGCTGGCGCTGCGCGGCACCCATGACTGCATTGACACCGACCACCATCTCATGCTCCCAGGTTATGCATCGACTTGTGCCGCTCATCGGCATTCATCGTCTGGTTGATCTTGCTGATTTCGCCGCACCAGCGGCGCCGCTCGGCGTGTTCCATCGCCATCAGGTCCTCATGGGACCAGTGAAAGTGATAAGCGAGGAAGGCTATCTCTGCGTAAAGCTGGTCGGAAACTGGAGCAAGCCCGGCTTTCCCAGGGCGCCCTGCGCCTCCCCCGGCAAGCCGGCGTCGTCGGTGTCGACCTGGTTGATCTTGTTGTACACCTGCTGCAGGTGGAAGAAATCGGCCGCGAACAGCTCCTCGACCACCTTGGTGCTGACCATTTCAAGGCTGCCCAGTCGCACGATCACGCGCGACAGCACGATGATGATCAGGTAGGCCGGGTTGCTCTGGACACGGTGGTCCTTGAGCGGCAGGATCTCGTCGCCGGCGGTGGCCAGGCGCATCACGCCATTGCGGTGCAGGTTGCCGTCGCCGTCGCGGTAACCCAAGGGCAGGATAAATTCGATTTCGGTACAGATCACGCTCATTGCCGCTTCCCCTTGTGCGCGTTACGACACGCGCGTCATGTATTGCATCGTCAGTTCGAACGTCTCGATCATCACGTCGCTGCTGGCCGCGTTGAGGCCCGAGCTTTCGTATTTGCTGGCCCAGGCGCTGATCACGTTCCAGCGCGCCTTGTCGGCGCCGCCTGCATCCATGAGTATCAGCGAAACGTTCTTTTGCGCCCCCTTCGCGCCCGAACCCTGGGTCGACACCAGCTGGTACCAGTTGTACAGGTCCATCGAGTCGGTCAGGCCCTTCTTCAGGCTCAGCTTGCCGTAGCTGGTGAGCCCCGACAACGAACGCTTGTAGACCGGGTCGGTGCCTTCGCGGTATTCGACCGCCTCGATCGTACTGTCGGGTACGCTCGCCTCGGAAAACGCGGCGATCTGGATGCCGGCAATCTCGACCCGGAAGCGGAATCCCCGGTAGGGATCGGTTAATTGTGTGGCCATGCGCGTTCTCCGCAATCAATCGGTGTGGATGGGGTCAGCTGCCGGAATCGGGCGCGCTGGTTTTTTGGGTCAGGCGCAGGATGACGAACTCGGCCGGATACACTGCCGCCAGGCCGATGTCGATGTACAGCTGCCCCAGCATGCGCGTCTCGAGCGGATTGTTCGATTCGTCGCAGGTGACGAAAAACGCTTCGGCGGCCGTCGCGCCGAACAGGCCGCCCTGCTGCCACAGGGTGGTCAGGAAAGCGCTGACGTCGCGCGAGATGGATGACCAGAGTTGCTGGTCGTTGGGTTCGAACACCACCCACATCAGGCTTTGGCGCAGGCTTTGCTCGACATAGATGAACAGGCGCCGCACGCTCACATAGGTCCATTCCGTGTTGAGCGCCAGCGTGCGCGCGCCCCAGATCACGTTGCCGTAGTTGATGAAATTGCGCACCGCGTTGATGCCTTCGGGGTTCAGCAAGTCCTGGTCGGCATCGGTCAGGGACTGGTCGAGCAGCACCGCGCTCATCAGGGCGCCGTCATTGACCCCGGCAGGCGACTTGAACACCCCCACATTGATATCGGTATACGCGTAGCGGCCGAGCACCGGACCGGACGGCGGGATCGGCACGTTGGCCCCGGCGATCGGATTGTAGATGTAGACCCATGGGTAATACAGCGCGCCGAAGTCGGAGTTGAGCGCGTTCGGATTGCCTTTCGGCGCCTGGCCCTGGCCGGACTTGAATGACAGGATGTCCTGCACGCTCTGGCCGAATGGCGGATCGATCACATAGAACAGGTTGCGTTTGTCGATGCAGAACATCAGGCCGGCATTGATCAGGGTGCCCTGCAGCGCCAGCGACTGCTTGCCGCTGTTGTCGGTGGCCGTGACGGTGTCGGGCACGGACAGCAGGCTCAGGCCCTGCACCTTGTCGAGCAGCTTGGTGGCATCGGTCAGATCGTAATTCGGATTGCCGCCGTTGCTCAGCGCCGTCGGCCCGCCATTCGGTGGCCGCACTGGCGGCGTGGGCGAAGCGGTGCTGTTGACCGCCACGCGAATGAACATGGAATTGGCGTTGATCTGCGTCGCCAGCGCGCTGGGCTTGTTGGCCTCGTTGATCATGCTGTTGGCCGTGAAGCCGTTGAACTGCTCCAGTACGTAATAGGAGGCCGTGCCGAAGGTTTGCGGGCTGAGGCTGTTTTGCACGACGTATTGCTGCAGCAACAGGTTCGGCATGGTCGCCACCACGGGCGCGGCGGGCGTGCCCATCAGCGCCGCCGCCACCATCACGGTGACATTGAAGACGGGCGTGGTGGGCGCCGGCGTGATGCTCGGGTCGGTCGCGCTGGCGTTGCTGATCATGATGCTGATGGCGTTGCCCCAGGGTCCCGGTGTGACGGCCGTGACGGCCAGCGGCTGTTTGGCGCTGGCGCACTTGGCGCTTGCCTTGTCGCTGGCGCGCACCACGTAGCAGGCGGCCCCTCCTTCATTAAAAAACTCGTAGACCGACCACGACACCATCGCATACCAGGCCAGCTGGCCGAACGTGCGCTGGTAGGCGGCCCAGCTGGTGAGCAGGATGGGCTGCATGTACGGCCCCGTTTCCGTCACGCCGACGAAAGCCGGGGTCGATGTGGAAGCGCCCTGGATGCTGCGGGTGCCTGGCACTTCCTGAATATAAATACCGGGATGGTTATAAGTGGCCAAAATAAGTCTCTCGTGTGAATTACGGCATCTCGATGTCAAGGAACAGCATGGAACCTGGTTGCACGCTGACCTGCCTGCTGACCTTGGCGTGGCCGGCCTTGCTAAAGCCAAGCGCGACCGTGGTCGGCTCGTCCAGTTTACCCCGCAGCGCCAGCGCGTAGCGGCCCGCATAGCGGCCATAGCCGGACGATTCGCCCGCCACTGCCTGCGCCTTGGCGCGCGCGCCCTGGTAGCCGGCACTGATGGCGACCTGGGCCAGCGGTTGCGCGGCGGCGTCGACGATCTTGCCGCGGATCAGCGTGGTCCCCTCGGGATACGGATAGAGGGGACTGGGCGCCAGCACGCAGGCGACGATGGCGTCCGCCAGCGGCTCCTTGAGCGGCACCTCGAACGTCAGCTGCTGGTCGAAGTAGCGGTGGTCGGCACTGAGCACGTCGAGCCGGTAGCTGCCGTCGTCGAGGCCGGCAAAGGCGTAAAAGGCCTGCGCCTTGTCCTGCGGCACAATCGGTTTGTCGTTCAGCAGGAAATGCGCGCGCGCGCCCACTGCCGGCGCCATGCTGAAACCGTCGATCAGCTGGATCACGGCGCTCAGCTTCATGCCGCTCCCGCCCCGGCGATGGCGCGCCGCGTCGTGTCCAGCGTGCTGTCGGCAACCATCTCGGCGCTCGGCTGCAGGGACGAGGCGATGCGCACCGGCGACAGCGTGTACAGCTTGGTAAGCTTGTAGGGTTTGTTCGGAAAGCCGCTCCAGATATTGTGCAAGGTCAGGATCGGACTGGCGTCGGGCACGATGGCGATCGATTCGTTACCGCTGGCCTTGAGCTGGGGGTGCAGCCAGGCGCCCGCGAGCGCCGGCACGTCGTGGAACAGGCGCACCAGCTTGTCCACCAGCACCAGTTCGAGTTCGGCCGAGCGCGCATACGGCACCATCATGTAGAGCAGGTCCGACACCAGCGGCGGCGGCGTCACGGCCAGCGAGTTCGGCCCGCCCCTGCCCTGGCTGCGCTTGAGCGTGGGCGGCAGGTTGCGCAGGTAGGGATTAATCTCGATGTTGTAGAGGTAGAGCGAGAGCATGGTCGCGCCCTGGCTGTCGATCTCGGCGGGCGAGTCGAACACGACCGCCGATTCGTTTGCGAATTCCGGGATATGCGCGCGGATCAGCGAGCGCAGCGACTCGCTCACGCAGCGCAGCACCTGTCCGGAATCGATGGTCGCCGGTCCCATGGCTAGAGCGTAAACACGGTGAAGGTCTGGCTGACCAGTTGCGGCTGGCGGTTGCCGATGTGGGCAAACAGGCTCACGTTGGGGTCGCAGGTGGCCTTGAGGTAGATGTACGGCAGATCGTGCGGCTGCCAGCTCAGGTAAGCCTGCATGAAAAAGTCCAGCGTGGCGCCGGCGTCGGCGCTCTGGCTCGTCTCGAATTCCAGCACGCGGGTGCCGTACGCAAAGAACTTGAGCGGCACGCTGGGCTGGGCGCCGGCCAGGCGGATGCCACCCGACTCTTCTCCTCCCGGTCCCAGGCACCAGGTGGCCAGTCCCAGACCTTTCTTGGTCGACAGTTCGAGGGCGATGCGGTCGCCCGGATAGGCATTCTGCACCGACACGATCACGCTGCGCGAATTGGCGTCGGGATCGCGCAGGACTGCGCTGATGCGCCCGTTGCGCCACTCCATCGCGCGCTGCGAACCGAAAAACGCCATCACGCTCGCTTCGTTATTGAGCGTGCAATAGCCTTGCAGATAATCGACGCCGGGGGCCACGCGCAGGAACAGGGTCATGGTGAAGGCATTGAGCGCGGCGCCGCCGCTGGCGGTGCGGATGGCCAGCAAGCCGCCGGAAAATTCAACCGAGCGGATGCATGACTGGCGCTGGCCGCCGTTCTGATCGGCCACCACCGTGAAACCCATGCTGTCGCCCGAGCGCGCGCCCAGCGACCATTCGGTGCCGGCAGTGGTGAACGTGAAATTGATGTTCGAGTCGGCCGCGATATTCTTGAATATCAGCACGACCGGCAAGGGGTCGCCTTGCATGCGCTGACCGTGTGCGGTGTCAAGCTGGAGCGTTGGAGTATTCATCAGGCAAGATCGATCGCAAATGAACTCAGGCCGATGACCGTGCTGCGGTCGCCGCGCGATTGCAGGCAGACGCTGGCACCGGGCGGCAGGTCGACCCGGCCCTGCAGTTGCGGCTGGCTGGTCTGCACGTACAGTTCGATGCTGACCTCGTCGCAGTCCTGGTAGGTTTCGAGGATGATTTCGCGCGCATTGATGAGCAAGCTGCTCAGATACATGGCGGGCGCGTTGCTGGACATGCACAGTCCCACCATGCGGCTGTCCTCGCCGCCTTCGCTCCAGATCGCCTTCTGGTCGGGGCGGATGGTCAGGAAGGCCTTGCTGTTGGCACGCAACTGGAAAAAACGGATGCTCAGCTGGCGAAACGTCGTCACCTCGTGGTAGCACTGCTCGTTGAGCGCGTGCAGCGGGTTGCTCAGCAGGTGCGATTGCAGGTGCTGCAATTCATGCGGATTCAAGGCCAGGGCATCGATCTGGATGCGCGCCATGACCAGCTTTGCCTCGGCCTGCGCCAGCGCCTGGCCGGCCGGCTTGCTGACGGACGCGGAGCGCTTGCGCGGCGCGGCGGCCGGCGTATGCTCCGCAAGCGTCGTCGCCGCCAGGTCGGTACCGCCCGTAGTCCGCTTGCTCATCGCGCGTTTATTCCGGGAAGGTGATGGTGTTCTTGCCCACTTTCAAGGGCACCTGGCTACTGCCGCCGAGAAATTTGTAATAGCCCAGCACGGTCACATCGACATAGGTGAAGTTGACGGTCATGCTGGCGCCGGCCGGGACCACGCCGACCACCACTTCCAGCGCTTGCTGGTCGCCCGATGGATTGGCGCCTGCCTGCAGGTTGATGCCATTTTCCTTCACGTTCAGGTAGACCAGCGGAGGCGTGGCAGGCGCGCCGCCCCAGGGCTGGATCTGCACCGGTGTTCCGGTTAGCGAAATCCTGTTGGCATCGGTGATCGACAGGACGGCGTTCAGCGGGACCGTATTGTCGGACCTGACTTCAAAGATGAATGCGATCGAATATTCTTGCACGGTAATTCCTCGAAGAGCCAAAAAAGATGAATGCCCTGCCGCGGGCGGGCATTCACACGGGTGCCGATGCGCCAGCTTCAGCAAGGCTTAATTCGGCCACTCCAGGATGACAAAGTTCTGGCTCAGCGTGATCGGCTTCTTGCCATCGAAATTGAAGGTCAGCACGGGACCGCTATCGCTGGTCGACTTGATCTTCAGCAGCGACAGGCTGCCATTGGCCGTCAGGCAAGGCGAAATGTTGAAGGTTACCGAATCCGAACCGCCGGCGCTGATCTGCAGGTCGATCAGGACGCCATTGACGCTCAGGCTGCTCAACGGCAGGGCCACGCCGCCCGAGGCGTTAATGGTGATACCCGAATTGCTGTCTTCCGATGGATCGCCGGTGCTCCAGCACAGGGTGTCCGATTTCGTTTCGATGTCCAGTGTGACCGAGATGCGCTGGCCAGGCTGGGCGTTTTGCACACTGATTTCCGCCGTGGCGTACTTGTAGTCAGATGTCATGATGCATTCCTCTAAGAGTGAAAATTCGTTGAACTGCACGCGTCCGTTTTTTCAAGTCGACTGACAATGCATTGGTCAGCAATGACATTAAGCCACGCTGGCGCGGCACGAGTCACCTGACAAATGTGCCAGTTTGCGCTGGCATGGCTTTGGTGTATCCGCGACACGCCGCGCGAGCCTGGCCGGCGATGGGCCAGATAATCACGCTTTCTCACCGGCGAGCGGGACAAAAAGAGGGGTTTCTCCGCATTACTTGCATCATCAGAAACCTTATACGGCCTCTGCTTGTGACAATGTAACGATTGCTAGAAAACTATTATTTTTACTAGGTGTTGCTAATGCTCAAATCCTGCAACATACAAATCTGCCCTTCGTTTAACCTTCGTATTGTGATGCTGCGCCCGCCCCTGCCACCGCGCCTGATGACAGGCAGCGATTGCGACGACACCGTGATCGCCGGGACGCGTCTTGCATGTTGGCGTTACGAACCACCATCATCAACCCGAGGAGTATTCCATGCTGCTGCTGGATGACCTGTTTAGCCTGGTGCGATGCCAAACCGAAGCGGACTGGACCCGTCTCCTGTTCAGCATCGGCGCACAATGCGGCTACGAGCATGTGTATTACGGCGTCGCGCCGGAAAAGACGGTGGCTTTTCACTGGCCGGCACCGGAGGCGTCCTTTGTCGTGAGCAACTATCCGCCGTCCTGGCGCGCGCTGTATGTATCGGAACGCCTGCATGAAAGCGATCCCAGCATCTCCCACTGCCTGGCCAATACCATGCCGCTATTATGGCGCCCGGAAAGTTTCACCAGTCCCGCACAGCGCGCCTTCTATGAACAGGCGTGCCAGCACGGCATGCGCTCCGGTTTTTGCTTCCCGGTGCACGGCGCAAGCGGTGAAACGGGCATGTTGAGTTTTATCCGCAACGCGCCGCCGATGGATGCTGAACGCGACAGCTTCGCCACGATTGCGCAGCTGGCCCTGATCCGTGACTACGTGATCGAATCGTCCGCCCGCTTCATCAAGCACGACGCGCCACCCGTGCCTGGCGCCAATCCGCTGACCACGCGCGAAATGGAATGCCTGCAGTGGATCATGGCGGGTAAGTCCTCGTGGGAAATTTCGCGCATCCTGCTGCGCTCCGAAGGCACCATCAATTTCCATGTCTCCAATGCGAAGAAGAAATTCAATGTACAGACGCGCCAACAAGCAGTCCTCAAGGCCATCAAGGCCGGCTTCCTGATCCCCTCCTGAGCCGGGCCAGATTTGTCATGCAATCCGAGCCGCCTGGCGGCATGGGCTACCGGCTGTCCGGGCATAACAGTCCAGCGCCATAAAAAAAGGCCCTGTAAAAACAGGGCCCTGCTTACTGAATCACCATGATGAGCATGACGATGAAAATGCTCCCCTAGGGAAACTCACTCCCACTCGATGGTCGCCGGCGGCTTGCCCGAGATATCGTAGACGACGCGGTTGATGCCGCGCACTTCATTGATGATGCGGTTCGAGACCTTGCCCAGCAAGCTGTGCGGCAGGTGCGCCCAGTGGGCCGTCATGAAGTCCTGCGTTTGCACGGCGCGCAATGCCACCACGTATTCGTAGGTGCGGCCATCGCCCATCACGCCCACCGATTTGACGGGCAGGAAAACGGCGAAGGCCTGGCTCGTCGCTTCATACCAGTTCGCTGGCAGCGCGTCCGGATCGACGGCCTGGCCGGCGACGAATTCGTACGGCGTGTTGCGCAGTTCTTCGATGAAGATGGCGTCGGCGCGGCGCAGCAGGTCCGCGTAGTCTTTCTTGACTTCGCCGAGGATGCGCACGCCCAGGCCCGGGCCCGGGAACGGGTGGCGGTAGACCATGTCATGCGGCAAGCCCAGGGCGACGCCCAGTTTGCGCACTTCGTCCTTGAACAGTTCGCGCAAAGGCTCAAGCAACTTGAGCTTCATGGTGTCCGGCAAGCCGCCCACGTTGTGGTGGCTCTTGATGGTCTGGCCTTTTTTACCTTTACCGGCCGATTCGATGACGTCCGGGTAGATCGTGCCTTGCGCCAGCCATTTGGCGTTGACCAGCTTGCCCGACTCGACCTGGAAGACTTCGACGAATTCGCGGCCGATGATCTTGCGCTTTTGCTCGGGATCGGTAACGCCGGCCAGGTGGCCCATGAACTGGTCTTCCGCATCGACGCGGATGACTTTCACGCCCAGGTTCTTGGCGAACATGTCCATCACCATCTTGCCTTCGTCCAGGCGCAGCAGGCCGTGGTCGACGAAGACGCAGGTCAGCTGGTCGCCGATGGCGCGGTGGATCAAGGCAGCAGCCACGGACGAATCGACGCCGCCGGACAGGCCCAAGATGACGTCATCGCTACCGACTTGCGCGCGGATTTTTTCCACCGCTTCGCTGATGTAGTCGGGCATGTTCCAGTCCGACTTGCAGCCGCAGATTTCATGCACGAACCGGCCGATCATGGCCTTGCCCTGCACCGTGTGCGTCACTTCCGGGTGGAATTGCACGCCGTAGAACTGGCGCTCTTCGTCGGCCATGGCCGCGATCGGGCAGCTCGGGGTGTTGCCCATCAACTTGAAGCCTGGCGGCATTTCCAGCACCTTGTCGCCATGGCTCATCCACACTTTCAGCATGCCGTGGCCTTCGTCGGTGACGAAGTCGGCAATACCGTTGAGCAACTTGGTGTGGCTGCGGGCGCGTACTTCGGCGTAGCCGAATTCGCGCACCAGGCCGTTTTCCACCTTGCCGCCCAGCTGGGCCGCCATGGTTTGCATGC
Source organism: Janthinobacterium sp. MP5059B (assembly GCF_001758645.1). Classification (NCBI taxonomy): domain Bacteria; kingdom Pseudomonadati; phylum Pseudomonadota; class Betaproteobacteria; order Burkholderiales; family Oxalobacteraceae; genus Janthinobacterium; species Janthinobacterium sp. MP5059B. Next base: position 559,546 of record NZ_LRHX01000006.1, on the reverse strand, counting down.
CGTAGCAGATGCCCAGCACGGGCACGCCCAGCTCGAACACGGCTTGCGGCGCGCGCGGCGAATCGCCATCCAGCGTGGAATTGTGGCTGCCCGACAGGATCACGCCGGCGGCGCCATAGTTGCGCACGAATTCGTCGCTGACGTCATACGGGAAGACTTCGGAAAACACGCCGGAATCGCGCACGCGGCGGGCGATCAACTGGGTGACTTGGGAACCGAAATCGAGAATGAGGATTTTAGAGTGCATGGTCGGAGCTTTATTCAGGGTCAATTGCAAAACCGGCGCACTGGGCGCCGGTCTGGACTTTCGTTACCGCTTACTCGGAGCGATAATTTGGCGCTTCTTTCGTGATCTGCACATCATGGACATGCGACTCGCGCATGCCGGCCGAGGTGATTTCCACGAATTCCGCTTTTTCGCGCAGTTCGTCGATGGTGGCGCAACCGCAGTAACCCATCGATTGACGCACGCCGCCCACCAGCTGGAAGATGATCGCCAGCACGCTGCCCTTGTAGGCGACGCGGCCTTCGATACCTTCAGGCACGAACTTGTCGGCCTTCATGGTGGCGTCCTGGAAATAACGGTCAGCCGAACCATCAGACATCGCGCCCAGCGAACCCATGCCGCGGTACGATTTGTAGCTGCGACCCTGGTACAGGATCACTTCGCCTGGTGCTTCTTCCGTACCGGCAAACATGGAACCCATCATGACGGTCGAGGCGCCAGCGGCCAGCGCTTTCGAGATATCGCCCGAGAAGCGGATACCGCCGTCGGCGATACATGGCACGCCCGTACCGGCCAAAGCTTCGGCAACATTCGAAATGGCCGTGATTTGCGGCACGCCCACGCCGGCAACGATACGCGTGGTGCAGATCGAGCCAGGACCGATGCCGACCTTGACCGCATCGGCGCCGTATTCCACCAGTGCCTTGGCGGCAGCGGCGGTAGCGATATTGCCGCCAATCACTTCCACTTGCGGGTACTTGGTCTTGATCCAGCGTACGCGATCGAGGATGCCTTGCGAGTGACCGTGGGCCGTGTCGACCACCAGCACGTCGACACCGGCAGCGACCAGCAGGTCGATGCGTTCTTCATCCTTGGCGCCTACGCCGACAGCGGCGCCGACCAGCAGTTTGCCCTGGCTGTCTTTCGACGCGAACGGGTGGGAGGTCGATTTCTGGATATCCTTGACGGTGATCAGGCCGCGCAGCTCAAACGCGTCGTTGACGACCAGCACGCGCTCGAGGCGGTGCTTGTTCATCAGGCGCTTGGCTTCGGCCGTATCGGCGTCTTCGTTCACGACCACCAGCTTTTCGCGCGGGGTCATCTTGGCGGAAGCTTCCGCGTCGAGTTCCTTTTCAAAGCGCAAATCGCGGTTGGTGATGATGCCGACGACTTCCTTGCCCTTGACAACAGGGAAACCGCTGATGCCGTACTGTTCCGTCAGAGCGATCACGTCGCGGATTTTCATTTCCGGCGGAATCGTGATCGGATCACGCAGCACACCTGCTTCGAAACGCTTTACGCGGGCCACTTCACGTGCCTGGTCCTTCGGATTCAAATTCTTGTGGATGATGCCGATGCCGCCTTCCTGGGCCATCGCGATCGCCAGACGGGCTTCCGTCACCGTATCCATGGCTGCGGACAGCAAGGGAATATTCAAGGTGATATTGCGGGTCAGGCGAGTTTTGAGGGACGTATCGGCGGGCAGAACGTTGGAGTAGGCTGGGACGAGCAGCACGTCATCGAATGTGAGTGCTTTTTGAAGTAGACGCATAGCATTTCCTATTGGCGCAAAAGCAGATTATACAGAAATTCTTGAGTCTTGTCTTAAACATTCTCAAACCCCTATAGACATAGAGTGCATGCCATTCTTGCTTCTATGGAATGGTCTGGAAAAGTCTGCGTTTTCGCCCAAATTTCGCCCGGATATTTGCCCACGATGCTGGCTGTCATAACCATATATGAGACTGCACAAGATCAAAGGGCAAGATGCCCAACATACTAGAAGGCACACGCCGCCTATAAGCATATCGCCAAAAGGAAAAATTACAATGAAGCATGCGCTGGGCGCCCTCGTCTTGCCGATCCTGCTCAGCTGTGCTGCGGGCGGCATCGCCGAACGCCGCGGCGGTGAGCTGATGGGGCTGAACAGCTTCACATTCGCTGCCCGCTACGGCACACCCGCCACCTACCAGCATCAGGGCGAGTACCTGCAGTTGAACTATGGCAGCACGGCCGCCGGCTGCGAGGTCATCGTATTGCTTGACCAAGCGCAGCGCGTGGTGGGCTGGGCGTCGTCAGGCACCCGTTGCAATGCCGCTGGGCAAAATGGGAACACAAAGCCAGACCTGAATATGCTGGACTAGCACCCCCTCCACCGTTTCGTTCTCATGGCCTCGCAAAATCATGCCTTTTGCATTCAGCATTTCCACTTCAGGCTCGAGCAACGAGCGGCAAATACGAGTTAGCACGCCGTTGCCTGAGCGAACCAGGGTTGCAGCTCGGTAATACACAACACCAAAGCCCCCACGCTCAATAGTAAGCAATCCTTCTAGTGGCACAAAGTCGTCCATTTCCTGCCTGGTGATCTTGCGCCCCTTGTCCCTGAGCAAGGTCACCCGATATGGCGCTCCCGGCACTTCCACAACTTTTTTAGGCCACTTATGCTGGTTTGTTGTGCCGTCCATAACTAGCCAATATACTGTATAAAAACACAGTATATTGCCAAACAAGGGAAACCAGAAGGCGAAATTTGTAACTAGAAGAGCCCGCCCTGCTCCGCTGGCGCGGCCGGCGCCGGTGTTTTTGCACGGGATCGTAGCTGCATAGGATCGGGCTGCGCAACGAGCAACTCTGCTGGATATTGCCGATAAACGTCTTCTTCCGACACCAGGGAGCCGTCCAGCCAGCCTTGATATTGATTAGGGTCCAGAATCATCACCATACGCTTTTCGTCGTCAGGCTTGTGGAAGCGCTGCATCAGCGGGTGCCCGTCGGCGTTGATCGTCAGCATCGAGAACGACAGTAGCTGATCAGCTGGTCGGTACTCCCATATCCCAGCAATGGCCACCGGGCCGCCGTCCGCGCGCTCGATGCGCCAGCGCACAGGCTTGCAGGTTTCGTAGTTGGGTTCGAAGAAGTTGGCCGCCGGGATAATGCAAAACTGCTTGCGCTTCCAGGCGCTGCGGAAGGATGGCTTGCTGGCCACAGTCTCGGTGCGGGCGTTGTAGGTCTGCCGGGCAAGCTTGTGGTCGGCCCAATGGGGAACCATGCCGAACATGGCAGGAGCTACTTCCAGCTCGCCCGGAACCTCATGCGAGCCGCGCAGGATGGGTGCCATGTAGCCGGGCCATGCCCCAGGCAACAAGTCGAGCTGAGGCGATCGGGCACCGAAATGGTCTTCGATCTGCTCATTTCGGCTGGGGGTGTAGTCGGCGCACATAGTAGAATAATAACAGATAGAGATGCACACGAATATTTTAACAAAAATATCGCCCGATGATATTTCCGGGCCTTATCCATTTGTATTTTTTTAGAGCACTACAGTTAACAAAGGCACAAAATAAAAATTCCCCAAAATCACTCATAATTATTTAAAAATATATCAAATGACATACGAAAAATCCGTTGAAATAATTAAAAAAGGTATTGAGAATTATTCCAGAAAATCAATTCTTGATAAATCTATGACTTATTTCTACAGCATAGGCGATGGACTAGAAGAAAGAGCAAGGTCAATGCCCCACATAATATTTCTTTTAATTAAGTGGAGTATGCTAACACAAAGAGACGGCCCCGAAGATATAACTACAGATAAGTTTTTTTATTTTGCAGACAAGATTCATCAAATTCAGCATTTGGCAGCTGACATAAAACCTGATGGGAATCTAATGCTGAAGTTAAGAGTGATGCTGATGCAACAAACAATTCCGCAGAAGTCATTCCAAAATCACATCATGACACTAATTCGTCAAAAATTTTGGTTTACAAAAACCGGAAATAAATTTTATGAAGATAGCTTCAAAAGGAAGACTGGCGTATCGCTTAATGACTTTTATCAGGTGACCATGTATTTATCAGCTCTGGCCCAACCAGCACATCCAAAAACAAGATCAATACCCCTTCAAGATATAGCAAGACATCTTTCGCCTAGCGTCAAGATAGAAGACATAACATTAGTCATAAATATTTTCGGGATCAGAATAGAAGAGATGCCCGCTTATTTTAAGAAATTTGAACTGTCGCACAATCCAAAAATTGAGTACTTCCAAGAAACACCGCTAATAAACAAACCAATTCTAATAATAGATAATTTTCTACTATTTATTGAAAATGATTTATTTTTAAGATCAGCCTCCGATTTCGTTTCAAAATTCCTAAAAAGAAATGACATATTATTCAAAAACCATTTCGGCGAAACCCTTGAAAGATATGTAGAGGAAATTTTTACCAAAAAAAATATTGACCACCATACAGAAATTAACATTAGAAATTTCTATAAGGATATAGGAAGGAATGGGAAGATAGTTGATTTTATAATTGACGGGGATTGCAGAATATTTCTGGATTCAAAAGCAATTGAACCAAATAGTCTTGTAGCCACCTCACATGACCCTGAAGTCTTAAGATCTCGATTAGAAGCGAGTTACATAAAAGCAATATTTCAAGGACAGGAATGCTGCCACATACTTTCAGATCATTTTAAATTCCCCAAAAAGATTAGCTATTTACTGGTAGTTGTCCATCAAGATCATTACATTTCCACCGGCTCAAGGATTGAAGAATTAATACAACACGATTTATCAAATAAAATTATAGAAAAGTTTGGGTACCTGCCGATTCCACTGGAAAATACATATTACATCACCATTGATGACCTAGAGCGACTTGCTGAATATGAGTTCGAGAAAAAAGGGGGGATTTTTGAAATTCTCGATTCATGTTTGGAGCGGGATAAACTCCCAGAAACTCAATACATGTTATTTAAAATGCATCTCGACACATATGGTGCGCACCAAAGAAACAAAGAACTCAAAAAATTATGTATGGATGCCTATTCCGAACAGGCCGAGACAATAACTAAAAATATGACACATTGGAGTAGCGGGCGCGCTCAATTTCATCTATCGAGGCAAAAAATAAATAAACTACTATCATCAAACCAATAATTTATACCAGCCAGATAATTCATTGAGTAGATCTTACAATATAGTGAAATTACCATTTGTCTGATTTAACGTATTTGTAAAATTTCATTTTTAAATTAGGAGATGTCCCATGCACCCCATCGAGAAAGCAATAGGCGATTATCAAAAATCCTTGTGCAAGGAAATAGATATCATTGGCCTTAGAAAAAGAAACCCGATAGCTCACAAGTGGAAAGTGACCTATCAGATATTATGTTTGCGTGAAACAGTCGCATGGCGCTTTGTGGATATTTTGGGTCAATCTTGGATGCTGCACGCTGCAAAGAGAGCAATTGGAGCGAGAATATTATTAAGAGCATCGATTGAAACTCTAGCTATAATTATTTATTTGGACACCTTAATTGAAGGTGTTATTTTAGGAAAATTAAATTTCAACACTTTTTCAGAAAAAGTATTGAATTTACTCCTTCAGTGTCGCGATGAAATGACGGACCAGAAAGCAACTAACATAGTAACCATTCTCGAAAAATGCGAAAAAAAGTACCCTGGAACAATCAAGCTTTATGCATGGCTTTCAGAAAGTGCGCATCCTAACTTTGAGGGAATGCGAATTTGCTACTCAACTACGGATCAAGAAGAAATGATAACAAGATTTTCAAATCAGACAGAAATTCTCTATTCTCATATGCACGAGAATGGATGCTTGCTAGCGATGTGCATGTTTGAGCGGGAATATGAGGATTCAAGACTTGCATTCGAAGATCTTGAAATATGGCTTGTGCAGAACGAGAAGCTACTTAACGATGCACGGCAATAATCTATAGGCCGAAGATAATGTGTCCATTATCAATGAAGCAGTCTGCAGCCCTCTAAGGAGCCGATGATTAATTGCAGATTTCCCCAAATTTTTCCCGCAATCCATTTATTTATAAGAGAGCGAATTTCCGGAAAACGAATTAATCAGCACTTCCCTAAGATTGCTTCAATCTGTCCCTCGTAGAGCGGCCGGTATACCAGTCTTCCGCCAGCGCCAGAGCGACGTCGTCGTCATTGGCAACTGGCTACAGCCGTGGAAATTTAGAAAAGACCAGCTGGCTCAGCCGCCCTATCCCAGCTATAAATAATCAGCTCCCGACGCTCGACCCCCTTGCCACCTCCGCCCACGTTGTACTGGATACCGGTTGTATCCATCTGGAAACCGGCGAACACGCGCCGGATATCCGGGTGATCATTCAGGCTCAAGATGGCCTTGCCCTTCAGCCGGGCCATCAGCTCGGCCATCTTCTCGTACTGGGCGAATTCAAACTCAACGCCATAACCTGCTGTCTCCCAATACGGAGGGTCCAGGTAAAAAAGCGTGTGAGGCCGGTCGTATCGCTCCATGCACTTGTACCAGTCCAAGTTCTCGATGTAGGCACCAGACAGGCGCAGGTGTGCGGCCGACAAATTCTCCTCGATGCGCAGTAAATTGATCGGTGGCGCGGTGGTGGCCGTGCCCCACGTCTGCCCATCAACCTTGCCACCGAAGGCTTGCTGCTGCAGGTAGAAGAAACGGGCCGCGCGCTGCAGGTCCGTCAGAGTATGTGGCGGCGTGTCCTGCAGCCACTTGAACACCTCGCGGCTCGACAACGCCCATTTGAACTGGCGCACGAATTCCTCCAGGTGGTTTTTTACGACTCGATACAAGTTGATCAATTCTCCGTTGACGTCGTTCAGCACCTCGACCTCGGCCGGCGGCCGCATGAAGTACAGCGCGGCGCCACCGGCAAAAACCTCGACGTAGCAAGTGTGCGGCGGAAATTGAGGGATGATGCGGTCGGCCAGGCGTCGTTTGCCGCCGATCCAGGGGATGATGGGTAGTGCCAAAATGTGTACCTCCAAGTGGTAAAGTTGAATTCCTCCCATGAGGCAATCCAAGCCCACTCACCAGGCACCGGCTGATTGCTGCTGTTAGCGCAGCGACAATCAGCCATCCCTTCTATGGCGCCATGCCATTTTCACGCACGAATGACTGGCATGCGCGGCCCGTCGCGGCAACTTCCTCCGTTTGCAGGATCAAGGCTTGAATATCTCGCGCCACCGCGTCAGGAAGTAGCCCGCCGACGGGATCGGCTGCAGCGCCTCCTTCGGCGCCACCGGCACCGGCCGGGGCGGCAGGTCCAGCACTTGCACAGAAGGCGGGCTTGCGCATGCGCTCAGCAGCAAGGCGAGCGCGGACATCGTTGATTTCATCATCGTAGACTTTCTTGATGGCCAGCGCACTGGCGGCCTGTTGCCTGGCTTGCGCCAGATTCTCGGCGGCCCGCTGCGCCACCGCTTTAATTTCCGCCGCCGCACGGATCTGCTTGTCGGCGTCCCACAGCGCCTGCACGGCCGCCCTCCCCTGGGCGTCGCCCTGCGCACGCTGATGCAGCATGCCGGCGCCGGCCACCACGCATACCAGCACGGCGCCGTACAGCCAGCCAGGCACCATGCTCGCCAGCTTGGCCGGCGCAATCACACCAGCACCTTGCGAGCTTCCCGGTACAAGGCCAGGCGCTCGGCCAGGCCATTCACACCACCGTTGATGCGGCGTGTCACCCGTTCCTGGTCGCCAGCGTCAGCCAGGGCATTCAGGCCGCGCGTCTGCCAGAACCAGCCGGCCGAACGGCAGGCATTGACGGTCTGCTCCAGCAACTCAGGCTGAGCCAGCAGATCCAGGCCCAGCGCCTTGCCACAGGCGGCGTAGTTGGCGCGGCCAGTCACCTGCAGCAAGCCGCGCCCACGGAAGCGCACGCCGTCGCCGCGCTTCGTGTTGCCCAGGTCGACGCGCCCCTCGTATGCCTCGCCACTGGCCAGTTCGCGCACATAGCGCAGCGAGCCGGACTCGTGCCCCACCTGAGACAGGAAGGAAGCCTGGCGTGCCGGCGTCGTGATCCCGAATTCCACCATGGCCGCATTCAGCGGCGCCAGGAAGGCTACCGCGCGCGTGCGAGCCAGCGGCATGATCGCCAGCAGCTGGACCAGCGTGACGGCGCTCACAGGCCACCCCGCACGTCCTTGACAACGGCGGCCGCATCGCGCGCCAGCTCGCCAATGTCCTTGTCGCGGCGCTTGTCGAACCAGCGCACCGTGGCGCCCAGCACCCACCAGGCGGGCAGGCCGGCGGCCACCATCAGAGGCGCGGCGATGAACAGGAAGCCCAGCGCCGGGTCGCTACCGTACAGCACGGCGACGGCGCGCGCGCTGTCGAACAGGCCCGGCATCCAGTTACGCACGACCACGACCAGGGCCGGCCCCATCAGGGCGGAAAACAGAATGGTGACGAAGAAGCGCACGCCCGCTTCCTTGGCAGTTTTTGGCCACATAAACATGAATCCCAGTGAGGTTGCGGCAGCGCCGGCCAGGACCGGGATACCAAAAATTTTAATCAGTGCGCCGCCGGCGGCGGTTGTTTCGATGGCCATGGATGCCTTTCAGGTGGTGGAAATGAAAAACCCGCCGAAGCGGGTTTGTGGGGAATGCGTTTTTGCTACACGACCTTGACCATCACATAGGCGCGGCCGTCGGGCTCAATCGAAATCACACGGCCGACGGCCTGCAGGTACTGCAAATGGGTGAGGTCCGCCTGGTGGACGGGAATGCCCGTGACACCGGCGCCATCTTGGACCGGCACGATGTAATCGCCCGGCTGGGCGCCCAGCACGTTCACCGGCACGCGGCCGGCGATGGCGATGCGGTCGACCTTCTGGCGCTCGACTTCCAGCGCCGCGTCGAAGACGGCCATGGCTTCGACGTCCTGCTGCACGGCTGCGTTGTGAGCAGCCAGCGCGGCGGTATAGGCGGCCTGCTTTTCGATCCACTCGTCATCGGTATCGCCATATTCGCTTACCACGTCCTCGAATTCCGGCGGATTGCTCCCTGGCAGTGGCTGCTGCGTGATGACATCGGCGCGACGCTGGGACTGGGTCGGCGCTGGCCCTGCCTGGGGCGACGGGCGCGACCCTATGTCGCTTGCCCATGAGTCGCCACCAACGAACGAGGGCGCGGTCGATTTAATCGAAAACATCACGGCGTCGGCCCACTTGTCGGTAACCTTATTGTCTGCGGTGATACCGACAATCTGCCCAGGAGCTACGCTGCTGCATGTCGAGCTTTTGAAAATGTACTCGGCATAATCGTTGCCCATCGTATTTACTGTTCCTGGGACAGAAACGCTGCGTCCGGTCGCAGAATTCTTACCAACATACAGCACACTGCTAGCGCCATTCCATCCGCCCGCACCATCTGCGGCAAGGACTGCCACACTAGGGTTTGTTGCACCGTCCCTACCTACATGAAGTATCTCATCGCCCTGGGCAGAGCCTCGGCTGATGTTATGCCGGGCATTAACATCCCCGCTACCTGCTTTTAAGAGCTGAATATAGACCAGGCCATTCCCGCCAAACCTTGCTATGTCCGCTGAGGTCGTGTTGGAGTTTTTGTCGTAAGCTCGAAGGATATACCGGTAGCCTTCTTTGCCTGGCAAGGCTCCGTTTCCGCCGGACACGTACCAACCGATACTGCCAGCCGAGTAGGTGCCGACCAGTCCGCCGATGCCCGAAGAAATGACGCTGTTCACACTGCCTGCTGCAGTGCCAACTGGGCAGTTCAAAATGTAAGACCCGCCCGTCGTCCAGTCACCGATAAATAAGCCGTTGTTTATCTGCACAGCGTTCTGTGCGCCGGAGTACAGGCCGGACGAGGAGATTCCCCTCATGCGTGGCGGGTACATAGCAGTGTTGCCCGAATCGTAGATCAGTGTTCCAGATGGAATTGCTGTTACTGATACAGGTTGTGCGTATGTGGTAGTGGTAAAGCCCTGCAGGCTAAAGGACGCCGATCCAAACGTACCAGCCCGGAAATTCAGGTAAACCTCAAACGTTCCGTTCACCTGCTGAAAAACCTGCATACGCGTGTTTATCGGAACGGCGCCATTAAACGTCGAATCGTAGTAGAAACCACCCCGGACGCCCAGCATGAGCACGAACGGGGAACTAGCGTTTGCTGCCCAGCTATCATTCAAAACCCCGTCAATACGCAGATGCTGTGCATTGCTGCCGCCGTCAACTGCAAAAGTGGCGATCCGATACCAAAGGCCAGTCGGGGGATTTTGGCCGATGTAGCTATAGCCGTACTTATTGGTCACGCCCACCACGACAGGAGAATTTGTGAAAATTGGGATGCTCGGGTCCAGCCATTCAGGCGTAATAAAACCATTCACCCCACCGAGTGGCGACCGCCCCACCGCTGGCGCATACGATGCCACCACGGCGCCGCGCCCGGCCAATTCATTCAGGCGTCGGATCGTATCCTTTTGGCCATAGTAAAAAAAGGCGCTCATTACATTTCCTCGATTTCGATGTTGGTGGCATATGCCTGGTAATACGGGGTGGTGATGGCGGAATTACTGGCGATGCGGCCATACACCTGGTGCGCCTGCTCAAGCTCACCGTCGTCGCTCTCTGGATACAAACTGACCAGCAGCGGGCGCGACAGGCCGTTGCCACGCAGGATGCGCCACACCTCGGCCCTGTCCAGCGGTGTCATATGATCGAGCGCCAGCGTGAGCTTCCGGTACAGCGCGCCGCGCGCCACGGTCTGGCCGCCAGCGCCGTCCCTATTCTGGGTACTGGTGTCGACTGAAGTGACGCCAGCACCATACGAAGCATTTAGTTCGGGACTCCAGTAAGGGCCGGTCACGAAGCGCGCCGCCTCGATGTAGCCTGCCGGGTTGTCCGGGTCCGCCAGCTCGATCACCAGTTTTTTGACACTGACCATCGGCAGCCAGCAGCGCGCGTACGTGCCGCCGCCGTAGCTATAGGCATTCACGCCCAGCGGCAGCGCGCCCCAGTCCCACATGCCCAGCCCAGCGTATTCGCAGGCCGATACTATGCCTGTATCGAAATCGGGCACGGCGTCACCTGGCTCGACATAGCCGCGCACGCGGATCGTCGCCGTCGGCGTCAGGTTGCAAAATGGCAGGGCCGCGCAGCCGACGATCTCGGGCGTGGGCCAGGTGGCGGTGATGGTCAGGGTCAGGCCGAGCGAGCGCAGAACGTCATACTTGCCTTCACGTTGCAGGTTGGCTGGCCCCAGCGCGTCAGCCTGGCTCGATGCGGTCAGCACCGCGCGGTCAGCGGCGTTGTCGTAGATGATGCGGAGATTTGGCATATTAGGGAAATTTAGCGTTGTCGATGACCGAAAGGCGGGAATACACCGTCTGGCAGCGGGAGTTGTCGATAATCAGGGAGCCACTGACGTCCATCTCATCTGCGCTCGCCGCGATACGGCGCACCTGCAGCTGATTACCGCTGGCCCAGTACATCGATTCGTAGTGCAGCACCGCATAGCGGTTCATGGTCCGGCCGTCGTCTTCATACGAATACAGGTAATACGGCATCGAGACCATGCCACGGGTATTCGCGCTGATGGATTTTCCTTGCATGCTGAACGGCAAATTGATTGCCGTGTCCTGGCCATTCGCTGGAGCACTGTCACTGGGCGGCACCGGCCAGGGGAGTGTCAGCTCGACATCGTAGGTATCGCCAGCCAGGCGCAACATGCGTTTGCCGCTGAGAAACACCAGCGCCTTTTCCTCCAGCGTACGGACCAGCAGGCCGTAGCCATATGGGCGCGCTGGAGGATTTAGATCCAGGCGCCCGAATACCCGCAAGAACAGCGCCAGAGCGGGGCCATTGTGGTTATTGATGGCCATGGTCGCGCGCCAGCTATCGCCACCCAGAAACTGCAACTTGCGCAGACTCATGCCCGTGCGCGAACGGAAAGCATCCAGCCCGGTAGTGCCGATGTCTTGGGCCGTGATGTTGTAGGGCACGTCAAAATACAGCTGGGGCATGCCCTTGCACTGAAAATCGACCGTTGGGTACGCGCCGATCTGGCTGGGGATGAGGTATTTTCCAAGGTACACGTAAGCACGCAGGCTGGAATCGATGGTGATATTGCCCTTCGCCAGGTTCTTCGCTTGAAAGCCCATTCTCATAGCGCCGCTCCGGTAAAGTAAATCATCATGTAGCCATCGCACACCGGTAAGCCGGCAGTGGCATTGTCGACAAACACCTGGACCGTCGGGATGCCCGATGGATAGCTGACGCGACAGCTCAGCACCGCCCAGCCGTCAACGTCACTGGTTTGATAGGGTGAAACCAGGTTGGCAACGATTTTCTTTCCGGAATACGCCGGGTATGAGAATGTACGACCGGCCCCGGTGCCGACACTGGCCCCGGCAATGGCCTCTTCAGCAATCCAGAACAGGGTGTTCTCCTCCCGGCTGTCATAGAGCACTTCTCGGGTTTGCAAATCCCGGCTTATCACGCCATGGCTGCTCATATATCAAGATTGCCGAACTGCGCCGTAACAACTTCAGCGCCTCCAGCATCGATGCCGATTGATTTCAGGGCGTCGCCATACATCTCCATGCGTGCACCGCTGGCGCGGCTGCGCAGCAGACCGATGGTACCGGTCACTGCCGACAGCGTGCCGTAGAAAGTCGCCGTGCCGTTTACGACGGAAAATGCTGGAGCGAAAACGTTGCCGGATGCGTCGACACCAAAATATTTCCCTGTTTGCGGATTGCCGATGTACAGGCCGCCGGCGCTCAAATGATAGCCAGTACCTAAATTGCCGGTAACTGGCCAACCTGACGCACTGGTTGGATACCCAGGGCCGCCATGCAGCGTGGTGCCGTACAGGTCGCCAGCAGTCACCTCGCCCAGATTGGAAACGAAGGCCGACAGCTTGTCCACCGACACCGCCTTCGCCGCCACGCTGCCATCGACCAGCAAATTCCCATTCAGCACCGTGCCCAGCACCAGCCAAGCGCCGCTATCAAAATACTTCGTCACCACATGTGTCGCGTCGTACAGCGTGACCACGTCGCGGTTGATCGGCGCGCCGTAGCCGGCGCGGCCCAGCTCATATACAGCCGAGGCATCCGACCAGGTCGAATAGCCGGGCGCCGTCACGGTGACGGTGCCGCGCTGGCCAGTCGCCCCGTCGGCGGCCAGGCGCGCAGCGGCCGCCCATTCGCCTGGGGCGATGTCATCGGTGGCAGTGCGCGCAGCGGCCGTGGCACCTGAGGTGAACAGGTAGGCGCCGCCGGCAGTGGGCACTTGGGTCGACCAGCCGTTGTTCAGGCCCGCAAGTGCGCCGGTAGCAAAGGTGAACGTGCATGCCGCGCTCGGCAGCGCCGGCGCAATATTCGTGGCGCCGCGCTGGTAGATGCGCACAGGCGCCACATTCAACCCATCCACCCCGTTTGCGCCATCTTTGGCCAGCTGCACCGCTCCTGCCCACTCATTGGCGGCAATATTGTCCGTGGCATTGCGCGAACTGGCGGCAGCCACGCGCACATACAGCGGCGCCGTTCCGGCCGGGATATTTTTCGCCCAGCCGTTGGCCAGATCGTTGCCGGCCGGCGTCGTGATACTGGCCGTGGCAAAGGTAAAGATCACATCACCTGGCGAATCAACTGGCGCCACAGCCGCGCGCTTGTAGGCGAATGCCTGGCCCGTGTTCAAGCCGGCCAAGCCCGTCTCGCCGTCGAAGACCTTGCTGATCATGTAGTTGCCGACATAGTCGACACCGAATTCGCGGATGCGGGCCTGCACCAGTGCCGTATCCGTGGTCATGGTGGCAAAATTGACCGTGGCCACGTTGCCGTTGACGGTCATCTGCGTACCGGCAGAGACCGAAAACACGATATCGCCCACCACGTTCACCGGTTTGGCGGTGATGGCAATCGATCCAGGTGCGCCAGCGCCGGCGCTGTTCACACGAAACACAGGCGTGCTGCCAGCCAGCAAGATCGCCTTGCCATCGGCCGTTGTGCTGAAGCGCTCCGCCGTGGCCTGCAGCAGCTTGTCACGGGCACCGCCAATGGCCGTCATACCAGTACTCCCACCGTCACGCGCCCAGTCAGCCATTGCGGCGACAGCAGCACCACCACACCAGGCACCCCGCCCTGCAGGCCGAAACGATTATCGCGCAGCACCACGGGCTGCCCCAGTTCCAGCATCATCATCTCGGGCTCTCCATCAAATTCGTAAATCGTGCGCTGCACCTTATTCAAGGCCAGGCGCCGCAGCGCTTCCGCACGGGCGTCCTCGTTCGTCTTGAGGCAGGTTTCGATCTGCGGCGGGTCGTCCGTCAGGCGGTAGCGCGCGCGCACCGCCTCATCGACCGCCGTTTCGGTCAACCACTCCGTGGCATACAGGTCGGCATGCGCCGGCGGGATGCTGGTGGTCAGACTGGCCTGCACCGTGTAATTGCGGTCAAACGCAATTTTGACGGCCGCCACTACCGGCAAGCGCTGCACCACGCGCAGCGAGTCCACCCGCATTTTCTCGGGACCAATCTGCAGAGCCACGCCGGCGGCCGGCAGCGCGATCTGCACCAGGCGCAACTGGCCCGTGCGCGACATGACCGCCTGGGCGCCAACGCTGGCCGCCAGCTGCTGGATGGCCTGCGCCTGGTTCGTCCGGTCCGCAACGTACAGGCCCACCAGCTGCGGGTGGGCGGCATCGAAGGCGGCCAGATTGTCCAGATCGAGGTCGGCCAGGGTGAAACGATCCGAGGCCTTGCCGTAGGCGGTGGCAATGCGCTGCACCAGCGGCGCGATGCGCGGTGCGTAGCCGCCGCCCTTGTCGCCCTGCACGCTGACCGTAATCGTGGTGGAAAACGGATCGGTGGTCAGGTTGAAGCGTCCCGCCTGGTCATTCAGGGCCACGGCAATTGGCTTACCGTTGGTGCGCACCTCGAAACTCGACTCTACCGCGCCCAGGAAGCCATACTCCAGGGTGGCGGGATTGGTCAGCAGTGGCGTGACGTTGTGGCATTCGCCGAACGGGATCGGCAGCGTCGCGTCCTTGTTTGGCGAGGTGCCGCCCAGCTTGGCCTCGGCAATCGGCGTGTCCAGGCGCTGTAGCTTGTCCCGCAGGGACAGGTTGAGCGTTTCACGGCTCGCACTGGCGATGTCGGCAATGATGCCGTTGAACACCAGGCGGAAATCGGCGCGCGGCCAGCGCGGATCGCCGGACCAGGCCTTGATGGGCCGATTGCGCCAGACGTCGCCGAGCCAGCCGTCGAGCGCGCCGTCCGCGTTGCCCAGCTCTACATCGCCACCCGACAGCCCCGCCTCGCCAGTCAGGCTGACCTGCTCGGTGAAGGCCAGTCCGCCGGTGGCCATCGGCAGATACACCGTATTGGCCGGCACCTCCGCTGGGCCTGTAACATACGGCCGCGAGGCGATGTAGCGCGTCACCTCGCTGCCGGCCACATTCACCTGCGCCTCGATCAGCACCATGCGGATGGCCAACGGGCTCTTGAGCCATTCCAGAAACTGCACATCGGTCATTGCGAGTACTCCACTTTTTTCGCCCAGGCAGATGCCTTGGCGGATTTATCGACACCGGCCACGACCGTTTTTGCTGCTTTGTCGTTCGATTCGACTGTCGCCTGGATGGTGGCGCCGGTCTGCTTGTCCTGATCGGCGCGCAGCCCTTTGACCTCTTCCCGCAAGCCCTTGATTTCGGCCACCAGGGCATCGGTGTTGCCGCCGCCCTGGCTCGGTGCGCCACCGAAGTAACGGCGCATGGCAGCGGCAGCCTGCGCGTCGACCACCACTTCACCGCGGTGCAGCTCGGCCGCGTAGCCATCAAACGGCACATTGGCCAGCCCGCCGGCATGGGAGCCGTCGAACTGCACGCCCAAGCCTTTGGCCGTGCCCATCGCCGCATGCAGGTTGGCAATGGCTTGCGCCACCGTCAGCACGCTGTCATTGATGGTGATCAGGCCCGACACCTGGGCCTTGAGGGCGTCCAGGCTGGCCTGCTGCACGTCGACCTGGGCCGAGGCCCATTTCAACGCCTCGTTGTTGGCCGCCACCACGCGGGCGTAATCTGCCGCGTAGCGGGCATCCGAAGCGTTGACCACTTGAGAAGCTGTCAGGAAGGCCTGCTCGGCGGCCGACAGGCCGGACTGCGCCGTCGTGTCGCCGGCATTGGCCGCTGCCAGGGTCTTCTCGAACTGGGCACGCGCTTCGGCGTATTTCTGCTCCGGCGTCAGGGTGGATTGGTTGCCCAGGGCCATGCTGGCGTTCAGGCCATTGAGCGTGGCCACCCACGACTTCGATTTATCCAGCGCCGTCTGGGCCGCTGCTGCCTCTCTGTCGTAAGCCTTTGCCAGCACGTCCTTGGCCGTCACCACCGCCTTGGCCGCCTGCACCTGGTCGAACAGTGCACGGTTGACGGCGGCGATGCTGGAGCGCTGGATGGCCAGCAGTTCCGTTTCGCTTTTCGTCAATTCGTTTAGCTGCTTTTGCAGATCCATGCGCTCGCTGGCAATCTCGCTGGCGGACTTGACCACAGCGGCATAATTGCCGGTCGCTGCGGCCAGCTGGCTGCTGTAGTCGGCGGCAGCCTTGAAGGCCGGCGCCAGAGCCAGCAGCTTGATGTACATCTCTTGGCCGCCCGTGCTGGCCAAGTCCAAGCCCAGCACCACGTCCTTGTACTGCTCCACCGATTTGACGCCAGACATGCCCAGCTTGCCCAGCGTATCGGCCACGGTCGACAGCACGGGCGCCATCTGCTCGGCTTCCGTCAGGAAGTTTTCGGCAAAGAAGCTGGTCCCGCTGGTGAGCGAGTCCAGGCTGCCGGCCAGCTTGATCAGGTTCTCGCGTGCGCCAATGGTGGCCACACCCACGGCGCCGAAGGCATCCTGCGACGTGCGGCTGATCAGTTGCAGGGCAGCGTCGACACCGGCATAATTCCCGGCCACACGCTGCAAGGTAACGCTCAGCTCCTCGTTGCCTTGCTTGAACTGGCCGACATTGGGCAGCAGCTCGACGGCGATGGCATTGCCGACGCCTTCGAAGAACTTGGTCACGGCGCCCAGCCTGTCAGCTTCCGTGGTGAGGCCGGTCAGATTGATGTTGAGCGCCTGGGCGCGCGTGGCCAGGCTGGAGGTATCGATGCCCAGCGTATTGGCCAAGGTAGCCGAGACGTTGCGAATGGCTGCATACGTCTCCACAAACGCATTGGACGTCGTCGCGTCGACGGCTTTACGGTCAGTGTCCTTCTTGTCGCTGCGCAGCCAACCGCCCTTTTGCGTCCATTTGGCATATTCGGTGCCACTGAACCCGGTACCGGATAACGTTCCGGTGATACCCGTTTCCCCGTACTTCTTTTCACCCATGCCGAACACACGATTACCAAGGCCCCCGATCAAGCCACCCAGGGCGCCGCCGATGGCCGCGCCGATAGGGCCACCCATGAATGCCCCGGCGACTGCACCGATGCCGGTGCCGGCGTTCACAGTCGAGTTGCTGCCATACTGGCCAGAGATCATCCGGCCACCCAGCACGCCAGCGGCGATGCCGGCGGCGGCCGTAACCGCCGCGCCAGCATAGGCGCCGGCCGTAACTGCGCCCGCGCTACCCACGCCTCCAGATGCCGCGTACAGGCCGGCGGCATCTGCCGCGCCCACAAGGCCCGTGCTACCCAGGCCAGCACCAAATGCCTCAATTGCAGTCGAGCCAAACAGCGTGCCCAGACTGACAACGCTGGTGCCAAAGCCTGCCGTAATGCCGGCAAAACCTTGTGACGCGATGGTGTAGGCGGTTTTGGCACTTTGCAACAGGTTTGCTGTCGCGCCCACGCTGCCAGCAATTCCGCCGGCACCGCCTAATCCACCGAGGTCACCGGCCATTGCCATGCTGGTAGCGTTCGCGCCAGTCATCGACGCGCCGATGTTGATAATCCACTTCTTGAGCGTCATCTGGTAAAGCCATGCGAACAAGCCATTTTTCAATGCACCCCACACCCGATCGATAGCAGAAATACCTGAATTACCAATCGATACGAAAGTGTCTTGCGCTGTGGAGTCGATCGATTCCCACATTTTTTTGTTGGTTTCGATCTGAGCTTGCGCCAGCTTCACTTGATCCTGCTGATCCAGGCCTTGCGCCAAACGAAGCCGCGCGGCACGCTGGTCCTCAAGATATTTGAGAATGGCCGGCGCTTGTGCGATCTCTTCCGCGGTGGCGCCAGCTGCAGCCTGGCCTTCAATAAATTGCTTTTGATACGCGATTGCCAATTCCAGCCGGGCAACCTCCTCCCGCTCAATGACGCTGCGCGCCTTCTCATGGATATGATTCGAATCCTCGATCTTTTGCGCTTCCTGATTGATGCTAGAAATATATTTATTCATTGCATCGTTTGAAGCAGCAACCACGGCAGCCTTCCGCAACCGTTCCTCTTCGTCCCGACGGAAACTCTCGTCAAAGAACGCTTTCTCAGCTGCACTTCGTTTGCCTAGTATTTCGTTAAGCGCCTTCTCGTGTTTTGCCGCCTCAGCTTTTGTGACGCTGTTGTGCGCCTTCAATGCACCAATTTCTAGATCAAAAGCATCAATCTGTGCCTCGTAGGTTGAAAGTGCATAAGACCGCTTGTTTTCGAAAAACTGACGTTCAGACAGCTCGCCAGCCCTCAAATACATGTCGTCAAGCTTGCCCAATTCGTCGTAGTGTGCCTTTGCAGCCGCAGCTTCTTTCGCGTACTGCTTAATTTGGTCGGCAAGCTCGGTGTTTTCGACCTGGTCAGCTTTCGGCTTTGCCTGATCGGTATGTGCTTTTTTCCGAGCAGCAATACCGGCGGCAATCGCATCAGGGGTAATAAGAGGTGAATTTGGGTCGGCAGCGCGAATAGCATCAATATTCGACTGGTATGCATCCAAGGCGACCGCAAGCTCACCCATCCCCTTCTTCTGCAGGCGGATATCTTCCGCATGGATCATCGCAGCAGCATGAACAGCACGAGAATTCTTGGTCGCGATTTCACCCTGGGCAAGGGCGACAGCGTCAGCCTTGTTTAATTTATCCACCGCGTCCGTCAGGCCAAGAACAATCTGCGTGCGGGCTACCTGGAGTTCAGGCGTAATGGCATCAGGCGCCCGCCCCAAGCGCAGATTACTATCAGCCAGCCCCTTATCGAATTCCGACAGGCGGAAACTGTATTTTTTTACATCGGCCGCTGGCGTGGCCTTGGCGCCGTAGCTTCCGATGGCATCCATAGCGCCGCCGATTGCTTCTTTTACGCCATGCCAGGCGCGCGCCACACTACCAAGGTTGGCAATCATCTGGTCAGCACCATCCTTGGTCGCCTTTGCGAACGCCGCTGTAGCGACGGCAGACGCACCTTTCGCATCGCCGTCTTTTTCCAAAGCGCGGATTGCCTCATAGACGGAAAGCGTCAAGAAGTGATAGGTATCATCCAGTTTGACGGTTGCGCGGGTAATCACCTCGGTGGCGCGATTGGTGCTGCCTGTCGACTGAACGGCCAGGGACTCGAACTCCTTAATGGTCTTTTTGACAGATTCGCCTGTCGCAGTCTCCAACGCAATGACAGCATCGGTGATGTATGCGATCTGGTCGCCCGTGAACTTGCCAGTGCCAGCCAATTCCGTTACAACCTTCTTCGCCTCGCCAATACTCCCGTGCACGGCAGTCGCGGCATGCGCCAGTTCATTCAGCTTGTCGCTGGTAACCCCTGCGTAGTTGTTGGTCGAGATCAGGGCATTGTTCATTTCTCGCTGTGTGCTGGCGCCTTTGATCATTGCGTATGCCACCGTACCCAGCGCGGCTGCAAAGCCCAGCACGGCCAGGCCGGTACTACTGAACAGCAAGCCTGCGGCGCCAGTCTGCTCGCCCAATACCATCATTGAGCCGCCAAAGCGCTGGAACTGCCCTTGGCTGAGCTCGTGCGCGAGAACCAACAACTCGCGCTTGGCGCTGGCTGATTGGAAGCTGAAGCCCTCCATGTGTCCGCCAGCTTTCTTGGCGCCTTCGCCAGTTTCGGCCAACTTGTTGATCAGTGGCGCCGCCGCATCGGAAACGCCCAGCTGAGCGGCGCGATATGCTTGCAGCTGCTGGGTCGACATGCCCAGCGTGGCCACCTGGTCCTGCAGGCTTTTGATAAAACGATCACCAGCGGCTGCCGCGCGATCCTGAGCGCCAGCAGCGTCGCGTGCAGCTCGTTCTTCGCGGTGCATCGCATCAATGCTGTTTCCCAAGGCTGCGGCCTTGGTCTGCGCGGCACTTCCAAGGCCAAGCTCGGCCGCACGATAACGCTCCAGTTCGCCCCGCGCCATTCCGAACGTGTCGATCTCGCGTTGCAGCTCGATCAGCATCCTGTGGTTGGATTCCTCCAGCGTGCGCGCAGCATCGGCCGCCTGCCGCATGATACGGGTCGTGTCGGCCATCGCACCGTTGTAGTCAGCCTGCTTCTTCCAAGTACGCTCGGTGGCATTGCCAAGACTATCAATCCCAGCGGCGGCGGCCTCACTGCTACGCCAGACGCCCATCGATGAGCCCATGAACCCATCGAGCGTGTTGCTGCCGCCCAGGAAGACCGTGCGAATGCGGGTGGCGGTGGCGCCCATTGCATCGATAGATGCCGACGCGGCGTCGACCTTTTGCACCACGCGCGCGCCGGCCTCGCCGACGGCATCGACGGCCGCCGCGCCTTCGGCAGTTTTCGCCTTGGCGTCAGCGCTTGCCTTCCCAAGCTTATCAATGGCCGACGTCGCGCTGTCGACCTTCTTCTCGACACCCTCACTGGCGACGCCGAGGCGGTCCATTGCCTGGGCGCCCTGCTCCAGTTGTCGCGTATCAATCGAAAGTCCAAGCTCGGCGATATCAGGCATTATTTCTCCTTCTTATTCTGGTGATAAATGAACAGCGCATCCAGGCGATCGATGGCGACTTCTTCGAACGGATCGAAGCGGATACCGTGGCGCGCCTGCCAGGCCAGTATCTCGACACTGGTCAACGCGTTCACGGCCATGCCGCACTGGCGCTTCTGGTTCAGTTGGGTGAACCAGGTCCAGATATAGGCCAGCTCGGGCGGCAGCTGCGGCACCGCTGGCGCCTCGGGCGCCCGGTAAAGCGGGTTTTGCCGGGCGGTGTCCAGGTGATTGCCCTTGGCGTTGCCGTCGCCTGCAGCTGTCGCTCGATCAAACAGGTGATCGGCATACAGCAGCAGGGCCTGGGTTAGACCTTCAAAAAATTGGCGTCATTTTCCAGGGCGGCCGTGACGCGCTCTTGCCAGGTCGGGTATTTGTCGAACGCCGTGGCGATCAGGCCCTTGTCGAACGGCACGACGGCGCCGTTGCTGGTGAAGCCGTACCAGTCGACGGCCACGGCCAGCGCCAGGCGCTTTTGGTTGTCATCGATGACGTGCACCAGCTGATCCGCGCCTTCGTCGGTGGAGGCGTCGATGGCGGTCTTGCGCTTGGCCGACTTTTTATAGCCTTCGGCGCGCACGGCGTGGCTTTCCTTGCGGTACTCGTCGGAATTCTTGCCGACGATCTTGATGCCGGCCACGGGCTCGCCGTCGGCGTCGAAGATCACGGGCACGTCGAAGGTCACGCGCGCGGCAGGTGCCGACAGGTTGGCGATGTCGAAGCCTGCGACGGCCAGGGTTTGCGCGGTATTCAGGGTTGCTTGGGTGGTATTCATGGGTATTGCCTTTCGTGGGGTGGAAATATGTGCCCGTGCCGGCCGCCGCGCCCACGAAGGCGACAGCAACCGGTCGGTGCTGGGGTGGCGCTTGCGCCAAAAGAAAGCCCGGCGCAGGGCCGTGCAAGTGGGTTACAGGCTGGTGTCTTGAAACGCCACGGTCGTTGCCTCGTGCTGCGAATCAGCCCCTTGGTAGCGCAGGATGTCGAAGGCGCAGGTGACGATCTTGTTTTTCTCGCCATCATCGACCTTGGCCGAGGTGATCTTGATGCGGCCCATGGCGATGGTCATCACTTCGGCCAGCGGCGCAGTGCTGGCCGCCATGGCGTAGGCCAGCGGCAGCTCGATTTCCTGCTTAAAGTAGTCGATATATGCCGAATCCTGCATCAGCACGGTGAACTGGCCGCTGCCCAGCACTTTGCCGCGCGAGGCAGCCGTGGCGAACTTGGAGCCGATCACGGGATCGATCTTGACCTGGCCGTCCAGCGACAACGACATGCCCGTGCAGATTTGCGACGGGATGCCCGCCACCGACAGCATCGCGGTGGCGCCGGAGAACTTGCCGGTGCCGGGCGTGGCGGCCGGTGCCGCGAAGTAAGCCGCCGGCGTGGTCGGGCCCTCCAGCTTGCCCATCAGGGTGAAGTCCATGCTCGTGATGCCATTCGGCTGCACGGCGATGTCAACCTTGCTGACCAACTGGTCGATGAAACAGCGATTCACGGCAATGCCCGGATCCTGCACTTCCGCCGTGAACCAGTCCGTGGTGTGGCCGGTCAGAGGCGTGAAGCTGCGCTTGCCGGTCGCGGTCACGGTCACCGGGTCGCCCTCGACCTTCACCGTCATCGCGCTGCCGTCCATGAACTGACCCGTGAGCTTCAGCGCTGTGGCGGACGTAACGAAGAAATTCTTGCCGTTGTTGGCGGCGCCGGTGGTCAGGAAGCCGCCAATGCGCACGACGGTACCGGCGCGGTGGCCGTCGGCCAGCCAGGAACCGGCGCTGCGCGTCAGGCCCGTTACACCCGATGCGATCGTGTTTTGCGCCGTGGTGACGCCGCCGGCCGTGAAGTCGCGGCGCAGCAGCGCAGCCAGCAGCACTGCGTAGGTGCCGCACGAAGCCTCACCCTTGATGGCGCCGGAGGTCCGGAAGTTGCCCAGGCGCGTGTCGCTCTGTTGCTGGCTCGGGTCGATCTCGTTGCTCGAGTACTTGTCGGCGTCCGTGTCGAACGTCGCTGTCACGCGCGGATAGAGGCGGCCGGCGGCGGCCAGGGCCTTCGTACCTTCCGCCGGTTGCTTGCCGATTACGAGCAGGCTGTCGATGCCGTTTGCAGTGGTCATGGTGTGGATTGCCTTTCTTTGGTCGAAAAAAAAGACCGCCGAGGCGATCTGTGTGGGGTGATGCGGGTTACAGGTTGCAGAACCAGCGGATTTTGACCGGGACCATCCAGCGGTCGCCGTCTTCGCGGCCGTCCGCGATTTCCGGTGTGCGCTCGATCTGCACAGTCAAATCGCCCTTCGGGAAGCTTGCGCCGCGGCAAAACAGATCCTTGATCATTTCGGCGCGCGCACCGGCTGCAGCAGTGCCCTGCCCTGGCGGATACATCAGGCTGACCTGGAAGATACCGCGCTCCTGACGCGAGCCGTCGCCCATGGAATGATTGGCCGGTTCCGCCGGCAGCAGGTAGGCTGCCTGGTATGGCCGGCCAGTTACCGGTGTGTACGGCACATTTTGCCATGCGGTGTCGATGGCCGGACCGAGGCTGGCCAGGGCCGCCTCCAGCGCCGCGCGTATTGTTGGTTGGCTCATAATTTATAGCTCGAATAGCCTTGGGCGAACTCGCTTGCGGTGGTGCCGTCGCGCACGCCGTTCACGGCATTGTCCACAATGGTGCGGAATTCCACGACCGTCAGCATCACCACGCCGACGGGCGCCTGGCCGGACCAGCCCTCCTCGATGCGCTTCGCGTATGGCAAGTTGTTCACGAGGTAGATCACGTCGCCGGACTTCGCAGCGCTGATCGTGCTGCCGTGGGCAGCGATTGTGGCGCTGCCGTTCTTGTCGATCAAGTCACGCACGCCAGCGGCCGGCGAACCGATGGAAAGTTGCCAGTTAGCGCGGAAACGGCCGCCTGTGTAGCCGGGCGGTGGCTTGTGCGTCCAGTACTTCGCATCGCCGACCGGCGAGCGCTGCACCAGCTTGTTGTCAACCTTCATGGTGATGGCGCGCACCACCAGATCCTGATTGGCCTTGGTCTTGGCGATGAATTCGGCGATCTGCATGGAAAACGACATACTGGCCATCAAAGCCCCCTTAGTTGCAGCGTGTACAGCACGGCCACGTCGACCGGTGCCGTAGTTTCGACGGCCTTCACCGTATAGCTGGAGCCGCCAAACAGTACCAAGTCGGCCGTGGTCGGCGTCGGCATTGGCGCACCGTTGCGCTGCAGCGGCGACAGCAGCATCTGCTGGTCGCCCGCCTGGATCAGCGTGCCGTCGATGTTCTCGACCTCGTAGTTAATCTTCACGCCCGTGCCCTCGTAGTCGGTGGTGGTGGCGGGCGCCGTGCCCAGGTCAGGATCGTATTCGCCGGTCACGACCTGGTGCAACACCACGATTCCCCCCTTGCGGCGCAAGGACTGGTCGGCGCGCGCGGCAGTTTTGGCGTAATCGGTCATAGGCTATGGCACTTTCACGTAGTCGTACGGCGGCGTCTCAGCGAAGCGTACGGCCTTGATCGTGGTCTTGCCGTCGATCAGCGCGCGCAGCACCCGGTGCCAGCCGTCCATGATGAAGCCTTGCTGGCACATGATGATCGGGAAACTGGTATCGACGTCCAGCGCGCGCCGCACATGATGCGCGATGCCATAGGCCGATCCGACTGCAGGCCAGACTTCCGATCCGCTATAAATTGCCGCCAGCGGCAGATCGAACGGGACCAGGTCCTTGGCGCGTACTATCAGGTTGGTGACGATCCACACCTTATCGCCCTCGCGATACGTGTTGTCGGCGACGAAACAGCCGTCAATCTTGACTGCTGGAAAAGCGCTCATGCTCGCACCACCTTGATCGAATTGCCGCCGCCGGCCGAGCCGAAGTAAGGCGCCAAGAGTGCGTCAACGGCCACGAAGCGCTCGCGCGCGTCCGTGGTGTTCTGAAAATACTCCGTTTCCAGTGGCCCCGTTTTGTCTTTCTTGATGGCATTCGAGCCGGTGTCGAGATCAGGTAGAAGATCCTCGCTGCGCCCGGCGCGCACGGCCAGGTCGATGCAGGCATTTACGACATCGGCAGGCACGATCGTGCTGGGCACGATGAAGCCGTCGACCACCACGTTGTAGCGTGGCCAGTCCAGTGCCTGGTGCTGATTGACCCGGCGACCGGCCCAACGTGTGCGGTAGGTCGCCATGAAGATCATTGCCTTGCGCAACGCGATTTCCTTGTCGCCATCAGCCAACGCCGCCCAGGCGGTCAGCCCCAGGCTGGCGCACCGCGCATCTGCAGCAGCGATGCTGGCGTAGGATTCGGCGTCGGGCAGGCCAGCGCCGGTTTCGACTAGCATATTTGTGCTCCTTTGATTTTTGCGTTTGAGAATGTGTTTAAATAGCAAGTACAACTCAAGGAGCAATGAATGTCCGCCAAGCCATCACAGTATGTGCATAAACAACAATGTGCTTTTTGCAAAAACGACGCGAACAGTGATGAACATGTACTTCCGCAGTGGCTCGATAAAATACTCACCCCTCGTAAACACGAGGATCGCACTTTTCAATCCAAATCAAGAACCAAGACCGACGGCATGAGTTCTACAGTGGTTAAGCAAAAAAACGGTAGCCCAAGATCAAAGCGCCTAAAAGTCGTTTGCGTCAAATGCAACAATGAGTGGATGAGCGTGCTTCAAGACCGGGCATCATCGATTATCATAAAAATGATACAAGACGTGAATTTCTTGATTAGTACAAAGGATCAAGCCATCCTTGCTGCTTGGGCGACTATGACAGCAATGACATTTGAATTCGACGATCCAGATACCATGTCGATACTAGAAACGGAGCGGCTTTGGCTTCGTAGCCTGCGACTTCCTCCGCAAGGGGAGTGGAGAATATTTGTAGGGAGGCACAGTGGGGAATCATGGAAGTGCAGATTATTTCACCACGGATACCGGATGTTTCGCGCAGATAAGACTCCGTTGGTTTCGGAGACAAATTCTCAGAAAACAATAGTCGGCATTGAGAATTTAGACTTCATGATATTTAGTACTAGATTGGAAAATCCAACAGTAAGTCCTTTTGACCAATCCCCCTCAGAATTTTCTAAGTCTCATGGATTAATTCAACTACATCCTCCAACCGGAGAAGACATCGAATGGCATAAATCAAAGATACGCCCTGATATAGAGATTACGCATATCGCTTTCGAACATGTCGGCGTTGAAACTTTATTTGGAGAACTTCAGTCTCTACAGCTTCAGCTTCGTTATTTTGAGAGAACCGCCCCGATCGAAATCGACAAGAATTAAGTGTTAGAACTAGGCGGTAGCAACGCCGCCCAGGCTGTCAGCCACAGGCTGGCGCACCGCACGTTTGCCGCAACGACACTGACATAAGATTCGGTATCGGGCAGGCCAGCGCCAATTTCTGTAGTGATCGCCATAAGGCTCCCCTTTATACTTTTGCGCCCCGACGCACCAAAATGCGCCCTAGGTCAATGCAAGCTGATTTTCCTGCGGCAACTGAGAACGGTATCTGCATGCGCGTCGAGCTGAACGCTCCAGCAACTGCAACCCGGCGTGTTGGCGCCCCCAATCGAATAGGCTTGACCGATACAGAAGGGATGCAGCCAGTCCCCCCTGTACTCCCGAGCGCCGAGTCCGACTTGTTCAATGCAACGGCATGCTGGTCCAGCAAGGTCACTCCGTAGCTAATCAGGCCATCAGGATCACCCGATCCCGGCGTAGCCGCGCTCGATGTCAGTAAATGAAGGCCATAGTCGACCGTGTCGCCATCGCGCATCGCTGCCTTGAAATCGTCAGTCTTAAAAATAAAGTTTGCAGTTGCCGCCCCAGCAGTATTGTCGACAATGATGCGCTGGGAGTTGCCAAGAACATCGCCGTGCACAGCCTGGCTGCGCGCCAGAACGCCGCATTTCACGATAACGGCAGCGCCTGAGCCTGATAGATACGACAGCATGCAGTTGTCAGCGATCTCGGCACCTGCTGCGCCCGCGAGGTTCTGGAACGTGGCCGCCCCGTCTGCGCCGCCAGGTGTAGCGGAGCGAATAAGCATGGGATTCGGAAAAACGTAGTCATCGACCAGCAGGCCAGCACCGGCACTGGCCGGCAGTGGGTCTGCCGACGATAGAACCTTCATGCTCGGCGCGAAGCCAGCGCCACCGATGACGCCGCCCAAGCCAATCGGATGCACACCATCAATACTCGTTTGCTGTGCGCCGTTGGTGAAAGTGTCAGCATTCATTGCAAGCGGGTCGCTGTAGGTGCGTGGACCTACGCTGGACGCTGACCAGTTGATAAACGTTGCACCTATTTCGGCGGCATAACGCTGGCGCCACTCGTTCACCTGACGCCAGGTAGCATAACGTTCCGCCGACCACCCATTGTTCAACGGCGACCGCGCGGGGATAGAGGAAATGATCAGTCGCGGGGTTTTATTCCGCATATACGTCAAATTGGCAATATCGTTGTCCCGAATCTGCGCAAATGACCAGCCGCGCGCATACACGTCATTCATGCCCGGCGCATAAATGGCTACGTCGTTCGGCTGCCAATCACGCCGCATGACCTCGCCCACCTGAATCGAGTCTCCACCAGCCATTGCTGCATCGGTCACTACCCGATACGGCCTGCCGGCCAGGGCAAACGCCTGGGCAATGTATGAGCTGAAGGCGATGGCGTATTTTCGGTACACCGATGGGGCTGAAGACAGCACGGCGCATTCTTGCGCCCTGCTGACACCATATTCAAGCCAAAGCCGAGCTGGATCAACAGCCAGGACGGTGGAGCTCATCTGATTTGCTTCCCGCAGCGGCGCCTTCACGACCTTAATCGGATCGCCAGGCCAGTAAGCACCGCCGGGGAAGGCAGCGGCAAACGTAACCCGCGCCACTCCCGGCGCAACAATGCTCGCGCCATTGCCGTCGGTGAAGTCGTACATTTCACTGATCGAATCGCCACCGACAACAACGCGAACAGGGCTTTCGCTGGCACTGGGCACGATAGTCGCCGGCGCGATCGATAAGATCGCACTCGCTACTGCTACATCCACACTACCGACCGAACACGACACCAAAAATCGCTGCTCACCGGCGTACGGCCCGATAGACGCCAGCGCACCATTGCCGACCGGCCAGGACTGCAGCGAGTTCGTTCCGCCCAAAATCGGATCGAGTCGATACACCATGCCGGCCGCGCCAGCGACACCGCTGACATTCAGGACTTGCCCCTCAGGCAGCTTGATAGTTTGCGGCGTGCCGCCGGCAGTAATGGTTGGCATATTGGCTTTCGGAATTGCGGTTTATGTGGTGCCCCGGCATGCGGGGCGGATCTGGACAGGGATTACGCCTTGGCAGCCTTCGCTGGCTTCTCGGCCGTGGCGGTGGCCGGTGCAACTGGCACCTGTGCGGCGGAGACAGCAGCATCCTTAGCGGCCTGAAGGATTGCCGCTTCGCCGCGCAGGCGCTGCGCTTCGACCTCGTTGGCCCGGGCCTGCTCGGCGACGCGGTCCATCTCGGCTATCAGGCTTTGTTCACGCTCATTCAGCTCACGCCCGCGTTCTGCCAGTTGATCGCGCGCGGCGAGCAGTTCGGCCATGGTGGGCGCTCGCTCGATGTGCGCGCCCAGCTCCTGATCGTCGCCGTACACCTCGTGCACGTCGGGGTTGAAGTCGGATTTATCAATCAGGACGAAGTCGCCCTGGCTTGGGTGGCTTGGTTTGATCTTGATAGTGGTCATGTTGTTCTCGTAGGTTGCCCGGCTCCATGCTGGCCGCCGGGTGACGTTGATGGATTAGCCGCCGATCAGGTGGCCGCCCAGGTGGGGATTCGGCGCCGCCGTGCCCCAGGCCAAATTGACCTCGTAGCGAACTTGACGCTTTTGTTTGTAGATGCAGAATTCGTAGGTGATGCCCGAGATCGGATCTGGCACCAACATAACGTCGTCGGCCGAGTCGCCGCCCTGAGGCATGGCGGGCGCGCGGGTCGCAAGTTGGAGCGCGGCGCGCTGGAAGAACGCATTGCGCACGGTCGCCGCGATCAGCGTAATGCCGGTGGCCGCGGCTGGGATTGCCTGGCGCAGGCCCGGCGCTTGCAAGCGGATCTGGCCGCCGTTCGACGCATCGGTATCACCAGCGGCCAGAATGTACTGGTTCGGGTCACCAGCAAATCTCACGATGTCGCCAGCGAGAAAGGCGCCGGTACCTGCCGCAGCAAGGTTAATCACGGTCGCGCCTTTGGCGTGACCAGCATTGCTGGTCGTCGCAGCTGCAGCATTGCCGGCCACGATCAGGTCGCCAATCGCGCCCGAGTTGTGCAGGTCGAAGCCTTGGACCACGCTAACCGCGCCACGACGCAGCAGATCGTCGGTGCCGGCTTCGTTCACGCGGAACAGACCGGCCTGTTTGCCTTCGATATTCGCCATCGCAGCGGAGCCCAGGACCATATGCAGATCAGACAACGGTGCACCATTGTCTTTCAGGATCTTCTTCGGCTGGGCGAAGTCGGACAGGTCGCCCGAGGTGCCAAAGGGGATCGTGCCCACTGCGCCATAGGCGCGGCTCAACTTGATACTGGTGGCGGCCAGGTCCGCTTCCACTTCGTTCGTCAGCGTCCGCAAGGCCTGCGCGATACGCTGCTGATTGATGTTGGCGTAAGTGCCAGCGCTTTGCAGGCGCTGGGTATCATCGCCGTTGATGCCGAACGGGACGGAGCGCTGCTTCGAGATCGTCATGTCGACGTAGTTGATGGTCTGATTACCAGCGTCTTCAGCGTACGCGCCTTGCGTCAGGTCTTCGGCGGCCATTGCGCCGACGACTGGCGAGCGGACAGTCTGGTTCAGGGCAGCGCGCTCGGCGGTCGAGTCGCGCGACACGGCCGGGATGAAGCCAACTTGCTCGCGCGCAATGACGTTCATTGCTGCATAGATGTCGGGGATGAGGCCGGTAAGGGTAAGGATGGTCATTTGCTAATGCCTTTCGGGAATAAAAAAGGCCCGCGTAATGCGAGCCAGTCGGGATGGTTTGAGTTGTAGAACGGATAGGCTATCCAGCCCAAAGCACCCCGCCGACATCCATCAGCAAGGCATAAAAATAGTTCATTGAGAAGACTGGGTGAATTGGTTGCAACTGCTTAATCAGTAACGACCGCGCCGCCCTTGATTGCCTCGGCCTGCGCCTGCGGGGCCATGGTAAAGAACTGGGAGCGCGGGATTTCCTTGCCACCGCCGGCGCCGCTCTTGCCGCCACCAGCACCACCACCGGAGGCGCCACTGCCTTTCAAGATCATGTCTTTGTTGGCGTATTGGCCGACCATCACTTGGATGGCTTCATCGAAGTCAGCGTGGTTGCCATGGTTCGTGGACGAGAAAATGGGGTTGCCCTGCTGGTCCATCGGAACCAGCTTGCCGCCATCGACTTTGAAGCGACTGCCGAAGAAGGTCCGCGCCATGTCAGCCGGGATAGCCAGCTTCTCGGAAATGAATTTGGAGCTCGCGAACGAGCCGCCAATAATGTGATCGTTCAGGTCGTTGGTGAGCTTCGTGTTCTGCTCGGTCAGCGTGCGCTGCTTTTCTTCGGCCGCCCGGGTTGCCGCAGCGACTGCCTCGTTCGCCGAGCGCGTCGCAGCATCCTTGATCTCTTGCACCTTGGCCGCCGTGGTCAGATCGCCGGAATTGATATTCGCCATAGTCTGGAGCGCAGCAGCGGCGGCGGCCGCATCTTCGATGCCAGCATCCTTGAATGGCTTCAGTGCGGCTTCGGCAGCCTCTTTCGCCTGGCGATGGCTCATAGCCTCACCGTTCAGGCTGGAAATCTTCGCCACGGTCGCGGCGGCGTCGTGCGCAACTTCGCGACCGTCGTCCAGAATGTAGACAGGTTTGCCATCTTGCAGCACTGCGTTGCCATTTGCATCGAGTTTGAGTTTCATTTGGTGGCTTTCCGGGCATCCGCCCTTGTGAATGGCCTTCCGGCCGTGCACCGCGTCGCGTCCGCTTGCGGCATAAAAAAAGCCGCCTTAAGGCGGCTTGCAAATTCAAACTATTAGGGGACTACATCAATCAGCGAAGTCTGTGCCCCTCAAGAATCTTTCCGGTGCAATACGTATACAATTTCTTAAGTGCATCCTGCGCGTCCGCGAGTTCTTCAAGAGAATAATCGGCCAGGCTAGCAGAATAATCAGAGCGATCCAGAAATGTGTTTTCCTCACCCAGTTGCAAGATGTAATCACGAACATGCTGAGTCTGAGCAAGTCCATCAAGTGCTATCTCAACAAGGCCATAAAACTCCTCACTGAGCGTGGCGACATCTAAAGAATATTTAGACATTGCCTCACGCTGCACCGATGGAACCCAAGTTTGACCCAAAAGATTTTTTGAATCATCCTGTACGTGCAAATAAACATGCCCACTTTTATGTGTCGCTATTGTGACAAAATCTAGATCGCTTGGATCATCTTTGAAACCTTGAAAAATACGTACGAGCGCCTTTATCGTCCATGCATTAAGTTCGCATTCCCGTGCAAATAGTTTTTTGAGTGCCGAGAGCTTTCTCACATCGGCAATTTTCCGCCGCCTAAATTCTAGAATTTCTTTAATTCCGAAGATTGCTATGGCTGCTACAACCGTTACGGGTACAACGTCAGACCAGTTAATCACGTTCGATCCTGAAATTTTTGCAAAGAATTGTTTATTCTATCCTAATAATGTGTGAAATAACCGTGAAAAGCTAAGTCCCTTACTCTATGGGGTGCTTGCGAATAATCACTGGCACGAAATCACTTATATCTTGCCTGCAGTTCCTCCAGCGTCAACTTACGCCCCTTCAGGTTCATCAGATCATTCAGCGTAATCTTGCCCGCCTCGTACATCTCGGCACGGCCCGGGCCCAGGTATTCAGCACGCCAGGCCTTGTCCTTGCTGGCCAGGAAGTCCTTGAAGTTCATCTTGCTACTGACCGCCCCGCCGTCGCTGGGCCGCGTGCTGTCGCCCGGCTCGTCCAAATCGATGCCCAGGTCTTTAAATGACTTCGTGCGAGTACTGAGCACGCAGCGGCAACTGAAATGGATGGCGCCCGGCCCGCCCGCCCACTCGTGCGTATGATTGATCGGTTCTTGCCCGTCCAGCGAGTACTCGTGCAGGTCTCGCATCGCACACAGCAGGCAGGTATGCGAATCGAGCGTGCTGAGCCACACCAGGCACTCGATCAGGTCGCCGTTCTGCTGGAAAGACGCCAGGCGCGCAGCATTGGCCACAGCCTGTACCGAACTGTGCACCAGCGCGCGCGCATTCGCTTCGGACGTCTTCAGGATGCCAGGCATCGCCTCCGCATCGCCGCCGAGGGCCTTGGAACTGGTGCCGACAACGCGCGCAACTATCTGCGACGTCGTTTCGCCTTGCGCGGCGCCGAGCCGCACCTGGCTGGCGAAGCGGAATTGTGTGTCGAGCGCCTGGCGCTTCCACCAGTCGGCCGACGGCGCGCCCTTGATCAGCGTGTCGCCGACCAGTTTTTCGAGATAGGTGGCCGGCGGCAGCTTGGCGCCCAGCTCGATCTTCAAGGCCTGAGTCAGCACCTTGGCCGTGTAATCGGCCTCGATGCGCACCATGCCAGCCAGGTTGCGGGTCATTTCGGCCTGCATGCCGGTGTAGTGCGATGAAATCACCGCGTTCGACTCGCGCAGCAGTGCACCCAGGCGCTGCTTGCCGTAGGTCGATATCTCGCCTTCGTTCAGCTTGGCCGTCAATTCCTTCGACATGGCAGCCATCAGCAGCAGGATCTTCTCCTGCGTGCCGGATGAAAAGCGCAGCAGGTTCAAGGAGTGCACGAGGAACATCTCTGCAATCCACTCTTCGAGCGCGCCCATCTATGTCCCTTCCAAGTCAGGCGGAGCCGACTGGATGCGCTCCTGCTCATCCTCCCACTTCAAGTCTGGCGACACGATGCCGCGGCGCTGCAACTCGTTGAAGTAGGTTTCGCCGGAAATTCGGTTATTCGCCACGCTCTTGAATAGCAACTCGGCACTTGCCTCGGCCAGCGACGCTGCGCCGAAGTCCTTGAAAATGGTGATATGGCCGCCTTCGGCCTCCCTCACCCATTCAGCCATGAACTGCAGGGCCTGGTCGCCTGCGTCTTCGACGTTGCCCGCGATCTTCTGCAGCGCGCATGCGCCCTGCTCGTTGTCGGCCAGGGTCTGCGATTCGGTCACGTTGCCCGGCTTGATCACCAGCAGCTCGGCGCCGGCCTGGCGCATACGGTCTTCCAGGTCGAGGATGGACAGGCGGCCGGCCTCGATGGCCTTGCCGCCGTGCTCCACGAACTTCAGGTCGCCCTCTGGCGATTCCGACTTGACCGCGCTGCCGGCGCCGACCGTGATGCCGCCCTCGCCCAGCATCTTGGCAAACAGGATCGGCACGCGCGCGACGTGCAGGATATTCTGCTGGTCGCTCTTGCTCTGCCAGTGCTCGACGTTGCTGTGCGCCAGCTCGAGCAGCGGTGGCGTGGCCTGCATGTAGCCCAGGCGCTTGCCGTAGACGGGCACGAAGGGGATTGTCTCCAGTGTGGTGACGCCTTCCTCAAACAGCGCCCATTCCTTCTTGCTGCCGGCCTCGCGCTGGCGCCAGGTCTGCCAGGAGCCCCGCCCCAAGACGCGCACCTGCTCAATTTCCTTGGTATCGAAGTCACCATTCGGCTCGGACACGCTCTCCAGCAGCCGCAGCTGGGTCAGTCCTTCAAGACTGGTCGCATTCTTCGGCAGCCAACCCAGGATGTTCTGGACGTGCACCTGAACAAAATACGGGCGCACGCCAGCGGCCTGCTCGTCGGCCTTCGTGACCAGATTTCCCGCCTTGGGGAAGTCGACCAGGATGCCGGCGAAGCCGTACCCCATCGCCTCCTGTGTGATCTCCGAGAGGAAGCTATGCAAGTCGCGGCCGGACAGGTCGACATTTTGCAGCCAGGGCTTGAGCCGCTCAGGCACGTCCTCGCCCAACGTCACCGGCTTGCTGAACGGCTTGGCCGACAGCACGTCGATGGTGCGGGCGTATGCTGGAAACAGCGTAGCCACGGCGAGACGAAGGTCGTAGCTTGCGCTGTCTTCGCCTGGCCACTGCGGCAGATACTTCTTGCCAGCCGCCCTCATGGTCTTGGTACCGCCCAGCAGCGCGGCGATTAGCGCGCAATCCTCGTTCAGCTTGGCGGCTTCGGCTGATTGTGTGCGTACATCGGTCATGGAAATCCTTGTTGTTACATCCGCAGCGGCGCGGTGGTCGTCGTGCTCTTCACGATCGGGTAGCGCTTCACGAGGAAGTAGCCGTTCGCGTCATTCGGATGGTCGTGGCCGGATTTCTTGTCCGGCTGGCCGTCGGCACCCCACACCTGCTGCTCCAGCGCCTCGGTGGTGGTCGGGCACTGATCAGTGTTGATCTTCCAGCGACGCTCGCCCTGGGCGTTCAGGATCATGCCGTTGTAGGCGTTGACCCGGTCCTTGACCGCAGGGTTTGAGTGATTCACTTCGAGAATGAAGCCCGCCTGGCGCAAAATGGACAGGTCGGACTCGCTCGCGTTCTTGCTGCTGGTGTTCTGGCCGGACGCATCCGGGAAAATCTTCACCTGGTGGCCTTTGTCCTTGAAGTCTTCCTTCAGGATCTTGGCCATGGCTGGCGTGTCACGCACTTGCACGCGCTCGGCCAGCGTGCGCGGCAGGCCGTCGCGCACCACGTTGACGCATGCTGTCATGTTCTGGACGTTGAAGTCGAGGCCCACCATCAGCGGCTCGCCGGGCAGGAT
This sequence comes from Janthinobacterium sp. MP5059B, assembly GCF_001758645.1. NCBI lineage: Bacteria > Pseudomonadati > Pseudomonadota > Betaproteobacteria > Burkholderiales > Oxalobacteraceae > Janthinobacterium > Janthinobacterium sp. MP5059B. Next base: position 524,845 of record NZ_LRHX01000006.1, on the reverse strand, counting down.
GATCTCGTTCGTGTGGTTCAGCATGCGGTCGAAGTCGGCGTACACACTGCCGCTAGTCAGGTTGGTGAACTTTCCGCGCAGGTAAGCATCGATCAGCGCCGGCGGGTAGCTGGCCATCAGCGACGGAATATAGTCGTCTGGCAGGTTCAGCTCGTTGTCGAACGTGCTCGCCTGGATCAGGCCGTACAGGCTGGCCAGCTCTGGCTTGTCCCGGATGGCCTTCACGAACTGCTGATACACGAACTTGAAGCCCTCGGGCGTCGTCGTCACATCGATGCCGTTCATCAGACCCGGCACCTTGTAGCGCATACGGGCGATGATCTTGCGCCAGGCCGTCTGCGCCTTCTTCAGCGGCATCACGTCTAACTCATCGATCAGCGCGTGGCCGATCTTGAAGCCGACGATGGTTTCAGGCTTTTCCATCGAGCGGCAGATGACGGTGCCGCGATAGCGTCGGCCCTCGTACACCTCGACTTCGTGGTCGCCCTGCTTCACCTTGATGCGCAGGCCCATCGCGTAGGCCACCTCCTCCATCGTGGGATAGAAGATGTCGCGAATCTGCGGATAGGTCGGCGCGAAGTAGCCTTGGTTGATGCCTGGCCATTGCCAAAAGTGGGCGCAGATGCCGGCGCAGCCCACAAACGTCTTGCCCGAGCCGAACCCGGCCACGTAAGCCTTGAACTTGTGCGGCAGCTGCAGGAAGCTCGATTGCGGGACGTTCAGGTCAAACTGGATTGTCGTCATGGCGCTTGGCGTCTTTCACGCCGAAGGTAATTGCGACAGGCGTGGGCGCTTGGTCGGCCTGCTCGGCCTTGCCCTTGTTCACGTAGATGTCGCCCACTTCCTTGGCGGCCTGCTCGTAGAGACTGGCGACCAGTGGCAAGTTGCGCATGTTCTCGGCCTTCTGTGCCAGGCGGCCCAGGCCACGCAAGCGGAATGCCTTGCTGGCGATCGGGATTTCCTCAGCCGTGGCGCGGAACTTCGTCCGGGTCTCTTCGAAGATCGTCCGCCATTTCTGGCTCAGGTTACGGCCGACGTACGTGTTCGGGTCATAGCAGGAGACCTGTTGGCGGCTCACATCGAGCCCGAATTCCTCTTTTACCGCTATCGACACCTGCGTGGGCGAGTCGAAACAGGCCAGCGCGGTGACGACGTACAGCTTCACCTCGTCCTTGAGTGCGGCCATGTATTAGTTTCCTGTAAAGCAACGTAAAGGCTACGCAGCCTTTAGAAGACACGTTCCGCACGCCCTCGCTATGTTGATTTTCGCCACTTCTGGCGGTGTCTTTGCTGCGTCGATGATGCGCTGCACGTCCTCGCTTGCGCCGTAGCGCCGGACAACGCCGACAAACTCTTCGACGTCATGCGCGCGCATGCACAGCTTCGGCAGTCCGTACTTGTTGAAGGCCGGCGCACCGAATTCATCCATCTCCTGGGCGATGTGATAAAGCTCGTGCTCGAGCAACGCGCAGAATTCGGCATCGCTGCAAGTCAGGCAGTAGGAAGCGTCCAAGGTAATCAGGAAGTCCGGCACGGCGCCGAACCAATCGACCATCTGCTGTTGCTGGCGGCCTTTCTGCCACGGCCCACAGCGGAACGTCACTTCCTCGCACTGGCCCAGCACCGTGCGGCCAGCCTTCACAAAACCTTGCGGCGCCCATAGGAACTGCATGTCGGCATATTCCAGGTGCGCGTGGTCTACGTTGTAGAGCGCGCCGCCTTCGGTGAGGATGGTGGTGCGGGCCCACTTCAGCACCTCGGGCGCGGGCATGTACCGATTATTCAGCGGGTCGGTGAATTCGGTCGGCGGCATCGGGCGCGCCGATGTGGGCGCTGCGAAACTGCGGCTTTTCTTCATTCCGACCTACTAGATGTAGTGTTTGGTAATAATTCCGGCGGTCTCAGCCCGGCAATTTTCGACACTTTCGCTGGTGACCTACTAAATGTAGTGTCTCAAGCGATTTCGAGGTCGAGCATCACGGGTGGCATCGTTGCGCCCACCACCCATAGCCTGACGGCGCCGCCGGCATTCAACGCGGCCAGTTCGCCAGCATCGGGGCGCCAGTACGACAGCACGGCCGGCAGGTCTCCGACATGCGTGCGCGTGATCGGCAGCGCGTTGCACGGCAGTTCGGCCTGGTCCCAGCCTGCAGGTGCGCCAAGCAAGCCGTTGTTCGATGGGTGTTGCATTCTAGGCATAATATTGAACAGGTAGGAAACGATTGATGCAAATCAATTCCGATAAATTTTCTTTCGGCATGATTTAGTTTTCCACCTCACCATACATGTGCATGCCAAACGATCCTACATTTGTGCCCAAACCATTGTCGCTCTCCCGTCCGGACAAAGAAACTGAAGAGATCATCGAAAATGCGGTTCGAATGGCAATGGAAGTTGGCACGGCAGCCGCAGAGGCATATCTACAGAGATACAACGTCAGTAAATGGACCGCATTGCGCGTACTGAGCCAAGACCCTAAGATGCGTCGAAAGCCACGCTAACTCTTTCATACCCCTAAGTAGCTAGTGCCTGAGCGAAGCTACCAAAGGGATCACATTCGCTTCTCGCCAACCTTCAACGTTTCGTTGAAGACAGTGCAAAAGATTGTGCAGTGCGCAAGAAAAAACAAAAGTGCAATATAGTTAATGTTAATTAACTAACTTTGGTCGTCGAAATGGAAAATTTTGAGGCTGGCTTTACTAAACGGTTCAGAATATATGTTCCAGCAAATGATATCGAGCTAAACGATTTACTACTATTGCTAAATAAACATATCACTATTTTTTGTGAATCAGTTGAAGTCTGTACTGACAAGTACTCTTCCATTCCCCTAAGAAAAATCACTTTCGCAGTTCCCTCCTCTCATCATCTAACATGCTCTTTAGTGACTAAGTGGCTTGTATCCTTGAATGTGACCGGTGGGCAAGTCATTAAGAATGAGCTTGAAACACAAAAAAGCCCGCGACCATGAGGTGGCAGGCTGTCGACTTTGCTCCTGTGAGTAAAGTGCGTGGTGAACGTCAAATTGAGGGCGAGCACGTCCGATGCATGGATGGGTACTGTCGCGAGTTCCAGCTATCGGTGGCGCGATGCGCACATTACGATTTCCGGAAGAATTTTCTTGAACTGAGGTCTGAAGTATACCGCAGAAATACTGTTTGTAAACACAGGCCAAAAGAAAACCCGCGCTATATGTCTCTGCCGCGTAACAATCCGCCCGCCCTTCCAGAGTGACTGTCGTAAATGGCGCTTAGCTCGCTCACCATATCCTTGACGCGCTCCAGCTCTAGGCCCGCCACGCCATACACTGTCGATACGCCCGTTCCTTTGCAGCTCGTGCAAATGCCGTTCCCGAGCAGCACCTTAACGCCGGTACCGCTGCATCCCCTGCACTTGCTGTCCAGCCAGTGCGCCAGCGACTTCTCGGCTACGCGCCGGTAAAGCGCTTGCGCCGCTGCCGCATCCCAAGCTGTATTTTCTGGCACCCAGCGGCGGAACCGGCCACGCTTGATCACTTCGGCGGTCCAGATGCGCAACAGCTGCGCCAGGTTCTGCTGGTTGCCCTCAAACATGCGGTTTAGCGTGCCGTCGGCATACTTCACGCGGCACAGCAGCGCGCCGATGTCACCAGCCAGCGCCGCAGCGGCGAGCGGGTCAGTCTGGTGGTGCTGCGCGTCATCCATTAAATTGCTCGATCCGATTGACGCAACATACTTTTCAGCAAATCCCATGCTCTACTCCTGTCAGAATTCGACAATCGTAGCATGCGATTTCACCGGCCTGGCGGCCGAGAGTATCAGCAGAGGCGCAAGCTATGCACCGCTAACTTTTGGGAAAACGAGAACCGTCAATATGTACCTGGCACAAGGTTCGAACACTCGGCGCCAAGCTGATATGCGGACAAATTATCAAAGGTTGTCGTGGCAATCTCACGCATAGCTTCAATGGTAAAGAAACCTTGATGTCCGGTAACAAGAACGTTCGGGAACGTCATCAGGCGCTGGAAAATATCATCCGTAATGATGTCGCCGGACCGGTCCTCGAAGAAAAGGTTGCTTTCTTGTTCGTACACATCGATGGCCAAGGAGCCTAGTTGGCGCGACTTCAACGCGTCAATCACTGCCTGTGTGTCAATGAGAGCTCCACGTGAAGTATTGATCAACATAGCCCCCTCCTTCATCAGATTCAGCGTATCGGCATTTATGAGGTGGTGGGTATCGGTTGTGAGCGGACAATGCAGTGAGACGAAATCCGACTCGGAGAGAAGCTCGGACAGTTCAACCATTTCGCCGAATGCTTCAAACTCCGGCGATGGGAACGGATCAAAACCCAACAGACGGCAGCCGAAACCGTTAAAAATCTTTGCGGTAGCCAGGCCAATTTTTCCTGTTCCTATGATGCCCACCGTCTTCCCGTGCAGATTGCTCCCCAAAAGGCCATCAAGCGCAAAATTGCCTTCGCGCACCCTTGCATAGGCACGGTGAGTTCGGCGATTCAGCGTCAGCGTTAAGGCAAGTGCATGCTCAGCAACAGCCTCCGGTGAATATGCAGGCACGCGTGCGACGAAAAAGTCCAACCGCCGTGCTGCATCGATATCGAGGTTATTGAAACCTGCGCAACGCAACAGGATCGCGCGCACACCAATGTGAGCAAGAGCATGCAGTACTTCGGCGTCAAGCACATCGTTTACAAACACGCAGATTGCCTTGCATCCTTGTGCAAGAGCCACCGACTGCAGGGACAAGGACTCAGTGTGAAAACGCATCTCCACGGCATCTTGAGTATCGCGTTGATCTGCTTTCTCATTGAGAAAACGGCGATCATATGGTTGGGAGCTGAATACAGCGATTTTCATCTTAAAGATCCTTTGCGCGAACGCAATTTGTAATTATTAAAAATGGCTACACAGAAGATTACTCCTTTCCAAACTGTATGACCACGCAATTGGGTACCTAGTGACGAGGACTGCTGGCCAGAGGAAAAGGAAAGGGTTACCCGAATCGTGCGACACTGCAATAGGTTACAGATCATTCCGGATGTATACCGTCACTCAGGCAGTTTTTCAACATCAAGTCCCTACCTAAGTAAGCCCGGTCTTCTTGCAGGGCAGCTCTTGCGATACCTTCACAAAACCCGGCATCTATCAGCACAAGAACCGCGAACTCCAGGCCATGTATTCGTTTCAGATACACCCCGGCAGCAATCAGTCGTAACGTTTTTTCAGTGGCATTATCAAACATAGCACCCTCCCTGTTTCAGTAGGATGCGACAGGTGAAGGGCCAGGTGTTGATCCGCATCAAGCAAGTGCAAAAAGCTCGCCGCACTTGGCACCGTCCATAGGGGAATTGCATGCGACGCAAAGCAGCCATACACGTTCCAAAGGCGAAGGAAAAAAGTGCAAAGCCGACAGCTGCGGTATACGTCCGGATGTCTACAGACAATCAAAATCATTCTGTTTTACATCAGCTTCATTGCATTTCGGAGTACGCAGAACGCCATGGCATAGACATTATCAAAACATACACCGACGAGGGTAGGAGCGGGCTCGATTTTTCCTCTCGCCCAGGCTTACGAAGCCTGATAGAAGACGTGCAAAGTGGCGTAGCACCATTTCAGTCGATACTTGCCTATGATATAAGCCGCTGGGGAAGGTTCCAGGACTTGGACGAAAGCGCCTACTACGAATACATATGCCGCCGCGCAGGAGTCGCCATCGTCTATTGTGCAGAAGACTTCGAGAACAATGGATCTTCGGTCTCGTCCATAATTAAGAGCGTAAAGCGCGCCATGGCCGCCGAGTACAGCAGAGAACTTTCAACCAAGGTGTTTGCAGCTCAGTGCCGTTTTGTAGAAATGGGATTTAAGCAAGGTGGCAGAGCGGGATTTGGATTGCGCCGAATACCTATCAGTGCAAACGGCAAGGCCAAGCCGGCACTGGAATACGGAGAAAGGAAGAGCCATCCTACAGACCGCGTAATACTAGTTCCTGGACCAAATGAGGAGCTTGAGATTCTTCGAGGAGTGTACGACTGGTACGTACTGGAAAGGCTAAGTGAAAGCGAAATTGCTTTCTTGTTAAATGCAATGGAGGCACCTCGCGAATGCGGCCGCGCTTGGACTCGTGACTGCGTTCGTGATGTGCTTACAAACGAAAAGTACATTGGCAACATCATCTACAACAGAGCCTCTTTCAAGCTCCGAAAGTATCACGTCGAGAATCCTGCATCCATGTGGATACAAAGGATCGGTGCCTTCCCTCCCCTTATCCCGGTTGCCCTTTTTCGTAAAGCGCAGCAAGAGCGCAAACTTCGCCTCGCTCCGATTCCAAAAGAAGAACTCTTGGCAATGCTGCGCAAGTTACATGAAAAACATGGGAAGGTAACCACCGTGCTAATTGATCAGGACAATACACTTCCCGGTGCACAGATGTTCGCCTACTACTTTGGCACCATGCTGGAAGCCTACGCCCTTGCTGGACTGCCACCTATCAACGAACATAAGTTCGTGGCCACGCGGAAAATAGTACGAACTGTTCGCGCAGAAACGCACGAACGAATTGTGGGACTCATTTCGAAAACGGGTGTCAGCCAAGTAAACGGGTCATCTCGCAATACTCTGCTGCTCGATGATCGGATTGTCTTGAAGATCACGATAGCAAGATGCCTGTACGAAAAGCAGGCCCCTCCTCGCTGGCGGATACGACTGGATGAGGAGTCCAGATGCGATTTTGTTCTGGCAGTACTTCTTGATCTTGAAAACACAAAAGCAAGTACTTTTTATCTATTCCCGAAGGCTGACTTCCTCAAAGTGCAAATCACGCTTACTGAAGCCAACATGCACAATATGGAGCAATATCGATATCCATCGCTAAATACAATCTTCGAAGGACGTCTCACAATAAACATCCCAGCTTACGACTAAAGCCATGCCTGGATTCAAGCGTGCATATCGCCGTTACGGATATCAAGGAGGTCACAGTCCAATCTTTAGGCAAGTATCACGACATGGTTATCAAAGTGAGCAGTTAGGAGCGAGGGCCGACTACAAGAATTCCAGGTACATCTTGCCTATCTTAAGTTAGTTGTGATGTGGGCCCGTAGGAGCAATTATGGAAAAGGCTTCTCTATAGGAGGGAACGAACGAACACGACAGTCCGCTCCGGGACGGTTGTCGCCGGCAGCAGGTTCCGCCCCAAAGCAGTCACGGCAAGAGATTAAACTGAATGCTTTGCCAATTTCAAACCTTGTAAGAGTGCTTCGTCACTCTTCCTGAAAACCGTACAGGCATTAAAATCCGCCGATTTATGCGCAGAGCAATTCCGAGCTGGCAAGCGTACAGCCACGCCCTTGCGACTTTGCTTTGTAGAGGGCGACATCGGCACGCTGAAGCATATTCTCAATGGTGTCAGTATTGTGCATACGCATTGCGATACCTCCGCTATAAGAGAGTTCAAAACCCAGTTCGTTGAACGAATGCAGCTCCAGCCACTGCCGCATGCGTTCGTCGTAAGCTGTGATCGAGGCGAAGTCAGCACTGTTGAGTAGCACACAGAATTCCTCACCGCCGTAGCGACAGAACAGATCTCCGACACGACTCACAGCGCGTAAGCCAGTGACGAAAACTTGCAACGCCCTGTCGCCACCAGCATGTCCATGCTTGTCGTTGATTTGCTTGAAATAATCGAGGTCAAGCATCAATACACCGAGTGGCCGCTTATATCGCAAACTGCTGGCTAGGTCGATCTCGGACTTTATTACCCAAGCGCGGCGATTCAAAGCACCGGTCAGGCCGTCTAGAGTAGCCAACCGTTCCAGTTCCCTAGCCGCCTCGTCGCGATGCGCCAGGAGGATGGCTACCACAGACATCATCATCATCGAGTTCGATGACAAGGCAAACACTCGGTTGACCAGGTACGGCCCAAAAAAATTCGGAAACTCAGCGGTGTAAAACGCACCCAACACGGCGCGGCCGGCAAGTACTACCATCTGAACTGTAAGGCATATGATTAATAGCCAACGCCAGCGTCCGACTGCCACCTGTGGCGCACGGCATAGGGGCACTATAATGGTTGCAATCTGTAATGCCAACAGGCCATTCGCCCAACCTACCCTGAAAGGATAGTCGGAAAAACCGATGCAGTAGCCAACGGTCATCAGCACGGCTATGGCGGTTGGGGCGCGAGCGTTCGCCTTACGGCCGTACCACAATTGAAAGGCCATGGCGTTGAATACCATGCCGCCCGAGACGCTGCCCATTGCCATCGTTGATAACAAGTGGTCGGCCCAGCCGCCCCGTTCAAAAGTGTTTGAGCAAAGCAGGAAAATCCAACCCAATGTTTGCAATATGATACCGGCTTGCGCATACCGCGCTGCACGGTTCACCCGCCCCATGAAATAGGGAAGTGCCAAGGCCATGATCGACAGGTTAAGTGTCATGCCAAAGAATAGGGTCGAGACGTCCGTTATAGCCACTATCACACTTTCAAAATAACCCAAGAGGCCGCATTATCCCAACAAACCTGCATCCACATGGAAAATCGGCAACAATTTACTGAGGAACTTTAGTTTGGTGCCTCTCTTTTAGGGGCCAACCGAAATCGTAGTTAGCGTACGTAACCTGTTTCGCGTTGATAGAGCGACCGTCTGCTCTTGGCCGAATCCAGCCAATCGTCCACGAACTATATCGGGTCTAAGTCCTTGGGAAATTGGCCGGCGCGCTGCCACTGCTCTTGATCGAGGTCTTCCATCGTGTCACGCAGATGCCAAGCCCTGTTCAAGTGCGCAAACACATGGCCGAGGCCAATGCGAAGATTGACCTCATCGTAATCAGCCTCGCTACTCATCTCCGATATTAACGTGGTCAAATGTTCTTGCGCATCTTCAAGCTCGTACATCAGTGTGGCCCATGCTGCCGGGGCGCTTTCTTTACTAATCATAGGGCAACCTTAAACTACACTTCAATAACATAGTGAACTTCCGCTTTTGGCCGGTTGCCGTCATTGGCAGGTTCCGCCCCGAAGCGGACCGTCGAAGGCGACAAAAGTGGAAGTACAACATTCGATATGAGCAGAGGCTTATGGGCTGTACGAAGCAAGCTCCAGGACGTTTGCGCGATAGATCGATTAGATATCTCCGTTCTCTTGAGGCGATCTACCCTTGATAACGATTTCGATAAGGACTTTTTCGACTTCCATGAGCCCGTCAACTGCATCATCAAGCAACATCGGGGTGCCACGGCTCAGTACAAATGCAGCAGCCATGTTGTCCCCGCCGATGAACAGCTCAAGCGCCTCTCGCAGAATCGATTCCGGTACGTCGTGCTTGAATAACCCGGAGGTCCGCTGCTTTAAATATTCGAAACGTGGCGGCGTGAGCGGATGGCGTTTGACCTTGTTAGCAGCTAGCTGCGAAAGAACTTGTGCCGTTGGCTGCTTGGCCATCGCGCCGACCAATCGCACAACATCTTGGGTGACTTTGGCAGCAAGATCTTCGGGCGACGAGAAGAAGTTAACTACATGTGACCGCTTCAGAACCTCCTTGAAGTCGCGCAGTTTCTCTGCGGACGAGCCAGTATCTACATGCTTTGGAAGAACCGGGTGCGCTTCCTCATCGATGACGTAGATGAGGCTTGGCAAACGAATCGCCTGGGCTTCCTGATATTCCAGTTGGGTTAGGGACTTTCCGGACTGTGGATCGACGAAGCCGTATCGCATGGCGAAGATGCCCACATACACATTCGCGTGTCGTACGAGGCGAAGGCACTCCTCCTTTGGTGTATCGGTTAGAGCGCCGAAGAATTCCATTGCCTGCGAATCGTACTGGAGTCTTCCTATTGCTTCTCGTACAAGCAGGCGGTGTCGCTGGAGATCTGTGAAGGTCGAGCTTACGAAGATTGATGGCGGCATAAATATATATATGACTTGTTCATGTTAGTAAGACTACGGACCGCTATTGGCCGAACCCGGTCGTTCGGCCCAGCATAGCAGGTTGCCAGGGTAAAAATCTTGCTGCTGCATCGGCAGGCTGCATTCGCCCCAAAGCGGACCTTCGCCGTCAAGCGACTAAGGTTTGAACAGCTGCTTTCACTTCGAGTCTTGCCCCCACGTCAGGGCACGAAAACCATGTAGACAGTCACGACTTAATAACAGCCACGCACTATGCCCTTTCTCTCACTGGGAGCACTTGCACCTAGGTCAAGAGGGGCGGATAAGGGCTGGCACGTACTCGAGTAGCGCACTGGCGCGCTGCATCACCCTCGGAGCCGGGTCTGCTTTCATCAGAGCCTCAACAGCGTAACGAAGGCCCTGCTCGCTAGGCTGATTTTCAAGAATGGGACCTATGCGCCGCAAGAACGGCGTCCGAGGATTGGCGATGGCCAAAAGTGCGTCAACCGCAATCAGACTAAGGGGGCGGCCGGCCTTCAGCCACTCTTCGCCCTTGGGCCAATTGAATTTTGACGCAGCGGCAAGATAACCCCATGCTTCACTAGTTGACTCACTTGCATGGGTCTCAATCCAGCCGAGGCTTTTCGTTGAGCGGAAGTGCGCCAAGGCTCCGAACTGCTTCTGCCGCATTTTCTCTGGTAGCGTCTCGAGCGCCATTGTCACCAGCGGAAATCCTTCATCCTCGGGGAGACAAGCTGCTGTGGCCGCTGCAAGTGACCAAAAGGAACCGCAGTCTGGGTAAGACTCCCAAGCGTGCCGTACAAATACCCTCCCTTGTGCGCGAAAGAGCGCAGCCACTTCCAAGGTGACCGCCCTGACCGACGGATTCAGAGTGCGGTCGAAGCGCTCGGCAATGCACGACAATACGCTTCCTTGGGGTAGTCGCCGCCATGCCGCAAAGACATCCTCGTCAAGGTTCCAGCGAGTCACCGAGTAATCGAGAAGTGTGGCAGCTGCCGTCTCGACCTGGCTGAGTGTAGGGGCGGGGTAGAATTCAGCGTCTTCGACATCCTCTTCTGGTTGAGTAGCTTCCCCGTTATCGTCGTAGAAATCGTCGTGTAGCAGAAACTTTGCCCATCCGTGTCTCTTCGCGAGGTTGAACCACTCGCTTGGACGAAGCCCGCGGCTTATTAAACGTCCGTGACATTCTTGGCAGACCAGATACGGTTCGTTTGGGTCGTCGTCCCGTTCTTCTATTAACGACGGGCGGCGTTCACATGCTTGGCAAAGAAAAGTCATATTTTAATAATGGTCGTTGCACTGAGGCGTCGAGTCGTGCAGCTCTTGAGCCACCTAAAAAGACCGCTTCTGGCCGGTTGCCGTCGTTGGCAGGTTACACCCCGAAGCAAACGTTCGAGCTATGGTTCTACTCTGTAGCACCTTCGCACGTCTGTCGCTCTTTATCCCACCTGCCACTATGGTCTAAGCAACTGTCTATTCTCACTTCGTTCCGTAACCACAGGCCAACGGCGACCAGAAAAGCAAGCACGAATGCTCCAAGTAGAAATTTTCTAGTTTTCATTTGTATTGGTCGGTAGTGAATAGGAAAGTTCGAAAGTCCGCTCCTGGCCGATAGCGGACGATAGAAATGCCTCGCCAAGATTTTATTGCCATCATAACAAAACAGGTTTTTCAAAGCGTGCTAACACAGCAGCAAGGCGCAGATAAATTCCAAGGAAACGGAAACAATCACTGCCCAAACAGCTGTTCTAGCCTTCGTTGATCCCCCGCCGCTACAAAACAGGCACTCTGCCAGCGCTGCGTGCGCTGCGCCTGAGCAGATTCAGGCGAGCACCACGGCGGATACACGCGCAGCGCTCGCTTGCCGCCCTGGCTGGCGCGCGACATCACGCCCCGCTCCAGCAGCACGCTGCGCGGAAAAACGAAGAAGCCGTGCCGCGCGCCATCGTCGTCGGTCACGGCGATGATGACGACATCAACGAGGTCCGCTTCATCCAGCGGGGCGATGTCGGCATCGGGATGGGGGCGCTTCCAGACGGTGACGAACTGGCCAATTTTCGTCGGCGTGGTATTGGCTACGCGCAGGACCACACGTTTGCCGTGCAGTTCGGCGCGGCAGGCGCCGTATTGCGCGCTTTCCGCTTCCGGCACGGGCGCTTGGGGCAAGCCCAGGAAAGCCCAGGGACTGGCCTTCATTGCGCGCTGAACTCGGCCGCGGCCTTGGCCGCCCAAAGGGCCTCATCATGACTGGCGAACGGGCTGTCATAGCCATCGACCTTGCCATCCTCATCGACAAAATACAGCCACCAGCCGTCGGCCTGCTGGCGGATGGCCGTATGGCCCGGTGCACAATGGGTGTCGACGGACTGGTCAGCCGACAGGGTGGCGATGGTGATGCCACGGTGAATAATATGCTGGGGCGTCATGGGAAAATATGTCGTGCAAAAAAATCAATGGCCGTAGTGTAGCCGCGCCGGCCGATCCTGACCAGTACGCGGCCGAAAAAAGGCCGCCAAGATTGAGGCTTACGCTACACTATTCCTTCATACGGAGGACAACATGGCATCACAACAAGGCACGGTGGATTTTTTACTCGACCAGATGGCGGGCGCGAGCGGAGTCAGCGCGAAGAAGATGTTTGGCGAGTACGGCCTGTATTGCGACGGCAAGATGTTCGCCATCGTCGCCGACGACCAGCTCTTCATCAAGCCGACGGACGCGGGCCGCGCCTGGATCAGCGCACAAGGCACGCTGCAGGAAGCGCCGCCCTACCCGCAAGCCAAGCCATATTTTTTGATCGACGGCGGACTGTGGGACGAGCGCGATTGGCTGAGCCAATTGGCGCGGCGTACGGTCGATGCATTGCCGCTGCCGAAACCTAAGCTGCCACCAAAGCCGAAAAAATAACTTGTACTAAATCGCAACAGCAATAGAAATTGTAATCGTGACTATTGGATAGTTTTTGAAACGTTCAAGTAGATAAGCTTCTGGTAACTTTCGAAGAGTATTATTTCTCGCCGGATCGGGTAGGCGCGCCACCTGAGCAGCAGAATATGCCAATTATCGTTTGAGGAGAAGCTATGGGCAATGTGTTCTGGTCAGACAGCGCAATGATGATGGAGGGGCGCTACCCTTCGATCCTAGCCATTGGAGACTCCTGGTTCTGGTACCCATTCCCAGGAGGATCACTGCTCAACCAGCTCGGCAAACTTGTCGAGACTAAAGAGCACGTCATATTCGCCCTCGGCGAAAACGGTGCGGAAATTGTCGATTATGTCGCTGGCAAACACTCCAAGTTAATCAGAAAGGCACTCAAACTCCACGGTCCATCACTCTCGGCGGCGTTCATTAGCGGCGGCGGGAACGACTTTGCTGGCGTCAATGATTTGAGGCCGATGCTCAATATCAATTGCTCTACAGCGAAAACACCGGATGATTGCTTCCGGCCAGGTACGGACGACCGAACCCTCGAATGGCTGATGCGAAAAACCGCCGAAAATTACGAAATACTCATCGGTCAGATCATGGCGGCGACGGGGCCAGACGTGCCGATCGTTCTCCACAATTACGATTACGCACTTCCCACTGGAAAAGGAGTGTTCGGCAAGGAATCGACGTGGCTACGCATGGCGTTGGACGACGCAACCGTACCATTGGCCTTGCAGGCAGGCTGCGTCAGACTCGTAATCGACAGACTAACTGCCGAACTTGTAAAATTAACTCAAATCGATCCGACACGAATACTACTTGTCGACAGCCGTGGATGTCTTGAGCCGAACCAATGGGCCAATGAAATCCATCCAAAGCCGGCTGGGTTCAAAAAAATTGCGGTCACCCGCTGGACACCAGTACTTCAGAGCCTCAGCTTGGCCGCCTAATTTTTGTAAGACGAGGTGCTATCGCAATGCGCCGTCCCTGCATTTACCGCCCACGGTGGACGGCATGCTCAACGCGTATGGTCGGGTCCATCCGCGTTACACCCATCGCCATCGCAGAAGCGTGCCGCATTTCGAGCAGTGGCTGAGTTGAACCAAACGCTATGACCCGGTGTGCCTGCTCCTGGTCCCCAATTAGTGTCGGCCCTTCTCCTTCAAAGCCCGCTTGAGCGTTCTGTGCTTCAGCAAGACCCACCAAGATCGGCGGATAATCTGGATGCTCATTGCGCATGCGATAGCCTCGGTACCGATTCTCGAACTCCTTGGCAATGAAGGGCCACTCCTTCTCGGTCTTCACGCCCAGCGCCGTCCATCCTCCCATTTCAGTCAGCACGCGGTGCACTAGAGCGTCATCAAATGCCACACTCCGGTAAGTTCCAACTACGCGTAACGCGCGGTCGACCTTGGCCCAGGCCACCAGCGCCGAGTCCTGCGTCGTGCCGCCCATCATGCGGATCAAGTCAGCCGGCTTCGGTGCGAACTGGCCGCTATCGGGGTTGCGAACGTGGCGGTCGAAGGCCTGGCGCACGGCGGCAAGGTCATACTGCCGTAGCGCGCCCCACCAGATCGTGATGGCGAACTCACTGGCTGCGCGCCCGTATAGTTCGGTAATACCGCCAACCATTCCGGCGAAATCCTCGTAGTCATCCTGCGTCATGCTGTCCTCCCTGTGCTGCTGCGTTACCGAAGATTCGGGCCTTGGCGCGCTCTGCAGCGGCCATGGTCTGGTCGTAGACCGTACTGGTGCTCTGCCCTGGCCCAGCGCGCACCCCGTGCTGCGTGATCCATTCTGCTTTGAGGCTGCGCCAACCACGCTCGCAGCAGATGCGCAATGCGCCTTCCAGGGTCAGCCCGGCCTTTTCCGCTTCGCGCACGATGCCCTGGATGGCAGTCCTTGTGATCGGCGCCTTGTGTTTCGTTCGCAGCGCCTTGAAATCATCAACGATCTGCGGATCAACGTCGGGGAACAAAGCGTCGGGAGCCGGAGGCGACTTGTCTTTTGTTTTTACTGGTTTATGGTTATTGGTTATTGGTTCTTGGTTATTGGTTGGCAGTGCGTCTGCATTGCCTTCGCTATGCGTCGGCATAGCATCCGTACTGCCACCCTTATTCCATCGCTTGTTGGCGGCATCTGTGGCCTTCATGCTCTTGTCTTTGAACGCAGCTATCTCGGCATCGCAGCGCTTATGCACCCAGCCTGCGTCCGTTGCCTGGAAAAACTCCTGCAGGACGATGCGCACGGCATCCTTCTCCTCATCCGAGCGTGCGCGCACCAGGCGGAAGAGTCCGGCTTCGTCATTCGACAATGGGGCTTCCGTGGTGTAATAACGATCCATCAGGCGACGATATGCACCGTCCTCCAGTAAAGAAAGATGTGCGGTGTCGGTGGTGTAATCGCCAATGTGGTGGCTGTAGTAGTTCAAGGAAGGGCCTCCTGCACACGCGCCGTGCCGAACAGGGCCACTACCAGCGGGTCACCCACGGCGCCCGCCTTTCGGATCCAGTACTTGCTGCGCCAGCGCGCCTTCATCGAGTCATAGCGGCCGTCCTTCTTGGCCTTGGCCTCGAAGCGCAAGCGAATCTGGCGCTTGGACAGGTGCTGCAGCTTGCACGGCGCGTCTGGCAGGTTGCCGACGGCATACACAGCCATGGCGGCGCCAGCACGCGGGTGCGGCCGCCAGCCGGCGATATGGATCTTGCGATCGGCGTGCAGCAAGCGCACCCAGCGCAGCACGGCTGCCTGGCTGACGCCGGACTTAGTGACGATATCGGCTTTGGTGCCGGGCATAGCGCCCAGAACAAATTCACTGAAGTTAATTCGCGTCATGTGTGTTCCATATTTTGTTTTTGATTATTGGCCGCCGCAGCGAGCAGACCCATTGACCGTAAAATTTCGTGTGTGCGGCCCACGGCCAAGCGAAAGGCAGCCTGCAGGCATTCCAGCGACAGATCAGCCGGGCGCGGGCGCCGGCCGTCAAGTACGTCGTGGCAGGCGCTGCAGCCGAACGCGGCGGCCGTGTCTGGTGCCTTCAGGCCCAAGCCTTTTCCGTCCGCCAGGAAATTCGAGTGGCAAAGCACGGTGGTGTCAGGGTCGAAGTTGCAGACGGCCAGGCGCAGCGTGCAGTCCTGGCCGCGCGCGGCGCGCCGGATCGGCGTCGAGCGCTGGCCTTTGGCCCTCAAGCCGACCTTGCGCTTCGGCGCCGTACGCTTGAGCTTTGACACTTCGCGCGCCTCGATGCGCTCGCTTCGTGCGAAAGCCGTGCGTTTCATCGGCGTGGTAGCGGGCTTCATGGGGGAGCGACGCATCATGCTACGATTCGCTTTTCGCTAGAAATGGAAATTATGGAACCCACTGAATTCCTGAAAGCACATTCGGCAAAACGAACGGCGACAGCTCTAGAAGAATTAGCTGCTTCAACAATGGCGACGGCCGCCGACTCCAGCGCCGCGGCAAAATTAGCTGCCGAAGCAGCGCAGCGTTCAGCAAAATGGACCATGGTTGCAGCAATCGTCGCGGCATTCGGCATGTTAATTTCTGCGATCAGTACAGGCATCACTGCAGCACAAGCCCTGCACTGGATTAAATAAATGGGTTTTTTCAGAGTCATTAAAACAGCCCCTCCTGAATTGGCGCGGCCGTTCGCTGCCAGAACGTGATCGACTGGTGCGTCTCGATACGCTCCCGCATGATGGCCGCGCGCGCCTCTTTCGTTGGCGGCGTGTAGGTACCGCGCCACGCCGAATCAATCCCCACGTTCTGGCCGATGTTGGTGCTGTCGGCGCTGGAGAACGGGAAGCGAGAGAAAATGGCTGGATCAAGCATTCTCAGCCCATGAACTTTCGCCGCAGGCAGCCCCTGCCGGTCGCAGATCACATCCATTGCCATGGCCATTCGGGTCCACCACGCCGGCGTACCGATCTGCGCGAACTCGCCCGAACTGCCCAGGCAAATGCGCGGCCAATCGCTGACGAGGCGATCCAAACGGCCCAGCGACTCGTGTAGATGCCACACCGGCGCACCGACATGCGGCGCCGACGCTCGCCATGGCCATTCGGCCAGCAGCGCATCGTTGTCGGCCTCGCTACCGTCGATGACGTCAGGGATTACCGCGAAATCGAAGTTCGGGTAACGGTGTAACTCACCCACCCATTCATAGAATAGCGACCAGTCTGTGATCGGTTGGCCGCTGCGCCAGGCCGAGAAAGCCCCATTGTCGACTGCAAACGACTGCGCCACCTCCAAGGCGATGGTCAACTGGTCCGAATGGCGGAACGAAACGAAGGCGTGGCCACAGCTGATGGCACGTACCGCGGCGGTAGCCGGGGTTATTGGCAGTCCGTGGTAGTGGATCATTTCCCACCGCCAATACTTTGCGTGTTACCATTCCGCCAACTAAATTCGGAGGCAGGATGGCTTGGTACGACAAATGGGCAATCATGGTCATAGCCGGAGCCATAGGTTTGGCTGGCTACGAAGGAATTCCATGGTGCAAGATGGACATTACGGTATGGGCATATTGGGTTGCTGCGGTTGGTACGATCTCCACCCTCTTGGGAACTATTTGGCTTGCAACAAACGAGTCCAGGCACAGACGAGCAGAAGCTCTTTCCAAGGCTAAATTGACTGCTCTCCACATCCACATGAATTTGCTGCATACAGAGTCGCTTGCAAAAGGGGTTCTTGAATCCCTGTCGAACTTGAGAGATTTTCTTGATGAGCATGCCGCTGTTGAGCACGATGTAATTAAGGCAATTTTCATTGTTAGCGATACTCTTGATCGCAGCGTCTATTTCACTGCGGATGAGTTGAGCAGGCTTATTCCTCTTCCAGATCACTGCGCGGACAAAATCGCGCTGGGTCAAGGTGTTATCAATGCGTGCGTCAAAATACTGAAAGGAACAGATGCCACTGATACGAATACCGATAGTCTCCGCGAGCACCTTTCTGAATGCATTGGTATCTTGAGCAACGCAATCCCCCTTATTGAGCAGGGACGTGACGTTATAGAGCGTGAGGCTGATTGGGGATTGCAGTTCAAGTAAGGAAATATCGACTTTCCCGATAAATCGAGCGCTGCTCGAAGAACTGCTGCGAACTACCTCATATGCGGTTTTTGTCATGGCTTGCCCAGGCAATTGCGCGATACCAGCCGCGAATAATTCGGACTGGTTCATCGTCAATCCTCCATCGCACGCTTGATGCCTGCGGTGTCGAGGCCAGCAGCCTTGCAACCCAGGCGGGTGGCGTGGAAGTAGGTCATGTCGCCAGTCATGCGGCCAGCCGTGGCCAGGCCGGCGGCCACGAGGCGCTGCATGGCCTCGTGCTGCTGGACGTTGTCGGCGGCAAAATAGTTGCGCCAGCCCCATTTTGACTTCGGATATTGCTGCACGGCGCCCAGCATGTGCTGCAGCTTGGCGAAGTCGCCAGGCATGATTGCGTCGCGGACGGCGGCCAGCGCGCAGGCGGCGCATTTGCCGTGCTGGGCCAGCTGCTTGGCGGTGCTGGCTTTGCCGCATGCGCAGACCTTGCGCACCAAAGTCGGCGTGGGGCTTTCATTGGCGATAGCGCGGTGTTGCCGCTCGGAACGGGAAAGGTCGTAGATCATGGTAATATTTCCTTAATGCAATCCACATACCGAGGTGATATATGAGCTATAACCAAGCTGGACCCGATGAAAGTATCGAAGATAAAATTCACGAACTTGAAAATGAGCTGGCCATCAAAAGCGCTAAATGGGCCGCCGCTGTAAATCATGTTGCCTATGTGAAAGCAAATGAGGGGGACGTGGAAGCGGCTCAGGAGCGAGTCCGTGAAGCGAAAGTCTTCACCGAGAGCATTGAAGCGCACCTCAAAAAACTGCGTCAGTTGGTTGGTCGAGGTTAAGTTCACGCCACCCTCGCAATCTCGCGCTCATGCGCGAAGTTGGCGAGGGGCAGACCACGACCAATGCTGGAAGGAGAAATGGGAAGGTCGCGCCTCATGCTAAGATTCCTTTCCAGCAACTCTTGACAGCTACATGAAATATCCCTATCTGACCGTCGCACTCCTCGTAATCTTCGGGATCATCGACATCGCTATCTTGGGAAATCACTACGAGCTCACGAAGTCCGATTGGTCTGGCTGGGTGCAAGCGATAGGCTCTATCGCGGCCTTGGGAGTAGCAATTTATATAATGACTCGGCAGAATCAGCACGCTGCTCGGCTCTTGATTGACGCAGATAAACGAGCGTTGATGCGACGGGCTGACGCAACGGCCGCAGTAATAGACCGTGCCATGAACCAATTGCAGCAATTTTGCAAATTGATTACGGAGAGTCTGGCGGTAGGGAATGAAAATAATATTCGCTCTGCAATTCTCACTTCGCAATTTGCACTGCAGGAAGCGCAAGGTGCAACACGCGCCATTCCGGCGCAGGAGTTGGGATCCTATAAAATGGTGAGCGGTTTGAGCAAAATTGTGCAATCCCTCAGCACATTTGATAAGTGGGCTGAAGTGTTGCTCAATGACCCGCTCCTTCCGGCCATAGAAGATATTCAAAGGTTTCTGACAAGGACGCTTTCGAACTGTGAAAATTCCAAGATGCTCTTTTTCGAAGGCGTTGAAGCCCTCAAAGCTGAGTAGCTGCACTACTTCACTTTTCGTGGCCTTTTGACATTGATGCACGTGCTTCATGGCCACACCTCGGCAGCTGGCCGGCGAACGACCAGGACAGGCATTGCGCCCAACGTGCCGCGAAAGTGTGGCGTGGCCACCTGGCCAGGCTGTTCGGACTCAGCGCCCAGCAGCGCCGCGCGCGAGGCGTCTTTCACCACGTAGCGAATACCCACCAGGCGCACATTGCCCTGTATGAAGCGCGAGAAGATCATGCGCAGGCGGTGCTCCATTCCCGCCTCTTCGATATCGAAGCCAGCGCGCTCGCACACCTGGTAAAACGTGCCCGGCCCGGCCAGCAACGCCTGCAGTAGCACGTAAGAGCGGGAGCCTTGTTTCGGGAGTGTGACGCCAGAACGGCGGCGTTTCGTCTTGTTTACGCCAAAAGTCGGGCGCGCGCGATTGTCAACTTGGCCAGTCACAATGCCACCTCCGCCAGTACCGAGTCGCGCCATTTCACCTGCTGGATAGGCGTGCCGCTGGAATGCGCCTTGCCCGTGTCCATCACGTAGGCATGTTCGCGGCCCTTCTCCGTTGGCACCCAGTGGCCAGCGATGTTCTCTTGCAGGCCAGCCTGCACCAGCAGCTGGTTGAATGCCTTGGCGCTCTTGACGAAGCGGCTGCCCAGCTCGGTCGGCGTGTAGTAAATCTCCTGGCTGGGCGTGGCCAGGTGCGTGCGTTCCATCAGCTGCAGCATGTTGACACCGGTCAGGGCAGCCGTGCCCTGGTTTGCGCTGATGGCGGCGGCGTTTTTGTCGAGGCCGATCAGGCGCGCAATGCCGAAGATGGCGCGGAATTCCTTGGCGGGCGAGATTGCGCTGGGCTTCAGCGCAGCGACTGGCGCTTGGGCGGTGGCCACCGCGTCGAAGGTGCGGATGACTTCCAGGTGGAACTTGGGACTGATCCACATTGCATAGGCATAAACCAGCTCACGGCACATGTAGGTACCCTGCCCTTGCCCGCCACGAATAACCGATACCGGTTTCCCGGTATCGCCCGTCATTTCTCCCGCAATCGCCTCAGCCAGCTCGCGGGCTTGCTGGGTGTCCATCCAATATGCTGGGCCGTGGCGCTTCTCGCCGCCGGCAGCCTGATGCAAATCGTTCAGGCGAAAACGCCCTTCGCTGTCAGTCGCGATCAGCGTATTCGCTATCGTGATGCCTTTGTGTTGTACAATTTCGGTCATAAATTCTTTCGCGAATTTTTGTTGTTTCAAGGAAGCCCGCCTGCCAGCGGGCTTTTTTCATTTCTGGCCTTGCAGTTCCCGCAGCATTGATTCGTGGTGCTGGCGCGTCCGGACGTGGCCGGGATCGACTGGCAGAGCGCCGTCGATCGGCTCTTGCTGGGCGTGGTTGCCCTCCTCGGCCCGCGCCGCGCTGGCACCGGCCTCCGGCTGGAGTGTCGTCCAGGTCAAGCCGCCACCTCGGCGCGCGCAATGCGCTTGAGTTCGCGGATCGACACGTCGAACACCTCGTGCATGCGGATCAGCAGCGAGGCGCCGATTGGCAAGCGGCCGTGGCGAATCTTGGAAATCACTGGCGGCGCCACTTCCAGCGCCCGGGCCAGGGCGGCGTCGTTCTTTGGGCCTTTGGCGAGCAGCGTGTCGAGCAGCTCGTTGTTGCCAGCAGCGTTGTCCAGCGAGCGATACGGTGTAATTGCAGTTGTTTGCGTCATGTCATGTTCCATCTTGATGGTGATTAAAGTGGCTGTTTCCGGCCATGCGATGCTGTAGCTGTCGGGTGCGGATTCGTTATGGCGGCTCGCGCCGCGGCACCTCGTATTTCTTCGCCACCCTGTCGGTGGCATCACGCCATTTCTGGCGCGCTTCCTTGTGCGCGGCCTTCGCGCTTGCCTCGCCCTCCCCGTCCTTGGCGCCCTGCAGGTCTTTCTCGGCCTGGCGGTAGATCATCGAACGCTGGAAAACCAGCTCCTTTTCCTCGGCCGTGGCCTCGGCTTGTTTATTCAATAGCGGCCTCCATGCCGTTAAACCCGCATCCGCACGACGCGCGGGACGACACCGAAGCACGGGCGCGACGCCGGCATAATCTGGGCCCTGTTATTTCCTGATATGGGCCTAGCCCCACTCGAAAACGGCGGCGTATCATTCCGTTTCGGCCTGGCATCCAGGTGATTGCGGATGATCACGATCGTGCATTCGTTCAGCACGTCGCTGACGGTCTTCCGCATCGAAGTGCATGCGGCTTGCAAGGCATCCTTGTTGTCGTCGGTGATGTAGCCCTTGACGAGCGCGGTACGTTTTTGTTTCTGTTTCATGGTTTTCTCCTGGTGGTCGGTGTTACAGGGTTTGGGTGCAGCGAAAAAAGTACCGGGAATTCCTTCGTGCTACATTGCTATCTCCGCAATAAAAATTTGAAAGAATGTCCTATGGCAATCACTACTGTCTCTGCCGCGATTACGGCATTTAGGGCCACAATTGATTTAGCAAAAGCTGCCATTGCGGCACGCGACGATGCATTAATCGTGATAGTCATCGGTGACATGAACGACCGAATGCTTGATATTCAGAGTCAATGCCTCGCACTCCAAGAGAAGCAAGCGGCGCTGGCCGATAGCGAACGTGATCTCAAAGAAAAATTGCGAAAGATGGAAGAAAAAGCGGCGGACCTTGATCAGTACGAGCTGCACCAGAACACTCATGGTGCGGTCATGTATCAGTCCAAGGGATCGCTCGACTCCTCGAACAAACCGGTATATCTGTGCGCAAACTGCGTGGCCGCCGGCGTAAAAACGTTTCTTCAACTTCGAACGAGCGGACTCGTGACCGTGCTCTTTTGTAAAGAGCATGGTGAAATCCGATCTGAGATTCCTGACAAAGTGGTACAACCGGTGCGCATTAAGTTCTAGCTTCATGCTGGCTCCTTCATTTGTTTCAGGCATTCATCGAGCGGCACGCCAGGTTGCAGCTGGTGCAGTTCGAGCAGCGGGATGCGCACGATGCCGGCCGCCGAGCGCGGTGGGGAAATTGGGATCAGGCGGATCATGGCTTCGCGCCCGCGTCGATGCGCGAGTCGGTCTGCTGTATTGAGGCTTGAGTGGACTCGGCGCTCGAACGGAATGCAGCGGCAAATATCTCAGGATGATCCAACCTCACCTTGGAGGGGATCCCCCGAACCATCCAGTTTTGGACGCGCTGAACCCCGCCTTGCTTCGCATAGCCCAGCAGTTCGGCCAGCTTTGTTGGACCGCCAAGCTCTGTAATTTGCTTTTTATCGTTGTTCATCATGTATGAGTTCACTGGTGAAGATGAAAGCATTAAACACTATGTTTATAAACAAGTCAAACAAATTTAAACGTTGCGTGTAACACATTTTGTTTAGTTAACGGGAAAATCGCGCATGAACATACAGATGACCCGCCTCTACGAGGCAGCAGAAGCACTCAAAAATCTTCATAGTCAAGCGGAAGTCGCGCGCGCCCTGAACGTATCCTCCCAGGTGATAAACAACTGGGAAGCAAGAGGAATTTCAAAAGCTGGCCTGATAAATGCTCAGACAGTACTTGGCTGCTCAGCCAGTTGGCTAGAGAGTGGTGTTGGAGCTATGTCCTTGACGACGATTGAGCCTGCCAACGTGTCAGGTTCAATTCGTGTTGAACAGGCAGATCGAGACAATACAAACTTTGTTCATATCAAAAAAGTCAAGCTTCGCTTGTCTGCCGGGGTAACGGGCTTTCAAGCGGATCCGGAATTTGACGATGGAGGAACCATTCCCCTTGACCCTCGATGGATAGCAAAGCATAAATTCGTGCCAAGCAAGCTAATAGCAATTAAGGTAAAAGGGGAAAGTATGGAGCCTTCTCTACATGAAGGTGACATTGTCATTATCAATACAGAAGATCAGAAACCCGTGGACGGCGTTGTTTTTGCTGTAAATTATGAGGGTGAAGCTGTTGTAAAGAGATTATCACGTGACATTGGTGAATGGTGGCTTACTTCAGATAATGCAGACCAAAGGAAATATCATAGAAAAATGTGCCGGAATGGTGAGTGCATTATCATCGGTCGAGTAGTAAGACGTGAAGGAGATAAAATCTAGTTACTGCGATCTCAGGATTAGCCCACACCAACATTAAATAATCTAAAATCACAACTGAAATCTTGATTATGAAAAAAGTAGTTTTTGCATTAGTACTTCTAGGCGGATTCCATCATTGTCTGCAAGCGCAAGATGCGCCAAAATCAAAAGTAGCACCCAAGAAGCAACAAGCGAAACAAACTAGCAAGACTGCGCAGGATTCCATCAGTTACGATGAAAATCCCTTTGATATAAGCGTTGAATCGTTGCCAGCCAATTATCGCGGCCACAGCTGCGCCGAGATTGTAAGACCTCTCGGCAATATCAAGTTAGAGAAGGATGAATTCGAGAGTTCAAAGGCATTCGCAGAGCGTATTGAGTTCGTCAAAGATAGTCCATTATATGGAAAACTTAAAGGAACGAGCACTCTCGCATTCTCACCGGCAAGGCCACTACTTTTGCCAAAGTATGACGCCGATACCGAAACCATGACGATCAAGATAGTTTCACACGGATCTCAATCAGTTCGTATTGGTGAGAATTTTTATTCCTCAGCACCGATTATAAAAGATTTATCTGATTCGAGAAGCTACGTGGCTGAAAATGGTTATGGAAAAAAAATTGAAGTAAATAGCTTTACTTATTTAGTTTGTGGCATCACGTTTGCCAACGTAAATTCTATAGCAAAGTCCATTCACATCCCCTCGGAATTTTCTTTTAAAGTTGCCCCCGAACTTGCCAGGGATAGCAAAGGAAATATTGGCATCCTATACATTACAAACCTTAGCGCACCATACATTGTGCGATACAGCGACTACATGAAAGCGACTATGGACAGCCCGACAGAGATCTCAATGTCAGGACCATCAATCGTAACCACCTTATCCCAAGTTTGGGTGTACAACACTAAGACCGGGCAGATTTTTGCGAAAGAGCCTCTGTAGACCACTCCCCTATTCCACATCTCAAGAAGCCCGCTACATGCGGGCTTTTTTTCGCCCTAAAATTTTGCGATTGAAGTAGTCAAGTTGGGTAGAGCAATCACAACTCCCCTACTCTCCCGACTCCAGTAGCACACCTGGAGTCCGTCAGTTCACACACCAGAACAGCAAAGCCCTCGTGCGCTCAAGCAAACAAAAATCTCCACAAATTAAACAAAACGTTTGACTCTGTTTATAAACATGGTGTTTAATACGCTTATCGAACAGCAACCACCGGAGTACACCATGTCCCCAGCAGAGCTCGCAGCACTTGAAGCGGTCCTCGTCGCCCATGGCGAAGTGATCCCGCCAATCGCAATCCCGGCCCGCGGCTAATCGTCATGAGCGCCCGCGACCACGACGCCGCTCAACTGCAAGCCGAGCTGGCACAGCACCATGCGCCGGCCCCGCGTTTTCACTTCGACGTGACGATTCACTTCACGGACGGCACGTACCGCAACAAGGTCCGGGCCCGCAACAAAAGTGTGGCGCATGCCATGGCCCTGACGGATGCACGTATGGCCTCTCCCTGCAGCACCTTCTACGGCAAAGAGCTCGGCCATCTGGTCGAGCTGGCCAAACAAGAGCAGCGGTCGCCCGCACCGTAGTTCAAGGCGGGACAGGCCGGCGGGCCGGATAAATGCCCTGTGGGATCAGCATGCCCCGATTGATCTTCGTGAGGATCAGGCGCCCGGGGAAGCCCGGCGCCACAACCAACCTTAAAGGAAATACAGCATGTCGAATTTCAAAAAAGATCAGAAGGTGAATGTGAAGGGCACGAAAACCGAGCCGCTGCCGCGCCCGGGCAAGTTCGTGAAGACGCACCCCGGCGCCCGTGGCGACTTCCTGGAAGTGCTGCTGGACGGCTCGACGCAAAGCCAGCGCTTCCGCCCTTCGCAGGTGTCGGCAGCCTGATTTCACCCCGGCCAGTCGCCCTGGCCCGTTTCGCCGGCGTAACCGGCGGCCAACAAGAGAGGCGTTTGCACTATGCAAGCGGGGCCGAGCCGAAAGCAAATCCCGCCGTCTGACCAAACGCCTCCCTTGTTGGCGGCCCACCAGCCGCAGGACTCACACGCCCGACGGATTATGCCGGGTCGTCAGCAACCCATTAACAAGAGGAGCAGGACATGAGCTACATGATCACCATCCGCACCGGCCCGCGCGCCGAGGATGTCGCGCACTTCGCGGCCATCGGCAACTTGGCCGCGCTGATCGATGCCGCGTACGACGGCGGCGCCCTGGGCGTGACTGCAATGGTGCGTCCATGATCGCCCTCTTCCACCGCCTGCTGGCCGCCCACCGCCACTCCCAGGCGCAGCACCAGCACCGCATGAACAAGATGCGCCTGGCCGGCGTGCGCCGCGAACTGGCCGGCCTGGAAGAAATGCGCAAAGAACTGATCACTGCACAGATCGAAGCGCTGATCGACCTGGAGGCATCCGCCGCGCGCGTGCAACGCCTGGGCCGCGCCCACCGGGAGGCGCAGTGGACGTCGTCAGCCAAGCCGTGATGGACGTGGCCAGCCAGGCCTTACGCAACTGGCATGCCGGCCACGCCATCGCCTACGCCGTCCGCCTGGCGCTGTTGAAAGCAGAAATCATAAAACTCACAAGGAAAAAGTCATGAACGCAGTTACGCAAGAAAGTCGCACCGCCATGCAGCCGACGCAATACGACCAGGGCGACATGCCCGTAGTGGCAACCAGCAGCGCCTCGCTGATTTTGGACAGCGCAAGTATGGACAGCATGATGCGCCTGGCCGACATCATGGCTAAAGGCCGCGCCACGATCCCGGAACACCTGCGCGGTAGCCCGGCCGACTGTGCCGCCGTCATCATGCAGGCCATTCAGTGGCGCATGAACCCATTCGCAGTGGCGCAGAAAACCCACTTGGTCAACGGCGTGCTGGGCTACGAGGCGCAATTGGTCAATGCCGTGATCCAGTCGAGTGGCGTCACGGTCGACCGCTTCAATTACGAGTGGTACGGCCCATGGGAAAAGATCATTGGTAAATCCAAGGTCTGCACCGCGCCGGCGAAGGGCACGAAGGGTGCGGCTGACTACAAGAAAGAATATCAGTTCCGCGTGCCGGACTACGACCTCAAGGACGAGGATGGCCTGGGCGTGCGCATCTGGGCGACGTTACGCGGCGAGACTGAGCCACGCGTGCTCGAGTTGCTGCTGGTACAGGCCAGCGTGCGTAATTCCCCGCTGTGGGCGACGGACCCGAAACAGCAGTTGGCGTACCTGGCTGTGAAGCGCTGGACCCGCCTTTACTCCCCCGACGTGATCCTGGGCGTGTATACGCCGGACGAGTTGGACGAAGGCAGCCGCGAGGCGCGCGACATCACGCCAGCTGCGGCTGCTACAGATGACCGCACGATCGATCAGTTGCCGGAATGCACCGACGAGCTGTTCAAGCAAAAAACGCCGGAATGGCGCCAGACCATCCACAGCAAGAAGAAAACGCCGGCGCAGCTGATTGCCATGCTCAGCACCCGGGCGACCTTCACCGAGGCCCAAAAAATGACGATCGACAGCTGGGCGCACGAAAACGACTAATCGCCACACCACACAAAAAATCACCAAGGACACATCATGCAACGTGAAAACACTCTCACCCGCGAAATCCACAATCTACTCCAGGGCAGCGATGACTGGCACGCGTTCCGCTTCAACCACCACGGCGCCAGCGAGGCAGCCGCGATGCTGGGTCTGTCGAAGAAGGTAACTCGCAGCGAACTGGTGCGCATGAAGGCGACAGGCCTGGCCAAGGAATTCAGCGATTGGGTACAGGAAAACATCCTGGATTATGGCCACGAGGTCGAAGCGCTGGCGCGCCCGTTCGCCGAGCGCATCATCGGCGACGACCTCTACCCCGCCACCCTGTCGCTGGGCCGCGAAAGCGCCTCTTGCGACGGCCTGAACATGGCGGAGACCATCGGCTTCGAGCACAAGCAATGGAATGCGGATCTGGCCGCGTCAGTTCGCGCCGACGTACTGCCGGAAGAGCACCAGCCGCAGGTCCAGCAGCAGTTGCTGGTCACCGGCGCCGAGAAGTGGCTGTTCATGGCATCCGACGGCACTGAAAACAACATGGTCTGGATGTGGGTTTATCCGGACACAGCCTGGTTCGCGCGCATCGTCGCCGGCTGGGAGCAATTCGATATCGACGTCGTTAACTACACGCAGGTCGACATTGCCGAGAAGCCGGCCGCCGAGCCTATTGCCGCCCTGCCCGCCCTGGTCGTCCAGACCGAAGGCAAGGTCGTCAGCAGCAACCTGGTGGCGTACAAGGCCGCCGCCGAGAAGTTCATTGCCAAAATCAACACCAAGCTAGAAACCGACGAAGACTTCGCCAATGCTGAAAACACCGTCAAGTATTGCGGCGAGGCTGAAGATAAGCTGGAACTGGCCAAGGCTGCCGCCCTGGCGCAGACCGCGACCATTGACGAAATGATGCGCACGGTCGACCACATCAAGGCGCAATTTCGCGCCAAGCGCCTGGAACTGGAAAAGCTGGTCAAAACCCGCAAGGAACAGATCAAAGAAACCATCTTGAACGAAGGCCGCCATGCCTTCACCGCCCACATCGCCGCGCTCGAAACCGAAATCACGCCGCTGCGCTTGCAGCAGTCCCAGCCGGATTTCGCCGGCGCAATGAAGAATAAGCGCACCCTCGGCAGCTTGCGCGATGCAGTCAGCACCACGCTGGCCAACGCCAAGATCGCCGCCAATACCCAGGCAGCCGACTACCGCGCCAAACAGGCTTGGTGCCGCGAGCACGCCGCTACCTACGGCTTCCTGTTCATGCACATGGCCAACATCATCGGCAAGCCCATGGAAGACTTCCAGCTCGTCATCACCAGCCGCATTGCCGATCACAAGCGCGCCGAGGAAGCGAAAGCCGAAGCCGAACGGGCCAGGATCCGGGAAGAGGAGCGCGTCAAGGCAGAAAAGGCAGCCGCTGAAACGATCCGCCTGGCCCAAGTCGGATCTGACCGCCTCGCGGCAGAGGCGGCGCAGGCCGAACGCGAGCGCGCGGCAGCCGACACGCAGCGTCAACTGGCGGAGCAAGCCTCGCAGATCGCTGCCGAGCGCGCCGCCGAGCCGAGCGTCCAAGTTGTGGCGCCCAAACCGACCACCCCTATCGCCGCCCGCCGCGCGCCGACCGCCGCAGCACCGGTACCGGCCCCGAGCCGCTCAGCGCCAGCACCTGACCTGCTCGACGCCGCTGCCGATGACCTCTACCCATCCGACAGCGACATCCTCGATGTGTTGTTCGAACAGTTCGGCCTGACGCCAGCCGAGGCCATCGACCGCCTGGACAAATTCGACTTTGCCGCCGCGCGCGCCGGTCTGGTCGCCGAAGCCGCATAAACACCGCCCCGCCCACCACCTGGAGAAACCAATGAATACAGCAGTCGCAGCACCACAAATCACCCTGCAAACCATCCAGTCCTCGCAGATCGCGGCTATCGGCCACTGCCCGGCTACCGAAACCCTGGCCGTGCAGTTCTTCCGCAAGGGCGCGCCGGCGGACGTGTACCACTACGCCAACGTCACGGCCACGGAATACGCGGCCTTCGCCGGCGCCGAATCCATCGGCAAGCACTTTTACGCGCACATCAAACCGCATGCCGACAAGCACCCGTACACGAACATGGGCACGCCAGCCATCGAGCTGGCGCCGGTCAAGCTGAGCAAGGAGCTGCTGGCCGGCCTGCTGACTGGCCGCGAGTACGGCAAGGAAATGGTGAAGGAAGAAGAGCAGCAGGCCAAGGCGGCCGGGCTGATCGTGATTTTCGGCGCCAGCGACGACCTGATGGAGTTTCGCGGCTTCGTGGACGACGAGCGCGGCGCGCCGACCATCGCCCTGATCGACGCCAAGGGCTTGCTGCCATTCCGCGAGGATATCCAGCACGACGACGATGCGCTCAAGGACTATTTCGCCCGGGCGCCGCAGGTGCGCGCCGTGGATGCCCTGTGGGGTAAGGAAGACGGCTACAGCTGGACCTATCGCACCGATGTGCCGCACGCCACCTTCGAAATCGTTGAAGACGGCGAACCGTACTGCCGCGGCATCGTGATCGACGCGGCCGACCTGGGCGGTGCAGCGTGACCGGCCGTCCGGCCCGCAAGTCTGCCGCACAGCTGCAGGCGGCATGCGACAGGTTCAACGCGGTACACCAGGTCGGCGCCGCCGTCAGCGTCGAGCTGGATGGCGGTGAAGTCCGCGAGACGGTCACCGTCAGCGAAGCGCTGGTGCTCAGCGGCCACACCGCAGTCATCTGGCTGGATGGCATCAGCGGCTGCTATGCCCTGGAACGCGTGACGGCGCTGCCGCCGGCCAGTACGGCCGCAGGATCGCCACCATGACGAAGCAAACCTACTTCCTCGTGCACGACGAGGCGCGGCGCCGGGCGGTTGAATTTGCCAAGAGCGCGCCGCCTGGCTGGATGGTGGTGTTTTCGGAGCCGAAGAAGAAGCGCGCCCAGGAAGAAAAGTACCACGCGATGATCGGCGAGATCGCCAAGCAGGTCGAGCATATCGGGCGAAAGTGGGATGCGGATGACATGAAGCGGCTGCTGGTGGACGAGTTTGCCGACGAAATGCGCCTGGCCGGCACGCCGCTGCACCACGACGGGCGCGTGACGCCCAGCTTCGACGGGCGCCGGATCGTGCAGCTGGGCGTCCAGACCAGCGACTTCTACGTGAAGGAAGCCGCGCAATTCATTGAGTTTTTGTATGCCTTCGGTGCCGCGCGCGGCGTCGTGTTCTCAGAATAAGGAAGCGCCATGTTTTTCAAGAATCTCCAGATTTACCGCCTGCCCGCAAACTGGCCCATGAGCGCCCCGGAGCTGAACAGCATGCTCGAGCGCCAGGCCTTCACGCCCGCCACGAGCGCCGAGCTGCAGCGCCAAGGCTGGGCTGCGCCGCGCGGCGCCGGCACGCCACTGGTGCACGCCGTGGGCGGCCAGTTCCTGCTGCAGCTGAAAACCGAGAAGAAGCTCCTTCCCTCCACCGTGGTGAACCAGGTGGCCGCGGCCCGCGCGCTGGAAATGGAAGAAGCCCAGGGCTTCGCGCCCGGCAAGAAGGCCATGAAGGAATTGAAGGAGCGCGTCACCGACGAGCTTTTGCCGCGCGCCTTCGCCATTCAGAGCACCACGGCCGTGTGGATCGACCCGATCAACGGCTGGCTGGTAGTGGACGCGGCCAGCCCGGCCAAAGCCGACGAGGTGGTCAAGCTGCTGCTCAAGTCCGTGGACAAGCTGCCGCTGGAAAGCCTGCGCGTCATGCGCTCGCCCGTGGCGATGATGACGGGCTGGCTGCAGCACGACGAAGCGCCGGCAGGCTTCACGGTCGACCAGGACGCAATCATGCGCGCCACGGGCGAAAGCAAGGCCCAGGTGGCATACAAGCGCCACACCCTGGAGGCGGACGATATCCGTCGCCACATCGCCGCCGGCAAGCAGTGTACCCGTCTGGCCATGACCTGGAGCGACAAGATTAGCTTCGTGCTGGACGAGAGCCTGGCTATCAAATCGGTGAAGCCGCTGGAAATTATCAAGGAAAGCGCCACGCGCAACGACGACGAGCGCTTCGACAGCGATTTCGCGCTGATGTCGGGCGAACTGGCCAAGATGCTGGCCGACCTGGTCGAGGCTCTGGGCGGCGAGGCTGACGTGGAAACGCAGACGCCGGGCCCGGCTGCTGCCGGCCAGCAGAAGGTCGAGCGCGCCGTGAACTTGACTGGCGATCTGTACAAGCTTCGCGCCCGTTACCGCGATGTGCTCAACGAGCTGTATGACAGCACCGTGCAGCCGGCCGTTGCCCGCGTGCGCGAGCACATGACGGAAACCGCCGAGGGCGCGATTAAATCGGCGCTGACGCTGGTCAAGGAGCTTCCTGGCGGCTCACAATCCGCCGACCTGCTGCTGGTAGCCGCCGTTGAAATCATGGAGCCGAGCCCACGGCCAGCTAAAGGCCACGAGCAAGTGCGCGAACAGCGCGTGGCGCTGGAATTGAACGGCCAAGCGCCCGGCACCGTGCCACCAGGCGACGGCAGCGCCAGCGATCCGCTGTACGCCAAAGCTGTCGAGGTGGTGCGTGCACACCAGCGCGCATCGCTGTCGCTGGTGCAACGCCACCTGCGGATCGGCTACAACCGGGCGAGCAACCTGATGGAAGCCATGGAGGCGCTGGGCGTGGTAAGCGGGATGGCGTCAAATGGCAACCGCACGGTGTTGGCTGCTCCGGGAGCGGCAGCATGAGCGCGCGCACGCCTGGCATGCTGATGGTCGGAGAAACGCCCCTCGACAACGATGGCGTGCCCGAAACCGTTATCGGCGGTACCGCCCAATTTGAAAATCATGCGATAGCAGTGGCAATCGACTTCAAGAATGCGCCCGGCATGCGGGAGGCCAACGCCCGGCACCTGGTCGCCTGCTGGAATGCGTGCGATGGACTGAGCACCGAAAACCTTGAGAACAATAATCCGATCAAGGATGGCCTGCGAGGCTTGAACGCCCAACTCCGCGCCGCTCGTGCACTGCTGGCTGAGGCGGTCAAGCCTCACAACGATCACGTCAAGGCAGTCCAGGCTACCGGCGAGCAGCCTGCCATTAATCCGCTGGCCATCCAAATCAACAGCTTCCTGAAAGGCGGTGCAACGTGAAAGAGCGCCCTATTCTCATGAACGGCGCCATGGTGCGCGCCACGCTGGCCGGCGCCAAGACGCAGACACGGCGGATCATCAAGCCGCAGCCGCAAATGGTCACTGACAAGCGTATCGAGCCGTGGCAAGGCGATCCGGCCGCACTCCTTGCGCTGCTGGCGGAATCGGGCCGCAAATGCCCATACGGCCAGGCTGGCGACCAAATTTGGGTACGTGAAACGCTCGGTCATCACGCGGATAAAGGCCACTACTACGCGGCCACTGGCATGCATGTAGGGCCGCTGCTCGACTACGAACTGGAACCGTCGCCATCGATCGGTATCCCAGCGCGGACTATCCCGAGCATCCACATGCCGCGCTGGGCCACCCGAATCCTCCTGGAGATCGTGTCGGTGCGCGTCGAGCGCGTGCAGGACATCAGCGACGCCGACATCGTGGCCGAGGGTATCGATATAGAAGCGCTGGCGGAATCGCAGGATCGCTACGACGTCGTGTGCAAAGGGTCTGGCGCCAGCGGTCGTGCAACCGAACGCACGGCCTGGCGCGACCTGTGGGAATCGACCGGCGGCGACTGGGATAGCAATCCGTGGCTGTGGGTGATCGAATTTAAGCGAGTGACGCCATGAAGCCGCTGCTTGCCTATGAAGTGCGCGAGCCTGGTGAGGGTCACTGCGTGATCCGCTTTGCCACCAGCGGGGCCGCAGCGCGCCGTGAAGGCGCCAACGAACTGGACTACGGCTTTAACGAGGTCGAGCACTGCCAGCGGAAGCCGCAATTTGACCAGTACGCACCTGGTCCGGTGCCACATGCGGTGCTAATCGAGCATGGCTGGTGGTTCGAGTGCCACCACTGCAGCCGGCGCGTCAGTGACGACATGCAGCAGGAAACCGAGGACGAAGGTGAGGAGCACGAGCACCTGGAAGTCATCACGGACGGCGATGCCGTCTACTGCAGCCATGGCTGCGTGATGGGTGAATTTGTCGAGCGGCGCGCCCAAAAGGCTGCACAAGCGGCCCTAATTGAATTCTTCTCGCTCATGTATCCGGACTGCGCGATCGGAAGCATTTGGGTAAGCCGCGCGCCACTGCAGGGACCTGACAGGCTGGGCCACGCCCAGGCGCTCCTCTACTTCAAGTTTCCAGGCGCGCAGCACGACGCGACCTTTACGTTCGGCGAAGACTGCATGCGCATCTCGCCTGATGACAGGCCAGCTTTCTACGCTTGGCGCGGCATCAAGATGCCCACCACGGAGGCGGCATGACCGACAACGACGAAGTGCCGAACAGCGAGCGCAGCCCCGGCGCTGCGCGAGTGGCGGCGGCCCTGATCCTGATTTACGTGGCGGCGACCCTGGCGGGCGTCTTGGCCGCGACAACCTGAAAGGTAAATATGAAAACAATAATCGAGGCCGTACAGGTCGAGCGCCGAGAGGATGGCAGCTACTTCCACCCCGCCCTGGCCAATTCGCCGGACGATGACAGCGCCGTAGCTTTCAGCACGTGGTTGGCGGAATGCGGCGTCGAAGTCACCCGCGTCTGGATGGAGATCGATTCCGCACCGCTTTGCGGGCGCTACATGGACGACGATACCGACGCACTGAAGGAGTGGCAGCCCACCACGCCAGCCGGCGCAGACTGGTTCCTGCTGGCCATCTTCGACACCGAGGACGATGGTCCCGTGGCGTACTTCGTCCGCCCGGCGCCGGCGGCGACGTGAGTAGCCGCAGCCCGGCGCAGCCGGAAACCCCGGCCGAGGCAGCCTACAAGCTGGACCGCGCCGTGCTGCGCGCGATCCACACCTGCCAGCCCGTGCTATTCGACGGCAAGCAGCACCACCTGCGCGCCATGGGCGCCCAGGTCTTGGGCGGCGGCGTGTCTTCCGTGATTTACCTGATGGGTGATGCGACACCGCGCCAACCCGGCGAAATAACATTTTTGGAGCATGTTTGATGATTAATCTTAAAGCCGAGGTCGCACCATGAATATGAGCGAGCACGACATGGTGGCCAAGCTGGTCGAGACCATCGAGCGCAACGCGCGCGCGGCGACTGCCAAGGCAGAGGCGGAGCGTCAGCCTCTGGCCTGGGTAAAGCTGGAGCGCTACGTCGAAATATCAGGCGATTCCGTCGATTCCGTGCAGGCCCGCCGCAAGGCTGGCAAATGGCTCGACGGCAATCAATGCAAAATTGTAGATGGCCGGCTGTGGATCAACCTGCCGGCAGTAGAAGAATGGGTAGCAAAATGGGAACAAGCAAGTCCAGCCCGCCAGGCGTCGAACTCCGGTCGGGCGTCCAAAGCGAATCGATCCGCATAAAATTCATGTACCGGGGCACCGAGTGCCGGGAAACGTTGAAGCTCGCTCACAGCAAGGCAAACATCAAATACGCCGAGCGGCTGCGCGGCGAGATCCTGAACGCGATTGCGCTGGGAAATTTTAGCTATGCCAAGTACTTCCCTGATTCGACGCAGTTGAAGAAGTTCGGCTTGCAACCTCGGGGCAAGGATGTAACCGTTGGCGACCTGCTTAAACAGCAGTTCGAAATCTATGAGCGCATCCTCGCGCCCAGCACGCTGAAAAGCTACAAACGCGTGCTCAACAAAATTCTGTTGGAGCAATGGGGCGACACCATGCTCACCGAGCTTACTCCAGCCGCGCTGCGCACGTGGATTGTCGATCTATCGCTGAAAGCCACCTCGGTCCGTCAGATCCTCATCCCACTGCGCGGCGCGTTGGAACTTGCGATAAACGACGACCTGATCGACAGCAATCCGCTGGATCGGGTCAAATTGCAAAAAACATTAGACCGCGACGCGTACAAGGCGGAATACGAGGTGGATCCGTTTTCCGCCCAGGAGATTGCGGCCATCCTCGGGGCGGCCCAGGGCCAGGCCAGGAACGTGTTTCAGTTTGCCTTCTACACGGGCATGCGCCCGAGCGAGTACATCGCGCTTCGCTGGGAATCGATCGATTGGGCCGGGTTCAAAGCGAAAGTGGAGCGTTCGCGCGTGATGGGCGAATCCCGAGAGGAGCTGAAGACGCGCGCCGGCCGCCGCCTGGTCGACCTGCGGCGCGGCGCTGTCGAGGCGCTAGTTGCGCAGAAACAACATAGCTTCCTCGCTGGCGGCCTTGTGTTCTTTGATCCTGCCACCGGCCAGGGCTGGGACAACACGCAGCGCCTGAGCCTCTTCTGGGCGGCGATGATCAAGAAGGCCCAGGTCCGCTACCGAAATCCGTATCAGACAAGGCACACCTTCGCATCGACGCTGCTATCGACGGGCGCCAACGCGATGTACGTGGCAAAGCAAATGGGGCATACCGACACGACCATGATCACTCGAACGTATGGCCGCTGGGTCGAGCAGGAAGGCGGTGTGTTGCCTGATCATTACTGCAAAATGTCGGATGGGCTAAAGGTAGGGGCTGCATAGTTTTTCGCCCACGTTTCGCCCATGCGTATTAAGGAATGGCTGGAACCCGCATGGATACTCGCTAGTGACGGAAAAAAGCAACTTATACAGAAAAAAGCGCCCTCCGTCCTTGCAGCATAAAAAAGATATTTGGAAATAGCAAAAAGTGGCGCTCACCAGGCAACGGCTTCGCGGCGATAGGCCTGCCCGCTCAGCCCTTCGCTGGCTTGCCGCCAGCCCTGCGCCGGCGCGCTTCTTTCGGGTCTGCCTGCAAGGGACGGTAAACTTCCACCCGATCATGCTCGCGCAGGACGGTATCCAACGGCTTCTTCTTGCCATAGATACCGACCATGTTCACGGCCAGGTCGATGGCGGGGATTTCCCGCAGCAGTCCGCTCAGCGCCACCGCCTGCTCGATGGTGCTGCCGGCAGGCACGTTCAAGGAGCGCAGGAACGTGCTGTCGGGCAGCGCGTGGCATACTTGCACCGTGATGCCTGCTTCAGCCATACACCGTCTCCGCGCGCTTGCAGAAGGAATCGACCATGCTGTTGGCGATCATGCCGAAGACGGGGCCGATGATCTGTTCCAGCACGCGACTGGAAAACTCGTAGTGCAGGTCCAGTTCGATCTTGCACGCATCTTCGCGCAGGGCCTTGAAGGTCCACACGCCGTCGAGGGTCTTGAAAGGACCGTCCACCAGCTTCATCTTGATGGAAGTCGGCGGCACGTTCTCGTTGGACGTGGTGAAGCTTTGGCGCACGCCGTGGTAATGTATGCCCACGCTGGCGACAACCGTGTTCTCGCCCCGCTCGCGAATCTCGACCGCACCGCACCAGGGCAGGAATTTGGGATAATCCTCCACCGCCGCCACCAGCGCGAACATTTGTTCGGCGCTATAGCCGAGAAAAACTGATTTATGTACTACTGCCATTGAAGAACCATTTGCTATGATGTTGGATACATTTGATTTTATCGCGCTTGCGCGAGACAGTAGTTTAACCGACCCGCGCACATTTACCATCTCATGACCATAGCAGACAACAGAAAAGCCTTCCACGACTACTTTATCGAGGATCGCTACGAAGCCGGCATCGTGCTGGAAGGCTGGGAAGTCAAAGCCATCCGCGACGCCCGCGTACAAATCAAGGAAGCCTACGTCGTCGTCCGCGGCGATGAACTCTTCCTGTTCGGTGCGCATATCAGCGCCCTGCCGACCGCCTCCACCCACATCCATCCGGAAGCCGTTCGCACGCGCAAGCTGCTGCTGCACCGTGCGGAAATGGATAAACTGATCGGCAAGGTGGAACGCTCCGGCTATACCCTGGTGCCGCTCAACCTGCACTACAAGGGCGGCCGCGTGAAATGCGAAATCGGCCTGGCCAAGGGCAAGAAGCAGCACGACAAGCGGGCAGCGGAACGCGACCGCGACGGCGCGCGCGAAGTCCAGGCGGCGATGAAGTCGCACCGCCGCTGATCCGGCACTGCGCGCAGCGTGCTGCGCCGACACCATCAAGCCCGGCTATATGCCGGGTTTTATTTTGCCGGTGCCTGCGGCAAGCGGAAACGCACAGCGCAATGGGATAAAAACAGGGAATGGAAAGAGATACGGCGGGAAAAAACTGGTATTGGTGAAAACACCATGGAGATAAGCGAATGAATCAGCTTTGCCTGCCTGGCCAAAGACGATAAATCAGGAAAGTTCCGGATGCTTGCATGCTGCCTTGTACTACACCTGTATCACTGCACAGGACAAGCATCCGAATGAACGGTTTTTAAACCTTCAGAATCAAACCTTCAGCAGATCACGCGACTTGCCCGAATCGGTCCACTCTTTGACCCATTTCGGCTGACGGCCACGGCCAGTCCATTGCTGCGTCGCGTCATCCGGATTGCGATAGCGTACTGCGACCGTGCCGGTTTTAGCGCGGATACCCGTACCAACCAGATCTTTTACGGAAACGCCAACGCTCTGGGCGATTGCCAGGATTTGCTCGCGCGCTTTGGACAGATCGTCCTGTTCGCGTTTCTTCATTTGCTTCTTGATGTCGTCCTGCAAGGTGCGCAGTTCGGACAGGGATAAGCTGGACAGATCCATGATATTTCCTTGTGTGAGTTGAAAAATATAACTGAACAGTTAAATTCTATCCAATTGTAACGCGACTGAGGTGATTTTTCTTCAGATTTGATTGTTTTTTACAATTCTTTTACCAAAAAACCTGCTTCCCTGGCTTTCAAACAGTGTAATCCTTCCAGCATGGGGAACCGGCATCGCGCATGAACTGCCTGTACAAGCGTCTCCGCTTTGTACGGCTGCGGTTCAATACAGCGCCATCGGCAGTATTTATTTTGCAGTACTTTTTGTTTCATTGCAATTTATAGTAATTATAAATTGCAATTCAAAATATACATGGGAGCAATACTATCGTCCCTTATGCATCAACTCCCAAATTCCTCCCAAGTATCCGTCGCGGATATCGGCGCAATCATAGCCATGCATGAGCCGCAGATTCTACTTAATCAAAAAGATAAGCGTCGCACGACAGCATATAAGCCCGAAAGTGCGCACAGCATAGCATAAAGAAAATATTTCAAGGTTATGGATTCAAGCGCAGATACTCCAGCCCGTCTGCCAGCATATATTCCAATGGCGCAATTGAAAACTGCCCGCGATATGGCGGGCAGTATTAAAGACAAACCTGCTACGAGTTCGCTATTCACCAGGCAATCAGGGAATCGCCACGCTGCCTTTCGGCTTCTGCGTTTTCACCACCTGCATCGCCGTGGCGATCAAACCGCTCATATCGCCCAGATTCGCCGGCACGATAATCGAGTTATTGGTTTTCGCCAATTGCGCGAACGCGCCCACATACTGCTCAGCTACTTTCAGGTTCACGGCATCTTCCCCGCCCGGTTCGCGAATGGCGGCACCCACCTGGCGCAGCGCCTCGGCACTGGCCTGCGCCAGCGCGACGATGGCCGTGGCCTGGCCTTCGGCACGGTTGATCGAGGCCTGCTTTTCGCCTTCTGAGCGGGCAATGGCCGCTTCGCGCTCACCGCTGGCGATATTGATCTGTTCCTGCTTGCGCCCTTCCGAGGCGGCAATCAGGGCGCGCTTTTCGCGTTCGGCCGTAATCTGTGCCTGCATCGCATGCAGGATTTCCTTGGGCGGCGTCAAATCCTTGATTTCATAGCGCAATACCTTGACGCCCCAATTCGCCGCCGATTCATCGATGGCATTCACGATGGCCGTATTGATATGGTCGCGCTCCTCAAATGTTTTGTCGAGTTCCATTTTACCGATCACCGAACGCAAGGTCGTTTGCGCCAGTTGCGTAATGGCGGCAATATAATTCGACGAGCCATATGAGGCACGCATGGCATCGGTAATCTGGAAATACAGAATGCCATCGACCTGCAATTGCGTATTGTCGCGCGTGATGCACACCTGCGGCGGCACGTCGAGCGGAATTTCCTTGAGCACGTGCTTGTAGGCGATACGGTCGACAAAAGGCACGACAATATTCAGGCC
Organism: Janthinobacterium sp. MP5059B; assembly: GCF_001758645.1. Lineage (NCBI taxonomy): Bacteria > Pseudomonadati > Pseudomonadota > Betaproteobacteria > Burkholderiales > Oxalobacteraceae > Janthinobacterium > Janthinobacterium sp. MP5059B. The sequence continues at coordinate 485,723 of NZ_LRHX01000006.1, read as the reverse complement.
AGGACCCAATACCGCGTGAAACTTGCCCAGACGCTCCACCACCCAGGCATGCTGCTGCGGCACCACATTGACCGTCTTGAAGACAAATACCAATGCCAGCAATAACAAGATCAGCGACACGCTACCAGTGCTTACTTCCATAATCTACTCTCCAGGTTATCCAACAATCAAACGGCTGCCACGCACGGCATGTATGGTGTAATGGCCGGCTTGCGTATCGCCGCCGGGAATCAGCTCCACATCCCACAAGGCGCCGCGGTACATGACGCGCGCCGCGCCATCGACCCAATGCGCGACCGCTACGCTTTGGCCGATATCGAGATTCACATTCGGGTCCTGCGCCGCATCGCGCCGCGCCGCCTTGCCAAAACGGCTGCGCCGCAATAACAGGGTGGCCGCCACGCCGACAATGGCGGCCGTCAGGGCTTGCCAGCCGCCATTGCCGCCCGCCAGCGCCACCAGTCCTCCGGCACTGATGCCGATGGCGATCATCAGCAAATAAAACGTGCCCGTAAACAGCTCCAGAATCAATACCGCGCCAGCCGCCACAAACCAGCCTACCCATTCAGCCATGATGCCTCCACCTTTGCGAATCCGAAAATAAAAAACCCCGTAGCCTATATAAGCGACGGGGTTTAATGCGTATTACTGCCTGATATTATTCTTGCCAAACACCTATATACAAGCAGTCTAACGCAATTCCTGATGACGTCAATAGGCGGGGGCGAATTAGCGCCGCAGGCCCGGCCTTTATTCCTCGAGCAGGCTGCGCAACATCCACGCCGTCTTTTCATGCAAATCGAGGCGCTGCGTGATCAGGTCGGCCGTCGGCTGGTCATTGGCCTTTTCCAGCAACGGGAACAGGCGGCGCGCCGTGCGCGCGGTTGCTTCCTGTGCCGACACCAGGTGGCTGACCATGTCCAGCGCCGGCGGCACGCCGTCGATTTCCTTGATCGAGGCCAGCTTGACGAATTCCTTGTAGGTGCCCGGCGCCGGGTAGCCGAGAGCGCGGATGCGCTCGGCGATCAGGTCCAGCGCGGCCCACTGTTCCGTGTATTGCGTCATGAACATCAGGTGCAGGGTGTTGAACATCGGCCCCTTGACGTTCCAGTGAAAATTATGGGTCATCAGGTACAAGGTGTAGCTGTCGGCCAGCAGGCCGGACAGGCCTTCCGCAATCTTCGCGCGGTCCGCTTCGGAAATGCCGATATCGATCTTTGCCACTTTGCTCGGTTTCTTGCTTGCCATGTGAACTCCTGTTTCAATGTATTGGTGGAATCATTTTAGCTGATCTGGAGCAAGCCCATCGAATACTGCCGTGCGCCGCGTGGCAGGCATAAAAAAACCCGCTGCCGGGTGAGCGGCAGCGGGTTTTCAAAGGGCGGGAAAGATGCTTACGCTTTCAGCGCAGCGAGCTTTTGCCAGGTGTCGATCACCGAATCCGGATTCAGGGACATCGATTCGATGCCCTGCTCCATCAGCCAGACGGCGAAGTCCGGATGGTCGGAAGGACCCTGGCCGCAAATGCCGATGTACTTGCCGCGCGCCAGGCAAGCCTTGATGGCCAGGGCCAGCAGGGCTTTCACGGCAGGATCGCGCTCGTCGAAGTCGGCGGCCAGCAATTCCATGCCGGAATCGCGGTCCAGGCCCAGAGTCAGCTGGGTCAGGTCGTTCGAACCGATCGAGAAGCCATCGAAATGGTCGAGGAACTGGTCGGCCAGGATGGCGTTCGACGGCACTTCGCACATCATGATGACGCGCAGGTCGTTCTCGCCGCGCTTCAAGCCATTCTTCGCCAGCAAGTCGATGACTTTCTCGGCCTGGCCCAGGGTGCGCACGAACGGCACCATGATTTCCACGTTGGTCAGGCCCATGTCATTGCGCACGCGCTTCATCGCTTCGCATTCCATGTTGAACGCTTCGGAGAAGTCGGCCGACAGGTAGCGCGCCGCGCCGCGGAAGCCCAGCATCGGGTTTTCTTCGTCCGGCTCGTAGCGCGAACCGCCGATCAGCTTCTTGTACTCGTTCGACTTGAAGTCGGACAGGCGCACGATGACTTTTTTCGGCCAGAACGCGGCGGCGATGGTGGCGATGCCTTCGGCCAGCTTGTCGATGTAGAACGCCTTTGGCGAAGCGTGGCCGCGCGCCACCGATTCCACGGCCTTTTTCAGGTCGGCATCGATGTTCGGGTATTCCAGGATCGCGCGCGGGTGCACACCAATATTGTTATTGATGATGAATTCCAGGCGCGCCAGGCCCACGCCGGCATTCGGCACGGACTGGAAGTCGAACGCCAGCTGCGGATTGCCCACGTTGAGCATGATCTTGGTGTCGAGCTTCGGCAATTCGCCGCGCGACACTTCCGACACTTCCGTTTCCAGCAAGCCATCGTAGATCTTGCCTTCGTCGCCTTCCGAGCACACCACGGTGACAAACGTGCCATCTTTCAGCACGTCGGTCGCGTCGCCGCAGCCGACGACGGCAGGCACGCCCAGTTCACGCGCAATAATTGCTGCGTGACAAGTACGACCGCCGCGGTTGGTGACGATGGCCGAAGCGCGCTTCATGACCGGTTCCCAGTTCGGATCTGTCATGTCGGCAACAAGCACGTCGCCTGGCTGCACGCGCTCCATGTCGGCCGGGTCGTGGATCACGCGCACGGGGCCGGCGCCGATCTTCTGGCCGATGGCGCGGCCGGAGGTCAGTACGGTGCCCGTGCTTTTCAGCTTGAAGCGTTCTTGCACGTCGGTCGCCTTTTGCTGCGACTTGACGGTCTCGGGACGCGCTTGCAGGATGTACAGCTTGCCATCGCGGCCATCCTTGCCCCACTCGATGTCCATCGGACGGCCGTAGTGGTTTTCGATGATGACGGCGTATTTGGCCAATTCCACCACTTCGCTGTCGTTCAGCGAGTAGCGGTTGCGCATTTCGACGGGCACGTCGACGGTTTTCACGGAACGCCCAGCTTTCGCTTCGTTCGTGAATTCCATTTTCAGCAGCTTCGAGCCGATATTGCGGCGGATCACAGGCGACTTGCCTTTTTCCAGCATCGGCTTGTGCACATAGAATTCGTCGGGATTGACGGCACCCTGCACCACGGTCTCGCCCAGGCCATAGCTGGAGGTGACGAAGACCACGTCCTTGAAGCCCGATTCCGTATCGATGGTAAACATCACGCCAGCCGCGCCCAGGTCGGAACGCACCATGCGCTGCACGCCGGCCGACAAGGCCACTTCAGCGTGCGTGAAACCCTTGTGCACGCGGTACGAGATGGCGCGGTCGTTGTACAGCGACGCGAACACCTGCTTCATGGCTTCGAGCACGTTGTCGATGCCGACCACGTTCAGGAAAGTTTCTTGCTGGCCAGCAAAAGAAGCATCCGGCAAGTCTTCCGCCGTGGCGGAGGAGCGCACGGCAAACGACATTTCAGTATCGGAATCGGCCACCAGCTTGGCATAGAACTGGTCGATTTCGGCGGCCAGGCGTGGCTGGAATGGCGTTTCCACGATCCATTGACGGATCTCGGCACCGGCTTGCGCCAGCGAGCGCACGTCATCGATGTTCAGCCCTTCGAGGCGCTGGGCGATGCGTTCGGCCAGCGGCAAGCCGCCATTGGCGCTATACGACAGGAAATCGCGGAATGCCTGCGCCGTGGTGGCAAAGCCACCGGGCACGCGCACGCCGGCTTCCGCCAGCTGGCTGATCATTTCGCCCAGGGAGGCGTTCTTGCCGCCGACGGATTCAACATCCGTCATGCGCAAATGCTCGAACGAGGCAACATACACCGCGTCCTTGTCTTCCTGCTGTTGCGATACTGCGTTGGTCATAATGACACCCTTACTGATGATAGAAATCTTTACGCGCGGCGCACAGACAGTCTTCTTGTTATTCTTGGCGTCGTGCAGCACAATCATACCGTTGCAGCCATTTTACCTTGTGCGGCGCAAATTGACGACGCACAATCTTGATCCGAAAACCCATGACACAAGATCCACGCCCCCCTCTGCCCTCCGCGGCCCGCACCGTCTTCTTCGTTTCCGACGGCACCGGCATCACCGCCGAGACGTTCGGCCACTCGGTGCTGACGCAGTTCGATCTGCGCTTCCGCCAGATCCGCCTGCCCTTCATCGACACCATGGACAAGGCCTACGAGGCGGCGCGCAAGATCAACGAAGCGTTCGCCACCGATGGCCAGCGTCCGATCATTTTCTCCACCCTGGTGAAGAACGACCTGTCGGCCGTGATCCGCAAGTCCAGCGGCATGCACATGGACCTGATCCAGACCTTTGTCGCCCCGCTGGAGCAGGAACTGGGCGTCATGTCGACCCATACCATCGGGCGCTCGCACAATATCGTCGACAGCGAGGAATACAAGAACCGCATCGAGGCGATCAACTATTCGCTGGCGCACGACGATGGCCAGTCGCACAAGAACCTGTCCTCGGCCGATGTCATTCTGGTGGGTGTGTCACGCTCTGGCAAGACCCCGACCAGCCTGTATCTGGCCATGCAATACGGTATCAAGGCGGCCAATTATCCGCTGATTCCCGACGATTTCGAGCGAGACAAGCTGCCATCGGCCTTGCTGGAATTTAAGAATAAAATTTTCGGATTGAGCATTACGCCCGAACGTTTGTCGGAAATACGCAACGAAAGACGCGCTGGAAGCAAGTATGCGGCCATCGAAAATTGCCGTTACGAGGTCAACGAGGCGGAAAAAATGATGAAACGCGAAGGCATCCGCTGGCTGTCGTCGACCACCAAGTCGATCGAAGAGATCTCCACGACGATCCTGCAGGAGATCAAGCCGAACCGCCGCGAGTACTAGTACGCTTGACCAAACCTGCTGCGCGTCGGTTTTGTCAGGTGTCCGTTTCTCTGGATAGTGCCGTCAGCGCCGCCACCAACCGGTCCAGTTCACCGGTGGTGGTGGTGATGGCCACCGTGGCGCGCACGATGTCAGTATCGCCGATATTGCGTTCGACGGTAAACACGCCGAAGCGGTGAAATAAAGCCTGTTGCAGTTCCCGCGCTCGCATGCCATCGACGGCAAAGGCCACCAGCGCCGTGCCGCGCCTGGCATCGAGCGGAGACAGCATGCGCACGCCAGGCAGTTGCGCGACGCGGCTGACCCAGTAATGGCGCAGCCAGGCCAGGCGTTCGTTCTTGGCCGGCGTGCCGCCCAGGCGCGCATGAAAGTCCAATGCGGCAGGCGCAGCCAGGATGGCACCGATCGGCGGCATGCCCATGTGCAGGCGGCCGCGGATATCGTCAAGCGGATAATCATCGTCGCCAAAATGCGGCTCGATCTTGTGCAACTGCGATGCACGGATATACACGATACCCAGTCCCGCCGGCGCCCCCAGCCATTTGTGCAGATTGAAGCCGGCGAAATCGATGCCCATGGCTTGCACGTCCACGTCAACCTGCCCCAGCGCATGAGCGCTGTCGAGCAGCACGTCGATGCCGTGTTCGCGCGCCAGCGCCATGATGGCCTGCACTGGCAGTTGCTGGCCGTTGGCCGGCGCCACCTGCGACAGCAGCAGCAACTTGGGCTTGACGGCCTGGCGCATGGCTTGCGCGTAACTGGCGACGATTTCGTCATCGCTGATGGGCAAGCGCAATGTGACTTGCGTGCTGGTGACGCCACGGCGCTGCGCCAGCCAGCGCATGGCCGTGCACATGGCCGGATAGTCGAGATTGCTCCACAGTACCGTATCGCCGGGCGCCAGGCCGTAGTATTGCGTAATCAGCACCTGCATGGACTCGGTGCCGCTGCGGGTCAGCAGTATCTCGTGCGGCTCCGCGTGGATCAGCGCAGCGACGCGCTGGCGCAGGATATCCACATGCGTGCGTGTGAACTCGCCGCGCACGAAAGGACTCAGTTGCTCGTTGGTATAGCGCACGGCCTGCTCGAAGGCCGCTTGCACGGGCGCAGCCATGGCGCCGAAATAGCCATGCTCGAGATTGACGATGGCGTCCGGCGGCGCGGGATACAACGCGGCCACCTGACGCCACCAGGCCTCGTCACGTGCGGCGCCGTCAGCGAGCAGGGGGAAAGACATGGCTATCCTGTTCAGGCCTGGCCCTGGCGCAGCTGCTCGAAGAAGCAGACGGCGGCGCAGGCGGCCACGTTCAGCGATTCGATCTGGCCCAGGTGGGGAATGACCACCTGGTGCGTGGCCATCGACAGCAGGTCGTCGGCCACGCCCTGCCCTTCATGGCCGAACAGCCAGGCGACGGGCTGGCGCAGGTCGACGTCGTACAGGCGCTGCGTGGCATAGCCGCTGGTGGCGAGGGTCGCCACCTTGGCGCCGGAAACGAGCGCCGCCAGGTCGACGTTTTCAAAGATGTCGAGCACGAAGTGTGCGCCCATCGCCGCGCGCAGCACCTTCGGCGACCAGCAGAAGGCCGTGCCGGCGCTGCAGTACACCTGCGTGATGCCGGCGGCGGCCGCGCTGCGCAGGATGGAGCCCACGTTGCCCGGGTCTTGCAGGTTATCGAGCAGCACGGCCGACACGCCCAGGGGCTGCGTGACGGCCCGTTCCGGCGTCTCGATGAGGAACATCACGCCCACGCCGTGCTCGACCTGGCTCACCGCGTTATACAGCGCGTCAGGCAAGCCCAGCACGTGCGCGCGCTGGCTTTCCAGCTGGCCGACGATGTCCGCCACTTCCCCGTTCTGCAAGGCGCTTTCGCTGACGATGCATTGCTCCGGCATGCCGCGCAGCTGCAGGTAGGACTGGCACAGGTGCACGCCGTCGAGCAAGGTGCGGCCCGACTTGCGGCGCGCCTGCGAACTGCCCGCCAGCTTCAGCAAATCCTTGTATTGCGCATTATCGCGCGAGGTAATCGTCTTCATGCCGCCACCTCCTGTGCGCCGAACAGCGCGATCACGTTGCGCACGGGCGCGAACGAGCGGCGGTGCACGGGCGAGGCGCCGTGCAGGTGCAGGCGCTCGAGGTGCAGCTTGGTGCCGTAGCCCTTGTGTTGGTCGAAGCAGTATTCGGGATAGGCCGCATGCAGGTGTACCAGGGCCGCGTCGCGCGCCGTCTTGGCCAGGATCGAGGCGGCGGAAATCGAATCGACCTTGTCGTCGCCACCAATGATGGCCATGCCGCGTATCGGCATCACGGGGCAGCGGTTGCCGTCGATCAGGGCCAGGGTCGGCACGGTAGCCAACGCCTCGACGGCGCGGCGCATGGCCAGCATAGACGCCTGCAAAATGTTCAGGCGGTCGATCTCTTCTTCCGACGCTTCGGCGATGGCCCAGGCCAGAGCCTTGGCCTTGATCTGCGGCGCCAGCAGGTCGCGCTTGGTTTCGCTGAGTTTTTTCGAGTCGCGCAAGCCGTCGATAGGCTGGTTCGGGTCGAGGATCACGGCGGCGGCGAACACGGGGCCGGCCAGCGGACCGCGTCCTGCCTCGTCGACGCCGCAGATGATTTCATCGAGCGAGAATGGCAAGTCGTCAAACAGGCCGGGATAGATATTTTTCACGTTGAATCTTTGGTTGGTACTGCGGTTGAAGCGGTGATCGGGGCTTACTTGCGGTTGGCGGCGATGACTTGCATGACGGCGTTGGCGCTCTCTCGCGCGCTGTCGCGCAGCAGGCTGTGGTGCATGTCCGTGAAGCGCTGCACCAGGCGCAGGCGGCCCGGCACGTCGCTCAGCTGCTGCCACATGGCCTCGGCCAGCGATTCGGGGCTGGCCGCGTTTTGCAGCAGTTCGGGCACCAGGTAGTCGCGCGCCAGGATGTTTGGCAAACCGATCCACGGCTGGTAACCCATGTGGCGCATGATTTCCCACGACGCGCGCATCATCTTGTAGGCGATGACCATGGGCTTCTTGTACAGCGCCACTTCCAGCGAGGCCGTGCCGGACGCCACCAGCACCGCATCGGCGGCGCAGATGGCCGTGTGCGAGCCGCCATCCGTCAGCAGTATCTCGACGTCCTGCAAGCCTGCTTCCGCAATCAATTGCAGGAAGTACTGGCGCTGCTTTTCACCGGCCATGGGCGCGACGAAACGCAGGGAGCGGTCGCGCGCCAGCAGCAGCTTGCAAGCGCCGACAAAGGCCACCGTATTGTATTTGAGTTCGCCCATGCGGCTGCCCGGCATCAGGGTCACGACATTCGCGTCCTCCGGCAAGCCCAAAGTGCGACGCGCGGCCGCTTCGTCGGGCTGCAACGGAATCATTTCGGCCAGCGGATGGCCGACATAGGTGACGGGCACGCCCGCCTTGCGGTAGATCTCTTCCTCGAAGGGGAAGATCACCAGCATGTGCGAGACGGCCTTGATGATTTTCTTGATGCGGCCACCGCGCCAGGCCCATATCTGCGGCCCGATGTAGTGCACGGTAGGGATGCCGCCTTCCTTGAGCTGCTGTTCCAGCCCCAGGTTAAAACCCGGGTAGTCGGCGCCGATGAAGACGGCGGGACGCTCCGCCAGCAGCTGGTCGCGCAATGCGTTCTGGATGCCCTTGATCTCGCGGTAGCGGGGAATGATCTCGAACAGGCCCCGCACGGTCAGCTTGTCGAGCGGCCAGTCGGACACGAAACCCTGCCTGGCCATGTGCTCGCCGCCGATGCCGTGAAAGCGGGCGCCGGGCAGCTGCGGCACGAGGCCGGACAGCAGCCGGCTGGCCAGCAGGTCGCCCGACACCTCGCCGGCGACGATGGCGACATTGGCGACCGGCAGGCCGCCGGACTGGTCAGCGGACGATGCCACGCGACGCCACGCCAAGGAATTCGCGCATGGCACGAATGTGTTGCGCCACCTCGGGCGACGATGCCGCTTCTTCTTCGAACAGGGCAGCCTTGGATTCTTCCAGGGTCAGTCCCGAGCGGTAGATGAGTTTATACGCGGTGCGGATGCCGTTGATCTGCTCGCGCGTAAAGCCGCGGCGTTTCAAGCCCTCGATATTGACGCCATGCGCCTGCGCCGGATTACCGTTCAACAGGACGAACGGTGGCACGTCCTGCGTCAGGCTGGTGCTCATGCCGACGAAGGCGTGCGCGCCGATCTTGCAGAACTGGTGCACATTGGCGAAGCCGCTCATGATGACCCAGTCGCCGATCTCCACGTGGCCCGCCAGCTGCGCATTGTTCGAAAAAATCGTGTTGTTGCCCACCAGGCAGTCGTGCGCCAGATGCACATACGCCGAAATCCAGTTGTCATTGCCCAGGCGCGTCACGCCGCCGCCCTGCACGGTGCCCGTGTTGAAGGTGCAGAATTCGCGGATGGTGTTGCGGTCGCCGATTTCCAGGCGCGTCGCCTCGCCCGCCCATTTTTTGTCCTGCGGCTGCGCGCCGATGGAGGAAAACTGGAACAGGTGGTTATCGCTGCCGATCGTCGTGTGCCCGTCGATCACCACGTGCGGGCCAACCTTGGTGCCGGCGCCGATGCGCACGTGCGGACCGATGATGGTGTACGGACCCACCTCGACCGAGCTGTCGAGCTCGGCCTTCGGGTCGATGACTGCCGTGGAGTGGATGGCCGCCATGTTACTGCCCCGCTGGCTGGCTCGCAGACTGGCTCGCATCCTGCGCGCTGCGGATGGTGCACATCAGTTCCGCTTCCACCGCCAGCTTGCCGTCGACCGTACCGACGGCCTTGTATTTCCAGATGCCGCGCGAGACGCGCAGGATTTCCACATCCATCTTCAGCTGGTCGCCCGGCTCGACAGGACGCTTGAAGCGCGCATTGTCGATGCCGACAAAGTACACCACCGAATTTTCGTCCGGCTTCACGCCCATCGTCAGGAACGACAGCAAGGCCGCCGTCTGCGCCAGCGCTTCGATCATCAGCACGCCAGGCATGACTGGCTTGTGCGGGAAATGGCCCTGGAAGAACTCTTCGTTGACCGTCACATTCTTGATGGCGGTGATGGTTTTGTTCGCTTCCCAGTCCAGCACGCGGTCAACCAGCAGCAGCGGGTAACGGTGCGGCAGCAGCGATTTGATGGCGAGGATGTCGAGGGTCTTTTTTTCAGTAGTCATTTTTCGTCTTGCGTGGTCAGTGTTTTAATTGTTTTTTCAAGCGCGCGTATCTTCTCGCGCATGCTTGACAGGTTGCGCACGATGGCGGCGCTCTTTTCCCAGTCGGCGTTCTTGGCCAGCGGATAGAAGCCCGTGTACTGGCCCGCTTCCAGGATCGAACGCGAAACCATGCTGCCCGAGCCCACGTGGACGCGGTCGGCAATGGTCAGGTGGCCCAGCACCATGGCGGCACCGCCAAAGGTGCAATACTTGCCGATGATGGCGCTGCCGGCCACGCCGACGCAGCCGGCCATGGCCGTGTGCGCGCCGATATGGCAGTTGTGGCCGATCTGGATCTGGTTATCGAGCTTGACGCCATCTTCGATGATGGTGTCGGCCAGTGCGCCGCGGTCGATGGTGGTGTTGGCGCCGATATCGACATCGTCACCGATCACCACCCTGCCCGTCTGCGGAATCTTGATATACACGCCGCCTTCGTTGGCGAAGCCGAATCCGTCGGTGCCGATCACGGCGCCCGAATGGATGATGCCGCGCTGGCCGATCACGCAGCGCGCGTGGAAGGTCACGTTGGCGAACAGCTGGGTACCGGCGCCGATGACGGCGTCGCGGCCCACCACGCAGCCGGCGCCGATGACGCAGCCGGCACCGATCACGGCGCCCGCTTCGATCACCGCATGCACGCCGACGGAGGCGCTGGCATCAACCTGCGCGCTGGCGTCGACAAAGGCGCCCGGATGGATGCCGGCCGGGGCCTTGATCTCGTGCAGGGCGGCGAAATACTGCGCCGCACGCGCGAAATACACATAGGGATTCGGGGTGACGATGCGCGCGCCGGCGTAGTCGTCGCCGATCAGCGCGTCGTCGGCCGGCGTGAGGATCAGCGCCGCGGCGCCGCTCTGGGCGGCCTGTGCGCGGAATTTGCTATTGCTGAGAAAGCTGATGTGCGAAGCGCCGGCGTCGGCCAGCGGTGCGATGCCTGAAACTTCCAGGTTCGGATCGCCCGCCAACTGCCCGCCGAAGCGTTCGACCAAGTCTCCTAGTCGAGTGCCCATCTTTTACCTTTATAAGAACGCCTGACCATGCCTGCTGCGCGGCGCGATTTGCGGTCTCCGATGCTCACTGTGCTCCAGCACAGCTCCGCTTCTCAACCACAACTCACATCCGCTCGCCACGGCACTGTCAGGCGTAAAAACTATTACAGTTACTTGTCCAGCGCCTTCAATACCTTGTCGGTAATGTCGATGCGCGGGCTGGCCCACAGGGCTTCCTGCAGCACGATGTCATATCCTTCGATATGCGCCATCTGCTGGATGATGGTGTTGGCTTTTTCCGCGATGGCGCTGCGCTCTTCGTTCGTACGCTGGCTCAGGTCTTCGCGAAATTCGCGCTGGCGGCGTTGCAGCTCCTTGTCCAGCTCGAAAAACTCGCGCTGGCGCTTGGCGCGCTCCGCCTCGCTCAGGGTCGGCATGTCCTTTTCCAGGGCTTCGTTGGCGACCTTGAAGCGGCTGGCCAGTTCCTGCACGGCTTTTTCACGCGAGCGGAACTCTTCGGCCAGCTTGGCGCTGGCCAGCTTGGCCAGCCTCGATTCGTTATAAATACGTTCGCTGCTGATCCAGGCGATCTTCGACTCCTGAGCCTGCGCCTGCACCGGCAACAGCGAACTCCAGCACAATGCGATCACGGCAAGGGTCTTGGGCAGGGTAGCGGATGCGGTGTTCATGATACTCCATGGTCAAAAAGTAAAAGCTGTCGCCCCGGTTCAGATGGCCGGTCAGAAACCGGTGCCCATCTGGAACTGGAAGCGCTCCAGGCGGTCCGTCGGCTTGGCGTTCAGCGGCTTGGCATAGCTCAGCTTGAGCGGGCCCACCGGGGAAATCCAGCTGATGCCCAAGCCAGCAGAATAGCGCAATTGCGACAAACGCATTTTTTCGCCTTCCTGGTAGACCTGGCCGCCGTCAAGGAAACCGAACCAGCGCAAGCTGCGGTCATTGCCCGAACCGGGGAATGGCATCTGCAGTTCCGCGTTACCGATCAGGCGCGAAGCGCCGCCCAGGGCATCGTTGGTGCTCGGTTCGACCGCGCCCAGCGAAGAACTCAGGTAGCCGCGCACCGAACCGATACCGCCGCCGTAGAAGTTCTTGAAGACCGGGTACACGTGCTTGCCGATGCCGTGGCCGTAATCGAGTTCGCCCTTCAGCGCCAGGGTGACCTTGCTGAACAGCGGACGGAAATACTGGTGCTCATAGATGGCACGGAAGTATTTCTGGTCGCCGATCAGGTCAGCCTCCAGGTTGACGCGCTGGTAGCGGCCGATCGACGGCGTCAGGGCGCTGTCGCGGCTGTCGCGCTGCCATGCCGCCGTCAGCGGGATGGAATTGGTGGTAGCCGAACCGATACCGTCGGACGGGCCGCCATTGTCAACCACGTATTGCTTGAAGCGGATCGGGCTGGTGATGTCGGTTTCGATGCGCGAGCGCTCGGCGCCGATACCGAAGAAGACGGTGTCGACTTCCGAGAACGGCACGCCGAAACTGACGCGGCCACCGGTTTGCTTGATCTTGTAGCTGCCGATGTTCAGCGCCGGCGGTTCCGTCGTACGCAGGTAGACTTCAAAGCTGCGCGAAATGCCATCGTCCGTGTAGTACGGATTGGTTTGCGAAAACGCGATCGTGCGGCTGTAGTGGCTGGTATTGAGCTCAATGCCGACCGTGTTGCCGCTACCGGCAAAGTTGGCCTGCGAAATCGACGCCGACAGGGTAAATTTTTCCGATTGCGAGAAAGCGCCGCCGATCAGGAAGTTACCGGTTGGTTTTTCCACCACCGTCACGTTGACGTCGACCTGGTCGGTCGTGCCCTGCGCTTCCGGCGTGTCGATGGTCACGTCCTTGAAGTAGCCAAGGCGGTCGACACGGTCGCGCGACAGCTTGATCTTGTTGCTGTCATACCAGGACGATTCGAACTGGCGGAATTCGCGGCGGATGACTTCATCGCGCGTGGTGGTGTTGCCGGCGATATTCATGTGGCGCACGTACACGCGCTTGCCCGGATCGATGAAGAAGGTAAAGCCCACTTCATGCTTTTCACGGTTGATTTCCGGATTCGCGTTGACGTTGGCAAACGCATAGCCGAACGTGGCCAGGCGATCCTGGATGCGCTTGTTCGTCGCCGTCAGGCGCGCGCCCGAATAGATTTCGCCTTCGCGCATCAGGTTCAGCGCTTTCAGCTCTTCTTCGCGGCCAAACATCTCGCCTTCGAACTTGGTGCCGGCGATCTTGTACTTCTCGCCTTCGGTGATATTGATCGTCAGGTAGATGTCTTTTTTATCGGGCGTGATCGACACTTGCGTCGAGTCGACCTGCATCTCGATATAGCCGCGGTCCAGGTAGTAGGACTTGAGCGACTCGATGTCGCCCGTCAGCTTGGTCTTCGAATATTGGTCGGCCTTGGTGTACCAGCTGAACCAGCCGCCAGTGTTCAGGGCCAGCTGCTCGCGCAGTTCCTTGTCGGTGAAGGCCTTGTTGCCGACGATGTTGATCTGCTTGATGCGGGCCACGTCGCCCTCGTCGACGGCGAACACCACGTTGACGCGGTTACGCTCGATCGGCGTGACGGTGGTGGTGATCTTCACGCCGTACAGGCCATGCGACAGGTACTGGCGCTTGAGCTCCTGTTCCGCGCGGTCAACGGAGGCCTTGTCGAAAATCTTGGCTTCACCGACGCCGATTTCCTTCAGGGCCTTAACCAGCACATCCTTTTCAAATTCCTTGGTACCCGTAAATTCCACGGTGGCGATGGCCGGACGTTCCTCGACCAGCACCACCAGCACGTCGCCATCGGCTTCCAGGCGCACATCCTTGAACATGCCCGTCGCGTACAGGGCCTTGATGGCGGCCACGCTCTTCTCGTCGGAGAACGTCTCGCCGACCCGCACCGGCAGGTAGGCAAACACGGTGCCCGCTTCGGTACGCTGGATCCCTTCGACCCGGATGTCCTTGACAGTAAATGGCTGGACGGCCAGCGCGTGGCCGGAACAGAAGGCCATGACGGCGGCGCCGATCAGGCTGCGGCGAAAGGAAGGCAAGGCAAAACGAGCAGAATGTAATTTCATTGGGGTTATTCAATGGGTAAATCAATGGACAACATACACAAAAGATTGCTTGTGCGACTCACGCAATGGCATCAACCACCGCCCTAATTCAGCAATCGCAACACGTCATTAAAGACGGCAAGCACCATCAAGGTCAGCAACAAACCGATCCCCAGGCGCTGGGCAATCTCGCCTACGCGCTCCGGCAAGGGGCGTCCGGTCAAAACTTCCAGCGAATAATACAGCAAATGCCCGCCATCCAGAACAGGAATGGGTAGCAAATTCATCACGCCCAGACTGATACTGATGAAGGCAATGAAGCTCAGGTAGCTTACCAGGCCGATGCGCGCCGTCTGGCCCGCGTAATCGGCGATGGTAATGGGCCCCGTCACATTCTTCAGCGAGACCTGGCCGGTGATCATCTTGCCCAGCATTTTCAGGCTCATGACACTGGTATCCCAGACCTTGGCGGACGCCTTGCCCACGGCGGCGAACGGTCCGGATGCCACGGTGATCATATCCGGCACCTGCCCCAGCTTTGCCTGTATCTTACCAACTGTTACAGCTCCCTCTGCCCCGGCGCCCGGCACGGCGTCCGGCGTAATGGGCAGGGTCAGGTCCTGGCCCTGGCGCAAGAGTTGCAATTGCAAGGTCCGGCCCGGCGCCTGGCTCAGGGTGGCGATGACGGCCGCCACGTCGTGCACGGGGTGCTCGTCGATGGCCAGGATCTGGTCGTCTTTCTGCAGGCCGGCGCGCGCGGCGGCGCCACCGGGCATGATTTCCATCAGGGTGGGCGCGGAACGGGCCAGGGTCAGGCCCAGCTTGCCCAGCACGTCGCCTTCCAGATCCGTTTCCGTCAGGCTGGCCGTCGGCAAGGTCGCTTCCTGCTCGCCACGGTCAGGCCGGCGCACTTCGATGCGTGCCGGCTGCTTGTCGAGCGTGGCCTGGATCAGCTCCCAGCGCAGTTCGGACCAGCTGGCCACAGCCTTGCCATTCACCGCTTCGACCGTATCGCCGCTGCGCAAGCCGGCCGCATAGGCGGCCGTCTGCTCGGCCACGGGGCCGAGCTTGCTCGACGGCTCTTCGATGCCATGCATGAACAGGCCCGCGTAGAGCACGATGGCGACGAGGAAATTGGCCAGCGGGCCGGCGGCCACGATGGCGATGCGGCGCCACACGCTCTGGCGCGTGAATTCGCGGCGCAATTCGCTTTCCGGCAAGTCGCTGAGGTCTTGCGCGCGGCTGTCGAGCATGCTCACATAGCCGCCCAGCGGCAGCGCGGAAATATCGCCCATTCCGTCTGGTCCTTGCCAAACTTGCGCGAATACACCACTTTTCCCATGCCGATCGAGAAACGCAGCACTTTCACGCCGCACCAGCGCGCCACCAGGTAGTGGCCCAGCTCGTGCAGGGTAATCAGTGAACCGAGCGCGACAATAAAGGCCAGCAACGTGGTGATGAGCGTCATGCAGCCAGCCTCTGGGCGATGTATGCTCGCGCAGCAGCTCTGGCCAGGCGGTCCTGCTCCATCACGGCCTCGATGCTGGAAGCGGCGCCATGCGGCACCGTTTCGATCACGTGCGCGATGACCCGGTCGATCTGGCGGAAGCCGATCTGTTCGTCGAGGAAGGCTTGCACGGCCACTTCATTGGCCGCATTGAGCAAAGCCGGCGCCGTGCCACCCGCACGCAGGGCGTCGAAGGCCAGCGCCAGGCAAGGGAAACGGCGGAAGTCGGGACGCTCGAACTGCAGGGTAGCCACTTGCGCCAGGTCCAGTTGCGCCACGCCGGAAGCGATACGCTGCGGATACGCCAGCGCATGCGCAATCGGCGTGCGCATGTCCGGATTGCCCAGCTGGGCCAGCACGGAACCGTCGACATACGAGACCATCGAATGGATCACGCTTTGCGGGTGGATCAGCACCTCGATCTGCTCGGCAGGGGCGCCGAACAGCCAGTGCGCCTCGATCACTTCCAGGCCCTTGTTCATCATGGTGGCCGAATCGACGGAAATCTTGCGCCCCATGGCCCAGGTCGGATGCTTGCACGCCTGGTCCGGCGTGACCGAATCGAGCGTTTCGACGTCGCGCGTGAGGAAGGGGCCGCCGGAAGCGGTGAGCACGATTTTTGCCACGCCTGCGGCGCCTGGCGCGCGGCCATGGGCATGCGGCATGCATTGGAAGATGGCGTTATGTTCGCTGTCGATCGGCAGCAGCACGGCGCCGTTATCGTGCACGGCATCGATGAACAGCTGGCCGGACATGACCAGCGCTTCTTTATTGGCCAGCAATACTTTCTTTCCGGCACGCGCCGCCGCCAGGGTGGGCGCCAGGCCGGCCGCGCCGACGATGGCCGCCATCACGCCCGTCACTTGCGGCGCGCTGGCGATGGCGCACAGGGCTTCCTCGCCGTACTCGACTTGCGTATCGACGCCCTGCCCGCGCAGCAAGCGCGTCAGTTCAAGGGCGGCGCCCGCCGTGCCGACGACGGCGCGCTGGGGACGAAATTGCAGGCACTGGGCGGCCAGTTCGGCCACACGCGTATGCGCGCTCAGCGCATACACGCTGTATTGCTCCGGATGACGCGCGAGCACGTCCAGGGTGGACACGCCGACCGAACCGGTCGCGCCAAGAATGGTGATGTATTGCATGAGTTTCCTTAAAGCCAGCTGGCCACGAGGGCGGCAAATGGCAGGACCGGGATCAACGCGTCGATACGGTCGAGTACGCCGCCATGGCCAGGCAGCAGGCTGCTGCTGTCCTTGATGCCGGCGCGGCGCTTCAATTGGGATTCGAACAGGTCGCCGACGATGCTGGCGGCGACGATCAGCAGCAGCACCAGCAGGGCCACCAACCAACCGCGGCGCAATTGCAGCTGCACGGCAAAGGTGTCTTGCAAGACCGGCAGCGATGGCGCGGCCACGATGGTGATGGCGGCAATGACCAGCACGGCGATGCCGCCGCCAATGGCGCCTTCCCAGGATTTACCTGGGGAAATGCTTGGCGCCAGCTTGCGCTTGCCGAAAGCCTTGCCCGAGAAATAGGCGCCGATATCGGCGATCCACACGAGGGCCATGACGGACAGCAGGAACAAGGGGCTATGCAGGAACAGCGCGATGATGGCGACGAAGCAGCCGACGATGGTCACCGGATACACGAGGCTGAGCAAGGTATTGCCCAGGCCTTCGGTAGGCGGCAAGCCCGTCGCCAGCGAGGGCACGAAGCGGATCAGCCAGATGGCCACGCACAGGGCGAACCAGAAATTGAGCTGCGCCATGCCGTTACCGACAAAAAACGTATACGCGAAGGCGGCAGTCCAGACGGCGGCAATCACGAGCGCATGGCGATTTTTGAAAATGCGGAAGCTTTCCCAGACGGCGGCGCCGAAGAACGCCGTGGCGATCACGGCGAAGGCGGGGAAATAATTCAGATACAGAACCGGCAGCAAGACCGCCAACAAGACCAGGGCGGTGATTATCCGTGTTTTCAGCATCAGTTTGTCTTTTCAGTTAATTGCGCGCTGGTACGGCCAAAGCGCCGTTCGCGCTGCTGGTAAGACGCGATTGCCGCGTCGAGGCACTCGTCATTGAAGTCGGGCCAGAAAGTCTCGGTGAAAAACAACTCAGTGTACGCCAGTTGCCACAGGAGGAAATTGGAAATGCGCTGCTCACCGCCCGTGCGGATGAACAGGTCGGGCTCGGGCGCGTAGGCCATGGCCAGGTGCGGCGCCAGTTGCTCTTCCGTATAAGCGTGCGCGGCGGGCTGGCCATTGGCTGCCGCCTCGGCCGTCATTTTGTTGACTGCCTGCATGATGTCCCAGCGGCCGCCGTAATTGGCGCAGATGGACACCGTCAGGCGCGTGTTGTTCGCCGTCTTGCGCTCCGCATTGGCGATCAGGGTTTGCAGCTCGCCATTGAAGCGCGACAAGTCGCCCACCACCTTCAGGCGGATGTCGCTGGCATGCATCTTGACCACTTCACGTTCCAGCATCGTGACGAACAGGCGCATCAGCATCGACACCTCTTCTTCCGGGCGGCGCCAGTTTTCCGAACTGAAGGCAAACAGGGTCAGATATTCGACACCGCGGTCGAGGCAAGTCTCGACGATGCCGCGCACGGCGTCGGCGCCCTTGACGTGGCCAGCCACGCGGGGCAGGAAGCGCTTGGTTGCCCAGCGACCATTGCCATCCATAATGATTGCCACATGGCGCGGCACCGTGCCCACCTCAGGTACTGCCGTTGTCGAACTCGAATAGATCATGAAAACACGAATACCAAAAATAAAAGATAGCTATTATGCGCCAAATAGCACTGCCCGGAAAAGCCATGCTTTCCCGGGCAGTGTCAAAAGGACTGAAAACTAGACCGTCAGTACTTCTTTTTCTTTGTCGACGACCATCTTGTCGATGTCGGCAATAAACTTGTCCGTCAGTTTCTGCACTTCTTCCGACGAGCGGCGCTCATCGTCCTCGGAGCAGGCTTTTTCCTTGACCAGTTTCTTCAGCGACTCGTTCGCATCGCGGCGAATATTACGCACGGCAATCTTCGCGTCTTCCGCCTCGCTCTTGACCAGCTTGACCATTTCCTTGCGGCGCTCTTCCGTCAGCGGCGGCGTCGGAACGCGGATCAGGTCGCCCTGTGCCGATGGGTTCAAGCCCAGGTCGGCGTCGCGGATGGCTTTTTCGATGGTGTTGGCCATCTTCTTTTCGTACGGCTGAACACCGATGGTGCGCGCGTCGATCAGGGTCACGTTGGCGACCTGGGTCAGCGCCGTCGGCGAACCGTAGTAATCGACCATCACGTGGTCAAGGATACCCGTATGGGCGCGGCCGGTACGCACTTTGGCCAGATCGGCCCGCAGTGTTTCCAGCGACTTCGTCATGCGTTCCTGGGTGTTCTTTTTAACGTCAGCTAAGGACATTACCTACTCCTTGTCTTGATAATAATGAATATTCTATTGCGCTTGCGGCTTGAATGGTACCGCAGCCGGGAGTGACGAAAACCTTTCAGGGCAAGGCGCAGAACCGAAGACGCTACGAATAGTACATAACGTGGATCAGGCGCTGCAACGCAGCCATGAGCGGTTTCTCGGCGCTCCGCTTCCCTTATACGTGCACCAGGGTGCCTTCGTCTTCACCCATGATGACGCGCATCAGCGCGCCTGGCTTGGTGATCGAAAACACCTTGATCGGCAGTTTCTGGTCGCGGCACAGGGCGAATGCGGTGGCATCCATCACTTGCAGGTGCTTGGCGATGGCGTCGTCGAACGTAATCGTGTGGAACAGGGTGGCGTTCGGATCCTTCTTCGGATCGGCCGTGTAGACGCCGTCGACCTTGGTGGCCTTCAGGACGATCTCGGCGCTGATCTCGGAACCGCGCAGGGCAGCTGCCGTGTCGGTGGTGAAGAATGGATTGCCGGTGCCGGCGGCGAAGACCACCACTTTACCTTCTTCCAGGTATTGCAGGGCTTTCGGGCGGACGTACGGCTCGACCACTTGTTCGATGCCGATGGCCGACATGACGCGCGCGGTAATGCCGACGTGGCGCATGGCATCGGCCAGGGCCAGTGCATTCATCACCGTGGCAAGCATGCCCATGTAGTCGGCGGTGGCACGGTCCATGCCTTGCGCACCAGGCGCGACGCCGCGGAAGATATTGCCGCCGCCAATCACGATTGCCAGTTCCACACCCAACTTCGCCACCTCGGCCACATCGGCCACCATGCGCTCGATCGTGGCGCGGTTGATGCCGTAGGGATCATCACCCATCAGGGCTTCGCCGGACAACTTGAGGAGGACGCGCTTGTAGGCTGGTTTTGACATGAGCTGGGGCTCCATAAATGAGGTTATTCGAGTATGACATGGCGCAGCGCCTTGCAGCGCCGGATAGGCGCGCGGGGCTGCCCATGCCGCCGCCCGGCACGACAGGTGCGGGCGGGCCAAAAAAACGGGCCTCTCGGCCCGCTTTACTTACGCTCCCTGGGAGGCAGCCATCTGTGCTGCGACTTCTGCTGCGAAGTCGTCTTGCTTCTTCTCGATGCCCTCGCCCACTACGTACATGGCGAAACCTTTGACGCTGGTGTTAGCCGCCTTCAGCATTTGCTCCACCGACAGCTTGTCGTTTTTCACGAAAGCTTGGTTCAGCAGGGAAACTTCTTTCAGGAACTTCTGTACGGAACCTTCCAGGCGCTTGGCCAGGATTTCCGGCGATTGCGCTGGCTTGCCTTCGGCGGCCGCTTTGGCTGCGTCTTCTTCGGCTTTCAGTTGGGCAACCGAACGCTCTTTTTCGATCAGTTCCGCTGGAACTTCGTTCGAGGACAGCGACACTGGCTTCATGGCAGCGATGTGCATGGCCACGTCTTTGCCGACTTGCTCATCGGCGCCGTCGAATTCGACGATCACGCCAATGCGCGAACCGTGCAGGTACGAAGCCAGCTTGTTGCTGGTTTCGAAACGCTGGAAGCGGCGGATGGTCATGTTTTCGCCGATTTTGCCGATCAGGGCAGCGCGCACGTCTTCCAGGGTCTTGCCATCGAGTGGCAGGGCCAGCAGGGCAGCTACGTCAGCCGGGTTGTGTTCTGCTACCAGACGGGCAGCGTTGTTGGCCAGTGCCAGGAAATCGTCGTTTTTCGCAACGAAGTCGGTTTCCGAGTTCACTTCGACCAGGGCGCCTACGCCATTGGCGATGTAGGTTGCCACGACGCCTTCAGCGGTGATGCGTGCCGATGCTTTCGATGCCTTGCCGCCCAGTTTGACGCGCAGGATCTCTTCCGCACGAGCCATGTCGCCATCGGCTTCGGTCAGTGCTTTTTTGCATTCCATCATTGGTGCGTCGGTTTTGCCGCGCAATTCGCCTACCATCGCTGCTGTAATCGCTGCCATGTGTTTCTCCTGATTCGGTGAGTCGATAGTCGCGGCCGGGCATGCATGCCTCGCCAGCGGTCACTATCGTTTTTTTGTTAAAAAAAAGGGGGAGCTGCTGCCACCCCTTTTCCCTTACTGCTGTGCTTACAAACGGCTATCTTGCGATAGCCTGGCCATTAAGCCTGTTCGTTTACTTCGACGAATTCGTCGCCAGCGGCTGCTTTAACCATTTCAACAACTTCGTTACCGGCAGCTGCACGGCCTTCGATGATTGCATCAGCAACACCGCGAGCGTACAACATGATGGCTTTCGAGGAGTCATCGTTACCTGGGATCACGAAGTTCACGCCTTCTGGGGAGTGGTTGGTATCGACAACGCCGATGACCGGGATACCCAGTTTAGCTGCTTCGGTGATCGCACCTTTGTGGTAGCCGACGTCGACGACGAAGATTGCGTCAGGAATGCCGCCCATGTCCTTGATGCCGCCGATCGATTTTTGCAGCTTGATCATTTCGCGGGAGAACATCAGCGCTTCTTTTTTCGACAGCTTCTCGATCGAACCATCTTCGATCATCACTTCCATGTCTTTCAGACGCTTGATCGAGGTTTTGATCGTTTTGAAGTTGGTCAGCATGCCGCCCAACCAACGTTGATCAACGAAAGGCACGCCAGCGCGTTGTGCTTCAGCAGCGATGATTTCGCGAGCTTGACGCTTGGTGCCAACCATCAGGATGGTGCCACGGTTTGCAGCCAGTTGACGCACGTGCTTCATTGCGTCCTGGTACATCGCCATGGTTTTTTCCAGGTTGATGATGTGGATCTTGTTGCGATGGCCGAAGATGAACGGTGCCATTTTTGGATTCCAAAAACGGGTTTGGTGACCAAAGTGGACACCGGCTTCCAGCATTTCGCGCATTGTTACGGACATTATTAACTCCAGGGTTGGGTCTGGAATCCGATCAGTCACCATACAGGCACCCTTGTCGACCGGATTCGCGTGTTTATATAAATTAAAGACACTGTTTTACTGCATTGCTTAAAAGAGAATTCAAGCAACCCGGGATTCTACACCGAAATGCCCGCCGCATCAAGTCCGCGCTGCAAATCGCGCGCCCTGCGGAAACACCCAATGCACCATGCTGGTGCAAGGTGTGGCGCCGCCGCCTGCTGGCCGCCACTTCATCCACAAATCCCTGCCTGCCCATAGGAAGGAGGCGGCGGATTCAGGGCGCCTCGTTTATAATTTCGACATATTTGCAGACTTTTTCCCATACAGCAGAAATCGTCTGTGCTTTTCACCTGAATTCTTGCAGATTGCGAAATACACCATGTCCACCATCCGTATCAATAGCGCCGCCGACATCGAAGGCATGCGCGTTGCCGGCAAGCTCGGCGCCGAAGTACTCGACTACATCACCCCCTTCGTCAAGGTCGGCGTCACGACCGGCGAACTAGACCGCCTGTGCCACGAATACATGGTCAACGTGCAGGGCACCATCCCTGCCCCGCTGAACTATTGCCCGCCCGGCTACACGCCGTACCCGAAAGCCATCTGCACCTCCGTCAACGACGTCATCTGCCACGGCATTCCCGGCGACAAGGTCCTCAAGAGCGGCGACTCCGTCAACCTCGACATAACCGTCATCAAGGATGGCTACCACGGCGACAACAGCCGCATGTTCCTCGTCGGCACGCCGACCATCCTGGCCAAGCGCCTGTCGGAAATCACCTATGAATGCATGTGGCTGGGCATAGCCCAGATCAAGCCGGGCGCCCACCTGGGCGACATCGGCCACGCCATCCAGCAGCACGCGGAAAAAGCCGGCTACAGCGTGGTGCGCGAATTCTGCGGCCACGGCATCGGCAAGGTCTTCCATGAAGAGCCGCAAGTGTTGCATTACGGCAAGCCAGGCACCCTGGAGCGCCTGGAAGCGGGCATGATATTTACCGTCGAACCGATGATCAACTCGGGCCGCCGCGAAATCCGCGAAATGAACGATGGCTGGACCATCAAAACCAAGGACCGCAGCCTGTCGGCGCAATGGGAACACACGGTGCTGGTGACGGAAACGGGCTATGAAGTGCTGACCGTCTCGCCCGGCATGCCGCCGCCGCCCGCCTTTATCGGCAATAAAGCCTGATTCATCAGGCTTGACCGCACCCCGACCCACCGCCACCCAGGGCCCAGATGAAAAAGCAAGTTCGGGAACAGCTGAAACAGCAACTGAAAGCCGACCGCCAGGTCGTCATTGCGGCCTTCCAGGCCGACGGCAAGCCTGAAAAACTGCTGCGCAGCCTGCGCCACAGCGTTGATGGCGTGCTGGCGCGTGCCTGGCAGGAAGCCGGCTTGCCGCCCGGCACGGCCTTGGTCGGCGTGGGCGGTTATGGCCGCGGAGAACTGTTTCCCTATTCCGACGTCGACCTGCTGATCCTGCTGCAACAGGCCCCCGATGCGGCCACGCAGGAAAAGCTCGAGGAACTGGTGCAGCTGCTGTGGGATCTGGGCCTGGAAATCGGCCACAGCATCCGCACAGTGGATGAATGCATGGTCGAATCGAAGGCCGACATCACCGTGCAAACGAGCTTGCTCGAAGCGCGCCTCGTGTGCGGCAACGCGGACCTGTTCGCGCAATTGCAGCAGCGCTATGACGCGGCCATGGATCCGCAGGCATTCTTCCAGGCGAAAACGGCGGAAATGCGCCAGCGCCATGCCAAATACGAAGACACGGCCTTCAGCCTGGAACCGAATTGCAAGGAAAGCCCGGGCGGCCTGCGCGACTTGCAGGTGATCCTGTGGGTAGCCAAGGCGGCCGGCTTGGCGAACTCGTGGCGCACGCTGGCCACGGGCGGCCTGATCACCCTGACGGAAGCGCGCCAGCTGATGGAAAAGGAGCGCGCCTTCAAGGATATCCGCGTGCGCCTGCACCTGCATGCGGGACGGCGCGAAGACCGCCTCGTGTTCGACGTGCAGACGGCCATCGCCGAATCGCTGGGCCTGCAAGCGACGGGCAGCGGGCCGCACATGCGCCGCGCCAGCGAATTCTTGATGCAGCGCTACTACTGGGCCGCCAAGACGGTGACCCAGCTCAACACGATTCTGCTGCAAAACATCGAGGCACGATTGTTTCCGCAAGACGACGTGGCTGTGCCCATCAACGAACGCTTCAATGAAGTCAACAGCCTGATCGATATCAGCGCCGACGATACGTTCGAGCAATACCCATCGGCCATGCTGGAAGTCTTCGTGCTGATGACGGAGCGCCCCGCCCTGAAGGGCATGACGTCGCGCGCCACACGGGCCCTGTGGCACGCGCGCTTCAAGATCGACGCCACCTTCCGCCAGGATCCCGTCAACCGCGCCCTCTTCCTGCGCATCATGCAAGCCCCGGTGGGCATCATCCACGCGCTGCGGCGCATGAACGAGATGAGCATCCTGGGGCGCTACCTGCCGAATTTCCGCCGCATCGTGGGCCAGATGCAGCACGACCTGTTCCACGTGTACACGGTCGACCAGCACATTTTGATGGTGGTGCGCAACATGCGCCGCTTCACCATGAGCGAACACGCGCACGAATATCCGTTCTGCAGCCAGTTGATGGCCGATTTCTCGCAATCGTGGCTGCTGTACGTGGCGGCCCTGTTCCACGACATCGCCAAGGGCCGCGGCGGCGACCACTCGAAGCTGGGCGTGGCCGACGCCACCCAGTTCTGCCAGGACCACGGCCTGTCGGCGGAAGACACGGAACTGGTGGCTTTCTTGGTGGAAAATCACCTGACCATGTCGCAAGTGGCGCAAAAACAGGACCTGTCCGATCCCGACGTCATCGCCGCCTTTGCGAAAGTGGTCAAGGACGAGCGCCACCTGACGGGCCTGTACCTGCTGACGGTGGCCGACATCCGCGGCACCAGCCCGAAAGTGTGGAATGCCTGGAAGGGCAAGCTGCTGGAAGACCTGTACAAGATCACCCTGCGCGTGCTGGGCGGCGAGCCGCACACGGCCGACCGCGAGCTGAAGAACCGCCAGCAGGAAGCGCTGGCCACCCTGCGCCTGTACGGCTTGCCGCCGGATGCTCACCTGAAACTGTGGCAGCAGCTGGACGTGGCGTATTTCCTGCGCCACGACGCGTCCGACATCGCCTGGCAGACCCGCTCGCTGTATGACAAGCTCGACAGCAAGTTGCCGGTGGTAAAATGCCGGCTGGCACCCATAGGCGAAGGCTTGCAGGTGGCCGTGTACATTCCCGACCAGCCCGACCTGTTCGCGCGTATCTGCAGCTATTTCGACCGCAAGAACTTCAGCATTCTCGACGCGAAGATCCACACGACAAAGAATGGCTATGCGCTCGATACGTTCCTTGTCACCGAGCAAAACTTCGCCAAGAGCTACCGCGACATCATCAGCCTGATCGAGCATGAACTGGGCGAACTGTTGCAGTCGCAAACGCCGCTGCCGCCACCGGGCAAGGGACGGCTGTCGCGCCTGTCGCGCACCTTCCCCTTCCAGCCGACCGTGGATTTGCGGCCCGATGAAAAGGGCCAATACTATTTGCTGTCGGTGGCGGCCAACGACCGCACGGGCTTGCTGTATGCGATCGCCAACGTGCTGACCAAGTACCGCATTAACTTGCACACGGCCAAGATCATGACCCTGGGCGAGCGGGTCGAAGACGTCTTCCTCGTCGACGGTCCCGCGCTCAACAATGCCCGCAACCAGATATTGCTGGAAACCGATTTACTCGATGCGCTAAAGGTTTGATGACCTCCCGCGCAGCGCCTACCTTTACTGAAACTGAAACAACATGACCGAAGAATTATTACGCTTGTCCAAACGCATGTCCGAACTGGGCCTGTGCTCCCGCCGCGAAGCCGATGAATGGATCGCGCGCGGCTGGGTCCGTGTGGACGGCAAGGTGGTGTCCGAACTGGGCAGCAAGGTCTACCCGAGCCAGAGAGTCACTGTGGAACGCCAGGCGGCGGCCGAGCAATCGAAGCGGGTGACCGTGCTGATCAACAAACCGGTCGGCTATGTCAGCGGCCAGGCGGAAGACGGCTACACGCCTGCCGTGGCCCTGATCAAGGCGGAAAACCGCTGGGCGGAAGACCGCAGCCCGGAACAGTTCCACCCCACGCAGCTGCGCAGCCTGGTGGCGGCCGGCCGCCTGGACATCGATTCCGTCGGCTTGCTGGTCCTGACGCAGGACGGCCGCGTGGCCAAGCAACTGATCGGCCACGATACCGATATCGACAAGGAATACCTGGTGCGCGTGAGCTACACCAAGGGCGGCACCCTGCCCGACAGCGAACTGAAAAAGCTCAACCACGGTCTGTGGCTCGACGGCAAGCCGTTGCTGCCGGCCAAGGTGCGCTGGCAAAACGAAGACCAGCTGAGCTTTACCCTGCGCGAAGGCAAGAAACGCCAGATCCGCCGCATGTGCGAAGCCGTGGGCCTGAAAGTGCTGGGATTGAAACGCGTACGCATCGGCAAGGTCAAGCTGGGCGACTTGCCGACGGGGCAATGGCGTTACCTGAGCGCGGACGAACAATTTTAAGCGGCGACATCTGGATGGCATGCCGCACGGCGCGCCATTCCGCATAAGCAACAGGAATATAGTGATATAAAAACAATTATTGTGATTTACTTAGTAAATATTGCTTTAAACCTATACACTATTCCCCATTAGAACAAAAGAGATACGCTGTCGTGAACGATCCCATTCCCAATCCCCTGCGCAAAGGCGCGCCCAGCCTGGTTGACGTGGCCGAGCCTATGGCGCCCGGCACCAAGCCGCACCATATGAGCGATCCGTGGGATATCGGCGAAACCCTGTGCAGCCTGGCTGACAATGGCGACGCCATCTCCATCTACCCGACGGGCGGCGAAGACGTCATCATGGCGCGCATCCTGTCCGTCGACGACGACTTGCCGCAATTCGTGCTGGAACTCAATGAAGGCGCTACCCTGCCCGAAGGCGGTGCCACGTTTGTATCGTGGGTGCAAAGCGCCAAGCTGCAATTCACCATCAATGGCGAATGGCAGGCGTATCCCGAGCGGCCGAACGTGTATCTGACCAACTTCCCCAGCCATTGCCTGGTCCTGGAACGGCGCGAATCGACGCGCCTGGAAACGCCGCTGGGCGTGTACTACCTGGCCGCCTTCGTGCTCGAGGGCCGTCCGTATGAATTGCAGCTGTATGATTTCTCGGCCGGCGGCATCGGCATGCGCGCCCATCCACGCGACACGGTGGGCCTGTACGTGGGGCGCAAGCTGTCGCGCGTGCGCCTGGAACTGGGGCCAAACAAGGTCATGATCGCCGACCTGGAAATCCGCCTGTCGCGCACCTTCCGCTCCTTCCTGCTGGGAGAACAAGTGCAGATCGGCTGCCGCTTCCTGAACCTGACGGATGCCATGCAGGATGAATTAAAGATGCTGCTGGATAACCTGGGCAGCAGCCGCAAGGTACGCTAGGTTTGCTTCAGGCATAAAAAATGGCCGCCCAGCTCATGCTGCGCGGCCATTGTTTTATCGTCGACTGGTATGCGGCGCCTAGTCGTCGTCGTTCGGATCCAACTCGGGAAACATCACTTCCGTATAGCCGAACTGGGTAAAGTCAACGATACGCATCGGATACAGAATGCCGTGCAAGTGGTCCACCTCGTGCTGCACCACGCGGGCATGGAAGCCGTCGCAGTCGCGGCTGATGGGCTGGCCGAACTGGTCCACGCCTTCGTAATGCAGTTCGCTCCAGCGCGGCACGCTGCCGCGCAGGCCGGGCACGGACAGGCAGCCTTCAAAGCCCTCTTCCTTGCGTTCCGACAAAGGCGTCAGCACAGGGTTGATCAGCACGGTTTCAGGCACTTGCGGCGCGTCGGGATAGCGCAGGTTTTGCTTGAAGCCGTAGATCACCAGCTGCAGATTGACGCCGATCTGCGGCGCCGCCAGGCCCGCGCCATTGGCCGCATGCATGGTGTCGAACATGTCGGCGATCAGGGCATGCAATTCGGGAGTATCGAATTCACGCACAGGCTCGGCCATGCGCAACAGACGCGGATCGCCCATCTTGAGGATTTCACGTACGGTCATTTTACTTCCAGTGCCGATTGCAGTTCTTGCAGGTAAGTGCGGAAGGCCGCGCCCGTTTCCGGATGTTTCATACCCATCGCCGTCGTTGCCTTCAGGTAGCCAAGCTTGGAGCCGCAATCATAACGCTGCCCCTGGTAGCGGTAAGCCAGCACGCGCTCTTCGCGCATCAGGGCGGCGATGCCGTCCGTCAACTGGATTTCGCCGCCGGCACCCGTGCCGATATTTTCCAGGTGGTTAAAGATACGGCTGGTCAGCACATAACGGCCCACCACGGCCAGGGTCGATGGCGCCTCTTCTGGCGCAGGTTTTTCCACAATGGCCGAGACCAATTCGAGGTCCGGCTGATAATTCTTTGCCGAGACAATACCGTACTGCTTGGTTTCCGCGCGCGGCACATCCTGCACCGCCAGCAGCGAGCAATTTTCATACTGGAAGACATCGGTCATCTGCGCCAGCACGGGGCGCACGCCCTCTTCCACATCCATGAAATCGTCGGCCAGCAAGACGGCAAACGGCTCGTCGCCGATCACGGGACGGGCGCACAGCACGGCATGCCCCAGGCCCAGCGGCGCCGACTGGCGTATGTAAATGCAATTGATGTGCTTGGGAATGACGTTTTGCACCATGTCGAGCAACTGGCGCTTGCCGGCCGCTTCCAGTTCGGACTCCAGCTCGTAGGCCGTATCGAAATGGTCTTCGATGGCGCGCTTGTTGCGGCCCGTGATGAAGATCATTTCCGTGATGCCGGCCGCCACGGCTTCTTCCACCGCGTACTGGATCAATGGCTTGTCGACGATGGGGAGCATTTCCTTCGGTTGCGCCTTGGTCGCTGGCAAGAAACGGCTGCCCAGGCCGGCGACGGGGAAAACTGCTTTTCTGATTTTTTTCATGGGTCTTCTGTAGTATTTTGAATGATTAGTCCTGCGCCAGCAGAGCCAGCAAGCCAGCCTCGTCGAGTATGGCCACACCCAGCTCCTGGGCCTTGGCCAGCTTGCTGCCGGCATCCGAACCGGCCACGACATAGCCTGTCTTCTTCGATACAGAACCGCTGACCTTGCCACCGGCCGCCTCGATCAGCTCCGCGGCTTCGTCGCGGCTCATGTTGGGCAAGGTGCCCGTCAGGACGAAAGTCTTGCCGTCCAGTTTGCCGCCAGCGGCTGGCATTTCAGGCAATTGTGACAGTAATTCATTTCGCAGGGCGTCCAGTTGAGCAAGCAGCTTGACATTGCCCTCATCGGCCAGCCATTGCGCCAGCGATTCGGCCACGGCGGCGGGCAAGCCCGCGTGGAAGCTGGCGCCTTGCGCAGCCAGGCTGGCCAGGGTCACGCCCCGCTCCACCAGCTGCTTGCTGCGCGGCTCCGTCAGCTTCGGGATGCCGATGGCGGCCAGCAAGGTGGTTTGTTCGAGCTGCGTGCGCAGCTTGGCGCTGGGCGCGTGTTCGCCCTGGGGCGTGACACCGGCATCCAGCAAGGCCTGCAGCGCCTGCTGGTTCTTTTCTTCCGCAAAGAAGTCGGCTATCGATTCGGCCACGGTGCCGCCGATATCGGGCAGCACGCGCAGCAAGGCCGCCGGCGCTTTGCGTACATACGCCAGACTGCCCAGCCATTCGGCCAGGGTCTTGGCCGTCGACTCGCCCACGTGGCGGATGCCCAGCGCGAACAGGAACCGTTCAAGCGGCGGGCGCTTGCTCGCCTCAATGCCGACCAGCAGATTTTCCGCCCACTTGGTAGGAATCTTGCCTTGTTGCACTGTTTCAGGCGTCGAACCGTCGCGCTCGTCGGCGCGCACTTTCATTTCCAGCAGTTTATCCAGGGTCAGGCCGTACAGGTCGGCCAAGCCATGCACGTATTCCAGTTCGACCAGGGTATCGATATAACGTTCGCCCAGGCCTTCGATATCCATCATGCGGCGGCCCGCAAAATGGCGGAACGCTTCCTTGCGCTGCGCCGAGCAGAACAGGCCACCCGAGCAGCGGGCAATCGCCTCGCCCTCTTCACGCACCACGTGCGAGCCACAGACGGGGCACGTTTCCCGCATCTTGAACGGCAGCGGCGCCGGTTCCGGGCGTTTTTCCAGCACCACGCTCAGCACTTCGGGAATCACGTCGCCGGCGCGGCGCACGATGACTGTGTCGCCCACGCGCACATCCTTGCGCAGCACTTCGTCTTCATTGTGCAAGGTGGCGTTGGTCACCGTCACGCCGCCCACGGACACGGGCGCCAGGCGCGCCACGGGTGTCATGGCTCCCGTGCGGCCCACCTGGATATCGATGCCCAGCACCTGCGTCAGCGCTTCCTCGGCGGGGAACTTGTGCGCCAGCGCAAAACGGGGCGCGCGCGACACAAAGCCCAGTTCCTGCTGGTCTTCCGTCGCATTCACCTTGTAGACGACGCCGTCGATTTCGTAGGGCAAGACGGGCCGGCGCGCGCCGATATCGGCGTAATATGCCAGCAAGCCCTGCGCGCCCTGCACTACCTTGCGCTCCTTCGACACGGGGATGCCCAGCGTTTCGTACCAGTCCAGCAAGGCCGAATGCGACATCGGCATGGCGGCACCATCGAGGGCGCCGATGCCGTAGGCATAGAAACGCAGCTTGCGCTGCGCCGTGATGCGCGAATCGAGCTGACGCAGGCTGCCAGCGGCCGCATTGCGCGGGTTGGCGAATTCCTTCTGCCCCGCTTCGCGCTGGCGTTCGTTCAAACGGGCAAAATCGGCCTTGAACATCATCACTTCGCCGCGCACGTCGAGCACGGCCGGAATCCTGTCGCCATGCAGGCGCAGCGGGATGCCGGAAATGGTGCGGATATTCGCCGTCACGTCTTCGCCCGTGGCGCCGTCGCCGCGCGTGGCCGCCTGCACGAACAGGCCGTTTTCATAGCGCAGGTTGATGGCCAGGCCGTCGAATTTCACTTCGGCCGCGTAGTCGACTTCCGCACCGTCAAGGTCCAGGCCTTCGCGCACGCGGCGGTCGAAATTGACGATATCGTCATCGGTGAAACCATTATTCAGCGACAGCATCGGCACCGTGTGCGTGACTTGCTCGAATTGCGGCAAGGGCGCCGCGCCCACGCGCAAGGTGGGCGAATCGGGCGTGCGCAATTCGGGATGGGCTGCTTCCAGCGCCTGCAGTTCGACAAACAGCTTGTCGTATTCGGCGTCGGGAATGGTGGGATTGTCGAGCACGTGGTAGGCGTGCAGATGCCGATTGAGTTCGGCCGTGAGTGCCAGGACGCGCTGGGCGGCATTCCGCTGGGTGGCGTCCTGGTTGATCGGATCAGTCATTGTTGCGGGATTCTTCAGCTAAATAAACGCAGGGCGCGGGTGGAGCCGGCCGGAATGTCGGCCGCGTCCATTTCCTGGTAAAACTCTTGCACCTGGCCGGCGATCTCGGCCAGCGCCGCATCGGACAAGGCCTGGTTGTAATCATCGACGATGGTCGCGTCCAGGCGGCCCACCAGTGCCTTGGCGCAGGCGACCATGGCGCCGAAGCCGTCGCGTGCAGGCGCCACGCATGGCACATCCAGCAACAGGGTCAGGCGTGGCGTCGTTTCTTCGGCCAGGGTGACATTCGTCGACAGCGAGAACAGATAACCGCCATCGCCGTCCGGCATGACGAAACGGCCATCAGGACGCACGTCAAAGCCCTGTTTTTCCAGCGCGAACAGCAAGGTGGAAATGGCCCATGGCGCGCCATTCGTGTGCAGGTTCACGCCCAGCTGGGCATCGTGGCCGGCAACGAAGCGGTGCAGATTGCGCGCTTCGGCCATCACTTCCATCATGTCGGGCACTTCCGGCTCGGCGCCGATCTCGTCGGCCACACCGCGCAGGCGCGTGACCAGTTCCGAGTATTCCAGTTCATTCAAGGCCGTGCTGCGGCTGGCCAGCTGCACGCCGCCCTGCATCTTGGTGTAGACACCGCCATGCGTGATCGGTTCCCAGTCGCCATTCACGTGCAAGCCGATGAAGTGCACGGGCTTGTTACCCACCAGGCGCAGGGTTTGCAGCACGGGCAGGATCTTGTCGCCGCGCACGGGCGCTTCCAGCGACAGGGGCAGCAGGCAATCGATCAGCGGGTCGACCAGGCTGGTTGCCTGTTCGCTGGCGGCGCTGACTTCCTGCTGCGCCGGCGCGGCAGGGACTGCGGGTGCAGGGTCGGCATCGGCCAGCGAAGGTTCCGCATGCACGGGCGCGTCAGGTACGGGGGCCGCTGGCGGCGCGCCGAACGATGGTTCGGCCTTGGCGGCGGGCGCCGCGTCGAAGCGCGGCTCCTGGCGCAAGACGGGTTCCTGGGTTTCCACCGCAGGGGCATCGCCCTCGCGCATCAGCACGTCGTCGTGGTCAGTGGAAAAGGCCCGTTCCACGCTTTTCTTGGCCTTGTATTCCTGCCATTTGTTATACGAGAAAACGCCGACGATAAAGACGCCGCCGGCGCCGAACAAGGTAATTTGAAGGTCTGTCATGCTGCTTGTGCCTCGGTTGCAAAATTTGCGGCGGACTCCATGTCCACCGCCACGATGCGCGATACGCCCTGCTCCTGCATCGTCACACCGATCAATTGATGGGCCATTTCCATCGCAATCTTGTTATGCGAAATGAAAAGGAATTGGGTCTGGTCGGACATGCGCTTGACCATGCGGCAGAAGCGTTCCGTGTTCGAATCGTCCAGCGGTGCATCGACTTCGTCGAGCAGGCAGAACGGCGCCGGATTCAGGCGGAACATGGAAAACACCAATGCGGTCGCGGTCAGCGCCTTCTCTCCACCCGATAACAGGTGGATGGTGGCATTTTTCTTGCCGGGAGGCTGCGCCATGACTTGTACACCGGAATCGAGAATCTCGTCGCCCGTCATGGTCAGTTTCGCCTGGCCGCCGCCGAACAGAATCGGGAACAGCTCGGAAAAGTGGTGGTTGACCTTGTCGAACGTGTCTTGCAGCAAGTCGCGCGTTTCCTTGTCGATCTTGTGGATCGCGTCTTCCAGCGTATTGATCGCTTCCGTCAGGTCGGCATTCTGGGCATCGAGGAAGTTCTTGCGCTCGGATGCCTGCGCCAGCTCGTCCAGCGCGGCCAGGTTGACGGCGCCCAGGCCCGTGATGGCATTCGTCAAACGCGTCACTTCGCCCTGCAGATACGAGGGACGCATATCCGGGTGCAATTTTTCCGTCAGGACAGCTTCATCGGCGCCCGACTCCAGCAATTGCTGGGCGAATTGCTCCTGGTTCAGGCGCGCGGCCTGTTCCTTGAGCTGCATTTCCATGATCTTGTCGCGCTGCGGCTGCAGACTGCGTTCCGATTGCGTGCGCGCATCTTCGGACAGGCGCAACTGCTGCGTGATCTGATCGAGTTCATGGCGCGCATCGGCCAGCGCCCGCTCCTGCGTCGTGCGGCGTTCGAGCAAGTCCTGCAAGCCGTCGGCCGCCGCACCGCTTTCCAGGTTGGCCAGTTCCAGTTCGCCCGCCTGCAGGCTGGCAGTCACTTGCTGGGCCTGCGTACTGGCCGTGGCGATGTTGCGGCGCAATTCCTCGATCTTCGCGCGGTGGGCTTTTTCCGCGTATTCCGTATCCTTGGCGTTTCGTTCCAGGTCGCGCAAGGCTTCGCGCGCTTCGGCCAGGCGTTGTTCCTTCTGCAGGAAGTCCGTATGGCCGTCTTCGTGCGCTTCCTGCAAGTTGCCCAGTTCCATGTCCAGCTGTTCGAATTTTTCTTCCGATTCCAGCTTGGTCTGCATCTGTTCCGCTTCCTGCGCGGCGATTTCGGCCAGGTCGGCGCCGATCTGCGTGCTGCGCTGGTTGAAACGCGCTTCCACTTCCGACAATTTGACCACGTCGAGCTGCAAGGTATGCACGGATGCCGTCAGTTGCTGGATGCGCAGGCGCAGGTCGGACAGGTTGCGCGTCAAGGCCCCCACGGCCGCGTCGGCCCGCACGGAACGGGCGCGCGCCTCTTCGGCCAGCAATTGCTGGGCGCGCAACTGTTTGCCGATATTCTCGATTTCCTGCTGGCGGCCCAGCATGCCTTCCTGCTCCGAATCAGCCGCATAGAAGCGCACGCTGGTGGCCGTGACCACGTGACCGGCACGCGTGACGAAGTAGCCGCCTGGCGGCAATTTTGCGCGTTCGGCCAGGGCTTCGGCCGCGTCTTCCACGGCGTAGGCGTTGTACAGCCAATCCTGCAGCAAGCCGCGCAAGCCCGGATCATTGAGTTTGAGCAAGTTCAGGAACGGTTTCAGACCCGCCACTTCCGGCATCGGCAGCGGCGCCACGGTGGATGGCGCATACAGGGCCAGCTTGGCCGGCGGCGCGTCGGCAAAGAATGCCTTGGCCCAGTCGATGTTCGACAGTTGCAAGGCCGACGTGCGCTCGCGCAAGATCGATTCCATGGCCGCTTCCCAGCCCGCTTCGATCTGCAGCTTTTGCCACAGGCGCGGCAAGGTGTCGAGCTCGTGCTTTTTCAGCCATGGCTGAACCTTGCCCTGGGTCTGTACCCGTTCCTGCAATTGTTTCAAGGCGGAAAGACGCGCTTCCAGCTGGGCGTTGGCGGCTGTTTCGGCATTGACCTGCGCCTGCGCCTCCATCCGTTCCTGCTCCAATTTGGGCTGCTGCTCCAGAGCTTCTTCCAGGTAGAAACCCTGTTCTTCCAGCGTTTGCTGCTTTTCTTCCAGCTGCAGTTTCAGGTTTTCCAGATGGCTGCTGTCGGGCAAACTCAGGCTGTTCTTTTCCTGCTGCAGGCGCTCGCGGCGGCTCAAGAGACTGGCCAGGATGTTCGAGGCGTTGCGCTGGTGTGCCGATTCCAGTTCCAGCTGCTGCTGGGCCTGCATGATCCGGGCGCGCGATTCCGTGCTCTTGTTTTGCGCGGCGCGCCAGGCGGCGTCCAGCTCGGGCAATTGCTCGCCCTTCTGCTCCGCCATCATTTGCGATTGCTCGACCTTGGCAGCCAGCTCTTCGAGATGAAATTCCGCCTCTTCGATCTGTTCCTGGTATTCGCCGCCTTGCTGCGTCCACTGGTCGCGCTGGGCCGTCAAGGTCGCCAGCTGCGCCTGCAGGCGGGCGCGTGATTCGATGACGAACTTGATCTGCGCTTCCAGGCTGCCGATTTCCGCATTCGTCTGGTAGAGATGGCCTTGCGCCGTGTGCAAACGGTCGCCCACGGCAAAGTGCGCCTGGCGCATCTGCTCGAGGGTCAGTTCCACATTGCGCAGCTTGGCCGTCTGCTCTTCCAGGTCCGTCTGCGCCTGTTCCACTTCGCGGAAATAGCGCGTCTGCTCGTTTTGCGCCTCGTTCTTGCGCAGCAACCACAACAGTTTTTGTTTTTCTTCCTGGTCCGCCTGCAAGGCGTGGAAACGGGTGGCCACGGCCGCCTGCGCTTCCAGCTTTTCCAGGTTGGCATTGAGTTCGCGCAAGATGTCTTCCACGCGCAGCAAATTCTCGCGCGTGTCCTGCAGGCGGTTTTCCGTCTCGCGGCGGCGTTCCTTGTATTTGGAGACGCCGGCCGCCTCTTCCAGGAAGACGCGCAATTCTTCGGGGCGCGATTCGATGATGCGCGAAATCATGCCCTGGCCGATGATGGCGTAGGCGCGCGGACCGAGGCCCGTGCCAAGGAAAATATCCTGGATGTCGCGCCGGCGCACGGGCTGGCCATTGATGTAATAGGTGGACGTGCCGTCGCGCGTCAGGGTGCGCTTGACGGCGATCTCGGCGTACTGGCCCCATTGGCCCGAGGCCTTGCCATCGTTGTTGTCGAATACCAGCTCGACCGAGGCGCGGCCGGCCGGCTTGCGGTGCGTGGAGCCATTGAAAATGACGTCCTGCATCGACTCGCCGCGCAGTTCCGACGCTTTCGATTCGCCCAGCACCCAGCGCACGGCGTCGATGATGTTCGACTTGCCGCAGCCATTCGGCCCGACCACGCCCACGAGCTGGCCTGGCACCTGGAAATTGGTGGGATCGACGAAAGACTTAAATCCCGACAACTTGATGGAAGAGAGACGCACGTGTTTTAGAGTTCCTGGCCTATGCTGGCGGTTATATTATGGGTGAACCCGGTTCATATTCACTTCAGATGCACCATCGCGGCGGCTGTCTGACCATGCACCGCAAAAAAAGTGGTTCATCATACCATTTCCTGATGCTTTTCTGGCCAAAAAACCGTGGCGCCAGGCGCCAGCCTGCCCCGCATCATGGGGCTGGGCGGCCATCCTGTGCCAGTTTCCAGTCTTCGCGGGAAAAAACACGCTCATGGCCGGACAGCACCAGGGCCAGTTTTTGCAGCCATTGCTCGGTCGGCATGGGTTCGGCCTTAAAGCTGAGCACCACCATCAGCACCAGGCTGGCCAGGGCCAGCGCATGGCTGACGGCGAAATTGACGGCGCCGCGGGCATTCCACATGAAGCCCAGCGCCAGCGCCAGGCCCAGCACGCAGCCGCTGACGGCTTCCGACACGCTGTGCGCATGGACGACCACGCGGGAAATAGCCACCAGCACGGCAAACGCCACGCCGACGAGCACGCCGGCATGGCGCCAGCGCGGTGCGGCCCGCTGCAGCAGCACATACATCAGCACGGGAAACACGGCGCCGGCGCGCATGGCGTGGCCGCTGAAACCCGTAAAATCGAGCGCGCTGCTGCCGACACCCCAGCTCATGAAGGCCAGCTTCGACAGCACCACGAGGGCCAGACCGCCGCCGTACCACAGGCTCCAGCTCAGTACCAGGCGCCACTGGCGCGAAACGAGCAGCCACAGGGCGATCGCCACGCCAGCCGGCCCCATCACGGCCATATCGGCCGCAAAAGAAATTCCATTCCACCAAGTCATCGTGCCTGCACTTATTTCATGATCAGCTTGCACTATGCCACGACTCAGTGCTGTTCCGCGCGGCTTTTGCTGTGCTGCAGCGAAGAATTACATTCGATTACAAAATTTCCACGCCAAACCATCCGCCGGGCATTGCAAGGCACGCGTCAGATATTCGTCAAGCGCTTGCCCTTGGGCGGCGCAAAGTCGCGGATCGATTCGATCATGCCCACTTCCAGCGCCTGGTCGGCCGTCAGGTGCAGGTCGGAATACGCGTGCACCTGCCACTGCTCTTCCGTCAGGTTGACGTGGCCGCGCAGGATGCGCTCGGTGCGCATGTCGTCGGCACGCAAGCCCTCGACGATGATGCTGAGCGCGTCGGGGCGCGATCCGGGCGAGGCTGTCGCATGCGACTTGTGCACCATGAAGCGGGCCGTATCGCTGGCGTGGCGGTGTCGCCCCGCCAGGAACAGGGTGACGGCGATGGATGCCACGGCGCCCGCATTGTAGGTAATGATGTCGAGCGGCAACTTGCTGAGGAAGTTGTACAGACAGATGCCATCGCTGACATAGCCGCCGTTGGACTGGATCAGGATGTGCGCGGTGGTGAGCTTGTCTTCCGTGATGTCGGCCACGGCGTTGAAGACGCGCCGCACCATGTCACTGTTGACGTCGCCCGAGAGGGTAAAGTAACCGTGCTGCTCGGTGTTGTTTTGCGTCTCGCTTTGTGTAGTGTTCATGGCAGGCACCCGCAAGAAAGCCAGGATTTCATCATAGCGCATTCCCGCGCGGCCGGGCGCCCTTTTGCACCGGGCCAGCGCCCTGCCAGCCCCGCAAACCGGGGCTTTTGCTGCAATCTGGCAACGTCTTTTCAGATTGACAGAAACACCTTGCTGGCATATATTCCTTCCACTTGATCGGGAGAGGGCAAACCAGCGTTGCCGCCGAAGGGGCACTACCCAAAAACTCTCAGGCAAAAGGACCGATCAGGCGAACTGAAGCTGTTGCTTTGGCGACACGTTTCAGCTCAACTCTGGAGAGCGGCCGCGGCTATTGCCGGCGGCCCACCGAAGGGGCGCACGGGGCAAGCCCCCGTAATCTCTCAGGTACAAAGGACAGGGGGGTCAGTGATCACGCTGGAAAGCCGTGTTTGGCTATTCTATGTTTTGTTAACTCCCCTTTTACCTTCGTCCCGAGGAATCCATGACGCTCAAAGCGACCCCACTCAATAACGCCCACCGTGCCCTCGGCGCCCGCATGGTCGATTTCGGCGGCTGGGACATGCCCGTCAACTACGGCTCGCAAA
Organism: Janthinobacterium sp. MP5059B; assembly: GCF_001758645.1. Taxonomy (NCBI): domain Bacteria; kingdom Pseudomonadati; phylum Pseudomonadota; class Betaproteobacteria; order Burkholderiales; family Oxalobacteraceae; genus Janthinobacterium; species Janthinobacterium sp. MP5059B. The sequence continues at coordinate 447,608 of NZ_LRHX01000006.1, read as the reverse complement.
TCGAAGAACACAATGCCGTGCGCGGCGACGCCGGCATGTTCGACGTGTCCCATATGTGCGTGGTCGATATCGAAGGTCCGAACGTGCGCGCTTTCCTGCGCGGCTTGCTGGCCAACAACGTTGACAAGCTGCAAGTGTCGGGCAAGGCGCTGTACTCGTGCATGCTCAATGCCGAAGGTACCGTCATCGATGACTTGATCGTCTACTTCTTCAATGAAAACTGGTTCCGCCTGGTCGTCAACGCGGGCACGGCGGAAAAAGACGTGGCCTGGATGCAGCAGCAAAATACCAGCACCAACAGCGGCCTGACGATCACCCAGCGCCGCGACGGCAATGACGCCATGGCGCTGGTCGCCGTGCAAGGCCCGAACGCCCGCGCCAAGGTGTGGCAAGTGCTGCCGGAAACGCAAGCCGCCTCCGAAGCCATCAAGCCATTCAACGTCGTCATCGTCAAGGACACGGCTTTCGGCGAGGTCATGCTGGCGCGCACCGGTTACACGGGCGAAGACGGCTTTGAAATCGGCGTGGCCGCCACCCAGGTGGAAGCGCTGTGGAACGCCCTGGCAGCGGCCGGCGTCAAGCCGGCGGGCCTGGGCGCGCGCGACACCCTGCGCCTGGAAGCGGGCATGAATCTGTACGGCCAGGACATGGATGAAACCGTCAACCCGCTCGACGCGGGCCTGGCGTGGACCATCGACCTGGTCAGCGAGCGCGACTTCATCGGCAAGGCCGCCCTGCTGGCCAAAGGCCAGAACGCGCAATTCGTGGGCCTGATCCTGCGCGAGAAAGGCGGCGTGCTGCGCGCCCACCAGAAAGTCATCATCGCCGGCAGCGAAGCCACGGGCGAAATCACCAGCGGCACCTTCAGCCCGACGATGCAGGAAGCGATTGCCCTGGCGCGCGTGCCGAACGGCGTGAACGTGGGCGACACCGTGCACGTGGAAATCCGCGGCAAGCAGCTGGCCGCTTCTGTTGTCAAGCTGCCTTTCGTGCGTAACGGTAAAATCCTGGCTGCGTAAGCGTATTAGAGCCGCCCGCAAGACCGTACAACCATAATCAATAACGAACACTTACCATCTGGAGCCACACATGAACATTCCTGCAGAACTGAAGTACACCGCTTCCCACGAATGGGTACGCCTTGAAGGCGACGGCACGATCACCGTCGGCATCACCGAGTACGCGCAGGACGCCCTGGGCGACATCGTCTTCGTCGAACTGCCAACCGTGGGCAATACCTACGGCGCCGGCGACGACGCCGCCGTGGTGGAATCGGTCAAGGCAGCGAGCGACATCTACGCGCCGATCGCCGGCGAAGTCGTGGCCGTCAACGACGACGTGGTCAACTCGCCTGAATCGATCAACGCCGACGCCTACGCCAACTGGCTGTTCAAGATCAAGCCAGCCGACGTGTCGGCCCTGGACGGCTTGCTCGACGCTGCCGCCTATGGCGCCACCACCGGCGCGTAATCGCGTTTGACTCACGGGCCGCAATCGCGGCCCGTTTGCATTTTTTCTGCGCTGCGCCCGCGCGCCGCATCCCGGTTTTTCAGTCTTTTTTGGCCTCTATATCATGACCCGCACCAGCCTGACCCAACTCGAAGCACGCGATGCCTTCATCGCCCGCCACATCGGCCCTTCTGCCACCGAACAGCAAGCCATGCTGGCGACCCTCGGCTATCCATCGCGCGCCGCGCTGATCGACGCCCTGGTACCGGCCAACATCCGCAACAAGGGCGCCCTGCCCCTGGGCGCGTACTCGCAGCCGATGCCGGAACAGGAAGCCCTGTCGCGCCTGAAAGCCATCGCCGGCAAGAACCAGGTACTCAAATCCCTGATCGGCCAGGGCTACTACAACACGTTCACCCCTGGCGTCGTGTTGCGCAACATCTTTGAAAACCCGGCCTGGTACACGGCGTACACGCCTTACCAGCCAGAGATTTCACAAGGCCGCCTGGAAGCGATTTTGAACTTCCAGCAAGTGATCACGGATTTGACCGGCATGGGCATCTCGAACGCCTCGATGCTGGACGAAGGCACGGCCGCCGCCGAGGCGATGACCCTGATCCAGCGCGTGGGCAAGTCGAAGTCGAACGTGCTGTACGTCGCCAATGACGTGCTGCCGCAAACGCTGGAAGTGGTGCAGACGCGCGCCCAGCCGATCGGCATCGAAGTGCGTACCTTCGACCCGGCTGAAATCGAGTCGCTGGACGCCTGCTTCGGCGTGCTGCTGCAATACCCTGGCGTGAACGGCGTCGTGCGCGACTACCGCGCCGGCGTGGAAAAACTGCACGCGAATGGCGCCATGGTCATCGTCGCGGCCGACCTGCTGGCCCTGACCATGCTGACGCCGCCGGGCGAATGGGGCGCCGACGTCGTCGTCGGCAACAGCCAGCGCTTCGGCGTGCCGCTCGGTTTCGGCGGCCCGCACGCGGGCTATCTGTCGACACGCGATGAATTCAAGCGCAATATGTCGGGCCGCCTGGTCGGCGTGACCGTCGATGCGCAAGGCAACAAGGCATATCGCCTGGCCCTGCAAACGCGCGAACAGCATATCCGCCGCGAAAAAGCGACCTCGAACATCTGCACGGCGCAAGTGCTGCTGGCCGTGATGGCCTCGATGTACGCCGTCTACCACGGTCCTGCCGGCCTGCTGCAGATCGCCCAGCGCGTGCACCGCTACACGGGCGTGCTGGCCGCCAACCTGAAGACCCTCGGCTATGGCGTCGTCAACGCGAGCTACTTCGACACCCTGACCATCAATGTCGCCGATGCGGCGCAACTGCACGCGACGGCCATGCACCACGGCGTCAATCTGCGCAAGATCGACAATACCCACGTCGGCGTATCGCTCGATGAAACCACCACGCGCGACGATATCGCGCTGCTGTGGAAAGTGTTCGCGCACGGTCTGGCCAACGCGCCTGCCGCGCCTGACCTGGACAGCGTGGAAGCTGGCGTCACCAGCGCCCTGCCGGCGCAGCTGGCGCGCGAGAGCGCCTACCTGACCCACCCCGTCTTCAACAGCTACCACTCGGAACACGAAATGCTGCGCTACCTGCGCAGCCTGGCCGACAAGGACCTGGCGCTGGACCGCACCATGATCCCGCTCGGTTCGTGCACCATGAAGCTGAACGCGACGAGTGAAATGATTCCCGTCACCTGGCCCGAGTTCTCCAACATCCACCCGTTCGCTCCCGATGCGCAAACGGTCGGCTACCGCGAAATGATCTCGCAACTGGAAGAGATGCTGTGCGCGCTGACAGGCTACGCGGCCGTCTCGCTGCAGCCGAACGCCGGCTCGCAGGGCGAATACGCAGGTCTGCTGGTGATCAAGGCCTACCACGAATCGCGCGGCGAAGGCCACCGCAACATCTGCCTGATCCCGTCGTCGGCGCACGGCACCAACCCGGCATCGGCCAACATGGTCGGCATGCAGGTGGTCGTCACCAGCTGCGACGCCAACGGCAACGTGGACCTGGCCGACCTGAAAGCGAAAGCGGAAAAGCACAGCGCCAACCTGGCCTGCGTAATGGTCACCTACCCATCCACCCACGGCGTGTTTGAAGAAGGCATCCAGGAACTGTGCGAGATCATCCACTCGCACGGCGGCCAGGTCTACATCGACGGCGCCAACATGAACGCGCTGGTCGGCGTGGCCGCTCCCGGCTCGTTCGGCGGCGACGTGTCGCACCTGAACCTGCACAAGACCTTCTGCATCCCGCACGGCGGCGGCGGACCAGGCGTCGGCCCGATCGGCGTCGGCGCCCACCTGGCGAAATTCCTGCCGAACCAGCGTTCCTCCGGCTACCAGCGCGATGTGGCCGGCATCGGCGCCGTCAGCGCCGCGCCATTCGGCTCGGCCAGCATCCTGCCGATTTCGTGGATGTACATCGCCATGATGGGCGCGGAAGGCTTGACGGCAGCGACCGAGACGGCGATCCTGGCGGCGAACTACATCGCGCGCCGCCTGGCGCCGCACTACCCCGTGCTGTACTCGGGCCACGATGGCCTGGTCGCGCACGAGTGCATCCTGGACCTGCGTCCGATCACGGACGCCACCGGCATCAGCAACGAAGACGTGGCCAAGCGTTTGATGGACTTCGGTTTCCATGCGCCGACCATGAGCTTCCCCGTGCCGGGCACCCTGATGATCGAGCCGACGGAAAGCGAATCGAAAGTGGAAATCGACCGTTTCATCGACGCCATGATCGCCATCCGCGCGGAAATCGCCAAGGTCGCCAGCGGTGAATTCGACCACGACGACAACCCGCTGAAAAACGCGCCGCACACGGCACAGGTGCTGATGTCGGACAACTGGGAACGCAAGTACAGCCGCGAAATCGCCGCCTACCCCGTCGCTTCCCTGCGCCAGCGCAAATACTGGCCACCAGTCGGCCGCGCCGACAACGTGTACGGCGACCGCAACCTGTTCTGCGGCTGCGCTCCGATCAGCTCGTACGAAGAAGAGTAAGCGCCGGGCGCCCGCTTCCGCGGGCGTGTCGACGACAAGAAGGCAGGCCACGCGGCCTGCCTTTTTTTATGCCTGCACATCCACGTAGGTCGGATTAGCGCGCAAGCGCGTAATCCGACACATGGTTGGCGCTTGTGGCGATGTCGGATTACGCTCCGCTAATCCGACCTACAACGTGACAACGTTACAGCGCCAGCAAGGCCGCGCCCGGCAACCCCAGCACGGTGCCCAGCATCGTCAACAGCACGACATCGCGCCGCTCGCAGCGGGCGCGGTGCGAACTCCAGGCGGCAAACAGCAGTGCGACAGCGACGCCGCTGAGCGAAATACCCACTTCCGTCATGTCCGCTCTCCCCGCAGATGCGGCGCAGCCGCCATTGTTACGTTCATCATCGTCGTCATCCTTTGCCTTTATCGAGTTGACTACCTATCGGTAGGTAGTCAGTGTACAATAAAAAAGACGGCAATGTCCATGCCGTGTTTTTTGACGATACAAAGGAAGCGCAATGCAGCAGAAAACCCCTCTTCCCGCCGCCAGTCTCGGGCTGGCGGCTTCCCTGGCCCTGGTCGCCGTGCTCGGTCCGGCCGGCATCGACATGTACCTGGCTTCGATGCCCGCCATGGCGCGCGAGCTGCACACCTCGTATGCGAATGTGCAGCTGAGCCTGACCGTGTTCCTGCTGGCACTGGGCGGCGGGCAGCTGCTGTGCGGCCCGCTGACCGACATGCTGGGCCGGCGCCGTCCGCTGCTGGTCGGCATCGCCGTCTACATTCTTGCCGCCGTATGGGCGTCGCAGGCCGACCAATTGACCACCCTGCTGCTGGCGCGCACCCTGCAGGGCCTGGGCGCGGCGCTGACCCTGGTCGTCGTGATGAGCATGGTGCGCGACGTGGCCGATGGCGTGCAGGCGGCGCAGCTGTTTGCCCTCCTGATGACCATCGTGGGCCTGGCGCCCGTGCTGGCGCCGGCCGTGGGCGGCTTGCTCGACGCGCATTACGGCTGGCGCGCCGTGATGCTGGCCCTGGCCGCGCTCGGTGTCTTGACCCTGCTCAATAGCGCGCTGTTCCTGCCGGAAACGCTGCCCCGCGCCCGCCGCGTCTCGCCGCAAGGCATGCACCGCACGTATGCGCGCATCGCGCTGGACCGCGCCTTCCTGCTGCCCGCGCTGGCCCTGTCGGCCACTTTCTTTTTCCTGTTTGCCTATATCGGCGGCGCGTCGCTCGTGTACCAGCGCGACTTCGGCCTGTCCGCCAGCAGTTTCGGCCTGGTGTTCGGCGCCACGGGCGTGGCCGTGCTGCTCGGTGCGATGGCCAGCGGTCGCCTGGTGGCAAAGTATGGCGTGGCGCGGTTGAGCGTGACGGGCAGCGCGGCCATGCTGGGCGGCGCGGGACTTGCCCTGCTCGGTGCCTGGGCGGGAGCGGGCATCGCCGCCGTCGTGCCCGGCATGTTCGTGGCCCTGTTTGGCCTGGGCATCGCGGAAGCGGCGCTGATGGCCATGGCCATGGGTTCCCAGCAGCGCGCGCTCGGCTCCACGGCCGCCCTGCTGGGCGCCATCCAGATGACCTTGTCGTCGATGGCCACGCCGCTGGCGGCCAGCCTGTCCGAATGGGGGCCATTGCCCTGGCTGCTGTTCTTGACCGTGGCCGGCCTGCTGGTATCATGGCTGACCCTGGCCACTGCGCGCGGCCATCCGGTCCATGCCAGCAGCCTGGGAGCGCACTGACGCCTCACTCACACTCACCCCAATGATGAAAAAACGCTCGGCTTCGGCCGATAACATCTGTGCCGTCGCCGTCGTGCACTTTTCGGAGCACGGCTACGATGCCTCGTCCCTCAGCGACATCGCCGGGCAGGCGGGCATGCGCAAGGCTTCGCTGTATTCGCACTTCGCCGGCAAGGATGCCCTCTTCCTCGACGTCTTTGCCGATGCCCTGGCCGAAGAGCAAGCCTTCATGGATGCCTGTTTCGCCGATGAAGCGGCGCTGGTGGCCACGGCCGGCAGTGCTCTGGCCGGCTCCCTGTACTGCGACCGCATGGCGCAGCGCTATGCGGACTCGGCCCATTTGCGCTTTTTGCTGCGCACGGCGTATTTGCCGCCCGCGCCCCTGCGCATCGAAGTCGGCACGGGCTACGAAGCCTTGCTGGCGCAGTTGCAGCAGCACTACGTGGCCAGCCTGGGCCGACTGGCACCCGCCTTGGCGCCGCAACGCGTCGACCTGTATGCGCAAGCCTACCTGGGCATTGTCGACAGCCTGCACGTGGAACTGATCTACGCGGGCGGCGCCGCGCTGCAGCAGCGCCACGCGGCCTTGTGGCAGATATTGTCCGATTCGCTGGCGATGGCGGCGCAATCGGCCTGACGCGGTATCGGCGACAGCCACACTGTGAAAGGAGCGGGAAGTTTTTGGCAAGGCACACCACGCCCAACATAGGTCAGGCGTATGCGTGCACCAGTAGAAAGCCAGCAAGCGGAACGGCGACAAAAAGCACCACGACGCCAAGGCATCCTGATTTGGATCCGGATATGGGAGCTGCAGGAGAAGTGCCGCGCTCTCGTGGCGTCCTGGCATGAACCCATTTCATATGACAGGACTGGCAAAAGAATGTGGTTTTGTTGTTGCGCCAGGCGGCTATGGTTCGATCGGTGTGGCGTACAAGCGTGCCGCAACGGGCACATTCGAAATGTGTTTCTTTGGGCAGTTTTTTAGAAAAATGCTTGCCGACAAAGAACATGACAACAAGCCCGGCTATTACCGCCCCAACGATCAATTCCATAGACAATGCTTTTCTGTATATGCATGGTATTTACCATGGCTATTGCCAGCCAATCAGCGTACCCGAGCATAACGGATTGCCAAGCGAAAAAAATCACGCATTCTCACATCTACGCCAATGGCGCTGCCAGCCAGAACAGAGGCCCCCGAGGGCATCTCCGCCCGCATTCTTTGCATCAACCTTTATTATTTAACATCGAACGTTCGTATTTGCTCACAACGACATTACACTTTGGAAACCTAAGATTTCTTCAGTTGACACTCTTGCAGCACATCCATAAGATGCCCTCATTATTCATTTACGGAGTCCCACGTGGGTACTTGTTCTAGTGACAGTAGCCGATCTTATATCGGTGATTGCCTCGGCAGCTAAACAGCAAGCAACGCGGAATTCCGTTTTCTCCGTGCCTTGCTGAGCAAGGTGCGGCGTCTCGCGCGGCCAGTACGGCTGCGCGCCTCTCCCCCTCTTTCCGATCGCGACCGGCTACTGACCCGGATTGCCCGCCAGCGCCATGCCTCGCCATGTTGCGTTGGCGGCACGCAAGTCTTGCCTGCGGCTGCGCCGCCCGTCAACACCTCGTCGTGAAAGGAAGAGCCATGAATCTCTTCACCCGCTTATTCGAATCGTTCCTGCGCAAGCGCCATACGGCCGGCCACTTCCGCCGGCGCGCCATGCCACTGGAAAACAGCACGGCCCGCCCAGTGCCCGACCACCTGGCGCGCCAGCTGCTGGCTGCCGCCCATGAAGACCTCGATAGCGCCCTGAACCGCCTGCACACGCGCCTGGAAGGCTTGCGCGATGCCGAGGCGCAAGTCATCGGCGCGCAAACGGGCCCCAATGAAGTCGAGCATGAAAAACCGCTGGCCTGGTACCAGCACCTGTGGCTGTGCTACAAGAATCCGTTCAACCTGCTGCTGACCGTGCTGGCCATCGTGTCCTACCTGACGGAAGACCCGAAAGCCACCATCGTCATCGGCACCATGGTGATCTTGTCGACCCTGCTGCGCTTCGTGCAGGAAGGCCGCTCGAACCGGGCCGCCGAGCGCCTGAAAGCCATGGTCAGCAATACGGCCACCGTGCTGCGCAACGGCCAGCAGATCGAGCTGCCTATCCGTCAGCTGGTGCAGGGCGACCTCATCGTACTGTCGGCCGGCGACATGATTCCCGCCGACTGCCGCCTGCTTTCCGCGAAAGACCTGTTCGTCAGCCAGGCCGCCATGACGGGTGAATCCTTGCCGGTGGAAAAAATGGCCGAGCTGTCCGACAGCGCAGGCCGAGATCCCATGGAACTGGCCAATCTGCTGTTCATGGGCACCAACGTGATCTCCGGCGCCGCCACGGCGCTGGTGCTGGCCACAGGCAACCGCACCTATTTCGGCACCATCGCCACGCGCGTGACGGCCACCGAGCGTACGCCGACGGCCTTCGAGGCGGGCGTCAACAGCGTCAGCTGGCTGCTGATCCGCTTCGCCCTCGTGATGGCGCCGCTCGTGTTCCTCATCAATGGCTGGACCAAGGGCGACTGGATGGAAGCGTTCCTGTTTGCCCTGTCCGTCGCCGTCGGCCTGACGCCGGAAATGCTGCCCATGATCGTCACCAGCACTCTGGCCAAGGGCGCCGTGAAACTGTCGAAAAAGAAAGTCGTCGTGAAACGCCTGGACGCCATCCAGAACTTCGGCGCCATGGACGTGCTGTGCACGGACAAGACGGGCACCTTGACGCAGGACAAGATCGTGCTCGAGCGCCACACGGACGTGTTCGGCCAGCCCTCCGACGAAGTGCTGCAATTCGCTTATCTGAACAGCCACTATCAGACGGGCCTCAAAAACCTGCTCGATCGGGCCGTCCTGGACCATGTTGAGCTGCAGACGGAAATGCAGCTGGCCCGCGATTACGTGAAAGTCGATGAAATCCCGTTCGATTTCGTGCGCCGCCGCATGTCCGTCGTCGTTTCCGAAAAAAACGACCACCATGAGCTGATCTGCAAGGGCGCCGTCGAGGAAATCCTCGCCGCCTGCAGCCATCTGCGCCTGGGCGGCGTGAATATTCCCCTCGATGCGGCCCTGCTGGCCAAGGTGCTGGAAACCACGCATGGCCTGAACGCGGAAGGTTTGCGCGTGGTGGCCGTGGCCGTCAAGGAAGTGCCGCCCCACAAAACCGTGTACGGCGTGGCCGATGAAACGGCGCTGACCCTGATCGGCTATGTGGCCTTCCTCGATCCGCCGAAGGAATCGACGGCACCGGCCCTGCGCGCGCTGGCGGAACACGGCGTGACGGTAAAGGTCTTGACGGGCGACAATCACCTGGTGACGGCGAAGATTTGCCGCGAAGTGGGCCTGGCCGTGCACGGCGTGCTGCAAGGCCCGCAGCTGGACGACATGGACGACGCCACCCTGGCCAGGGCAGCGGAAGAGAATACCGTGTTTGCCAAGCTCAGCCCGCTGCACAAGGAGCGCCTCGTGCGTGCCCTGCGCGGCAATGGTCACATCGTCGGCTTCATGGGCGACGGCATCAACGACGCGCCCGCCCTGCGCGCGGCCGACATCGGCATTTCCGTCGATTCCGCCGTCGATATCGCCAAGGAAGCGGCCGACATCATCCTGCTGGAAAAGAGCCTGATGGTGCTGGAAGAAGGCGTGCTGGAAGGCCGGCGCACCTTCAGCAACATGCTGAAATACATCCGCATGACAGCCAGCTCGAATTTCGGCAATGTGTTTTCCGTGCTGGTGGCCAGCGCCTTTTTGCCGTTCTTGCCCATGCTGCCGCTGCACTTGCTGGTGCAGAACCTGCTGTATGACGTGTCGCAGATCGCCATTCCCTTCGACAATGTCGACGCCGAACTGATCCAGCAGCCGCTGAGCTGGAATCCGCGCGACATCGGCCGCTTCATGGTCTTTTTCGGCCCGATCAGCTCGATCTTCGACATCAGCACGTTTATCTTGATGTGGCATGTGTTTGGCGCGAATACGCCAGAGCAGCAAACCCTGTTCCAGTCCGGCTGGTTCGTCGTGGGGCTGTTGACCCAAACCCTGATCGTGCACTTGATCCGCACGCCCAAGCTGCCGTTCATCGACAGCATCGCGTCCGTGCCCCTGCTGGTGGCCACCACCGCCATCATGGCCGTGGGCGTGTTCCTGCCGATGGGTCCGCTGGCGACCTACTTCAAGCTGCAGGCCTTGCCGTTGGGCTACTTCCCCTGGCTGCTGGGCATCCTCGTCTGCTACACGGTGCTGACGACGTTCATGAAACGCGTGTATCTGCGCAAATTCGGCTGGCAATAGTATGATGAGCCGCTCTTCCACCCACACAAGGCACGCATGAGCGGCTCCCCTCCTTCCAAGCGTAATCTCGCCCTGCTGCTGTCGGCCCTGGTTTTTCCCGGCAGCGGGCATTTCGTATTGCAACGCAAGGCACGCGGCTGCCTCTTCCTCGTACCGGCCCTGGTCGCGCTGGTGATCGTCGTGCGCCAGATCATGGCACGTTTGGACCAGATAATGGCACAGATCGACAGCGGTGCCCTGCCCTTCGACGTGCAGCTGATCGTGGAAAAAGTCGATGCCCTGTCCGCCAATGACGGCCCCGCCATGACGGTGGCCGTGGGCGTGCTGGTGCTATGCTGGATTGGCAGCCTGGTCGATACCGTGCTGTTGAAACCGTGAAGTAGCGTCAAATGAGCGTCAAACCACATCGTCCTTGATGCGGCGCGACTTCGGTCCGCGCACGGCGGCGATGCGCGCCTCGCTGCGCTCCTGCACGCGGCCGCTGAACCAGCCCTGCACATCCGCGCCAAAGCCGGCCGGCGCGACACTGCCAAAACCTTGCGCCAGGTCAAGCAAGGTGGTCTTGCCCAGTTCGGCGCGCATGCTTTTCTCGGCGCGCAGCATGAGGGCATGGATGCCGCACACGCCGCTGGTCATCCAGCCCGGCGGCTCGCCTTCGTACAGGGTGCAGCGGCTGCGGATCTGCTGGCAATCGAACAGGGGTTTCGGGCCTTCGATGGCATCCACCACGTCGAGCACGCTGATGTCGCCGGGCGGGCGCGCCAGCTGATAACCGCCGCGTATGCCTTCCGACGCGGTCACGATGCCCGCCTTCTCCAGCTTGGGAAAGATTTTCGCCAGGAAGGAGACGGAAATACCCTGCAACTCCGCCAGGTCGCGGCTGCTGGCAGGCTCGGCAAGCGGCTGTGCCAGATATAGCAGGCAATGCAAGCCATACTCGGTGCCGCTTCCATAATGTGCCATGATGCCATTCCTCCGTTGCAAAACGGGGACTGTAGCACTCCCCGTTTGCAGCCGCAAGGCTACAGCGACAGCTCGAACGCCGGATCGGCGGCGGCCAGCGCCGCGGCACTATCGGCAGGCGGATAAATCACACGGCCATTGATGGCCACCTTCATGGCCTTGCCCTCGCTGCCCGTCAGCCACACCTTGCGCTCCCAGCCCTGCGTCACGACCGCCCCCCATGCTCCCAGGTCCAGGCAGGTCACATAATAGGGTTGGCGGTAGGGCCGCGTGGCCAGTCCCAGCAGGTCAGCCACGGCATTGTCGCCCGAGGAGCGGCCAAGGAACATGGCGTGCTGGCAGCTCATCAGCGTGTGATTGCCTTCGTCATCCGTGGCGGCAACGGCGGCGTCGCCCGTGGCAAAGACCTTGCCGGCGCCAGGCACGCGCAAATCATGCGCCACCCGCAGGCGTCCCGCGGCGTCTTTCTCACCGGGAACCTGCGCCGTCAACGCACTGGCCCGTACGCCCGCCGTCCACACCACGGTGTGCGCTTCGATGCGCTCGCCATCGGCCGTCGTCAATCCATCCGCGTCGATGGCGGCCACCGCCGAACCGAGCCGGCATTCCACGCCCAGCTCCGCCAGCGCCTGCTCGATCACGGGGCGCGGTCCCGGCCCCAGATCCGGGCCGATATCGGGCGCCCGCTCGACGATGATCACCTTGATATCGGCATCTTCGCCCAGGATGGCGCGCAGACGGGCCGGCAGCTCGGCCGCCAGCTCGATGCCCGTGAAGCCGCCGCCGGCCACCACGACGGTATTGCGCGCGGCAGATGCGGGCCGGGCGGCCAGCGCATGCAGGTGCGCATCGAGCGCCACCGCGTCGTCGCGCTGGTCGGTGCTGAAGGCAAATTCTTGCAGACCCGGAATATTCGGCCGGAACAGGCTGCTACCGGCCGCCAGCACCAGGCGATCGTAGGCCAGGGTCGAACGGCTGCCGTCGGCAGCGACGATGTCGACTTCGTCGCTGTCGCTGCGAATGGCATCGACCTTGCCGGCGATGAAGCGCACGCCCGTCTCGTCAAACAGTTGCTGCAACGGCGCCACCATGCTGGCGGGTGCCGGTTCGTACAGGCGGGGGCGCATCGTCAGCATGGCTTCCGGCGCCACCAGCGCCACTTCGATCTCGCCTGCGGCAATGTTTTCCAGCCTTAGGCGACGCACGGCTGCCAGGGCACTCCACAATCCGGCAAAGCCGGCACCAATGATCAATACGCGCTGTGTCATGTTTTTCTCCTTGATTTGATAACGCAGACTATATCACTCCGCGTTATGAGTTGCAAGCTGGCCCGCCAAAATCGCAACAGCCCGCCTTGCGGACTGTGCCGCACTCGCGTAGATTCGCGGCACGATGATGAGGGAAAGCCCCATGCAAGAGGAATTGGAAACATTGCTGGCAGCAGCGTTCAAGAGCGAGCGGGCACAGGCACGCCGCCTGGCCGCGCTGGAAGGCATCGCGGGCGACGCGGCGCTGCGGCGGATACTGGAACAGGCATCCGGCAGCTTGGGCCTGGCCGCCCTGCTGGCGGCGCGGCTGCAGGCGCGTGCGGCCGACGCACAGCGCAAGGCGCAAAAAATCAGCGATCGCCAGCAGGCGCAGGCGGCGCGGCGGGTGATGGCAGTGCCGGCGTCGGCCTGGCGCGGCTGGTTCGACGGTTCCGCCCATCCGAACCCGGGCAAGCTGGGCATAGGCGCCCTGCTGCTGGGGCCAAACGGCGAGCGCATCGAAGTGAGCGAGGCTGCCGGCTATGGCAGCAGCAGCGACGCGGAATATGCGGCCCTGACGGCCGTGCTGCAGGCGGCACTCAAGGTGCGCCCGCCGCCCGTGCAACTGCTGCTGTACGGCGACAGCCAGGTGGTGATCAATGATGTGCTGGGAACGACGCCGCTGGGGGCCAAGGGACTGGAAACGCAAAGGGCCACCGTAGTGGCCCTGCTGGAACAGTTTACTGATGTGAGCTTGCGCTGGCTGCCGCGCCACAGGAATGGCGAGGCGGACCGGCTGTCCCAGCTGGCCATTACCGGCTGGGTAGCAGAGGATTAAGCGGCGCGGCCGATCCGCAACGCTTCCTTCGGCTCTTTCGCCACCGGACGTTTCACTCCCTTCAATCCGCTGACACTGGCCTGCTGCCCGTTCAGCTTGAACACGCTGACCACTTGCGCCAGGTTGTGCGCCTGGTGCTGCATCGATTCGGCGGCAGCCGCCGACTCTTCCACCAGCGCCGCATTTTGCTGCGTGACGGCATCCATCTGGCCGATGGCGCGGTTGATCTCGTCGATGCCCACGCTTTGCTCGCTGCTGGCCGCCGTGATTTCCGTGATGATGTCGCTCACGCGCTGCACGCTGTCGACGATGTCGTTCATGGTCGAGCCGGCTTGCGCCACCAGCATGCTGCCCGCGTTGACTTGCTCCACGGACGCGCCGATCAGGGTCTTGATCTCTTTCGCCGCCGAAGCGGAACGCTGCGCCAGGTTGCGCACTTCGGACGCCACGACGGCAAAGCCACGGCCCTGCTCGCCCGCGCGGGCCGCTTCCACGGCCGCGTTCAAGGCCAGGATATTCGTCTGGAAGGCGATGCCATCGATGACGGAAATGATGTCGACGATCTTGTTCGATGACGCATTGATCGATTCCATCGTGCCCACGACCTGCGCCACGACTTCGCCGCCCTTGACGGCCACTTGCGCCGCCGAGGCCGCCAATTGGTTCGCCTGGCGCGCATTGTCCGCGTTCTGTTTCACGGTCGAGGTCAACTCTTCCATCGACGAAGCCGTCTCTTCCAGCGAACCGGCCTGCTCTTCCGTGCGGGAGGACAGGTCCTGGTTGCCGGCGGCAATTTCCGTCGACGAGGTGGCGATGCTGTCCGTGCCCGTGCGCACTTCGCTGACGATGTTGAGCAGGCTCGTGTTCATGTCTTTCAGGGCCAGCAACAGTTGCCCCGTTTCATCCTTGGCGCTGGCGTCGATCTGCGCCGTCAAGTCGCCATCGGCTACCTTGCGGGCGATGTCCACGGCCGTGCGCAGGGGGCGCACAATGCCCATCGTCAACAACCAGGCGCAGACGACGCCAAAGCCCAGCGCCAGCACGGCCAGGGTCAGCAGCAAATTGCGGCTCGTCTTGGCGACCTCGTCGATCTCGCGCGCCGTCTTGTCGATGCTGGCGCGCTGGTGCTGCAGCATGTCGTTGACCACTTTCAGGTATTTCGTCGAACCGGGCACGAAGATGCCCTGGAACGCCTTTTCTGCCTCGGCTTCCTGTCCATCCGCTTTCAGCTTCGACACTTGCGCGCGCGAATCAAGGTAAACCTTGCGCTGTTCGCTCACCAGGCGGAACAGTTCCTTTTCTTCCGGGCTGGAAATCAAGGCTTCGATTTTCTTTTGCAATTCGCCCGATACGACGGACGATTGCTTGGCCTCTTCCGCAAAATACGCGCCCAGTGTGGTGTCGCTGCTGCGCGCGATGGCCGTGGTGCGGCGCACGCCGCTGTCGATCTTCGCGTACCAGTCGGAAATATAGCGTTCCTTCGCCAGCGGCAATTCCATCATGGTGCGCGTGGCCATGGCCACATCATGCAAGCGCCACACGCTGATGCCCGTGATGACCATGGAAAACAGCAAAATCACGGCAAAACCCAGGCCGAGGCGCACACCAATACTGACGTTTCTTAACAAATTCATGTGAATATCCTAAAAAAGCGGAACCAGACTATATAAAAGGGGGACAGCAGAAAGCGGCTGCTCGGGGCAGCCGCGGCGCCATCAGCGTGTGCCGATGCGCAAGGCGGTTTTAGGCGCAGCCGGGCGTTTCAGCGCTTTAGCACCATTCAGCTCATTGAGCTTGAACACGCTGACGACCTGCGCCAGGTTGTGCGCCTGGTGCTGCATCGATTCGGCGGCGGCCGCCGACTCTTCCACCAGCGCCGCATTTTGCTGCGTGACGGCATCCATCTGGCCGATGGCGCGGTTGATCTCGTCGATGCCCACGCTTTGCTCGCTGCTGGCCGCCGTGATTTCCGTGATGATGTCACTCACGCGCTGCACGCTGTCGACGATATCATTCATGGTCGAACCGGCTTGCGCCACCAGCATGCTGCCCGCGTTGACTTGCTCCACGGACGCGCCGATCAGGGTCTTGATTTCTTTCGCCGCCGAAGCGGAACGCTGCGCCAGGTTGCGCACTTCGGAGGCCACGACGGCAAAGCCACGGCCCTGCTCGCCCGCGCGCGCCGCTTCCACGGCCGCGTTCAAGGCCAGGATATTCGTCTGGAAGGCGATGCCGTCAATCACACTGATGATGTCGACGATCTTGTTCGATGACGCATTGATCGATTCCATCGTGCCCACCACCTGCGCCACGACTTCGCCGCCCTTGACGGCCACTTGAGCCGCCGAGGCCGCCAACTGGTTCGCCTGGCGCGCATTGTCCGCGTTCTGTTTCACGGTGCTGGTCAGCTCTTCCATCGACGAAGCCGTCTCTTCCAGCGAACCGGCCTGCTCTTCCGTGCGGGAAGACAGGTCCTGGTTGCCGGCGGCGATCTGCGTCGACGACGTGGCGATGCTGTCCGTGCCGCTGCGCACTTCGCCGACGATGTTGAGCAGGCTGGTATTCATGTCCTTGAGAGCGAGTAAAAGTTGCCCCGTTTCATCCTTGGCGCTGGCATCGATCTGCGCCGTCAAGTCGCCATCGGCTACCTTGCGGGCGATGTCCACGGCCGTGCGCAGGGGACGCACGATGCCCATCGTCAAGACCCAGGCGCAGACGACGCCGAATGCCAGCGCCAACGCGGCCAGCACCAGCATCAGGTTGCGGCTGGTATTGGCGACGGCGTCGATCTCGCGTGCCGTCGTATCGATGCTGGCGCGCTGGTGTTCCAGCAAGTCCTGCACCATCTTCTGGTACTTGGCGGCGGCCGGCACGAAGGTCTTTTCAAACACGTCATTGGCGGCATCGACCTGCGCTTCGCCCTTCAGCTTGTAGACCTGGTCGCGCGAGCTGATGTACACCTTGCGCTGTTCCAGCAAGCCAGCGAACATGGCTTTTTCCTCCGGCTTGTCGATCAGCGCCTCGATCTTCTTTTGCAGCTCGGCCGAGCTGGACGACGAGACTTTCGATTCTTCGGCGAAGTAGCCGCTGAGCGAGGTATCACTGCTGCGGGCAATGGCGATGGTGCGGCGCACGGCGCTGTCGATACGGCCATACCAGTCGGAAATATAGCGTTCCTTGGCCAGCGGCTGCTCCATCATGATGCGCGTGGCGCTGGCCACGTCGTGCAGGCGCCAGACGCTGATGCCCGTAATGAGCATGGAAAACAGCAAAATCACGGCAAAACCGAGTCCGAGGCGGACACCGATGCTGACGTTGCGTAATAAATTCATGTGACTATCCTAAAAAGCCCTGCCGTCAGCCTGATAACAAGCTGACGATCTCGCTCATGGGCGGGCGCTGACTGGCCGCTGTAGCGAATTGGCGTAAAAAGTGAAACTGAAGTGAAACTGGCGCACGGTTCGGCTGAACCGTGCGCCAGGAAATGCGCTAGCGTGCGCCTTGCAGAAAAAGCAAACAATGCTTGGGGTCAATTGTTTCTAAAAAACCCTCTCGGCACCAGGGAGTCAGGACATGTTCAGGGCAAGGCGCGTGGCCGAAGACAGTACGAATGTACGGCGAGGCAACGCCGCCCTGGACTTTTCCTGGCGGCCTAGGCGGCCAGCTTCTCGATCAAACCCATGTCGGCGCTGGACATCAGCTGGTCGATATCGACCAGGATCAGCATGCGCTCGTCGATGGTGCCCAGGCCGATCACGTACTCCGTGTTGATCGAACGGCCCATGTCCGGCGCCGGCTTGATCTGTTCTGGCATCAGGGTGGTGACGTCGGAGACGCGGTCGACGACCATGCCGACGACGCGGTTGCCGATATTGAGGATGATGACAACGGTAAACTGGTCATAGCTGGGCGTGCCCAGGTTGAACTTGATGCGCATGTCGACGATCGGCACGATGATGCCGCGCAGGTTGACCACGCCCTTGACAAACTCGGGGGCGTTGGCGATGCGGGTCGGCGTTTCATAGCTGCGGATTTCGCTGACTTTCTGGATGTCGATGCCATACTCTTCCTGGCCCAGGGTAAAAGCCAGGTATTCGGCAGCCTTGGCAACGGTTGCGCCAGTGTCGCTGGAAATGGTGCTCATGATAATCCTTTAGTTAAATCGCCCAAGGGCGCAGGCCACGGCACGCTGCACGCAGGCCTTGGACGTGACAAGAGCCATCCGCAAGGCATGGCTCCTACTTGTATGTTTTGCAAATGCTTTCTTGCAATTAGCTTATGCTTCTAATTTCCATGCGGCAATGTTACCCCATGTAAATTTTACATGCACTAAAAAAGAGCGTCTGCCGACCTGCCTCGTTATCAAAGGGGAAATTACGTGGCAAAAACGGCACGCTGCATGGCACTCGCCGGACCGCAAATGCAGGTGCCGGCACTGCCGAGCTCGCCGTTTTATGCCACACTTGCGGCCTTTGCCTTTTAGAAGTTCGAACCATGCAATCCTTGCTTTCCCAATGGCAACCACGCCTGCTGGCGCTGGCCACGGCCGGCCTCGGCGACGACAGCGCCCACGACATCAACCACCTGCAACGCGTCTGGCGCAATGCCAGTGTCTTGCTGCAGGACCATGCGGAAGCGGACGCCCTCACCGTGATGGCCGCCTGCTATCTGCACGACCTGGTCAACCTGCCGAAAAACCATCCCGAGCGCCACCTGGCCTCGCGCCAGGCGGCAGCACTGGCTTGCCGCCAATTGGCGGAACTGGATTTCCCATCAGAAAAACTGGCCGGCGTAGCACACGCCATCGAGACGCACAGTTTTTCCGCCAACTTGCCGCCGCACACCATCGAAGCGCAAATCGTGCAGGATGCCGACCGCATCGACGCGCTGGGCGCCGTGGGACTGGCACGCCTGTTTTACACGGCGGCGCGCATGGATAGCGCGCTGGCGCATGGCAGCGATCCGCTGGCAGCCCATCGCCCGCTCGACGACAAGGCATACGCGCTCGACCATATCGTCACCAAGCTCGACAAACTGCCCGGCAAGATGCAGACGGCGGCAGGCCGCGCGCTGGCCGAACAGCGGCTGGCCGTGCTGACGGATTTCCGCGCCGCCTTTGCCGGCGAGTGGGGTATTAGTACATAAACCCTGGTGGCGATAGCCAGCATGGCCCATGCTGTCTATAATGCAAGGCTCAGCTATCGCGCCGCGCGTCAGCAGAAACCTGCAACGCGCCGGCGCAACGCCAACAACTGAACCCCGCCAGCCGCACGGCGGCGCGGGGTGCGCGCCGAAAGCATGCATGTCCGATAAAACCAGCACCGACAGCCCTTCCCCGTCATCGCCCGCCGCGCCCGCGCGCGCCGGCAACCTCAATTTCATCCTCGTCTGCGTCTTCATCGACATGCTGGGCATCGGCCTGGTGGTGCCCGTGCTGCCCATCCTGATCGGCAACTTTGTCGACGGCAAGGATGCCCAGGCGTTCTGGTACGGCATCATGGCAGCCCTCTTCGGCTTGCTGCAATTCATCTTCATGCCCATGCTGGGCGCCATCAGCGACCGCGTGGGACGCCGTCCCGTGCTGCTGTACTCGATGGCCGGCATGGGCATCAACTTTCTCGCCACGGGCTGGGCGCCGAACCTGGCCTGCCTGTTCATTGGCAGGGTTATCGGCGGCGTCTCGTCGGCCAGCATGTCGGTCGCGTCCGCCTACGCCTCCGACGTGTCCACGCCGGACAACCGCGCCAAGAGCTTCGGCAAGATCGGCGCCGCTTTCGGCCTGGGTTTCATTTGCGGCCCCATGCTGGGCGGCCTGCTGGGCGAAATCGATCTGCGCCTGCCGTTCTACGTGGCGGCGGGCCTGTCGGCGGCCAATTTCATCTATGGCTATTTCTGCGTGCCCGAATCGCTGCAGCCGGGCCCGCGCGCACCGTTCACCCTGGCGCGCATCAATCCGTTTGCCGCCCTGCTGAAGCTGGTGCGCCGCGTGGAAATCCGCGGCCTGGTACTGGCTTTCGGCCTGATGACGTTTGCGCAAATGATGCTCAACACCACCTGGGTGCTGTACACGCATTTCCGTTTCGACTGGACGCCGCGCCAGAATGGCATCGCCCTGTTCTGCGTGGGCCTGTGCGCGGCCGTCGTGCAGGCGGGCTTGCTGGGCATACTCATCAAGCGCTTCGGCGAGGTGCGGTTGTCGCTGCTGGGCATGGCTTCGGGCGCCCTCACCTATTTGCTGTACGGCCTGGCGACGCAGGGCTGGATGATGTATGCGCTGATCCTCTGCAACCTGCTGGCCTTTGCCGCCGGACCGGCCCTGCAAGGCATCATCTCGAAATCATCGAACGCCAGCGAACAGGGAGAACTGATGGGCTCCCTGCAATCGATCAGCAGCCTGGGCATCATCATGATGCCTTTGCTGGGCAGCATGATCCTCGGCAAAGTGAGCCATTTGCCGCCGCAGGACTGGCGCATCGGCAGCACTTTCTACCTGTGCGCGATCATGCAAATTCTGGCCATCCTGGTGGCCTGGCGCTACTTCAAGGCGCAACGCCAGGCAAGACTTATGGTTTCCACCACAAAGTAGTCAGCGGGATAATGTTGTATTTGGGAAATAAATAGGCGAGAATGGGATAATCAGCGGGGCGTTACCGATGCCCGGCATTCGATGGTGAGCAAGGATGGGTATGACTGACTTTTATTCCAGCGCCTGGCGCCGAACCGTGGCCATGCTGGCGCTGGCGCTGCCGCCGCTGGCGGGCGCGCAATGTTCGCGCGACATCCAGGTGCCCGTCTCGGCCATCGGCGCCAGCGTGGTGGTCAATGGCGCCACGATCGGCGGCATCTATCCCGACTTGCTGCGCAGCATGGGCGCCAAGCTCGGCTGCAACTTCATCTTTACGGCCGTGCCCCGCGCGCGCCTGGAAGCGATGTTCGAGGCGGGCAAGGCCGACTTGCTGATCCCCGCCAGCAGCACCTTGCGGCGCGACCAGCATGGCTTGTTCATCCCCATGCTGGGTAGCCGCCCCCTGCTGATCTCGCTACAGGGCGCGCGCGCGCCCATCAACACCATGCAGGAACTGATCGAGCGGCGCGAACTGCGCGTGGCGCTCGTGCGCGGCTACGACTATGGCGCGCCCTACCAGGCGCTGGCAAAGGAGCTGAGCAGCCAGGGACGCCTGTTCTACGAAGTCGACGCGCTCTCCGTGGCGCGCCTGATGCAAAGCGGCTTCATCGATGCCACCATCATGAGCCCCACCATCCTGGCCGGCGTGGCGCAGAACGATGCGCGCGTGTATGGCCTGGCCGACCGCTTGCGCCTGGAAGCGCTGCCAGAATTACCTTGGGGCATGAGCGGCGTCTACCTGTCGCGCAAATCCCTCACGGCGGAAGACCAGGCTACCCTGCGCGACCTGCTGGACAAGGCGGGGCGCTCGGGTTCCGTGATGGAAGGCTTCCAGCGCCATCACCGCCAGGAATTGCTGTCGCTGAGCATACGCCCCCGCTAAGGCCTGCATGTCCGGTCTGGTCGTCGCCGTCGTCCTGTTTGCCGCCCTGCTGCACGCCAGCTGGAATGCCATCGTCAAGTCCGGCAAGGATACCTTTCTCAGCACGGTGCTCGTCTCCGTCGGCGCGGCCCTGATTTCACTGGCCGTCTTGCCCTTTGTTCATGCTCCCGCACCCGCCAGCTGGCCCTACCTGGCCGCTTCGGCCGTGGCGCAGCTGGCCTATTACTCGCTGCTGGCGGCCGCCTACAAGGCGGGCGACATGAGCCATGCCTATCCCCTGATGCGCGGCAGCGCGCCGCTTATCGTCGCGCTGGCCAGCTGGCCGCTGATCGGCGAGCGCCTGTCCGCCATGCAGATGGGCGCCGTCGCCTGCATCTGCGCGGGGATCCTCGGCCTGTATGTTGCCGCGCGCACGAGCGCCATCGGCCAGGTGCCGAAAAGCACGGGGCGCGCCACCGCCTTTGCGCTGGGCAACGCCTGCGTCATCGCCAGCTATACCCTGATCGACGGCATCGGCGTGCGCCTGTCCGGCGCGCCAGCCGCCTATACGATGTGGATTTTTGTCTTGAACGGAACCGGATTGCTGCTGTGGACGGCATTGCGCCGTCCCGCCGATTTGCTTGCGTATGCGCAAACGCAATGGCGCCTGGCCGCCGTTGGCGGTTTCGGCACCCTCGCCTCGTATGGCCTGGCCCTGTGGGCCATGACGCAGGCGCCCGTGGCCGCCATTGCCGCCCTGCGCGAAACATCGATTTTGTTCGCCATCGCCATTGCGGCCCTGTTCCTGCGCGAAAAAATCAGCCCCCGCCGCTACCTGGCCATCGCCCTGATAGCGGCGGGCGCCATGCTGATGCGAATGGCCTAGCGCGCGTCGAGCGGCGCCATCGGCAACTCGATTGCGCTGGCCGCCCCTGTCGCGTGGTACACGCGCTGCGTCGCCTTTCTATAATGGCCTGGATCAGCCAGGAAGATGTTCGGCACGTAGTTTTGCGGATTGCGGTCGTACAGGGGGAACCAGCTCGACTGTACTTGCACGGCGATGCGGTGGCCGGGCAGGAAGACGTGATTCGCGTTCGGCAAGGCGAAGCGGTAGCGCTGCACTTGGCCCGCCGGGATCGGCGTCGGGTGCTCGAAGCTGTCGCGGTAGCGCCCGCGGAAGATATCCATCGCCACGCCCAGCTGATACCCGCCCATGGCCGGCTGCGACGGCACCTCATCCGGATACACGTCGATCAGTTTCACCACCCAGTCCGCATCCGTGCCGCTGGTGGCGGCAAACAGGTTGACCATCGGCGCGCCAGCGATGCGCACGGCCGTTTTCAACGGTTCGGAAACATAGCTGAGCACGTCCGTGCGGTCCGCATAGCCGCGCTGGTCGCTGACCAGCCATGGCTTCCACACGTCGCCATCGTTCAGGCGCACGGGACGGGGCACGAAAGGCACTGGCTTGGCGGGATCGGCCACGTATTCATCGAAGGCGCCTTCAGCCGCATCCGCAGCGCCCGATGGCGCCGCAAAGCCCAGCTTGTAGCCATCCTGCAGGTAGATCGGCGTCAGCTTCGTGTCGCAGGTCTCGCAAGCCAGCGGCCACTGCTGCAGGCGCTGCCACTGATTCGTGCCGCTCTGGTACGACACCACGGGCGCCGTATTCGCGTCCGGCGCGCCATCCTTCAGGTATTGATTGAGGAATGGCTGCATGACTTTTTCGCGGAACTGGCGCGCCGTATCGCCGTCGAACTTCAGGGCGCCCAGGCTGGAACCGTCATAGTTGACGCCGCTATGGCGCCACGGGCCGATGGCCAGGTAATTGAGGTTGTTGCGCTTGTCGCGTCCCTCCATCGCCGAATAGGTGGCGTAGGGGCCATAGATATCTTCCTGGTCCCACTGCCCCACCACGTGCATGGTGGGCACGATCAACGGACGTTTCGCGAGGATCTTGTCGAGCGCCTGTTCTTGCCAGTAACTGTCGTAGGCCGGATGTTCGAACAGCTTTTTCGTGTACGTCAGCTTGTCGATGCCGAACTTTTTCGCGTAGTCACCGGCCGAGCCGATGCGCAGATAGGCGTCGTAATCGTCATAGACGCCCAGCGCCGGCGATTCGCCGCCGCCGCGCACGCTCGTCTGTCCCGCGATGTACGACAGGCTGGGCATGCGGAAGGCGCCGTTATGGAACCAGTCGTCGCCGCGCCAGCCATCGACCATGGCGCTCATGGGAATGGCCACCTTCAGGGCCGGATGCGGGTCGACCAGGGCCATCAGCACCGTATGCCCCTCGTACGAGGAACCCAGCATGCCCACCTTGCCATTCGTTTCCGGCACGTTTTTCACGAGCCAGTCGATGGTGTCCCACGCATCGGTCACGTTATCGACCTTGGTATTGTTCAGCGGACCGCGCACGGGGCGCGTCATGACGTAATCGCCTTCCGAGCCATACTTGCCGCGCACGTCCTGGAACACGCGAATGTAGCCGTTTTCCACCAGGGTGTCGTCGCCCAGCGGCAAAGTGACCAACATGCTGGGGCTGGCGGCGCGCTGGGCGCGGCGGGCCGCATTGTACGGCGTGCGCGTGAGCATGATCGGCGCCTTTTGCGCGCCTTTCGGCACGACGATCACCGTGTACAGCTTGACGCCGTCGCGCATGGGGATCATCACCACGCGCTTGACGTAGTCATTCATGTCGGGCATCACCAGCTTGGCGCCGATATCGGGCGTCATCGGCGGCGTTTGCGCCATCGCCGGTACTGCAAACAAGGAACTGATAACAAAAGCCAGACCGGTGAGCCGGACGGGGGACGACACGCGCATACTGTTCTCCAATGATTCATGCCACGCAAAAGTGGCCGAACGGCAATAGTACCCGGAAAGCAAGTTCCGCATAAGGCTAGCCTCTGACGCAGCGCAGCAGATAAATCGGGGCGCAAACTTGACAGAACGCGTGCGAACTGCAACCATAACGCCATGAAATTTATTCATTCACAACACGCCTGCTTGAATTGGTGGTCCCGCTCACTTTCGCGCGGCCACTGCATAGTGATGTGAATTATGATCAACGCCGCCTCGATCGGTGGCGTAACAGGCTCAGCCTGGATCATCCCCGATGCAGGCGGCTCGAAAGGAAACTTGATGAGCTTGCCTAACACCCCCGATACCCCCGACACCGAGAATACCCCGGCCGCGCCGCTGTCGGCCGCCGCCATCGCGTCGCAATCCGTGATCCTGACGGGCGACCGCCCGACCGGCCCCTTGCACCTGGGCCACTACGTGGGCAGCCTGCGCGACCGCGTCCGCTACCAGAACAGCTACAAGCAATTCATCATGCTGGCCGACGCCCAGGCGCTGACGGACAATATGGAAGACATCGACAAGGTGCACCGCAATGTCGTCGAAGTGGCGCTCGATTACCTGGCTGTCGGCATCGACCCGACGAAGACCACGGTATTCATCCAGTCGCAAATCCCGGAACTGGCCGAACTGACGTTTTACTACCTGAACATCGTCACCGTGGCGCGCCTCGAGCGCAATCCCACCGTCAAGGAAGAAATCCGCCTGCGCGGCTTCGAGCGCGACATCCCGGCCGGCTTTTTGACCTACCCTGCCAGCCAGGCGGCCGACATCACGGCCTTCAAGGCGGGCGTGGTGCCCGTGGGCGAAGACCAGATCCCGATGATCGAGCAAACGAATGAAATCGTGCGCCGCTTCAACCGCATGTACAACCGCGAAGTGCTGATGGAATGCAAGGCGCTGGTACCCGACATCGGCCGCCTGCCCGGCATCGACGGCAAGGCGAAGATGAGCAAGTCGCTGGGCAACACCATCAACCTGGGTGCGACCTCGGCCGAAATCACGGCCGCCGTGAAAAAAGTCTATACCGATCCGCTGCACCTGCGCGTGGAAGACCCGGGCCACCTGGAAGGCAACATCGCGTTTACCTACCTGGACGCCTTCGACCCGGAAAAAGCGGCGCTGGCCGAAATGAAGGCCCATTATGTGCGTGGCGGCCTGGGCGACAGCATTGTGAAGAAGCGCCTGGATGTAGTCTTGCAGGAAATGCTGGCGCCGATCCGTGCCCGCCGCGAAGAATTCGCCAAGGACAAGGGCCAGGTCATCCAGATGCTGAAGGAAGGCACCTTCAAGGCACGCGAAGTGGCGGCCCGCACGGCCGATGAAGTCAAGTCGGCGCTGGGCCTGAACTACTTCTGATCACCAGCAGTCATAGCAAACTGATATAGCAAACTGATGCGCCCAGGCGGAGTCGGGTAAAATCCCGCTTTCGCCTGGGCGCAATTCGTTTGTCACCGTGGCATCAGCAATCCGTAGAGAAGACAACGCGCCATGACCGATACCCCTATCGAACAGCTGCTGCAGCAGCATTTTTCCATCGATGCGCTGCAATGCTCGCCCGCGCCGCTGCAGCAGGCG
Organism: Janthinobacterium sp. MP5059B; assembly: GCF_001758645.1. Lineage (NCBI taxonomy): Bacteria > Pseudomonadati > Pseudomonadota > Betaproteobacteria > Burkholderiales > Oxalobacteraceae > Janthinobacterium > Janthinobacterium sp. MP5059B. Next base: position 422,102 of record NZ_LRHX01000006.1, on the reverse strand, counting down.
CTGGGCATGCTGGGCGGCTGGCTGGCCGCCGAACGCGACACGCCCTATCCGCACACGCCGTATGCGCAATTGCTGACGCAACTGTCCGATACTTGCCTGCCCGCGCACGGCATGCCCGTGGCGCAATTCCTGCAAGAACTCGACACCACCGTGCTGGCCAATACGGCCCAGCTGAACCATCCGCAATACATCGGCCACATGACGCAGGCCCTGCCTTGGATCAGCGTGCTTGCCGAAGCGTTTACGGCCACCCTGAACCAGAACCAGGTGAAGATCGAGACGGCGTATGTGTCGACCCTGATCGAAAAGCAGATCCTCGGCTGGCTGCACCGCCAGGTGTACCAGCAGGCCGATAGCGTCTACGCGCAGGCGATGGCAGCCACCAGCGGCGCGCTGGGCAATGTCGTCAATGGCGGCACCATGGGCAACTTGACGGCCCTGGCCGTGGCGCTGGAACAGCAGTTGCCCGGCACGCGCAAACGGGGCCTGTTTGCCGCCATGCAGGATTCTAGCTACGCGGGGCTGGCCGTGATCGGTTCGGCCCGCAGCCATTACTCCGTGAAAAAGGCGCTGGCGACCCTGGGCCTCGGCGAAAACGCCTTGCACCTGGTGGCCGTCGACCGCGACAACCGCATCGATATCGCCGCACTGGAAGCGACCATTGCCGACTTAAAATTGCGCAAGATCAAGGTCGTCGCCATGATCGGCATCGCCGGCACGACGGAAACGGGCGCCATCGATCCATTGGCCGCCATGGCAGCCATTGCCGCGCGGGAAAGCATCTGGTTCCACGTGGATGCGGCCTGGGGCGGCGCCCTCCTGATCGCGGAACAGTACCGCGCCCTGTACGACGGGATTGCCCTGGCCGATTCCGTCGTCATCGACGGGCATAAATTGCTGTGGGTGCCGATGGCGCAAAGCATGGTGCTGTTCAAGGATAGCGCCAGCCTGAACTTGCTGAAACACAATGCCAACTACATCTTGCGCGACAATTCGGGCGACCTGGGCCAGACGTCGCTGGAAGGCTCGCGCCGCTTCGATGCCTTGAAACTGTGGACCTCGTTCAAGGTGCTCGGTGTGTCCGGCTACACGACCTTGCTGCAGCAGGCGGCCACCCTGTCCGGCCAGTTGCAGGACTTGCTGGCCGACCAGCAGGATTTCGAACTCGTCACGCGCTCCGACACCTTCATTCTCACTTACCGCTACGTGCCCGCGCACTTGCGCCAGCGCATGGAAAGCTTGCTGGCCGACGGCGAAGTGGAGGCGGCGACCGAACTGAACAAGCAACTCAACACCTTGAACGCCAAGCTGCAGAACCGGCAAAAGGCGCAAGGCCACAGCTTCGTCTCGCGCACGGTACTGGAATCGACGCGCTACCCCGGCCCGACCAACGTGCTGCGCGTGGTCATGACGAATGTCAAGACGCGCCCCCACCACCTGCGCGTCATCCTGGCCGAGCAGCGCGCCATCGGCCAAACGGTGGTGGCGGAACTGGGCCTGTAAGGAATCCCACCCATAGCCTTGACTGGATGCACGATGCAGCGTCTTAGCGCCCTTACCGACCTCTTGCGGCATCTGCTGAAATGGCTGCTGCTGGCCTTTGTTGTGGCCGTGCTGGCGGGATCGGCTTCGGCCGGCTTCCTGTTCGCCCTTGAATGGGCAACCGCTACGCGGCGGGCGCACGTCTGGCTGATCTGGCTGCTGCCCGTGGCGGGCTTTGCCGTCGGCTGGCTGTATTTGCGCTATGGCAGCAGTGTCGAAGGCGGCGCGAACCTCCTCATCGATGAAATCCACGACCCGAAAAAAATCATCCCCTTGCGCATGGCGCCGCTGGTGCTGGGCGGCACCGTCATCTCGCATTTGTTTGGCGCCTCCGTCGGGCGAGAAGGCACTGCCGTGCAGATGGGCGGCGCGCTGGCCGACCAGCTGACCCGCAGGTTTCGCCTGAACAATGAAGACCGCCGAATCATCCTGATGGCCGGCATCAGCGCCGGCTTTGCCTCCGTCTTCGGCACACCGCTGGCGGGCGCCCTCTTCGGCCTGGAAGTGCTGGCCATCGGCCGCTTGCGCTACGAAGCCATGCTACCCTGCCTGCTAGCTGCCGTCATCGCCGACCAGGTGGGCTTGCTGTGGGGGCAGTTATTCAACATTCACCACACGCATTACGCCGTGCCTTTGATCCCCGCCATCTCCGCCTGGACCTTGTCCGCCATGGTGATCGCTGGCGTGCTGTTCGGCGTGACCGGCAACGTGTTTGCGCAGGCCACGCACGGCTTGAGCGGACTGATGAAGCGCTGGATCCGCTACGCCCCGCTGCGCCCCCTGGCCGGCGGCGTGATCATCGCCATCGCCGTGTGGCTGATCGGCACGGACCAGTATATCGGCCTGGGCATCCCCACCATCGTCGACGCGCTGAAGGAACCGCTGCCGGCATACGATTTCCTGGGCAAGATGGCGTTTACCATCGTCTCGCTGGGCACAGGATTCAAGGGCGGCGAAGTGACGCCATTGTTCTTCATCGGCGCGACCCTGGGCAATGCGCTGGGCCCGCTGCTGCACCAGCCCGTCACCTTGCTGGCCGCCATCGGCTTCGTCGCCGTCTTCGCGGGCGCCGCCAACACACCGATCGCCTCGACCCTGATGGCCATGGAACTGTTCGGCGCCGAGATCGGCGTGTATGCGGCCATCGCCTGCGTCGTGGCCTATCTGTTTTCCGGCCACGCGGGCATTTACCGGGCGCAACGGGGCGGGCATGCCAAGCGCACCGTCCACAAGGATATCGACACATGACACAGAACATCTACGACAACGACGCCTTCTTCACGGCCTACAGCCAGCTGCCCCGCTCCGTCGGCGGACTCGACAGCGCCCCCGAATGGCCAGCCCTGCGCGCCATGCTGCCGGAGATACAAGGAAAAAGCGTGCTCGACCTGGGCTGCGGCTATGGCTGGTTCTGCCGCTGGGCAGCCGACGCTGGCGCGGCGCAGGTGCTGGGCGTGGACGTGTCGGAAAAGATGCTGGCGCAGGCATGCAGCATGGGTGAGCACGCGGCCGTCAGCTATGCCCGGCTGGACCTGGAACAACTGGCCCTGCCGCCCGCCAGCTACGACCTCGTCTACAGTTCGCTCGCGTTTCACTACATCGAGGATTTCACCACCTTGCTGGCTGCCATCCGCCACGGCTTGAAACCGGGCGGCAAGCTGGTGTTTTCCATCGAGCATCCGATCTTCATGGCCCCGCGCCAGCCGGGCTGGCTGACGGACGCGCAAGGCCGCAAGCGCTGGCCCGTCGACAGCTACCAGCAGCAAGGCCCGCGCGTGTCGGACTGGCTGGCGCCAGGCGTGATCAAGCAGCACCGCACGCTCGGCACGACCATCAATGCGCTGCTACGCGCCGGTTTCCAGCTGGAACATGTGGAAGAATGGGGTCCCACCGACGCACAGGTCACGCAACAGCCGGCGCTGGCGGAAGAGCGCGAGCGGCCGATGCTGTTGCTGGTGGGCTGCGGCCGGCCGTAACCGCGCTGTCAGCTGGCCACATTGCGCGTAAAGCGCAAGGTGGACTCGCCCGCATTCACATAGGCATATGCTTGCGCGCTGCTGAACACGAAAAAATCGCCCGTGCCCAGCGTTCTCGTCCCGGCCGCCAGTTCCAGCTGCAGCTCGCCTTCCAGCACGTAGATCATTTCGCTGAAGCCGGCAGGGTCCGGTTCGGCGTCGTAGCGCTCGCCAGGCGCCAGGCGCCAGGCCCACAGTTCCACCTGGCGGCTGGCGGGCGCGGCACCCAGCAGCACGGCCTGGCTGGCTTGCGACGCGCTTTGCCACATCAGCACGCGCAGGCTGTCGTGCGGCTGTTGCGGCGGCTGCACCAGGTCGACAAAGGCCACGTCCAAGGCGGCTGCCACATGGTCGAGGTTGGCCAGGCTGATGTTGGTGCTGCCCGCCTCGACGCCATTGACCATGCGCCGGCTCAGGCCCGACTTGCGCGCCAGCTCTTCCTGGCTGAGGCCGGCGGCCAGGCGCAAGCGCCGCAGATTGGTGGCCAGGTGTGCCAGCACGCCACCGGTCTCGGCTTGACTGCGCAATATATTGCTCCTATGATGATGGGAAATATTTTGCTCATAGCATAGCGCCCCATGAAAACACACGCAAGTCCCCAGCCCGCCTTCGGCCTGCCCGAACTGGCCCTGATCGCCATCACCTTAATCTGGGGCGGCACATTTCTCGTCGTGCAACATGCCGTGACGGTCAGCGGCCCGCTGGCGTTTGTCGCCGCCCGCTTTGCCGTGGCCGCCAGTATCGGCGCCCTGATTTGCCGGGGCCAGCTGCGCCACCTGACGAAGGCCGAATTGTTGACAGGCATGGCCATCGGCGTGAGCATCTTTGGCGGCTACGCGCTGCAAACCTATGGCTTGATGTATATCACGAGCAGCAAGTCGGCCTTCATCACAGCCTTCTATGTGCCCATCGTGCCGCTGGTGCAATGGCTGGCCTTCAAGCAGCGGCCCCACCCTGCCGTATGGGCGGCCGTCGTGCTGGCGTTCGCCGGCTTGCTGCTGCTCACCGGCACGGATGGCTTGAGCATGGGCTTCGGCACGGGCGAACTGATCACTGCCGTGGGTGCCATCGCGATTGCCCTGGAAATCATCCTCATCAGCCGCGTCTCGCCGCAATTGAACATCCTGCGCGTGACCATCGTGCAACTGGCCACGGCGTCATTGATCGCCTTGCTGCTGATGCCCGTCATGGGCGAAGCGCCACCGGTCCTCAGCAAGACTTTCATCCTCAGCGTACTGGCACTGGGCTGCGCCAGCGCACTGATCCAATATGTGATGAACTGGGCGCAAAAGCGCATTTCCGCCACGAAAGCGACGCTGATCTACGCGGGTGAACCCGTGTGGGCCGGCGTGATCGGCCGCATCGCCGGCGAGCGCCTGCCGGCCCTGGCCATCGTGGGCGCGATATTGATCATTTGTGCGGGCATCCTCAGCGAGTGGCGGCCCAAGCGCCGTGTGCGCGCAGCAGGCAAGGCCGTGCAGCCATAAGGTTTATTCCACGTCCCGCCGCAGCGCCGCATCTGCATGCAGCGCCAGCGGCACGGCCCTGGCCCAGCGGTTCGACGACAGGGAAAACGTCAGCGCGCGCACCTGGTGGTACCAGCCGGCAGGCACGTACAGCATGTCGCCCGGCTCCACGATGCATTCGATCATGCTGGCCTGGCGCGCCAGGGGAAAACGTTCGAAATCGGGCGCTTCCGGGTCGAACGGTGAACCGAAGAGAATGGCGTTCGCTTCGCTGGGATAGAGAAAGACGTCGTGGTGCGGCGGCGATAAAAAGATGCGCTTGCGGCCCCACACTTGCGCGAAGATATTGTCGTCGTAATCGCAATGCAAGGGCGTGACCGTGCCGCCCGGACCCACCCAGAAGCGCGGCGGGCCCATCTTGTCAAAATATGTGGGCCAGTGGCACAGGCGGTTCAGCTCGCGCAATTCCAGGTTGCCCAGGTATGGCGGCAGCGCGTACTTGCCCTCCGCCACCAGGTCCAGGTATTGCCCCATCGACATGTCCTGCATGGCGCGGTCTGCCGCGAATGCCGTGTTGATGTAGTCGCCCACGCGCGCGCGCACGGGCACATGGCTGAATTGCTCGCGCAAGACTTCGGGCTCCAGCTTGGATAAGGGCCAGCGCTGCACCAGCCCGCGCATCAGGAAGGGCAATCCCAGCGCGGCGCGCGCGCGAAAGGCGGCGGCGTCCAGCATGGCCAGGCGCGGCACCTCGGTGATGGCCGGCAAGTCACGCGCCGCCTGCTTGATGGCCTCGCGCATGGCGTCGATGGACGTGACGCCGCGCACCTGCGCATCCTTGCCCTCGCGTGCCTGCTTGCGCGCAAGGGCCGCTTCGGGCGAACTGAATTGTGCTGGCGGCCGGGGCGGCAGCGCGCGCGGCGATATGGGCGTGGCCGCAAGCGGGAGCGGCACTTTCTTTTCTACGGGCATAAACCTTCTTTGCGATCAAGGCGTCGCACGACATGGCGCGACAGTGCGCCATTTTAAGCCAGCAAGGCCCGCATGACCTATTCCCCCCGACGTCTCGACACCTGACAAAACCGTCGCGAGCGGCAGTGATTTGTGGCTAAGAAGCGCAACCGTACTCCAGTACGGTGAGCATCGCAGGCCGCAAAGCGCGACGCGCAGCAGGTTTGGTCAGGTGTCCTCAGACAGGGGTCTTGAATATCGGATCGACGATGAACTGCTGCGCCTTGATGCGCAAGGTGCGCTCTTCGTCCAGCTCGGCGCGCGTTTCACCCAGCTCTTCGCGTTCCGCTTCCAGTTCCAGGCGCGCGGCCGCCAGTTCCGTTTCCACGCGCGTCAGGCTTTCCAGCTTCAACTGGGCCTGGATCAGTTCGGCACGCGCCGCTTCGGCCGCTTCTTCCAGGCGCGGGATGCCTTCGAGCTTGAATTGCGCCTTGGCCAGATCCATGCGTGCCTGCTCGGCTGCCTCTTCCAGGCGCGGCAAGCCTTCCAGGCGCAGTTGCGCCTTGGCCAGGTCCGTGCGTGCCTGGTTCGCCACTTGCCGTTCGCGCTCGAGCTCCTCGCGCAAGGTTTCCAGCTCGCCCGCCTGCAGGTCGAGCAACTCTTGCTGGCGCTCGTTCTCGCTGGCCAGGTCCATCAATTCCTGTTGATTGTCATTCATCTCGGCTTCATGCGCGCTGTGGCTGGCGCTTAATTCCTGTCCTACATAATCGAGGATGGCTTGCTGCAGCACGGGCGACAGTTCGGCGGCGGCAGCGATCTGGCGTTGCGCGCCTGCCTTGCGGCGCAGCAAGAGCTTGCTGATGGTGCCCAGACAGGCGCCGTTGCCCAGTCGTTCGCGCAAGGCGCGTACCGTGATGGCCTGGCCTTCGCCCGCCATCGCTTCCATTGCCGCATTGATCTGTTCCGCGCTTACTTTTGCCATGTCGTGTACTCTTGAATGTTGCCCAGGGCAATCTTGCCCAGGGGCATTATCTTATGCCAGCGGCGGCAAAGCGTAAAGTATTTCTCAATAGAAATTGCAATTACACAACGGAACTTGTGCAAGCATGCGGCCTGGGATGTTTTACTCTTCGAGCAGGCCATTTTCCGTGAGCATATCCTGCACCAGTTCCAAGCGCAGCACGGGATTGTCCTGGCTCAGCAACAATTGCTTTTGCATGGCGCTCAGGGACAGCAGCTCGCACCAGCGGTTCGCCACCCAGCCGCACTCGTCGAGCCGGTATGGCGGCTGCAAGGGCATTTGGTCGGGCGGGATCTTTTGTTCCTGCAGGGTGCGGATCAGCGCGCCGAGCGCGTCGGCCACGTTCTGCTGCTCTTGCGGAATGGGAATGGTTTTATCGGGCGGTAAAGTTTCGACCTGCGCCATCCACAAGCCGTGCTTCAGCTGTTCGCTGGAAACGATGTGAAAGCGCTGCATGCCCATGCATTTGATTTGCAGCAAGCCGGACAAGGGCGCGGCCCAGTCAATGACGCGCGCCAGGGTGCCCACGGGCGCCAGGGTTTCCTGATGGCCCGGCTTGCGCACTTCCGTGCCATCCAGCAGCTGCACCACGCCGAACGGCTGCTCGCCCATGATGCATTTGCGTATCATGTCCAGATAGCGTACCTCGAAGATCTGCAGGGGCAGATAGCCATCGGGATACAGCACCGTATTGAGCGGGAACAAAGGTATCGAGGTCATAAGCGCATGATGGCACGAATGGCATATCCGTGCTGCGCGCCTGGCGCCCCTGATTATTTGTAGAAGCGCCTTTTCTTGGCCCGCTCCGCCGCCTTCGGCGCCAGCACTTTCACGGCCTTCTTCTGGATGGTGCCGCCGGCGGACGTGCCCGGCACGCGGTGTTCCGCCTCGAAACCGGGCTCCTCGTTGCGTTTCAGGGTTTGCCGGGTCAGCGCTTCCACAGCCGACAGCAGCTCCACTTCATCGGCGCACACAAGCGAAATGGCTGCACCCGAAGCGCCCGCGCGGCCCGTGCGGCCGATGCGGTGGATATAGTCTTCCGCCACGGTGGGCAAGTCGAAATTGACGACGACCGGCAACTGGTCGATATCCAGGCCGCGGGCGGCCACGTCGGTCGCCACCAGCACTTGCACCTCGGCAGATTTGAAACGGGCCAGCGCGCGCAGGCGGTTCGGCTGCGTCTTGTCGCCGTGAATGGAATCGGCGCGCACGCCCTGCTCCAGCAAGGTGTTCACCAGCAGCTCGACACCCTTGCGCGTCTTGACGAAGACCAGGACCTGGCCCCAGCGCATTTTCTTCAGCAAGTGCAAAAACAGTTCCGGCTTGCGCTTCTTGTCGCACACGATGACGGATTGCTTGACGGCCTTGACGGTGCTGTTGCGCGCGCTCACCTCGACCGAGACGGGATCCTTCAGCATGGTTTTCGCCATGGCGCGGATGGCGTCCGAGAAGGTGGCCGAGAACAGCAGGGTCTGGCGCTGCTTGGGCATGGTCATCAGCAATATATCGAGTTCGCGCTCGAAGCCCAGATCCAGCATGCGGTCAGCCTCGTCCAGCACCAGCGTCTGCACTTGCTCGAACTTGACGGCGCCCTGCGTCTGCAAGTCCAGCAAGCGGCCCGGCGTGGCCACCAGCACGTCGAGGCCCTTGCGCAATTTGCTGATCTGCGGCTCGATGGGCACGCCGCCATACGCGACAAAGCTACGCAGCGGCAAGTTACCGCCATAGCTGCGGAAGCTGGCATAGACTTGCTCGGCCAGTTCGCGCGTGGGCACGAGCACCAGCACGCGCACGCACTGGGGCGCCACCACGCCTTCCAGGGTCAGGCGCTGCAGCAGCGGCACGGCAAAGCCTGCCGTCTTGCCCGTGCCCGTCTGGGCGGCGGCCATCAAGTCGCGCCCGGCCAGCACGGCAGGAATCGATTGCGCCTGCACGGGGGTCGGCTTGGCATAGCCGAGCTCATCGAGTTTGCGGACCAGGGGATCGATCAGGCCGAGGGAGGAAAACGTCATGGGGAAAGCAATCTTGGCAAATGAAAAGGTGGCGCGCACGGACCGGCCGCGCGCGCGATTGCCGAGATTATAGGCCAGCGGGGAGGCTGGCCGGGGTTTTCAGTGCGGGAACGTCACGATCAGAACTTCATTTCCAGGGTGGCGCGCGCCTGCGGCGAGCTCGGTGAAATGCTGTTGCGGGTGATCGTACCGCTGGCATCCGCATACGTGGTGGTGCTTTCGAAGTCTTGCGCCAGCAGGTTCGACACGGCCAGGCGCAGCTGGTTCTTCGCATCGAACTTCCACAGCGCATAAATATCGAGGTCGCGCCGCGGCGACGTATAGGCGCTCTGGCGCTCGGTGATGCGCACGGGGCCGCCATTGCGGAAGTTGAAGCTGCCGCCCGTCGTCAGCACGCCATCGGGCGTCTTGTAGTCGAGGCCGAAGTTGCCGCTGACGGGCGTTTGCTGGTCGAGCCGGTTGTCCGGCCCCGGCACCTGCTCCACCTGCGACCAGTTGCGGCTGACGCTGGCGCGCAGGTCGATGGCCGGCACAGGCGCTGCCAGCACGGCGCGCAGCGGGAACTTCGCTTCCAGTTCCAGTGTCTGTGTATTGGCGCGGCCATCGTTGACGGGCGTGGAGACCCAACGGTCATTGATGAACAGCAAGCCTTGGCGCGTGTAGCCATCGATGCGGCGGGCCGAGGCGCGCGCGCTGAGCAAGGCGCCTTCGGCCCAGTAGTGCTCGTACGACACATCGATGCCCAGCGCCAGCTCCGGCTTCAGATACGGATTGCCTTCGCGGTCGGGGTCCGTCTGGCTATTGTTGGTCGAGGTATTGCGGCGCGGAATCAGGCTTGACGTAGGCTGCGCCTTGTAGGTGCGCGTCAGGGCCAGGCGCACCTGGTCGCCCTTGGTATCAGGCAACTTCCACAGGGTTTGCAGCAGCGGGCTCCACACGCTGGTGCGCTGCTGCACTTCGTCATAGGTGTCGCCCGCGCTGCGCGTGTCGATGCCTTCCCAGCGCACGCCCGCATACATGGACCAGCGCGGCGTGATTTCCCAGTCATCCTGTACGAACAGGGCCAGGCGCTTGATCGTGGCGTCGAAACCCTCATCGCTGTTGACGGGAGGACGCGCACCCAGGGCCGCTTCGCGCTGCCGGCGCGATTCCTCGCGCTCCGTGTAGGCGCCATCCCAGCCCATCGACAGAGCATGGCCGGGCAGCAGGGGCGTGGAATACTTGCCGGTCGAACTGACGCCGTTTTCCGTTGCCTTCACGCCCACCTTGCGCTCGAGGGCAAGGCCACTGCCATCGATAAAGCCCTGCTGCAGGCTGTCGGACGTATTGCGGGCGGCCGAGGCGCCCACTTTCAGTTCCAGCCTGGCGCCGGCGGCCAGCTTGTGCATCCACGTCAGGTCGCTGCGGCCGAAGGCATTGTGGTTGCTGGAGCTGCCCGTATTGCTGTCGTAGTCGGGGCGCACGCCCTGCTCCGTTTCCGCGCGGCTCAAATTGCGGTGGTTCGAGCGCCCGCCATTGAAAAAGAATTGCGCCGTCACATTGTCGCCGTTGGCCAGCACCCAGTTCAGGCGCGGCGACAGGTTGATACCTTCCGGGCGGCCATCGCCCGTGCCGTTCGTGCGGCGCAGCAGGTTTTGCCGGCCATCGGGCGCGTAGCCCAGTTCCAGCCCCGGATTGTCGTAATGGTAATCGTAGCGGAACAGCGAGCCGGCCAGCGAATACGAGAAATTGCCGTCGCGGTCGGACAATTGCACGTTGACGCTGGGCGAAAAGCTCACGTCGCTGCCCTGCACGCCCAGCTTGAGTTCGCGCTGCGCCGTCTTGACGGCTTTTTTCAGCACCACGTTGATGGTGCCGGCAATCGACTGCGTGCTGTATTCGGCGCTGGCAGCATGCAAAATCTCGATGCGTTCGATCACGTCGGGCGACAGGGTGTCGAGCGAGAAACCGGCCGGCGCCCGCTCGCCATTGAGCAATATCTGCGTGTAGCCGCTGCCCAGTCCGCGCATGCGGATTTCGCCGCCCGAGCGTCCGGCCGCACCGGACACGGTAATGCCGGGCAGGCGCTTGAGCACGTCGGTGACATTCGTGTCGCCATACTTGAGGATTTCCTCGCTGCCAACAACCATCTTGCTGGCCGTATCGTCGCGGCGCGGATCATAGCCGCTGCCCTTGACTTCGACAGTCTGCATGGCGGGAGCGGCGGATTTCTCGGCCTTCTCGGCCTTCAGCGGCACGGCGGCGTCAGTGGCGGCGGGCGTTTCGGATTGCTGGGCCTGGGCATTCCAGGCAAGTAACACGGAGGAACAAAGGATGGTAAGGCGAAGGCAACGGCGTGGCATCATGACCTGGCTAAAAAAGTTGGCTGAATAAAAATGGCTAAAAGCTAAAAAACAGGCCGCTGTATTGTGCTGTAATTTTTTCCGAGTGACACAGTTTCCTGAAAATATTTCCTATGGCAAATTAAATTCGGCGGCCGGCTGTACTACACCCCCTTGCATACGGTACATATCATTGCGCGCCACATCGCCGCTATAATGCGTTTTCATCATTGTTCCCATCACCCCGTCAAAGGCTTCCCATCGTGTCTGACCGTCTTGCCGTTTTGCCTCAATATCTGCTGCCCAAGGGAGCGTTGACCAATTTTGCCGGCCGGATCGCCGGCGCCAAGGGCGGCGCCATGACGACGCGTTTGATCCGCTGGTTCGTCGGCCGCTACAACGTCAACATGGATGAGGCGCTGGACCCGGACATCACGCATTACACGAGCTTCAACGACTTTTTCACGCGCGCGCTGCGCCCCGATGCCCGTCCGCTGGCCCAGGCCGACTACGTCTGCCCCGTCGATGGCCGCATCAGCCAGTTCGGCACGATCGACAGGGACCAGATATTCCAGGCCAAGGGCCACAGCTTCAGCACCACGGCCCTGGTGGGCGGCGATGCGGCCCTGGCGGCCCAGTTCGAACACGGCAGCTTCGCCAATCTGTACCTGAGCCCGCGCGACTACCACCGCATCCACATGCCCTGCGACGGCCGCCTGACGCGCATGATTTATGTGCCCGGTGAATTGTTCTCCGTCAACCCGACGACGGCGCGCGGCATCCCCGGCCTGTTCGCCCGCAACGAGCGGGTCGTCTGCGTGTTCGATACGGCCAACGGCCCCTTCGTCATGACCCTGGTGGGCGCCACCATCGTCGGCAGCATGGCCACCGTCTGGCACGGCGTCGTCAACCCGCCCCGCACAGGCCAGGTACGCGACTGGAGCTATGCGAACGACAATGTCGTGCTGAAGCAGGGCGAAGAGCTGGGCCGCTTCCTGCTCGGCTCCACCGTCGTCATGCTGTTCCCGAAAGATACCGTGACGTTCAATGCCAACTGGCAACCGGCCGGCCCCGTGCAGCTGGGCGAAGTCATGGGCAAGCTGCCCAAATAAGGCAGCAAGACGCGCGCCTACACGGGCGCGTCGGTTTGGTACATTTCCTCCATCAAGTCGAGAAACGCGCGCGTCTTGGCCGGCATCAAACGCCGGCCGGGAAACACGGCCCAGCCCGTGACCAGCGGAAAACTCCACTCCGGCAATACCCGCACCAGTTCCCCCGTCGCCACATACGCCTTGGCAAAGCGGTCCGTGCTGGCCGCGATGCCCACGCCCGTACACGCCATGCGCACCAACAATTCCGGCGAATTGGCCAGCAGGCGCACGGGCAAATCGCGCTCCCACGTCGTCTTGCCGCGGATCAAAGTCCAGTGCACGAGGCCATGCACGGCCCGTGGCAAGCTGAGCAAATCGTGGCCATACAGGTCGTCGGGATGCTCGGGCAAGCCGTGCACGCTCGTGTATTGCGGCGAGGCATACAGGGCGAGCGTACTGAACGCCACGCGGCGCGCGGCCAGGCTGGCGTCGTCGGGCAAGTTGCCCATGCGGATGGCCAGGTCGAAGTTCTCTTCCAGCAAATCCACGCGGCGTGCCGACAAGTCCAGTTCCAGCGAAATGGCCGGATAGCGGCGCACGAACTCGGCCAGCACCTGGCGCATCAGGGTGTCGCCAAAGTCGGCCGGCATGGAAATGCGCAGCAAGCCGCTGGGTCCTGCCTGGCGGTGCTGTGCCAGCGCGCCGGCCGCCTCCGTTTCTTCCACCACCTTGCGCGCATGCTCGAGCAGGCTGGCGCCAAACTCCGTCAGCGCCAGCTTGCGCGTGGTGCGCAGCAGCAGCCGTTCGCCCAATTTCGCTTCCAGCAGCGAGATGCGGCGCGACAGGGTCGACTTGGGCAAGTCCACGCGCACGGCGGCGCGCGAGAAACTGCCGCATTCGACGACGCGCGCAAACAGCAGCAAATCTCCGGGATCGATATCCATATACTTACCTTTAACTCGATTGTTCCACTAGTGGATTAATGTTATCCATTTTAACGGCTTCCGCATCAATTTTGGAATTGCTATAGTTCATCCATCGCAAGACACCTCACAACGGAGAAAACAAGATGAACATCCTGCAAATCAATTCCAGCGCCCGCAGCACCGGTTCCGCCTCGACCCGCCTGGCTGACGCCATCGTTACCCGCGTGCAAGCGGCCAACCCCGGCGCTACCCTGGCCCGCCGCGACCTGGCTGCCGCACCGCACCCCGTGCTCGACGAGCCGACCCTGCAAGCGTTGTTCACCCCGGCAGACAAGCGCACGCCGGAGCAAGCAGCCCGCATCGCCCTCGATGACGCACTGATTGCGCAAGTGCAAGCGGCTGACGTGATCGTCATTGGCGCGCCCATGTACAACTTCGGCATCACCGTGCAACTGAAAAGCTGGTTCGACGCGATTGCCCGCGCCAACGTCACCTTCAAGTACACGGAAAACGGCCCCGTGGGCCTGCTGACCGGCAAGAAAGTCTACGTGGGCCTGTCCCGCGGCGGCTTGCACCGCGACAGCGCCAACGATAGCCAGGTGCCTTACCTGAACACCATGTTCGGTTTCCTGGGCCTGACCGACGTGCAATACGTGTATTCGGAAGGCATGGGCATGGGTCCGGAAGCCGTGGCCAAGGCGCAAGCACAAGCGGATGCCGAGATCAACGCCATCCTGGTGTAATCCCCAGCAGTGAAAGGGACGGCGCACTGGCGCCGCCCTGGCCTAGAGGAGAGAACAATGAGCGACATCACCACCGTCAACAAGCCACGCGCCGTCGAGCGCGTGATTGCCGGCCAGGCCGTCATGGATGGCGCCGGCGTGAAGATCAACCGCGTGCTGACGCAGCAACTGCAACGCCGCCTCGACCCGTTCCTGATGCTCGACAACTTTGCCAGCGACAAGCCGAACGACTATATCGCCGGCTTCCCCGAGCATCCGCACCGCGGCTTCGAGACCGTGTCGTACATGATCACGGGACGCATGCGCCACAAGGACAGCGCCGGCCACGAAGGCTTGCTGACCTCGGGCGGCGTGCAATGGATGACGGCCGGCAGCGGCGTGATCCACTCGGAAATGCCGGAGCAGGAAGAAGGCGTGATGGAAGGTTTTCAGCTGTGGCTGAACCTGCCCGCGCGCGACAAGATGCGCACGCCGTGGTACCGCGATTTCACCAGCAGTGAAATCCCCCGCTACACGACGGACGCGGGCGTGGCCGTGCAAGTGATCGCCGGCGCAAGCCATGGCGTGACGGGCGCCGTGCAGCGCGAACTGACGGAACCGCTGTACCTCGATATCGACTTGCCGGCCGGCAGCAGCTTCGAGCAGCCATTGCCGCCAGGCCATAACGCTTTCATCTACACCTTCCGTGGCGAAGTGCAGGTCGACGGCAAGGCCGTGCCCGCACTGCGCATGGCGATCTTCGCCAACACGCCGGGCAGCGACGGCGTGCGCATCGAGGCGCCGCAAGGCGGCCGCGTAATCCTCGTCGCCGGCCAGCCCTTGAACGAACCGATCGCGCAGTATGGCCCGTTCGTCATGAATACCCAGGCGGAAGTGTTCCAGGCCGTTCAGGATTTCCGTGAGGGCAAGTTTGGCGAGACGGCCGTGCAGTAAAGTTGTCTGCCTCATCAAAAACCTGCAGTGCCTCCGGGCCTGCAGGTTTTTTTACGTGCCGACTACTTTGTTGCTTTTCAATTACACTGGCGGCAACATCATTCCACAAAGCATTCCATGCAGCCCACGCACACCGAACACGACGCCACCCATTTGCACGCCCACCTGAAAGGCGACGCCAAGCACACCCACTCGTTCGAGGGGCGCAGCCAGAGCATCCTCGCGTGGGCGCTGGGCCTGACCCTGTCATTTGCCGGCATCGAGGTAGCGGCCGGCTTCCTGTCCAATTCGCTGGCCCTGATTTCCGACGCGGGCCACATGGTCACGGACGCGGCCGCGCTGGGCCTGGCACTGCTGGCGCAACTGATCGCGCGCCGCCCTCCTTCGCCCCGCCACTCGTTCGGCTTTGGCCGCGCCGAAGCGCTGGCCGCCTTCGTCAACGGCCTGGCCATGCTGTGCGTGGTGGGCTGGATCTGCTATGAAGCGGCGCTGCGCTTTTCCTCCCCGCAACCCGTAAAGGGCGGCATGGTCTTCGTCGTCGCCTTCATCGGCCTGGCGATCAATATAATCGTGGCGTGGGTATTGTCGAAAGACAAGCAAAGCGTGAACACGCGCGCCGCCCTCGTGCACGTGATGGGCGATTTGCTCGGTTCGGTCGCCGCCATCGTCGCCGGCGCCGTGATTTACTTTACGGGCTGGATGCAGATCGACCCGCTGCTGTCCGTGCTGGTGTCCCTGCTGATTTTAAAGTCGACATTCGGCGTGCTGCGCGAGTCCTACCATTTCCTGATGGAAGGCGTGCCCATGCATATCGACTACATCCAGGTGGGCGCTGACGTGGAGCAGGTGGATGGCGTGATCGCCGTGCACGACCTGCATGTGTGGGATATGTCGCCGGGCCAGCCGGCCCTGATCGGCCACGTGGAAATCGAACACCTCGACCATTGGCCGAAGGTCTTGCGGGCGATCAAGAAGATGTTACTGAGTAAGCATGGCATCGACCACATCACCTTGCAGCCGGAGACGGCGGCGATGGCGGGCTTGCATCAGGGTGACAAGACCCACTAGCACGGAATTCAACAAACGTCACAACGCCTGGCAAAACCGTAGCGAGCGGAAGGTAGAGGTGGTCGAGAAGCGCAACCGTACTAAGTACGGGGGCGCCGAGCCGGTGAGCATCGCAGGCCATCTATACCGACGCGCAGTAGGTTTGGTCAGGCGTCAACTACGTCGCGCTTCCAGCACCCCACTGACATCCTTGATCACATTCAGCGCCTTCAACAACTGCGCCGTCGAGCTGATCTCGGCCGTAAAGGTCATGCGGGCCTGGCCCTTGGCGCTTTGGGTATTCACGCCGATTACGTTGATCTTTTCGCGCGAAAAGATTTCGGAGATGTCGCGCAGCAAGCCCTGGCGGTCGCCTGCCAGGATGAAGATGTCGACCGGATACACGGTGTCGTGCCCGCCCGTGCTGCCCCATTCCGTGAAGATCACGCGCTCGGGCGACTTGGCGCGCATTTCCTCGAAGTTCTTGCACGTGGCGCGGTGGATAGAGACGCCCTTGCCACGCGTCACAAAACCGACGATGCTGTCCGGCGGCGCCGGCTTGCAGCACTTGGCCAGCACTGTCATGAGGCCTTCCGTGCCCACCACCAGCACGCCGGACTTGGCGCCCTGCTCCACGCTGGAAGCGCGGCTCTTGCCGACCAGCACGGCGTCTTCCGGCACCACCACTTCGCCATTGTCGTGCAGCGCCTGCTCCACATGGCGCAGGCTGAATTCATCCTTGCCGACAGACAGGAACAGTTCGTCAACCTTGGCAAAGCCCAGCTTTTGCGCCAGGGCTTCGAGGTTGACGGCCGTCTTGCCTTCGCGCTGCAAGGATCTCTCCACCAGCGCGCGGCCATGGGCCAGGGTTTCCTGCATGTCGATGGCGTGGAACCAGGCGCGGATCTTCGAGCGCGTGCGCGTGCTGACGGCGTAACCGGCGCTGAGCCAGTCGCGCGACGGCCCGGCCGTGCCCGGCGCGCCCTTGGCCGTGATGATTTCGCAGGTCTGGCCGTTTTTCAGCTGGGTATTCAGGGGCACCATGATGCCGTCGACCTTGGCGCCGCGGCAGCGGTGGCCCACGTCCGTGTGCAGGTGATACGCAAAATCGACGGGCGTGGCGCCCACGGGCAATTCCAGCACCCGCGCCTGCGGCGTCATGACGAAGATACGGTCGTCCAGCGTGGCGGATTTCAGCTTTTCCACCCATTCGCGCTGGATTTCTTCCTGGCCCACGACGGCGTCGGCCACCTCGGTTTTCCAGGCCAGCAGCTGGCGCAGCCAGGCGATCTTTTCGTCGTATTTCTGGCCGGCAAAGTTCGAGCCGCCCTCTTCCTTGTAGCGCCAGTGCGCCGCCACGCCGTATTCGGCAAAGCTGTGCATTTCATTCGTACGGATTTGCACTTCCAGCGGCCGGCCATCCTCGGCCGTCACCACCGTGTGCAGCGACTGGTAACCGTTCGGTTTCGGCCGCGAAATGTAATCGTCGAATTCTTTCGGGATGGGGGTCCAGATATTGTGGACCACGCCCAGCACCGTATAGCAAGTCTTCACGTCGGCAACGATGACGCGGAAGGCGCGCACATCGTACAGGGCCGTGAAATCGAGTTCCTTGCCGCGCATCTTGTTCCAGATGCTGTAAATGTGTTTCGGGCGGCCAAACACTTCCGCCTGGATGCCGGCCGAGGCCAGTTCCGTCTGCAGGCGCAGAATCGCCGAGGACACAAAGCCCTCGCGCATCATGCGCTTTTCTTCCAGCATCTTGGCGATGCGTTTGTACGCTTCCGGCTCGATGAAGCGGAACGACAAGTCTTCCAGCTCCCACTTCAGCTGCCAGATACCGAGGCGGTTGGCCAGCGGCGCGTACAAATCCAGCGTTTCCTTGCCGTACTCGCGCGTCATTTCATTGAACAATTTCAACTCGGCGAAATAGCGCAAGGTCGTCACGCAGGAAGCCAGGCGCACCAGCACGACGCGCATGTCGGAAGCCATCGCCAGCAACATCTTGCGCAGGGTTTCCACCTGGGCCACGGCTTGCTGCGCCGCATTCTTGCCGCGCCCGCCAGCGCTGCCGTGCTGCGCCTGGGTCAGCGCGCGCAAGCGGATCAGCTGGCGCACGCCTGTCGCCAGGTCGCACACCTGCTTGCCGAAGCGTGGCTCGATGTCGGCCGCCGTGTCCGGTTCCAACAGGGTCAGCTCGAACATCAGGCCGGCGATACGCGTTTCCGCATCGCTGCGCAGGAAAGCCAGGGTGGTGGCCACGCCGACGGCGAAGTCCAGCGCGGAGCGGCCGGCAAAGGTCAGCTTGTCGCCATACGCCTCGGTGGCATACGCGAGCGCGTCCAGCACGCGCGCACTGTCCGGCGTACTCAAGCCCTCTACCAGTTGTTCCGAGGTGACGCTATTCGGGGCCGAGATGGAAACCATGTATTACCTTTTAAACTTAATAAATCAACAACCTGATGACTTAACGCTCTGCAGCGATGATGACGATTTCAACCAGGCATGCCGGATTGGCCAGCTTCGCCTCCACCGTGGCGCGCGGCGGCGTGTGGCCGGAAGCGACCCAGTCGTCCCACACTTCATTCATGCCGGGAAAATCCTTCATGTCGGCGATGTAGATCTGGCACGACAGGATGCAAGTCTTGTCGCTGCCCGCTTCCATCAGCAGACGGTCGACGTGGCCGAGCACTTCGCGCGTCTGGCCGACGATGCCCTGCGTGGTGTCTTCCGCGATCTGGCCCGCCAGGTAGATGGTGTTGTTGTGTATGGCTACTTCGGAGAGGCGTTTGCCTACGTGCAGTCGTGTAATTTCCATGCTTCTTCTTTCGGTTGTTTCAAAATCTGTACAGCGTTATTGCTTGTTGCCTTCTTATTTGCCCAGCAAAAACTTGCGGGCGATGGCGATCTGGTCATCGTGGACAAAAGTGGGCGCATGGCCCACGCCGGCGATTTCCACCAGCTCCGCCTTCGGGCCGCGGCCCAGCATGCTTTGCGCCGTTTCGTGCGACAGCAAATCGGATTCCGACCCGCGCACCAGCAAGGTGGGGCAACGCACGGCATCATACGCGGCCCACAGCATGGCTTCGTCGCTGGCCGCCGATTCCGGCGTGGCCGAGCGGAACGGCATGGCCAGTCCCATATCATAGTGGCGGCGCCAGTGACCATCCTTATCCTGGCGCAACACATCCACCGCCAGTTTATGCCATTCCGCGTCCGTGTGCGGGCCGAAGCTGGCGGACACGTCGCGCACAAACTTGGCGCCCTGTTCAAATGTCTCGAAACGCAAGTCCTGGCCGATGTAGTCGCCGATGCGCTGCAAGGCTTCCGGCGCCAGGGTCGGGCCGATATCGTTCAGCACCAGCTTGCTGATCGGGCTGTTCGGCAACGATGCCAGGCCCAGGCCGATCAAGCCGCCCATCGACGTGCCGAACCAGTCCACCGTCTGGCGCTCGCCATTGGCCAGCACGCGCGCCAGCAGGGTCACCATGTCGCTCACATATTGCGGCACGCGGTAGAACTGGGGATTGGCCAGCCAGCCCGAGCGCCCGCGTCCCACCACATCGGGGCAGATCACGCGGTAATCGCTGGCCATGGCGCGCGCCAGGTTGTCGAAGTCGTCCGCCACGCGCGTCACGCCGTGGGCGCAGACGAGCACGTTCGGATTGTCCGCCGCGCCCCACTCCTTGTACGACATGGTGTGCAAGCCTGCGGGGGAGATGCACTGGACGGATTTGATGCTCGCTTCGATCATGCCAATTCCTTATTCGATATAAAAAGAGCACCGCTTCCTGCCTGCCATGGGGTGTCCCGCGCGCGACGCTACGGCAGTGTAGCGCAGCGCGGGCAATGCTCCAAGCGCACGCCTGAAATGCTGCGCCGCAGCACGCCAGTCATGGCGCAATACCCGATATAGCGAAAATGCATATCTGCGGTTATCCACAATTGAGGCGGCCTGGCAATGAGTGGATGATCGCAGCATCAACCCGCAAGAGGAGACCACTCGTGAAAAAACCATTCTATAAAATCCTGTACGTGCAGGTGCTGTTCGCCATCGTGGCCGGCGTGCTGCTGGGCGTGTTTTACCCTTCCAACGCTGTCGACATGAAACCGCTGGGCGACGGCTTTATCAAACTGATCAAGATGATCATCGCCCCGGTGATCTTCTGTACCGTCGTCTCCGGCATCGCCGGCATGCAGGACGTCAAGAAGATCGGCCGCGTGGGCGGCAAGGCCCTGATCTACTTCGAAGTGGTCTCCACCTTCGCGCTGGCCATCGGTTTGCTGGTTGCCAACATCCTGAAACCGGGCGCCGGCTTCAACGCCGATCCGGCCCACCTGGACGCCAAGTCGATCGCGCAATACACGCACGCCGAAGGCATGACGACCATCGATTTCCTGATGAACATCATCCCGAAGACTTTCGTCGATGCGTTCGCCAAGGGCGACATCCTGCAAGTGCTGCTGATCGCCATCCTGTTCGGCTTCTCGCTGTCCCTGCTGGGCGAGCGCGGCCGTCCCGTCACCAAGCTGATCGACGAGCTGTCGCACGCCATCTTCGGCATGGTCAACATCATCATGAAAGTCGCCCCTGTCGGCGCGTTCGGCGCGATGGCATTTACCATCGGCAAATACGGCCTGGCTTCGCTGATCCCGCTGGCTAAACTGATGGGTTCGTTCTACCTGACCTGCTTCCTGTTCGTCTTCGTCGTGCTGGGCCTGATCGCCAAGTACACGGGCTTCTCCATCGGCCGCTTCTTGCTGTACATCAAGGAAGAACTGCTGATCGTGCTCGGCACCAGCTCGTCGGAATCGGCCCTGCCGGCCCTGATGAAAAAACTCGAGCGCCTTGGCTGCTCGAAACCGGTGGTCGGCCTGGTCGTGCCTACCGGCTACTCGTTCAACCTGGACGGCACCAACATCTACATGACCATGGCGGCCCTGTTCGTGGCACAAGCCACCAACACGGAACTGACGATCTGGCAAGAGCTCACCATCCTGGGCGTGGCGATGCTGACCTCGAAAGGCGCGTCCGGCATCACGGGCGCCGGCTTCATCACCCTGGCCGCCACCCTGGCCGTGGTGCCGACCATCCCCGTGGCCGGCATGGCGCTGATCCTGGGCATCGACCGCTTCATGAGCGAATGCCGCGCGCTGACGAATTTCGTGGGCAACGGCGTGGCCACCATCGTCGTGTCAAAATGGGAAAAAGAACTGGACATGGACAAGCTGCACAGCGAGCTGGCCCATCCCACCCACCCGACCGACGACGCGTACGTCGCCCCGGCCGTGAATATCGTCAAGTAAGCCGTACTCTTCATTGAAAAGCCCCGCAGAGCGATCTGCGGGGCTTTTTTCATGGCGCGCGCATCTTATGCGCATCATCAACCCACAGTAAATCATGCATCAATATTTCACTGGATGATCAATGAATCAAAAACAATTACAGTTACGACACTGTTCGCCCGCAAGCTCCCGCATAATGACATTGCGTTAATGCAAGCCTGACACCGAACCATCCTCACTTTTGAATGGAGTACGTCATGTCCCTCTCGCCCGCCTTCTACGCCACCTGGAGTCCACGCCTGCTGGGCGTGCTGCGCATCATCCTCGGTTTCCTCTTCCTGCAACACGGCACGGCCAAACTGTTCGGCGCGCCGCATGTGGCCATGTTCGACGGCCTGCAACTGTTTTCCGTGATGGGGGCGGCCGGCGTCATCGAGCTGGTCGGCGGCACCTTGCTGCTGGTCGGCCTGTTTACGCGCCCCGTCGCCTTCATCCTGTCGGGCCAGATGGCGGCCGCCTACTTCATGGCGCATGCGCCAGCCGGTTTCCTGCCGATCTTGAACGGCGGCGAAATGGCCGTGATGTACTGCTTCACCTTCCTGTATTTCGCGGCAGCGGGCGGCGGCGCCTACAGCCTGGACGGGCTGCGCGGCAAGACCGGCGCATAAAAAAAGGGCGGACATCGCTGTCCGCCCTTTTATTCCATACAACAAGCCATTTATACAGCCGACACGTCCAGCTCAGCGCCCGTGGCCTCTTGCACTTGTTCCTTGGTCACGCCCGGCGCCAGTTCCACCAGCTTCAGGCCGTTTTCCGTCACGTCGATGACGCCCAGGTCGCTGATGATGACGTCGACCACGCCTACGCCCGTCAGCGGCAAGTCGCACTGCTTCAGCAGCTTGTGCGACGTCGTGCCATCCTTGGCCGTGGCCACGTGTTCCATCAGCACGACGACGCGCTTGACGCCGGCGACGAGGTCCATCGCGCCGCCCATGCCCTTGACCATCTTGCCTGGAATCATCCAGTTCGCCAGGTCGCCCTTTTCCGACACTTGCATGGCGCCCAGGATGGCCAGGTTGATCTTGCCGCCACGAATCATGCCAAACGAATCAGCCGAGCTGAAGTAGGCTGCGCCGGGCAAGGCCGTCACCGTCTGCTTGCCCGCGTTGATCAGGTCCGCATCGACCTCATCGTCGGTGGGGAACGGGCCGATGCCCAGCAAGCCGTTTTCCGACTGCAGGAACACTTCGATATTCTCCGGCACATAGTTCGCCACCAGGGTCGGCAAGCCGATGCCCAGGTTCACATAAAAGCCATCCTGCAATTCTTTCGCCGCGCGCGCGGCCATTTCGTCTCTAGTCCAAGCCATGATGTTCTCCGTATTCTTTTTTATGCTTCAGTGCGCACGGTGCGCTGCTCAATGCGTTTTTCCGGGTTCGCGTTGACCACGATGCGGTGCACGAAGATGCTCGGCGTGTGGACCTGGTCCGGGTCGATCTCGCCCACTTCGACCAGTTTTTCCACTTCAACGATAGTGATCTTGCCGGCCATGGCCACGTTCGGGTTGAAATTGCGCGCCGTCTTGCGGTAGACCAAATTGCCCGCGCGGTCGGCCATGTAGGCTTTCACCAGCGACACATCGGCCACCAGGCTGCGTTCCATCACGTATTGCTCGCCGTCGAATTCGCGCAGCTCCTTGCCGTCGGCAACGATGGTGCCCACGCCCGTCTTGGTGAAGAAGGCGGGAATGCCGGCGCCGCCGGCGCGCAGCTTCTCGGCCAGGGTGCCTTGCGGCGTGAATTCCAGTTCCAGTTCGCCGGCCAGGTACTGGCGCGCGAATTCCTTGTTTTCGCCCACATAGGAGGCGATCATTTTCTTGATCTGGCGCGTGGTCAGCAGCTGGCCCAGGCCGAAGCCGTCCACGCCGGCGTTATTCGAAATGGCCGTCAGGCCCGTCACGCCCGAATCGCGCAAGGCGCCGATCAGGGCTTCGGGAATGCCGCACAGGCCGAAGCCGCCGACGGCGATGGTCTGGCCATCTTGGACGATACCGGCCAGCGCCGAGGCGGCGTCAGGATAAACTTTATTCATGGGTGTCCCTCTATCTTTTGTTAAGCTTTGGTCTTGAGTCCATGACTCAGGCAGCGACTCAGCATAAAATACGCGAGTGGAAAGTACAATACCGTAGAACTACCGGCGCCGTGCCGGCAATCCCCCTGTGAGAGTGATACGTATCAGATGAACGCCGCGTCAGCCATCGATTATGAAAGCATCTTCCTGCACGCGCCCGTGGGCATGTGCATGTCGGAAAACCGCATCATGCGCAGCTGCAACGAAGCGCTGGCAGCCATGTTCGGCTATGCGCGCGCCCAGCTGGACGACCAGTCGTTCGAAGTACTCTACCCCACGCACGATGAATTCCTGCGCACGGGTGACCGCATCATCCCCATCATGAACGCCAAGGGACGCTATTCGGACGAGCGCATCATGCGCCGCAGTAATGGTGAATTGTTCTGGTGCCACGTCACGGGCCACGCCATGCAGGCCGCACAGCCGCTGGGGCCGGGCATCTGGACGTTCGAGGATGTCAGCGAGAAACGTCCCGTGACGGCGGAGCTGACCCCGCGCGAGCGCGAAATCGCAGCCCTGCTGGTCGAAGGCAAGACCAGCAAGGTCATCGCCCGCCAGATCGACCTCAGCCCCCGCACGGTGGAAATGCACCGTGCCAAGCTGATGCGCAAGTTCGCCGCCTCCACGTCGTCCGAGCTGGTGCACAAGCTGGTGGGCTTGCAGCTGCAGCGCTAGGGCTGCAGCGCAAGCCGGTGCCTTAGAAGGTACTCATTCCACCGTCTGCAGAAATAATGGCGCCATTGATGAAATGCGAATCCTCGCCCGCCAGCAACAGCAGCAGGCCGTCGAGGTCTTCCGGCTTGCCAGGACGTTTATTCGGCAGCATTTCGATCAGCTTCTTGCCCTGCTCGGTGGCAAAGTAATCTTCATTGATTTCCGTGGAAATATAGCCGGGGCAGATGGCGTTCGTGTTAATGCCGTACTTGCCCCACTCCACGGCCATGGCGCGCGTCATGTGCACCATGCCCGCCTTGCTCATGCAGTACACGCCGATCTGCGGCAGCACCTGCAAGCCTGCCATCGAGGCGATATTGATGATGCGGTGCTGTTTCTTCGGGTCGCCCTTGGCGCGCGCGATCATGCGCTTGGCCGTTTGCTGGGCCACGAAGAACGATCCGCGCAGGTTGGTGTCCATCACGAACGAGTAATCTTCGGGCGTGACGTCGACCAGGCGTTGCGTGGTGGAGACACCGGAATTGTTGACGAGGATATCGATGGGGCCCGCTTCCGTTTCCGCATGCGCGATGGCCGACTTGATGCTGGCGAAATCGGTCACATCGAGCGACACCACGTGCGCGGCGCCGCCGTCCGCTTCGATCTCGGCGCGCAATTCCTTCAGGCGTTCGGTGCGGCGCGACGCCAGCACGACCTGTGCGCCAGCCTGGGCCAGCACTTTCGCAAAGCGCGCGCCGAGGCCGCTCGATGCGCCGGTAATCAGGGCAATCTTGCCCTCGAAATTGACTTCTATGCCCACGAGCTACTCCTGTTTTATTTTAGACAACACTTTACGCCGTGCCACTGGCACAGGGGCAAAATACCCCGCATCGCACTTGAGCAAAGGTAAACGCCATCATTACACAAAATGGCCGGATTTAGATTGCGGCGAGGGGCAATGTCACGCAAAATGGCGCCAAAGTTGCAATCCTCGCCAAAAACAAGCACACTCGTGCTTAAATTTCCCCGATGATGCTTTATTCCCTATCCTTGCTACCTAATTGAGTGACTATAAATCGAGACCATGACACAGCCTAATAACTTAGTTGAACAGTACGGACCGCGCGAAACCATGGAGTATGACGTGGTGATCGTCGGCGGTGGCCCCGCAGGCTTGGCCGCAGCGATCCGCCTGAAGCAGCTGGCCGCTGAAAAGAGCCAGGAAGTGTCCGTCTGCGTGCTGGAAAAAGGCGGCGAACTGGGCGCGCATATCCTGTCGGGCGCCATCATGGACCCGAAAGCGCTGACCGAACTGATTCCAAACTGGAAAGAACTGGGCGCGCCCCTGAACACGGAAGTGACGGAAGACCGCATCCTGTTCCTGACCGAAACCAAAGCGTATAAAACGCCAGGCTTCGCCGTGCCGGCCTGCTTTGAAAACCACGGCAACTACATCGTCTCGCTGGGTAATGTGGTGCGCTGGATGGGCCAGCAGGCGGAAAACCTGGGCGTGGAAATCTTCCCCGGCTTCCCTGCCGCGGAAATCCTCTACAACGACGACGGCTCCGTGAAAGGCGTGGCGACCGGCAACATGGGCGTCAAGCGCGACGGTGAGCCGGGCCCCGACTTCCAGCTGGGCATGGAATTGCACGCCAAGTACACCCTGTTCGCCGAAGGCGCGCGCGGCCACCTGGGCAAGCAATTGATGGCCAAGTATGACTTGAACGCCGGCAAGGACCCCCAATCCTACGGCATCGGCATCAAGGAATTGTGGGAAATCGACCCGGCCCAGCACAAGCCGGGCCTGGTAATCCACTCGAGCGGCTGGCCGCTGGACACGAAAACCTACGGCGGCTCCTTCCTGTACCACCTGGAAAACAACCAGGTGATGGTCGGCTACGTGGTGGGTTTGAACTACGAAAACCCGTATCTGTCTCCGTACGAGGAATTCCAGCGCTACAAGACGCATCCGGAAATCCGCAAGTTCTTCGAAGGCGGCAAGCGCATTTCGTACGGCGCGCGGGCGATTGCGGCCGGCGGCCTGCAATCGCTGCCGAAGCTGGTGTTTGCCGGCGGCGCGCTGATCGGCTGCGATGCGGGCTTCCTGAACATGAGCCGCATCAAGGGCAGCCACGCGGCCATCAAGAGCGGCATGCTGGCGGCGGACGCGGCCTTCGGCGCGCTGGGCGAACAGCGCCAGCACGACGAACTGACGAGCTACCCTGTCGCCTTTGAACAATCCTGGCTGCATGAAGAACTGCACGTGGCGCGCAACGTCAAGCCATGGCTGTCGAAAGGCTTGTACCTGGGCAGCCTGATGACGGGCATCGACCAGCTGATCTTCCGCGGCAAGGCGCCATGGACCCTGCACCACTCGCATGGCGACCACGAATGCCTGAAACCGGCCGCCCAGTCGAAAAAGATCGTGTATCCGAAACCCGATGGCAAGCTGACCTTCGACAAGATGTCGTCCGTGTTCATCTCGAACACGAACCACGCGGAAGACCAGCCGATCCACCTGACGTTGAAGAACGCCAGCGTGCCCGTCGACGTCAACCTGGCCACGTATGCGGGTCCGGAAGCCCGTTACTGTCCCGCCGGCGTGTACGAGTTCGTGAAGAACGACGACGGCGCAGAACGCCTGCAGATCAATGCGCAGAACTGCGTGCACTGTAAAACCTGCGACATCAAGGATCCGACGCAGAACATCGTGTGGGTGACACCGGAAGGCGGCGGCGGGCCGAACTATCCGAACATGTAATCTCCCCGTGCATGGCGACCATGTCGCCAGCTGACAGGAAGACAGCGCCCTACCCCATGGTAGCGCGCTGTTTTTTTATTAAAAACGTCATATTCTCCCACGCTTTGACTCGCCAGCAACACCAAGTTTGCATTGCGATAGCATTCCTGGATAAATTCCACATGGAAAGTTTCTCGGAAGCACTTTCACCAGTTACAATTCCCTCTGCTAACTATTTCACCTTCCGCCAGCCCATGAACGCAAACGCCCCTCCCGCAGTGCCCCTCGACGCCGAATTGCAGCAGGCAATCACCGAACACCAGGCCGGCCGCTACGCCGAGGCAGAGGAGCTTTACCTGGCGATCTTGCAGGCGCAACCCTATCACGCCATTGCCAACCACAATATGGGCTTGCTGGCGGGACAAGTCGGACAATACCAGGCCGGCTTGCCGTATCTGCACAAGGCGCTGTCGGTGAACCCCGACGAAGGCCAGTTCTGGCTGTCGTATGCGGATGGCTTGCTCAAGGCGGGAGAGCGCGAACAGGCGCTGGAGATCGTGACGGCGGCCATCGCGCGCGGTCTCGACAACGAACAATCGCAGGGCTTGCGCAGCCGCATCGAAATGGCCATCGCGAGTACGCCGACAGTGCAGGAAACGCAGCACGTCATTGCGCTGTATCAAGCAGGCCACCATGCCGAACTGGAAGTGGCCAGTCACGCCCTGACGCAGCGCTACCCGGATTCGGACTTTGCCTGGAGCGTGCTGGGCACTGCCCTGCAATTACAGGGCAAGGATGCCTTCGAGGCCCTGCAAAAAACCGCGCAATTGGCGCCCAACGATGCCGAAGCGCATGGCAACCTGGGCACGGCCTGGCAGGAACGGGGCATGTACGAACAGGCGATCGGCAGCTATACGCGGGCGCTGGAACTGAATCCGGACTTTGTCGAGGCGCATGGCAACTTGGCGGCGGCGCTGCAGGCGCAAGGCAAGCTGGAGCAAGCCGAACACGCATACCGGCAAGCGCTGGCGCTGCGCCCCGATTACGCCAAGGGCCATTTCAATCTCGGCAATACACTGCGCGCCATGCAGCGCAGCGCCGATGCCATCGCGTGCTATCAAAGTGCGCTGGCCCTGCTGCCGGGCGACGCTGAAATCTATCTGAACCTGGGCAATGCCCAGCAAGACCTGCAGCAATGGCACGCGGCCATCGTCAGCTACCGGGCCGTGCTGCAACTGGCGCCCCACACCACGGCGGCGCATGCCAATCTTGCAGCGGCGCTGCACGAAGCCGGAGAATACGAGAGTGCGGTGAAAACCTGCCAATCTGGCATCAGTTTGCATGCGAACGACGCCAAGCTGCACAACAATCTGGGACGCGCGCTTCAGTGGCTGGGCCGGGTAGAGGAAGCCATCGCCGCGTATGAACAGGCGATCGCGCTCGATAGCGACTTTTCCCAGGCGCTGAGCAATCTGGGATTACTTCAATGCAAGCAGAAGAACTACGCTGCAGCCATCGAGTACTGCATACGCGCGCATCGCCTGCAACCTGACGATGCGCAAACCTGCGTCCAGCTCGCCATCGCCTACGGGTCCGCCGAAGACAGGGACAATGCGCTGCAGTACTTTCAACAGGCCATCGACATGGCGCCTGAAAACGCCGCAATGCACAAGCATCTGGGCGACTATTACAACTCCATCAAGCGCAGCGAGCAGGCCGCGGTGTCATACCGCCAGGCACTCAAGTACGAACCAGACAATAGCGAGACACATAACAATCTCGGTGTCGTTCTACAGGAATTGAAAGCATACGACGAAGCGACCGCTGCCTACGCACGCGCGCTGGAATTGAATCCGAAAAACACCTCGGCGCTCATTAACCTGGGTTCCACACAGCAGGCGCAGAATCAAATCGAACTGGCCAAGCAGACTTATCTGGCCGCGCTCACTATCGACGCCGAATTCGATCGCGCTCACTTTGCACTCGGCAATTGCCACGTGATCATGAGTGAACCGCTGCTGGCCCTCGAGTGCTATCACAAAGTATTGGAGATCAATCCCGACTATCGCGATGCCTACGTCAATATCAGTGCCACTTTCAGCAACATCGGCCGCATAGACGAAGCTATTGAAACCTGCCGCAAGGGGCTGGCCGTTTGCCCACTATGGGAAACCCTGTTCAGCAACTACCTGTTCTTGCTGTCGCATAGCGCCAACATTGACGCCGAGACACTGTTTGCCGAGCATCAGCGCTTTAGCGATACCTTCGAAAAACACGTTATCAAGAGCACGCTCCCGCACAACAACACTCGCGACCCGCTGCGCCCCCTGAAGGTGGGCTTCGTGTCGGGCGATCTGCTCAACCATCCGGTGCCGCACTTCCTTATTCCGATACTGGAAAATATCGTCGATGGCAACCAATTGTCACTGTACGCTTACCACAACAATCCGCAAAATGACGATGTGACCGAGCGTCTGCAGGAGTTTTTTCCCCACTGGAGGCAGGTCGAACACCTCTCCGACCTGGACCTGGCACAGCTGATTCGCGACGATGGCATCGATATCCTGATCGATCTGTCTGGTCACACGGGCAAGAATCGTCTGCTCATGTTCGCTGCAAAGCCTGCACCTGTCCAGGCAAGCTGGATAGGCTATCCGCTCACCACAGGACTGCAAGCGATAGACTACTACCTGAGCGACCCGTTTTTTTCGCCACCCGGCGAATTGGACAGCCAGTTCACCGAGAAACTGTTGCTGCTGCCGGCCTGCGTGCCTTTCCTGCCATCCCTATTTGCGCCCGCCGTTCAGCCCGCACCAGCCCTGACAAATGGCTATATCACCTTCGGCAGCTTCAATCGTCTGAATAAAATCAATCGCCAAGTGGTCGCGCACTGGTGCAAGCTGCTGCGCGCCCTGCCGGATTGCAGAATGCTGCTCGCCGCCATGCCAAAATCCGAAGCGCCAGAGCAACTGCGGGCCTGGTTCGAGGAAGAAGGCATCGCGCTGG
Source organism: Janthinobacterium sp. MP5059B (assembly GCF_001758645.1). Taxonomy (NCBI): domain Bacteria; kingdom Pseudomonadati; phylum Pseudomonadota; class Betaproteobacteria; order Burkholderiales; family Oxalobacteraceae; genus Janthinobacterium; species Janthinobacterium sp. MP5059B. The sequence continues at coordinate 392,218 of NZ_LRHX01000006.1, read as the reverse complement.
AGCGACTTACCTTTGAAGGGCGTACCGGCATAACGCAATTCATGGCCATGCATCACCGCGTCGACATCTGCCTCGACACCTTCCCCTACGGCGGCGGCACGACGACCTTCCATGCGCTGTGGATGGGCGTGCCCACGCTCACGGTGGCTGGTCCCACCTTCCCCAGCCGGGCCGGCACGATGATCCTGCGCCAGATCGAACTCGAGGAATTCATTGCCAGCGACGACGACGATTTCGTGCGCAAGGGCGTGGCCATGGCAGCCAACCCGATGTTGCTGGGCGCCTACCGCTTCAGCATGCGGCACCGCCTGGAGCGCTCGACCATGGGCAAGCCCAAGCTGATTACGGAAGGCCTGGAAAATGGCCTGCGCATGGCTTGGCAACGCTGGTGCGAAGGCTTGCCGCCAATCTCGTTCGAAGCCCCCGTGGCCGTGCCCAACCCGCCGATCGGATTATGATGAGCACTCAAAAAAACAAACCGGTATATGTCACGCAGCCCCTGCTGCCGCCGCTGGAGGATTTCCTGCCGTATCTGGAAACGATCTGGGACAACAAGATCCTGACCAATGGCGGCCCCTTCCACCAGCAACTGGAACAGGCGCTGTGCGACTACCTGGGCGTCAAGCATATCTGCCTGTTCGCCAACGGCACTCTGGCATTGATGACGGCCTTGCAGGCACTGCGCATCAACGGCGAAGTCATCACGACGCCGTATTCGTTTGTCGCTACCGCTCATTCGTTGCTGTGGAATAACATCAAACCCGTCTTTGCCGACATCGAGCCGCACAGCCTGAACCTCGATCCGACCAGGATCGAGGCCGCCATCACGCCGCAGACCACCGCCATCATGCCCGTGCACTGCTACGGCCGGCCGTGCGACATAGAAGCCATCGAGAAAATTGCCGACAACTACAATCTGAAGGTGATCTACGATGCGGCGCATGCGTTTGGCGTGCGCCACCGTGGCGGCAGCGTGCTCAATCACGGCGACCTTTCCGTGATCAGCTTTCACGCCACCAAGATCTTCAACACCTTCGAAGGCGGCGCCATCGTCTGCCCCGACGCCAAGACCAAGCAGCGCATCGACCATCTGAAAAACTTCGGCTTTGTCGATGAAGTGACGGTCGTGGCCGCTGGTATCAATGGCAAGATGAGCGAGATCAATGCCGCCTTCGGCTTGCTGCAGCTCAAGGGTATCGACGGCGCGCGCCAGAAGCGCAAGGCCATCGATGCGCATTATCGCCAGCAGCTGGCCGGCATCGATGGCATCACGTGTCCGCAGCAAGGCGAAGGCGACGCGGCCAACCACGCCTATTTCCCTATCCTGGTGGGCCCCGGATACCCGCTGTCGCGCGACGCGCTGTTCCAGTTGCTGCGCGACCAGGAAATCTATGCGCGCCGCTATTTTTACCCTTTGATCAGCGACTTCCCCATGTACCGCGGCATGCCGTCCGCGGCGCACGCGAATCTGCCCGTGGCGCGCCTCGCGTCATCGCAAGTGATCTGCCTGCCCATCTATCCGGATCTGGAGCTGGCGACCGTGGACGCCATTATCGCCATGATCGCAGCCCCCGCGCTGCAACAAGCATTAATACGGAACATCGCCTGATGCACATTTCCACTGAAACCAATTTTTCCGGCGTGGCGGAGAACCATCCTTGGTCGGCCCAATTCACGGTATTGGGCTACGAAGATGGCGCCATCAGTACCCTGCCCCATCAATTTTTTCGCGACTGGCGGGACCAGGAACCGACAAGCGGGCACTTCTACATCGGACGTGGCTCCGGTTTTGGCGTCGGCTCACTGGTGAAATACGACAGCGGGCAGCAAAGCCTGTGCGTGGGACGCTACGTGGCTGGCGGTTCGCGCCTGCGTTTCCTGCTCAATGGCCAGCACGAGATGCGCACCATCTCGACATACATGCTGTCGATCCTCGGCGGCGAATTGAAAAATGCACCACCGCCCCAGTATGCCGACACGGTGATCAAGAACGATGTGTGGATTGGCGACGAAGTGATGGTGATGGGTGGCAGCATCATCGAGAACGGCTGCGTCATCGGCGCCCGTTCGCTGCTGCCGCCCAACTTTCGCTCGGAGCCCTATGGCATCTATGCCGGCTCGCCGGCGCGCCTGATACGCTACCGTTTCCCCGAAAAAGTCCGCGCCGCGCTGCTGGAACTGGCCTGGTGGGGTATGCCGCTGGCCTGGGTGCGCGACAACAATGCCATGTTCCTGGAGGATATGTGTGCCGATGAAGCGAAGGCATTGCTGGTCATCGACATCCTGAAAAGCAGCCGCAAACAATGGGAAGAAACGCATGGCAGCGCAGTTGCCTGAGTGCTACAAGCCCGCAATGCCATCCCGACCACTTGCAAGGAATGACCATGAGTGAATTGTTTAATCCCGGCTATTACACGCAAGACGACTTGCAGCATGCTGGCTTCCGCCATATTGGCAGCAACGTCCGCGTCGCAAAAAACTGTGTCATTGTCGGCATGGAAAATATTTCGCTCGGCGACAATGTCCGCATCGACGGTTACAGCACGCTGGTGGCTGCGGGCGGCGGCTACATCCGCATCGGCAACCATGTGCATATCGGCGGCTACTGCTTTCTCTCGGGTGCGGCGGGCATCGCGCTGGACGACTTCTCGGGCTTGTCGCAAGGCGTACGTCTGTATAGCAAGACGGATGACTACAGCGGAGCCAGCCTGACCAATCCCACCGTACCGGAAGAATTTACCAATTGCAAAAGCGGCCCCGTGCATCTGGGCCGCCACGTCATCATTGGCTCCGGCAGCGTCGTCTTGCCTGACATAACAATAGGCGAAGGCGTGGCCGTGGGTGCTCTCAGCCTGGTAACCAAATCCCTGGAAAGCTGGGGTATTTATGCCGGCACACCGGCAAAGCGTCTGAAAAACCGAGCGCGGGACTTATTGGCCGCAGAAACATTACTACTGGAAAAACTTTCCAGTGCGGATAGATAGCCGAAGCAGCATGCCTGCACAGGCACGCCATACGCAGAGGCATGCTTAAAAAACACTTTTCCAGCTAAATACAATATCTACAAAAAAATTTCCATACGGCATTTAATAAAGTTGAATGAATGGTCGTCTTGTACTGGTAGGAGCAGATAACCCGTCGCTCCTCACCGTAACCACCCAATTAGGAATGACACCATGCTGAGCCTTCACACCAACGCTGCTTCCCTGTCGGCACAAAATTCGATCTCGAATACCCAATCCAAACTGTCGACCTCGATGACGCGCCTGAGCACCGGCTTCCGCATCAACTCGGCAATGGACGATGCTGCCGGCCTGCAAATCGCCACCCGCCTGAAAGCACAAACCAGCGGCATGACCGTTGCGATGAACAACACGCAAAACAGCACCTCGCTGCTGCAAACGGCCGAAGGCGCGTTCGCTGAAGTCACCAACATGCTGGTGCGCATGAAAGACTTGGCTACCCAGGCAGCCGATGCCTCGTCGACCGCCGCCGACAAGACCGCCATGCAAGCTGAATACAATGCGTTGGGCCAGGAACTGTACAACGTCATGACCAACACCACGTTCGGCGGCACCAAGCTGCTGGGCAATGGCGCAGCCGGAAATGGGACGCTGTCGACGTCGATGACGTTCCAGATCGGCGCCAGCTCGACCGAAAAAATGAGCTTTGACGTCTCCGGCAACCTGAGCACGCTGAATACCGCCCTGAGCGGCTTGAGCACCAACTTCTCGTCGGCAGGTTCGACGCTGGCCGCGGAACTGACCGGCAGCGCCAACGCCACCATCGGCCTGCTGGCTACCGCCATCGACAGCGTCAGCACCGTGCGTTCGGCACTGGGCGCGACGGCCAACCGCCTGGACCACGTCAACACCAACTTGTCGAACATCGCCACCAACACCAAAGCCGCTACCGGCCGCATCATGGACACCGACTTCGCTACCGAAAGCTCGAACATGACGTCGTCGCAAATGCTGCTGCAAGCTGGCACCGCGATGCTGAAACAAAGCAACAGCATGTCCTCGATGGTCATGTCCCTGCTGCAATAATATGGACTTGGCCGCTCGCGGCCAGCCACGCGAAGCCAGACTCCGGTCTGGCTTTTTTTCGTCCATACCTTGCGCCGGCATGCCGCAACACGTGCCCAATGGTCCGGCAAAGCAATAAACAGCATTTATTTTCAAAAATTTCCTTAAAGCATTTAATTAAGGTGGCGGCACGGTCGTCTTGTACTGATAGGAGCAGATAAACCGTCGCTCCTCACCATAACCACCCAATTAGGAATGACACCATGCTGAGCCTTCACACCAACGCTGCTTCCCTGTCGGCACAAAATTCGATCTCGAATACCCAATCCAAACTGTCGACTTCGATGACGCGCCTGAGCACCGGCTTCCGCATCAATTCGGCCATGGACGACGCTGCCGGCCTGCAGATCGCCACCCGCCTGAAAGCACAAACGAGCGGCATGACCGTTGCGATGAACAACACGCAAAACAGCACCTCGATGCTGCAAACGGCCGAAGGCGCATTCGCCGAAGTCACCAACATGCTGGTACGCATGAAAGACCTGGCTACCCAGGCAGCCGATGCCTCGTCGACCGCCGCCGACAAGACCGCCATGCAAGCTGAATACAATGCGTTGGGTCAAGAGCTGTACAACGTCATGACCAACACCACGTTCGGCGGCACCAAGCTGCTGGGCAAAGGTAGCGCTGCAGCTGACGGCACGCTGTCGACATCGATGACATTCCAGATCGGCGCCAGCTCGACCGAAAAAATGACTTTCGACGTTTCCGGCAACCTGAGCACGCTGAATACCGCCCTGACCGGCCTGAGCGCGAACTTCTCGAGCGCCGCTGTGGCAGGCGCAACGGAACTGACGTCCAACGCCAACGCCAACATCGGCCTGCTGGCCACCGCCATCGACAGCGTCAGCACCTTGCGTTCGGCACTGGGCGCGACGGCCAACCGTCTGGACCACGTCAACACCAACTTGTCGAACATCGCCACCAACACCAAAGCCGCTACCGGCCGCATCATGGACACCGACTTCGCTACCGAAAGCTCGAACATGACGTCGTCGCAAATGCTGCTGCAAGCTGGCACCGCGATGCTGAAACAAAGCAACAGCATGTCCTCGATGGTCATGTCCCTGCTGCAATAATATGGACTTGGCCGCTCGCGGCCAGTCTCTCGAAGCCAGACTCCGGTCTGGCTTTTTTTTCGCCTGCCGTGTCTGGCATTTCCCGCATATTGAACTAAATTGCCATCACGTTTAACGATGTTGCCGGCATAGTCGCCTATACAAGGTAGAACACCGAACAATCTTCCACTGGAGCCGCCGCGTGCTGAGCATTCATACCAATACTGCCGCACTGTCAGCCCAGCGGGCCATGGGCTGGGCCCAGCAAATGCTGTCGACGTCGATGACACGCCTCTCCACCGGTTTTCGCATCAACTCGGCCATGGACGATGCGGCAGGCTTGCAGATCGCCACCAGGCTGAGCGCCCAGACCAGCGGCATGGCCGTGGCCATGCGCAACACGCAAAACAGCACGTCCCTGCTGCAAACGGCCAAAGGCGCGTTTGGCGAAGTCACCGCCATGCTGGTGCGCATGAAGGACCTGGCCACCCAGGCGGCGGACGCCTCGTCGAACCAGAAGGACCGCGACGCCATGCAGGGCGAATACGATGCGCTGGGCGCCGAGCTGTACAACGTGATGACGAACACCCGCTATGGCGGCACTCTATTGCTGGGCAACGGCAGCGCCGGCAAGGGCACCCTGTCGCAAGCCATGACGTTCCAGATCGGCGCCACCGGCAGCGAGACCATGCAGTTCAACGTGGCGGGCGACATGGCCGGCCTGGATGCCGCCCTGCAGGCGATCTCCGTCAATTTCGCGCCAGGCGCCACAGCCGGCAGCGAATTTGCCAGCAACAACAGCGCCAACGGCATGATCGACATGCTGGCGGCGGCCGTCGACAAGGTCGGCAGCGTGCGCTCGGCGCTGGGCGCCACCGCGAACCGGCTCGGACACGTCTACAACAACCTGTCGAACATGATCACCAATACCAGGGCAGCCATCGGCCGCATCATGGATGTCGATTACGCGGCCGAAAGCGCCAACATGACCTCGGCCCAAATGCTGCTGCAAGCGAGCACGGCCATGCTCAAGCAAAGCCAGAGCATGAGCAAGCTGATTCTTTCTTTACTACAATAGTGACTGGCAGGGCGCGATGACGGATCGGATGAATATGTATCAGCAGGAAGCAATGGCATGGCGATAGACCGCATCTCATCGGGCAACCCGGTGCCCCTGATTACCCAGCGCTTCGACGTCAGCCCCGCGACGCCGATGGTGCCGGGCGTGGTCCAGCCGCTGGTGCCCATCGGCCCCTACATGGCGCCAGCGCCCGACGCCGGCACCCTGCCCGCCCATCTGCAACAGAAGGGGCAAGACAGCCTGGCGTCCCTCATCAAGCCGAATGCCGATGGCACGGGCGGCGCCATGCCGCGCGACAGCAGCGCCATGCAGGTCAATCAGCTCTTCTTCACGCGCCAGCTGGTCTGGCAACCGCCCGACGCGGCGCAGCTGGCCGCCTCGTGGCGCGTGATGGTCAAGACGTATGGCGAGCAATATGCGGCCCTGCAGGAGCAGGCGCGCGGCCAGCACGTGCCGGGCAACCTGTTCATGGCCGAGCAGCAACCAGCCCTGCTGCGCGAAGGCGCCCGCCCGCCCTTGAGCGTCGACAGCGAAGCATGGCGCTTTGCCGTGTATGGCTGGGGCGGCCAGCGCCTGCTGCTGCGCGTGCTGGCCAGCGACGAAGACGAAGATGCCACACCCAGGCGGCGCGGCAAGGTGGCGCTGCGCGTCGAACTGATCATCATCGGCATCGGCCGGGTCGTGATCCAGATGGAACCGGCCGGCGACGGCGTGCTGCTGGAACTGGCCGCCGACGAGGAAGCCGCATTGCGCCATTTGCGCCTGGCCCTGCCCGAGATCGCCGACGCCGTGCGGCGCGCGGGCCTGCGCGTGGTGCGCTGCCGCCTGAACCGCCAGTTGCATGCGCAGCGCGTGCACGGCAACTACCCGATGCAGGCGGGCGCCGCCTCGCTGTCGCTGGCACTGTTCCGCGCCATGGCCGAAGTGGCGCTGCTACTGACGCAGCCGGAAGCGGAAGCGGCGGCCAATCCCGATGCGCCCGCTGCCAGCGAAGCCGCGGCGGCGGCCGAAGAGGAAACCATCGCCGTCTCGAAGGAAGTGGCGGCGCCGCTCGGTTACGACTATGGCGACGACGAAGAGACGGCGCAAGGCGGCACCGTACTGCTGCTGGCCGACGGCCAGGAGCACGACCTGCTGCCGCCCATCGACGAACAGGATTGACGCAACAGAATTGATACAGCAAAAAAAACGGCGCCCGAAGCGCCGTTTTTCTTTTCATTTCACCGTCCTATCCCACCGTGCCGATGATGCTCACTTCGCGGTTTTCCGGGATTTCGTTGTATGACAGCACATGTAGGCCAGGCGCGAACAGGCGCGCATAGCGGGCCAGCAGCGGACGGATCTGCGGCAGCACCAGCAGCAGCGGCGGCGTGGCTTGCTGCTTCATCTGTTCGCGCGCCACCGGCATGTTCACTTGCAGCTGCGACAGCAGATGCGGGTCGATCGGATAGTTATCCAGGGTCACCTTGCCCGACTGGCGTGCCTGGTTCAGGGAGCCCAGCAGCATGTTTTCCAGCTCGCCGCCCAGGTTGAATGCCTGCATTTCCATCTTCTGGCCAAACAGCCCGCTGACGATCTGGCGACGCAGTGCGCAGCGCACTTCAGCCGCCAGCAGGATCGGGTCCTTGGTCGTTTCCGAGCTGTCGAGCAAGGTGGTGGCGATGGGCACGATATCCTTCAGCGACACATTTTCCGCCAGCAAGACGCGGAACACGCGCAGCAGCTGCGTGTGCGTCAGCGCCTTGTCCAGCGCGCCAGCCAGTTTCGGCGACAGGGCCGTCAGGCGCTCCATCATGTTCGAGACGTCTTCGTGGCGGAACAGTTCAGGCAGGTATTCGCGCACCATCTTCGACAAGTGCGTGGCGATCACGCTGGGCGCCTCGATGACCTGGTAGCCGAGGCCCAGCGCATGCGCCTTCTCACCCGGTTCGATCCACGTGACGGGCATGCCGTAGGCCGGCTCGATGCCGGGAATGCCGTCCAGCTGGCCATACACATTCGGCGACGGGATCGCCATCAGGCGGTCGGCCTGCACTTCCGCCTGCGCCACTACGGTGCCTGACAGCACGATGGCGTATTGCGACGGCTTCAGGGCCAGGTCGTCGCGCACGCCGATATTCGGCAGCAGCAAGCCCATCGCCTCGGACAGGCTCTGACGCACGCCCTTGACGCGCTTGTTCAACGGTTCACCTTGTGTTTTATCCACCATGCCGACCAGCTTGTAGCCAAGCATCACCATCAAGGGCTGCACGGCTGGCAGCTGCTGCCACTCCAGCTCGGCCGGGCGCTCGTCGCGCAAGGCCGCCTCGATGGCGGCCATGCCGGCCGCGTCGGGTCCTTTCACGCGCTTGGTCAGGCGCCAGGCAACAAAAGCCAGCACGCCGGCAAAGGTCATGAACATGAACCATGGCATGCCCGGAATCAGGGCCAGCGCCACCATCATGCCGGCCGCGCTGTAGATCACCGTTGGCGACGTCAGCACCTGGCCCGCCACTTGCTGTTCGAAGTCGCCCGAATCGCTGATGCGGGTCACCAGGATGGCGGCCGCGGCCGACAGCAGCAGCGCGGGAATCTGCGCCACCAGGCCATCACCGATGGTCAGCAACGCATACTGGCGGAAGGCATCGCCAAACGATAGATCGTGCATCAGCGAGCCGATGGCCACGCCGCCCACCATGTTGATGATCAGAATCAGGATACTGGCGACGGCATCGCCGCGCACGAACTTCGACGCGCCATCCATGGCGCCATAGAAATCCGCTTCGGCGGCCACGTCCTTGCGACGGATCTGGGCTTTTTCCTGGTTGATCAAGCCGGCGTTCAGGTCGGCGTCGATGGCCATCTGCTTGCCCGGCAAGGCATCGAGGGTAAAGCGCGCGGACACTTCGGAGATACGCTCGGCACCCTTGGTGACGACGGCGAAGTTGATGATCATCAAGATCACGAAGACCACGATACCGACGACGAAGTTACCGCCGATCACGACGTTACCAAATGCCTCGATCACCTTACCGGCCGCATCCGCGCCCGTATGGCCGTGCAGCAGCACCACGCGCGTCGACGCCACGTTGAGGGTCAGCCTGAGCATGGTGGTGGCCAGGATCACCGTCGGGAAGACGGAGAAATCGAGCGGCCGCTTGGCCGACACGCTGACGAGGATGACGATCAGTGCCAGCACGATATTGAAAGTGAACAAGATATCGAGCAGCACCGGCGGCAGCGGCAAGATGATCATTGCCAGGATCACCAGCAGGAACAGCGGCGTGGCGAACTTGTGGCGGCGCATTTCAGCAACCACTCGGTTCAGGAAATTCATGGCGGTACGACCTCGCTCAGATGAGATGGCACGGCCATCTCGGTGGGTAATACGGGCTGGGCAGCACGCTGCCCGGACCGGAATGCTTTCAATTGCAGGATGTAGTTCAGCACCTGCGACACGGCCTGGTACAGCTGCACGGGAATCTGCTGCTGCACCTGGCTGGTGTTGTAGATGGCGCGCGCCAGCGGCGGCAACTCCAGCGTTTCAATATGGTGCTCCTTCGCCACTTGCCGGATATACAGCGCCATCTCGTCGACGCCCTTGGCCACAACGAACGGCGCCTCGGCGCGGTCCTGGTCATACTTCAAGGCGACGGCGTAGTGCTCGGGATTGACGATCACCACGTCGGCGTCGGGCACGGTCTTGCGCACGCTGCGCCGGCCGATCTGCTGCTGCAACTGGCGGATGCGCTGGCGCACTTCGGGGCGGCCTTCGCTGCTTTTATGTTCTTCCTTGACATCCTGCTTGCTCATGCGCTGGTTGCGGGCAAAGAAAAACGCCTGCGCCGGCACGTCGATGATGGCAAACAGCACGAAGACGGAAATGAGCGCCATCAAGCCATCGAGCATCAGCGCGGAGCCATCGAGCATGGCCTGCTGCAGGGGCCGGTGCTGCAAGTCCACGTACTGCGTCAGACTGGAGCGGCTCACATGCACGAGCACCATGCCCAGCACGACGGCCTTGGCGATGGACAAGCCGAATTCGAAAGCATGCTTGGGCGCAAACAGACGGCCCAGGTTCTTGGCGGGGCTCAGGCGCTCCATCTTCGGCATCCAGTTCTTCGTGCTGATGACCCAGCCGCCAGGAATCAATGAGCCAAGCACAACAAACAGGGGCACGCAAAACAGCGGCACGATCATCTTGATCAGCAAGCCCACCGATGTCGTAAACGCCATCGACATGGCATTTTCCAGCGCGCCCTTGCTGTCGAGCGGCATGAAGGCCATGGCGAACAGCTCGCGAAAGCTCAGCAGATAGCCCGGCAGCAGATAAATGAAGACCTTCATGCTGATCAGGATGCCCAGCGCCGTCGACAGGTCGCGCGAACGCACCACCTGCCCTTCCTGGCGCGATTTCTTCAGCTTCTGCGCTGACGCCTTTTCTGTCTTGTCGCCCGTGCTGCTATCCGCCATGGGCCACCCGCATCTGTTCCTGGATCATGTCGAGCACGCGGTTGGTCATGGCGATGTAGTGCTCAGGAATAAAGCGCACGATCTGTATCAGCATCAGCAGGCCGAACATGGTGATCATGGAAAACCCCAGCGAAAACAGGTTCAGCGACGGCGCCACCCGGTTCAGGAAGCCAAAGCCCAGTTGCACCACCATGGTGGAAAAGACGATGGGCAAGGCCAGCAGCATGGCGGCGGCGAAGATCCACGCCACGTTATACGCCACCGTCTGCAGCAGCAGCGGCCCGTAGCCCTGCCCCACGGGCCAGGCCGTGAAACTGGCGCCGATCACGCCCGTCAGCACCAGGTGGCCGTCGATGGCGAAAAACACGATCATGCACATGATGGTGAGCAAACCCGTGATCACGTCCGACGAAGTGCCGTTGAGCGGATCGTTCATCACCGCCATGGAAAAACCCACCTGGCTCGACACCAGGTAGCCGAGCACCGACATGACGGACATGGCAAAGTGGAAGGCCAGGCCGAGGACGAAGCCGATGATGGCCTGCTCCAGGGTGGCGACGACGGCGTGCAGGGAAAACGGATCGATCTTCAGCAAGTCCTGCGACACGCCCGACGCCTGCATCACGGGCAGCATCAGGATCGCCAGCACCAGCGACAGCAGTACCCGCACGGGGACGGGCACCATGGCGTCGCCGATCACGGGCGAGGCGCTGAGCATGGCCAGGATGCGGCAGAACGGCCACCACACGGCCAGCAGAAACGGCAGCACCTGATTGAAAATCTGATCCATGGCGCGCGGCGCTATCCGACCAGGGTGGCGGCGCGCTGAAAAATGGACACGCAATAATCCATCAGGTAACCGGCCATCCAGCGTCCGGCCAGGATCAGGGCCAGCAAGGTGACCAGCAGGCGCGGCAGGAAACTCATGGTCTGTTCATTGATCGAGGTGGCCGCCTGCACCAGCGCGACCAGCAAGCCCATGAGCAAACCCGGCACGACCAGGATCACCACCAGCAGCATGACGACATGCAACGCTTCGATGATCAGGTCGACGGCGACTTCAGGGGTAAACATGGATCAATAGCCCTGTATGCTGGTAACTAAGGTGTTGACGGTCAGGGTCCAGCCATCGACCAGGACGAACAGCAGCAGCTTGAACGGCAGCGAAATGACCAGCGGCGACAGCATCATCATGCCCATCGCCATCAGCACGGACGCCACCACCAGATCGATGATGAGGAACGGGATGAACAGCATGCAGCCGATCTGGAACGCCGTCTTGAGTTCGGACAACACAAACGCGGCCAGCTTGACCGTGAAGCTGTGGTCTTGCGGGCGCATGCTCGACGGTTCGCCGGCCAGGTGCGCGATCTGCGCCAGCGCGGCCTTGCTCGTCTGTGCCAGCATGAAGCGCGAAATCGGCACTTCGGCGATCTTCAGGGCTTCCTGCATGCCGATCTGGTCGCGGTCGTACGGCACGAACGCTTCCTTCCACACCTGGTCGCCGATGGGGCGCATGACCAGCAGGGTGAGAATCAGCGCTATGCCGGTGACGATACGGTTGGGCAAGCCCTGCTGCAGGCCCAGGGCCTGGCGCAGCAGGGACAGCACGATGACGAAGCGGGTAAAGCTGGTCATCATCATGACCATCACGGGCAGCAGCCCGAGCAGGGTCATGACGACCAGGATCTGCATCTTGACCGACAGGTCGGTCTTTGCACCCGGCACCACGCCGGACAATAAATCCTGCGCCCCGGCGGCGGCGCAGCACAGCATCAGAACGGGAACAGCCAGCGCGGCAGCCAGCGCGCCGCGGCGCCGGCTCAAACCGGGTACCGCCAGCTTCATGCTGTCATCAGGTCGAGATTGAGGCCGTCGAGGTCGATGACTTTCAGGCCATAGTTCTCGCCAGCAACCACCACTTCGGCACGGCCGATCGGCGTGCCATTGACCTTGATCACCAGCGGTTCGCCGGCCAGCATGTCGAGTTCGATCACGCTTTCAGGGCCGATGGCCATCAGCTCTTCGAGCGAGATGCGGGCCGAGCCCACTTCCAGGGTCAGGGTCACGGGAATCTTGCGCATCATCTGCGGAATGTCGCGCCGCGCGCGGCCGCTGGCCACGTCGGACACGTCGCCCTGGTCGATGATCATGTCATCGCCCAGGTCTTCCAGCAGGGTTTCGCTCTGGTTGGTATCGTTCAGATTCATATTATTCGACATCTTCAAATGAGGTTAAACAGAGCTTGCCCTTGTGTTCGGAAACAGCAGCTGTAAATAAACGGGAGTCGTCGAGCATGACGTCGGTACGGCTCAGGCTGACGGGAATCACGTCGCCCACGCGCAGGTCGAACAAGGCACCCAGTTGCACCTGTTTGCTGACGAGCCGGCCTTCCAGGGTCACTTGCAGGCGCGAAGCGAGCGGGCGCACGCTGCCACGCAAGGCTTTCTTCGCTTGCGCGCGCTCGGGCAGCAAGCCGCGCAGCACGTCGGCCATCAGGCGCTTGTCCAGCGAGAACCAGAACTGGCCGCTCTGCCCCGCCTCGACGTCGCTGAGCGCCACAGTGACGATCCAGCTGCCGCGCGCCGGATGCACGCCAGACTGCACGGCGACCTCGGCACTGGTGTCGATGTCGCTGCTCTTGCCCAGGGTTTGCAGGTTCTTGTGGACGCGGGAAAACAAGCTGTTCACCAACTGTTGTCCCAGCACCACAGCGAGGCGCTCCTCCGTGGCCGTCACGCGCACCTGCGCCGGATCGGGCAGCGCACCCTTGGCGCCGGCACTACCATAGCGATAGTTCAGCACGCTCAAGAGTATCTGCCGTTCAAGGGCAAAGCCCGTCTGGCTGGCCGCCGTGGAAAAACTCAGCCAGCGGTTCACGCTGTCCTCGTTTTCCACGCGCGACAAGCTCACGCCATCGATCTGGAAGTTGCCCCAGTAGCGACGGCTCATCGGCTGGCGCAGGGCCACGGCCAGGTCGTCGCGCAGCTGGGCGCCGAATACATGCAGCAAATGGACAGGACGTCCAAGCAGACAAGAATCGAGGACTTGATGGCGCACAGTTTGATCTGTCTTAGTGGTTATCATGAGGGTCATGTCGTATTGCGGTGGCAGAACAAATTATACGGATCACCCGAAATTAAATACAGCATCATCTTGACCTTGCAAACCGATCCGCAAGCAAACGATTGCGCATCGTATCGCATGCTAGATGACTACGGTGCTGAACAATACATGAAAATGCTAAATATTGCCATGTATCAATATTCCTTGAGGCAATCCTCTCTTTACTTTATAGTTGCCCCGAGGTAAGCTTATAGCGACAAAATAGTGATTTGCAGTGCGCCATTCCGCTTACCTGATTCCGGTTTTTATGGCAGTTTCCAGTCCTTCTTATTGCCACCAGCAGAAACTTTTATCAGATAAATATTAGTTATCATGGCCATGTAAATCATGTTGGCGTGGGTTTGCTGGGTTTGTTTGAGTCTGCTTGAGCGGATGGTGTGGCAACTGATAAAACTGATGGGTCCTGAAATCGGGCCGGGCAAGATGGCATTGGATGTAATGCCTGCCGGAATGGCAACACCAGTAATTTCTGATTGATACGTCACCGCATATTGAAAGTAGAGGGCAAGATGAGCAACGAACTCGCAGGTCTGATCAAGGCCGATCTGGCAGCACTGAGCAATGACGCGCGCGCCTTGGGCGCCAGTATCGCGCCTGCCGCCCAGTTCGGCGCGCCGGAGCAATCCGGCTTCTCCTTTGCGCAAAGCATGAAAGACGCCATCGGCAAGGTCAACGGCGATGACCGCATGGCCGCGCAAAAGATGAGCGACGTCGACAGCGGCAAGAGCGATGACATGGTCGGCGCCATGCTGGCCAGCCAGGAAGCGAGCCTGTCCTTCTCCATGTTGATGCAAGTGCGCAACAAGGTCATGGGCGCCGTCGACGAACTCATCAAACTGCCTCTGTAATCTTCACGTCCTGATCCACGCCCAGCCTCCCAGCGAAAGTTACCCCAAGTGATTACCCCCATGAAGTCCGCATTTGCGCGCTGGCGCCTTGGCGCCCAGCCCGCCATTCCGCCCGCCCTGCTGAAAAACCTGGTTCCCATCGTCGTGCTGGCCATCGGCATCACCGCCATGGTGACCATGTATGCCTGGCGCGACCAGGCCAACTACAAGCCGGTGTTTGGCGCGCGCGAAAAAGTGGCCGTGACGGACATGATGGCCACCCTGGACGCGGAACACATCCCCTACCGCCTGCATCCGGACAGCGGCCAGGTGCTGGTGCCCGACGCCATGCTGGGCAAGGTGCGCATGCTGCTCGCCTCGAAAGGCGTGACGGCGCAGCTGCCGGCCGGCCTGGAGCTGATGGACAAGAACGACCCGCTGGGCGTCTCCCAATTCGTGCAGGACGTGCGCTTCCGCCGCGGCCTGGAAGGCGAACTGGCGCAAAGCATCATGACGATGGACGCGATCGCTTCGGCGCGCGTCCATCTGTCGATTGCCAAATCGACTTCGTTTGTCGCCAGCGACGGCGACAAATCAGTCCGCTTCGCGATCGTGAGATGGCGCTGAAACCGGGCCGCACCCTGGCGCAGGAACAGATCGCCGCCGTCATCAACATGGTGGCCGGCAGTGTCGCCAGCCTGGCGCCCACGCGCGTGAGCCTGGTCGACCAGAGCGGCAACCTGCTGTCCTCGCACATCGACCTGACGGATGGCTTCGATGCCTCGGCCGCCGGCAACGAAGGCGCGAAACGCTTCCAGGATGAAATCCGCCGCAACGTCACGGGCTTGCTGGGCCCGGTCATCGGCGAAGACAACTTCAAGCTCAGCGTGACGGCCGCCGTGAACAACGACCGCGTGGACGAAACGCTGGAAAAATACGGCGAAGCCCCGAAAGTGACGAGCGAAGCGATGCGCGAAGAGCAGGAACGCAACCGCACCGTGGCCGGCATTCCCGGCAGCCTGTCGAACCGTCCGCCAGCGGCCGCCGTGCCTGCACCGGCCGACGCCGCCGGCGCCGCCCCCGCCGATGGTGCACCGAAGCCATCCGACGATGGCACGGCCCGCAAGAACGCCACCACGCGCCAGTACGCCTACGACCGCAGCATCACGCAGATCAAGCGCAGCCGTGGCCGCCTGGAAAAACTCAGCGTCGCCGTCGTCCTCAACAGCGCCGCCGCACCGAATCCGAAAACGGGCTGGACCCCTGCCGAACTGGGCAATATTGAAAAAATGCTGAGCAGCGGCCTGGGCATCAACGCCCAGCGCGGCGACAGCCTGAGCCTCACGGCGCTGGCCTTCCCGGCCAAGCCGCCCGTGGCGCAGTGGTGGGAAGAGCGCGATACCGTCGTCGATTTCAGCAGCTGGCTGCTGTACGCCCTGGGCGCCATCCTCGGCTACTTCCTGATCCTGCGTCCGCTGCTGCGCCTGCTGACCACGCGCCTGGCGCCGCCGCCACTGAAACAGCTCGATCCCGCCCTGGCACTGGGCGGCGCCAGCGCCGCCGGCGCGAATGGCGTGGCCGCCGCCGGCGCGCCAGCCTTGGGCGTGAATGGCAGCCCGCTGGCGCTCGAAGGCGAGGCCGCCGCCGGCAACATGCCGGTCGTGCCGCTGCTGGAAAACTATGACTTGCCGCCACCTGGCTCGGCGGTCGACGTGATGGTCGACCACTTGAAAGTGCTGGCTGAAAAAGAACCCGAGCGTGTCGCCGAAGTCGTCAAACAATGGATGCAGAAAAATGGCCGAACTCAACAACAATAATCCCTCCGACGGCGCAGAATACGAAAGCGTCAGCCTGAACCCCGTGGAACAGGCGGCCATCGTGCTGCTGAGCATCGGCGAAGAACAGGCCGCCAATGTGCTGCGCTGCCTGTCGCGTGAAGAATTGCTGGAAGTCACGCAAGTGATGTCGCGCATGAGCGGCATCAAGGTCGAATCCGTGAAAACGGCCATGCAGACCTTCTTCGACGACTACCGCCAGCAAAGCGGCGTGCACGGCGCCTCGCGCAGCTACCTGAAGCGCTCGCTGGACATGGCGCTGGGCAGCGATATCGCAAATAGCGTGCTGAACAATATTTACGGCGACGCGATCCGCCCCAAGATGGCGCGCCTGCAGTGGGCTTCGCCGAAATGGCTGGCCGAATACATCGTCAACGAGCACGTGCAGATGCAAGCCGTGTTCCTGGCCTTCCTGCCGCCCGCGCTGGCCGGCCAGATCCTCGACGCCCTGCCCGTCGAAGGCCGCGACCTGGTCTTGCTGAACCTGGCACGCCTGGACGAGATCGACCGCGACCTGCTGGTCGAGCTCGACGAACTGGTGGGCCGCTGCCTGGGCACGCTCGACACGCAAAGCACCAGCGTGGAAGGCATCCGCCAGGCCGCCGAGATTCTCAACCGCATGCCGGGCAACCGCGCCGCGCTGGTCGAACTGCTGCGCGCGCACGACCCGGAAGTGGTGTCGGAAATCGAGCTGAGCATGTACGACTTCCTGATCCTGGCCACGCAGAGCGATGTCACGCTCACGCGCATCCTGGAAGACGTGCCGATGGAACAGTGGGCCATCGCCCTCAAGGGCGCGGAACCGTCGATCCGCGACGCCGTGCTGAAAACCATGCCGCGCCGCCAGGCGCAGAGCTTCGAAGACATGATGCGCCGTTCCGGCCCCGTGCCGCTGTCGCGCATCGAACAGACGCGCCAGGAAATCATGGCCACCGTCAAGGGCCTCGCCGATGCGGGCGAGATCGAAGTGCAACTGTTTGCCGAAGCGGTGATCGAATGAAACACTTCCGCTCGTATCGTTTCCCGCCCCTGTCGCAATTCATCGCCGCCGGCCAGCGCGCCTCCAACGAGGACACGGATGGCCAGTGGCAGGCATCCGTTTCGGAAGGCTTCGAGCAGGGCCAGCGCGACGGCTACGAAGTGGGCCTGGTGCAAGGCCAGCAGGACGGCTACGACACCGGACGCAACGATGGCATGGCGCAGGGCCGCGAAGAAGGCCGCAATGAAACCCTGGTGGCGCTGGACCGCCTGGCCCGCCCTGTCGACGCCATCTTGCGCGACCTGAAAAAAGTGCGCGCCGATTACCGCGAAGCGCAGCGCAAGGAAGTGGTCGACCTGGTGGCCAAGGTGGCGCGCCAGGTGATCCGCGCGGAACTGGCGCTGCAGCCGGTGCAATTGCTGGCCCTGGTCGACGAGACCCTGGCCTCGATGCCGCCCACGCGCGAGGAAATCGACGTCTTCCTCAATCCGGAAGAATTGAAACGCATCAGCGAACTCGATCCGAAGCGCGCCAAGCGCTGGAACCTGATCGCCGACGCGCGCCTCGACGCGGGCGAATGCCGCATCAAGGCGGGCGACAATGAAGTCGACGCGGGCTGCCATCAGCGCCTGTCGGCCTGCATGGAACAGGTCAGCAGCCACCTGGCGCTGGCCGCCGAACACGCGGACCAGGGCGCGCCTGCATGATCGCCGACACGCTGCGCAGTTTCGAGATCGGCGATATCCCGGTCGCGACACCGACCGGCCGCCTGGTCGGCGCCTCCGGCCTGCTGCTGGAAAGCGCCGGCTGCCGCCTGCACACGGGCCAGCGTTGTCAAATTGAAACTGTGAGCGGCGAGTGGCTCGATGCGCAAGTCGTCGGTTTTCGCGAAAAACTGTCGTACCTGATGCCGTTCAAGAAGGCGACAGGACTGACCACGGGCGCCAGAGTTCTCCCGTTGCCCGACAAGGCCAGCCTGCAGATCGGTCCCTCGTGGCTGGGCCGCATGGTAAATGGCCTCGGCGAGCCGATCGATGACCTGGGCCGCCTCGGTGGCGAACACATCCTGGAAGTCACGCCACCGAAGGTCAATCCCCTGAAGAAACAACCGGTGGTCGAACCGCTGGACGTGGGCGTGCGGGCGATCAACAGCATGCTGACCCTGGGCAAGGGCCAGCGTGTGGGCCTGATGGCCGGTTCCGGCGTGGGCAAGAGCGTGCTGCTGGGCCTGATCACGCGCCAGACGGTGGCCGATGTCGTCGTCGTCGGCCTGATCGGCGAACGGGGCCGCGAAGTGCGCGAATTCGTGGAAAAGTCGCTCGGCGCCGAAGGCTTGAAAAAGGCCGTGCTGGTGATCGCGCCGGCCGATGAGTCGCCCCTGATGCGCATCATGGCCACAGAGCTGTGCCATTCGATCGCCGCCCATTACCGCGACCAGGGCAAGCACGTGCTGCTGCTGGTCGATTCGCTGACGCGCTATGCCATGGCCTTGCGCGAAGTGGCGCTGGCCTTGGGCGAGCCGCCGGCCACGCGCGGCTACCCGCCGTCCGTCTTCTCGAACTTGCCGCAACTGGTGGAAAGCGCCGGCAACGGCGCCCACCCGGAAGGCAGCATGAGTGCCATCTACACGGTGCTGGCCGAAGGCGACGACCAGCAGGACCCCGTGGTCGACACGGCGCGCGCGATTCTCGACGGCCACATCGTGCTCACGCGCGAACTGGCCGAGCGGGGCCACTACCCCGCCATCGACATCGCCGCCTCGATCAGCCGCTGCATGGCGCAGGTGATCACGCCCAGCCACATGCAGGCGTCACGCGCGCTGAAAGCGTCGATGGCGCGCCATGCGCGCGTGCGCGACCTGATCCCGCTGGGCGCCTACGTGCCCGGCGCCGACCCGATCACCGACCGCGCCGTCCAGCTGCACGCGCCCATCGAAGCCTTCCTGTGCCAGGGCACCAAGGAAGAGGCGCCGATGGGACCGTGCATCGAACAACTTGAACAGATCATGGCCTAGGAGCATACGTGAGCGACGCGCATACCATCCGCAACCTGACCACCCTGGTCGGCCTGCGCAGCACCGAAGTGGAACGCCTGCAAGGCGAAATGGCGGCGCAGACGGCCGTGCGCGAGCGCTACCAGAAAAACCTGGAGCGCCTGACGGGCCTGTACACGGATAGCGGCCCCAGCGGCGCCCTGCCCCTGGCCCTGTCCGTCAACTGCGGCAACTTCAAGCAAGCCGTGATGCAGATGGCCGACCAGCACCGTACCGACCTGCACCTGCACGAAGCCAACATGGCCGTGTCGCAACGCGCGCTGAATACGGCCTGGGCCAAGCGCGAAGTGCTGGACCAGGTGCTGACGCAAAAGCAAAAGCATGTTGCAAATGAGCAACACCGAGTTGATGCCAAGCGGCAAGACGAGCTGGCGACGCAATTCTGGTTCCGCGGGCAGGTAAAATGAGGTTTGTGTAAGTTTCTTTCAGGAAAACTTCACGAAACGGGAATGGGGGTCGCCTTGTACCGGTATATCCCTTTATTCAGGAGTCTGGCATGGCAAACGTAATTACCGCACCACGATACGATCCGATCGTCACAGCAGAACAATTGGCTACCAAATCGGTGGCGGCGCAAAAGGCAGCCCTGGCGAATCAGACCACGCTGGCCAACAACACCAGCAGCGCGCTGGGCAACCTGAAATCGGCCATCTCGGCATTCCAGCTGGCGATGACGACCATGACGTCCAGCAAATCGGTGCTGAGCCAGTCCGCCACCTTCAGCAATACCGCGTATGGCACGGGCACGGCCGGCATCAAGGCGGCGCCTGGCAGCTACGCGTTCTTTGTCGAACAACTGGCCACGGCCAGCCAGACTTCGTATGGCGGCTTGAGCAGCACCACGCCAGCCAACGGCGGCAACATGACCATCCGCCTCGGCGATCCGCTGGCTGCCGTCACCGCCGACAACGCCTTCGACATCGACCTGGCCGCCGCCAACAAGGATGGCGACGCCTACCTGACGCCGCAGGAAATCGCCGCCGCCATCAATGGCAACAGCAAGAATAATGCGCGTGTCACCGCTTCCGTCATCAATATCGGCAACCAGGCGCAACTGGTGCTGACGTCGAATCTCACCGGCGTGGCCAATGCCGTCTCGATCGACACCAACAGCGTGACGGATGCGGGCCTGAAGTCAGCGCTGCAGAGCGACATAAAAGCCATCGCGGCACCGAAGGACGCCATCGTCTGGCTGGGCGCGCAGGGTTCCGGCACCAAGATCACCCAGGCATCGAATACCTTCACCAATGTGCCTGACGTGAAAATGACGTTCACCAAGGCCATGACGGCAGGCGAGAACCCGGTGACCGTGACCGTCGGCACCGACAGCGCCGGCACCATTGCCAATGTGCAAGCTTTCGTCGATGCCTACAACAAGCTGAAAAGCGTGATGGATGGCCTGGCCAGCCCCGGCAATCCGGAAAAAAATATCGCTGCCGGCATCTTTGCCCACGACTCCGGCCTGAACGCCCTGCGCACCAGCATGGGCGATGCCTTGCGCCTGAACGTCGATGGCGTATCGCTGGTAGCGTATGGCATTACGGCCCAGCGCGACGGCACGATCAGCCTGAATACCGCCAAGCTGACGGCCAAGCTGGCGGACAATCCTGGCGGCCTGGACAAACTGTTCGGCAATAACAGCCTGTCGGCCCCAGCCGGCGTGCTCGGCGGCCTGGACAAGGTGCTGGGACAGTGGAGCAATGTCACCAAAGGCCAGATCACCCAGCGCATGGCAGCGACGGACAAGTTGCAGAAAAGCCTGGCCAAGAGCGCCGAGCGCCTGACCAACCAGTACAACACTGCCTACACCCGTTTCCTGGACCAATATTCCCGCCTGCAGGTATTGCAGGAGCAAATGACCCGGAATTCGGACATGTTCGATGCCATGTTCAGTAACGATAAATCCTAAGGCGGACGTGCCTGCCGCGCCGCCACAGTTAACATAGCGAGAAGAGAATAATGTTGAACAATGAAGCTTACGGCAGCTACCATGCCGTCAACCTGGATTCCCAGACCGCCCGCGCCACACCGGTCGAACTGGTACTGGTGCTGACGGACGGCCTGCTGGAAGAACTGGCGCGCGCGCGCGGGCACATCGTGGGCAAGCGCTACGAGCAAAAGGCCATCAGCCTGGATAAATGCACGCAGATCATCAACGGTCTGTCGAGCTCGCTCGATTTCGACAATGGCGGCGAAGTGGTGGTCAACCTGGCGCGCCTGTACGACTATTGCGTGGCGCGCCTGTACACGGCCGGCATCAAGCTCGACCCGACGCTGATCGATGAAGTGACTACCTTGATGACCACCATCAAGCGTGGCTGGGTGGGCGTCCAGGCGAATAATGCCTAGGCGCGCTGCGCTGCAGCAGCTGAGCCGGCATTTGAGCGCGGCTGTCGCCCAGGCGGACTGGGAGGCGATGGAAAAACTCTCGGCCAGCCTGGCGAAAAACATTCCGCTGCTGGCCGAACGTGGCGCATGGAATGCGCTGGAACAAACAGAATTGTTGCAATTGCGCAAAATTCACGCGCAAGCGGTTAAAATTTGCTCTGCGGAAAAAGAACGCCTAGGTCAACACCTGGGTGCATTACAGGCAAATAAGGAAGGTTGGGTCGCCTACGCCGCGCTCGGCGAATACGACTCGGACGGGAATCAAGCATGATCATGAACTTCAACAAGGCGCCGGCCGCTCCGGCAGCCGCGGCCAATGCGGCACCGACACCAGCGTCGGCGCCAGCGCCGGCACAGACGGCCACCTTGCCTGGCACGCCAGGCTATGGCAGCAACGGCGCCGCGCCCTCCGCCCTGCCCCTGTTTGCGCAGGTGCTCGATGTGACAGGCGGGGAGTCGGCCGATGCCGGCACGCCCGCGCCCGCACCCGTCAAGGATGGCGACAGCGACAGCCAGGCCGACAGCGGCTTGCCTGCCATGGCAGCGCCCGTCATCGGCCTGCCGGTGACGATGCTGCCGCCAACGGACCCGGCCGCAGCCGAGGCGCGCGCCGCCGCGCAGGCACAGACACCAGCCCAGGCGAATGTGGCGCAAGCCAACCCGGCACTCAACATCAGCCTGCATCCGGCGGCAATTACCCTCACCGCACAGGGAACGGCACAGCCGGCAGGCCGCGATACGCGCGAACCGCTGGCAGCAGCCATCCCGGCGAGCGCCGCCAAGGGCAGCGCGCCCGCACAGCCGTTCGAATCGCTGCTGCAGCAAGCCGCTCCGGCAAGCGCCGTCGTCGCCCCTGCCGCGCGCGATGGCGAACGCAGCGCCGCGACGCCCGCGCCAGCCGCGCCCAACCTGGGCTTGACGGGCGCCATCGGCAATACGGCTACGGCGACCCCGGCCGGCGATACCATCAAGCTCAATGGCCCTGCACAGCAATGGCAGGAACCGCTGCGCGAAGCGCTGGGCGAACGCCTGCAGACGCAGATCGGCCGCAACAGCGAACACGCGACGATCCGCCTCGACCCGCCCATGCTGGGCCGCATTGAAATTTCCATCCGCCACACGGCCGGCGCGCTGCAGGTAAACGTCACGGCGTCGAACTCGGAAGTGTTACGCCAGCTGCAAGGCATCGGCGAAAACATGCGCAGCGACCTGGCACAGCGCCAGTACACCGAGGTGGCCGTGAATATCAGCGCCACCCCGCGCAGCCCGGCCGCCCAGGCGTTTGCCGAAGGCGATGCACGCGGCCAGCGTCAACCGGGCCGCCAGCAGGATGATGCCGAACCGGGCCGCGCGCTGTCCGACGGCAGCACTGCCAGTACCACTTACGCCATGCACGAGCGAGAGAGCGCCTGATGAATATGAAAATGAAACTGATCGGCGGCTTTGTCGCCGTGGCAGTGCTGGCCGCCGGCGCGGCTGGCGGCGCCATGTGGTACCTGGCCAAGCCCGTTGCCGGCCATGCCGATGCCACCGAAACGAAAGCCCCGCCACCGCCCGCCACGGGCAAGAAGGCACGCAAGTTCATCACCCTGGACAAGGTTATCGTGATGCTGCGCCGCGGCCCCGGCGACGGTGAAACGCATTACCTGTCGGCCGACCTGGTGATCGCCACCACCGAGGAAAAGGAAAAGCTGACCAAGGACCACTTGCCGTTGATGCGCTCGATCGCCGTCAGCACCCTGTCGAGCTTTCCGATGGAAAAGGCACAGACCATGACGGTGGAGCAGTATGCCGAACAGATCAACAAGGCCTTCAATGTCAGCTATGAACGCGAGCAGATGGAAAAACCCTTCACCGAAGTCATGGTCGGCAAGCTGATCATTGAATAAGCCAACACGCCAGCCGACCTAGTGGGAGATCCCTTGGCCTATGTAGAGCAATACCAGGAAGCGTATGGCGCCGGCGAATATGCGGCCGCCAGCGCTTGCGCGGCCGTGCTCAGCGTTGCTGAAGAGCAACAACATCTGGTCGCGTACTCCCCTTTGGTGAAACGCATCGTGCGCCAGCTCAATTCGCAGGTGTCGGGCGCCATCGACCGCGACGACATGGAGCAGATTGGCTTGATGGGACTGCTGGAAGCCCTGCGCCGCTACGGCGTGCCGGACCAGTCTTTCGGCAGCTATGCCAGCCTGCGCATCCGCGGCGCCATCCTCGATGAACTGCGGCGCCAGGACTGGCGCCCGCGCGCCGTGCGCCAGGAAAGCCACCGCCTGCGCGACAGCGTGCGCGCCCTGACCCGGCGCCTGGGGCGCGAGCCGCTGGAAGCGGAAATCATGGCGGCCCTGAAACTGACTCCGGAAGCCTTCCAGGAATATCAATTGGCGGAAAACGCCGAGCTGATCGCCAGTTTCGACGAAGTGCTGCAGGAAAGCCTGGGGCAAGCCGACAGCGCACCGAGCCCGGAGGAGCAATTGATGGTGCGGCGCAGCCTGGAACAGGCGCTGCGCACGCTGGACGAACGGGAACAGCGCGTGGTGCAGATGTATTACGAATTCGAACTGAGCTATAAAGAAATTGCCGCCGTACTGGACCTGAGCGACGCCCGCGTCTGCCAGCTCAACAAGACGGCGCTGGGCAAGATGAAAGCCATGCTGCAAGACGCATAAGAGTAAGCAAGATCCATCAAATTGACGCAGCACAATGACGCAGAAAGGCAGTTGACATGGTAATTATCGGTATCTTAATCGTGATGGGGTGTGTATTCGGAGGCTTCGCCCTGATGGGCGGCACCGTCCACGCGATCTGGCAACCGGTCGAGTTGATCATCATCATCGGCGCCGCCGTTGGCGCCCTGGTGCTGGGCAACCCCAAGCATGTACTCGGTGAAATGCTGCACCAGATGCGCAAGATCGTCACGCACAAGAAGCAAGGCTCGGAATTCCAGCGCCAGTTGCTGCTGCTGATGTATGAACTGCTGCAAACGGCCGCCGGCGGCCTGAAGGCGCTCGACGCCCACGTCGAGGCACCGCGCGAAAGCGCCCTGTTCCAGCGCTATCCGCTGGTGCTGGAAGAGCCGAAGCTGCTGGCCTTCATCGTCGACAACTTCCGTTTGATGGCGATGGGCAAGATCAACGCGCATGAGCTCGAAGGCGTGCTGGAGCAGGAACTGGAAGCCATCCACGACGAATTGCTGCAACCGTCGAAGTCCCTGCACAAGATCGCCGAAGCCATGCCAGGTTTCGGTATCCTGGCTGCCGTTCTGGGCATCGTGATGGCCATGAATTCCGTGGCCGACGGCGCCGATGCGGCGGAAATTTCGGAAAAAGTGGGTGCCGCCATGGTCGGTACCTTCATCGGCATCTTCTTTTGCTACGGCGTGCTCGATCCGATGTGCAACATGATGAAGCAATTGGTGGGCGAGGAAGGCTCGACCATGGAATGCGTGAAGGTCGTGCTGGTCACGCACGTGGCGGGCAAGCCGCCCCTGCTGGCGATCGATGCGGGCCGCCGCCTGGTGCAGCTGAACATCAAGCCGAGCTTCGCCCAGCTGGAAAGCTGGATCAATGCGCTGGAAGATGGCGGTGCCGAACAAGAGCAGGGCCAAGGCCGGGGAGGCCGCCGTGCTAAAGCCGCATGAGAAACATGAACAGGCCATCATCAAGCGTGCTGGCCGCAAGCATGACGACGATGGCCATGGTGGCGCCTGGAAAGTAGCGTTCGCCGACTTTTGCCTGGCCCTGCTGTCGCTGTTCCTCGTGCTGTGGCTGATGGCCGCGCGCGAGCAGCAGGCAATGAAGGAAATCATGATGGATGCGTCAGCCAGCAGCCGCCAGGGCGAAGGCCAGGGCGTCATGCCGGAACAGAGTGGCGGTCCGCGCGGCAGCCTGATCGAGCGCTTCCCCATGCCCCGCAAGGGCTCGGGAGACACGCGCACGGAAGGCAAGCAGATGCAGGACGGCAAAGCCGGCTCCGCGCCGCAAAACCAGACCAAGGTCAGCTACCAGTCGCCGGAAGACTTGATGGCCTTGTCGCGCGCGCTCGACAAGCTCAGCGACGAAGCGGGACTCAAGAGCAACCTGCAATCCGTGATCACGCCGTACGGCTTGCGCGTCATGCTGCACGATACGGACAAGCAAGGCATGTTCGTGCGCGGCAGCGCCGTGCCAACCGACCGCTTCCGCAAGCTGCTGCGCCAGATGGGCCCCGTGTTTGCGCAAATGGAAAACCAGATGCTGATCGTCGGCCACACGGATTCCTTGCAATACGCCAATAACGGCTATGAAGGCTATTCGAACTGGACCCTGTCGGCCAACCGCGCCATGTCGGCGCGAGCGCAATTGCTGATCGGCAGCATGAGTCCGGACAGCGTGCTGCAAGTGGTGGGCATGGCCGACCGCGCGCCGCTGGACGTGAAAAACGCCAGCGCCGGCATCAACCGCCGCATCGAACTGTTAATATTGACGCGTGGCCAGGCAGACAGCATCGCCGCCATGTTCGGCATGGCCGGGCAAAAGCCGCAAGGCGACGAACTGCAGGTGGGTGAACCGGATGCGGGCACCTTGCAGCGCCTGCGCGAAAAACTGGGCCTGCCCGCAAAGAAGGAGCGGGATGAGCATGCAAATTAAGGGCAAGGGACAACGTATGAAAATCTCCTCCGGCAA
The DNA here is from genome assembly GCF_001758645.1 of Janthinobacterium sp. MP5059B. NCBI lineage: Bacteria > Pseudomonadati > Pseudomonadota > Betaproteobacteria > Burkholderiales > Oxalobacteraceae > Janthinobacterium > Janthinobacterium sp. MP5059B. The sequence continues at coordinate 365,670 of NZ_LRHX01000006.1, read as the reverse complement.
TACCGGTGCTGCCGTGCGCAGCAGCGCCGTCGCGCCGGCCGAGGCGATCGCCGAGAACGCGGGCGCCGCCGGCGCCATGGGCGGCTCGTCGGCCGGGGCGGAATTGCAATCGGCCGTGCTGCAACCGGCCATGGCCGCCCTGCGCGCCATGCCCGAGATCGACCACGAGCGCGTGGCCATGCTGCGCGATGCGCTGGCCAAGGGCGAATTGCCGTTCGATCCGTCAAAACTGGCAGGCTTGATCCAGCGTTTCCACGGCGGTGAATCGTGACCGCAGCGCGCAAGGGCATCACGCGCCAGGAAGCCGTGCGCCGCGTGCTGCAAGGCATGAAAGACGACAGCATCGGCTATGCCGCCCTGCAAACCTTATTGGAAGAGCAATTCCAGGCTACCCTGCACCACCGCAGCGCGCAACTGACGGCGCTGGCCGACCAGGTCATCGCCGCCGTCGAACCGCTCGATGCGCGCCGCCGCCAGCGGGTCAGCCTCGTCACTGCCCTGCTGGGCCCGCAAGGCGACATGTCCCAATTGTTTGCGCTGTTGCAAGAAGACGCGCGTACGAGCGCCGAACGCGACTGGGCCGCGCTCGAGCAGATGGTGCTTGAATGCAAGCGCCTGAACGCCCGCAACAGTGATTTATTAACAGAGCAGTACAGCATCATGCAGCGCGTGCTGCATGGCGAGGAAGATACGTATGCGCCAGGCTGATTTCCTGAACACCCGCGCCACGGCGGCAACGCCGTCGACGGCAGCCACGTCCGCCGTGCAGAGCAATATGCGCGCCACCGACGCCACCAGTTCCAGCGGCAACTTCAGCAGCGTGTTCCGGCAAGTACAGGGCGAAGTGGCCCGCTTCATCGAACAGGGCGGCGGCAATGCCACCAGTCTGAACCCGCAAGGCCGCGCCTACCTGGAACAGAGCCAGCCCGTCAATGTGCTGGGCAACATCAACCAGGGCGGAGAAATCGGCGAAGTACAGCAGCAATTTCTCGCCTCGATCAAGCCGTGGACGCAAGAAACGGGCGCGCGCCTGGGTGTGGCGCCGGAAATCGTCGCCGCCCACGCGGCACTGGAATCGGGCTGGGGCCAGCGTCCACTGCGCCAGGGCACGGGGGCGGACACGAATAATCTGTTCGGCATCAAGGCCGGCGGCAAATGGCAGGGCGACGTGGCCAGCAATGTCACCACCGAATACGAGGCGGGCAGCGGCACGGCCCTGAAGAAAACGGAACGTTTCCGCAGCTATCCGGACCAGGCCAGCGCCTTCCGCGACTATGCGCAGGTCTTGCTCGACAATCCGCGCTACCGCGCCGCCCTGAACACGGGTGCCGACGCGGGCGCCTTCGCGCAGGGCCTGGCGCGCGGCGGCTATGCCACCGATCCGAATTACGCCGCCAAGCTGACGCAGCTGGCGACGCGTCTGCAGCGCACGGCCGCCGCAGACTGATTTTCCTTAACGGCCGGGAAGTTCGGCCGGTTCCACCACGCCCGCATCGACCACCCTGGCACGTATCACCGTGCCGCTGGTGGCGTTGCGCACGCGAATCACCTCGCCCAGCGCGCCCGGATCCATCGCTTCGCCGGCCATGCTCACTTCCACCTGCTCCTTGCGCGCCACGATATTCACCGCACTGCCCCGCTTGATCAGCACGGGCGATGCCAGTTGTCCCTGACGCAACACTTCGCCGGCACGCAAACTGCGCCGGCTCGACAGGCCAACGGCGCCGGGCAAGGAGGCAATACTGTCGGGCACCATCGTCACGTCGCGCCGCGCCAGGGTCACGTCGCCCGCCTGCAACGGCGTATTGGCCGTGACGGGGACGCTGGTGACGGCCACCTGGGCCGTGATGCTGCCGCGCGCCAGCATTTCATAACGCCAACCGTTGCTCCCAGGACACACTGCGACAAAGCGCATGCGCTGCGCCGAGCGGCTGTCCGCCGTTTCCAGCGCAACGGGCGCCGCGCACGCCGGCACGGGGCGCGTGCTTTTTACCACGGTGACTTGAAACTGCGGTTCCAGCAATCCGGCCGAGGCTGCCTGCTGCGCCAATTGCTCGCGCGCCAATTGTTCCACACGCGAAAATATATTGTCGGCTGGCAATTCTGCGCGTCCTGCACTACTATATAGGCTGGTCAGTAAAAAGAGGCCCGGAAGCAGTATGTGACGACATTGCGCCTTGTTCCACATCACGGAATAGTTCTCAAAGTAAATCATTGCTAACCTTAATCAAAGATACTGAAGCGGCATGACCTTACCATGCGTCAACATGACCAGGCTGGGATTTTACCTCTGCACCACCTATTTTCTAGCCCGAACCGCAAAAAGCACGAACGAATTCAATACAAAGGATGACCATGGGGATTAATTTCAAGGATGTGCTGGGCGTGCACGCCGATGCGCTCGCGCTGCGTGCCGACCGTACACGCGTACTGGCCGCCAACATCGCCAATGAAAACACGCCCGGCTTCCAGGCCATGGACATGGATTTCGGCAGCGCCCTGCAGCAGCTGCAGGACAACGAAGCCGGCCTGCTGTCGACCGATGACGATGCCAGCGCCCTGTACCGCGTCCCCTATCACCCCAGCCGCGACGGCAATACCGTCGAAATCGGCGTCGAGCAGGCGGCGTTCTCGCAGAATGCCACCGACTTCCAGACCAGCCTGACTTTCGTCAACATGAAACTGAAGGGTCTGTCCAAGGCCATTTCCGGACAATAAGGATCAGCATGAGCTTCCAGGATATTTCCAAGATCGCCGGTTCGGCGATGGCGGCGCAAACCGTGCGCCTCAATACCATCGCCAGCAACCTGGCCAATGCCGATTCCGTGGCCGGTTCCGAAGGCGAAACCTACCGCGCGCGCAAGCCCGTATTTGCGGCCGTGATGGATGGCCCCGGTGCCAGCGGCGCCGGTGGAAGAGTGCAGGTGCTCGACGTGGTGCAAAGCGACGAGCCGCTGCGCAAGGTGTATGAACCGGGCCACCCGATGGCCAATGCCGATGGCATGGTGTTCTACCCCAACGTCAATCAGGTGGCCGAAATGACCGACATGATGTCGGCGTCGCGCGCGTTTGAAACCAATGTCGAAGTTCTGGGCCGCATCAAGTCGATGCAGCAATCGCTCCTCAAATTAGGTGAAGCATAATCCATGGAAACCAATCTCTTTACAAACAACACTAGCGGCAGCAACAGCGGCAGCAATGCCGTCAAGTCGCAAAGCAATGCCACCCAGGATATGTTCACCAAATTGCTGGTGGCCCAGATCAAGAACCAGGATCCCCTCGCACCGACCGATCCGAGCCAGTTCGTCAATCAATTGACGCAGCAGGCGCAGACGGAAGCGATGCAAAATCTGTCGGCGCTGACCAGCGCCAATGCCAGCGTGCTGCAATCGATGCAGGTGCTGGCCCTGGGCGCGCAAGTAGGTTCCGAAGTGATGGTCAACAGCGAAACGGTCCAGCTCGACAAGAGCAAGGTCAGCGGCAGCATCGCGCTCGCGGCCGGCACCACCAAGACCACGGTGACCCTGAAAGGCATCGACGACAAGGAATACAAGATCGAACTGGGCGCCAAAGGTGCCGGCACGGTGCCGTTTACCATCGATCCCGTGGCCCTGGGCTTGCCTGCTGGCACCTATACCATGGCGGTGACGACCAGTGGCACCGAAAAACCGACGGTCGACATCGCAGGCAAGCTCAATAGCGTGCGCCTGTCGGCCGGCGGCAGCATGATTCTGAGCGTGTCGAACCTGGGTGAAGTCAACCCTGGCGCGATCACCGGCTTTAACGGTAAGACGGCCTGATCCGCCCTTCCCTTCGTTTCCTGAACACTAATCTCGTCCTTCACTAAAGGAAGTCAACATGAGTTTCGACATCGCCCTGTCCGGCATCCAGTCCATCAACCAACAGTTGAACAGCACCAGTAACAATATCGCCAACGCCGGCACCTACGGCTTCAAGAGCAGCCGCGCCAACTTTTCGGCCATGTACGCCGGTTCGCGCGCCACGGGCACGGAAATCGGCTCGCTGACGCAAAGCATGTCGCTCAATGGCGGCGTGCTGAACACGGGCCGCGCGCTTGACGCAGCCATCGATGGCCGCGGCTATTTCGTCACGCGCGATGCGCAGAACACGATGACCTACAGCCGCGTCGGCATCTTTTCGGCCAGCAATGAAGGCAAGCTGATCGATGCGAATGGCCGCCTGGTGCAGGGCTATGCGGCCGTCAAGGGCAGCACCACGCTGGGCACCATGGGCGACATGCTCATTCCAACGGGCCAGATTCCCGCCGTGGCCTCGACCAAGCTGGCGTATGCCGCCAACATGTCGTCCGAATGGACCGTGAAAACGCCGCCGTTCAACAAGACCAACGAACTGAGCTACAACAGCGCCAAGTCCTCGATCGTCTACGATTCGCTGGGCGCCAAGCACTCGCTGGGCCAGTATTTCGTCAAGACGGCAACGGGCGTGGACGTGCACTACACCTTCGACAACGCCGATGTGACGCCGGTGACGAGCATGACCTTCGACACGAACGGCAAGCTGGTGACCGGCACGGGCGCCACGCCAGTGCTGCCGACGCCGCCTGGCGCGGCGGCGCTGTCGGTCGTCATCGACTACACGGGCACCACCCAGTTCGCCGGCGAAGCCACCACCTCGACCGACCGCGCCGACGGCTATGCCTCGGGCACCTACACGGGCGTGGAACTGGCCGATGACGGCTCCGTCGTGGCGAAATACACGAACGGCCAAAAACAGAGCATCGGCGTGATCGCCCTGGCTACCTTCCCTGACGAAGGCGCATTGACGGCCGTCAACGATACCAGCTGGGTCGCCTCGACCACTTCCGGCACCGCCATGTATGACCGTCCGGGCGTCGGCATGGCCGGCAAACTGGTGACGAGCTCGCTGGAACAGTCGAACGTTGACATCACCTCCGAACTGGTGGGCCTGATGACGTCGCAGCGTAACTACCAGGCCAACTCGAAGGTCATCTCGACCGAGAACGCCATGCTGCAATCGCTGATGCAAGCGCTGTAATCCACGATACGCAAAGGTAAAGAGCAATGGATGCGCTGATTTATACCGCCATGAGCGGGGCCGACCGTGCCCTGCGGGCACAGCAGGTACACGCCAACAACCTGGCCAACATCGAAACGGGCGGCTTCCGCGCCAACCTGGAAGTGTCCACTGCCCAGCCGTTGCAAAACGGCTATGGCTACGACGACCGCCACATGACGCAGACGCAGTCGAGCGCCATTGGCACGCGCACGGGCGCCATCAAGGAAACGGGTCGCGAACTCGACGTGGCAGTCACGGGCCCCGGCTTTCTCGCGGTACAGTGGCAAAACGGCGAAGCCTACACGCGCGCCGGCGCCATGGACCTCGATGAAACGGGCGCGCTGACCATCAACGGCCGGCCCGTGCTGGGCGAAGGCGGTCCGATCACGATTCCCGAGCACACCAGCCTGTCGATCGGCGGCGATGGCACGATTTCCATCCAGGTGCCGGGCACTGCGCAAATGCAGACGGTCGACAAGCTCAAGCTGGTCAACGCCGAAGCGGGCGAGCTGACCAAGAACGAAGCGGGCCTGATCGTGGCGCGCGGCGGCGAAGACTTGCAAGCTGATCCGACGGTACGCATCCGCGACCGCCACCTGGAAGGCAGCAACGTCTCGGCCGTCGAGGAAATGGTCGCCACCATGAGCCTGAACCGCAGTTTCGAGATGCAGATGAAAGTTTTCAAGGCCAGCGATTCCATGACGGAATCGGGCAACCGCCTGCTGGGCGCTTAAGCCCAACGCCAATCTATTATTAGGAGCAATACATGAATCCAGCAATGTGGATCAGCAAGACCGGCGTGCAGGCACAAGATGCCAAACTGCAAGCCATCGCGAATAACCTGGCCAACGTCAATACGGTCGGCTTCAAGCGCGACCGCGTCGTCTTCGAAGACCTGTTTTACCAGGTCGAGCAGCAGCCGGGCACGCAGCGCGCCGACAACACCCTCTCGCCATCGGGCGTGCAGCTGGGTAACGGTACGCACATGGTCGGCACGCAAAAGGTGTTTACCACCGGCAGCCTGCAAACGACAAGCCGCGAATTCGACGTCGCCATCACCGGCAACGGCTTCCTGCAAGTGCTGCGCCCGAACGGCGAAGCGGCCTACACGCGCGCCGGCCAGTTGAGCCTGAATGAAAACGGCGTGATGGTCAACGCCCAGGGCTTGCCCCTGGTGCCGCAGATCACCGTGCCGAACAACGCCACGGCCATCACCATCGGTGAAAACGGCATGGTCACGGCCACCGTGCCGGGCAATGTCGCCGGTACCGAACTGGGCCAGCTGAACCTCTCCAGCTTCGTCAACCCGACCGGCCTGCTGGCACTCGGTGAAAACCTGTTCCAGGAAACGGCATCGAGCGGCACGCCGACGGAAGGCCGTCCCGGCGAAGGCGCCCTGGGCAAATTGAAGCAGTTCGCGCTGGAAGGCTCGAACGTGCAAGTGGTCGAAGAGATGGTCGACATGATCGCTGCCCAGCGCACGTATGAAATGAATACCAAGGTGCTGTCGGCCGCCGACAATATGCTGCAATACCTGGCGCAAGCGGCACGTTGATGAAGGCCGCACTGAAAGCCGGAGCGGCCCTGCTGCTGGTCCTGGCGGCCGGTTGCGCCAGCCAGCCCGTGGCCCCTCTGGCGCCCAGCTTTTCCGATACGCCGCTGCCCGTGGCGCCGCGCAGCGCTGCGCGCGGCGGCGTGGCCGGCGGCGTCTTCAATCCCGATGCGGGCCTGGCCCTGACTTCCGACAGCCGCGCTTTCCGCGTCGGCGACGTCGTCACGGTAGCCCTGCAGGAAACCACGCAGGCCAGCAAGAAGGCCGGCACCTCGTTCAACAAGGGCTCGTCCGTCGGCGTGCAGGCGGCCAATATCCTCGGCAAGACCTTCCCCAAGACGGGCATCGACCTGTCTGCCGACCGCAACTTCGCCGGCGACTCGACCAGCACGCAGCAAAACGCGCTGTCCGGCGCCATCACGGTGATCGTGCAGGAAGTGCTGCCGAACGGCTTGCTGCGCGTGCAGGGCGAAAAAACCCTGACCCTGAACCAGGGCGAGGAATTCGTGCGCCTGCGCGGCTACCTGCGCGCGGCCGATATCGATTCCAACAACCAGGTGTCATCGTTGCGCATCGCCAATGCGCAGATCGCCTATTCCGGCCAGGGCACCCTGGCCGAAGCCAACAAACCAGGCTGGCTGACGCGTTTCTTCGTCGGCCCATGGATGCCGTTTTAAGGTGACCTCATGAAATTTCGTTCCGCCCTGCCCCTGGCAGCCATGCTCGCTGCGCTGTCCGGCTTTGCCCTGCCCGCCAGCGCCGCGCAAGTGCTGCGCAACCTGGTCAGCATCGAGGGCGTGCGCGACAACCCGCTGGTCGGCTACGGCCTCGTCGTCGGCCTGAACGGCAGCGGCGACACCACGCAGGTGAAGTTTTCCAGCCAGTCCGTGGTCAACATGCTCAAGCAGTTCGGCGTGAAAATGCCGGACGGCGCCGAATCGAAAAGCAAGAACGTCGCCACCGTCATGGTCAGCGCCGTGTTTCCTCCGGGATACCGCCGTGGCCAGGCCATCGACGTGACCGTATCGTCCTTGGGCGATGCGAAAAGCTTGCGCGGCGGCACTTTGCTGCTGACGCAATTGCGCGCGGCCGACAATGAAACGTATGCGCTGGCGCAAGGCAACGTCGTCGTCGGCGGCTTGAACGCCACCGGCAAGAGCGGCTCGTCCGTCACCGTCAACACGCCCACCTCGGGCCGCATTCCCAACGGCGGCAACATCGAGCGCGAAATCCTCAGCGATTTCTCGACCAAGCCGACCGTCACCCTGAATCTGCGCCACCCGCATTTCGAGACGGCCATCAATATCGTCGAAGCCGTCAACCGCCGCTTTGGCGCCGTCGCCACCACCAGCGACGCCACCAGCGTGGAAGTGCTGGCGCCGGAAAACCCGACCCAGCGCGTGGCCTTCATGGCCAAGCTCGAAGCCTTGAGCGTCGATGTCGGCGTCGATACGCCGAAAGTGGTCTTCAATTCGCGCACGGGCACCGTGGTCATCGCCGAAGGCTTGCGCGTGAAAGCGGCCGCCGTCACGCATGGCTCGCTCAAGGTCGTCATTTCCGAAAGCTCGGCCGTCAGCCAGCCGGCGCCGTTCGGCCGCGGCCAGACCACCGTCACGCCGCAATCCAAAGTGTCCGTCGACCAGGGCAACGGCAATATGTTCAAATGGCCGGCCGGCGCCAAGCTGCAATCGATCATCGACGTGGTCAACAGTCTGGGCGCCTCGCCCGATGACATCATGGCAATTCTGCAAGCCCTCGACCAGGCGGGAGCCATCGAAGGCGAACTGGTGGTGATTTGATGCTTAATGTAAACGACAGCAGCAGCGCCCTGCCCTCGGCGCTCGACGACCGCTCCCCTGCCGCCGCCACGCCGGCCGATCCGCGCTACGCGGCCAAGGCCACCGAGGCGGCCGTCAAGTTCGAAGCGTTCTTCATCTCGCACATGCTGCGCCAGATGCGTTCGGGCACGCGCGAGATGGCGGGCGAAGACAGCGTCTTCAAGGATCCCATCAACAACGACATGCTGGAAATGGCCGACAACCTGGTGGCCGACAAGATGGCCGGCCAGCGCGCCTTCGGCATCGCCGACGCCATCCTGCGCCAGCTGCTGCCGGCGGCCAGCGCCCCCGTGGCAGCCAAAAGCACTGTCAAGACCGACAATATTGCAGCGCCGCTTAATAAATCCGTCTGAAGCGTCGCCTGTACAAGGTAACAACGATTCAATGCCTGCCCACCAGCACGCGCCACTCTCTTCACGAAAGAAACTTGCCCAATGAGCATCATCAGCAATGCATTGTCAGGCAGCATCGCCGCCCAGGCCGCACTCAATGCGGCCAGCCAGAACATCGCCAACCTGCAAACGGCGGGCTATACGCGCCAGGGCGTGCTGTTGTCCTCGCTTGGTGCCGGCGTGGGCGTGCGCTCGGCGGGCAATGGGGTGGAAGTGTCCGCGCTGCTGCGCTTTGCCGATGCTTATAAGAGCCAGCAAATGTGGCGCGCCGCGTCCGACCAGGGCGCCCGTTCGCAGACCCAGCCTTACCTGACGCAGCTCGAGCGCGTGATGGGCGACGATGCTTCCAGCATCAGCAACGGCATCGACGGCTTTTTCGCCGCCCTCAACGCCTCGGCCGTCGACCCGACCTCGACGCCGCTGCGCCAGCAGATCGTCACCTCCGCCGACGCCATGGCGCAGCGCTTCAACAGCATCAGCACCGTCATGGGCAATCAGTTGCTGTCGGTGCAGCAGCAACGCGCAGCGATCGTGCCGCAAGTCAATACCACCCTCGCCAATATCGCCGCGCTGAACCAGCGCATCAGCACCTCCACCGCCGCCGGCACGAATGTGTCGTCGCTGATGGATGCGCGCGACCAGTTGATCGACGGCCTGGCCTCGCAAATGGGCATCGAGGTCCTCGACCAGCCGGACGGTTCGCGCAATATCGCGCTGAAATCGGGCCAGCCGCTGGTGATCGGCAGCCTGGCCGGCACCATGAGCAGCAACATGACGAACACCGGCGAACAGACGCTGAGCCTTGATTTCGCCAAATCCTCGTACAAGCTCGACCCGATCGCCATCGGCGGGCAGATGGGTGGCCTGGGCGAGTTCGAGCAAAATACCCTGAAACCGCTGCAGCAGTCGCTGCAAGACATGGCCACCCAGTTGACCAACAAGGTCAACGCGCAGCTGGCACTGGGCAAGACCATGGCCGGGACCCCAGGTGGTCCCCTGCTGGCCTACGCAAATGGCAAGCTGAGCATTACCCCCGGCTTCAACGCCAAGGACCTGGCCCTGTCGCTGACGGGCCAGGCCGGCGACAGCGGCAACTTGCAGAAATTGATCGAGATCAAGAATCAGCCGATCACCGTCAGCTGGGTCGGTTCTGTCCTGATGAGCGACGCGGATACCCAACTGGTCGGCAAGCTGGGCATCTACAGCCAGCAGAACCAGGCCTTGCTGAAGACGGCCAACACGGTGCGCGCGCAAGCGATCGACGACTGGAAATCCACCAGCGGCGTGAACAAGGATGAAGAAGCGATGAGCCTGGTCGAATTCCAGAATATGTATCAAGCAAACATGAAAGTCATTTCCGTGGCGAATAGCTTGTTTGACGCCACTTTGCAAATGATGGGTTAAGGAGAAGATCATGCGTGTCGCCAGTAGCCAGTACCAATCGCTGATCAATATTTCGCTTCAGCAAAATCAGGAACGCATCAACTTCCTGACGCAGCAAATGTCTTCCGGCTTGCGCATCCAGCTGCCATCGGACGATCCGATCGGCAACGTGCGCATTTCGCGCCTGACGCGCGAGCAAGCCATGGTCACGCAGTACCAGGACAATATCGCCACGGTGAAAGTGCGCCTGCTGAAGAATGAAAACTACCTGTCGAGCATGGTCACCGACATGGGCCAGGCGCGCGACTTGCTGGTATGGGCCGCCGACGGCAGCAATACGCCGGGCGACCTGAATGCGATGACGCAATCGCTGACGGCCATGCGCGACAGCGTGCTGTACACGGCCAACCTGAAAGACCAGGAAGGCCGCTACATGTTTTCCGGCACAGCGACCGACCAGCCCGCAATCAAGTACGACCCGACGGCAGCCGCCGGCTCGCGCTACAGCTACATCGGCAACACCGACACGCAAACCGTGGTAGTGGGCAATGGCGTGACGCAGGCGGCCAACGTCGACGTGAAGAACCTGGAAGTGTGGCTCAACAAGATCGACCAGGTCATCACCACGCTCGGCACGCCGGGCGTCAACCCCAACGACCCGGCGGTGCGCGCCATCGTCAACGACGGCCTGGGCGGCACCGATGATGGCATGGATTTACTCTCTGGCAAGATCGCCATCTTCGGCGGCGCGCAAAACATCCTCACCACGCTGTCCGGCAACCTGGCCAATGTGTCGCTGTCGAACAATTCGGCCCTGCTGGACCTGAAAAAGACCGATATGGGCGCGGCGGCGATTGAACTGACCGGCTACCAGACGGCCCTGCAGGCAACCTATAAAGCCTACACCAAGGTTGGCACTATTTCCCTGTTTGATCTTCTCTGACCATCATGCAAATCGTTCAGACTTCCTCCTCTTCCGGCGTCAATGCCAAAGGCGCCGGCACAGCCCGCGTCGTCGATGACGCGTCCGCCGCGGTCAAAAGCAGTGCCAGCGCGCGCAGCGAGGCGCCGGCAGCGAGGAGTTCGACGGCGAGCCTGCAGCGTGGCCTGAGCAACTGGGATCACCAGCTGCAGGGGGAAATTTCTAACGCACAACAAACCCTCGACTACCTGGAACGCAGCAGCAGCCAGTTGCAAGCGCTGAAAAGCGAACTGGCGGCCAAGCTGGCCGCGCGCCAGGGACGCGAAGGGCAAGTCGAAGCCAGAGTACGCCAGTTCAGCAATACCTGGCGCCAGCGCGCCAGCGCCTCGGGCGGCACGCTCGATGCACAGCTCGGCTATACCAGCCCGCAAGCGGCACAGCAGAACTTCAGCATCCGCGGCCTGACCATGGCCAGCCTGCAGGAAGGCCCGCAGGAAGTGCTGGCCTTTTCCGTCGGCGGCGCGAGCCAGGCCTTGCGCTCGGTGAATATCGAACCTGGCCTGAGCGAGAACGAAATCGTCTCCCGCTTCGACCGCGCACTGATGCCGTCAGGCATAGGCGTCAAGCTGGGCGAAAATGGCGAACTGGTGTTCAGCACGTCGGAAGCGGCCTGGGCCAGCGTGCGCGACAGCCTGTCCGTGCGCGGCAGCGGCATCCGCTACCCGACCGGCCAGATGAGCCGCGTGCGCACGGATGCGGAACCGGCCGCCATCGCCCCGGAAGAATGGAGTACCGGCGACGTGGAAGCCCTGCGCGCCACCTTGCAGCAAGTGGTGCAGGCGCTGGCGCAGTTGCAGGCGGCGCGCAGCTCCGTCAGCCTGGCACTGGCACAAGCGACGGGACGGGTCGCCCGCGCGCAACCGGTGCAGCAAGTCAACGTCAGCATGGATACCTTGGCGGAAAACTTCACGGAAAAAGCCAGCCAGCCCGGCTATGAATCACTGCTGGCGATCAGCTCGGCGCTGGTCGGCATCAGCCGCGAGCGCGTCGTCGCGCTGCTGGGCCTGGAATAACCTCCTTCCGCGTGCGCTGACTTGGCGCACGCGGCAATAATGGGGCGCACCCCCTAGCTCAGGACGGTGGAAATCCGTAAGATGCTGCTGTCGCTGGCGCTTTGTCCCATACGCCAGCGCATCCCGTCATCCACCTCCGGAGTTCCCTTGATAAAGACCGCCGCCCGGCTGATCAGCTACGCCCTGCTGGGCAAATCCGGCAAGCAGCCCCTCGATATCGCCAAGGTGCGCAAGGTATTAATTTTGCGCAACGACAAGATCGGCGACATGATCGTCACCACGGCCCTGCTGCGCGAACTGAAGAAAAACTATCCGCACTGGCAGATCGACGTGGCCGCCAGCAGCGCCAACCGGGCGGTGCTCGCCGATAATCCGCATGTCGGCGAAATCCTCATCTGGGACAAGCAGCCGCTGCTGCGCGACTTGCGCTCCACCATCGCCGAGCTGCGCCGACGCCGCTATGACGTCATCTTCAACCCCTACAACCGCTTTTCGATTCCCTTGCTGCTGCGCATCAAATGGCTGGGTGCGCGCTATTTGACGGGCTTTGCCATTCCCAAGTACGGCACTTCGACGGCGAATCTGGGCATGTTCGACCATACGGTGCCCTGCGACCGCAGCCGCCACATCCTGGACAGCTATTTCGCCACGTTCGGGCAATTTGAGCTGCGCGACATCGATATGCGCTATGAGCTGTTCGGCGTGGATGCGCACGCGGCTCGGGTCGACGCCGCCTGCGACACCCTGCTGCGCACGCATGAAGGCCTGTTTTGCCTGAATTTCCAGGGCAGCAATGCGCAACGCACGGTCAGCGTGGCCGACGCCCAGCGCTGCTGCGCGGCCCTGGCGGCACGCTACCCGCGCCATGCGCTGCTGGTGATCGCCGCGCCGGGCAGCGAAGCGCGCGCCGCCGAGATCGTGCGCGGCGCCGGCCATGCCAACGTGATGGCCGCGCCGCCCACCGGCCACATCCTGGAGCTGGCGGCCCTGATCCGCCGCTGCGAACTGGTGCTCTCGCCCGACACCTCGGTGATCCACATTGCCTCGGCATATGACAGGAAGATCGTCGGCTACTACATCCGCACCGACAACTACCGCTGGTTCTATCCGGCCAGCCACCATTACCGCGTGATCCTGGCGCCCGGCCTGACCCTGGCCACGGTCAGCGCCGCCGAGACCCTGGCCGCCGTGGAACAGCTGATGCAGGACGATGGGCAGGCGCAAGCGACGCTTCAAGCCGCCGGCTGAGCCGCCAGCAGGCCATCCAGCTGCCCGGCCAGCAGCGCGCGGGAAAAGAAATATCCTTGCGCATAGTCGCAGCCGGCGGCGCGCAGCAAATCGCGCTGCGACGCCGTCTCCACGCCTTCGGCCACGACTTTCACTCCCAGTCGCTGCGCCAGTGCAATGATCGCCTCGCACAGGCCCAGCCCGGCATCGTCGCGTCCCAGTTCGCCGACCAGCGAACGGTCGATCTTGAGAAAGTCGATATCGGCCTTCTTGATGCATCCGAGCGATACCTGGCCGCTGCCGAAATCGTCGAGCGCCAGCGCCAGGCCCATGGCGCGGAACTGGCGCAGGCGGTCGCCCACCTGGCGCGCCTTGTCGAGCAGCACGGCTTCCGTTGTTTCGATGACGATGGCGCCCGGCGCCAGGCCCGCCCGCGCCAGGGCATTGCCCCAGTCCTGGTACAGCGCGGCGTCGCAGCGGAATTCCACGGGCGACTTGTTGATACAGATCGGGAACGGGGCGCCATGCTCGCCCTGCCACTGGCGCGCCTGGCGCACGACCTGCTGAAACACCCATTCGCCGATATCGATGATCAAGCCGTTTGCCTCGGCAAAGGCGATGAAATCGGCGGGCACGAGCAAGCCGCGCAGCGGATGGCGCCAGCGCAGCAGCGCCTCGGCCCGCTCGATCGTGCCATCGCACAGGCGGATGATGGGCTGGTAATGCACTTCGAACTGCTCCTGCGCCAGCGCCAGGCGCATCTCGCGCACCGTGGTGCGGCGCAGGTCGGCCGCCTGCTGCAAGGCCGGCGTGAAATAGCTGTAGCCGTTGCGCCCCGCGCTCTTGGCGGCATACATGGCCTGGTCGGCGTGCCGCAGCAAGGTTTCCGTTGCCTCGGCGTCGGCCGGATACAGCGCCACGCCCACGCTGGCCGACACTTGCGCCGTGTCGCCGTCGAGCACGAAAGGCAGGGCCAGCGCCGTCGTCAATTCCTGCAGCACGCGTTCGATGCCGCCCAGGTGCCCCACGCCGGCCAGGATGACGGTGAACTCGTCGCCGCCCAGGCGCGCTACCGTGTCGGTGGCGCGCACGCGCTCGCTGATGCGCAGCGCCGCCTGGCGCAGCAGCATGTCGCCCTTCTCGTGGCCGAGACGGTCATTCACCTGCTTGAAATGGTCGAGGTCGATGAACAGCAGGGCCAGGCAACCGCCTTCGCGGCTGGCGTGGCGCGCCTCGTGCTGCAAGCGGTCGAGGAACATGTGGCGGTTCGGCAAGCCCGTCAAGGGATCGAAATTGGCTTGCCGCCAGATGCGCTCGGACGCGGCGCGCTGGGCGGTGATGTCGCTGACGAGCGCCAGCGCGCCCAGGTAGGTACCGCTGGAATCGAAGATGGGGTTGGTGGCCAGGGTGGCCCACAAGGTGCTGCCATCACGCCGCAGGAACTTGAATTCGTGGCGCTCGGCGATGCCATCCTGGCGCCGCGCAATGTTGCGCTCCAGGATGGCGCGCCCCTCGTCATCCATGAAGGCGGCCAGCGGCTGGCCCAGCATGTCCTCGATCTGGCAACCGAGCATGTGCGCCATCTTCGGATTGACAAAGCTGGTCAGCGCCTGCGCATCGATTTCCCAGATGCCCTCCTCGGCGCCGTGCACGATGCGCCGGAAGCGCTCTTCGCTGCGTTCGAGCGCAGCCAGCTTGCCCTCGGCCTGCTCCAGCACCAGGCGCAGCGCCTGGCCGTTCGGATCTGCGCTGCCCAGCAGGCTGACGGGCAAGCCCGCCTCGCGCGCGCCAGGGCGCAGCCGTACCTGCAGCTGGATGCGCTCGGGCTCGCTGCTATTGAGCACGCGCTGCACGAACTGCTCGAAATCGTGGCGGAACGCCTCGTGCACATACGAGCGGAACAGCACGTGGCCAAGGCGCTCGCGCACCAGGCCGAACAATTCGGCCGCCACCAGGTTGACCTGCACGATCGCGCCATCGAGGCCGAGCACGAAATAGGCGACAGGCGCCAGCAGGTATAAATCGTTGAAATAGGCTTGCTCGCGTTCGGCCTTCACCCGTTCCGGACTGAAGACGCCATCGTCAAGCAGGGGCGCGGCATGCCCCAACACGCCGTCATGGCTGTGCTGGGAGGAATCCGGATCAGGTACCGCGAGCGGTGGTATGTCCATGGCTATCCTTTGCACCGCCGCCCTGGCAACCAGGTGGGTGCAGTTGCAAGACTAGCATGCGCCACGCGCAGTGTCGAGCCAAGCCTGCCATGGATGCCACTTCTGCAACAAGGCCGTTCAGCGCCCCATGCGGTTGCGGCGCAAGCCGAAATCATGGCCCACCACCAGCAAGGTGCTCGCTACCAGGCTCGATAGCCCCACGATCAGCTGGATCAATTTGTCATCAGGCAAGATCCATAGCGACGAGTCCGGCGTCTCGCAGCCCGTGGCCGCGCTGATCAGGGGAGACACCCAGGCCGCGTCCGGCGTCACGTCGAGCACGACGGCGCCGTCGGCGCTGGTCTGCATATAGATATCGCCGCCTTCGGCCAAGGTAAAGCAGATGCCCACGCCCGTTTCCGTGGCGCGAATATTGTCCTGCATGCTGCGGTTATGTTCTTCGATCCACACTTCCACGTCGTATGGCGTTTCCAGGTGCTCCCACGGACGGGGGCGAAAACGGGGACGTTCGTCCGCACTGGCGGGGGTGTCGGGAACCTCGGGGATGTTGCTGTCTGCTGCGCCTTGCATGCTCGTTGACCTTTTCTGCGGTGATGCGGCGGGACCGGTTGCCTGCCAGCCGCCATTATCCACCGTTCAGGGCAAGCATGGTATTCCCACGCCGAATCAATCAGAAAAACTGACAGCTATCGACTTTAAAGATCAGCATGCCTGACTTAAAATACGCGCCATCTCTTCTTTACAGGCTTTACATGCAAGGCATTAAACGCAAAATCGTCTACGTCACCGCTTTTGAAATCATCGGCATGGCCATTTCCACGCTCTGGCTGACCCTGCTTTCGGGCGAATCGCCCACCAGCACGGGGCCGCTGGCCATCATGATCACCACCATCGCCGTGATCTGGAACCTGCTCTACAACACCGCGTTCGAATACTGGGAAATCCGGCAGGTGTCGCGCACGCGCACCGTCTGGCGCCGCATCCTGCATGCGATCGGCTTCCAGATCACGCTGGTCATCTACCTGATCCCGCTGATCGCCTGGTGGCTGAACATCAGCCTGTGGCAAGCCTTCGTGCTCGATTTCGCGCTGATGCTGATCATCCCGTGCTACAGCTTCATTTTTAACTATTTCTTCGACGGCCTGTTTGGCGTGCCCCTGTCGGCGCAGCAGCCGAAGGAAGAAGCCACTGACGTTCAGGCTGCTTCGCTGAGTAACTGAAGAAAGGACCGCGCCGCCATGCCCAGCGGCCGGTCCTTCATCCACACCAGGTGGATGGGCACGACCAGGCCATTGCCCGTATTCTTGAACGCCACGCAACGCACCCGCCCCGCCGCCAGAGAATGCTGGATGGCCGAGGCGGCAAAGTTGCCCCATCCCAAGCCCGCTTCCACCATGGCCAGCGCCATCGGCAAGCTGTCCGTGCGCCAATAAGACAGCCCCACCACGGGGCGCGCATCGGCCAGGTCGAGTTCGCGGCTGGCGACGATGATCTGGCGCAAATTCACCAATTCCTCAATATACAAGGGCTGGCCCGCCGCGCTGGGCGGATGCTGGGTGGAAATAATCGCCAGCAAGGCATCGCTGCCGACCAGCTGGAACTGTTCTTCGTGATTGATGCGCCCGCCTGCGAAAGCCATGCAGGCGCTGATGCGGCCCCGGTGCAGCATGTCGAGCACATCGTCCTGCGGCGCCGTCAGCACCTCGATATCGAGCAAGGGATGGCGCTGCGACAGCGCGCGCACGGCGGCCAGGAAAGGCGTATGGTCGAGCTCGGCCGCGATGCCCAGCGAAATGCGGCTTTCCAGTCCCTGCGACAATTCCTGCACGTGCAAGTGCAACTGTTTCAACTGCTCGGCGATCAGGCGCGCGTGCGGTATCAGGGCCAGCGCGGCCGGGGTGGGCACGGCTTCGCGCGCGCCGCGGTCGAACAGGGTGATGCCCAGTTCCGCCTCGATATTGGCCATCGCCATGCTGACGGCCGACGGCGCCCGCCGCAAGGCGCGCGCGGCAGCCGAGAACGAGCCGCCATCGACGACGGCCAGGAACAGTTCGATGTTATGGCTGGACAGTTTCATGAAAAAGTGGAAAGTGCGGCACTTTCGGGCGCGCGGGCGGTCAAAACGGGGAACGACAGCAACACTCGGGAGTACACATGCGCCATCGAATAACTTACCGCCGCAGCGGCTACATTTCCGACTTTACCCGCTTCATCGACGGCTACCTGCGGGCGCACCCGGAAGTGCAAGCCAGCCAGCGCCAGGGCTGGCGCATTTTCTGGGAGCGTCCGGCCAGCATGCGCGAACTGGAACTGGCTCACGCGGACAGCGTGCCGGAACCCCCCTACCATTACGACTAAAAACTCTTAGCCTTTCCAGACGCGCTGCAATCCGGTGTCCGCATGGATCCAGCCACCACGCGGGCCATTGCGGTAATAGAAGCCCACGCCGCCCTGCTTGAAGCTGCGCACCAGCGAACCGAGCACTTCCGCGTTCAGATTCGCCACGCGGATGTCGGCGGCGCGGCCCGAGATGTGCAGCGACTGGCGCGCGGCCGGCACGCCCGCTTCGCGCAGCCTGCTGTTCGACTCCGCCGTGCGGTAGCCCGACAAAATCTCCAGCGGCTGCTCGATGCCGTAGCGGGCCACGAACGCTTGCGTGCCCCACAGGGTTTCCAGCAGTTTCGGATCGATGGGAGCCGTCTTCTTGCCGTTCACGTCGCGCAGCAAGTGACACAGTTCCTGGTAGGCCGAATCGATGACTTCGCCATCTTTCCAGTACAGCAGCTTGGCCTTTTCATTGCTGGCCGGGCGCACCACTTCCAGGGTGCGGGGCTTGAGCCAGAATTCCAGGTCCAGCGCCTGCGCATCGAAAATGTCGGGTGGCGGTTCCATCTCGGTGATGGCCTGGCGCGATTGCGACGTGATCGAGCGGTCGATGCTGGCCAGTTGCGTCGGCTGCGGCGGCACGGCCGTGCGCGGTGCGCGCGGCTTGGCGCTGGCCGAAGCCGAGGCGGGAGCGGCCGTGCGCGAGGCGCAGCCGATGAGAGGAGTGGCAACCAGGCCCAGCGCGGCCAGGCCCATACCGTGGTGTAGAAAATTTCTGCGCGATGCCATAGTCAGTCCAATTTAACGATGGGAATACTATAGCGTATTGTGCCGCGAAGAAAAACCCTCAATGCCTATCGTGTCACCCTCATTTCAAGGCATTTTGCGTCAGGCGGCAGCCGCGACGGAGACGCCGGCGCCTTTCGCCTGCGCCAGCGCCGTCAATGGCTTGTCGAGCAGATAACCCTGGGCCACGATGGGCAAGCCCGTGATGGCGGCGATGCGCTGCAGCGCGGCCAGCGCGGCCGGCGTGTCGAGGCGCTTGAAAATGACGCGGATTTTCGCCGCATGGCACACAGTGACGAAGCTGGCGACGGCTTGCTCGTCGCTGAGGTTGCCCGCATCGAGCTTGAACGCATGCGGGTGCAGGCGCTCCAGCATGCCCGTTGCCTCATGCACGCTGGCCACGTTGATGGCCAGGCGGAAACCGTTGCGGCGATAATTGTCGGCCACGTAATTGAGCAGCCAGCCCTGGTTCGGCGTGACCGTCGGCAATTGCAGCACAATGCGCTCGATGGGCAAGCCCAGCGCGTCGAGGATGCGCTGGAAAGCGTGGCCGTGATTGCTGCTGACGGCGCTCAGCAGGCGGTCATGCACATTCAGGTACAGGTCGGCCTGCTCCGCTTCCGCCTGCCGGAAAAAATTAATGGCATGCAGCATGCGGCACAGCCGGTCCAGTTCCACGGATTCATCGTCGCTGGCCGCGTGATCGAGCAAGCGCCACAGCGACAAGCCCTCGTCCGCCTTCGATACGCTGCGCGCCAGTCCTTCGAACGCCACCAGCTTGCCGCTTTCCAGTTCGCGCAGCGGCTGGAAGGCGCTGGTCATGGTGCAATTGAAAAAGCGCCCCAGCGCCCGGCCCTCCCCGTCGAGCCAGACGCTGGTGCCGGCCTGGGTTTGATGCGACAGGCGGGCCAGGTAATTTTTCAGGACGGGAAATGGCATACGTGCTCCTTCGTAAGGCTGCGCCAGCTGCCCTCATGGGGAAGACGGCGCCAAAGTGTGCAGAGTAAGGCAGCGCAAACCAAAGGAGAACGAATGGTTTCGCCATTTGATATGCACCCAGCAAATATGGACGCAACAACGGACAGCGCATAACGATAGTCAGAAACATTCCTTCCCGCCCCCTGGTCCAGCATTTACTGTGGGCATGTACCGATATCATCAGGAAGGGCCGCCATGTGCCAGTTACTCGCAATGAACAGCAGCAAGCCTGCGGCGCTGGGATTTTCCTTTGCCGGCTTTGCCGAACGGGGCGGACGCACGGACGAGCACCGCGACGGCTGGGGCATCGCCTATCATTCCAGCAGCGGCTGCACCCTGCTGACGGATCACCTGGCGGCCATCGATTCGCCGCTGGCGGCCCAGGTGCAGCAACATCCCGTGAAGGCGAAAAACATCGTCGCGCACATCCGCAAGGCCACGCAAGGCCGCATCGCCCAGGAAAATACCCACCCGTTCGCCCGCGACCTGTGGGGCAAGACCTGGTCCTTCGCCCACAATGGGGACTTGAAAACGTGGCGTGCGCCCGCCAATGCGCACTACCGCGCCAGCGGCGACACGGACAGCGAACAAGCCTTCTGCCACCTGCTGGCCACATTGCGCACGCAGTTTCCCCTCGGTGAACCCACGCGCGCCGACTTGCGCGCCGCCATCGCCGAGGTCGCCAAGGACATTGCGGCGCACGGCACCTTCAATTTCATCCTGTCGAACGGCGAACTGCTGTTTGCCCACTGTTCCACGCACTTGCACTATGTGATACGCGAATACCCGTTTTCCGTGGCGCAACTGATCGACTGCGAGCGCAGCATCGACTTTCGCCAGCACAACCACCTGGACGACAGGATCGCCGTCATCGCCACGCATCCGCTGACGCAAAACGAGGATTGGCTGGCATTCGCGCCCGGCGAACTGAAACTGTTTACGGGCGGCACCTTGCTGCCGGCGGATGATGCCGCGCCACAAGGCGTGTATATCCAGATCAGTTACTGAGGGAATTATTGAACGGGAAGAAATGGCCCGCCGCCGGATGGGCGGGCTGAGGGACTGGCGGGGCGTCAGGCCGAATTGCAGTTGCAAAAGCGCTTGCGCTTGGGGTCGCCGCTTGCGATGCCCGTGGGATCAATCTGTTTCCAGCAAAAAATCGTTTCCACGCCATATGGCGAACGCACATTGCCCGCCTCGACATAACCCTGCTTGACGAAAAAGGCCTGGCTGCTGGCCGTGCTGTGCAGCTGCAGGGCCTTGATGCCCCACTCGCGCGCCTGCGCTTCCAGCTGCTCCACCAGCGCCTTGCCGGCGCCGCGGCCTTGCGCCTCGGGCAGCAGGTAGCACAGGGCCAGCTTGCCGGCGCGCGTCAGCAAGCCGACGCCGACAACGGCGCCCGCCTCGACTGCGACCAGCGAAAAATTAGTCGGCGACGCAAACCAGCACGCCACCATCTGCGGTGTTTTATTGCCCAGCCAGGCTTCCAGGATGGCCGGATCATCCCGGTGATCGAGGCTGCAGCATTCGACGATGGAGCGTCGTAATACGTTGCACGCCTCGAAAGCGTCGGTCGATGTTGCAATACGAATTTCAAGACTCATGTACGCTCACAAAATATTCCAGTTGCCGATGCAGACGGTTTTCCCCCTGTATCGTGCGATTCGACTATACACCAAGCGGCGCTTTCGGGTTTTTTGCCGCACGCCACGGGCCGGTTTTGCCTATGGCGCTATGCCTGCAGACTAAGTGCTGATGCGCATCTTGCCCACGAATGTTTCCAGAAATCGATATATGTTTTTTAGCGCAAACGGGAATCAAGTCTAAGCATATTACGAAAAATTCGTTTCTTTTCCGGCCGGAATTTTAGACTATGTCTATCTATTCTCACAACAAGAGTTCAACATGACCCATTCCAACGCCGTAACGACTGCCGCAGCAACGCTCACACAACGCTCGCGCCGCTGGTTCCTGGCCAGCGCCCTGGCCGCTTCCGCCGCCGCCATGAGCCTGCCGATGGCCGCCAGCGCCGCCGAACCGGTGGTCTTGCTGAACGCGTCCTACGACGTGATGCGCGAATTGTTCAAGGACGTGAATCCCGCATTTATTGCTGATTGGAAAGCCAAAACGGGCGAAACCATCACCATCAAGCAATCGCACGGCGGCTCCAGCAAGCAGGCGCGCTCCGTCGCCGATGGCCTGGAAGCGTCCGTCGTGACCATGAACCAGGCCAATGACATCGACATCCTCGTCGACCGCGGCCTCGTGGTGGCCGACTGGGCCAAGAAATTCCCGAACAATGCGGCGCCGTTTTACTCGACCATGGTGTACCTGGTGCGCAAAGGCAACCCGAAACACATCAAGGATTGGGACGACCTGGCCAAGCCCGGCATCAAGGTCATCGTGCCGAATCCGAAAACCTCGGGCAATGGCCGCTACACCTACCTGGCGGCCTGGGGCTATGCCGTGAAAAAAGGCGGCAGCGAAGCGCAGGCGCGCGACCTCGTCACCAAACTGTTCAAGAATGTGCCCGTGCTCGATGGCGGCGGCCGCGGCGCCACCACCACCTTCACGCAACGCGAAATCGGCGATGTGCTGGTGACGTTTGAAAATGAAGTGCAACTGGTACGCGCCGAATTCGGCGACAACTTCGAAGTGGTGTATCCAAGCATCTCGATCCTGGCCGAGTCGCCGGTGGCCGTCGTCGACAAGGTCGTCGACCGCCGCGGCATCCGCAAGGAAGCCACGGCCTACCTGCAATACCTGTACTCGGAAGCAGGCCAAGAACTGGTCGCCAAGCACTACCTGCGCCCCCGTTCGGCAGCGGTGGCCAAGAAATACGCAGCCAGCTTCAAGCCGATCACGCTGTTTACCATCGACGACGTCTTTGGCGGCTGGAAACAGGCGCAAAAGAAACACTTTGACGACGGTGGCGAGTTCGACAAGATTTATCAGAAGTAATCTTCGCCGCATCAACAAAAAACCGGGACATGTCCCGGTTTTTTTATGCCGCCACACATCACTGCTTCTTCAGCAGCAGCTTGAATTGTGGCACCCAGCGCCCGTCCACCAGCATCTCGCTGGCCGCCTCATAGGCATCGCCCGACGGCGTCCAGCGCACGCGATAGGTCAGCGTCTTGCCATTCGCCCCCACGTATTGCGTGGCGGGAAAGTCGAGGCCGCCGTCCGCCGGCAGCATCGTGCCGCAGCTATGGCCGCCGCTGTTTTCCACATACAGGAAGGCTACCTTGCCTGCGGCGGGATCGTGGTAATACGTGGTTTCGCCCACGTAGTCGGGCTTGCCGGGGCTGCGCACCGTGTGCACGTCGCGCAGCATCTGGCCGCCATACAGCCACTGGAAACAGTGCTCATCCGTTTGCTTCCCGCCAGGGAACTCGCCCTTCCAGCAATGCCCGGCCAGGAAAGCCATCGGTTGCAGGGCGGCAATGGGTTGCGCCAGCACGGCCGAGGTGGACAACAGCAAGAGCGACAGCAGGAATGGACGCATGGCACACCTCCGGTAGATGCTTGAGTATAGGCGAATAATATGCTTGCAGCAGCGCTGGCGCACACTTTGCGCATATCGATATGCGCATCGATTCGTGGTCAAAAGCGTGCGCGCGCCGTACTCTGGCCTTGTCGCGCCGCATGGCGTATTACGGGCTCAAAGGAAATATCATGGCTATCTCGGAAGTGAATGTACGCAACCAGTTTCGCGGCAAGATCAAGGAAATCATCTTTGGGCCCGTGGTCTCGGAAGTGGACGTGGAAACGCCGCACGGCATCGTCACCTCGGTGATCACCTCGCGCTCGATCAAGGACCTGGACTTGAAAGTGGGCAGCGAAGTCATCGCGCTGGTGAAATCGACGGAAGTGTCGATCGCCAAGATCCAGTAGCCTGCCCTGAACGGCCTCGCTGGCGGCCAGGCCGCCGGCCTCCCCGCGCGTCCTGGCCACTCAGCCCAGTTTGACGAGGTTCTGCAAGATCAACGGACCACCCATACCCAGCAAAACACCGCCTTCTGCGATTTTCCCCAGGTTCACGGCAGCAAACCCCAGCTGTTCCACCAGCCTGGCGACCGTGATGCCCGAGGCGGCATCGTTACTTGAGACAAACATCACGCGGCGCCCTCCCCCTTCTGCCGGGCCCGCCGCCAGCAAGCGTGCCGGTAGCTGGTTGAAGGTCTTGACCACGAGCGCATCCGGAAACGCAGCGGCCACCACATCGCTGGAGGCCTGTCCCTGCAGCTCCTCGACTGGGACCCCATACGTATTCATCGCGTCGATCACGATCTTGCCGTGCCAGTCCGCTGCCGCACCTGCCAGCGCCAGGTGGGCGCGGAAAGGAATGGCAAGGATAATCACCTGCGCCTCCAGCGCCTGCGCCACGTCCATGACGGTAACGAGGTCGCCCAGCTCGGCGCTCAATGCCGCCAGGGAGGCCGGGCCACGGCTATTCGCCAGCCCCACGGCAATACCGCTGCGCACGAACTGGCGGGCCAGGGCTGTGCCGACGTTACCGGCACCGATAATGGAATAACTCATGCTGATCACCTGATTAATTAGTTGAATGAAAAGAGAAACAAAGCGCCCGCATACGGCTCAGGCAAGCCATGATGCGTGCTGGACCTCAATCTGAGAAGCCGGTATATTGCGATCTGATCCATCTCATATTCAGATACAGGAGTCCGTCATGCTGGATGGGGTTTCACTTGATCAACTTCGCACCTTCATTGCCGCAGTCGATGAAGGCAGCTTTTCGGCGGCCGCCCGCAAGCTGCACCGGGTGCAGTCGGCGGTCAGCGGCTGGGTAGGCAGCCTGGAAGGACAGCTGGGCGTGCGGCTGTTCGACCGCGCGGGGCGCTTTCCGGTCCTGACGGCCGAAGGCGCGCTGCTGCTGGCCGATGCGCGCAACATCGTCGCCGGCGTCGATACGCTCAAGGCGCGCGCCAGCCTGATGGCCTCGGGACTGGAAGCGGAATTGTCCGTCGTGGTCGATGTATTCTTCCCCACCGATGCCGTTACGCGAGCGGCCAAGGCCTTCGCGCAGCGCTTTCCGCTGACGCCGCTGCGCCTGTTCGTCGAAGGTTTGGGCGCCGGCTATCAGCCCGTGCTCGACGGGCGCTGCAGCGTCGGTATCCTGGCGGCGCTACCGCTGGCATTTCCTTCGCTGGCGACTGCCATGCTGGGCGAGCTGCCGCTGGTGACAGTGGCAGCTCGAGACCACCCGCTGGCCAGCCTGGTCGGCCGCATTTCCAGGAGCGAACTGGCGAAACACGTGCAACTGGTGCTGACGGACCGCTCGGCACTGATGGCTGGCCAGGACTATGGCGTCTGGTCCTCCGCCACCTGGCGGCTGGCCGACCTTTCCACCAAACATGCCTTCCTGAAAGACGGCGTCGGCTGGGGCAGCATGCCGCTGCACCTGGTCGAGCGCGACATCCACGCAGGCGCGCTGGCGCTGCTCGACACCGAGGACATGGCATCGTCAGGCTTCATGCTGGCCATCCATGCCGTTCACCGGGCCGGCGCGCCGCCCGGGCCGGCCGGAAGGTGGTTCATCGACTATCTGCGCACCAGCACCGCCGCCGCCTTCAATCCCGGAACAAATACGTAAACGTGCGGCTGACGGGCAGCTTTTCCGTGCTGCCCCGCAGCAGCACCTGCATGCGCTCGGCGTCGATGCGTTCGGCCGCCTCGATGGCTTTCACATTGACCATGGTGCCGCGGTGGATTTGCCAGAACTGTTCCGGATCGAGGCCGCCCAATAAATCCTTCAGCGGCGTGCGCACCAGCGCTTCCGAGCCGGCCAGCACCACGCGCGTGTACTTGGTGTCGGCCTGGAAGAACAGCACGTCGTCAATGTCGATCAGGCGGATCTGCTTGCCCACGCTGGCCCTGATCCATTTCAGTTTTTCGCGCGGCGGCGCCGGCAGCGCCGCGCGCAGCGACTGCAGCAAGTGGGCCATGTCGGCCGGCTGCCCGCCCAGCTTGTCGCGCAGCCGGGACAGCGCGCGCTGCAGGTGCCCGGCCTGCACGGGCTTCAACAGATAATCGACGGCGCCCGCATCGAAGGCATCGACGGCATACTGGTCATACGCGGTGACAAACACCACGTGCGCCCGCGTGCCGATGCGCTCGGCCACTTCCAGGCCCGACAGGCCAGGCATGCGGATGTCGAGGAAGACCACGTCCGGCTCATGCTCGAGGAAACCGTCCCAGGCATCGTTGCCGTTTTCCGCCACCAGCACGATGCGCGCCTCGGGCCAGGCCAGCGCCAGCATCGTTTGCAGGCGTTCGCGCATCAGGGGTTCGTCTTCGGCGATCAGGATGGTGGCATTCATGCGGCAAATTCTTTCAGGCTGGATGCAATTTTGATGGGCAGCAAAATTTCAGCGATCACGCCGCCCTCGTCGCCGTCGCGCAGGGTCAGGCTGGCGGACGGATCGGACAGCGACAGCCGGCTGCGCACGTTTTCCAGGCCCAGGCCGCCTTCCGGCGCGCTGCCCGCAGCGCTTGCCGGCAAGCCCATGCCCGTGTCCTGCACGCGCAGGCGCAGCATGCCGTCCACCCGCAGCGCCGACAGGCTGATCTCGCCGCCGCGCAAGGATGGTTCAATACCGTGCTTGATGGCATTTTCCGCCAGGGTCAGCAAGATCATGCTGGGAATCGTCGCGTGTGCAAATTCGGCCGGCAAGTCCAGCGCATAGCGCAGGCGGGAGCCCATGCGCGCCTGCATCACACGCAAATACGCGGCCACCATGTCAAACTCGCTTTGCAGCGGCACTTGCTCGCTGCGCATCTCCGCCATGCTGGCGCGCAAAAAGGCAATCAGGTCGGCAGTCAATGCCGCGGCCCGGCCGGCGCCTTGCGCTCCCTGCTCGGCCAGCTGCTGCACGGCGCCCAGGGTATTGAACAGAAAATGCGGCTCGATCTGCGCGCGCAGCAGCCGCAGCTGCGATTCGCTCAGTTCGCGCGCCAGGCGGTCGCGCTCGGCATCCTGCTGCAGCTGCAGGGCCAGCGCTTCGTACTGGCGGTTGCGCCAGGTGCTCACGACCGCCAGCGGCACCATATAAAACAACCCGGCCACCAGCAAGGCAACGCCGCCCACGCGCAGCAAGCGCTCGAAGGCCATTTCCATGGAACCCGTATCGCTCAAGCCGGCCAGCAGCACGCCGGCCGCTACCCCTGCCGCGCAGGTCGACACGATCAACAAAAGCTTCTTGAACTTGTAGCGCACGGAACTGCGGTAATTGAACCAGACGCCCACCAGGCCCCACGCCAGCGCAAAACCCAAGCCGTTGCTGAAGACCAGGGCCTTGAGCAATTCGAACCGGGCCGGCAACAGCAGGTGCAGGGTGACGCCGATGGCGCTGAACAGCGGCATCAGCTTGAACGCGGCGATGTAAAAACCGGCGCCGCGGTACTTGAGCAGGAAATCGTGCAATTGCTGGCGCTCGATCGGCGTCAGCTTGACCAGCTTCATGGCGACGTAGCGGCGCACTCTTCCCTGGATCTGGTCCGCCATCTCGGGATGTTGCAACACCAGCAGCGATTCTTCGTCGATGCTGCGGTACCAATCCGTATATTTTTTTAACACGATGCGCTCCCCTTAGTCTGTGATTCAGGCATGAACGCAGTCTACGGCGCCCCCGTGGCAGGGCATAGCGCGGGGCGACGAAGCACGAAGGGACACGCATCAACGACGAGGTACATGGCGCCTGCCGGACCCTCGCTGCCAATATTGCTGAAATAATACGAAGTTTCCAAGGCGAAATCAATAATTGCGCAACAATTTTCACTACGGCAAGATTAACCCCATTTATTCGCCAAATTGGCCGCAACACCGCTTGTCGCGGGCCTGTACCGTAGACATCGCTTGATCTTTAATGGTATTGTTTAAGCTTGGCAAATATTGCCTCCGAGATACACGCCGCGTCCCCGCGCGGCCCGTTTCCGGATTTGCGCGCAGCGCCCACGATGGCGCCCCAAAACTGCTTTCCCACATACAATCCCATGCTCAAAAAAATGTTCGCCGCGGTGCTGATGACGCTTTCGACAGCGGCCATCGCCGTGCCCTTCGGTTCCCAGTCGATACTGGTAGTCGAAGACGGCACAGGCAAAGTCTTGCTTGAAAAAAATTCCAACGTGGTGGTGCCCATCGCCTCGCTGACCAAACTCATGACGGCCATGGTCGTGCTCGACTCCAAGGCGAATATGCAGGAAGAGATCAGCATCGACCGCGAGGATGTCGACACCTTGAAACACAGCACTTCGCGCGTGCCCGTGGGCGCCACACTGAGCCGTCACGACGTGCTGCAACTGGCGCTGATGTCGTCCGACAACCGCGCCGCCGCCTCGCTGGCGCGCACTTTCCCCGGCGGCCCCACCGCATTTGCCGTGGCCGTCAACGCCAAGATCAAGGCCCTGGGCATGCGCCAGACCGTGATCGAAGAGCCGACGGGCTTGTCGCCGAACAACCAGTCGACGGCAGCAGACCTCGTCAAGATGGCCGTGGCCGCCTCGCGCTACCCGGAAATCAGCCGCATCACGACGGATTCGAAGGACGTGATCCAGATCAAGGGCCGCGACGTGGAATACCACAATACGAACCGCCTGGTGGGTGCCAAGGGCTGGGATATCGGCCTGTCAAAAACGGGCTACACGAATGAAGCGGGCCGCTGCCTGATCATGCGCATCAAGTCGGCCGGCAAGTTCGCCACCATGATCCTGCTCAACGCGCGCGCCAATTCCGTGCGCGCCATGGACGCCGTCAACATCCGCCGCATGCTGGCGGCCGAGAACGGCATCGAAGAACCGAAAGTGATGCGCGCCTCCGTCAGCCGGCACAAGAAAGCGCCGGCGAAGCCATCCAAACGCCGCCGCGCACGTTAAGCACGGCTGAGAAAACGCCCATGGCGGCGTTGCAGTGCCTGGCCGTACTAGTCGTACTGCCTGCGGCACTGCGCCTTGCCCTGAACGTTTTTCAGGCGTGCTTTCATACCAGAAAAATACTTATTTCGCTTGCCGGTTGGTCATCACCACGCCGGCAATCGTCACCGCGCCGCCCACCAGCATCGAGGCCAGCACCGGCTCGCCCAGCAGCACCGCCGCCAGCACGATGCCGAACACGGGCACGAGGTTGTTGAAGACGGCCGTGCGCGACGGACCCAGCGCCTTCACGCCCTCGTAATACCAGACAAAGCCGATCACCGTGCCGAACACGCCCAGGTAGCCGATGGCGGCCCACACTTGCCAGCCAAAGCTGTGCCATGGCACCGTCGGGAATTCCACCACCGCCCCCACCAGCAGGAAAGCCAGGCCCCACATCGACGCATACGTGGTGGCGGCAATCGGGCTCAAGCCCTTCAGCGCGACCCGGCCGATCAGGGTGTAGGCGGCCCAGCTGGAAATGCCGCAAAACATGAACACCTCGCCCATGCCGATGCCGCCGCCCGTGCCGTGCAGCACGCCGGCGAGATCGCCGCGCGTGATGACGATGGCCGTGCCGCAAAACGCCAGCATGATGCCCAGCCACTTGAAGGAACCGAGCCGTTCGCGGAACAGCATGGCCGAGGCCAGCGCCGTGACGATAGGGTTCAGGGCCACGAACAGGGCCGTGCGCCCCGCCGGCATGCGCGACAGGGCCGCCAGGAAGCACAGGTTGTACAAAAAGATGCCCGTCAGGCCCAGCGCGGCCGTCGTTGCCAGCTGCTTGCGGTCCAGACGCGGCAAGCCCCCTTCCAGTTTCCAGGCCAACATGACCAGCAACAGCACGGCCACGCCGAAGCGCCCGCTGGCGGCTGTCATGGGCGGCATCTGCTGCGCCAGCACGCGCCCCGCGATAAAGGTGCCGCCCCAGAACAGGGCGACAAAGATCAGTTTGATGTAGACGAGCGGCGATTGCACGGAAGGCAAGGCGGCTGATGGTATGGCGGAAGAAGACATGGAATATCCTGTATGGCCGCTTGCGCGGCGGGTGGTGTCCATATATATTAATACTAATATCAACTCATGAAATAATGAGTAAATACTCATAACTCAACAAAACCACACCATGACCTTCACGCAACTGGAAATTTTTACCCTCGTGGCCGAATTGCACGGCTTTTCCGCCGCCGCCGCGCAGCTGGGCATCAGCCAGTCGGCCGTCTCGCACGCCTTGAAGGCGCTGGAAAAGGAGATGGGCGTGGACCTGATCGTGCGCCACCAGGCCTCGGCCGAACTGACGGACGTAGGCCGCCAGCTGCTCGTGCGCGCGCGCGAAATCCTCGGCTTGTCCGAGGCCATGCGCCAGGAAGCGGCCGACGTGCTGGGCCAGCGCCAGGGCACCCTGCGCATCGGTTCCTTCGGTCCCACGTCATCGCTGAACCTGCTGCCGGCCATCACGGCCCAGTTCCGCCTGCGCTATCCCGGCATCGACCTGCGCATCGACGAGGGTGCAGACCATGAAGTGGTGCAGTGGATACGCGAACGCAGGGTCGATGTCGGCTTCGTCGTGCTGCCGGACGAGCGCTTCGATACAGCGCCGCTGGTGGAAGACCAGATGATGGCGCTGGTGCCGCGCAGCCATGCGCTGGCCAGCGAAACCGCCATCACCCTGGCGCAGCTGTGCGAAGGGCCGTTCATCATGTCCGAGGCGGGCTGCGCCTGCCTGATCGAACCGCTGTTCGCCAACGCGGGCTTGCAGCCGAACGTGCCCTATCGCATCAGCCAGGTGATCACCATCCTCGACATGGTCAGCCGCGGCGACGGCCTGTCCATCGTGGCCGAACTGGCCCTGCCGCAGCGGCTGCGGGAGCAATATCCGGAACTGGTCGCCCTGCCGCTCAATCCGCCCGTCAGCCGCAAGGTGGGCCTGGCCGTGCGCGACCGGCGCCAGAACACGCCCGCCACCAACGCCTTTTTCGAGGTGGCCAGGCAGATGGCGCCGACCCTGGCGCCCCAGCGCGCCTAGAACGTCTCCCACTCCTCGCTGCGTTCCGGCTTGACGGCCGCCGCCTTTGCCGGACTGCTGGCGAGGCGCGGCGCCATCGCTGCGCGCACCACGGGCCGAACGGGTTGCTGCTGCTGCGGCGGCGCCTGCCCCTCGTCGAGCTTGAACACGCCCACCACCTGCGCCAGCGTGCTGGCCTGGTCTTGCAGGCTTTCCGCCGCAGCCGCCGCCTCTTCCACCAGGGCCGCATTCTGCTGCGTCACCTGGTCCATTTGCGCGATCGCCTGGTTCACCTGCTCGATGCCCGAACTCTGCTCGGCGCTGGCGGCCGTGATCTCGCCCATGATGTCCGTCACGCGGCGCACGCTGTCGACGATTTCCTGCATCGTCGCGCCAGCCTCGTCGACGAGGCGCGCGCCCGAATCGACCTTGCCCACCGAATCGTCGATCAGCAGCTTGATTTCCTTCGCCGCGCCGGCGGAGCGTTGCGCCAGGCTGCGCACCTCGGTCGCCACCACGGCAAAGCCGCGCCCCTGCTCTCCCGCGCGCGCCGCCTCCACGGCCGCATTGAGCGCGAGGATATTCGTCTGGAAGGCGATGCCGTCGATGACGCTGATGATGTCGACGATCTTCTTCGACGAATCGTTGATCGAGGCCATGGTATCGACCACCTGCGCCACCACTTGCCCGCCCTTGCTGGCCACGCCGGACGCCGATTGCGCCATCTGGTTGGCCTGGCGCGCATTGTCCGCATTCTGTTTCACCGTGCTGGTCAGCTCTTCCATCGAGGCGGCCGTTTCTTCCAGCGAACTGGCTTGCTGTTCCGTGCGCGACGACAGGTCCTGGTTGCCTGCGGCGATTTCCGACGAGGAAACCTTGACCGATTCGCTGGCCGTGCGGATTTTCACGAGAACGGCGGCGATCTTGTCGATGAAGCGGTTGAAGGCGCCGGCGATCTGCGCCAGTTCATCCACGCCGGAAGCGTCGAGGCGGCGCGTCAAATCGCCTTCGCCCGAGGCGATGTCGTCGAGCGCGTCGCGCACCAGTTCCAGGCGCTTGAGCATTTTGAAGACCAGCAGCGACAGCAGCAGCGCCGCCAGCCCGGTCAGCAGCGCGGCAGTGACGGTGGCCGTCGTCAGCATCGTCTGCAAGGCTTGCATGGCTTCCTGCTGGTCCAGCACCACGGCCAGCAGCCAGTCGGTGCCCGCCACGCGCGTGACGTACAGCATGCCGTCGCGCTCATCGAGGCGCACGGCCTCGCTCGTGCGCGTGCTTTCCAGCCGGTTGACCTGCGCGGCCGACAGCGCCGCATCGAGTTTCGCCACCGGCTGCAGGCTCAGGTCCTTGTTCGCATGGGCGATGATGGTGCCGCTCTGGTCGACGAGGAAGGCAAAGCTGTGCGGGGTCGGCTTGATCGCCACCACGTTGGCGATCACCGTATCGAGCAGCACGTCCGCCCCCGCCACGCCCAGCAGCGCCTCTTTCGGGCCGACGGGCGCCGTAAACGACACCACCAGCTTGTGGCTGGCCGCGTCCACGTATGGCGGCGTCAGCATCGGCACGCCCGCCTTGACGGTGTCCGTGTACCAGGCGCGCGCCGTGGGATCGAAATCGGCCGGGCGGCCCGGATGGGTAAACACGGAACGCTTGTCCGCATAGCCGATGAACACTTCCGCGAAATCGCCGGCCTTTTCCGCGATCTGGAAGGCGCGCAGCGGATCGGGCGTCTCGGCCGACATGACGATGGATGCCATGACCTTTTTCTTGCCATCGACCCATTGCGCCAGCACGGCCGACTGGCTTTGCAGCAGTTGCTGCATCTGCTGATCCGACGACGCCAGCATGCTGCTGCGCGTCGTCACGTAATTGGCAACCGACAGGGCCAGCATGGACAGTACGACAATGGCCACGCAAATGAGCACCAGCCGCGTGCGAAGGGAAGACAACATGATGGACTCCTCGTTTCGATTTTAATGGCGTGAAACAGTGCTGTTGCACCGCTTTCTCTACGCAAGCATTTTCACACAAAAATCGGAACAATTTTCATCAATATTCGGAATACAACACATATATTTCCGTGCAGAAACCTATCGAACCCTGTCAACCTATCAGCGGATCAGCCCCCTCAAGCCGCTGGCCCGCTGCGTGCGGCGCAGGATCGCGTCGAACAGCACGGCCTGCGTGGGCGAGACGAGGGTAAAGAAGGCGCGCGCGCGCGTGATGCCCGTGTAGACCAGTTCACGCGCCAGCATGGCGCCGCCTTCCTGCGGCAGCACCAGCACCGTGTGGCGAAATTCCGAGCCCTGCGATTTATGCACCGTCATGGCGAACGCCGTCTCCACGTGGCGCAGGCGCGTGGCCAGCACGCTGCGCACATTCTCGCCCTCCAAAAAATACACGCGCAGGGAGCCGGGCCGCGCAGGATCGCGCAAGGTCAAGCCGATATCGCCATTGAACACGCCCGTGCCGTAGTCGTTGCGCGTGACCATCACGGGACGGCCCACATACCATTCGCTGCGGCGTATCAAGCCATCCTTTTCCAGCCGCAGTTCGATGGCCGTGTTCAGGCCCGCCACGCCCCACTCGCCTTCGCGCACGGCGCATAGGATGCGGAACGATTCAAAACTGTGCAGCACGGCGCGCACCCAGTCGTCATGCTGCGCGTAGCCTTCGCCGCCCGCATTCACCAGCGCCAGGTAAGGCTGGTAGCCGCCCGGCGCGTCGGCGCGTCCGCGCAAGGCCAGGCGCAGCACGTCTTCCTGCTGCGCCGGCACGCTCCACGCCAGCTGGCCGCCGCTGTCGTCGGCGAAGCACGCTTTGGCCAGATCGGGCCTGCCGCCATTCACGGCCAGCGCCAGTTCGCCGATCGGACCGCTGAAGCGGTGGCTGTGGCGCAGCATCACCGTCTGCTGCGCCAGCGCGCCGGCCGCACCGGCAAAATCAGGCGGAATGGCCACGCCGCTAGCCGCCTGCGCATACGCGATGGTGGCGTCCGTGTAGCCGCCCGCCTGCGCATCGTGGCACAAGTCGCCCAGCACGGCGCCCGCTTCCACGGACGCCAGTTGGTCCTTGTCGCCGAGCAGTATCAGGATCGCCGTGGACGGCAAGGCATCGAGCACGCTGGCCATCATCTCCAGGTGCACCATCGACGCTTCATCGACGATCAGCACGTCGACGTCGAGCGGATTGCCCGCGTGATGCGCAAAGGGGCGCGCGTCTCGGGCCCGCGCACCCAGCAAAACTGTGCAGGGTGCGGGCCGCGCCCATGCGCCGCGCCAGTTTCCAGCAGGGGCAAAGGCTTTTCCCCAAAAACCTTTTTTCCGCCAGGCCGCTCAAGGCCTTGTCGATCGACTGTTTCAGGCGAGCGGCCGCCTTGCCCGTCGGCGCGGCCAGTGCGATGCGCAGCTGCTCCGGCTGCGGCGAGACGGCAAACAGCAAGGTCAAAAGGCTCGCCACCGTGTACGTCTTGCCCGTCCCCGGCCCGCCCGTGATGATGGCCACCTTGCCGCGCAGGGCGATCGCGCACGCCACTTTTTGCCAGTCCGGGCCACCATCCTGCGCGGGCTGGTCGAACAGGATGTCGAGCCATTGCCGCACCTGCGCCAGCGGGGGATTAGTCAAATCCTGCGCGCGGAGGGCGATTTTCTCGCCCACCAGGCTTTCGTCGCGCCAGTAGCGGCGCAGATACAAACGGTCGCCATCGAGCACCAGCGGCTGGCGCGCGTCGGCCGCACCGACCTGCCACACTTGCGGCGCGCCGGCCAGCAGCGCGCGCCAGCCATCGACGCTGTCCGGCAGCGGACCGGAGACGGCCAGCACGGCATGCCACAGCTCCTCGCTCCAGCCCAGCAACTGCGACGGTTCGCTGGCCAGCTCAAACAGCATCAAACAGCTGTGCCCCCGCCCTTCCAGCTCGGACAGCACCACGCACGCCACGGCCACGGCCGGCGCATGCGGCGCATTCTCGTCCAGGCTGGCGATGAAGCGGGCAAAGGCGGCGCTCAGGCGGCGCAGATGGCCATCCTCGGCGACGCCGTCGACATGGGCAAACAAATCGTTCATCTGTGCGTCATGCTGCATGGTGTTCCGTTTCTTCTAACAGTTGATCGAGGCCGTCCAGCAGTTCCAGCTGCGGCGCCAGCCAGTAGCAGCCATGCGTATCCGCATTCGCTATGCCACGCAAGAACAGGAAGATGGCGCCACCCAGGTGTTCGGCCGGGTCGTAGGCGTCACCGAGGCGGCTTTTCAGCAGCCGGTGCAGGGCCAGCATGTAGATGGCGCCCTGGATATCGTAGCGGTGCTGCGCCATGCCGGCCGCCAGCGCGGCCGTGTGATACGCACCGTCGTTGGCACCCAGCGCATTCGACTTGTAGTCGAGCACCCAGTAGCGGCCATCCTGTTCGATGACCAGGTCGGCAAAGCCTTTCAGCATGCCGTGCAACTGGCGCCGCGGCAGCACGGGACGCGGCGCGCCATCGAGCAGCAAGCGCGTGCACAGCTGATCGAGCGCCCCCGTGGACAAATGCTCGCTGGGGAACCAGAACTCCATCTCGGACAGGGTGCTATCGAGCTGTGACAACGACGCATCGAGCAGCGGTAACGGCGTGAGGGCGATTTCCCTGAGCCAGGCGATGGCGTCTTCCTGGCGGTGCCCCCAGCCGGCCCGCTCGCAGCGCGCGGCAAGGCGCGTGTCGAAGTGCGCCTCGTGGACGCTGTCAAAACCTTCGCTGCCCATCCATTCGAGCTGCTCGTGCAGGAAATTGCCGGGCACGGAGCCACGCGGGAAGCGGTGCCATGGCGCGTCGCCCATGTGCATCGGCGAATTCACGGCGACA
Source organism: Janthinobacterium sp. MP5059B (assembly GCF_001758645.1). NCBI lineage: Bacteria > Pseudomonadati > Pseudomonadota > Betaproteobacteria > Burkholderiales > Oxalobacteraceae > Janthinobacterium > Janthinobacterium sp. MP5059B. The sequence continues at coordinate 330,194 of NZ_LRHX01000006.1, read as the reverse complement.
GCCGTGCCATCTTCCAGCAGGGTTTCCTCCAGCGCCCGTTGCGGCACGTGCGCGGCCGCCACGGCGCCGATCTGGCGCGTCAGCGACGTAAAGCTGCCCACCGACCAGTCGCGCTCGAACTCGCCCACGAACACGGGCGCGGGACACAGCTCGGGGCGCCGCTCGACCCGGTCCAGCACCGTGCAGGCATCGGGCTGCGCCAAAGAAGCCACGTAGATGGCGTCGCAGCTGCCCGCCACCTGCTGCCAGCGCAACAGCAATTGCTCCGCCGGCAGCTTGTCGCCGCCCGTCAGCAGGTAGCCGAGCGCCGATTCGTGCAAGGTGTTCTCGCCCGCCTTGCGCGCCGCCTGGGCGGCCACGCCCAGCCACAGGAAGTGGCGCGCGCGCGTCAGCGCCACATACAGCAGGCGCAAGTCTTCCTCGATGCGCGCCTCTTCGACCGCCGCCATGGCCTCGTCGGACAAGGACAGGTCGAGGCGGCGTTCGCCATCCTCGCCCGCATAGTCGAAGAAGCTGCGGTTGCGTTTGTCCACCTTGCGCGCCGTCACGGCGAACGGCAGATACACGAGCGGGTATTCGAGTCCCTTGGATTTGTGCACGGTGATGACCTTGACCAGCTCCGCATCGCTTTCCAGGCGCAGCACGCGCTCGTCGCCGCCCTCGCCTTCGCCGGCGATCTGCTCGGCCAGCCAGCGTATCAGCGCCTGCTCGCCATCGAGCTGGCGGCTGGCCGATTGCAGCAGTTCGGCCAGGTGCAGCAGATTCGTCAGCCGCCGCTCGCCGCCCGTCTGCTGCAGCAGCATGGCGGGCAATTGCAGTTCGTGGATGAAGCGGCGCAGCATGGCCAGCACGCCCTGGCGCTGCCAGATCAGGTGCAGGGCCTTCAGTTGTTCGACGCGGCGTTCCCATTCCAGTTCATCGCTGGACAGACGCGCCAGCTCGCCCAGCGACAGGCCGATGGTGCGCGTGGCAAAGGCGGCGCGCGCCAGTCCCCCGTCGAGGGGATTGGCCAGCGCCGCCAGCCAGCGCAGCACGTCTTGCGCTTCCTCGCTGTCGACGACGGAATCCTTGTCGGACAGGTACACGCTGGCGACCCGGCGGCGCGCCAGCGCGCGGCGGATGGCGGCCGCTTCCTTGCGGTCGCGCACGAGGATGGCGACGTCGGCCGGCTGCAAGCGCGTAAAACCGTCGGGACCATCGAAGCCCGCCTGCGGGTCGCCCAGCATGGCGACGATATGTTCGGCGCAGTGCTGCGCGAAATACTCGCGGTAGCTGTCGCCGCGCAGCCCTTCATCGCTGGCGCAGGCGGCCAGCAGGGCCGGCAACGGGCCGCTGGCGTTCACCAGGTATTCGGCGCGGCCCTTGGCATCGACGGCTTCGAACGGCAGCGGGTTCTCGCCATTTTTCCGGTAGCGGAAGGCACCAAGCGGCACTTCGGCGCGCTCGGCGTGCAGGAACAGCTGGTTGACGGCAGCGACCAGCGGCGCCGTCGAACGGTAGTTGGTGCCCAGCTGGTAATGGCGTCCCGTCGTCGCGCGCCGCGCCGCCAGGTAGCTCTGAATGTCGGCACCGCGAAAGCCGTAGATCGATTGTTTCGGGTCGCCGATCAGGAACAGGCCCAGGGCCGGGTCGTTGTCGGCAATGCGGTACAGCAGATTGAAAATCTGGTACTGGGCGGGCGCCGTATCCTGAAATTCATCGACCATGGCCAGCGGATACTGGTCGATGATACGCTGGCGCAGGGCCGTGCCATTTTCGCCGGCCAGCGCGTCGTGCAGGCGCTGCAGCATGTCGGCAAAGCCGAACTGGCGCGACTGGCGTTTTAACTGGTCCATGCGCCGCGCGATGGCCGCCGCCGCATGCAGGTGCAGCTTGTGCGCCAGCGGCGTGAGGCCCGCCAGCGCGATGCCCAGCCCTTCCGTATGCTCGAAGCACTCGGGCACCTGGGCCGTGAAACTCTTGGCAAACGCATCCTCGATGCCGAACGGCGTCAATCTCTCCCACGCCTTGGCCGTGATGGCCGGCTGCAGCAGCAGCGGGTCTTGCGCCCAGCGGCGCAAGCCATCGAACCACTTCGCGAGGTTCTCCGGCTTCATCTTGACGCCGTTAAAACACTTGGGATTGGCGGCGCGGTGGTCGTTGATCCAGGCGGCCATCTGGTCCACGCGTTCGACCCAGCCCGCCTTCAGGGTGGCCAGCTGCGCGGCCAGCGCCCGCTGTTCGCGCGCGATCAGCGCGGACAACGGTTCCTCGTCCGCCATGCCCATGATGTCCGCGCGGCGCGCCAGCTCGCGCGCACCCTTCTTCAGCGCCCCCACGTCGGGCCAGCAGGCCAGCAGCACGTCGAGCGCCTGCGGCGGCAAGGGATAGACTTGCTGGCGCCAGTAATCGTGGGCCGCATCCTCGAACAGGGCTTGCTCGTCGCTGACCAGTTCTTCATCGAACAGGCTGCCGCTGTCGAACGCGTGCTCGCGCAGCATGCGCTGGCACCAGGCGTCGATGGTGAAAATGGCCGCTTCATCCATCGTCTCGGCGGCCAGCATCAGCCGGTGCGCGGCCTTTTGCCGTTCGCTTTCGTCCGGATAGGACTCCAGCAAGGCGTCGAGAAAGGGGTCGCTGCCGCCGGACTCAATGCCAAATTCGTGGCGAAAATAGGCGGCCGCTTCGATCAGGCGCTCGCGCACGCGGTTCGACAATTCGCGCGTGGCGGCGCGGGTAAACGTCATCACGAGGATGTCGGCCGGCAGCAAGGGACGCGTAAAACGGCTGTCGTCGTCGCCATGGCCCAGCACGAGCCGCACGTACAGCGCGGCGATGGTCCAGGTCTTGCCCGTGCCGGCCGAGGCTTCGATCAGGCGCGAGCCGTGCAGCGGGAACGCCAGCGGGTTGAGCAGATGGCTCGTCATGGTTCTTCTCCCGCGCCGTCTGCGGGCGCGCTGATAGGGTCGATCGTGATGTGTTCTTGCAGCCAGTCGGCCAGCGGGCCATACAGCTCGCGCGTGCAGTCTTCCCAGGCTTCTTCCGCGGCCAATGCGGAAAACTCGGGCCACAGGCGCGCCAGGCACAGCTCTTCGCGCTCGCCGGAGACTTCAAAGCCGCCGTCGTAGACGGCGCGCGGGTCGCCCTGCTGCACCAGCGCGAGGCCCGTCTTGCACGCCGTCGGCAGCGGATGGTTCATGCCTTCGCGCCACAGCGCCAGCAAGGTGGCCAGCGCATCGCGCGACGTAGCCGGATCGAGCGGCGCCATGCTGACGATGGCGTCGCGCGCCACCAGGTAGCCGGTGACGGGGAAACCGAGGGCGGCGGCGGCCAGCTGGCGCAGCCACATCAGCATCAGCTTGTCGCCGCGCGCCAGGCCGCCCTTGTCCGTCACCTTCGAGGAAATCTGCATCAGCCAGGCCGTGTCCCGCCCGTTGCTGCACAATTTGTCGAGCCAGTCGTCGATCTGCAGCTCGCCAAACGGCAAATTGATGGCGCGCTTCTCGGCCGCGTACGGGAACGAGGCGCGCAGGGACAGCCACGCGCTGCGCACGGGCACCAGCGCCTCGACCAATTGCGCCTGCACTTGCCGGCCGATCAGACCGATGGGCAGCACGCCTTCGCGCGCCAGCTTTTCCGCGCGCGCTTCCAGGCTGGCGCGCACGTCATCGAGCGCTTCGACGGCGCCGCCGTCGTCCAGCATGGTGTCTTCCAGCAGATAGCGCTCGAGCGCATTCAGGCCGAACGGCTCTTCATCCTCGCCCAGCATGGCCGCATCGGCGAAATACACGCTCAAGCGGCGGCGGAAAAAGTATTTGACGGGCTGGCGCAAAAAGCTGGCAAGCTCGCCCAGTTTCAGCCGCGTGCCGGGATCGAGCTCGTAAGGGCCCAGCGCCAGTTCCTCGGCCTGCGCATCCGCATCGGCATGCGCCACGCGCCATTCGCGCGCGTAGGTCAGCAAGCCATCGGCCTCGAAATAGCGGCGGCTGAACGGCTGCAGCGCATGCTCGGTGGTCAGCGATACAAGGTGCCGGTCCAGCGACCAGCCGGCGGCAAGGTAATCGCGCAGCTGCGACACCAGCACGGACGGCGGCTGCTCGGAATTGTCGCGCACATTGCGCCCCACCCAGCTCACGTACAGCTTGTCGCGCGCGGCCAGCAAGGCTTCGAGCATCAGGTAGCGGTCATCGTCGCGGCGCGAGCGGTCGCCCGGGCGCGCCATGCCGGGCAGCGCCAGCAAGTCGAAATCGGCCTTCTGCGCGCGGCGCGGGAAGTCGCCATCGTTCATGCCCAGCAGGCAGACGACGCGGAACGGCACGGCGCGCATCGGCATCAGGGTGCAAAACGTGACGCCGCCGGAGACAAATTGATGGTTCAGGGTCGGCTCGTCCAGCGCGCCCAGCCACGCCACGCGCAGCACGGACAGCGGTACCTGCTCGACAAAGCCCGCGTGCTCGCAGGTTTCCAGCCAGCCCTGCAATGCGCCTTCCAGCTGCGCCAGGGTCAAACGGTCGCCCTCGTCGTCAGCATCAAAGAAGGCGGCCAGCAGCGCGCGCGCCTGCACGCCCCACTCGGCTGGCGTGCAGGCACCGGCAAGCACGGTGCGCCAGTGCAGCAGCGCCTCGACCAGCTGCGCAAGGGACCCCGCCAGCGCCGCATCGAGGCCGCCCACTTCCGCATACGGCTCGATGCCGCCAAAGCTGGCGCCACTGCCGCTGGCATAGCCGAGCAGCATGCGCCGCACGCCGAAGATCCACGCATTCTGCTCGCCGGCCGCACCCAGTCCCAGGCCGGCGCGGTGTTCCTGGTCCAGGCCCCAGCGCACGCCGGCCCCTTCGATCCACGCGCCCAGGGTGGCCAGGTCGTCCGGCTGCAGGCCAAAGCGGGCCGCCAGCGCCGGCACGTCGAGCAAGTCGCGCACTTCGCTCTGGCGGCAGCGCTGCTGCGGCAGCTGCAGCAGCCACTCGAGCGCGACGAGCAGCGGGTTGACGCTGCGGTCCTTCACGTCGCCGATCTCGAACGGGATGAAGCGCTCGTCATTGCGCCGGTACTGGCCGAAGACTGCGTGGATGGCAGCCGTAAAAGTGTCGATGTCGGGCACCATCACCACCACGTCGCGCGGGCGCAAGCCCGTCTGGGCGCTGTGCGCGAACATGGCCAGCAGCTGGTCGTGCAGCACTTCCACTTCGCGCTGCACGCTGTGCGCCACGTGGAATTCGATCGAGCGGTCGCCTGGCTCGGGCGGCACCTGCTCATGCTCGGCCAGCGGGCGCAGTTCGCGGATGGCCACCTGCACCTGCTGCAGCAGGGTCTCGCCCGTTTCCTCGCCAAACAGGTCGATGCGCAGGCTGTCGTCGCGCCCCTCGGCTTGCGCGTGTTCGTCGAATTCATCGAGCATGCGGATGAAATCGCGCCCTTGCCTGCCCCAGCTGGCCAGCAGCGGGTGGCTGTGCGCATGCAGTTCTTCCAGCGGAATTTGCGCCAGGTCGGTGCCGTTGCGCTGCCGCTGGCGCTTGTTTTGCGCGCGCAGCAAGTCGCGCCCGTCGATGATGTCGCCCCAGTAAAACTGGCACGGATTGGGCACGGCCAGCACCACCTGCGTGTGGCGCGCCAGCGCGGCCAGCGCCTGCAAGGTCTGGTACGGCAAGGCCGACACGCCAAACAGCACGACACGGCGCGGCAGCTTGCCGGCAGGCGCATCGCCGGCGGCGATCGCTGCCAGGAAGGCGTCGTGGATGTCGGCGCGGCCCGTGTCGCGCTCGAACGCCTCGACGTCGGCCGCCACGGCGCGCCACAACTGCGCCTGCCAGCGCTGGTCTTCCTTCAATGCGATGGATACACCGCGCGCCGTGCGCAACTGGTCGCGCCCCGCCGCCCAATCGGCCAGCCAGTCGGCGCGGTAGACCTGGTACTGGTCGAACAAGTCGGCCAGCCGCTCGGCCAGCTGCAGCCGGCGCTCGCTGTCACCATCGGCAAGGAAGTAGCGCAGCGGCGCGAAGACCGGGTCGGCCAGCAAGGACGGCAACAGGCGCATCAAACGCCACGTCAGCGGGGACTTGTCGAACGGCGACACGCGCGGGACTCTTTCGCGCCCCAGCATGCCCCTGTAGCTTTCCCACAGCAGGCGCGCCGGCAGCGCGATGCGCGTGGCGGCGCACACGCCCATCTCCTCGGCCAGGGCGATCTTCAGCCACTCGGCCACGCCGTTTGACTGCACCAGGAAAATATCCGTTTCCAGGGGCGCCAGCGGATGCTGGCGCAGCCACTGGAAGACGGCGGCGCGCAGCTGTTCCAGCTGGTTGCCATGCAGGATGAGGAGGCCGGGCGTAACGGGAGTATGCATGCTGATCCGATGGGTTGCCGCGCCTCCGGCCGGGTGGCCAGAGACGTCAAAGGCATATTATCGCCGCTGCTTGCGTCAGGGGGCGTCGCTGGCGGCAAATTCCACTGAAATTTGTTCTGCCACCTGCGCCAGCGCCGGCCCGAGCGCCGTCAGCAAGGCGCGCGCCTGCTGCAGGTCGCCGCCCAGGCGCAAGCCTTCGATCGACGTGCACAGGCCCGCAAAGGCATGCGCGCCCACGGCCAGCGCCGACGATTTGCTGCGGTGGCCCAGGTCGGCCAGGCGCCCCAGGTCTTCCAGCGCCATGGCCTGCTCCATTTCGGCGATGCCGTCGCGCGCCGTATCGAGAAACAGCTGGGTGTACTTGCGCATCTTCACGGCGTCATTGCTGAACGTGAGCGCCAGCGTGGCCAGGTCGAGGATGGCCGTGTCGCGCAATTCCGGCGAAGCGGCCGATGGCGGCGCTTTCGGCGCTGCCGCCGGCCTCTCGCCCGCGCGCGCATGGCCGATGCCGCCAATGCCTCCACGCAGGCGGAACCATTTCGCCAGCAGGTGAAACAGCAGATTCGGGGCGATAGGCTTGGTCACGAATTCGTCCATGCCCGCCGCCAGGCAGCGGGCGCGGTCTTCGCTGCCCGCATTGGCCGTCATGGCGATCACCAGCAGGCCGGCAAGCTGCGGATCGGCGCGGATGCGGCGCGTCGCCTCGAAGCCGTCCATTTCCGGCATCTGCACGTCCATCAGCACGCAGTCATAGCGCTGGTGGGCCAGCAATTCCAGCGCCTCGCGGCCATTGCAGGCGACGCAGACGGTGGCGCCGGCATCTTCCAGCAGTTCGCAGCCCACCTGCTGGCTGAAGACGTTATCTTCCACCAGCAGGATGGACGCACCGCGTATCACTCCCAGCACTTCCGGCTCCACTTCGGCGATGCGCTCGTCGCTGGCCTGCGTGCTTTTCTCCAGGCGCGCCGTGAACCAGAAGGTGCTGCCCAGGCCAGGCTGGCTGTACACGCCCACCTTGCCGCCCATGAGCTCCACCAGCTGCTTGCTGATCACCAGTCCCAGGCCGCTGCCGCCATACTTGCGCGTGGTCGACGGGTCCGCCTGGTGGAAGGAGCGGAACAGCTGCGCCACCTCTTCCTGGTTCATGCCGATGCCCCGGTCCTGCACTTCGAAGCGCAGCATGCTGTGGCTGCCCCGCTCCTCGGACTGGCGCACGCGCACGAAGATGCTGCCATTGTCGGAAAACTTGATGGCGTTGCTGGCCAGGTTCAGCAAGACCTGCTCCAGGCGCAGCGGGTCGCCACGCCAGCGCTGCGTCAGTTCCGGCGCGATATCGAACTGCAGTGCCAGGCCCTTGACGGCGGCCGCATCGCCGAGCTGGCTGGCGATGTTCGCCAGCAGGGTATCGAGGCGGAAATCCAGCACTTCCAGTTCCAGCTTGCCCGCCTCGATCTTGGAAAAATCGAGGATATCGTTGATCAGGCCCAGCAAATGCTGGCCCGAATGGAAGATTTTCTGCAGATAGTCGCGCTGGCGCGCGTCGGCCACGGATTTCAGCGCCAGATGCGCCATGCCGATGATGCTGTTCATCGGCGTGCGGATTTCATGGCTCATGTTCGACAGGAAGTCGCTCTTGGCCTGGCTGGCCGCGTCGGCCTGCTCCTTCAGCCGGTGCAGCTCCGTCACGTCGGTGGACAGACCGATCAGGCCCGTGACGGGACCGGGCAAGCCCAGCGGCACCTTCACGCTCCACAGGTGATGCACCTGCCCTTGCGCATCGACGAAGCGCTCCTCGCCGACGAACTTGGCGCCGCTGTCGAACACCTGGCGCTCCGTGCGCTGCGCGGATGCCGCCGCATCGCCGAGCATCAATTCGCCATCCTGGCGGCCGATCAGCTGCTCCGCCGAACGGCCCAGTATCTTCGCCGTGCGCGCATTCACGTAGCGGTAACGCAGGTCGGCATCCTTCATGTAGACGTAGGCGTCGACGCTGTCGAGCACCGTATCGAGCAAGGTGCGCTGCGCCACCGCGTTGCGGCGCGAACGGTACAAGGTAAAGATATAGCCATAAATGAGCAGGGTGCCGGCCACGCCGACGGCCAGCGCCAGCCATGGAAAATAGCGGTCGAAGGGGCTGTACAGCTCCGCCTTGCGCACGCGGAAATGGGCTTTCCACAGGCCGCCCTGATACGCCACCGGCAGCACCTGGTCGAAATAGTCGGCATCGCTGCCCGGCTGCGGCGGCGGGGCCGTCAGGTCGCCACCGTCGTTGAACAGCAGGCGGTCCTGCGGCGTGATGCGCCAGACGCCGTCGGCAGACGGCGCCTCGGCGGCGCTGTACAGAGTCAGGTGCAGCGGTTCCAGGGCGCTGCGTTCGAGTGCGCTGTGCACCAGCTGCGCCACGCCAAAGCCGATGCCGACGGATCCCTGATAGGCGGCGCGGCGCTCGGCCACGCTGCCTTGCGGCATGCCATTGCGGTACACGGGCAGGCGCATGCCCAGGCCCACGTGCGCGGGAGGCCCCTTGATCATGATCACCTGGCCCGACGCGCCGACCTCGCCGCTGTCGCGCGCCTGCGCCAGGGCCTGCGCCACCAGCGGGTTGGCGCCGATATCGACGCCCATGCGCTCGGCCAGCAGGGAGTCGGGTTCCAGGTAAGTGAGCACCGCATATTCCGGCCGCTCGCCGGGCGGTCGGATGGTGAATGCGGGATAGCCGCGCGGCGCCAGGCTGGTGTCTTTGCGCACGGCCTCGATGAAGGCGGCGCGCTGCGCCGACGGGACGGCCACCGCGTAATTGACCGATTCGATGGCAGGGAACTGGCGCGCGATATCGAGGCCGGCCACGTAATCGTGGAACTGGCGGCGCGTCAGGTGCTCGCTGGTGCGGAACAGGGCTTCGAGGCCGCGCAGCAGGTCGGAATAGCTTTTTACGCGCGTGGCCAGGCTATGCTGGGCGCCATGCGTGAGATTGTCGAAACGCTGTTCGGCGTCGTCATTGACCGTGCGCGCCGCACCCGCATACAGGGCGCCGCCCACCGCCAATGCCAGCAGCAAGCCACCCGCCCAGATCCTGATGCCTGATCCCGCCCCGCCCTTGCTCAAAGTGTGCATTGTCAATCGCTTATTCCGGTTCCTCGAATGTGCGGCGCTCCGGCCAGCCAGCAAGTACGAGGATACTATCAAAGCTCCTGCCAGACGCGCTTGTGCAAGAAAAAAAGCGCGCATGATGGTTGCACTGGAAAATAACGCGCGCTTAAGCCTCCCGCAGCTCACCGGCCAGGAAGTCGCAAAAGGCGCGCACCTTTTCCTGCACATGGCGTCCATCAGGCATCAAGGCATACACGCCGCGCCTGGCCATGCCGTGCGACGGCAGCACGCGCACCAGGGCGCCGCTGGCCAGCAGCGGCGCGGCGACGAACGACGGCAGCGCGCCCACGCCGATGCCCGCCACCAGCATGTCGGCCAGCAGCAGGCTGCTGTCGGCGGAAAAGCGCACAGGCAGGACGATGCTGCTGCTCCCTTCCGGGCCGGCCAGCTGCCAGATGCCGGGGCTGTCGGCCAGGCGGTAAGCCAGGCAATCGTGGCCGTGCAAATCCTGCGCCTGACGGGGCGTGCCACGCCGCGCCAGGTATGCGGGCGCCGCGCAAATCACCTGTTCGACGTCGCCCAGGCGGCGCGCCACCAGGGTCGAATCGGCCAGCGCGGCGCGGATGCGCAGCGACACGTCATAACCCTCGCCCACCACGTCGCGCAGGCGGTCGTCCAGGGTCATTTCGATTTTGACTTCCGGATAGCGGGCCATGAACACCGGCAGCAGCGGCGACAGCACCTTCAGGCCAAACGACAGCGGTGCATTCACGCGCAGCCGCCCCGCCACCTTGCCGGCGCAGCCGCGCGTGGCCAGTTCCAGCGCATCGATTTCATCGAGCAGGCGGCAGCATTCCAGATAATAGGCGCGCCCGCCGTCCGATAAACTCATGCGCCGCGTCGTGCGCACCAGCAGCACGGTCGCCAGATGCGCCTCCAGCTGGCGCACCTGCTTGCTGATGGCTGCCGCCGACTGATTGAGGTCCAGCGCCGCCTTGCTGAAGCTGTCGCGCTCGACCACCTTGCGAAACACGCGCATGTGCGCCAGGACATCCATGATTCTTTCCTTCCAGTTGAATATCTTATTATTTTATCGCTGATTATCAATGAACCAGAAAATAATATGATGGCGGCTTCTTCATTCATGTCACGCAAGGAGTACCCCATGTTCAAACCATCCGCCACCCTGACCACCGTGCTGCTGGCGCTGCTGGCCGGCACAGTGCAGGCCGCCCCGGCCGCCGCCCTGCCGGAAGTGGGCATCAGCCCCTGGGGGCCGAAAGACGAGATCGGCCGCCTGAACCTGATGACACCGGCCTCGCGCGCCGCCATCCTGGCGCGCATCGACGGCGGCAAGAGCTACGACCTGGCCGTCGATTTCTATGTCGGCATGCCCAGCTGGCAGGCGGCCGGCGATCCGCCCTACCAAATGTGGATGACGCACACGCCGAAGGGCAACGTGGTGGCCGACTCGATGAACGTGGGCGAACAGATGAACCGCCACGTCAGTTATACGGGCTCGGCCGTGTCCATGTATGCGCACATGGGCACGCATATCGACGCCCTCAATCACTTTGGCTTGAACGGCAAGATCTGGAATGGTTTTACGGAAGAGCAATACCTGGGCGACCGGGGCTGGACCGTGACGGGCGCTGAAAAGCTGCCGCCCATCGTCGCGCGCGGCGTGCTGATCGACGTGGCCGTGGCCAAGGGATTACAACAGTTGCCCGACAATTACCGGGTCACGCGGCAAGACTTGCGCGCGGCGCTGGCAAAACAGAAGGTCACGCTGGAAAAAGGCGACGTGGTGCTGATACGCACGGGCCGCATGCAGCACTATGAGCAGGCGCAAGCGTACATGGCCAATCCCCCCGGCCTGTCGCTGGACGCGGCAAAATTCCTCGTGGAAGATGGCGGCGCCATGGTGGTCGGTGCGGACAACCTCAGTTTCGAAGCATTTCCGTCCGAAGTGGCAGGCAATTACCTGCCCGTGCACACCTATCTGCTGGCGCAGCAGGGCACGCCCATCCTGGAACTGGTCGACCTGGAAGCGCTGTCGCGCGACAGGGTCTACCAGTTTGCCTTCATCGGCGCTTCATTGAAATTCCGTGGCGGCGACGCGGCGCCCATCCGTCCCGTGGCGCTGCCGATCCGCTAAATCACACGGTCGCGGCCAGCAAGGCGCCGGCGCCATGGTCATCCCAGGCATCGGCGCAGCGCACCACCTCGCCCACGACGATAATGCTGGGGCTGCCCAGGCCGCTGGCCAGCAAGTCGGCAGGCAAGGCTTGCAAGGTACTCAGCAGCTGGCGCTGCGCCGGCAAGCTGGCCGATTGCACCACGGCCGCGGGCGTGCCTGGCGCCATGCCGCCGGCCAGCAAGCCGGCCTGGATGGCCGCCACCCTGGCCACGCCCATGTAGATGACGAGGGTGAGCTTGCTCTGCGCCAGTGCCGCCCAGTTCGGCTCGGACGCGCTATCCTTGCCATGGCCTGTGACGAAGATGGCGCCCTGGCTCCAGCCGCGATGCGTCAGCGGCACGCCGATGCTGGACGGCGCGGCCAGGCCGCTGCTGATGCCAGGGATCACTTCGACGGCCACGCCGTGGCTGCGCAGGTAGGCGCGCTCTTCGCCGCCGCGCCCGAACAGATAGGGGTCGCCCCCTTTCAAGCGCACCACGTGCAGGCCGGCGCGGGCTTCGGCCAGCATCAGGCGTTCGATGAAGGCTTGCGGCGTGGAAGCGCAGCCGCCCCGCTTGCCCACCTCGACCACGCGCACGCCGGGCGCCGCATGCGCGAGGATGGCCGGGTTGACGAGGTCGTCGATCAGCACCACGTCGGCCCGCGCGATGGCCTTCACCGCTTTGATGGTCAACAGGTCCGGGTCGCCGGGACCGGCGCCGACCAAAGTCACGCTTCCTTGTTGTGCCATGATGAAATCTCCCATTAAAAAAAGTGGCCGATGGCAAACGATGCCGCGTACGCTTCCGGCGCGCTGCCGTCCCACACGACGCCGTCGCACAGGGTCGAGCTGCGCAGCGGTGAAGCGGGCAAGGGCGTGGCCGTCATTTCCGCCGCCTGGCGGTACAGGTCGATGCGGTTGACTTGCCTTGCCACCGCCAGGTAATCGGGTTCGTCGCGCAGCAGGCCCCAGCGCCGGTGCTGGGTCATGAACCACATGCCGTCGGACAGATAGGGAAAATTGACGGCGCCGGCGCCATAAAACTTCAAGCCGTGCGCCTCGTCCCAGGTCTTGCCCAGGCCATCCTGATAATGGCCGAGAATGCGCGGCGCCAGCGTTTCCTGCGGCGTATTCAAGTAAGCGGGCTCGGCCAGAATGGCCGCCATGGCCAGCCGGTTGGCATCGGTGGCGTCGATCCAGCGCCCCGCCTCGAGCACGGCGGCGATCAGGGCGCGGCAGCTGTTCGGATGCTGCTGCGCAAACGCGGCGCTGGTGCCCAGCACCTTGCCCGGATGGTCGGGCCAGATGGCGCCGCTGGTGGTGGCTGTCACGCCGACGCCATCGACGATGGCCTTGTAGCCCCACGGTTCCCCGGCGCAAAAGCCATCCATCTGGCCCGCGCGCAAGGCGGCCACCATCTGCGACGGCGGCACCGTCATCACGCGCGCGTCGCGCAGCGGGTCGATTCCATGCGCAGCCAGCCAGTATTGCAGCAGCATCGCGTGGTTGCCGGTCGGAAAAGTATGCGCAAACGCAAATGGCCGCGCCGCGCCGCGCATATGCCGCGCCAGTGTGGCGCCATCGTGGGCGCCCTCGCGCGCCAGCGCCGCCGACAGGGTGACGGCCTGGCCGCTGTGATTGAGGTTCATCAGCACGGCCATGTCGTGCTGTTGTCCGCCGATGCCCATCTGCACGCCATACACGAGGCCATACAACACGTGGGCAACGTCGAGTTCGCCGCTATTCAATTTGTCGCGCACGCCTGCCCACGACATCTCGCGGCTCAGTTCGATCTTGATGCCGTATTTTTCATCCAGGCCCAGCTTTGACGCCATCACCAGCGAGGCGCAATCGGCCAGCGGCAGGTAGCCGATGCGTATCGTCTGTTTTTCCGGCTGCAGGGACCGCATCACCTGGGCACCACGTCCCTCCTCTTTGCCCGCTTGCTCTGTCATACCATTCCTTGCTGATAAGTACTGTTTTTCCGCGCCACCGTGGGCAAGGCTCTCCCCTTCCAGCAGCAAGGACCGTGCCTGTACACGTCCCGTCCAGGGAGGCTGGAAACGCACCGGAATGGTGCGCTGCACCAGCATGTATCAGGAAATGGACGATTCATCCCAGCAAGTCCTCCACGTCGAGGATACGCTGGGCAATTTCCGCCAGTTTGAGTTTCTTGTTCATGGCCATGCTGCGCAAGCGCTGGTAAGCCTGCTCTTCCGTCAAGCCGTGATGCGTCATCAACAGGCCCTTGGCCCGCTCGATCACTTTGCGCTCGAGCAGCTTGTGCCGCGTGTCGAGCAATTCGGCGCGCAATTTTTCTTCCTGCCGAAAGCGCGCCAGAGCCACGTTCAGCACGGGTTGAATGCGCTCGGCCTGCAAGCCGGCCACGATATAGGCGGACACGCCGGCCGCCATGGCCGCGTCAATGCTGGCCGTGGCGCCGTCTTCGGTAAACAACACGATGGGGCGGCGCTCATCACGCGTGGCAATGACGATGTGTTCGAGTACGTCGCGCGCATCCGATTCGGCGTCAATGATGATGAGGTCGGGCTGCAGCTGGGCGATACGTTCGGGAAGGTAGAGGTCGGCTGGCAGGGAGGCGACGATGTCATACCCCGATTCAAGCAAACCGATGCGCAAGGCGTTGCCGCGCTGCACCTGGGCCGCCAATGCCGCATTCTCGTGCACGCCGTGCTCGACAATAGTGTTGACGACAACAATGCGCAATGGCTGGGTACGGCTGGACGTCATGGAGGGCTATCTGCAATGGCTAAACACAACCATTGCAGTAAGCAAGAAGCGAACCAGATAACGCTAGCGCCCCTTACTTCAGGGTCGGCATGGCAAATTCGGCGCCGGCAGCCGTGGAAGCGGGCCAGCGCTGCGTCACGGCCTTCTGCTTCGTGTAGAACCGCACGGATTCCGGACCATGCGCGTGGTGGTCGCCGAACAGGCTGCGCTTCCAGCCGCCGAAGCTGTGGAAAGCCATCGGCACGGGGATCGGCACATTGACGCCCACCATCCCCACCTGCACCCGGTGCGTGTATTCGCGCGCCGTATTCCCATCGCGCGTGTAGATCGCCGTGCCATTGCCATATTCATGCGCATTGACCAGGTCCAGCGCCGTGGCGAAATCGGGCACGCGCACGATGCACAGCACGGGGCCAAAGATTTCCTCCTTGTAGATCGTCATCTCGGGCGTGACATGGTCGAACAGGCTGCCGCCGAGGAAAAAGCCGTTTTCGTGGCCTGGCAACACGAAACCGCGCCCGTCACTGACCAACTTGGCACCTTCCTTGACGCCGGTGGCGATATAGCCGGCAATCTTCTCCTTGTGCACTTGCGTCACCACAGGACCCATTTCCGCTGCTAAATCCATGCCTTGCGTGATTTTCAGGGCGGCAATGCGCGGCACCAGCGCCTCGACCAGTTGGTCGGCCACATTGCCCACCGCCACGACGACGGAAATAGCCATGCAGCGCTCGCCCGCCGAACCGAAGGCGGCGCCCATCAGGGCATCGACGGTTTGCGGAATATCCGCGTCCGGCATGACCACCATGTGGTTTTTCGCGCCGCCCAGCGCCTGCACGCGCTTGCCCTGCGCGCAGCCGGTGGCGTAGATATACTCGGCGATCGGCGTGGAACCGACAAAGCTGACGGCGCGCACGTCCGGGTGGTGCAATAGCCCGTCGACGGCTTCCTTGTCTCCCTGCACCACGTTGAAGACGCCGTCCGGCAAGCCCGCGTCCGTCAACAGCTGCGCCAGCAACAGGCTGGCCGACGGGTCGCGTTCCGACGGCTTCAAGACGAAGGTATTGCCGCAGGCAATCGCCATCGGGAACATCCACATCGGCACCATCACGGGAAAATTGAAGGGCGTGATGCCGACGCACACGCCGAGCGCCTGGCGGATGGACCAGGCGTCGATGCCGCCGGCGACCTGTTCCGAATACTCCCCCTTCATCATTTGCGGGATGCCGCAGGCAAACTCCACCACTTCGATGCCGCGCGTCACTTCCCCTTTCGCATCCGTAAACACTTTGCCGTGCTCGGCCGTGATCAGGGCCGCCAGTTGATCCGAATGCTCTTCCAGCAATTCCTTGAACTTGAACATGACGCGGGCGCGGCGCAGGGGCGAGGTTTGCGACCAGGCGGGAAACGCCGCATGGGCGGCGGCCACGGCCGCGTTCAGCTCGCTTGGCGTGGCCAGCGCCACCTTGGCCGTCACGGCGCCCGTGGCGGGATTGAAGACGTCGCTCGTGCGCTCGGAGCGCGAAGCCATGAGGTTGCCACCAATAAAGTGGCCGATCTGTTGCGTTGTCATTGGAGTTCCTTTATTTGCTATTCATCAGCCACTCATGGGCCGGGTCATTTTTAAAGTGCCACACGCGTTTCGGGCCGGCCATCACGTTCAGGTAATACCCATCGTAGCCATACGGCACGGTCACGGGGTGGTAGCCCCTGGGCACCATCACCACGTCGTGGTTTTCCACGGCCATGGCTTCATCGATGGAACGGTCATCCGTGTAGACCCGCTGGAAGGCAAAGCCCTGTTCCGGGTTCAGGCGGTGGTAATACGTTTCCTCGAGCGAACTTTCCAGCGGCACATTGTCGCTGTCGTGCTTGTGCGGCGGATAGCTCGACGAATGGCCGGATGGCGTCACCACCTCCACCACCAGCAAGCCGTCGGCCTCGGCCGTCTGCGGCAGGATGTCGCACACATAACGCGTGTTGGCACCCTTGCCGCGTACGGAGCGCGTCATGGACGATGGCTCGATCAGGCGTGCCGGACGCTGGGTCGTGGCCGGTGCGCTGCACAGGGCCACTTCCGCGTTGCTCACCGCCGTGATGCTGACCTTGGTTTCCAATGGGACATACACGGCATACGGCGAGCGGTCCTCGAAGACGCTTTGGCGCTTGCCGATCTCGCGCCATTCCTGCCCGTCCGCCTTGACGGTGACCGTGCCCGTCAGCACGACGATGCACAGTTCGCGGCTGCCTGTCTCCAGGTTCAATGACTCGCCCGCTTGAAGCCGGTGCGCGGCAAAGCCCACATGCGTCCAGCCGGCCGACTCGGGCGTCACCTCGACGATGGCGGAACCCGGCCGGGCCTTCACCAGCAGCGGGCTCATGCCGCCTCCCGGCCCAGGCGGGGAATGGCATCGACCAGGCTTGCCAGGTAATCGTGGCCCATCTTCGCGTATTCGTAGCTGGGCGCTACGGCCGGGTCTTGCTCCGCTTCCACCACCAGCCAGCCCTCGTAGCCATGCAAATATAAACGCGTGAGGATGGCCGGGAAGTCGATGCTGCCGTCGCCGGGCACGCTGAAGGCGCCATTGATGACGGCCTGCAGGAAACTCCAGTGGCCATTGCGGGCCAGTTTCACCACGTTGGGGCGCACGTCCTTGCAATGCACGTGGCAAATGCGATCGATATGTTTATTCAGCACTGCCAGCGCATCGCCGCCTGCAAAGGTGATGTGGCCCGTGTCGAACAGCAAGCCGACCTCGGGTCCCGTCAAGGCCATCAATTGGTCCACATCGGCCGGCGTTTCCACGTAAGCGCCCATGTGATGGTGATAGGCCAGGCGTACTCCATGCGCCAGCAGGTGGGCGGCAAAGGCCGTCAATTTGTTTGCATATTCCTGCCATTGCTGCTGCGACTGGAAACGGGGGCGCTTATACAGGGCGCGCGCTTCGCCCTGGATGGCGTCGGCCACTTCGCCGTAGACCATCACGGTGGCGCCGCTGTCCGCCAGCAAACGCAGATGCGATGCCACGGCGGCGATCTCTTCCTCGACAGAGCGGTGCGCCAGGCGGCCCGAATACCAGCCGGAAACACACGCCAGGCCATACTTGCCCAGCACGGCGTTCAAGGCCGGGGCATCTTTCGGAAACTTGTTGCCCAGCTCAAAGCCCACGTAGCCGATCTCGGCGCCTTCCTTGAGGGCCGTTTCCAGCGGGGTTTCTCCCCCCAGCGACGGCAAATCGTCGTTCATCCACGAGATCGGGTTGATGCCGATCTTCACATTCCATGTCGGTGCGTTCATTTTTGTTGTCCTTGGCGGTCAAGTTCATAACGGGCGCGCGCAAGCTGCACGCCGGGCTGGGTGGAGACCTCGGGCACGGCCACTTCCCACCAGCAACCACCCTCTTCGGTCGTGCGCGTGTCGTCCGTATCGATGCAGATCAGATATGTACGCGTAGCGGCGCGGGCGCGCAGCATCGCCTGTTCCAGTTCGGCAATCGAGCCTACATGTTCGGACAGCGCGCCCAGCGATTGCGCATGCAGGGCAAAGTCGATATGCGGCGCGCTATCGGGCAACATATTATTGAACGAAGCATTGCCGCACGCCTGCTGCAGGCGGTTGATGCAGCCATAGCCCCGGTTGTCGAGCACGACGATGATGAGTTTTTTATCGAGCATGACGGAAGTGGCAATTTCCGAATTCATCATCAGATAGCTGCCGTCGCCCACCATGACGACGACCTCCGCTTCCGGTTTCGCCATCTTGACGCCGAGGCCGCCGGCGATTTCATAGCCCATGCACGAATAGCCGTATTCCATGTGGTAGCCGCCTGGCGTCGACGTGCGCCACAGTTTGTGCAGTTCGGCCGGCAGAGTCCCCGCCGCGCAAACGACGATGTCGCGGCTGGTGGAATCGGGAGCGGAACGCTGCACGGCGCCGATGACTTCGCCGTCGTACGGCAAGCCAGCCACCTCGCGCTTGCCGGTGATGGCGGCCACCGTCGCGCGCCAGGCGTTGCCCGCCTGCTGCGCGCGGTCCATCCATTGCCCTGCGCTGTTCCAGCTGCCAAGCAGCCGCGACAGGCCTTGCAAGCCCAGCGTCGCGTCCGCCTGCAAGCCCAGGCCACGACGTTTCAGCACGTCAAAACTGTTGACGTTCAAGCTGACCAGCTGCGCCTGTGCAAACAGGGAATTCGAGCCGGTGGTGAAATCCTGTAGGCGCGTGCCGATGGCCAGCACCACGTCCGCATCCGCCGCCAGGCTGTTGGCGGCGGGCGAACCCGTCACGCCGATGGCGCCCAGCTGCAGCGGATGGTCCCACGGCAAGGCACTCTTGCCCGCCTGGGTTTCCGCCACGGGAATGCCGTGGCGCTCGGCAAACGCCTGCAAGGCGGCGCTGGCCTGGCCGTACAGCACGCCGCCGCCAGCCACGATCAGTGGTTGCCTGGCGTTTTTCAACAGCGACACCGCTTCTTCCAGCTCCTGCTCGACAGGCGGCAAGGCACGGAAACGCACGACTCTCGGTTCGAAAAAGCTGGCAGGATAGTCATACGCCATCGTTTGCACGTCTTGCGGCAAAGATAAAGTGACGGGGCCGCAGGCGGCCGGGTCCGTCAAGGCGGCGATGGCACGCGGCAAGGCGGTGAGCAATTGCTCCGGATACACGATGCGGTCGAAATAACGCGATAAAGGTTTGAACGCATCGTTGACGGAAACGCTGCCATCCGTGCCGTCTTCCAGCTGCTGCAGCACGGGATCGGGTGCGCGCGAGACGAACACATCGCCGGGCAGCAAGAGCACGGGCAAGCGGTTCACGTGCGCCAGGGCGGCGGCCGTCAGCAAGTTGGTGGCGCCGGGACCGATGGAACTGGTCACCGCCATCATGCGCCGGCGCATGTGCGCTTTTGCGTAAGCGATGGCCGCGTGCGCCATCGCCTGCTCGTTGTGGGCGCGATAAGTCGGGAAACTGTCACGGTACTGGTACAGCGCCTCGCCCAGTCCCGCCACGTTGCCGTGGCCAAAGATGGCGAAGGCGCCGCCGAACAAAGGTTCGCCCCCTTCCACCCGCAAGGCGGCCAGATAGCGCACCAGCGCCTGCGCCATGGTCAATCTGATCGTGGCGCTCATGCTGCACGCTCCAGGCGGTTGCGCGTACGCTGCCACAGGGCGATAAGCTGCTCGAAGTTGGCGCGCACTGCGGCGATCAGGCCCGCATCGTCGAGTTCGCCCGCCAGCCAGCGGCGGCTCGGTTCCTGGAAGATGGTGCGGCCCACCATGAAGCCGCGGCACGTCGTGCTGGCACTGGCTTGCTCAAAACTGTCGGCCAGGGCGGCAATCGGCGCGTTCAAACCCAGCAGGACGACGCCACGGCAATACGGATCGCGCTCATGCACGAGGGCATCGATGGCTTGCCATTGTTGGGCAGACATGCTTTCCAGCTTCCACCATTCCGGGTAAATACCCAGGTTGTACAGGCGCTTGACGGCACGCAAGACCGTGTCGTCGCCGTGCGGCAAGGCTTCCGACGGTATCACTTCCAGCAACAGTTCGTGACCGCTCACTTGCGCCGCGTCGTACAGGGCCTTGATCTGCGCTTCCTGTTCCAGGCGATTTTCCACGGCGTCGTCCGGGTGCAGCTGCACCAGGCACTTGATCACATGCTCCTTGGGCCAGCTGAGCAGGTGCGAGCCGATGGAACGGCCCCAGTCGAATTGCAGCGGGTTTGATCCCGGCAATTCCACGGGACGGCCGATCCACCAGCCACGTCCCGTCGCATCATTGAGGGCATCGACGCCATAGCGACCATCGATCAGCACGCCAGTCTTGCCGGCCAGCTGCAAGGCCGTTTCCGTCTGCGCCACGGCTTGCACCATCAATTGCTTCAGGGCCGCAATGGCGGACTCGGGTGCGCCCGTCTGTTGCGCCAGCTCAAAGAATTGCGTGCGGTGGTCAAAGGCAAACACGCACAGCTCATTCCACTCCTTGCGCGCTACCGTCGTGCGGTGCAGACGGGACAAGGTCGCGTCCTGGTCCGGCTGCGTCAGTTTGGCCGCGTTGGCCAGGAAATAGTCTAGCTCGACGGACGAAGGCATGGCCGGCGCGCAGCTGTGGCGCGACACGACCAGGGCGCCGCAGCCATTCGCGTAGCGGCAGCACGCTTCGTAATCCTCGCCGCGCAGCCAGCCTTTCAAAAAGCCCGAGAGAAACGCGTCGCCCGCGCCCAGCACGTTCAATACTTCCACGCGCACGCCCCGGTAGTTATACGCGTCATCGAGGCTGTGCGGCACCATATTGTCGATGACGGCGCTGCCCAGCGGCCCGCGCTTGACGACGAGGGTCGCCAGGGTGGCGGCCCGCACGGCGCGCAGGGACGCCATGATGTCGGCGCCGCCACCGGCGATCATGAATTCCTCTTCCGTGCCGACGATCAAGTCGAACTGCGGCAGGATGCTTTGCAGATGTTTGGTGACGCCTTCGTTCGAGACGAAACGCGTTTCGCCGTCCGCCTTGCCCGACAAGCCCCACAGCACGGGCCGGTAATCGATGTCGAGCACGGTGCGCACGTTGCTGGCGCGGGCCAATGTAAGGGCCTGCGTGCTGACGGCGTGCATGGCGGCCGTGGAGAAATGCGTGCCAGTGATCAACAGCGCCTTGCTCGATCCAATGAAGGCCGCATCCACCGAAGATGCTTCGATGGCCATGTCGGCGCAATTTTCACGGTAAAAAATCAATGGAAACGTGTTTTTATCCTTGATGCCCAGCATCACCAGGGCCGTCAGGCGGTCGCGGTCGATGCCCACATGGCTGACGTCGCAACCCTCCTTCGACAAGGTGTCGGTGAGGAAACGCCCCATGTGATCGTCGCCCACCTTCGACAGCATGGCGGACTTCAAGCCCAGGCGCGCCGTGCCGAAGGCGATGTTCGCCGACGAGCCGCCCAGGTATTTGGCAAAGCTGGTCGCGTCTTCCAGGGTGCTGCCGATCTGCTGCGCGTACAGGTCCACCGCCAGGCGGCCCAGGCAGATCACGTCCAGCGCCCGCCCCTGGGCAAATTGTGTGGAATTATTCATGGCTATCCTTAAATCGTGACACCGTCGAGTTCACCCATCAGCGTTTGCATTTCCGCACCGCCCGCCATCATGTCCAGCAAGGCATCCTTGGTCACCGTATCCTTGGTGAAGGTGCCCAGCGACTTGCCCCGGTTCAATAAAGTGAACGAGTCGCCGACCGGATACGCATGGTGCACATTATGCGTAATAAAGATCACGGAAATGCCCCGCTCGCGCGCCTTGTAAATCAGTTTCAATACATTGAACGATTGCTTGACGCCCAGGGCCGCCGTCGGCTCGTCGAGGATCAGCACGCGGGCGCCGAAATGGATGGCGCGGGCGATGGCCAGGCACTGCTTTTCGCCGCCCGACATGGTGCCGATGGCCTGGTGCGGGTCGCGCACCATGATGCCCATCTCGGCCAGCTTGTCGCGCGCCGTCTCGGCCGCATAGTCGATATCCATCACGGGCACCAGGCCCAGCAGCTTTTTCATCGGCTCGCGGCCCATGAAGAAATTGCGCGCCACGGACAGCAGCGGCACCAGCGCCAGGTCCTGGTAGACGGTGGCCACGCCCATGTCCAGCGCTTCGCTGGGCGAATTGAAGACGACGGGCTTGCCATCGACCAGGTATTGGCCATCGGTCGGTTTGTGCACACCGGCCAGGGTCTTGATCAAAGTCGACTTGCCGGCGCCGTTGTCGCCCAGCAAACAATGCACCTCCCCCTCGCGCAAGCGCATGGTGATGTTTTGCAGGGCCAGCACGGAGCCGAAACGCTTGCTGACATTTTCCAAGGCAAGAATATGCTCGCTCATGATTTATCTCGCTTCCGTGACGCGTGAGCGTACAAAGTTATTGAACAGCACCGCGATCAGCAGCATCACGCCGAGGAACACGCGGAACCAGTCCGAATTGATGTTGGTATAAGTGATGCCGATCTGCACCACGCCGAAGATCAGCGCGCCGAAGCAGGCGCCGACCACGGAACCGTAGCCGCCCGTCAGCAAGGCGCCACCGATCACGGCCGCGATGATGGCTTCAAATTCCTTTTGCATGCCGCGGTCGGCGGCGGCCGAACCCACGTCGCATACTTGCAAGGTGGCAAACAGGCAGGCACAGAAGGCCGTGAAGACGAACAGCGAGATCTTGACCTTGCGCACCGGCACGCCCACGTTCTTGGCCGCGTTGGCGTCGCCGCCCACGGCAAACATCCAGTTGCCGAAGCGGGTACGCGACAACACGAATGCGGCGCCGGCAGCCAGCACCAGCCACCAGGCGATGACTTTCGGAATGCCTTTCACCAGCGGCGAGCCGTCGTCGAGCACGGCGATCCAGCCATGCGCGCCCATCCATTGGAACAGGCCCGTCGCCACATTGCCGTGGAACAGCAGGCTGGCCAGCCAGTCCTGCGCCGCCAGGTCGCCCACGCCGCTGACGATGGTGCGGTTGGCAAACATGATCGACAGGGCCAGCGTCAGGCCACGCAGGATGAACAGGAACGCCAGGGTAACGATGAACGATGGCAAGCGCGTCTTGATGACGATGTAGCCGTTGAGCCAGCCCAGCGCCATGGAACCGGCAAAGGCGAACAGGATGGCGGCCCACAATGGCCAGTGGAAATAGATCGTCGGAATGGCGATCATCATGCCGGCAAAGCCGATCATGGAACCGATCGACAGGTCGAATTCACCGGCGATCATCAACAGGCAGGCGCCGATGGCGATGATGCCCAGGTAGGACGCCACTTGCATCCAGTTGACGACGCCATCGAGATTGAACATGCCGGAATCGCCGGCCGTGATGACGAAGAAGGCAAACACGAGCACCGCGCCGGAAATCGAGGCGAACTCGGGGCGGCCAAAAAACCGTTTGACCCAGCTGGTCGTGCCCACGCGCTCGTCGGCGGCGGCAACTGGCTTGCTGGAGGCGCCGGGAGGCGGAGGAGGATACTTGCCGGGGCTAGCCAGGCTGGATTTGAGCGCAGTCATACGATGTCCTTTCAGTGATACTTGTTACCAATTCCAATTACTTTCCTGCCAGCATCGCTGGCGCCAGGCGTGTTCCTCCCATGCGCCGCCCGCGGGAGGCGGTGCGGCGCTGGGCAACTCCCGGTGGCGACTGTGCGGATTAGCGGTATTGGCCGGCGTATTTTTCGACCTTGGAGATATTTTCCTTGGTCACGAAACCGGGGCCTGAGCTGATGTGGCGTGGGCCGTAGATGGGCGTCAGGCCGTATTCCGCCAGGCGCGCCTGGTATTTCGGATTGGCGATCAGGATTTCCTTGACCTTGGCCAGGTCAGTGATCTTTTGCTGTTTCATGATGGCCATCACGGCGACAGGAATGTAACCTTGCAAGTAGGGCTGCTGGTCGATGGCGAACTGGATGCTGCCATCCTTGATGCCCTTGGCGATTTCTTCCGACAAGTCGAAGCTGGCGAAATACATCTTGCCTTTCAGGCCCAGCTTCTCGACGGCGCGCATGGCGGCCGGCGCCGAATCCGGCCCCAGCGCCAGCACGGCCTGGGTCTTCGGATTGCTGCGCAGATAAGCGCTGACCTTGCTTTCGATCACGCCAGGGTCGACGCCATTGGTGTCGAGCGTGGACGATTTGAAGTCGACGCCGAGCGCATCGGCAAAACCGCGGCAGCGTTCGAACGACGAGGCATTCATCGCATAGTGATTCACGCACACGAAGGACTTGATGCCCGCCTCCTTGGCGCGCTTGCCGGCGCCCAGGCCCGCGTCATATTCGGGCTGGCCCACGTGCATGATGGCTTTCAACTGCTCGCTTTGCGCGATGGTGCCCGAATTGATGGTCACGAGCATGATTTTCTTGGCCACTACCGTACCCAGCGGTTTTTGCAGCACGCTGAAGTCAGCGATATCGGCGATCAAGCCATCGTAATTGCGCGCGGCCGACTGCTCGATCAGGCGCGCCATGTCGGCCAGGTCGCCATTCGGCGGATTGCGGTAGTCGACGGACACGTTGAAGTCTTCACCGGCTTGCTTGATGGCGTTCTTGATGGTATTCCACCAGGAATCGGAGTCCGGCGCGTGGCTGACCATGACGAATTTCTCGCCGGCAGCATGGCTGGCGCCCGTGCTCAAACCCAGGCTCAGGCCCAGGCTGGCGATGGCCAGGCACTTCATCAAACCCTTGCTTTTATTGCTATGCATGAATGTCTCCTAGACGGATTAATTTTTATAGTTGCGAGCTTTTATGAAGGGTGTCACCGGCCTGGCCTTGCGGCGCACGAACCGATGCACTGCGCACAGCTTAGGCCACAAAAAAGACAAATGCAATAAAATTTTCAAAATAAATTTAAATAGAAATTCATTTCTATTTTTGGATTTCCCTCCTATAATTCTCGCCAGAACCAGCCGCAGCAATCCCACGGCCCAGCAACACACAGAGGAAAACACCATGGCAGCCACCGCCCCCATCGAACAGTTGATGCAGCACATTGCCGCCGAGTACGACAACCTGTCGCGCCAGCTGAAAGTCATCGCCCAATACATTGAAAAGCACCGGGCCAGCCTGATGCTCGAGCGCATCAGCGATATCGCTGCCGCCTGCGACGTGCAGCCGTCTGCCATCGTGCGTTTCGCGCAGCGCTTCGGCTATACGGGCTTTTCCGAAATGCAGGATGTGTTCCGCCAGGCTTACACGGACCAGGCCGGCGCCACGCCCGACTATCAGCAGCGCATCCGCAAGCTCATTTCCACGCGCGACGCCGCTCTCAGCGCAGGCGACCTGACGCGCGAATTCGTCGGCGCCAGCCGCGCCGGCCTCGACGACCTGGCGGCCGGCCTCGACGACGCGCAGCTGGAAGCGGCCGTCAACCTGCTGCTGAAAGCGGAAAATATCTATGTGATCGGCGTGCGCCGGTCCTTTCCGATCGCCTCCTACATCGCCTATGCGCTGGAACACACGGACAAGCGCGTGCACCTGATCAGCGGACTGGGCGGCATGCACCGCGAACAGATGCGCAGCGTGCGCGAACGCGATGTGGCGATCGCCATCAGTTTCTCGCCTTACGGCAAGGAAACCCAGCAGTGCATCAAGGCGGCGCAAGACAAGGGCGCCAAGGTCCTCGTGATTACCGACAGCAAACTGGCCCCGCTCGCGCGGGCCGCCGACGCGCTGCTCACCGTCACCGAGGGCAGCGCCTTCGCCTTCCGTTCGCTGACCAGCACCATCTGCCTGTGCCAGGCGCTGTTCATCGCGCTGGCATACAAATTAGAGCTCGACATCGAAGAAATCCACACCCCAGGAGAACATGATGATTGAAGTAGCGTTGTTCGGCGCCGGACGCATCGGCAAAAATCCACGCGGCCAACCTGGCTGCCCAACCCGGCGTGCAGTTCAAGTACGTGGTCGACGTCAACCAGGAGGCGGCCGCCGCGCTGGCCGGCCTGCATGGCGGCAGCAGTGCCTCGGTGGAAACGGCGCTGGCCGACCCCGCCATCAAGGCCGTCGTCATCGCTTCCAGCACGGACACGCATGCGGACCTGATCCTGCGCTCGGCCGCCGCCGGCAAGGCCATCTTTTGCGAAAAACCCGTCGACCTGACCATCGACCGCGCGCGCGCCTGCGCCGCCGCCGTCAAGGAAGCCAAGGTACTGTGCATGCTGGGCTTCCAGCGCCGCTACGACCCCACTTTCAATGCCGTCAAGACACGCATCGAAGCGGGCGAAATCGGCACGCCCGAATTGCTGGTCGTCACCAGCCGCGACCCTGGTCCTCCGCCCGTCAGCTACATCAAGGTGTCGGGCGGCATCTTCAAGGATATGCTGATCCACGATTTCGACATCTTCCGCTGGATACTCGACGATGAAGCCGTCAGCGTGCACGCCACGGGCAGCTGCCTCGTCGACCCCGCCATCGGCGAGGCGGGCGACCTGGACACGGCCGTCGTCACCATCCGCACGGCCAAGGGACGCTTGTGCCAGATCAATGCCTCGCGCCGCGCCGCCTACGGCTACGACCAGCGCTTCGAAGTGCTGGGCAGCGCCGGCATGCTGCAGGCGGGCAACCACAAGCCGACGGAAGTGACGGCCTATGGTTCGGTGAATGTCAGCGTGGACAAGCCAGAAGACTTCTTCCTGGAACGTTATCGCGTGGCCTACGCGCAGGAAATGGCGCATTTCTTTGACGCCCTCACCCACGGCACGCCGCTGCGCACCACCGTTCACGATGGCTTGAAGGCACTGGAACTGGCCGAGGCGGCCACCTTGTCGTGGCGCGAACAGCGCGTGGTCACTTTATAAACCAATAATAAAAATACCTGGAGACACCATGTCATCCCCAACATTAAAAGTCGGCATCGTCGGCCTGGGCCGGCTGGGCCAGCGCCACGCCATCAACCTGGCGCAGCGCGTGCCGAATGCCGAAGTCGTGGCCGCCTGCAGCCCCGTACCAGCCGAACTGGACTGGGCAGCCAGCACGCTCGGCATCACCACCGGTTATGCCGACTACGACGCCCTGCTGGCCCACCCGGGCCTGGACGCCGTCTTCCTCGTCACGCCCACCTCGCTGCATGCGGACCAGATCATCGCCGCCCTGCGCGCCGGCAAGCACGTGTTTTGCGAAAAGCCGCTGTCGCTGGACCTGGCCGACTGCCTGAAGGTGGAAGCGGAAGCGGCGCGACACCCGCAGCTGACCATCATGATCGGCTTCGTGCGCCGCTTCGATGCCAGCTACCATGACGCGCAGCAAAAGATCGCCCAAGGTATCATCGGCAAGCCGTATCTGGTGCGTTCGCAAACCTGCGACCAGAACGACCCCAGCGGCGCCTTCATGCGCTTCGCCCCCACCAGCGGCGGCATCTTCCTCGATTGCAGCGTGCACGATATCGACCTGGCGCGCTGGCTGCTGGGCAATCCCGTGCCCAAACGCGTGTATGCGAGCGGCACCAACGCCATCCACACGGGCTTGCAGGCGTTCGGCGACGTGGACAATGGCCTGGCGACGGTCGAATTTTCCGATGGCAGCATGGCCAGCTTCATGGCTTCGCGCACCATGGCGCACGGCCACGAAACCCTGACGGAAGTGTTCGGCACGGGCGGCCGCCTGGCCGTGGGCAGCAATCCGCGCCTGAACCGGGTGGAAATTTCGGATGCGCATGGCGTGCGCAATGAATGCACGCCGGACTTCTATGCCCGCTTCGCCGACGCCTTTCTGATCGAGGCGCAGGAGTTCACGGATGCGGCACTGGGCCGGCGCACCTTGTCGCTGACCTTGCACGACGCGACGGAAGCGACGCGCATCGGCCTGGCCATGACGCAAGCGATGCGCGAGGCACGGCCCGTGGAGTTTTAAGCCGCCAGGGGATTCAGGCAGCCGGCGCGGGAAATGGACGCTCGGGCTGCCTGGGTTCCACGGCCAGGCGCAAGCCCATGGCATCGAGGATGGCCGTCAAGGTGCTCAAGGACGGATTGCCATCGGGCGACAAGGTGCGGTACAGCTGGGTAGGATTGAGCTTGGCCGCCTGCGCCACGGCGGGCACGCCGCCAAAGGCGCGCGTCAGCTGGCGCAGCACGGCCAGCAGTTCGCCGCGGTCGCCATCGACGAGAATATCGTTGATCAATGCAAGGGCGAAAGCGGGATCGTCGCGGTACAGTTCGGCCATCGCCTCGTCATGCGAGCGGTCTCTTGCTGGTTTGCTCATGACCTCTTTCACGTCCTCTTTCATGTCCTCTCTCCTTCCAGTCATGCCAGCAGGCACAGGCGTATTCGATATCTTTCGACTGCGTGCGCTTGTCTCCACGCGCTTGCGCCGCCACACAATAATAAAATGATCTGGCCGTCAGCGATGGCGTAATACACGCGGTAGCCGGGTCCCACATCGATGCGCAACTCCCACACGCCGTCGTGGCAAAATTTATGGTCGCCAAAATTGCCGGCAATCATACGCAGCACGCGGCGCACGATGGCCACCCTGGCCGTATTGTCGCGCTGGCGCTTCAGCCATTCCGTATACAAATCCCTACCCGATGATGTCAGGTAGTGCCGTATCTCGTATATCATATTCGTCCATAAACGAAGAAAGATCAAGGGGAAAATCACGTGTACATGTAAAAAAGTAGGCCGCCCATCTTGCTACCAAACCCGCGCGCACAGGCCGCGAATGCCGGGTTCACTGAGCTACATCAAGATGCGTTTTTCTAATTGTTATAGGGAAATGATGTCGCGTGTGTACATCGCATCTGCATGCAGATGCGCTATACAATAAGCACCTGTTCAACCGCCAGGAAGCATGCCGCCATGACGCAGCACGACAGCCACTCTCCCCTCCTCACCAACGTGGCCGAACGCTACGTCAAACTGGTCCTGGCCATGGGCCAGCACGATGCCTCGTATGTGGACGCGTATTACGGCCCGCCCGCATGGCAACAAGAAGCGGTAGAACAGCAACTGACTTTGAGCGGCATCAAGGGTGGCGCAAACGCGGCGCTGGCCCTGCTGGGCGACGCCGCCTGCTTGCGCACCCTCAACCTGCGCAAGCAGTTGCAGGCCGTGCTGGCCAAGGCGGACATGCTGCAGGGATCGCGCCTGGATTTCGATACGGAAAGCGCGCGCCTGTACGACGCCGTCTCGCCCCACCACAGCCGCGCATACTATGCAGAACTGGTGGCGCAGATCGATGCCCTGCTGCCTGGCGACGGCACGGTCAGCGACCGGGTCAATGCCTTGCGCGCGCAACTTGTCATTCCCGCCGACAAACTACGCGCCGTCATGGATGCGGCCATCCGCGCGGGCCGCGAACGCACCTTGCAGCACATCGCTCTGCCCGAAGGCGAAGATTTCGTGCTGGAATTCGTCACCGACAAGCCGTGGAGCGGCTACAACTGGTACAAGGGCAACTACCAGAGCGTGATCCAGATCAATACCGACTTGCCCGTGTACATAGACCGCGCCGTCGACCTCGGCTGCCACGAAGCGTATCCGGGCCACCACGTCTACAACGTGCTGCTCGAGCGCGACCTGGTGCGTGGCAAGGGCTGGATGGAATACTGCATCTATCCGCTATATTCTCCGCAATCCCTGATTGCAGAAGGCACGGCCAATTACGGCATCGAACTGAGTTTCACGGATGCAGAGCGGCTGGTTTTCGAACAGCAGGTGCTGTACCCGCTGGCCGGCCTCGATCCAGCGCTGGCGCCCCGCTATGCGCAACTCAATGGGCTGCTGGCCAAACTGAGCTATGCCGACAACGATATCGCGCGCCAGTACCTCGAAGGCAGCCTGAACCGCGAAGAGGCACTGGAATGGCTGGTCAACGTGCGCCTGTACCCGGCCGAGAAATCCGCGCAGCGCCTGCAGTTCTACGACGCCATGGGCGCGTACGTCATCAATTACAACCTGGGCCAGGACATGGCGAAAGCCTATGTCGAGCGCCAGGGCGCGACGCGCGCGGAACACTGGGCCGCGTTCCGCGACCTGATGTCGTCGCCACGCGTGCCCAGCGCCTTGCGTGCCTGAGCCTTACTTCGGCGGCAAGTAGTACAGCGGCAAGGCCACGGCCAGGCACGCCAGCCCTGCCAGCAGCATCGCCAGCTGAAAGCCGGCGGCCAGGGCGGCAACCTGCCCGGCCCGCTCCAGCAGGGTGGCGGCGCGCAAGCTCATCACGCTGCCCAGCACGGCCACGCCCATGGTCATGCCCGCCTGGCGCAAGGCATTCATGATGGCCGATGCCATGGCGGCCCGCTCGCCTTCCACGGCTGCCATCGCCAGCAAGCCCGTGGCTGGCACGGCCAATCCCATGGCCAGGCCCAGCAGGCCGAACAGGCTGCCGACGATGGCGTAGGGCGTCCGCGGCGCCAAGGTCGCTGCCGCCAACAGCACCAGCCCCGCCAGCACATAGCCCGCCAGCATCAATCGCCGCAGGGACACGTGGCGGCTGAGGCGGCCGAAGCACAGGGAAACGATGCCCATGGCCGCGAACTGCGGCAACATGCGCCAGCCGCTGGCGCCCGCCGGCCAGCCCTGGATTTGCTGCAGGTACAGCGAGAAAAAGAACAGGCTGCTGTAGCAGGCAAACCCCAGCACCAGCGAGGCCAGGTTGATCACCGCAAAGGTCCGGTCGCGAAACAGACGCAGCGGCAACAGGGGGCGCGGCGCGCGCGCTTCGACGGCCAGGAAGGCGATAAAGGCCAGCAGCGCCCCCCCCAGCGATGGCCAGGCAGCCATGCCGCCCGGTCCGCCCGCCTCGCCCAGTGCGATCAAGCCGTAGGTGAGCGCGCCGAGCCAGACGATGCTGAGTACCTGCCCCGTCCGGTCCAGCGCCGCCTGTTCACGGTAATGGCGCTCCGTGATGCCCCAGGCCCCCAGCAGCATGGCCAGCAAGCCCAGCGGCAGGTTGATCAGGAAGATGCTTTGCCAGCCCGTGGTCTCCAGCAGCATGCCGCCCAGCAGCGGCCCCAGGATCAGCGCCAGCGCGCTGAAAGCCGACCAGCCGCCGATCACGTGCGCCCGTTCGCGCGGGTCGGGAAACGCGTGGCTCAGTATCGGCATCGCGCCGGGGATCAGCAAGGCCCCCGCGATGCCCTGCACGGCCCGGCCCGCCAGCAATAGCGGCAGGCTGGCGGCCAGCGCACACAGCAGCGAGCCCACTGTAAATAGCGCCACGCCCAGCAGCCAGATGCGCTTGTGCCCATGCCGGTCGCCCAGCGGTCCGGCGGACAGCATGCAGGCCGACAGGCACAGCGCATAAGCGTTGACCACCCACTGCAAGCCCGCCATATCCGTCGCCAGCGCCGTTTGCAAGGTGGGCAAGGCCACGTTGACGATGCTGATATCGAGCGAAGCAAGAAAGGTTCCAAGGTAGGCGGCGGCTACCAGAGCCGCCCGGCGATAACGTTGCATGAGTGGTTCCGATGTATGAGTTTGCCTTCATCATAACCATCGACTGACCGTCGGTCAATTAAAAACCAATCGTGTGCACCGGTGAGCTTTGGCAGCGCCAGCGCTTCACTTATACTAGAAGCATGACTACTTTCCTACGCGCCATGCACGACGCCGCCCCTGCCACGGACGCGCCCGCACGCCCCCGCACCAAACCAGCCGAAGTGCGCCTCGATGAATTGATGACCGCCGCCGAGCGCCTTTTCCTCGACAAGGGTGTTGACGCGACCACCGTCAGCGACATCACCACCCTGGCCGGCGTGGCAAAAGGCACGTTCTATCATTATTTTCCGTCCAAGCACGAGATGCTGGCGGCGCTGGCCGAACGCTATACGCAGCATTTCCTGGCCAGCCTGGAAGCGGCCATCGACCTGTGCATGCCCAACGACTGGGAAGGCCGGCTGCGCGCGTGGGTGCAGGCGAATGTCGCCACTTACCTGGGCACCTGGCAATTGCACGACATCGTCTACACGAGCCACCGGCGCAGCATCGGCATCGACCCTGCGGACAATCCCGACAAGAACGCCATCCTGGCCCAGCTCGGCGCCATCCTGGCGGGCGGCGCGGCGGCGGGCGCATGGCCCCTGCCACAGCCGCGCCTGGCGGCCCTGATGATTTACTCGGCCGTGCACGGCGTGACGGATGACGCCATCGCCGCCCAACTGCAGGACAGCAGCGCCTTCGCCGCTGACGTGGCCGACGCCTGCCTGCGCATGCTGGGCACGCCGCACTGACGCGGCAGGCATGGCGGCACTTCAGTGTGCCGGCAGGCGGATGGTCGCTTCCAGGCCGCCGTCGCGATGGTTGGCCAGGGTCAGCTCGCCGCCATGGGCCTGGATGATGCTGCGCGCGATACCGAGCCCCAATCCCATGCCATGCGCGTTTTGCTCGCGGCCATGCTCCAGGCGCACATAGGGCTGGAACAGGCTGGCGAACGCCTCTTCGGCCACGCCGGGGCCGTCATCACGGATGCGGATCACCACGTTGACGCCTTCGCGGCACGCCGACAGGTGGGCCGTCTTGCCATAAAACAGGGCATTGTCGAGCAGATTACCGATGGCGCGCTTCAGGGCCAGGGGCTTGGCCTTCACGCTCAGGCCCGTCTCCGCGTAATGCACTTCATGACCAGCCAGCTGGGTCCCGCGCACCATGCGCTGCAGCAAGGGGTCCAGCCGCACCTCGGTGGCGTTTTCATGGATATCGCTATCCTTCACGCATTGCAGCGCGCCCTTGACCATCATGTCCAGCTCATCGAGGTCATCGTGGAATTCGTTGCGCTGCACATCGTCGTCGAGCAATTCCGTGCGCAATTTCAGGCGCGTGATGGGCGTGCGCAAGTCGTGCGAAATCGAGACGAACAGCCGTTCGCGGTCTTCCAGGTAGCGCTGGATGCGTTCGCGCATGCCGCTGAAGGCGCGCGCCGTCTGCACGAACTCGCGGCTGCCCGTCTGCGGCAGGGGCGGCGGCGTCTCGCCACGGCCAAACGCTTCGGCCGCGTCCGACAAGGCGGCCAGCGGCCGTGTTGTCCAGCGTACGACGAGGATGGACAGCAGCAGCACGGCCGCCAGCGACAACGCTTGCAGCAATACCCGGTCCAGTGTCCACGGATTACTGCTTTGCAAGAAATACGGGTTGGGCATCAGTGCCGCCAGGTACAGCCAGTTGCCAGGCTCCAGCTCGGCCTGGATCACGAGGACGGGCGCGGGATTCGGTTTCAGCAGCAAGATGTGCTGCACCCAGTTTTCCGGCAAGTCGCCGATGTGCGCGCCGCTGTCGGCCACCACCAGGTCGCCCGGCCAGGCGAAGCCCACGCGGTAGCCGGCCAGCTGCGGCAAGTCGTTCTTCAGCGCCGCGCCCACTGTGGCCACCACCGTATCGGCCAGCGCGTGCGGGGCGATTTCGCGGATGGCCAGCGGCCCCTGGTTGACGTTGACAAAGAAGCGCGTGCCGCCCATCTCGCGAAATTGCTGGATCAGGATGGGACGGTAGTTCGCCGGCAGGCTGAGGAAGAAACGGATGGTGCTGGCGGCGCTGCGGGCCAGGTGCTGCGAAGCCATGCGCGCCTCCACCGCCGAGTCGCGGCGCAGCTGCGTGGCCCAGATCAGGTTACCCACCAGTTGCGTGGCCAGCACGCCGGCGACCATCACCACGGACAAGCGCCCCAGCAGCGACGGCGGCAACAGGCGCTCGAGCAGCCGGCGCGCGCCCCGCTCAGGCATGCGCACTGCTCACGTCGGCAGAAAAGACATAGCCGGCGCCGCGCACCGTCTTGATCAGCATGGGCTGCTTGCCATCGTCCTTCAGGCGCAGGCGCAGCCGGCTTACCTGCACGTCGAGCGAACGGTCGAGCGGCCCCGCGTCGCGCCCCCGCGTCTGCTCGCACAGCACGCTGCGGTCGAGGATATCGCCCGGATGCTCGACAAAGTAGCGCAGCAGCTGGAAATCGAGGCCCGTCAGCTGCAGCGCTTCGCCATCGGCATCCGTCACCGTGCGCTCCAGCGTGTCGAGGGTGAAACCGACGAAGCGGTAATAGCGGGGCGGCGCGGCCGCGTCGATGCCCGTGCGGCGGTGGATGGCCTTGATGCGCGCCAGCAATTCGCGTGGACTGTAGGGCTTGGCGATGTAGTCGTCGGCGCCCAGTTCCAGCCCCACCACCCGGTCCGTCTCGTCGGAGCTGGCCGTCAGCATGATGATGGGCACGTTCGAGCGGGCGCGCACCACCTTGCACAGGGCAAAGCCATCCGTGTCGGGCAGCATCACGTCGAGGATCACCAGCGACAGGCTGTCGACGTGGCGGTGGAATTCGGCCAGGAAGGTGGCGCCATCGTGCGCCAGGCCCACCTCGTACTGGTTCTTTTCCAGGTAGGCCTTCAACAGCATACGGGTCTTTTGATCGTCGTCAACGACCAGGATTTTGCGTGACATGGTCTCGTCCTTTTTTATTCAGCGCCTGCAACATGCTGCCGATACGGCGCTGAGCGTCGGCCGCGCTGATCGTCTCGTCCAGGAAGTAGCGGTGCACTTCGGCGATGATGGCGTCCTTGCTGGTTTCATCGGTGGCCATGCGGTGCACGAGGCTGGGCGCCTGGAACGCGGCGCCGCGCGCGAACGCCTGCGCCGAGGCGCGTGCACAGCTGTCCAAACGCGACAGGTCGGCCTGGCGCAAGGCGGGAATCGAGCCCTTCACCTGGCTGTATTCGAGCTGCACGGGCAGCGAAGCGACCACCTGCGCCAGCTTTTCCTGCGCGCCCTGGTGCGTGTAGTCGGACGCGAACATGGCCAGCGTATCGATGCTGTACAGGTGGTAGTCGCCCGTGTCCGGTGCGGCGGCGCAGCCGAACACCTCGTCCGTGGCGCGGCCCCAGGCGTTCAGCTCGCCCTTCGCCCAGTCACCCATGATGTACATGGCCGCCTCGCCATCGCCCACCTGGCGCGCCATTTCGGGCCAGCCCTGTTCGCGCAGCGGCGCGCCCATCCACTGCTTCAGCGACCTCAGCCGCTGCAAGGCGTGGCGCAGGCGCGGGTCGGCATACGCCTCGGCTTTCTTGTCGACAAACAGGGCGCGGTAATACGCGGGCCCCGATTCGGCCAGCACCAGCGTTTCAAACAAGGTCGCCACCTGCCACGCTTCGCTGCTTTGCGCCAGCGGCGTGATGCCGGCCTGGCGCAGCTTGCCGGCCACGCGCTCGAAGTCGCTCCAGCTGCGCGGCACGGCCAGGCCCAGGCGCTGGAAGATCTTGCGGTTGTAAAACAGGGTATTGATGCGGTGAATGCCGGCCGGCACGCCCATCGTATGGCCCCGGTTTTGCAGCAATCCCCACACGGTGGGATACATGGTCGCGCGCCAGTTGTTGCTGGCGGCGACGCTGTCGAGCTGCAGCAGCAAGCCCAGGTCGCTCCACTCGCCCAGGGTATAGCCGATCAGCTGCATGACTTCCGGCGAATTGCCGGCCAGCACGCGGCTCTTCAAGACCTTGCCCGCGCCGACCCCGGCGCCGCCCGCAATGCCCGCGTCGCGCCATTCGATGCCTTCCTGCGCCAGGCGTGCCACCAGCACGTCGGCGGCGCGGCGTTCGCCGGTGGACGTCCACCAGTGCAGCACTTGCAGCGGCTCGGCCCGCACGGGCACGCTGCAGAACAGGGCGGCCAGCAGCGCCAGCGCCGCCACGCCGCGACGGCGGGCGGCCCCGGCATGGTGGTCGGCGGTGCTGCGCGGTGGCGTCTTCAATCCTGTCCCCTTTTTCTTGTCGCGACAAACTATAGCCCAACTACAAAACAGCATGTTGGTAATTTAGTACCTTGATTTGTAAAGAAATGTGAGCTTTTGTTGCCCTATCTTGCGCGGAGGATAAACCGGGCCAGCCACCCGACGCCCCGCGCGGCGCGCCACGGCAGCGGATGACGGTAAGGAAAGGTAAGCAAGCGCACCTGCACATTTGAAAATTACCCTTTTAAATCAACAGGATAAGAAAAATACATCGGTCCAATGCCGGGCGCTGGCGTCACATTTTCTCCGATGCTACTGTCCGCCAACTGCAGCGTAACCGGCAGTAAAACAAGACCAACACCAACAAGGAGACGACATGCAACTGCATGCAAAAGGCGGCGTAGCCGCGCGCAACACATTGCTGGCCCTGCTGCTGGCCAGCGGCACGGCACAGGCTGGCACGCTCACCATCGAAAGCTGGCGCGTGGATGACAAGACCCTGTGGGAAACGGTACTCATTCCCGCCTTCCAGAAAAAGCACCCTGGCATCGAGATCAAGTTCTCGCCCACGGCCCCCACCGAATACGATTCCACCCTGAACGCGCGCCTGAGCGGCGGCACGGCAGGCGACTTGCTGGCCTGCCGCCCGTTCGACGTCTCGCTGGCCCTGTACAAGCGGGGCCAGCTGGAAAAGCTCGACGGCAAGGCCGGCATGGATAACTTCCCCGCCTCGGCCAAGGTGGCGTGGCAGACGGACGATGGCAAGGACACCTTCTGCATGCCGATCGCCTCCGTCATGCATGGTTTCCTGTACAACAAAAAAATCTTCCGCGAACTGAAACTGCAGCCACCCGCCACGGAAGAGGAATTCTTCAAGGTACTGGAAACGGTCAAGAAAAGCGGCAAATATGCACCCTTGGCGCTGGGCACGGCCGACCAGTGGGAAGCGAACCAGGTGGTCTTCACCAGCATCGGCGCCAATTACTGGAAGGGTGAAGAAGGCCGCAAGGCGCTGATCGCCGGCAAGGCCAAATTTACCGACCCGCAATTCGTCGCCGCCTGGGAATACGAGGCCCGCCTGGGCAGCTACCTGTCCAAGGGGGCCAGCGCGCAAACCTATGGCGACAGCCAGAACCAGTTTGCGCTGGGCAAGGCCGCCATCTACCCGTCCGGCTCCTGGGACATCGCCTACTTCAAGCAAGACCCGGAACTGGAACTGGGCGCCTTCAACCCGCCCGTGCGCAAGGCCGGCGACAAGTGCTATATCTCGGACCACACGGACATCGGCATGAGCGTCAACAAAAAGTCGAAGAACAAGGAAGACGCCTACAAATTCCTCGCCTGGCTCGGTTCGCAGGAATTCGCCGACATCTACACCAACAAGGTGACGGGCTTCTTCTCTCTGTCGAACCATTTGATCTCCATCAAGGACCCGCTGGCCAAGCAAATGAACGGCTGGCGCGCCAGCTGCGCCTCGACCATCCGCCTGAACGCGCAAATCCTCAACCGTGGCGAACCGAGCATGGAAAACGAGCTGTGGAACGTCAACGCCCAGGTCTTGAACGGCAAGCTGGCGCCGAAGGACGCGGCGCGCCAGATCCAGTCCGGCTTTGCCAAGTGGTACAAGCCGCAGCAGCAATAAATCCCTCCCTCCTCCCCGCGCAACCGGCCTGAGCAAAGCGATGCGGCAGCCGGTGGCACGGTTTTGCCGGCGGCCCCGCCGCCGGTGCTTTTCTTCGTCTGGAGTTTCGCCGTGAAAAAAGCTTTCCCATGGCACGTGCTCGTGTTCCTGGCACCGGCGCTGGTCATTTACTCGCTGTTCAGCGCCCTGCCCCTGGCCGATACCCTGCGTCTCGGCCTGTACAAGACCGACGAGAGCGGCCAGCACCATTTTGCCGGCCTGGCCAACTACGCCACCATCCTGTTCGACCCGCAATGGTCGCAAAGTTTCTGGAATGCGATGTGGAACAACTGCAAGTTCTTCCTCATTCACATGCTGCTGCAAAATCCCATCGGCCTGCTGCTGGCCACCCTCTTCAGCCTCAAGGGGTTGAAGGGCGAGCGCAGCTACCGCACCCTGATCTTCCTGCCGACCCTGCTGTCCGTCGTCATCATCGGCTTCATCTGGCAGCTGATCTTGTCGCCGCTGTGGGGCGTGGGCCAGTCGCTGATGGATGGCGTCGGCATCGGCAGTTACTTCGCGCCGTGGCTGGGCCAGGAATCGACGGCCCTGCTGACCATCGCCCTCATTTCGGTTTGGCAATATATCGGCATTCCCATGATGCTGATCTATGCGGCCCTGCTGGCCGTGCCCGAGGAAATCATCGAGGCGGCCCACGCGGAAGGGGCCAGCGCCATGCGCATCTTCTGGCAAATCAAGCTGCCGCTGATCTGGCCCACCCTGGGACTGGTGACCATCCTCACCTTTGTCGCCAATTTCAACGCCTTCGACCTCGTGTATTCCGTGAAAGGCGCGCTGGCGGGACCGAACTACGCCACCGACATCCTCGGCACCTTCTTTTACCGCACCTTCTTCGGCTACCAGGCCCAGCTGGGCAGCCCCACCATGGGCGCCGCCGTGGCCACCATGATGTTCCTCGTGATCCTCGTGGGCGTGGGCGTGTATTTCTTTTTCGTGCAGCGCAAGCTGACACGCTACGAACTGTAAGGGCCGCCATGCGCAACGTTTCCACCCGCCCCCTGGGCCGCGCCGCCGTGCATGCGATCCTGGCCGGCTACACCATCATCGCCCTGTTCCCCATCGTCTTGATCTTGATCAACTCGGTCAAGACGCGGGCCGCCATCTTCGACAATCCGCTGGCCCTGCCCACGCCCTCCACCTTTTCGCTCGTGGGCTTTCACAAGGTGCTGGCCAATTCCGACTTCCTGCTGTACTTCGGCAACAGCCTGTTCGTCACTCTGCTGTCGCTGCTGCTGATCGTGCTGTTCGGCGCCATGGCGGCCTGGGCCTTGTCGGAATACACGTTTACGGGCAACCGCCTGCTGACCCTGTACCTGGCGCTGGGCATCATGATCCCCATCCGCCTCGGCACGGTCTCCATCCTGGAACTGGTGGTGCGGCTCGACCTGATCAACACCCTGAGCGCGCTGGTGCTCGTGTACACGGCGCAGGGCTTGCCGCTGGCCGTGATGATTCTGTCCGAATTCGTGCGCCAGGTGCCGCGCGAGCTGAAGGATGCGGCGCGCTGCGACGGGGT
Organism: Janthinobacterium sp. MP5059B; assembly: GCF_001758645.1. Lineage (NCBI taxonomy): Bacteria > Pseudomonadati > Pseudomonadota > Betaproteobacteria > Burkholderiales > Oxalobacteraceae > Janthinobacterium > Janthinobacterium sp. MP5059B. The sequence continues at coordinate 291,473 of NZ_LRHX01000006.1, read as the reverse complement.
GGGCGAATTCGCCATCTTCTTCCAGGTGATCCTGCCCCTGATCCGCCCCGCCATCGCCACGGTGGCCGTGTTCACCATGATTCCCGCCTGGAACGACCTGTGGTTCCCGCTGATCCTGGCGCCATCGGACCGCACCAAGACCGTCACTCTGGGCGTGCAGCAATTCATCGGCCAATACGTGACGGACTGGAACTCCGTGCTGGCGGCGCTGTCGCTGGCCGTCATTCCCGTGCTCGTCATGTACGTCATTTTCTCTCGTCAACTGATCCGCGGCCTGACGTCCGGCGCGGTCAAATAATAGGTGCGCCATGGCCCATGTAAGCCTGCAACAACTGACCAAATCCTACGACGGCCGCCACAATGTGCTGGCCGGCATCGACCTCGACATCCGCGACGGTGAATTCGTCGTGCTGGTAGGCCCTTCCGGCTGCGGAAAGTCGACCTTGCTGCGCATGCTGTGCGGCCTGGAAAGCATTTCGCAGGGCACCTTGTCCATCGGCGGCAAGGTTGTCAACGACTTGCCGCCGGCCGAACGGGGCATCGCCATGGTCTTCCAGAGCTATGCCCTGTATCCGCACATGAGCGTGTACCGCAACATGGCGTTCGGCCTGAAGATCGCCGGCGCCAGCAAGGAAGCCATCGCCCAGCGCGTGCGCCACGCGGCCGCCATCCTGAAGATCGACCACCTGCTGGAACGGCTGCCGCGCGAACTGTCGGGCGGCCAGCGCCAGCGCGTGGCCATCGGCCGCGCCATCGTGCGCGAACCGCAGCTGTTCCTGTTCGACGAGCCGCTGTCCAACCTCGACGCGGCCCTGCGCGTGCAGACGCGGCTGGAAATTGCCAAGCTGCATCGCCAGTTGAACGCCACCATCGTGTATGTGACGCACGACCAGGTCGAGGCGATGACCCTGGGCGACAAGATCGTCGTCATGCATGGCGGCCATATCCAGCAGGCCGGCACGCCGCTCGAGCTGTACCAGCAGCCGGCCAACCGCTTCGTGGCCGGCTTCATCGGCGCGCCGATGATGAATTTCTTCGAGGGCAAGGTCATCGCCGCGCAGGACGATGGCGTGCGCGTGGCGCTGGCCAGCGGCCAGGAAATCACGGCCCTCGTCGATCCGGCCGGCTTGCTGCCGGGCGATGCCGTCACGGTCGGTCTGCGCGCCGAACATATCCTGGAAAACGGCGATGGCAGCGCCCAGTTCCAGGGCGTCGTCAGCCTGGTGGAACACCTGGGCGAAGCCAACTTCATCTACCTGGCACTGGACAACGGCCAGGAACTGGTGATACGCGGCGATGGCAACAACCGCGTGCCGCTGGGCCAGCCATTCACGGTCTCGGCCGCCAGCAACGCCTTCCATCTGTTCGACGCGCAAGGCGTGGCGCGCACGCGGCGCGAACCCGGCAACCTGATTTCATCGAAACAGATTTTGGCCGCCTGAGCTTTCCGCCCAGGCAGTCCCCCGATTGGATCGGCAGCGATCCGGTACGACGTGCCCAAGCACGCATTTTGATAACGACAAGGAGATTCCATGCAACACCCGATCAAGACCTCGCTGACCCTGGCCTGCACTATGCTGCTGGCCTGCGGCGCCGCCCACGCCAGCGATGCCGAAGGCGAATACCACGGCTACTTCCGCGCCGGCCTCGGCTCGAGCTCGGACAGCCGCGGCCCGCAAAGCTGCTACGGCCTGGGTGGCAACACCATGCGCTACCGGCTCGGCAACGAATGCGACACCTATGGCGAGTTCGAATACCAGAAGGAAATGGCCAAGTCGCCCAATGGCGTCAGCTTCGTCGGCCATATCATGGTGGCCGCCTACACGCCCAGCTCCGCCGTCAGCGATTCGGAACTGAGCATGTCGAAGATGTACGTGGAAGCGAAAAACATCGCCATGCTCAACGGCGGCACGGCCTGGATCGGCAAGCGCTACTACATGCGTCCCGACATCCACATGCTGGACTTGCAATACATCAATATGAACGGCACGGGCGGCGGCATCGACCAGTACAAGCTGGGACCGGGCCGCATCAGCTATGGCTTCTTCAAGGATAACGACAAGCCCGGCAACTCGGCCATCCGGCAAAATCTCGTCTACCAGGGCATCCCCATCAACCAGGATGGCACGCTGGAAGTGCTGACCACCCTCATCACGCCCGACAAGAAGGACAGCACCTCGCACAGCGGCTGGCAGGCCACCGTGCTGCACAAGCAGGATAAAGTGTGGGGCGGCGCCAACACCTTCGGCATCCAGTACGGCGTGGGGCCGGGCACGGGCGCCGGCGGCCAGTGCTGCGACCGCATGGGCACGACGGGTTCGATCCGCAACGGCAGCGACGTCACGCGCCTGCGCATCTTCAATTCGCTGTGGATACAGCCGACGCCGGAATGGAGCGCGGAAATGATCGCCATCGTGCAGCGCGACAAGTCCGACGCCACGGGCGGCAGTTCGACCTGGACCACCCTGGGCGTGCGCCCCGTGTATGCCGTCAACGACAACTTCAAGCTGCAATTCGAGCTGGGTACGGACCGCGTGACCTCGCCCACGGGCGGCGCCGCGCAGCGCCTGACCAAGCTGACCTTCGCGCCCACCCTGACAGCGGGCAAAGGTTACTGGTCGCGTCCCGAGCTGCGCGCCTTTGTCACCTACGGCAAATGGAACGACGCCGCCACGGCCGCCGTCAACAAGGCCAATGAATCGGGCCCCGTCTACGGCAACGCCACCAGCGGCACCTCGTTCGGCCTGCAGGTGGAAACGTGGTTCTAAGCGCTGGTTTTCATTACCCATCTTGATATGGCGCAGTGCATGCGCCTGTCGGACTGCGCGAAATCGCGTGCCGCGCTATGCTGCACGCCATACCGCTCACTTCGGAGGTCGCATGCACACCGCATTTCCCCGGGTCGCCGCCGCGCTGGCCCTGTCTTTCGCCAGCATGGCCTGGGCCCGCGATGCCGCCGTCGCGCCGGCCCCCGTCCTGAGCGCGCGCCAGCAGGCGCTGATGGCCACCGTCGTGGGCAGCGCCGCCCAGCCGCGCATCCTGCAGGTAAGCCTCGATGAACTGCATCCGACCCAGCCGGCCATCGGCTACGACCAGGTGTACTACAAGCTGGGACGCTATGCGGCCGAGGAAAAACACATCGCCGACATCGCCAAGCCAAAGAAATTCGCCGACCTGTGCGAGGCCAATGGCCAGGGCGACGTCTTGCCCGGCACGGCCAATGTGGCAGGCGCCACCCTGGCCGCGCCACCGGCCGGCTACCGCTGCAAGGCGGCCGTGGGCAGCCGTCCCGACGACATGAAGACTGTCGTCATCGGCCCGCGCGGCACCGTGTACCTGACCGATGGCCACCACACGTTTTCCACTTTCCGGGATGCCGATGGCGGGCGCAATCATCGATTGAAGGTCTGGGTCAAGGTCAGCGACAATTTCAGCGCGCTGGGCGAAGCGGCCTTCTGGACGCGCATGCGCGAAGAGAACAAGGTGTGGCTGAAAAACGGCCAGAACCAGGCCATCACGCCGCAGCAGCTGCCGTCCGCCATCGGCCTGAAGGCCCTGGGCGACGATCCGTACCGCTCGCTCGTCTACTTTACGCGCGGGATCGGCTACAAGCCGCCCGACAAGGCCACGGAATTCCTCGAATTCTACTGGGCCGACTGGCTGCGCCGCAAACCGGCGCTCAACCTGGAACGTGCCAATCTGCTTGATCCCGCCGCGTATGCCAGCGCCATCCTGCTGGCCGCGCAGGCGATGGTGGCGCTGCAACCGGCGGAGATCGTCAGCGGCGGCAAGCGCGCGGCGGACCTTGGCGCGCTGCGCGAAATCGACCACGCAGCATTCGACGAACTGACCGAAGACAAGGGCAAGCTGGGCTACGCCATCGGCTACCGCAAGTCGCTGCCGCGCCAGTAACCTCCCGGCGTGTCATCATCCTGACATCTGCGCCCGCTAGCATGTCGGCACTTTTCAGGCCGACATCACGGGACACCATGTACAAGCACAATATCCGCCGCAGCACCCGCAGCACCTTGGCCATTGCCATCGCCCTCGCACTGGGCGCCAGCCTGGCCGCCTGTGGCGGCAACGACTATCGCGACACCAGCACGGCGCCCGTCGCCCCAGTGGAGCCCGTCGCCCCCGCACGCATCCTGAACGTGGTAGCGGCCACCGGCAAGGCCGTGGCGAATGCCTCCGTCACCGTGCTCGACGCCGGCAAGAATGTCGTCGGCAGCGGCACCACGGACGCGACAGGCAAAGTGGCCATCACCCTGGCTGCCGCGGCGAAGGCGCCCTTCCTCGTCTCCGTCACGCCGGCAGGCGGCACCACGCTGTACGCACTGTCGCTGAAGGAAAGCGCCGTCAACCTGACGCCGCTCACCTCCGTCATCGCCATGCAACTGCTGGGCAGCATCCCGTCGAGCGCATCCCCCGCCAGCCTGGCCGCCATCGATGCGGCACGCCTGCAAACGGCGCAGACGCAGCTGGGCACGGCCCTGGCGGCGCCCCTGCAAACCCTGGGCATGGCGGCCAGCTATGATTTCGTCAATGGCCCCCTGACGCCGAACAGCAAGGACCCTGCCGACGTCCTGCTCGACAACCTGCAGGTAAAACAGAACGGCACGGATATCGACATCGTCAATGCCAGCGGCAGCATCGTCGCGCAGATCATCGACGGCGGCGCGCCGCTCGCCACCGGCAAGAGCGTGCTGGAAACGCCGCCCGTGCTCAGCGCGCGCCAGCAAGTCCTGGCAGCCACGGCTGCCGGCACCGATGTGGCGCCCGTCTTCCTGCAAGTGTCGCTCGACGAACTGCACCCCACGCAACCGGCCATCGGCTACGACCAGGTGTACTACAAGCTGGGCCGCTATGGCGCGGAAGACCTGGTCATGGCCAAGACCAACAAGCCGAAGAAATTCGCCGAACTGTGCGAAGCCAACGGCCAGGACGACGTGGTGAGCAAGACGGCCAACGTGGCCGGCGCCACCCTGACCAATCCACCGGCGACGTTCCAGTGCAAGGCCGCCGTGGGCACCAAGCCGGGCGACATGAAGACCGTCGTCATCGGCCCGAACGGCACCCTGTACCTGACGGACGGCCACCACACGTTTTCCGCCTTCCGCGACGCCGACAATGGCCAGAACCATCAGCTGAAGGTCTGGGTCAAGGTGACGGACAATTTCAGCAAGCTCAATGAATACGATTTCTGGGCGCAGATGAAAAAGGTCAACAAGGTCTGGCTGAAAGACGGCGGCAACAAGGCGATCGCCACCAGCCAGCTGCCCGCGTCCATCGGCTTGAAGTCGCTGGGCAACGACCCGTACCGCTCGCTCGTCTACTTCACGCGCGACGCCGGCTACGTGGTGCCGTCGACGGCCACGGAATTCCTCGAATTCTACTGGGCCGACTGGCTGCGCACACAGGCCGGCATCGACCTGGCCAAGACGGATACACGCGACGCCGCCAGCTACATGGCCACCATCAAGAGCGCATCGACGGCGATGGCCGGCCTGAAGGCGAACGATATCGTCAGCCGCGGCGTGACGGCGCAAACCCTGGGCTGGACGGGCGTCTTCAGCCAGGCGGCGCTGGACGACCTGGTCACGCCAACGGGCAAATTGACCTACTCCATCACCTACAAGAAATCGCTGGCAAAGTAAGCGCACCGGCGTAAACAACAACGGCCCGCCTGTCAGCTGACAGGCGGGCCGTTTTCATGGGTAACGACGCTTACGCGATGCGTTCACCATTCTCCGGATCGAACAGGGCCGCTTTCGACAGGTTGAACGACAGCTGCATGGTCTGCCCCGGCAGCACGGCTTCGCGCGGGTGCGTGCGGCAAGTCACGGCGGCGCCGTTCAGGCGCGTCGTCAGCAAGGTATCCGGGCCGGTCGGCTCGACCAGATCGATCAGGCAACCGAGTTCCTGGCCCACGTCGCCGTGCGCGCTGCTCATGTCCGTGATCTGCTCCGGGCGCACGCCCAGGATCACGTCGCGGCCCGCATAGCTGCGCAGCTTGTCGGCCGCGAACGGCAAGGCCAGGCGCATGCTCTTGCCCGCGTTCTCGATGGCGACAAACACCTCGTTGCCTTCGATGACAGGCTTGACGGTGATGAAGTTCATCGATGGCGAACCGATGAAGCCGGCCACGAACAGGTTGGCCGGGTTGTCGTAGATTTCCTGCGGCGTGCCCAGCTGCTGCACCACCCCATCCTTCATGACGGCGATCAGGTCGCCCATGGTCATCGCCTCGATCTGGTCATGCGTGACGTAGACGATGGTGGCCTTCAGGCGCTGGTGCAGCAGCTTGATCTCGGCGCGCATTTCCACGCGCAGCTTGGCGTCCAGGTTCGACAGCGGTTCGTCGAACAGGAACAGCGACGGCTTGCGCGAAATGGCGCGGCCCATGGCGACCCTCTGGCGCTGTCCGCCCGACAGCTGCGCCGGACGACGGTCGAGCAAATGCGTGATCTGCAGGGTTTCGGCGACGCGGGCGACGATTTCTTCCTGCTCCGCCTTCGGCACTTTTTTCACGTTCAAGCCAAACGCGATGTTTTCGCGCACCGTCATCGACGGGTACAGCGCGTAGGACTGGAACACCATGGCGATGTCGCGGTCCTTCGGCGGCAGGTCGTTGACGACCTTGCCGTCGATGAGGATTTCGCCCGACGTGACGCTTTCCAGGCCGGCCACCATGTTGAGCAAGGTCGACTTGCCGGAGCCGGAGCCGCCGACGAGGATCAGGAACTGGCCATCCTTGATCTCGATGTCGATACCCTTGAGGACTTCGACGCCATTCGTGTACACCTTGCGGATGCTGCGTATCGATAAACTGGACATATTCTTTCCTTAACCTTTGACTGCGCCTGCGGTCAGACCGCGCACAAAATAACGGCCTGCGACCAGATAGACCAGCAGGGTCGGCAGCGCGGCAATCACCGCGGCCGCCATGTTGACGTTGTATTCCTTCACGCCCGTGGACGTGTTGACCAGGTTGTTCAAGCCCACCGTGATCGGCTGCGAATCGCCGCTGGCGAAGACGATGCCGAACAGGAAGTCGTTCCAGATCTGCGTGAATTGCCAGATGATGCAGACGACGAAAATCGGACCCGAAATCGGCAGCACGATCTTGCGGAAGATCAGGAAGAAGCCGGCGCCGTCGATGCGCGCCGCCTTGATCAATTCTTCCGGCACGCCGATATAGTAGTTACGGAAGAACAGGGTCGTGAACGCCGTGCCATACACCACGTGGACGAAGACCAGGCCGGTAGTCGTATTGGCCAGGCCGAATTCGCCCAGCAGGCGCGCCATCGGCAGGATCACCACCTGGAACGGAATGAAGCAGCCCACCAGCAAGGCGGCAAACAGGATTTCCGAACCGCGGAAGCGCCAGTGTGCGAACACATAGCCGTTGAAGGCGCCCAGGAAGGTCGAGATCAGCACGGCGGGAATCACCATCTTGATCGAGTTCCAGAAGAACGGCTGCATGCCGTCGCAGGTGACGCCCGTGCAGGCCGATGACCAGGCCTTGGACCAGGAATCGAACTGCCACACGTGCGGCAAGGCCAGCAGGTTGCCGCTGCGGATCTCGTCGAGCGACTTGAACGACGTCGACAGGGTCACGTACAGGGGCACGATGTAGTACACCGCAAACAGAATCAGCAGCAGGTATACGACCACCCGTCCGAGGGTGAGGCGATTATTGCGGGTAGGTGTCATCTCATCGCCTTTGCGCTGCGCGTTTCCAGGTACATCAGCGGCACGAGCACGGCCACGATGGTGGCCAGCATCATCATTGCCGATGCCGAGCCCAGGCCCAGCTGGCCGCGGGTGAAGGAAAACTGGTACATGAAGATGGCCGGCACGGACGACGAGTTGCCAGGTCCGCCAGCCGTCAATGCGATGACCAGGTCGAAGCTCTTGATCGCGATATGCGCGAGGATCAGCAGCACGCTGAAGAACACGGGACGCATGGCGGGAATCACGATGCGCCAGTAGATCGTCGGCAGGGATGCGCCATCGACTTGCGCCGCCTTGATGATTTCATCATCGATGCCGCGCAGGCCGGCCAGGAACAGGGCCATGACAAAGCCCGACGACTGCCACACGCCGGCGATCACCACCGTGTAGATGGCCATGTCGGAGTTCACCAGCCAGTCGAAGGTAAATGAGGTCCAGCCCCAGTCGTGCATGACCTTTTCCAGGCCCAGGCTGGGATTGAGCATCCATTTCCAGGCCGTACCGGTGACGATGAAGGACAGCGCCATCGGATACAGGTAGATGGCGCGCAGCGCGCCTTCGGCGCGGATTTTCTGGTCCAGCAGGATGGCCAGGAACAGGCCGATGGCGATGCTGCAACCGATGAACAGGACACCAAAGATGCCGAGGTTCTTGAGCGAGGTCCACCAGCGCTCATTATCGAACAGCTCGTAGTATTGCACCAGGCCGGCGAACTCGTAGTTCGGCATCAGCCGCGATTCGGTCAGCGACAGCCAACCGGTCAAAAAGATAAAACCATAGACGAATACCAAGCTGGCGATGAGCGTGGGGCCCAACACCATCTGCGGTATCCATCGGTCGAATTGCTTGCGTATGGACATAGGACAGCCGTAGAAGTAGAACTGCGTGTGGCGCCGGCCTGGTCGAGCGCCAGGGCGGACGCCTGCGATGCATGCGATGCAGCGGGCGCCGGCGGGAGTGCCGGCGCCGTCGTGATTACTTCACTTTTGCCGCTTTGGCCAATGCTGCAACCGCGTCTTTCGAGCTCATGTTGGTGTTCATGAACTTGGCGATGACGTCGGTCACGGCGCCTTGCGTGGCCGATGGCAGCGCCATGCCGTGGGCGAACGATGGCACCAGGCCGCCGGTCTTGTTGGTGGCGTCCATGTCTTCCATCGATTTCAGGGCGCAAGCGTCAAACTTGTCCTTGGAAACGCCGGAACGCACAGGGATGGAACCCTTGTTCAGGTTGAAGATCGACTGGAACTTCGGATTCATGATGGCGTTGGCCAGGGCGATCTGCCCCTTCTTCGCATTCGCATCCTTTTGCGTGAACATGGCAAACGAATCGATATTGAAGGTGTAGGCCTTGTCCGTGCCAGGAGCTGCCACGCACAGGTAGTCCTTGCCCGGCACCTTGCCTGCGGCCGTGAACTCGCCCTTGGCCCAGTCGCCCATGAATTGGAAGCCGGCCTTGTTGTTGATGACCATGGCGGTGGCCAGGTTCCAGTCGCGGCCTGCCGCATCCTTGTCGATGTAGGTCTTCACCTTGCCCAGGGTGTCGAACACCTTGAGCATGGTCGGGCCGGTCAATTCCTTCTGGTCCAGCTTGAGGATGGCCTTTTTGTAGAATTCCGTGCCGCCCACGCCCAGCGCGACGGATTCAAACACGGTGGCATCCTGCCATGGCTGGCCGCCGTGGGCGATCGCGATGCCGCCCGATTTCTTGATTTTCTCGGCCGCGTCGAAGAACGCATCCCAGGTGGTCGGGGTGGTGGCCACGCCGGCTTTTTTCAGCACTTCCGGGTTGACCCACATCCAGTTGACGCGGTGGACGTTGACGGGAGCGGCGACGTAGTGGCCCTTGTATTTCATGATGTCGGCGACGACTTTCGGCAGCACGGCATCCCATTTGCCTGGAATGGCGGCATCATCGATATTCGCCAGCACGCCTTCTGCGCCCCATTCCTGGATCGATGGGCCCTTGAGCTGGGCAGCCGTTGGCGGGTTGCCGGAAATGACGCGGGTTTTCAGCGCGGTCGCGGCGTTTTCGCCAGCGCCACCGGCCACGGCGAAGTCTTTCCAGCCAAAGCCGCTTTCTTTCACGATTTGCTGCAACTGGCCCACGGACTTCGCTTCGCCGCCGGAGGTCCAGTAGTGCAACACTTCCACGTCGGTCGCAAAGGCGCTGCCAGCGAATGCCAGGGTGGTCAATGCGGCCAGTTGGGTAATCTTGAATTTCAGTTTCATCTCCACATTCCTTTTTTGATCAAGCTTTTAGGGGGCTTCGGCATACGGGAGCCGAAAAAGGTGAAATCTGCGCCTGTACCGGCGCTCTTGTACTCAGACCCGCTTGCAAACGGGCATCATCTTCAGTGAAAAGACGGCGCCGTGATCCATGAAACGACTACATTGCATTTATATCACGGGACGGCGCCAAAAACGCATCCGCGAAGGATGCGCCAGGTTGATTTAGACTTACAACGCCTGCTAACTTAGAACCAGGTTTCTACCTGGAAACCGTAGGACGTGCCGCTGGTATTGTTGTTGTAGATCGGGCCGCCGTTGTTCGACGCATTGACCGAGGCGGTGGCCGCATCGTTCCATTTGCCGTACGTCACGAAAGCGCGCAGTTCAGGACGCGACCACAGGCCAGGACCGGCCGAGATCGTCGGTGCGATGGTCAGCTTGGTCAGGCGCTTGGCTGGCTGGCCGCCCGATTGCGTCACGCGGTCCGTGCCCAGTTCGCCCACCAGCTTGAAGTTGTTGGTGAATGCGTACACAGGACGCACGCCGACCGAGGTCCAGGTCGAGGAACCGGCGGCGGTCGATTCGTCTTTTTGCCACAGGGCGACGAATTCCATGCCGAAGTTTTCCATCGGCTGGATCGCCATGTCATTGAAGACGCGCGTGCGCTTGCGGTCAGAACCGTAGGAAGTGCTGCCCGAGGCGCCGAACTGTCCGTTGCCGTCACCGCCAACACCAGGGCCGACGCCGTACTGCACGCCGAAGGTGTTGCCGCCGCCGAAGACTTTGCCTTGACGGTGGAATGCCGACAGTTGCCAGCCATTATGTTTCGGGCCGTAGATGTCGTTGTCCTTGCCTTCGGCCGTGATGATGGTCGCGGCCAGGTCCAGGGTGCCATTTTCATTGACGGGAATTTCGCCGTAGATGAAGTTCTGGCGCACGGCGGAACGGGTGCCGGTGATGGCGCCAGTGTTCTTGTCGCGGGCATTGATGTCGTTGTCCTTGAAGAAGGCATACGAGAATTTACCCGGGCCAACAGGAATGCGGTCCAGGCCGGCGCCCGTGCCGTTCATGTTGATGTATTGCAGATCCAGCATGTGGATGTCAGGACGGTAGTAGAAACGCTTGCCGACCCAGGCTGTGCCGCCGTTCAGGAAATCGAGTCCCTGCGCTTCGACATAGGCCTTGACGATGCCCAGTTTGTTGTCGCCGAAATCCGAGTTTGGCGCGTAGGCGTTGACCCAGATGGTGGCCAGGTAGTTCACGCCGCCGGACTTGGCAACAGACTTGGTGTAGCCGAATTCCGTGTAGGCGTCGCACTCATTGCCCAGACGATATTTCATGGTATTGCCACCCAGGCCGAAGCAGCCTTGCGAACCGCCGTCGCCCGACGTATTGCTGCCGGCGCCAGCGCGCAGGTAGCCGTGGAAGCCTTCGGAGTCGGATGGGTACATGGGGTCGGCGGCAGCGGAACCGCTGGCGATGGCCAAGACGATGGCAGCTGGCAGTGTCTTCAACACGGCCTTCAACATGGTGCGATGCAGCATGGTAAGTCTCCTCAGTAATTTATTTTTTATCTAGTCATTCGTGGCCGAATGTACTGGCCAGAATTCTTTCCAGCAGGGACATAGTAACTATACTACGAACAAATATCAACATATTATGTTGTAATCCTACGACTACTCTGCGACACTTTATTTGCGCAGGGATTTGCCAGTTGACGGCCCTGATTTTTCAGCTGGCGCCGCCCGTTTCTGGCACTGCGTGCAAGCATTTGCGCGGGTGCCCCGCATTTTTCGGCACGCGGCACGTATACGAATTAAAATCCTTGGTTTTTGCCATAACGACAGTGCGCCGCCATGACAGCGCACGCAAACGAGACTAGGCACCGCCATGAAAATTGATGAAAAAATGGAAGTAGCAGGCAGCGATCCGGCGGAGCGATTCAGTGAAGGGCCACGCCTGCTGGCCGACATCGGCGGCACCAATGCCCGCTTCGTGCTCGAAACGCGCCAGGGCCACCTGGAAGCGGTGGCCGTGCTGCCTTGCGACGACTACGCTTCGCTGCTCGACGCCATCACCGCGTATATGGATAGCAGCGAGGCGCGCGCCGCCGGTTCGGCCCGCGTGCGCCATGCGGCCATCGCCATCGCCAATCCCATCGACGACGACACTATCCGCATGATGAACCATCACTGGTTCTTCTCGATCGAGGCCATGCGCGCCACGCTGGGCCTCGACACCCTGCTGGTGGTGAATGACTTCACGGCGCTGGCCATGGCCCTGCCCTATCTGCGGCCCGACCAGCGCCTGCAGATCGGCGGCGGCATGGCGCGCGCCGACAGCGTCATCGGCCTGCTTGGTTCGGGCACGGGCCTGGGCGTGTCGGGCATGATCCCCGCGGAAGACCGCTGGATCGCGCTGGGCAGCGAAGGGGGCCACGTCAGCTTCGCGCCCTGCGACCAGCGCGAGATGGACGTGCTGTCCTTCGCCTGGCGCGAACTGTCGCACGTCTCGGCCGAACGCCTCGCCTCCGGGCGCGGCCTGGAACTGATCTACCGCGCCCTGTCCGAACGCGCCGGCAAGCCCGACGCGCTGCCGCTGCTGGCAGCCGAAATCACCAGCCGCGCCCTGAACAATGAATGCGAAGTGTGCCTCGAAGCGGTGGACTGTTTCTGCGCCATCCTCGGCTCCATCGCCGGCAACGTGGCCATGACCCTGGGCGCGCTGGGCGGCATCTATATAGGCGGGGGCATCGTGCCGCGCCTTGGTCCTCTGTTCGAGCAGTCGCAGTTCCGCGCCCGCTTCGAGCAAAAGGGCCGCCTGAACGACTATCTGGCGCAGATCCCCACCTTTCTGATCACGGCCGAACTGCCGACGTTCCTCGGTATCGCCGCCATCCTGGCGCAAAAGCTCAAGCGCGCCCATTCCGGCGCGCCCGTGCTCGAATCCGTGCGCCAGGCGCGCGGGCGCATGAGCCCCTCGGAATGCAAGGTGGCCGACTGGGTGCTGAAGGAGCCGAACGCCATGCTGACCCTGCCGATCGCGGAAATCGCCCAGAGGGTCGGCGTGAGCCAGCCGACCGTGATGCGCTTTTGCCGCTCGATCGGCGTGCAGGGCCTGGCCGACTTCAAATTGAAGCTGGCGTCCGGCCTGACGGGCGGCGCCATCACGGTGGCCCACTGCCACGTGGAGATCTCGGACTCCGACGCCGAACTGGCGCGCAAGGTGTTGGGCAATAACGCCTCGGCCGCGCTGGCCATGCGCGACATGCTCGACGTGAAGGCGCTGACGGCGGCCATCGAGCTGCTGCGCAGCGCGCAGCGCGTGGAGCTGCTGGCCGTGGGCAGCGCCCGCGTGGTGGCCGACGACATGCAGCACAAGCTGCTCAACCTGGGCATCGTCAGCAGCTTCTTTGCCGATCCGCAGGCGCAGGAAATGAGCGCCGCCATGCTGAAACCGGGCGACGTGGCGCTGGTCATTTCCCGTTCGGGCGCCCTGCCCGACCTGCTGCGCACCGTCAAGGTGGCGCAGGGCTGCGGCGCGCGCGTGCTGGCGATCACGGCCAGCGGTTCGCCGCTGGCCAAGCTGGCCGACGTGCTGCTGACCTTGAACCACCCGGAAGGCAATCTCAATTTCGTGCCCATGATCGTGCGCCTGCTGCAGCTGATGATGCTCGATATCCTGTCCGTGGGACTGGCGCGGCGCGACACGGCGCAGCGCACCAGCGCCGCCGAACTGGAAGAAGGCCAATTGCACGGCATGCGCATCAGCGGCAAGCTGAAGTTCGGTGGCCACCTCGAATAAGGCGGCGCACGCCGCCCCCGATACCGCCAGCGGCGCCACCGTGCACGACGTGGCGCGCGTGGCCGGCGTATCGGCCATGACGGTATCGCGCGTGATCAATGGACGCAGCAGCGTCAGCGCGGCCACGCGCGACAAGGTCGAGGCGGCGATCGCCAGCCTGCGCTACCAGCCCAACCTGGCGGCCAGGGCGGCCCGCACGGGCACCCTGCGCATCGGCCTGTTGTACAGCAATCCGAGCGCGGCCTTCCTCAGCGAATTTTTAGTTGGCGCCATGGACCAATGCCGCCAGGGCGGCGGCCAGTTGCTGCTGGAACGCTGCGAAGACCTGGACAGCCAGCGCGCCGGCATCGATTGCCTGGTGGCGGCCGGCGTGGACGGCATCCTCGTGCCGCCGCCCCTGTGCGATTCGCCGGAAGTGCTGGCGCAACTGAACCGGATGGGTATCCCGGCCATCGCCGTGGCCACGGCGCGCCCCTCGCCCGGCGTCTCGGCCGTGCGCATCGACGACTACGAAGGCGCGCTGGCCATGACGCGCCACCTGCTCGCACTGGGCCACCGCGACATCGGCTTCATCGAAGGCGATCCGGCGCACACGCCCGCCCTGCTGCGCCGCCAGGCCTTCGAGGACGCCATGCGGGAAGCCGGCTTGCAGGTGCCGCCGCACAGGGTCGCGCAAGGTTATTTTACGTATCGCTCGGGACTCGACGCGGCGCGCCGGCTGCTGGTGCAGAAACCGCACCCGAGCGCCATCTTCGCCAGCAACGACGACATGGCCGCCGCCACCCTGGCCGTGGTGCACGGCATGGGCTTGCAGGTGCCTGCGGAATTGAGCGTGTGCGGCTTCGACGACACGCCCGTCGCCACCACCGTCTGGCCCGAGCTGACCACCATCCACCAGCCCATCGCCGATATGGCGCGCGCCGCCGTCAATCTCGTCATCGACGAAATCCGCCAGCGCCGCGCGGGGGAACCGGCCACCGCCACGCATCATTTGATGGCGTTTACCTTGATGGAGCGGGCGTCGACGGGACCCGTTACGCGGGGTCAGACCCGCCGGGTCTGACCCCGGCATTTACCGCCGGACTGGTACTGCTAGCGCAGCACCGTGCGCGCCGCCAGCGATTCCACCAGTTCCACGGACGGCGGCGAGCCACCGGCCGCCAGGCAGGCGCCCGCGCCCGCCGCGACGGCAAAGCGCAAGTGCTGGCCGCCGTTGGCATCGGGCCGGTACATCAGGCTGTACAGCAAGCCGCCGATGCTGGCGTCGCCCGCACCCACCGAATCAACCACCTCGATGACGGGCGGTGCCGCCTGCCATGTCTGCTCGCCCTGGTACAGCGCCGCACCCTGCGCGCCGCGCGTATACAAATACGTGGCTTGCGGATTCCAGCTGCGCAGCATGGCAAACGCGCCATCGATGTCGTCATGGCGGAACAGGCCCGCCAGGTCTTCATCGGACACCTTGATCACATCGGCCAGCTGCGTCATGCGGCGCAGGGTGGCGTCATAGCGTTCATCCATCATGATGCGGAAGTTCGGGTCGTAGCTGATCTTCACGCCAGCCGCCTTGAGCTCCTGCGCCAGCGCCACCAGCTTGCCGGCCAGCGGTTCGCGCGCCAGGCTGATGCCGCCGAAATGCACCCATTGCGCCCCCTGCATCCAGCCGGCCGGCAAGAGCGACGCGTCGAAATGCAGGTCGGCGCTGTCGTCGCCGATGAAGTAATAGGTAGGCGGATGCAGTTCATGCACGATGGCCAGCAGCGGCGACTTCGCATGGCGCTGCAAAAACCGCATGTCCAGGCCCGCCACGTCGGTCGCCTGCGCCAGAGCGTCGCCGAAGACGTCGAGGCTGACGCCACCCGCAAAGGCGCTGGGCACGCCCAGGCGCGCCATCACGCGCGCCACGTTCCAGGTCGAGCCGCCCACCTGGCTGTTCCAGGAGTCCGCGCCCGTGCGCAGCATGTCCGTCAGCGCTTCGCCAGCCGACACAAAAGCGGGGAAAGAGGGAAAAGCGGTGGCGCTCATGCGGCACCGCCAATCACGTTCAGCACTTCATAGCAGGCGCCCATGGTGTGGTAATCGGTCTTGCCGGCCGGGCTTTTCTCGTTGCTGATCTTGCCGTTTTCCGGCGTCAAAATGCGGTACCAGGCGCCGTGTTCATGGTCGACGAAATGCGTCCAGCTGTAGTCCCAGATCTTGTCATAGCTTTGCCAGTAGGCCTCGTCCCCGGTGCGGGCGGCCAGCACGGCGGCGGCGGCGAAGCTTTCCGCCTGCACCCAGAAATATTTGTCGCCATCGCAGATCTCGTCCTGCGGGCCGAAACCGTAGTGGATGCCGCCATGCGCGCCATCCCATGCCTTGGCCAGGGCCATGTCGTACAGCGCGCGCGCGCGCGGCAGCAGCCAGTCGGACGGACCGGCCATGAACCGGCTGTGGCGCTCCATGATCAGCAGCAGCTTGGCCCATTCCGTGAAGTGGCCAGGCTGGTAACCCCACGGACGGAAGATATTGCTCTTGTCGTGCAGGTTGTAGTCCCAGTCGATCGACCAGTCGGGCGTGTAATGCTCCCAGATCATGCCGTTCGCCAGGCCCGCCTGGCGCACCGTGATATTGTGCGCCAGGGTTTCGGCGCGGTGCAGATATCTCGCCTCGCCCGTCGCCTCGAACGCGGCCAGCATGGCTTCGCAGGCATGCATGTTGGCGTTCTGGCCCCGGTAGCCGTCCAGGGTGGACCAGTCGGCGCTGGCCACGTCCGCATACAGGCCGTGTTCGGGCAGCCAGAAGCGCTGCTCCATCAGCTCAAACGTTTCGTCCAGATACGCGTGCGCTTCCGGCACGCCCGCCTGCAAGGCGTGGGCATAGGCCAGCAGCACGAAGGCCAGGCCGTAGCAGTGGTTGGCGCCATCTTCGACCTGCTTGACGCCATCCTTCCACGACAGTTGCCAGGCATAGCCGCCCGTGGCCGGGTCGCGGTGCACGTCGCGCAAAAAGGCCACGCCGTGGCGCAGGGCCGCCTGGTAATCGTCGCCGCCGAAGCGGCGGTAAGCCATGGCGTAATTGAAGATGAAGCGCGTGCTGCTGACCAGGTGGCGCGTACTGGCGTCGTACACCGTGCCGTCATCAAGGAAGAAATGATAGAAACCGCCGCTCGGGTCAACAGCGCGCGGGTGATAAAAGTTCATCGTGTGCAGGATATGCTTTTCAAGCGTCACCTTGGAGCGGAAATCGGGATTCATGGGTCTCTCATGATATTGTTATCGATAACAATGATGATAGCATGCCGTCCTGACTCCGTCATGCCCGCTCAGGGAGTCTTGGCCAGCCTGAGCTTTTCGCGCCACAGTGCCGCCTGCGCCGGGTCGGCCGCCTGTTCCAGCTCGCCCTTATCGTACACCTTGACCAGCCGTTCGATGGCTTCCGCGTCGCCCTGCTTCGCCGCCAGCAGGTACAGCGCGAAAGGCTTGGGCGCCGGCCCTTGCCGGGTGGGGCCGCCACGGCCCTGTTCCAGCAGCCGCGCAAAACCCGTCTGCCCCGGCGGACTTTTGGCGATGGCCGCCATTTCATACCAGCCCAGGGCCGCCTCGTCGCTCTGCGGCACGCCCTGCCCCACTTCATACGAGTATGCGACATTGTTCAAGCCGGGCGGGTCGAGCACCTTGGCCGCCTTCATGTACCAAGTGAACGCTTCCTTGCGCTGCGCTTCGTCCTTGGCCGTCATCATCAGGCGGTAGCCGATTTCATTGTAGGCATAGATAAAGCCGTTTTCGGCATAGAACTTCAGCCAGTGCAGCGCATGCGCCTGTTCTGCCGGGCTGCTGTGGATATTTTCAAAGTGCATGGCCAGCGTGAAGTTGGCCAGCTCCACGCCTTGCGCGGCGCCCTTGCGCGACCAGTATTCGCCCAGCTTGCGGTCGATGGCCATGCCCTGCCCCAGCGTGTAGGCCACGCCGAGGAAAGCCTGCGCCGGACCATAGCCGCCTTCGGCCGATTTCCGCATCCACGCCAGGCCGGCGTCGACGTCGCGCGGCGTGCCTTCGCCGCCGTGCAGCATCTGCGCCAGCTCCAGCTGGGAGGCCGTATCTCCCCCTTCCGCAGCCAGGCGCGCCTTCCCGAAGGCGGCCACCTTGTCCGGCGACAGGTCGGCGGGACGGTCGATCACGGCCCGCACCCTTGCGCGCATGTCGTCGAGGCCGGACATATCGAATTCGGCCAGCGCCGGATGCTGGCGCGGTTCCTTGGTGGACGCCGGCTGCGCCAGCACGGGCTGCGCCAGGGCGAGGCTCAATACAAACAGCATGGTTCTCATTTCTTTTCCTTCTCGGCCAGCTTGCCGCGCCACTCGGCCGCGTCTTCGGCATTCGCAGCCTGTCCCAGTTCGCCTTTGACATACACATCGATCATGCGCCGCATGGCGGGCAAGTCGCCGCTCCACCCCGCCCGCTCGTACCAGACCAGGGCCCACTTGTCCGACTGCGCCACGCCGAGGCCCAGCTCGTGCGCGCGGGCCAGGTTGCGCATGCCGGCCGGCTCCTTTTCACGCGCCGATCTGGAATACCAGTGGAAAGCCTCGCCGCGATCCTGTTCATCGACGGCTGCGCGCATCAGATGCTCGCCCAGCGCATTGTAGGCGGGCACGAAGTGCTGCTCGTTCGCCGCCGCCTTCAGCCAGGTGATGGCCAGCGCCTGCTCTTCGGCGCTGCTGTCGCCATCGATGAATTCCAGCGCCAGGATGGTTTGCGCCTCTGCATTGCCCTGCGCCGCGCCCTTGCGCAGCCAGTATTCGCCCTGCACGCGGTCGATGGGCACCTTGCCGCCCAAGGTGCAGGCCACCCCCATGGCAGCCTGCGCCGGCGCATAGCCGCCTTCGGCCGACTTGCGTATCCAGGCCATCGACTGCGCCGTATCTTGCGGCGTGCCGACGCCCAGCTGCAGCATGCGCGCCAGATCCAGCTGCGCCTCCACGTCGCCCGCTTCGGCCGCGCGCCGGGCCTGCTCAAACTCGGCGATGCTTTCCGGGCTATGGCTAGCCGCATCAGCCCTCGCCTTGATGGCGATCAGCTGCAGGTCGAGCAAGGTGGGCGAGGTCTGGGCCAGGAGCGGCAACGGCAGCAGGAAAGGAATCAGCAAGAGGAGTTTCTTGGGCATGCGGCGGTGTCGGAAAGAAGAAAACACGCATGGTAGCCGATGCCATGCCAGACAGGCGCGCACTGCACAAGAAGTTTGACAGGGCAAGCCGGCAGGCTTACATTGCACGAGCCCACCACTTACACAGGAACGCCATGAACCGCCTCGCCACAACCGCCTTGACCCTGCTGCTCGCCGCAGCCTCCGTGGGCGCCAGCGCCGCCGATACCCAGCTGGCCGGCTGCGCCGCCAAGCGCGAAAGCATCCGCAGCGAATTGCGCCAGGCGCAGGAACAGGGCCTGTCCGACAAGGTCGCGGGCCTCACGCGCGCGCTCGACGAAGTCAACGCCCACTGCCGCGACAGTACCCTGATCGAACGCCACAACAAGAAGATCGTCAAGGCGCAGGCGAAGGTGAACCAGACGGAGCGTTCGCTGCGCCTGGCCCAGGAAGCCAACAAGGAACCGAAGAAGATCGCCAAGCTGGAAGGCAAGCTGGAAAAAGCCAGGGCCGAGTTGGCGGCCCTGCAGGCGCAACAGCCCTGACCAAAGCCGCGACTACCCTGCCGCCTCCAGCGCGATGCACGTCGTGCAGACATATGCCAGGCGCAAGGCTTCAGGCGCTCGCGGCACGCTGACGTAGGCCGCCAGCAGGCCGGCCGGCAAGTCCAGGCCCAGCGCACGCAAGGTGGCGCCATGCTGCGCCAGTTCGCCGGCCAGTTCGGCTTCCAGTCGTGGACGTCCGCTACGCGCCTGCAGTGCGAGAAGGTCAAGCACCTGGACCAGCACCCGCGATGCCGCCGAGGCTTGCTGCGGCATGGACGGCGCCAGGCTGGTGCCTCCAAGACTCTTGAAAAAGCGCGCCAGCGCCGACGGCAGCTTGCCCGCATCGATCTCGAAATCGAGCGATACCACGCGCAGCTTGCCATTCTTGGCAATGAGCAGCGCCACCGGTTGCCAGCCACCTGAGTCGTCGCGCGCGCGGCTGGCCAGCACGGCCCGGATATCGGCGCCATCCGCCACGGCCGCCTGCAGCCGGGCGATGCGCGGACGCAGGGCCGGCACTGCCGGTATCTGCAAGTCCAGAACGGCGCCGCAGGCATCGAACACCTGCCAATCGAGCCGCTGGCCTACTTCGTCAAGCTGCGGCCGCGCCACGGCCGCCGGACGCAGCACCACGCAATCGATGGGATCCGGCGCCAAACCGACGCTGTCACTCATGAAGACAGCCAGTGCCGTCCAGTCGTCAAAACCCAGGCGCTGCCAGCGCACATCGTCGAGCGCCCACAGTGGCGCCGCACTGGCGCGCACCTGGCTGTCCATGGCCAGGCGCCCATCCTCGGCCCAGGACGCGCCTGCCAACTGCAAGCCCGCCTCGCAAATATGCCGGGCGCTGCCAGCCCCCGGCCACAGGCTGCTCGCATCCCATGCCGATTCGCGAGTAAACGAGCGGTCGCTGGCGTCGGGCCGCGCCAGCACGGCCTGCACGATCCGCCCCTCGCCCTCCTCTGCATGCTGCCAGAACGACAAGGTCAGACCGTGCGCGCCGCCGCGCGTTTCCCACCAATACGCGCCCAGCGGCAGCAGGTCCAGGGGCGCATCTCCGGCCGCATCAAAGCTGCGCCGCGCCTGCCCGCGCAAGCGCTGCAATAGCGCACCAGACGCGTGTTCGAGCGCCGCGCACAAGGCGCAGATGGCCGCCATCTCGTCAAATGCCTGACGTTCGCTGGCGTGGTAGTCGCGCCGCACGAGCAGGTCCAGCGTACCGCCGAGGCCACGCAGCATGGCGGCAAGGCGGGGCAGGCTTTCAGTGCGCGCCGACATGGTCAGCGCGCGCAGCTGGCCAGCGGCAATCGCGCTGGCATGCGACAAGCCATTGTCGTACAGTTCACCGAGCAAACGCCGCACCTGGGCCAGGAACACCAGTTCGGACGTACTCATCCCTGGCGCTGCGTCGGCAGGCGCCATCGCCAGGCCTGCCGGCCAGGCAAACTCGCGGCCATGCTTGCGCCAGACACAGGCCAGCGCATACAGGTGCAGCGCCTTGCGGATGGCGGCCGGCGTATCGGACACCATGGCCTCGACCCCGGCGCCGAGCAGATAGCTGCAGCCCAGTTTCAACAGGGGCAACTCGATCTGCAGTCGCGCATTGACGATGGTGATGTCCGCCTGGTCGCCTTCAGCTAGCCAGGCCAGCGCCTGGCGCACCGCCGGCTTGCCAGCCTGCTTGCACACGGCGGCGCTGTCGAGCGCCAGCACTTCGTCCTGCACGCTGGCTGGCACCCCGTCCTGCGCGCTGTCTTGCGGCAGTTCGCGCAGCCACACGGCGGCGGCCAGGATATGCTTGCAGATGCCGGGCGCCGGGCAATCGCAACGGCCCTTCTGCGGCCCCCCCGCATCGAGCGAGACATGCTGGCCGTCGGCGACCAGGGTGCCTCCCGCGCCAGCCTGCCAGCCCACCTTGCCCGCCTCGACATCTTTCAGGGCGCGGCGCAGCAGGCCAGCGTTGGCCAGCGTCGCCAGGCTGTCGTCGTCAAAGCTGCGGTACACGGCGTGCCAGCTCATCCCATCACCCCAGCCAGCCATTCGGCAAAGTGCTGCGGCGTCAGTGCCGCCACGTGCATGCCCTGATCCGCCAGGCGTTGCGCCATGCCGTGGTCATACGCAGGCTGCGCGCGCTCGTCGAGCGCGGCCAGGCCCAGCAGGGTGACGCGCGATTCGGCCATGCGCCTGAGCGCCGCCAGCAACGGCCCTGGCGGCGCGCCCTCCTCGAAATCGCTGATCAGGGCCAGTACCGTGCGCTGCGGATTGCTCACCAGCTGCTCGCAGTACTGCACCGCGCGGCCGATATTCGTGCCGCCGCCCAGCTGCACCGTCAGCAGCACCTCGACCGGGTCGGCGGCAAGGTGCGTCAGGTCCACCACGCTGGTGTCGAACACCACCAGCCGCACGTTGACCGCCGGCAGGCCGGACAGGATGCCGGCCACCACCGCCGCATAGATCACCGAATCCATCATCGAAGCGCTCTGGTCGACGCACAGGATGACGTCCCACGGCAGGCTGCGCTTGACGCGCGCATTGAAGATGGGATGCGCAATGAGCAGTCGGCGGCTGGCCATATCGTAGTGTTTCAGGTTGGCGGCAATGGTCGCGCGCCAGTCGAAATTCTGCGTGCTCTTCATCTGCGTGCGGCGAAAGCGGTTGCGCCGCCCCACCACCGCGTTGACGAAATCCTTGCGCAGGCGCTCGGTGATTTCCTCGACCACGCGCCGTATCACCGCGCGCACCGCGTCGTGCATGTCCGCGCCGAGCCGCCCGCGCATGCCGATCAGGGCGCGCGCCAGCGCTTGGTTCGGCTCCAGGCTGGCCAGCACCGCCGGATCGCGCAGCAAGCCGCTCAGTTCATAGCGCTCGATCGCGTGGCCCTGCACGCGCTCGTAGACATCCTGCGGAAACAGCTTGCGCGCCTGCGCCAGCCAGTCGATGGCGCGCAGCTGGCTGGGGTCCAGCGAACCACCGCCGCCGGCGCGCAGCATGCCCTTGCGCTCATACTCGCGGCCATACAGGTAATCGAGGCTGGCATCGAGCCGGCCATCATTATCAGACCAGGCCGCGCCCTGCAGCGGCTGCGCGTAGCGCCCCAGTATCAGGCGCCAGCGGCGCAGCAACGCCTGATTGTCCAGATTCTCAGCCATGCGGCTTCTCCGTAGAAATATCCAGCCAGCCGGACAGCGCGTCGCGCTCCAGGCAGGCGGCCAGCGCCGCGTTCAGGCGGCCGCCGGCAAGCATCTCGTCTTCGCTGACGTCGCAATGAAATTCAGCCTGCAAGGCGTCTGGCGCGGCGCCGTTCAGCACCGCCAGCGCCTCGGCCAGGTCGCTCGTCTCCTGCGGCTTCAAGCCCGTGAAGGCCAGGCGCAAATCGGGCAGATAATGGATGAAACTGGCCTCGTCCCAGCTACCGACCAGGGTGTTGAAGCTGCGCCGCAACCCCGGCTGCGTCAGCAGCAATTCGGGCGCGGCGGCCATCAGGCCCGACAGGAAGCGCACGGCATCCTGCGGCGTGGCGCCGGCGCCGAAGCGCTGTTCCAGCAAACGCGATAAATCCTGTTCGCCCCAGGCGCCATCGAGGAACAGCAGCGCGGCGGCGGCGCCGCAAATGCCGGGCGCGCAGTGGCGCGTCGCCGTCAGGGCGTGCAGGCGCTGGTGCAGGTCGCCGGCCTCGAAGGCCAGGTTCGCCTCGGGCGCAGGCAAGGCGCTGCGCGCGGCGCGGCCAAATTCGCGCAATGCCAGCAACTGCCCCACTTGCGCGCTTTCCCCTTCCATCCCCGTATCGGCCAGACCGGACAGCAGGAACAGCGCGGCCGGCCAGACGCGCCGCATCAGCGCCAGCACGCCAGGATGCTCGCGCACACCCAGCGGCTCGCGCGCGCGCCACAGGGTCACCAGCGCATGGCCGCAGGCGACGACGGAGGAGAAATCGGCATCGTCATCGAGATGGCGCGACAACAGCGCCAGCAGGCCGGGCAGACGTTCATGCAATCCCACCACGCAGGCGCGCACCAGCAGGGCGGCGGCGCTGCCGGCCGAACGGGCCTGGCCCGCGGCGCCCAGCGCCTGCTCTTCGCGCAGCAGCCGCGCCAGCGCCACCTCGGCCAGGGTGGCGCCATCGGCGGACAGCTCGATCAGGCGCGCTTCGACCAGCGGCGTCCACGCATACGTCCATTCCTCGAACAGCAGTTCCAGCCGGCTGCCGGCCATGAAATCCGGGCCGCCCTGCCAGCGCGCCAGGCCCGTATCGAGATACTGCATCAGATGAAAGAACCGGCTGCGCCGGCGGTGGCGGTCCTTGCGGTACAGGTCCAGCCGCGCCAGCCGCGTGTCGCCGTCGTCCAGCCGCAAGCCGTGACGATGCGCAGCCAGGCGCGCATCCACCACCAGCGGCGGCGAACCGGCCGACGGCGGCACGTCGCCCAGCCGGCTGCCCGTCATCTGGCGCCGCACATCGTCGAACATGCCCTGCATGCCGTCGTCGATGGCCCCCTTGACAAAACAGGAAGCCATCGCGTCAAGCACATCCTGGCGGCCTGGCCCCGCATGGCCGCGCAACACGGCGAGCCTGGCCGCTTGCAGCACGGCCGCCTGTACTTCCGCCGTGGAAATACGCTCCTGCAAGCCGCGCGCACGGCTGTGCCTTGCCAGCATGGTCAACTGGTCCACGGCGACGGCAAGCTGATGATCGCCGTCCGCCGGCGATTGCAGGGCGTCCCAGACGGCCTGGTAATAGGCGGGCGCCGGCATGCCCGCGCCATAGCCATTCAGTGCATCGAGCCGCTCGAAGCTGTAGCGTATCAGCCAGCTGGGGCTGGCGGCGGCCGGCACGGCGTGGGCGGGAGCGGCGGCGACCAGTTCGATCAACGCGCTGGTATGAAAGCCGCCGGTGACCACCACCACGGGCCCGTCCACCTGCTTGCGCCAGCGGGCGATATGCGCCGCCATGTGGCGTTCGCGCGGCAGGCTGCCCTCCGCTTCCAGCACCGCCGGCTCGTAATCGAGACGGGCCATGGCGCAGTAGGAAAACACGTCGCCAAACATGCTGCGCCAGTCCGCCAGCGCGGCGCGCGAACGCGCTTCGAACAGGTGATCCCACAATTCGTCCTGGTCGCGGCAGCCGGCGCGTGCGGCCAGGGTATTCAGATAGGTGCTGTGTGCCAGGTAGCGCTCGGCCATCAGGCTGCGCGCCTCGGCATCGTCCTGCGCATCTGCCCTGCCCGCGCGCGCCTGCCACGGCAGGTCGATGAAGGCCAGCTGCGCCTGCGCGGCCGCCCCCTCGCGCAGCGCCACCCATTCAGGGCTGTAATCGCAAAACGGAAAAAACGCCGATACCGTGCGCGCCCCCTCTTCGCCTGCCGCCGGCGTCTGGCACAACAGGGCCACGGGCGGGCGCGTGCGTTCGTCCAGCAACAGGGGCAGCATGTCCGTGAAGCCCTCCGGCCCCTCGATCAGCACGGCGGCCGGGCGCAATTCGCGCAGCATGGCTTGCAATGCATGGGCGCACGCCGGGCTATGGTGGCGCACCGGCGCGAAGTACAAGCCATGCTCGAACAGCCTGGCGCGCGCGGCAGCCATGCCGGCCGGCAAGTCCGACGGTGCTACAGCCATAGCTTGCGCGCCGCGTCGCCGAAGCTTTTCCACAGATCGTCGCGGCGGCCGCGTTCGCGCACCACCGTGTCGAAATAATGGCGCACGCGCTTGAGGTCATCGGCGTTGTCCTTCAGTACCACGCCTTGCAACTGGTTGGCCAGTTCACGCGGGCGCAAGGTACCGTCGCCGAAATGCAGCGCCTCGAGCGAGGCCGCATAAACCAGGTTGACCGCCTCGGCGCTCGACATCACCGCCTCCGGCGCCTTGATGGCCGTGCCTTCGCGGGTCTGTCCGGCGCGCAGTTCCTGGAACGTGGTCACCAGCAGTTCGACCACGTCACGCCCGACAACGACGGCGGCGCCGATGGCGTCCAGTTCGCGCTGCAGCTGCTGCATCACCAGCTCGACTTCGAAACCATGGTCGCGGATCGGCTTGACGGTTTCGAAGTTGAAGCGGCGTTTCAGCGCCGACGACATTTCATGCACGCCGCGGTCGCGCAAGTTGGCGCTGGCGATGATATTGAAGCCGCGCCGCGCGTGCACGCGCGCGTCGCCGCCCAGTTCCGGAATCATCAGCTGCTTTTCCGACATCAGTGAAATGAGCACATCCTGCATCTCGGGCGCGCAGCGCGTGATTTCCTCGAAGCGCACCAGCTTGCCCGCTTCCATGGCCTGGAACAAGGGCGACGGCACCAGTGCGCGCCGGCTCGGCCCCTCGGCCAGCAGCAAGGCGTAGTTCCACGAATACTTGATATGGTCTTCGGTGGTGCCCGCCGTGCCCTGGATCGCCAGCGCGGAGTCGCCGCTGATGGCCGCCGCCAGCAATTCGGACAGCAGCGACTTGGCCGTCCCCGGTTCGCCCACCAGCATCAGCCCCTGATGGCCCATCAGGGTGACGATGGCGCGGTCGACCAGCGGATCGTCGCCATAGAATTTGCGGCTCACTTGCAGCGCCGCGTCGCCCAGGATGAAGCGGCGCACCGCGCGCGGCGACAGCTGCCAGCCCTCCGGGCGCGGCTCGGTATCGGCCGCTTTCAGGCGTTCCAGCTCGCCGGCATAGCGCTGTTCGGCGCTGCGGCGCACCACCTGGCTATCGTTATGTTGTTCCGTCATCATTGTGCTCTCTTTGCTTACCACGGCATTTTACTTTCCCATTGCGCATCATAGCCGCCGCACGCCTTCGACACCGCCAGATAATCGGCATAGGTTTCGGCCAGCAGCACGGACGGCACGTCGGCCAGCGGCACCGCCTCGTCGCGCCAGGAGCGCGGCAAGGGATAGAACTGCAGCGTTTTCAGGGCCGCGGCCATCAGTTCCTCGGGCAGGCTACTGCCGGAAAATTCGATCACGGCGCGCAGCCCGGCGCTGATGAAATCCTTGTGATATTCGGTGAAGACGCCGCCATCCTCGGCCTGGCCGCGCTGATAGCCGTGCTTGCCGAACGCGCCGCGCAGGCCGAAGGTGTCGCCCACCCAGCCTTCGCGGTCCGCGATGTGCCGGCCCGCCATCAGCGAGGCATCGGGCAACTGGTGCGCCAGCTGCTCGAACAGGGGCTTGACCTTGTAATCCTTGAAATGGCGCTGCCAGGCGGCGATCTGCGGCGCATCCAGCAGCGACGCGTGCGCCAGGCGCAGCCGGCTGCCTTCGTTCAGGGCGACTTCCTCGTCGTCCGCGTCCAGCAGGCTGCCATCGTCGCTGGGGCGCAGCAGCGTACTGCCTGCGTCATCTTCCCGTATCCACACCAGCGCCTGCACCAGGCGGCCCGCGATCGGGTGGCCAAGCAGGTAATCGCGCCACTCCTGCGCCGGCCAGACACGTCCCGCGCACATGGCTTCGTACAGGCGCGCCGTCTGCATGGCGATGACTTGCTTGAGTTCTTTCTTGCAGATGGCTAGCTGCTGTTTGGCTTCCTTGGCCAGTTCGGGCGATTCGTCCTGGCGCGGCTCGGGCAAGGCCTTGATCTCCTTGCCGTCAGGGTTGTGCAGGCGCGGTTTCATGGCGCCATCCAGGGTCACATGGAAGACCCGCCCGCCATACGACAGGTCCAGCCGTCCGCTGTCGTCAAAGCCGCCCGTCGGGATGGTGCGGTCGCCCAGCTGGTCGTGGCTCCAGCCCTTGCCCTGCGCGATGCGCTCGACCAGCAGGCGCGCCTTTTCCTGCACCGAAGCGGTGCGGTAGCGCCGCGCGATCCCCAGCAATAACTGGATCACGGCCGGGTCGTAGCCGTCGGCCAGGCCGTCGAGCATCGCTTCGATCTGCGCGCGGCGCGGGTAATGGTCGCGCATATACGCTTGCAGCAGGCTGATTGCCACATGGCCTGGCGTGTGGGCGGCCAGCGCCAGGATGCCCTTCTCGCCGATGGCGCTGCCCAGGTACTCGGCCATCTTGTTGCGGCGGATCTGGTCGAATACCTGCTCCAGGGTCATCTTGCCCTCGGCGGCATAATGCTGGGGATAGCGCCTGGCGTGGTCCTGGTAACTCTGATAGGCCTGCGGCGCGCGCGCCTGCGCTTCGGCGGTCGCCACTTCCAGGCTCGGGCCGCGCAAATCCTCGTTGATAAACAGGCGCAGCACCGTCTCGCCCAAGGCGGCGCGGCCTGCCTCGTCAAGCAGGCCCAGATAGCGCAGCAGCAGGGCATTGCCGCCCGGCTCCTTCAATTTACAGGCCAGTACCACCCACCAGCGGATGATGTCGGCATCGACCGGCGTACCGTCCTGCCAGCGGCAGGCGGGCAGCGCCTCGAAGACGAACCAGGCCAGGCCGACGGGCGCCTTGCCCTTCAAACCCTTGCGCGCCGCGGCCAGCAGAATCTCGGGCGACAGGCGCGGGCTCAGGTCCTCGCCCAGTTTTTCCAGCGCCGTCAGCAGCGCGGCGATCACGGTTTCGCGCGTCTCCTTGTCCAGCGCCTGGTACAGCGCCGGGATGGCGGCGCGGTAGTCGAGGTCGGTCAGCCAGCGCGCCGCGCCGATGCGCATGTCCTGCTTGCCCGAT
The DNA here is from genome assembly GCF_001758645.1 of Janthinobacterium sp. MP5059B. Lineage (NCBI taxonomy): Bacteria > Pseudomonadati > Pseudomonadota > Betaproteobacteria > Burkholderiales > Oxalobacteraceae > Janthinobacterium > Janthinobacterium sp. MP5059B. The sequence continues at coordinate 263,449 of NZ_LRHX01000006.1, read as the reverse complement.
CCCAGCGCCTCGGCCACGCGCTTGCCGATATCGGGCAAGCTGGACAGCACCTGCTGCGCGCTGGCGCGGTGCTGCTTGCCCTCGCCCAGCGCGATCTCCATCACGCGCGGCAGCCATTGCACCGGCAGCACCGGGAAGGTGGCCAATATTTCCAGGGTGGGACCCAGCTCGGGCGCCACGCCCCGGCGCCTTTCGGCGGCACGCAAGCCCAGACCCTGGTCGATCAGTTCGGGCCGTTCCGCGAACAGCGGCCATACCATGTCCGCCGCCAGCACCTGCTGCGGCTTGGCGCCCCACCAATTGCTGGCCATGCAGGCCATGGCAACGCTGTCCTGCTCGTCGCCGGCTTCGCGCATGACGCGCGCCAGCAGGCGCAAGTCGAAAGTCGACAGGTCCTGGCACGCCAGCCATTGCTGGAAAAATTCATCGTGCCAAGAAAAATGGAAAATATTGCGCCGCGTGGCCAGCAGCCAGCGCGCCATGTGCGCCACGCCAAAGTCCGGCAAGGCGGCCAACTTGCCCTGCAGTTCGATCGGTTCGCGCACCAGGTTGTTTTGCAGGGACTGCGCGTCGCTCTTCGCTGCCTCGCCATTGAACACGCGTATGGCCGCTTCCAGCCAGGCCGGCTTGATCGTCTCATAGCGCTTCAGGCGCTCCTGCTTCCATTCGTACTTGTGCTCGGCGTGCTGGTTGTCTTCGCGCTCCTGCCGTGCTTCGGCGCGGTACTTTTCCAGCAGCGCCGCATGATTGGCCTGCAGCAGTTGCAGCGCGGCGTCGCCCAGGCGCGCCACCGGTGGCGCGGGCGGCAGCGGCGGCAGCGGCAAGTCCGCCGCGCCGGCCTCGCTGGCCGCGTCCAGCCACGACAAGGCGTTGCGGATGGCCGCCTGCACCGGCTTGCTCGTCTCCTGCGCCAGAGCCTGTTCCAGCAGCGCCCCCTGCTGCGGCCCCAGACTGCGGCCCAGCAGCTCGGCCGCCTGCACACGCTCTTCCGTCTTGCCCGTCAACAGGCATTGCTGCAGCAAGGTGGCTCTGCGCTCCTCGGGAATGGCTGCCAGATGGGGAGCCGCTTCGGTGCGCACGCTCTTGCCGCCATCGACGGCCAGGCGCACCAGGACGGCGGCAAAAGTGTCGGCCAGCGCGGGCGCGGCGCCCAGGCGCCTGGCCAGCTGCGCCTTGCCGCTGGCCGACAGCACTGCCGGCAGGTGCTCCACCAGCGCCGCATGCGCGATCATGTAAGCGTCGAGCGCGCCGGGCGCCAGCAGGCGCTGCAGGCAGTTGTCGCGCACGTATTCGTTCAATTCGCGCCGCTCGAACACCAGTTGCAGCGCGCCCTCTTCCACCTCGCCATCGGCGGCCAGCAGGCGCGCCAGCAGCAGCACGTCCCAGCCGCGCCGGTTGACCGTGGTCGCTTGCGCTCGGGTCTCGGAAAAACTGGCGAACAGCGCATCGCTGACCAGGTAGTCGATCCACTGCGGCACCGCGGCGCCGGTGCGCTCCAGCGAGTCGCCCCCGTCGGCCGCCTGCAGCAGCTTGCCCAAGCGGACCAGCAGCGCCACGTCCAGCGTCGCCGCATCGGACTGGGCATAGAACTGGTGCCGGTGACGCAGGCTTTCATTGGCCAGTGCTGCATCCTTGTTAGGCATGTTATGGGTATAAAAATGCGAATACAGGCGCCCTGGCTTGCCCAGCAAGGTGCCGCCATGCGGCGCCGCCGCCTGCACATCGAGCAGCACGCCTTCCTGGCGCCCTTCGCAAACGAACTCGCAGGCGCCCTCCCACAGCGCAGGCGATATCTGCGCCAGGCCGCGCAAGCCCTTTTTCAATTGCGCGTGCTCATCCAGGCCCACTACGCCCTGCGCCAATTCCAGTATTTTTTTAAACATCGGGTGATTCGTCTTTCCTGTTCATCAAGGCCCTTGCCGGGCATGGGCTGTTTTTTCGCAATCAGCGTCCAGATCCGCAGCATTCATTTCGCATCAAACTTGCATCCAATCAAGTTGCTGATTGTATATTCTTATCCTCCTGACAGCATGCACGTTTGGATGACGAGCATCAAAAAAAAAGCGCTCCCGCAGGAGCGCCATCGCCACAATAGCTGCCTTATGCCGGCGTATCCTGCAACCGGTAGATGCTGGAGAAATCGAGCCCGCCCGATCCAGCCTTGCTATGCATGTCGTACAGCTTGCGCGCCAGCGCGCCCAGCGGCACGCTGGCGCCCGCCGCCTCGGCGCTTTCCACGGCCAGCCCCAGGTCTTTCAGCATCAGGTCGACGCCAAAGCCGCCCGTGTAGCCGCGCGACGCGGGCACGTTTTCGGCCACGCCCGGACATGGGTTGTACACGTCCAGGGTCCAGTTGCGGCCCGAGCTTTTCGCCATCACGTCGGATACCACCTTGGGATCGAGGCCATTGGCCACGCCCAGGCGTATGGCTTCGCTGGTGCCGATCATGAGTATCCCCAGCAGCATGTTGTTGCAGATCTTGACCGTCTGGCCGCAACCGGAGCCGCCCGCGTGGAAGATGGCCTTGCCCATGACGTCCAGGTAGGGCCGTGCCGCCGCCAGCGCGGATTCTTCGCCGCCCACCATGAAAGTCAGCGTGCCGTTGGTGGCGCCCGCCGTGCCGCCCGAGACGGGCGCGTCCAGCATGGGCATGCCCTTCTCCTGCGCCGCGCGGCCCACCTGGCGCGCCGCCTCGGTGGAAATCGTCGAACAGTCGATCAGCAAGGTGCCGGGCCGCGCCTGCGCCAAAATACCCGCGTCCCCAAGGTAGGCGCCCAGCACGTGGCGGCTGGCCGGCAGCATGGTGATGACGATGTCGGCCTGGCCGATCGCCGCCGCCTGGTCATCGGACACGAGGCCGCCGCCGTCGGCAAACTGACGCACGCTGGCTGGCAGCAAGTCGAAACCCGTCACCGCATGGCCGGCCCGCACGAGGTTCTGCGCCATGGGCAAGCCCATGTTGCCCAGGCCGATGAAAACGATATTGGTGCCCATGGCCTTCCCCTTATTTCATCGAGATGGTGGTATTGACGCCGCTGCCGCCATCGTCCGGGGCGAACCAGCGCGCCGTGACGGTCTTGGTCTGCGTCCAGAAGTACAGGGCCTGTTTGCCGTTCGGGCCCAGGTCTCCCAGCTTCGACGCGCGCGACCCCGTAAAACTGAAATACGCGACGGGTACGGGAATGGCCACGTTGATGCCCACCTGCCCCACATCGATCTCGTTCTGGAATTTGCGCCCCGCCCAGCCGGATGAGGTGAAGATCGAGGTGCCGTTGCCGTTCGGGTTGGCGTTGATGAAGGCGATGGCCTGGTCCAGCGTGTCCGTCTCGACCACGCACATGGCGGGGCCAAAGATTTCCTGCGTGTAGACGGAGTTCGACGCCTGGACCTTGGAGAAAATCGTCGGGCCCATGAAATTGCCGCCCTCGTAGCCGGCCACCTTGTGGCCGCGGCCGTCGAGCAGCAGCTGCGCGCCTTCGTCCACGCCCGCCTGGATCAGCTTTTCCGCGCGCTGCATGGCCGCCTTGGAAACCATCGGACCCAGGTCGGCATCGCGGTCGCTGCCCGGCCCCACTTTCAGCGCCTGCGAACGGGCGACGATTTCCGGCAGCCAGGAGCGCGCCTCGCCCACCAGCACCACGACGGAATTGGCCATGCAGCGCTGGCCGGCCGCACCGAAGGCCGCGCCGATCAGGTTATTGATCGCCTGCTCCTTGTTGGCGTCGGCCAGCACCACGCAATGGTTTTTCGCGCCCATCATCGATTGCGCGCGCTTGCCCGATTCGCTGGCGCGGCGGTACACATGCGTGCCCACGTGGGTGGAGCCGATGAAGGAGACGGCCTTGATGTCGGGATGGTCGCACAGCATGTTGACGACGTCGGCGCCGCCATGCACGACGTTCAGGACGCCGGCCGGCAAGCCCGCCTGGTACATCAGTTCGACCAGGTACATGGTCGAAGACGGATCCTGTTCCGACGGTTTCAGCACAAACGTATTGCCGCAGGCGATAGCGATCGGGAACATGAAGCACGGCAGCATGACGGGGAAATTGAACGCCGTGATGCCGGCGCCCACGCCCAGCGGCTGGTAGATATTGTAGACATCGACGCCGGTGGCCGCGTTTTCCGCGATTTCGCCCAGTTGCAGGGTGGCGATCGAACACGCGTGCTCCACCACTTCCAGGCCGCGCATGACTTCCCCTTCCGCGTCGGGCAGGGTCTTGCCGTGTTCGCGCGTGATCAGTTCGGCCAGGGCCCCGATGTTTTCGCGGATCAGATGCTGGTACTTGAGCATGATGCGCATGCGCGCGGCCAGCGGGGTATTGCGCCAGGTCTTGAACGCTTCCTTGGCCGTGGCGACGGCCAGGTTGACTTCGTCCGGCGTGGAAAACGGCACCTTGGCGACGATTTCCTGCGTGGCCGGGTTGACGACGTCGCGCCATTCGCTGCTGCTGGACGCATGGTGCTTGCCGCCGATGTGCAGGGGGATGGCAGGGACTTGGGTGAGGGCTTGGTTCATGGTTCGAGACTCCGTGGTTATTTTTTAACGAGGTTGCACGCCGCAGCATCCATCGGCTTGAACGCCTGGTCGGCGGGGATGGTGGACAGCACTTTCAGGTAATCCCACGCGCCTTTCGATTCGGCCGGGGTCTTCACCTGCACCAGGTACATGTCGTGGATCACGCGGCCATCGGGGCGGATCGAGGCGTTGTTCATCACGGAATCCTTGATGGGCAGCTGGCGCATTTTTTCGGCGACGATTTTCGAGTCGTCGCTCTTCGCGGCCGCCACCGACTTCAGGTAGTGGTAGACGCTGGAATACACGCCCGCCTGCACCATGGTCGGCTTGGCGCCCTTGTTGAGCGCCTCGAAGCGTTTCGCAAACGCGCGGCTGCGGTCATCGTAATCCCAGTAAAAACCGTCCGCGTAGACGAGGCCCTGGGCCGTATCCAGTCCCAGCGCGTGCACATCCGAGAGGAACACCAGCAAGGCGGCCAGGCGCTGGCCCTTGCCGCTGCCGATGCGGAATTCGCGCGCCTGCTTGATGGCCGATACCGTGTCGGCGCCGCCATTGGCCAGGCCGATCACCTGTGCTTTCGAGCCTTGCGCCTGCACCAGGAAGGACGAGAAATCGGACGCGTTGAGGGGATGGCGCACGGCGCCCAGCACCGTGCCGCCGTTGCGCTTGACGACCTCGCTGGCATCCTTTTCCAGCGAATGGCCGAACGCGTAATCGACGGTGACGAAGTACCACGACTTTTGCCCCAGCTTGGTCAGCGCCGCCGCCGTGCCGGCTGCCTGCGAATACGTGTCGAACATCCAGTGGAAGCCGTTCGGCGAGCAGTCTTCATTGGTCAGGCGACCCGTGGCCGGGCCGCTGAACATGGCGATGCCGCCCTTCTCTTTCATCAGCTTTTGCACGGACAGGGCGACCGAGGAATTGGTCAGGTCGGCGATGGCGTCGACCTTGTCGCGGTCTATCCATTCGCGCGCCTTGGAGGCAGCGATGTCGGCCTTGTTCAAATGGTCGGCCGAAAGGATTTCGATCTTCATGCCCTTGCATTCGGCCTTCAGGCAATCCTCGACGGCCATCTGGCTGGCGACGACGGAGCCGCGCCCGCCCATGGCCGAATACGGCCCGGACATGTCGGTCAGGATGCCGACCTTGACGACGCCATCGGAAATTTGCGCGTGCGCGCCGCCAAAGGAAAGGGTGAGCGCCAGCGCGCCCATGGCCAGAACGGTTTTTTTCATGCATGTCTCCAGGTGAATGGGTTTTCTTATATGTTTAGATGCATTCTGCATGTGTAAAAATATGCACTCAAGTGAAATTAATGCATAATTCCTTTGCAAAAATACACAGAGAGGGTTTGCCATGCTCGATTGGGACAATGTACGGGTCTTCCTGGAACTGACGCGCAGCGCCGGCCTCGTCGATGCGGCGAAAAAGCTGGGCATCGACCATTCCACCGTGTCGCGGCGCATGCGCAAGTTCGAGGAGCAGGTGGGCACGCAGCTGTTCGACCGCAACTACGTGGGCTACCAGCTGACGCCCGAAGGCCACCGCCTGATGGAATACGCGGAAACCATGGAAAGCACGGTGTTCGCCGCCACCGAGGAATTGGGCGAGCACAACCGCCTGCTGTCGGGCCAGGTGCGCCTGGGCGCTACCGAGGGCTTCGGCGCCATCGTGCTGGCGCCCCACCTGGCGCAGTTCTGCGGGCGATACCCGCACATCAGCGTGGACCTGATCGCCGTGCCCCGCTTTGTCAGCCTGTCCAAACGCGAGGCGGACGTGGCCATTTCCGTCGAACGCCCCCAGTCCGGCCCCTACGTGGTCACGAAACTGTCCGACTACCGCCTGAAACTGTATGCCACGCCCGCCTACCTGGCGCGCCACGCGCCGATCACCAGCGTGGCCCAACTGGCGCAGCACCCCATCATCGGCTACGTGGACGACCTGGTCTTCAGTTCGGAGCTGCGCTACATGGACAACGTGGCGCCCGACTCCCTGCGCGCGTTTCGCAGCACCAGCGTGATCGCCCAGTACCACGCGGCGCGCGCGGGCCAGGCGCTGGCCATCCTGCCCTGCTTCGTGGCCCAGCAGTCGAATGAGCTGGTGCCCGTGCTTGATGGCGAGATCGACCTGCTGCGCGCCTTCTGGATGATTTCGCCCAGTGAGCGGCGCAATATTGCCAGGGTCAGCGCCCTGTGGAACTACTTGCGTGCCGCCGTCGATTTGAATCATGGCTACCTGATGGGCGAAACAGCCGTGCCCAGCTGGCCAACTTAAGCAAACTGCGGCGCGCTACACTGTCGCCACATACTAATTACTAATGAGGAGAACGCCATGCTGATGGATGCGAACCAGGCCGTACTGGTCATTGTCGACCTGCAAGGTCGCTTGATGCCGGCCATCCACGATGCCGGCTTGGTGCTGGCGCAAAACCTGCGCCTGGCAAAGATCGCCCGACTGCTCGACGTGCCCGTGCTGGGCACGGAACAGAACCGCCAGGGGCTGGGGCCGAACGTGGAAGAGATCGCCGCCCTGTGCGAACGGACCTTGCACAAGACGCATTTCGGCGCCTGTGCCGACGGTTTGCAGAATATCCTGCCGCCTGGACGCAGACAAATCGTCGTCACGGGTTGCGAAGCCCATGTGTGCATGCTGCAGACGGCCATCGGCTTGCTGGAACTGGGGTACGAGGTCATCATCGCCATCGACGCCGTCGGCTCGCGCCAGGCCGCCAGCCGCGACGCGGCGCTGGCCCGCCTGGGCAAGCTGGGCGCCCATCTGGTGACGGTGGAAATGCTGGCCTTCGAATGGTTGCGCGATTGCAAACATCCGCGTTTCCGCGAAGTATTGACGCTGATTAAATAGAAAGCAGGTTTAAGCCAGATCAATCCTGTCGGCCGCCCATTTGCTAGCTTGGTAACAGCGCCGCCATTCCGAGCGGTGCGCCGTCCACATCAGCAAGGGAGCCATCATGGCCTATATCCTGCGGGGCAAGCTGTGCGGCTTGATCTGTGCCGAGTGTCCTGAAGCTTTATCCCACGTCCTCGTGCGCCTGTACCGGCCGCGCGAGTCGCAAAACGTCACGGCCCTGGCCGTGGCCAGCGCCAAGGAAACCTTCGCCATCCTCACGGACGAGGAAGTGCAGGCGAAAGCGCCCTTCCTGCTGGCCGAGGCGCGCACGGATGACGATGGCAACTACAGTTTTACCCTGGAAGACGATTATCGGGGCGAGGCCGTCGAAGTCGATATCCTGTGCCCCACCGTGCCGCATTTGAAACCTGGGCCGAAAGACCCCGTGCCGCTGCAGTTTTCCATCACCACCATCCAGCCCCGCTGGCGCCAGGTAGAGAACGATTTCCTCGCCGTCTGGGATTATTGCCTGCCGCAACGCTTCTGGTGCCTGGTGCGCGCCCGCTTCGGCGCCTGGACCATCTGCGGCCGGCTGCGCACCTGCGACGCTCCCCACGCGCCGATCGCCGGCGCCACCGTGCGCGCGTTCGACGCGGACTGGCTACAGGATGATGCGCTGGGAGTGGCGGTGACGGACGTCAGCGGGCGCTTCCGCATCGATTACCTGACGTCGGACTTCACGCTCACGCCTTTCTCCCCATTCATCAACGTGGAATTCGCCAGCGGGCCAGACGTGTATTTCACGGCGCAACTGGGCAGCGTGACGATCCTGTCGGAAACACAAGCCAACGGCCGCCAGCCGGGGCGCGAAAACGTGGGCCACTGCTTCTGCGTGGAACTGTGTTCGAAAGACGTCTTGCCGCCCGACGTGGAAGGCGTGCCCCACTGGCAGCAGGTGGAAATCTTCGACATCCACCCGTTTCCCTCGCTGGCCGGCTTTTCCGCGCAAGGCTATGCGGGCGGCGCCGGCGCCTCGTATGTGTTCGCCGGCGGTGTCACCTTGAAGGGCAATTGCCCGCTGCGCAACAGCGCCATTCCCGCCAACCCGCTGGAATACCGTTTCCTGATCGGCGAATGGTCCTGGCCCGGCGGCAGCGACGACCCGGCAGCCATCCCCACGGTGGCACCCGCCAGCCTGGCGCCGCTCACGCAAATCCTCGGCACGCACGTCGGCTATGTGTTTTATACGAATGGACTGGGTCTCGGCGATTCGGCGCCCGTCATCATCGACGCGGGCGATTTGCAGCCTGGCGGCTGGATACGGGTGGACGGCAAGCCTGTCACCGTGGACATGCGCGACGGCACGACGGCCGTCGTCAACGTGGCGCCCAGCATCTTCCTGCGCACGTTTGACTTGCTGACCGTGAATACGCCGGCCATCACCAGCCTGCATCCGGCCAAGCTGCCGGGCGGCTTGCCCATCCTCGACGCGGGCCGCAGCCTGACGGCGGCCGAGAGCGAACCGATACGCCGCTACCGCCTGGGCTTCGAGGTGCGCGACGGCATCAGCCTGGCGCTGGTGGCCACGGACGGGCTCGATTCCATCGTCTTCGACAACTCGCCCGTCATCGTGGCGCTGGACCTGGAAGAGCTGCGCAGCAATGCCTGCAACCCCATCGCGGGCGGCCTCGTGCATATCCTGTACACGATCGACCATCCGCATCTGCGCTTTTTCAATATCACGATTTCCAACAACAACGGCATCCAGCATCCGCCGCCACCGCTGCCGGCCGCCAGCTTCACGCCGCCGCCACCACCGAGCAATTACCTGTTCCGCGGCGCCGCGGGCGGGCCGCATTTATCAGGCAACAATGGCGGCTTCCCCGTCAACGTGGCGCTCGATCCGCCGTGCGCCTACAGGGTGGCCATCGGTTGGCAGACGCGGCATTACCTGGCGTCCAGCCACAGCATCGATAGGCTGTACTGCAAGTAGGCATGCTTCAGAAATAGCGCACCCACGCCCGTTGCGAGGTGCGCTTGTAGCTGGCGAACGCGCGGCAGGGAAAGTACAGCACGGGCATCAGGGCCAGCGCGATCAGCCACACTTGCCAGATATGCTCGACGCCATACCGGGCACCGTGGTTGGCGCCCAGCACGGCTGTCAAGGCGAGACCGATGGCCAGCAGCAGGTATAAATGCAGCAGATAGTAAAACATGGGCGCGCCGCCAAAGGTGGCGCAAGCCCGCGTAAACCAGTTATCGACGCTTTCCAGCCAGGCCAGGCCCAGCATACCCAGGCCCAGGGTGAACAGCAAAAAGTCCAGCGATGGCGGATATTTCGTGAAGTTCAGCACGCTCATGGCCGTGCGCAAGACCGTGTCGCCCGCCACCCACGGCAGGGTTTCACCATAGATATTGCAACCGCGCAGCACGGCCAGCAACAGCAAGCTGCCTGCGCCCAGCGCCAGCAGCAGGCGCCGCCGCCCCTCTATCGAACGGCCGCGCGCATACAGGGGCCCGGCCGCATAGCCGAGCACGATCACGCCTATCCACGGCAGCAACGGATAACTGACCTTGATCTTCATGGCGCCGTCCGCCACCAGATACCCCCGTTGCAGCAATACCGTCAGCGCGTCATGGGCAAAGCTGCCCTCTTCCGCGCGCAAGCCCGTGAGCAAATGCTGGCCCGCGATGATCGCCACGCCCAACAGCGCCAGCACTTTCAACGGCAACTGGTGCAGCACGGCCAGCGCCATCATGGCCAGGCCGATGACCCAGATCACCTGCAGATACAGCACGGCTGGCGGAAACGCCCCGCTCCAGGCGAAATTGACGAACACCAATTCCAGCACCACCAGCAGCAAGCCCCGCTTGAACAAGAAGCCCGTGGCGCTGCGTGGCCCGGCGGCCGGATGCGCATACAGCCAGGCGGACAAGCCCGTCAGGAAAACGAACATGGGCGCGCACACGTGGGCGGCCAGCCGCGTGAAGAACAAGGCCGGATCGACACTGGCCGCATCCATCGGGTCGCCGACCTGGTGGTGTAAAAAGACGGTTTCACGCACATGGTCGAACAGCATGATCAGCATGACGAGGCCGCGCAGCACGTCGATGACGGCGATGCGGGTGCGCAGGGTGGCAGAAGAAGTCGATGTCATAGTGATTGCTTAAAAACGGTAATGGGCATGCAAGGTCATCGTGCGCTCCGCCCCCGGCGCCACCCACAGCTGGCTATACGAACTCGCATAGTAGCTGCGGTTGAACAGGTTTTTTTCCACGTTTCAGGGCCAGGCGCAATTGTGCGTTGGGCGAATACGACGCCAGCAATCTGGCCGTCGTGTAGGCCGGCAGGGTAAAACTGCTGCTGACGGCCACGTCGCCCAGGCGCTCGCCCACATATTGCACGCCGCCGCCCACGCTGGCCGTGCCCGTGGCCAGCGCAAATTGCTGGGTGGCCAGCAGGTTGGCGCTGTGGCGCGGCACGTTGGCGAAGCGGCTGCCCGTCACAATCGTATTGTCGCCGCGCGTGACGGTGGCGTTGGTGTAGGCATAGGCGCCCGAGACGCGCAAGCCGCGCGCCACTTCACCAGACACGTCCAGTTCCAGCCCCCGGCTGCCCACCTCGCCCGCCGCGATGGCGAAATCCGTGTTGGCGGGATTCGTCGTCAGCACATTGCTCTTGCGGATGTCGTACACGGCCACGGTGCCCGTCAGCTTGCCCGTTTCCAGCTTGGCGCCCAGTTCATACGAGCGGCTGCGCTCTGCCGGGAAAGCCTGGTTGGCGATGCTGATGCCGCTGTTGGGGCGGAAGCCCTTGGCCGCGCTTGCATACAACGACCACATTGTCGACGGCTGGTAGACGAGGCCCGCGCGGGGGCTCGTGGCCGACAGCGACTGGCGGTTGCTCACGTTCAGGCGATTGTTCCTCACGTCCTGCGTGTAGCTATCGTGGCGCACGCCGACCAGCGCCTTCCATTGCGCGCCCAGATCCAGTTGATCCTGCGCATACAGGCCGCGCGCCCTTTGCCCTTCCTGCGTGTCGATGGACAGGGCCAGCGGATCGGCCCTGCCGCCATACGCGGGATTGAAAATGTCGATGGCATACGCATTCGCGGCCGAGGGATTGCGCCGCAGCTGCACCCGGTGGTCGTCGAAATGATAGGCGTCGACACCGGCCAGCACCTCGTGCGCCAGCGCCCCCGTCCTGAACTTGCCCAGCACCTCGACACGGGCCGACGCGTCGGTGGCGGAAAAATCGCGGTGCCGTCGCTGGCGGTTCAGGGTGCGGCCATCGGCCAGCAGCTTGTTCGCTTCGGTCGAGTAACCGGTCAATTCGCTGTCGCGGTAAGAAGCGCCCGCCTGCACCGTCCAGTCTTCAGACAGCGCGTGGTGGATGAACAGCTGCTGCCCCAGCGACTTGACCGTCATGGGGCCATCGCCCGGTTCGCCCAGGAAGCGCGAGACGGGGACAAGACCCAGCTGGCCATTGACGGCGACCACGCCCCGGTCGAACGGGGCGCGCTGGCGCACCGCTTCGACTTCATACGACACGGTCGTGTGCTCGCCCAGCAGCCAGAGAAACGAGGGAGCAAACAGGCTGCGCTCGACTTTCAAGGTATCGCGGAAGCTGTGCCCCTCTTCATGCGCCGCATTCAGGCGGTAGGCGATGGTGGCGCTCAAGGGTCCCGTCAAGTCGGCGGCGGTGCGGCGCGTCTGGAAGCTGCCCAGCGACACATCGGCGCTGTACTCGGGCGCGAATTTCGGCTTTTTCGTCGTGATGTTCACCGTGCCGCCCGGCTCGCCCCGGCCGTACAGGGCCGACGCGGGGCCTTTCAGCACTTCCACGGCCTGCGTATTGCCGCCGTCGCGCATGCCGTTGTAGCCGCGGCTGCTACTGAAACCGTTGACCATGTAGTCGGAACCGAAATTAGGGTCGCCCGTGAAGCCGCGCATGGCGTAGCTGTCCCACAAACCGCCCAGCGGACTTTGCTTCGCAATGCCGCTGGCCAGGTCCAGCGCGCCGGCCAGGGTCGTCACGCCCGCGTCGCGCAACAGGTCGCCGGTCAGCACGCGCACGCTTTGCGGCAAGTCCATCAGCAAGGCATCCGTCTTGGTGGCGCCCGTGGCCGACAGGCTGCGGTAATGCTGGCGCTCGGCCTTGACGGTGACGACGTCCTGCGCGTCGGGCTGGTCGGCAGCGGGATCGAAGGCGAGCGCCAGGGGACTGGCGGCAGCCAGCAAAAGCGCCACGGGGCGGCGTAAGAACACGGACATGGGATTCCTGACGATGGGCAATTCAATGCAATATGCTTGCATTATAATTGATAATCAATTCTCATTAAAGCCCTCCTGGAAAATCTGCGCCAGGAACTCCACAAACACTTGCACCTTGGCAGCACGCAGCTGGCGCGGGTGAAACAGCGCCCACAGATCCGGTCCACGCGTGCGATACGGTTGCAGCACGGGCACCAGGGTCCCCTCGCGCAAGGGCTGCAACACGGAGACGGACAGCGCCTGGACGATGCCGCAGCCAGCCTGGGCGGCGGCAAGCATCGATTCGATATGATCGAAGGACAAGGCCGCTGGCGGCGTGTGCGCATATGCCGCATCGCCCGCCTCGGCCAGGAACAGCCAGGGCCGCACCTGGCGCGATTTCGGATACAGGAAATGCAGGCAGGCAAACCGGTCCAGTTCCTGCGGCGTGCGCGGCATGCCATGCCGGGCGACAAAGGCGGGCGAGGCGCAGCACAGGTAATCCATTTTCAACAGGCTGCGCGCCACCAGCGACGAATCCTGCGGTTCGCCGATGCGCAGCATCACGTCGATCCCCTCTTCCACCATGTCGACCAGGCGGTCGCTGACGGTCAGGCGCAAGGCAATGTCGGGATAGGCGGCGATAAAGCGGGGCAAGGCGGGCGCCACCAGGTTGCGGCTGATGCTGCTGGGCATATCCACGCGCAAGCTGCCCGATGGCCGCTCGGCCGCCTGCAGCAGGCTGGACTCCAGCGCGGCCATATCGGCCAGCACCTGGCGCGCCTGCGCATGGCACTGCTGGCCTTCGGCCGTCAGCGACATGCTGCGCGTGGTGCGCTGCAAGAGCCGTACGCCGAAATGCCTTTCCAGCGCCGCCACCTGGTTCGTCACGGACGAGGTGGAAATGCCCAGGCGCTGCGCCGCCCTGCTGAAGCCGCCCGCCTCGACCACGGCGCAAAACACGTGCATTGCTTCCAGCCTGTCCATATTCATTCCCCTTCTGTTATGCAGGCGATTATCCACGATACTGAAATAGTGCATCGCGCCGCGCCCCGTTTTTCTTTGGACCGTCCCCGCCTAGACTGGGGCATCAACCACAGGAGAATCCCATGCAAGCCCTCGTCCTCACCAGCTTTGCCGCCCCCATGAGCATCGAACACCTGCCCGTGCCGCAGCCCGGCCCCGGGCAAGTCCTCGTGCGCATCGGCGCCAGCGGCGTCAACCCGCTCGACACGAAAATCGCCGCTGGCGCCGCCCCGCACGCCCGGCCGCGGCTGCCCGCCATCCTCGGCATCGACGTGGCCGGCACGGTGGCGGCCATCGGCGATGGCGTGACGACTTTTCACGTTGGCGCAACAGTCTATGGCATGGCGGGCGGCATCGGCGGCATCCAGGGCTCGCTGGCCGAGTACGGCGTCTTCGACGCAGCGCTGCTGGCGCCCGTGCCGCCAGCGCTGAGCATGCGCGAAGCGGCCGCCCTGCCCCTCGTCTTCATCACGGCCTGGGAAGGGCTGGTGGACCGCGCCCACGTGCAGGCGGGCGACAGCGTGCTCGTGCATGGCGGCGCGGGCGGCGTCGGCCACATGGCCGTGCAGCTCGCCGTCGCCTTAGGCGCCACGGTGTATGCCACGGGCAGCGCCGCCAGCCGCGCTGCCATCGAGGCGCTGGGTGCGCGCTTCATCGATTACCGCACCAGCACGGTGGACGACTACGTGGCCGAACACACGGGCGGCGCCGGCTTCGACATCGTCTACGACACCGTGGGCGGCGCCACCCTGGAGGCCAGCTTCCAGGCGGCACGCATCTACGGCGGCCACGTCGTCAGCTGCCTCGGCTGGGGCACGTTCGCGCTGAGCCCGCTGACGGCGCGCGCGGCCACCTACTCCGGCGTGTTCACCCTGCTGCCCCTGTTGAGCGGCCAGGGCCACGCGCGCCATGGCGCCATCCTGCGCGAAGCCAACAAGCTGATCGAGGCGGGCAAGCTGCGGGGGCGGCTCGACCCGCGCCGCTTCACCTTGCGCACGGCGCGCGATGCGCATGCGGCGCAGATCGATGGCAGCGCGCGCGGCAAGCTGGTGGTGGATGTGGAGGATTGAACGCCGGCTTGTTCCCCGCGCGCCGAAGCGTTAATATGCAAGAATAAACTTGCATATTGATGAGGCCGGGAATGCGTGAAAATCTGGAAAAACTGCTGGCGCAGGGGCGCGACAACGCCCTGCTGCGCTTTGGCCTGGGCGACGCCTGCCTGAAAGACAATGACGCCGAGCAAGCGGCCCTGCACCTGGCGCAAGCCACCGTGCAGCAGCCCGGCTATTCCGCCGCCTGGAAGCTGCTGGGCAAGGCCTTGCACCAGCTTGGCCGGCTGGACGAAGCGCAGGCGGCCTGGACCACGGGCGTGACTGTGGCCCAGCAGCAAGGCGACCTGCAAGCCGTGAAGGAAATGACGGTGTTCCTGAAACGCCTGCAAAAACAGCGGCAGGCGGCAGGGTAAGACTGCTTAGTGTGCGTGCGCGGCGTCCTTGGCTTCGGCTGGTAACGCGACGCCCCGTTCCTTCGCCAGGCGCTTGGCCAGCAAGCCGCCCGCTTCGGCCGCATAGGCGCGGCAAGCATTCGCGTCGATCAGGGGATTGTCCGTGCCGCTGCGCTTGGCGGCCTTGCCCAGCACGTCCGTCGTGCCCGGATGGACCGGGATGATGATGTCGCATGGCAAGGCGGCCACCTTGGCGATGCTCGCTTCGAACGAGGCCGAAATGTCAGGCGTGCCACCCTTGCCCGCGCCTTTGCCTGTATAGCGGAAATCGCCGCTCGCATACGGGTTCAGGCTGTCCGCATACACGACGTCCAGGCAGCGGTCGCCTTCGCACGAGGTCCACGTCCACGTCGTGCCGCCCGGCGTGTGGCCCGGCGTCATGTGGGCCGTCAAGGTCACTGGGCCCACCTTGACGGTATCGCCCTCGCCCACCAGGCTGACCTTGCGCACCTTGGCCACATGCACGACGGGATTGGCCTGGTATTGCGGATCATCCTTGCCATTGGTGCCGCTTTGCAGCACCGGGGCGGCCGCTGCGCTGGCCATCACGGTGGCGCCACTGGCCCGCTGCAGCGCGGCAATGCCGCCTGCATGGTCCCAATGGGCATGCGAATTGAGGATGTATTTCACATCCTCGATGCGAAAGCCCAGCGCCTTGATGTTCGCCACGATCAGGGGCGCCGACTGCGGCAGCGCGCCGTCGAGCAGGATATGGCCCTGCGGACTCGTCACCAGCACGGCGGACAGGCCGGCCGTCCCCACATACCAGCTATTGCCATAGATATTGAACGGCTTGACGGGCGCGTTCCATTCCTTGCAATTATCGCAATCGACAGGTTTATCCTGCATGGGTGCGGGGGTCTTCGCCTGCACCGAACCAGCCGCCATGGTCGCAACCGTAGCCAGCATCAACTTCGCCAATAGTGTCATCTTCATCTCCAGAGTGTAAAAAGGTGGGCGCCCGCACTGGCGCGCCCGGGGGGGGGTATCAATGCATGCGGCCTGGGCTCCCGGCCAGGGTGTCGCGGATGTGTCCGGCATCGAGCGAGCGCCGCTGCGCGCCGTCGGCGTCCAGCAGCACCACCGTGACGTGCTTGCCGCCGCTGCGCATGCGCATCGTCAGGCAACTGCCCGCCTCGTTGCTGCTGCCCGTCTTGGACAACAGAATGTCCCAGCCCTTGCCGCCCACCAGCGGATTGGTGTTGTGCAGGGTGCGCGTCTTGCCATTGACGGCCACGCTCGCCTGCGGGTGGCTGGTGATGCGCGCGATGTCCGGATAGCGCGCGGCCGCCGCGACGATCTTCGCCACCTCGCTGGCCGTGGACGTATTCGCGGGAGAACTGCCGACGGGGTCCGTCAAGGTGGTGCGGCGCAAGCCCAGGTGGCGGATCTTCGCTTGCAACGCTCGCGCAAAGGCAGTGTTGCCGCCGGGATAGGTACGCGCCAGCGCGGCGGCGGCGCGGTTTTCGGACGGCAACAGCGCCAGTTGCAGCAGCGCGCCGCGCGACACGGCCACGCCATCGGCCAGCAGGCTGTGGCGCTGCAGCGACGCATCGCCGTCGGCGCGCACGATGCGCAGCTGTTCATCGGGGTCGAGCCCCGCATCGAGCACCACCATGGCCGTCATCAGCTTGGTAATCGAGGCGATGGGCACGACGGCGTCCGCATCCTTCGCCATCAACACCTTGCCGCTGGCATCATCGAACACCAGCATGTGTTTCGCGCTGACGGGCAAGGCCAGCATGCTGGCGGCAGCCTCGGCCAGCATCGCCCCGTTGACTGCGGGCTTTTCCTGCGTCTGCAACAACAGGGTGGCGCAGGCCAGCAGCAAGGCCGGCACGGCCAGTTTCCAGCCGGCAGTATCCAGCCCTGGCGCCATCAGGCGTTCTATGCGCGTCAGCAACGCCCCGCCCCGTGCCGACATCAGCAAGCGGGAATGCTGTGGCACGGCCGTGTGCAGGGACAGCGCATGCAGCGCCGTGGCCAGCTGCTGCGGGTCTTGCAGCGCTTGCGCGGCCAGGGCATCGGCCACCTGTTCCCGCTCGGCCCGCATGCGCGCCGACAGCCACCAGACGACGGGGTGAAAGAACAGCAGCGCCTCGGCCACGCTTTGCAACAGGTTGACCAGGTAATCCCAGCGCCGCACGTGCGCCAGTTCATGCGCCAGCAGCGCTTCGAGCAGGGCGACGGGCATGCCGCTCAGCAAGGCGGCCGGCAGCAGGATGACGGGGCGCCAGAAACCCACCGTCACGGGACTGGCCAGGCCCGCATGCAGCTTCAGCGGCGGCCGCCGGTGCAAGCCCATGCGCAGCGCCAGCGCATCGAGGCGCGCCTGCCAGATGGCGGGGGCCGCCACAGCCTGGCGGCGCAGCCTGCCGACCCAGGCCAGGCCCAGGCACAGGCGCAAGCTCATCAGGCCAACGCCGGCGCTCCAGGCCAGCACCAGGGCCGGCATCCACGCTTGCAGCGCGGCGCGCCAGGCGGGCGGCGCTGCCATCGGCAGCTGGGCCAGCGATGTGCCCGAGAGCAGAGACAGCAGGTGGAGCGAGGGAATGCATAGGCACAGCAGCAGCGCCAGCGCGCACACGGCATAGCGCCAGCGCGCGCTGGCGTGGCGCAGCAGCCAGAGCAATACAGCGGAGACGGCGCCGACGATCAATCCCTGCCAGACAAAATACAGCAAGACCCAGCCCAGCGCAGGGACAAGGTTGCCCAACTCTATGCCCAGGTCCAGGTTCATGGCGCGCCGCCATCCTTGCTGCGCAGGATTTTTTCAATTTCCAGGCGTTCCGCGTCGCTCACGTGTTCGCGCAGCGCCGTCAGCACGAGCGCCTTGCCGGAACCGGAAAACACCTTGCCGATCAAGTCCTTGAGCAAACTCGTTTGCAGCTTTTCCTGCGCTTCGACGGCGGCATACAGCTGCGGCCGCTGGCTTTCGTCGCGGCTCAGCAAGCCCTTGCCATGCATCAATTGCAACTGGCGCAGCACGGTGGCGTAACTGGCGTCGGCACGCTCCGCGGCCAGGGCGTCATACACGGCGCGGGCGTCGGAAGGACCGCGCTGCCACAGGATGCGCAGCAGGTCCAGTTCGGCGGCCGTGGGATGGGGAGTGGAGGTATTTTTTAACATGCCGCTAGAATACCCAGTCTAGAACTCAATGTCTAGAACTTTTTTTCTAGAATGCTGGACTGGTCTAGAATTCGCGCAAGCGGTCGAACAGCGCCAGCAAGGCCGCCTCATCGACGAGTGTAGCGCCCTGCCCGCCCAGCTGCCCACGCAGCTGGGCCAGCAATTCCGCCAGCACCGTGTAGATTTCCTCGCGCTCGACCGTCTCGATGATGCTCGTGCGCCGCTCGATCTTGTTGAAGGCATCCACATAGGCGGCGACCATCGCCTCCAGCGCGGCGGCCGCCGCCGTCGCCTGCATGGCGGCATCGATGCCGCGCGTCACGGCCAGCATGTTCTTGTAGGCCAGCGCCGCCTTTTTCGCATACGCGGGGGAAATATGCTCGCGGCCATCCCAATCGCGGAACGGGTTGAGCAGGTTATCCGCCAGCCATTCCGGCTTGCGCGCCTTGGTGACCGACAAGTCCAATCCCTGCGCCGCCGCTGTCTTGTAGCCGGCCTTGATGGCCTTGGCGACATCCGCTGGCAAGCTGGTCAGCCACAAGGCCGACAGCTTCGGCAATTGCGCGGCCGATGGAAATTCCTCCGCCGTGAAACCGAACAGGTCATAGGCGGTGAACGTCCGCAGCTGGGCCAGCCGCGCAAGGCTGGCCATCTGCGACGCCATCCCGGGCTTGCCCCAGATGCGCAAGGATGTCAGATGGGGAAAGCGCTGCGCTACATGCGCCAAGTCGACTTCCTTCATGCCGATCAGCGACAGGCCTCCCAACTGGTCGAGACCGTGGAACGGCGGCAGCGCGTGCTTGCACTGCAGTGTCAGGTGGCGGCCATCCGCGCCATCGTCGATGCGCAGCTCCGGCGATGGCGCGCTGCCCAGCGCGAGCAGGTTCAAGCCTTCGTTCAAGACCAGGCTGGTGACGCCATCGGGCTGCAGGATCAGGCGTTCCAGGCCGCTGCCGCTGAAGTCGAGCGCATGCACCGTCGATGATTGCCATTCCAGCTCATTGATGAAGGGATTGCCTTGGATAAACTCCATCAAGGCTTGCGTGCCGTTGCCAGTCTCGATCGACATCAGGCAAGGCAGTTGCTCCAGCTCGGACACGTCGCCCAGCGCCTGCAAGACGCTGTCATTGATTTTCGTCGCGTCCTGCCGGAAGACCTGGCCGCCCAGCGTCACTTCACACTTGTCCGACGCGGCCTTGAACTGCTGGCGCCGCGCCGGATCGATGCGCTCCCAGTTGCGCTGGCGCAGCACGCTGTCGCCCACGTACCAGGCGCTGCGGTAGCTGTTGACTTCCACATCCACCAGCGGCGCGATATTGCCAACGAGCGTATAGCCAGGCGGCACGTTCGCCGTGGCATAGCAGTGATCGTGGCGATTATTCCAGAAGAAATAATCGCACAGCAGCGGCCGCATGGCTTGCACGGCCGCCGCATCGGGCAAGGCGTCACCGGTCCAGTCCAGCTCCAGCACGGCAGCTACCGGCCTGGACGACAAAGCATCCTTGATGCGGGTGACCTGGCAAGCCACATACTGCTGCAGCTCGGGCGAAAACACACTGTAAACATCTCCAACATTCGCTAGCACGCCACTTCCTTTTCAAAACACCTGACGGTCGAATGTTGAAAGATAGCAAAAATGACAGCGCGATGTCGTCCTGTTCAGTCCGCGTGCAGCTTGTGGTGCATGCGACGCAGTCCCAGCCACACGGCGGCCGCCACGAACGGCACCAGGGCGCCGACGAGGATTTCCGGATTCACGGGCAAGCCCAGTACCTTGGCCGCCTTGCCCGTGTAGCTGAACAGACCGATCACATAATAGGAAATGGCGGCCACCGACAAGCCTTCCACCGCTTGCTGCAAGCGCAGCTGCTGCGCCGCGCGGGCGTTCATCGATTGCAGGATTTGCCGGTTCTGCAATTCCTGCACGATGCCCACGCGCGTGCGCAGCAAGTCATTCGTGTTGGCGATGCGCTGCGCCATCGCTTCCTGGCGGCTGGCCATGGCTTCGCAGGTGTTCATGGCGGGCGTCAGGCGCCGATCCATGAATTCCTCGACCGTGGGTATGCCTTCGATGCGCACTTCGCGCAACTCGTCGATGCGCGCCTTGACCAGGCCCATGTAGGCTTTCGACGCGGAAAAGCGGTAGCTATTGTCGAGCGACAGCTTTTCAATGCGGGCGGCCAGGCGCGTGATGCGGTCGAGCAAGGCTTGCTCGGCAACACCCTCGTCGGCCTTGACCAGGCCCGGAGTATCGTCCGTGTCGACCATGGCGGCAGCCAGGGTGGCCAGTTCGTTCTCGATGGCATTCAAGGATGGCGCCGCCTGCATGGCGTAAGGCAAGCCCAACAAGGCCATCATGCGGTAGGTTTCGATTTCCAGCACGCGCTGCACCAATCGCCCCGACTGCTGCGAGCGCATGCCCGCATCGCGGATGACGAAACGGCTGAAGCCATCGGACTGGATGGTGAAATCCGTCCACAATTCGCCGCCCTGCAGCACCTTGCTGCCGGCCAGGGTATTGCCCTCGAACACGCGCGACAAGCCCTGCATGAAGATTTCGGCTGGTTCAGTCGCCTGCTCGAGCACCACGTGCGCCGCCACCATCAGCTTGCCCTTCAAGCCCGCCAGCCATTGCTGCGGCAACTGCGCCAAAGGCATGCGCTCGAACGCCTGCGCCAGGGGCAAGGCCTGCCCCGGATGCTCGGCGAAGGTGAACGTGGCAAATTCCGTGTGGCATTCCCATTTCAGGCGGAAGCGGCCGAAGTCGTAATAAAAATACTTGGCTTCGGCGGCGGGCGGCGTGACGCCGAAATGCGTGCACAAGGCCGCCAGGGTGGCATGCTGGGCCGCCATATTCGACGCACCGGGCGCCGCGCTGTCATCTTTATACACGGCCAGATGGGTGATCAGCTCGGGGGCGTCGAGCTGCAAAAACGGCCGCGAATGGATTTCCGCCGCCAGCGGCACGCGCAAGGCGTGGTTCAAACTGGAGTTAATCAAGTGCATGATAGCCAAAGGTAAAGTTGCAAAACTGCTTAGACCCGCGCGCGTGCTGCTGTGCCCGCAGCGTGGGTCTGATTGTCACAGTGTAACAAAGCAGGAAGCATGCCTACCTTTTCAAACTCCGCTCATGCCGTTTTAGCAATACTTATCACACCCTGCGCTGCGTCCTGGCGCGTGCCCAGCCACCAGAAAAACGCGGCCAGCGCCACGGCAGAGGCCTGCCCCAGCGCCAATTTGAACGCACTGTCGAACAGCAACGGTGCGACAAAACCGGACACGAGCGCAAACACCAGCATTTGCACGAAGTTTTGCAAGGAGGCAGCCAAACCCCGCATCTGCGGGAAAATGTCGAGCGTCGACATGGTCATGCCCGGCAAGGCCAGTGACATGCCGAACGCATACAGCATCACGGGCACGACGGCGAACGGGATGCTGGCCGCGAACCAGTGATTGTAGGCAATATTGAGCGCGCCCGTGGCCGCCATGGCCAGCAAGCCCCAGCGCACCAGCACGGCGCTTTTCACCGCATGGGCCAGCTTGCCCGACAGCGCCGAGCCGCCCACCAGGCCCGCCACCATGGGGATGAACATCCAGCCGAACGCCGTTTCCGGCAGGTGCAGCAGTTCCAGGATGAAATGCGGGGCCGAGGCGATGTACAGGGCAAAGCCGCCAAACGCAAAGGCCACGGCCAGCGAACGCAGCAGGAACGCCCGGTGGCGCAAGGCCAGCCAGTAATTGCGTGCGATGTTGCCTGGGTGAAAAGGTTGACGTTGCTCGACGGATAAACTTTCCGGCAAGCCTTTCAGGCAGGCCAGCAACAGCAGCACCGTGACGGAAAAGGTGAACACGAACGTCGATTGCCAGCCATACGCCACGTGCAGCCAGCCGCCGATGATGGGCGCGATGGCGGGCGCGATGCCGAACACCATCATGATATTGGCCAGCATCTTCTGTGCGGCCGCACCCGACAGGCTGTCGCGCACGATGGCTTGGCCGATGACCCTGCCCGCCCCCGCCGAGGCGCCCTGCATGCCGCGGAAGAACAGCAGCCAGCCAAAGCTGGGGGCAAACGCGGCGCCGATGGAGCCCACGGCAAAGATCAGCAGCGAGGCGAGAATCACGGGACGGCGGCCAAACGAATCGGACAAGGTGCCGTAAAACAAGGTCATGAAGGCATAGGCGGCCAGGTAGACGCTCAGGGTCTGCTGCACCAGCACGCTGCTGACGTCGAAATGCGTGCCGATCGCGGGAAACGACGGCAGGAAGGTATCGGTGGCGAACGGGCCCAGCATGGCCAGCCCGGCCAGCACCAGGGTCAGGTTGCGCGCTTTCATGCGCCCGCCTGCACAGCATATTGGCGGCGCAAGCCGTCGAGGGCCGCCAGCGAGAACGCGGCGACATGCTGCGCAATGCTGGCAGTGCCAGTCTCGTCATAGGTAATTTCCGGCGCCACCAGTTCATGCACGATGCGCGAACGGGCATAGAACACGACTTGGCCGATCACGCTGAACACGCATTTCTGCAGCACGTCGGCCGGCATGGCCTCGCCCACCACGCCACGGATCAAGCCTGTAAACAGGGCATGGTGCGCGCGCACATCGCGGTCTGCCAGCATGTGGATGGCGGACGTGGGTTCAATCAATTCGCGCGCCACCAGGCGGCTGAACAGCGAAGCCGCTCCCGGACGCAACATGTCGAAGACCATCGCTTCTATCGCCAGGCGCAACTGTTCCACGGGCGCCACGGCCGCCGCTGGGCCGGCCTCCGGCGCGGCAGCGGCCGAGGCACGCGCCAGCGCGCGCGCATGGTCGAAGGCGGCCAGGTACAGCTCTTCCTTGCCATGAAAATAATAGTTGACCATCGCCACGTTGACGTGGGCCGCCTCGCAGATCCTGCGCACGGACGCGAGCTTGTAGCCTTCGTCGGCAAACAGCTGGACCGCCGCCTGCAGGATGCGCGTGCGCGCCGTTTCGACTTCTTCTGTCATGCCATTCCCATCACTTAAACAGCTGTTTAATATTATTCAGCATTGTATCAAACAGCTGTTTAATTTTCAAATGGACGCAAAAAAGCCCGGCGAACCGGGCTTTGCAAGGGTATTGCCGTCGCTTAGTGCTTCATCGCCGGCATCGCGGA
Organism: Janthinobacterium sp. MP5059B; assembly: GCF_001758645.1. Taxonomy (NCBI): domain Bacteria; kingdom Pseudomonadati; phylum Pseudomonadota; class Betaproteobacteria; order Burkholderiales; family Oxalobacteraceae; genus Janthinobacterium; species Janthinobacterium sp. MP5059B. The sequence continues at coordinate 240,032 of NZ_LRHX01000006.1, read as the reverse complement.
TGACGTCGAGGTGGCGCCCAGCGGACGGGCCACGGCATTGACTTCGATCGTTTCGCGGCGCTTGTCCTCGCCTTCGACGACGAGGGTCAGCGGGATCTTGTCGCCCGCCTTCACCTGCCCTTTGAGTTCCAGCAGCATCACGTGGTAGCCGCCCGGTTTCAGTTCGACGGCTTTGCCGGCTGGCAAGGCGATTTCCTTGACCTGGCGCATGCGCATCATATTGTCCGTCATGCTCATTTCATGGATTTCCGCCACGCCGGCCACGGGCGAGCGCACTTCCAGCAGGCGCATGGCTTTCGGCGCCGTGATCTGCATGAAGGCGCCCGTGGCTTTTTGCTGCGGCACGGTGGCGCGCACCCACGGGTCGGTAATCTGCACGGCAGTCTGGGCAACGGCGGAGAAGGACAGCACAGCCAGGGCCGCGGCCAGCAGGGTTTTCAAATGGGTCATGATCATTCCTCGGTATGGTTATAAGGTGTATTTCGATTTCATCAGGGTCTTGATATCCTGCACGCACTCGTCGCCCGTCAACTGGTGCTTCAAGCCCAGGCGCATGCGTCCCTCGGCATCAAGCACATAGCTGATGGCCGTGTGGTCCATCGTGTAGGAACTGCCGCTCGGCACGCGGCGGTAGAAGACCTTGTAATTGAAGGCCGTCTGCGCCGTCGCCTGCGGGTCCGTGCGCAAGCCCAGGAAGCTGGGGTCGAAGGCGCGCATGTATTCTCCCAGCAACTCGGGCGTGTCGCGCTCGGGGTCGATGCTGATGAAGATCACTTGCAGCTTGTCGGCATCCGGCCCCAGTTTCTGGCGGATCTCCAGCGCGCGCGACAGGGCTGTCGGACACACGTCCGGGCATTGCGTAAAGCCAAAGAAGACCATCACATATTTGCCCTTGAAATCGGCCAGGGTGTAGACCTTGCCGTCGGGGCCGCTCAACTTGAAGTCGGGCTTGTAATCGCCTCCCGTCAAGTCAAGGCCGTTGTAATGGGGTTTCGGCGCGGGTTCGCAAGCCGCAAGCGTGAGCAATCCCGCCGTACCGGCGAGAAGAAAAAGACGACGTTTCATGGCATTCTGGCCCGATGGGCGTAGTGGATACAGTTAAGACGTGGAAGGCGTGACGGGTGTATTCAGGCAGCCAGAGGCGGGCCGCGCGGGCTGGCGGCCAGCCAGGCGAACGGGGCCCGCGGCGCCTGGTAAAACAATGGCGGATACAGGTCGTGGCCCGTGATCACGGGCAGCGGCGATGCTGACGACGGCGGCAAACCCGCGCTGCCCGCATGGCTCATACAGAACGGGCAATGCTCGATGTGGTGCAGCACGGAATCAGTGGTGGATTTGGCGGCTGGCGCCAGGTCCGCTTGCGTGTAGACGGCGCCGCTGGCCGAGCAAATCTCGACGGCGGCATTGTTCGCGTTCGCATGCAGCGAAGCAAACGCATACGACAGGGATGGCGACAGCGCATTGAGCAGTATCGCCAGGCAGGCGAACCACATATGCCACTGTTTGCGCTTCAATAATGATCCCATGGCCCCGATTATAACGGAGTCTGGCTATCGCGTTGCGCAGGCGCGCCCGCCTGGCCACGCAGGAACAGGCTGGGGCGCACGCCCGCCACGTCCACGCAGGCATCGCAAAACGCGGGGATCGAGGCAAAGCCGGAGCCGGCCGCCACTTGCGCCAGGTCGCGCTCGCCGTGCCCGCCATCGGCATCCGCTTGCGCCGCCGTGTGCAGCGCGTGCGCCAAGCGCTGTTCGCGCACCAGGCTGAGCAATGCCTCGCCTTCGGAAAACAGGCGCGCCCTGGCCTTGTGCGGCGTCACTTGCCACAGGGCCGCCAGGCGCGCAGCCGTCCACTTACCTTGCGGCGTATCAAAGATGTGCTGCGCCAGCGCCTGGCTCCAGCGCTTGCCGCCGCCGTGGCCGCCATCGGGCTCATCGCCTTCCAGCGCCAGGGTGAACACGGCCGGCTTGCCCCGCCCCGGCATCACGTCGCAGGCAAAGCGCAGGAAAGCGGGCACGACGAAACTGTCGCCGCTAGCCAGTTTCTTGGTGGTGATTTCATTGTGCAAGGTCACAAAGCCCTGACGCACGGTAACGCGCAGCCGGAGCGGAAAGCGCAAGCCCAGCAGGTGCAATGGATGATCGGAAACGAGGGCCATGCGTCAGGTCAAGGTGGTGAACAAGCCGCCAGCATGCCACACATCGCGCGTCCGGTCTGTCATCACAGCGACGCCACGCCATAACGGCGCAAGCTGTCCAGGTCGACGACGCGAATGGACTGGTAGGCGATGCTGATGAGCTTTAGTTCGGCCAGATGGCCCAGCGCCTGGTTCACCCGCTGGCGCGAGATACCGGTCAGCAAGCCGATTTCTTCCTGCGACAGCTCAAGCACGCTGGACGTGCGCGGGTATAGCATGGGGTGGAACAGCTGCGCGATGGCTTGTGCCACTTGCGCATCGACGGCCAGCAGGCGCTGGTTCTGGATGGTGGCGATGAATTGCCCCATGCGCTCGTTCAGCTGGCGGATGACGAAGGCATTGAAGGAGAGGCTCTCGGCCAGCAGCAGGTGAAACAGGTCCACCGGCACGAGGATGATGCGCGATGCGCGCACGGCCACCACATCGTAGCGGCGCAGTTCGCGCTTGAGCACGCTGCCCTCGCCGCACCATCCACCGGCCGGCACGCCGGAAAACGTGGCGCCGCGCCCATCGGCGTTGTAGACGGCCAGCTTGATCAAGCCCGTGTGCACGCCGATCCAGTGCGCCGACGGTTCGCCGCGCCGCGTGATGAAGGCGCCCGCCTCGAAATGCCGGATCACGCTGCCAGCGCGCAACAGGGCCTGATACCTGATATCGAGGGCCGTGAACCAGTCGTGGCTGTCGAGTTCGGGCACGGCACGGTCTACACTATCGTTGCTATCCATTCCATCCTTCAGTTGTCACTCGTCAGTTGTCACCGCAGTTGTCACTAAGATGACAGTGATTTTCCAGCGCCGGTGCTATGCTAACCGGTATCAATCCCGAAACAGGGAGCTACAAGATTCTTTTACCAGGAGACAAGCATGACAGCTGATTTCAACACCGGCCTCGGCAAAAACAGCGCCAACTACGCCGCCCTCACCCCGCTCGACTATATCGCCAGGGCAGCGGCAGTATATGGCAATCGCCTGGCAATTGCACATGGCGCCGTGCGCCAGACATGGGGCGAAACCTATGCGCGCACGCGCCGCCTCGCCTCCGGCCTCATCAAACTGGGCGTGGGCACGGGCGACACGGTGGCCGTGATGCTGCCGAACACCCCCGCCATGGTGGAAGCGAGCTTTGGCGTCCCGATGGCCGGCGCCGTCCTCAACGCCCTGAATATCCGCCTCGACCTGGCCTCCCTGACCTTCATGCTGCGCCATGGCCAAGCCAAGGTCTTGCTGGCCGACACGGAATTTGCCGAGCTGGCGCGCCAGATGGCGGCGCAGATTCCCGGCTTGCGCGTGATCCAGGTCAACGATGCGCTGGGACCGGAAGTGGAAGCATTTGCCGACCTCGACTATGAAAGCTTGCTGGCCAGCGGCGACCCCGACTACGACTGGCAGCCGCCTGCGGACGAGTGGGACGCCATCGCTTTGAACTACACGTCCGGCACCACGGGCGACCCGAAAGGCGTCGTTTACCACCACCGCGGCGCGGCGTTGAACGCCCTGTCGAACATATTAGAGTGGGACATGCCCAAGCATGCCGTGTACTTATGGACATTACCGATGTTCCATTGCAATGGCTGGTGCTTCCCGTGGACCGTGGCCGCGCGGGCCGGCGTCAACGTGTGCCTGCGCAAGTTCGAACCGAAACTCGTGTTCGACCTGATGCGCGAATTGCGCATCACCCACTACTGCGCCGCGCCCATCGTGCATGCAGCGCTGGCCAATGCGCCCGCCAACTGGCGTGACGGCATCGACTGGACCGTGCGCGGCATGGTGGCAGGCGCACCGCCGCCGGCTGCCATGGTGGCAAAGATCGAAGCCATGGGTTTTGACTTGATCCACTCGTATGGCTTGACGGAAGTGTACGGCCCGGCCGCCATCTGCGCCGAGCAGGACGAGTGGGCGGCCTTGAGTCAGGAAGAGCGGGCCGTATTGAAGTCGCGCCAGGGCGTGCGCTACCACCTGCAAAGCGCCGTGGCCGTGCTGGACCCGGAGACCATGCAGCCGGTGGCGGCCGACGGCGAACAGATCGGCGAGATCATGTTCCGCGGCAATATCTGCATGAAAGGCTATTTAAAAAATGAAAAGGCGACGCAGGAAGCGTTCGCCGGCGGCTGGTTCCACACGGGCGACCTCGGCGTCATGTATCCGGACGGCTATATCAAGCTGAAGGACCGCAGCAAGGACATCATCATTTCCGGCGGAGAAAACATTTCCAGCGTGGAAGTGGAAGACGCGCTGTACCACCATCCGCAAGTGCTGGCCGCCGCCGTCATCGCCCAGCCGGACGAAAAATGGGGCGAGACGCCATGCGCGTTTGTCGAGCTGCGCGAAGGCGGCACGGTGACGGAAGCGGAATTGATCGCCTTTTGCAAGAACAACCTGGCGGGCTTCAAGGTGCCGAAAGCCATTTATTTCGGCCCCCTGCCCCGCACGTCGACGGGCAAGATCCAGAAGTTCGAACTGCGCAAGCGCATGCAGTCGGACAAGGCCATCGACGTCTGATTTGTACCTGTCAGTCGCGCTTGCCTTGCAACCACGCCGGCTGCGCCACCACCAGGCGCGAGAAGCTGGCGATGCTGGCCACGGCGGCGAAGCCTGCCGCCAGGCACAGCGCATATGTCGTGCCACGCGTGGCGGAAACCGTGAAGCAATACGCGACCAGCGCCGCGCCCGTGGCTTGCCCGATCAGGCGCGACGTGGCCACCACGCCGCTGGCGCCGCCGGCCCGCTCGGGCGGCGCGCTGCCCATGATGGCTTTCAGATTGGGCGCCTGGAAGAAACCGAAACCGATGCCGCACAAGGCCATGCGCCAGCCGATATCGAACGCGCTCGGGTGGGCCGGTATCCACACCAGGGTCAGCAAGCCGCCAGCCAGCGCCGCCAGGCCGATGCCACCGAGCACGCCCGGCGAATAGCGGTCGCTGAGGCGCCCAGCGACAGGCGCCATCACAGCCACCAGCACGGCCCACGGCGTCATCAAAAAGCCCGTCTCGACGGGTGAACGGCCCAGCGTGACTTCAAAATAGAAGGGCAGCGAGACGAAGGCCAGGCCCTGCGCGGCAAACGTGCAGATGGCCGTCAGCGACGACAGCAGGAATAATGGACGGCGAAACAGGTCGATCGGCAGCATCGGGGCTGCGTGCCCCGCCTGGCGGCGCAGCAGCAAAATAAAGAAGATCACTACCGCCACCAGTTCCGGCAGCAAGGTCGACAGGGCCGCGTGATGGGCCGCGTCGCCAAACAACAGGATCAGCAAGCCGAAAGCGCCCACGTTGTACAGCGCCGTGCGCGCATCGAGGGTATGCCCGGACAGTCTGGTCGCCGGCAGCATGCGGCTGGCGAGGAAGAAGCCGGCCACGCCCAGCGGCACATTGATGGCGAACAGCCACGGCCACGATGCCGTCGCCAGGATCAAGGAAGCGGCCGTGGGCCCGATGGCAAACGCGACAGCCACCACCAGCGCATTGTTGCCAAACGCGCGTCCCAGCAAGTGTTTCGGATACAGGGCGCGCAGCAGCGCCGTGTTGACGCTCATCATGGCGCTGGCGCCGACGCCCTGGAACAGGCGCGCCACCACCAGCGAGGGCAAGGACCAGGCCAGTGCGCAAGCGAGCGAAGCTAGGGTAAATAAAAACATGCCGGAGATGAACACGCGCCGGTAACCGGAGATTTCGCCGAGGGCGGAAAACGGCAGCAAGGTCGCCACCATGGCCAGCTGGTACACATTCACGATCCAGACGGAGGCGGCCGGCGTCGTGTGCAGTTCGCTGGCGATGGCCGGCAAGGCCGTGTTGGCAATCGCCGTATCGAGCGAAGCCATGCCCACGCCGATGGCCAGCGCCAGCATGGCCCATGCACGGGCGCCGGGCGGCAAGCCGTCCTCGCCCACCATCACGGCTTGCGTTTGCTGCCGCATAGACTGCTGCATACACTACCTGTTCATCTTGCTGATCCGGACAATACACTAACATGTATGTAAGAAACCTGCAGGAGAGGCCAGCTTACTTCTGGCAGTCGATGACCTTGAAGTCTTTCGAATAGCAGATGCGCAACTCGCCCGAGTGCTTTTCATAGCCAAGCCAGCGACCCTTCAGTTGCGGGTTATGCTGCTTCATCCACTGGAACAGCTCGTTCTTTGGCATGGTGGAATCCGGCAACTTCAAGGCATGGAACAGTTCGCGTTCCTTTTCGAAATATTCCTTGGCCGTATCGAAATCGCAGGCACCATGCTTTTCCCATTCACCCTGCAGCAAGGCTTCGCCCGGCTGCATGCACATGTAGGGCAGGATGTCGGACGGCGCCAGCTTCGGCAAATTGCCCTTGCAGTAACGCGGATGCATGTCCGTCTTGCGCGGCGGCGTCACGGAAATGTCTTCACAGGTAGCCGGATTGGCCGACTGCGCCCACAAGCCATGCACGATCCAGCCGAACTGGTTGCTCTCGGCGCACTGGAAGGCGGCCTTCTTCGACACTGCGCCACGGCGGCGCTGGCTGTCGCAAAAGCCTGGCGACCATGACAGCGCCAGCATGAAGTAATCGGTGGGTACGTTGGTGCTTTGCTTGTAGCACGTGTTTTTCTCGTCCGACGGCTTGACGTCGTAATCGTAATAGCTGACGTTGCGGGGAATGGCGCACGTGGCGTCGGCCGCGTGGACGGCACCAAAGGGAAGGCTGAGGAACACGGCGGCCAGCGCGGGCAAGACAGAGCGGATTTTCATCGAGCTTCCTTCAAGATATAAAAACGCCGGCAACTGAGTGCCGGCGCGGTATGGAAATTACACCATCAACTTAGCAAACTTTATGCATCCAGCCGTGCGTATCAGCCGCCGTGCCATGCTGCAGTCCCAGCAACGCTTCGCGCAGGGCCAGGGTAACGGCGCCATTTTCATTGTTGTTGATGGTCATTTCAAAGCCGTTGGCCTTGGCCACGCCCACGGGCGTGATGACGGCGGCCGTGCCGCAGGCGAACACTTCGGTCATGCGGCCCGAGGCGATGTCGTCGCGCCATTGCTGGACGGACAATTTACGCTCTTCCGTCGCATAGCCGAGGTCTTTCGCCATTTCCAGCAGGCTGCGGCGGGTGATGCCTGGCAGCAAGGTGCCCGTCAATTCCGGCGTCACGACGGTGACTTTCTCGCCATCCTTATACACGAAGAAGAGGTTCATGCCGCCCATTTCTTCGATGAATTCGCGGTGCACGGCGTCCAGCCACACAACCTGGTCGCAGCCCTTCTCTTGCGCTTGCGACTGGGCCATCAGGCTGGCCGCATAGTTGCCCGCGCATTTGGCTTCACCGGTGCCGCCCGGCGCGGCGCGCACGAAGTCTTCGCTGATCCACACGGTGACGGGTTTCACGCCTTTCGGGAAGTAGGCGCCGGCAGGCGAGGCGAACAGCACGAACAGGTATTCTTCCGATGGACGCACGCCCAGGTACGGGTCGGTGGCGATCATCAGCGGACGCATGTACAGGCTCTCGCCCGTGTTCTTCGGCACCCAGTTGCGGTCTTGCGAAATGAGCGCGTCGCCCGCTTCCAGGAACAGCTCGACAGGAATGGCCGGCATGGCCAGGCGCGCGGCGCTGCGGTTGAAGCGCTCGGCGTTCTGTTCCGGACGGAAGGTCTTGATGCTGCCATCGGGCTGGGCAAACGCCTTGTAGCCTTCGAAGATGGCCTGGCCGTAATGCAGGGACGACGCGGACGGGTCCAGCATCAGCGGACCGTAGGCCTTCAATTCGCCCTGCTGCCACTTGCCGTCGCGGTAAGGAATCACCACCATGTGGTCGGTGAAGATGCGGCCAAAAGCAGGATTGACCATGCGCGCGGCGCGCTCGGCGTCGGACAAGGAGTGGGCGGATGGGGTGACGACGAGATTCGGTGTGGAAGTGGTCATGGCAGCAGAAGACGAGTCAGGGAGAATAAAGAGATTCCCTATTGTAGCGCCTAATGCGCGCGGCGAGGAGGAGGATGGCCCGCCGCCCATTGTTGCGCCGCATCAAAGGGCGGCGCCGTCAGCTAACCCGCAAGGGCTTGCCCCGCCCCGCTTGCGCTTCTTCAGCGCACTGGCTGCAGCGCATCTGCACGGAAATCACGTTGGCGCCGATGTCCATGCCGTGCGCCACCGCCGTCTGGCGCAGCTGTTCCACCAGCGACGCATCCTGCACCAGCACACTGCGTTCGCACACCCTGCACACGAGGTAGCAACTGTCCGTCTCCACCTGGTCGGGCTTGATCAGGTAGCGCGCCTTGTTGCCGCTGGCGCTAGCTTCGCGCTCGCGCAGCAGCAAGCCGGCCAGCTCCATTTCCTTGAGCACGCGGTAAATCGTGCCCAGGCTGACGGCAATGCCGATGTGCAGCAGTTGCTGATAAATGCTTTCCGCATTCATCGCTTGCCGCTGCGTGCCGGCCAGCACTTGCAAGATGCAGATGCGCGCGCTGGTCGGGCGCAGGCGCACGGCGCGCAAACGCTCGAACACGCGGCCATCGCCCTGGTATTGAATGTCTTGCATGGGATTCTCCGCTTGTGCGTTCTGCTCTCCCTACTTTGCCAAGCGAGAACGTCAAAAGGGAACCGGGAAATGAAAAAAAGCGCCGTTCCCGACTACTGGAACGGCGCCTTGCGCTACCTCAAACCGGCGAACATCAGAACTTGATGTTGGCCGTCACGGTTGCGGAACGGCCAGGGGCCACGCCAGCATAGTGCGGCGAGGAAACCTTGTCGAAGTACAGCTTGTTCGTCAGGTTCTGGATGTTCAGCTGCAGGGTCACATTGCGGTTGACCACATAGCTGGCCATGGCATCGAAGCGCGTGTAAGCCGGGGCAAACTTGTTGTTGGCCACGTTCGCATAGACCTTGTCGACGTAGTTCACGCCGCCACCCACCGTAATGGCGGGCGTGACCAGGTAGGAGGTCCACAGCGAGGCGCTGTTTTTTGGCGTGGTGGGGAACTGGTTGCCGTTGTACGGCGACGGCGCGTATTGCGTCACGCCATTGATCACGCCATTCGTGACATAGCCATTGTTTTCCACGATGGCGTTCAGATGCGTGTAGCCGCCGAAGACCGACCATTCCTTGGTGATATTGCCGCTCACGCCCAGCTCGATACCCTTGACTTGCTTGTCGCCCACGTTTTGTGTGCTGCCGTCCGGTGCCGTCACGCGCGCATTGCTCATGTCGCTCTGGAAATAGGCACCGCTCACGGACAGGCGGCCGCCCGGCAGCACTTCCCATTTCGTGCCCAGCTCGAAGCTCTTGCTTTCTTGCGGCTTCAGGTTCTGGATGGCGACCGTCAAGCCGTCGATGCCGTCGCCGCCATCATTGCCCGGTGGCGTGGACGAGGTGCCGTAGGAAACATACACGCTGCTGTTGGTCGATGGCTTGTACACCAGGCCGGCCTGATAGCTGGCGAACGTGGCGTGCACTTTGGCGCTGGTGGCGGCGGTGGTCTTGCCGTCGAGCGTGTATTGCGGCGTGTTAAGCGAGCTCTTGTAGTCATCCCAGCGGATGCCCACGTTGAGCAGCCATTGCGGCGTGAACTCGATGGTGTCGAAACCGTATACGGAACGCGTGTTGGTGACGATGTTCGTGCGTGCCGGCGACACCGTGCGCGTGTAGACCCATGGGTCGTTGGCGTTCGGGTTGAGCAAGGGTGCGCAGTTGTAGCCGGTGGCGGCGCCCGACGTGGGGCAAGTGGTCGACTTGGTGAGGAAATTGTTCGTCCCCGGGCTGAACAGATAGGAGCTGCGATCCGTTTCCTCGCGGCCGACTTCCAGGCCCACCGTGTAGGTGTGCTTCACGCCGCCGGCCAGGAATTCGCCGCCCAGGCTGGTCGCATTGGCCAGCGCGTCCGTATCGGTCGTGCGCGTGTTGGCGCGGCGCCAGACGGTGCCGTACAGCATGGTGTTGCCCTTGGAATCGTCGGGCTGGGTCCACACGTAGTCGTTGCTGGTCTTGCCGTAACGGGTCACGTTGCGCAAAATCAACTTGTTACCGAAGTCGTGGCGCACGTCGATGGTGCCGATATCGCTCTGCGTGTCGCGGAAATCGCGGTTCACCAGGCCATAGAAGGTGTCGCGCGGCACGTTGACGGGCGTGCCATTGCCGTTTTTCGACACGTTGGCGCCCGACGAGAACGGGTTGTTGAACGGCAAGCCGGTGTCCGGCAATTCGCTCGACTGCATGTGGTAGTAGCTGAGGGTCGCCTGCGTGGCCGATTTCAGGCCGAAGGTGATCGATGGCGCGATGCCCCAGCGGTCGCCATTGATAAAGTCTCGGCCGGCAACGTGGGCGTCGTGCGCCATCACGTTCAGGCGCACGGCCACGTCGTCGCTGATGACGCGGTTCACGTCGGCCGTGGCGCGGCGGTACTTGGCGCTGCCCAGGCCGACGGTGGCGTTGGTGAAATCTTCCGCCTTCGGCGTCTTGCTGATCAGATTGACGCCGCCGCCTGCGGACGAGCGTCCACCGTAGGCCGAGTTCGGGCCTTTGACGACTTCGATTTGTTCCAGCGCAAAGATTTCACGCGATTGCGAACCCGTGTCGCGGATGCCATCGATATACGTATCCGTTTGCGCGTTGTAGCCGCGGATAAACAGGTTGTCGCCCACGGGGTTGCCGCCTTCGCCGGCGCCGATGGTGATGCCCGGCACGGTACGCAGCGCATCCGTCAGCGAGACGGCGCCCGTTTGCGAAATGATTTCAGCAGGAATCACGGTCACGGATTTCGGCGTGTCCAGCAGCGGCGCCGTCAGCTTGTCGTTGGCCGATTTGACGGGCGCCTGGATCAGGCGGTCAGCCGTGCCCACCACCTTGACTTCCTGCAACTGCTGCGGCTTGTCCGTCGTTTGCGCGTGCAGCGCCAGCGGCATGGCCAGGGTGGCAAACGCGGCCAGGGCCGTGCCATGCATGCGCGGCGTGGAAGTGGTGTGGTGCTTGCGGCTGCGGATGGTAACGCCCGCTTTGTCTTTCGATGTCATCGCTATCTTTCAATGTATCGGATGGAATAAATTGGCTGGCTACTGCCCCCGGCAGTTGGCTGGCTCGTTGATTGCTTGGGTACTGCAAACCTGGCGCCTACAAAACTAGAACCGCCACAGCGCCGTCATGCGCAAGGCCCGGGGCGAACCGGGCGCGATGTTGTCGTTGCTGTGGGCGGAGGCAAAATATTTTCTGTTGAACAGGTTTTCCACATTCAGCTGCAGCTGAAAATTTCCCTGCGGCTTGAAGTAGACGGCGCCATCGACACGGGTAAAGCCGGGCAATACCACCGTATTCGACACCGAGGCGTACACGGCGCTGCGGGCGATCACGCCCAGGCCGGCGCCCCAGGCGGGCGAAAAATCGTAGCGGTTCCACAGCGAAAGGCTGTGCCTGGGCACATGCGCCACCGTGGCGCCCTCCACGGCCGTCGTCGCCTGCGTGGCCGTCAGCACGGCGCGCTGCCACGCATAGCCGCCGGCGATGCTCCAGCCAGCTTGGGCCTTGCCATTCACGTTCAGTTCCAGGCCCTCGCTGCGCTGGCCGTCGACCAGCATCGCCCGCGTCGTATCGGCGGGGTCGGTGACGGCCACATTGCTGCGTTCCAGGCGGTACACGGCCGCGCTGGCGGAGAGTAGCGGCGTCACCTCCCATTTGACGCCCAGCTCCACGTTGCGAAAACGCTCCGGTTCGAAGACGGCATTGCTGGGCGTCAACGATGCCAGCTGTTCACCCGCGCGCGGCAGGAACGATTGGCTGACGCTGGCATACAGCGACAGCGCGGGCACGGGCTGGTAAATGAGGGCGGCGCGCGGCGACCACGGCGTATCCGTGCGGGCGATGCGCGCACCAGTACGCTTGTTGACGAAATCGACGGCAAAGCGCTCGTAGCGCATGCCGGCAACCGCCTGCCAGCGGGAACTGAAACGCAGCTGGTCCTGCAGATAAAGCGCGGCCGTATCGGCCACGCCATGGTTGTCCGCATCCGTGGCGCTGGGGCGGAAAGTGACGGGCAAGTCCGTCACGGGATGCGATGTTGGCAGGCTGATGTGGGTGACGTTGTCGCCCAGGGTAGTGAAATAGCCGGTGTTGCGCAGATTGTCCGTCGTCTGGCGGCCCAGTTCCCCGCCCGCCGTCAGGCGGTGCCGCACGGCGCCGCTGCTTACCGTCCACTCGACGTCCGTCTGGTTGAACAGGTTGCGCCGCAAGGTGGCGCTGTTGTACGCCAGCACGGTCACGTTCCCGCCATCGGCGCTGACGGGGCCGGGAAAGGCGTTCTGGTACAGCTTGTCGTAATCGGCCAGGCGCGTGCGGTTGCGCAGGCTTGCGCCACCGCCCAGATCATGTTCGAAGGTCACGCCCAGCGCATCGATATACGCCCACGACGGGCTGCTGCCGGCGATGCCGAAAAACGTGGACGGGTCCGTGTCGAACGGCCGCCCCTGGTAAGAAGGCAGGCCCCGGTCCGTCACCCGGTCGTCGCGAAAATGTTCATAGCTGGCCACCACGGTGGTGCGCGGCGACAAGCGCCAGGCCAGCACGGGATTGATGGCGCTGCGGCGCACGTTGACGCCCTGGCGAAAAGAATCGCTGTTTTCCGCCATGGCATTGACGCGCACGGCGACATCGCCTTTCACGACCTGCTGCACATCGAGCGCGGCGCGCCGGTTGCGCCAGGCGCCCAGGCTCACGCTCGCTTCACCGTCGTTCGTCCATTGTGGCTGCTTGGTGGCCCGGTTGATAATGCCACCGCCGCCGCCGCGGCCGAAGACCAGGGCGTTCGGCCCCTTGATGGCTTCGACTCTTTCGATATTGTAGAAATCGCGGTAGTACTGCACGTCGTCGCGCATGCCGTCCAGATAGAAATCCGAGGTCGAGCTGTTGCCGCGCATCACCGCCGTATCGCGGTTGCCCTCGCCTGCGGCCATGCCCACGCCCGGCATGTAGCGCATGGCGTCGGCCAGGGTGCGCATGTCCTGGTCACGTATCAATTCGCGGCTCACCACGCTGACGGCCTGCGGCGTGTCATGCAAGGCCGTATCGTTGCGGCTGGCGGCGGAAGAACTAACGCGGCGGTAGCCATCGTCGCCGCTGCCCTGCACGGTGACGGGCGCCAGCACTTGCAAACCGGCGCCCTCCCCGTCCAGGTCGGCGCGCAAAGGCGTGGGGGCCAGACGCACGATGTAACTTCCGTCCGGCAACTGCACGGCCACGAGGCCCGTGCCTGCCAGCAATTGCTGCAAGCCCTGGCCCGTGGCCACGGTGGCGTTCAAGCCGGCGCTGCGTTTGCCCTGCGTCAAGCCACCTTCGGCCGACAGCAAGATTCCCGCCTGGCCCGCAAACTGGCGCAGGGCCTGGCCCAGGGGCGCGGCGGCGATGCGGAAGCTGTGCACGGTCTCTTCCGCCGCCGCTGCCATGGCATGCATGGCAGGCACGGCCAGCAGCGCCGCGGCCAGGGACAGCGGCAGCAGACGGCGGGCAAACGGCAGGGAAACGGGGTACGACGGCACGGCATTCCTTATTGATGTTGAGCAAGTTACTTCTACCTTGCCAAACAACTTTTCAAAAAGGGAACCCGTTTTGAGAAATATTCTTATTTACTGTTTTGACTGGGCAACTGGGCTTCCACCGTGACCCACCAGTCGTGCACGCGGTTGATCCTGACGGGCAAGGTCGCTTCCAGCGCCGCCAGGATGCGGTCCGTGTCGGCCAGCGGATAGCTGCCCACCAGGCGCAGGTGGGCCACGTCGGGCGCGCAGCCCAGGTGGCCGCGCCGGTAGCGCGACAGTTGCGCGAGGAAATCATCGAGCCGCATCTGCTCCGGTTGCAGGCGATACTCGATCCAGGCGGCCCCGTTCGGGTCGGCGGCGTATGGCTCGCCGATAAAACCGTCGCCAAAGCGCACTTGCTGGCCGGCCGGCACGATGCGCGGCACGCCGCCATCGCGGGGCGCCACCTCGACGCTGCCCTCGTAGACGGCCAGCAACGTGGCATCGCCCTGCGGCTGCACGCTGAAACGCGTGCCCAGCGCGCGCAGGCGGCCGTGCACGGTGTCGACCACGAGCGCGCGCGCCGGCTGGCGGCTGTCGCGCGCGGAGGCGAGATAGATTTCGCCGCCATGCAGGGCGATGCGGCGCAGCGTGTCGCTGTAATCGATGTCGAGGGACGTGGCCGTGTTCAGCCACAGTTGCGAACCGTCGGCCAGCGCCAGCTGGCGTATCGCGCCGACCGGCGTTTTTTCGCCCGCATGCAGACTGGCGACCCAGCTGCGCGTATCTCGCCGCAGCAGCGCGGCGCCACCCGTGCCGGCCGTCAGGCACAGTGCCAGCAAGCCCTTGACCAGGCTGCGGCGCGCGGCGTCGCTCTGGCGCGGCCCAGCAGCGTCGAGCGCCTGGCGCGCCGGTTCGCCGGGCAGTTGGCGAAATTCGGCGCTGACGGCTTCCACCCGGCGCCAGGCGGCGCGGTGGGCAGGAGAGCTGGCATGCCAGCGCTCCCAGGCTTGCTGGTCGGCAGGATCGGCGTCTTCGCCGCGCAGCACGGCGAACCATTCGGCCGCTTCCTGCAAGATGGCGTAGTCGGCCGGCGGCATGGCGGCGCCTGGCTTAGGCGGCATCATCCATGCACAGCATGCATTGCAGCATGGCTTGCGCCATGTATTTTTTCACCATGCGTTCGGATACATCCAGCTGGCCGGCGATCTGAGCATACGTCAGGCCGTCGAGCTGCGCCAGTAAAAATGCCTGGCGCGCGCGCGGCGACAAGGTATCGAGCATGGCGTCGATGCGGCACAGGGCTTCGACCACGAGGGCCCGCTCTTCCGGCGACGGCGCCGTCAGCTCGGGACGGCTGGCCAGGGCGGCAAGGAAAGTGCGTTCCAGGGTCAGCCGGCGCCAGTGATTGACCAGCAAGCCATTGGCGACCGTGCTCAGGTAGGCACGCGGTTCGCGCAGGCTGTCCGCCGACTGCGTGGCCAGCATGCGCACGAAGGTGTCTTGCGCCAGGTCGGCCGCACCGTCGCGGCAACCGAGCTTGCGCCACAGCCAGTTATACAGCCAGCCATGGTGGCTGGCGTACAGGTCGCTAAAAGTATCGAGGGAGGGAGAAATGGTGGACACGGGCAAACAAACAAAGTGGCTGCCATACTTGCCGGTCAAGTGGGTCAGCACTGCATCACGAATGAGAATGATTTTCATTTTCACACAATTTCACGACGATGTAAATTATCAAAAGCATCATCCCGGCCTGGCGCGGGCATTTTGCGCAACAGTGCCAGTGCGCCATCATTTGCGAATGATTCTCGTTTGCGTTAATATGTCAGCCTTCCTTCTTCCCCGCCATGTCTGACGCCCTGCATGGCGGCGCTATCGAAAGCCGCCATGACCACCTCCTCCCTGCCACAACCCCAGCTGCGCGCCAGCGCCGACGAGGCGCCGGAGACCCGCCAACAGCAGCGCCAGCCTGCCGCCACCCCGCAACTGCGGCGCTGGCACTGGAGCTGGAAGCAGGTGTGGTTTCAATTGCACTGGTTTATCGGCATCACGGCCGGCACGGTGCTGGTGATCATAGGACTGAGCGGCGCCACCCTGGCCTTCAAGGATGAATTGCTCGATGTCATGAATCCCGGCGTGCGCCATGTGGCCGTGGAAAGCCGCGCACCGCTGACGCCTGGCCAGCTGGGCAACATTGCCGCTGCCGAACACGGCCAGCGCGTGGCCTCGATCACCATGTATGCGGAGGCGGGCGCGGCGCCACGCCTGTTCTTCGCGCCGAAGAATGGCCAGCGGCGCGGCGAATCCATTTATGTCCACCCGTACACGGGAGCGACCCAGCCAGCACTGACGGGGGCGGGCTTTTTCGAGTGGACGGAATCGCTGCACCGCTGGCTACTGCTGCCCCGCGATCCGGGCCGGCAAGTGGCGGGCGCGCTGGCCCTGTGCCTGCTGGGCCTGGCCCTGTCCGGCCTGTATCTGCGCTGGCCCCGCCGTCCGCTGGACTGGCGCACCTGGCTGACCTTCGACCCTGCCCTGAAAGGCCGCTCCTTCCTGTGGAACCTGCACACCGTGGCCGGTACCTGGTGCCTGGTCGTCTACGTGGCGCTGACCCTGACGGGCATTTACTGGAGCTATGACGTGGTGCGCGACAATATCGACGCCTGGGCCGGCAAGCCGCCAAGGATGGCACAGGCCCAGGCGCCGGGCAAGAAAGGCCAGTCCAAGGAGAAGAAGGAAGCGCCGGCCGTCGACATCGGCCCGGCCTGGAGCAGCTTCCAGCAGCATGCCCCCGGCTGGACCCTGGCCAGTGTGCGCCTGCCGACCCGCGCCGGCGAAGCCGTGCAATTCACGTGGCTGGCCAGCGATGCGCCGCACGAGCGGGCGCGCAGCCGCATGAACATCCTGCCGGCCGACGGCACGGTGACGGAAAACGAACCGTACAGCCAGCAGGCGCTGGGTTCGCGCCTCGTCAACATCATTTATCCGCTGCACATGGGCACGTATTTTGGCTTGCCGGGCCGTATCATCGTCACCCTGGCCAGCCTGGGCCTGCCCCTGTTCGCCATCACGGGCTGGATGTTGTACCTGGGCCGCCGCAAGGCAAAACGGGCCGTGCGGGCGCAGCGCGCCATGCTGGGCGCAGGTGCGCCGGGCCAGGCGAACGCGGGCTTGCCCACCCTGGTAGCCTACGCCAGCCAGTCGGGACGGGCCGAGCGCCTGGCCCTGGAAAGCGCGCGCGCCCTGCAGCAGGCGGGCGTGGCCGTCGACGTGCAATCGCTGGACCAGTTTGATCCCGCGCAATTGCGCCAGTACGAACGGGCCCTGATCGTCGCCAGCACCTTTGGCGAAGGCGAGGCGCCGGATGGCACGCGCCGCTTCGCGCGCCTGCTGCAAGCTACCTCCGGCACGCCGCTGGCGGGCCTGGAATTCGGCATGCTGGCCCTGGGCGACCGCCATTACAGCGCCTTCTGCGGCTTTGGCCATGCGCTGGCGCAACAATTGCAGGCGCTGGGCGCCACGCCCCTGTTCCCGCTGATCGAAGTGGACAAGCACGACCCCGCCGCCCTGGCCGGCTGGTCCACAGCGCTGGCCCGCTGCAGCGGCAGCGCCATCGACGCCATCGGTGTGCAGGAAGAAGCGTCATATGCCGAGTGGCGCCTGGCGCGCCGCGTGCTGCTCAACCCGGGCAGCCTGGGCGGCGAACTGCATGAAATCACCTTGACGGGCCCCGCCGATGCCACCTGGGAAGCAGGCGCGCTGGCGGAAATCATCCCATGCAATGCGGACGGCAGCGATGGCGAGGCAGGCAGTGCCCATCACGCGCCGCGCAGCTATTCGCTCGCTTCGCTGCCATCCGATGGCGAACTGCAATTGCTCGTGCGTCAGGAGCGCCATGCGGGCGATGACAACCAGGGCTATGGCGTCTGTTCCGGCTGGCTCACGCGCTTCGCCACGCTGGACACCCCCATCCGCCTGCGCCTGCAAGCCAATCCCGCCTTCGCGCCCGCCCTGGTCGACGTGCCCTGCATTTACATCGGCAACGGTTCCGGCCTGGCCGGCTTGCGTGCGCATTTGCGCGCGCGCCAGCGGGCGGGACTGGCCCGCAACTGGCTGCTGTTCGGCGAGCGCCAGCAAGCTTTTGACAGTATCTGCGGTGCAGAGTTGCAAGGCTGGCTGGACGCTGGCCACCTGGCGCGCCTGGACCGTGTCTTTTCGCGCGATGGCGACGATGCTGGCAAACGCGAATATGTGCAGGATCGCCTGCGCGCCAGCGCCGGCGAACTGCGCGACTGGCTGGCGCAAGGGGCCATCGTCTACGTGTGCGGCAGCCTGCAAGGCATGGCGACAGGAATCGATGCTGTACTGCAAGAAGTACTGGGCCAGGAGGGACTCGATGCCTTGCTGGCGGCCGGACGCTACCGTCGCGACGTGTATTGATCTACATCAGCCCGCCCCCGGCGCCGCCCGGCTATGTGGGCAGGCGCACAGTCAGCGCCTGCCATCGGACTACAGTAGCGGCATGGCGGCATGGAGACATATCCGCGCCGCCCCACCCACAGTCTGCGAGGCTAGCCATGAAAAACCCCTGGATGAGCATGTACCTGAGCGCCGCCAACCGCATCGCCAACACGGCGCGCGGCCATGCGACGGCCGCCGTCAAGCGCGAAGCGGCGAAAAATACGCGGCAATTGACGCAAGTGTGGTTCGATTCCTTCCTGCCCCCGGCAGGCAAGCCACGACGCGGGCGCAAGGCGAAATAGCCCCTGGCAGCAGGCGAACTGGTGCAGTGCATCACAGCAATAAGTTGAAGTTACGACCAGGTGGGCTAAACTGCAAGCATGGAATAAAGATATGCGTACGCGATTGAAGTGACCGGCAGGCGCCGCAACCCCGCGCCGCCACCGGCTCATCAGGAGACGACCATGTTGACGCTCAAAGTGCTGGCCTGCCTTGCCCTGTCGGCCTTGATGCTCGTGCCCCTCGTGCTGAGGGATACGATGCAAACGTCCGCCGGGCAGCAATTGCAGGTGCCGAATGTCGATGCGCAAGGCATGTGGGCCCACTGGCCTAAACAATAAGACGCGCGGCTGAGAACAATAAGACGCGCGGCTGAGAAAACGTCGCTGACTGCGTTGCCGTGCCTCGTCGTACATTCGTACTGCCTTCGGCGCGGCGCCTTGCCAGCGGCGTTTTTCAGCGGCGCTCGGTAGTGGATTGCATCGTTAAAACCGCTTTGTTTTGCGGGTGGGGATTTGTTCTCTCCTCCCATTTATTTTTGCCTTGATTTGCTCCCCCTCTTCGCCGTACTTTTGATCCAGATCATGGATTTCCACCTTTGCTGCGCCCAAACTGGAACAGTCCGCTTCGCACCGTGACGGACTTAACCTGGAGCATCAGCATGGGTAAATCGCATTGGAAGGATGAGATGGCGCTGGGGGTTCCCGTCATCGACGAGGCGCATGAGGCGCTGTTTCAGGAGCTGGCGCGGCTGCAGCAGTTGGGCGACCAGCATTTCAGCGTGGCGTTTCGCGAACTGATCGCGGCCGTCGAACGCGACTTCCGCGAGGAAGAGGATTTGATGGAGCAGATCGCCTTTCCTTCGCTGGCCAACCACCGCGAACAGCATGCGCGCGTGCTCAGCGGCTTGCACCATGCCTGGGCCGCCGTCGATGAAGGCGACCTGGAACAGGGCCGCCATGCGCTGTCGCTCTTGCCGCAATGGCTGATCTTCCACCAGGCCACGATGGACCTGGCCCTGGCGGCGGCGCTGGAAATGGTGCAGCGCCAGCCAAACTGACCTCTACAGCAGCAGCACCGTGGCTTGCTCGGGCATGACGACGCGGTAGTGTCCCGGGTATTTGTCTTCGCCGTCGAAAATCTTGCAAAACACGGGTTGGTTGATGTCATTCACGGCCGACTCGTTCATGGGCAAGGTGGCGATCAGTTGCTCGCCATCCATCAACTGCAAGGCGCTGCCCCGCTCGGCCGCGCAAAACGCCAGCGATTGCACATCGCTGGCGAACGGCCGCTTGTACCATGGCGTGATGGCCCGCACGGCGCGCCTGGCGTCCTGCAAGACCTGCCCCACGCGCGTTACGTTCCAGGCATCGCGCGCCACAGACGGCTGGAGGACGATATTCGCCGTCAGCTCCCCCCTGCCCTTGTTCACCAGGAAAGTGCCGTCCTGCGCGGCGATGTCATCGTTGAGCGGCACGACAAACACCCCGCCGCTGGAGACCTTGATCGGCACAGGCGCGCCATTGCCTTGCAAGGCCACACGCACGTCGTCGATGGTGGCGCTCAGCTTGGCCGGAATCAGGCGCAGGGCCATGACCACGCTGCCGCTCGACACTTGCCACACTTTCCTGGCCGTCAGATAACTTTCGCGGTAAGCCGTGAAACGGATGCGCGGCGCCTTGGCGTCGCTGCTGGCCGTGATCGTCACCATTTGCGGTGGCAAGGCTTCGTCTGCGCTCGCCGCTGGCGCCGGTGCCGATACCGGTGCCGCGGCGGGTATGGCAGACGTGGCAGGCGCAAGGGGTGGCGATACGGCGGCGGCGGGCACGCTGGCGCTCTGCAGCGGCGCGGGAACAGCCGGCGGCGGCGCGTGTTCCTGGGCCTGGCCCAGCGACACGACACACAACCATCCGGCACAAGCGATCCATGTACGCATGCATTTCTTTCAATGAGGAAAATATTTTATCAGCGCCTGCATTATCGCAGAAGGCCCGCCGATGCGCCGCCCCGGGTCTGCCTGCACTTCTGCCTGCACTCTTTTGGTGCGCACGCTTGATTATTTGGCAAATATCGCCTATATTGATAATGATTCTTATTCACGAAAGTGGCGGGAATCGCGCGCCCTTCTTTTCCACTGCCCGACCGCGCCGGGCCTTGCGGTGGAACTGCTATCCAAGCCAGACCACGGGCCAGCATCACGCCATCCCCCCAGCTACTGCGCACCTCGCCAGACGAGATAGGACAACACACGACTACAATATTCCAGGAAAATGATGCAATCGACTACCGTATTTTCTTCTTCGCACCAGCCCGCCTTACGCCCCCTCCCCCGCCTGCTGCACATCGCCCTGCTGAGCCTTGCCGCCGGCGTGGTCCTGCCGGCACAGGCTGCCGACGCCGCTGCGGCCGACGTCACCATGCCAGCCGTCACCGTGCTGGGCCAGTCGACGGCTACCACGGAAGGCACGCAGTCATACACGGCGGGCGAAGCGCGCAGCGCCACGCGCATGGACCTGTCCTTGCGCGAAACGCCGCAATCGGTCAGCGTCATCACGCGCCAGCTGCTCGACGACCTGGGCGCCGTGCGCCTGGACCAGGCGCTGGCACAGACGACAGGCATCCAGGTGGGCCAGAACGATACGGAGCGCACGACCTTTTATGCGCGCGGCTTCGGCATCGACAATATCCAGATCGACGGCATGGCGCGCGGCGGCAATGCGCCATTGCAAGACACGATCCTGTACGACCGCATCGAGGTCGTGCGCGGCGCCACCGGCCTGATGGGCGGCACGGGCGACCCGTCGGCCACCATCAACATGATACGCAAGCGGCCGACGAAGGAATTCCAGGCCAGCGCCGGCCTGATCATGGGCCGCTGGGATGATCAGCGCGTCGAGGCCGACCTCTCCACGCCGCTCAACGCGGAGGGCAGCGTGCGCGCGCGCACAGCCCTGGCCTGGCAAAAACGCGATTCCTACCTGGACATGTATCACGAACGCAAGACGGTCGGCATGGTCATCGTCGAGGCGGACGTGCGCCCCGGCACCCTGGTGACGGCCGGCGTCGATTTCCAGGACAACAAGCCCACGGGCGCCACCTGGGGCGCCGTGCCGTACTGGAACGCAGATGGCAGCCTGGCCAATTTGCCGCGCAACACCAGTTTCACGACGCCATGGAGCACCTGGGCCAACAAGCAGCACACGCTATTCACATCGCTGGACCAGCGCCTGCCCGGTAACTGGAATATGCACCTGGGCTATGCGCGCACGGAAAGCACGAACCGCACCACCGTCGCCTATGCGGGCGCGGGCCATCCCGACCCGGCTACCGGTGAAGGCATGCGCCTGTGGACGGGCGCCTGGGGCGCAGGCAAGAAGAACAGCGACAATTTCGACGTGTACGCCAGCGGTCCCTTTACCTTGCTGGGACGCAAGCACACGGCCATCGTCGGCTGGAACGGCGGCAACCAGCGCTCGCGCTCGCTGGGCGGCGAAGCGGAAATCAATTACCCGGACTTCATCCCCGATTACCGCAGCTGGACGGGCAACATTCCCCGCCCCGTGTTCCACCCGGACGGCTCGCACACGGAAACCGTGACGCGCCTGGCGGGCGGCTATGTGGCCACGCGTTTGAGCCTGGCCGACCCGCTGCACCTGATCATCGGCGCGCGCAGCAGCACATACCGCACGGATACGCGCAACTACGATACGCGAGGCGTGCACACGGACAATAGCGACTTCGTGGAAACGCGCAATGAAGTCACGCCGTATGTGGGTGCCGTGTTCGACATCAACAAACAATTTTCGGCCTACGCCAGCTTCACGCAGCTGTTCAACCCGCAATCGAGCAAGGACCGCAACAACCAGTTCCTGGCGCCGGAAACGGGCGACAATGCTGAACTGGGCATCAAGGGCGAATTCTATGAAGGCAAGCTGAATGCGTCGGCCGCCCTGTTCCACACGAAGAAAAAGAACCTGGCGGAACTCGACCGCACGGTGCCGCCCGGCTTTTTGCTGCCCGACGGCGGCCAGGCCATGGTGGCCAATGGCGCCGGCGTGACGGCCAAGGGCGTGGAATTCGACGTCTCCGGCCAGATCACGCCCGCCTGGGAAGCGAGCGGCGGCTATACCTACCTGCACGCGGCCGAGGCCGATGGCCGCCGCGCCGCCACCACGCAGCCGCGCCATTTGCTGCGCCTGGCCACCAGCTACCGCTTCGACGGCAGCCTGGCTGGCCTGAAAGCGGGCGCCAGCATGACGGCGCAAAGCGCCACCTACAGTGAATCGTGGTACGGCCGCCCGCCATCGGGCACGATCACGGATATCCCGCAGGCCGGCTATGCACTGGTCAACGCCATGGCCAGCTATGCGCTCAGCAAGCATGCCAGCGTGCAGTTGAACGTGAATAACTTGCTCGATAAAAAGTACTACCGCAACGTGGGCTTCTTCGACGGCGTGTTCTGGGGCGAACCGCGCAACATCAGCCTGGCCGTGCGCACGGCGTTTTAAGCGGGCTGCAGTGCTTCAACCTGCCGGCGCGCTGCGCCAGTGCGCGGGCGCCGGCAAGGTAAAGCCATCGAGCAAGGGGCCGCCGACCGGCGCCAGCACGGCGGCGGCAACCTGCCCGAACGCATGCTGGCCGGCCGGCAAGTCGGCCGCCACCAGGCGCAGCGCGCCATCGAGTTGCCCGGCGATATAGGCGTCGAACGCCAGCAGGCGGCGAAACAGGTGCTTGCCCTTGCCGCTCCACTGGCCCGCCGCGCGCAAGTGCAGGTCGGCCAGCGCCGGATACAACTGGCAGGCAACGGTCAGCGCCTCGCCCGGGTGACGGCTGTCGACCAGGTCTTCCAGCGAGGTGGTGATGGCGTAGCGGCGCCGCTGCAAATTGTCCGCATCGAGCACGGGCGGCCCGGCGGCGGCGATGGCTTGCGCCATCGCCAGCAGCTGCGCGTGCTGCGGTCCGGGCGCGGCGATGTTCTCGCCTTCCAGCACCATCCTCGCCAGCGGTACCGTGCCGCCCGGTGCATCGATTTCCTTGCAAAAATACGTGAACGTGGCCACGTCATGCGCGAACAGTTCCACCGTGCGCCCTTCGGCCACGATGGTCGAGCGCCAGGCGCAGTCGAGGTGCTCGAACAGCAGCAGCAAGTCGATATCGGAACTGGGCGTCTGCCGGCCCGTGGCGAACGAGCCGCCGATGATGGCCGCCACGGCCGTGGGATACTGCTGCCGCACCAGCCGAGCGGCAATCGCGCGGATATCGTCATAGGTAGGGATCGTCGTCAAAGCACATTCTCCGGGCCGAAAAAGGCTATCCTACACGCGATCGTGCAGACGACATGCACGCTGCCGCCATCCTGCTAAACTGGCGCCATCTGATCAAGGAACAAACATGGAATACGACTGCATCGTGGTGCCCTCGCCCGTGGGCGAGCTGACTCTGGTGGCGCGCGGCGCGGCCCTGACCGCCATCCTGTGGGAAAACGACAAGCCCAACCGCGTGCGTCTGGGCGCGATGCGCGTCGATGACAGTTGCCCCGTGCTGCAGGAAACGGCGCGCCAGCTGGCGGAATATTTCGCCGGCACGCGCCAGCAATTCGACGTGCCGCTCGATTTTGCCGGCACGCCTTTCCAGCAGGAAGTGTGGCGTGCGCTGCTGACGATACCGTACGGCCAGACGCGCAGCTATGGCGAGATCGCGCGCCAGATCGGCCGTCCCGCCGCCGTGCGCGCCGTGGGCGCCGCCAACGGCAAGAATCCCATTTCCATCATCGCCCCCTGCCACCGCGTCATCGGCGCCACGGGCGAGTTGACGGGCTTTGCGGGTGGACTGCATGCCAAGGAAACCTTGCTGGCCCTGGAAGGCATCGCCCTGTCCAGCGACCGCGAAGCGCTGAAAACGGGCCACGCCCGCCGCCGCGCCGTGCCCATCGATACGGCCCAAGGCTGTTTGTTTTAAGCTGCAGCATCGCTCCCCTTGTGGGATACTCACGCCCCCCGCTCAAGCAAACACATCATATGCCCTACCTTGTCATCCTGTTCTTTGTTGTTCTGTATTTGCTGGCCACTTTCTTTTTCCACATTCCCGCCCTGGTCGCCCTCGTGTATGGCGTGCTGAGCCTGAGCTGTTTCGTTGCCTATGCGATCGACAAGTCCGCCGCAAAACAGGGACGCTGGCGCACGCCGGAACGCACCCTGTTGCTGCTGGGACTGTTTTGCGGCTGGCCGGGCGCCGTACTGGCGCAGCAATGGCTGCGCCACAAGTCCAGCAAGCGTTCATTCCGCACCGCGTTCTGGATCACGGTCGCCATCAACATCGGCGCTTTCGTGTATTTCAGCATGCATTACGCGGCGCCCGATATCGGCACCGAGGTGGCGCCGATCGAACTGTAAAACTGCCCGGCTTCTCGCTCGCACAGCACCGTTGTCCAGACGCAGTTCCACCCGCTAAGATGTAACAGTTATTGCAGTGCATTGTTCGTGAAAAGATCGCCTGTCAGAATATCAATATATACGATATTCAACCCAATTCATCTAGACGGGAAAGCACTTTTCAAGCATGCGTACCTTGCAAATCCACAATCCCTTCTTGTCACGCCTTGCTGTGGCGATTTGTTTCGCCATCAGTCTGGCCGGCTGCACCAGCTATCGCTTTATCCCCCCGGACTCCGACGCGGGCCGTCAATGCGTGACGAGCTGCGGGACCAATCAACAAATATGCATCGCAGGCAAAGAGCAAGTTGCAGCGGCCCAGGTACAGGCTTGTGAGATGAGGAATGTCAGTACCGTCTCCATTTGCCTGGCCGTTGCGAAAACAGATGCAGACCGGGAACTGTGCTCGAAGAAACGGCAATATTGTTCCTCCAACACAGCTGGAACGTGGCAATGCGAGGCGGATTACAGAGTGTGCTATACGCAAGGCGGTGGCAGAATCGAGGAGAGTGAATAAAGTATCGAAAGGCTGATGCCGCCACACAAGACGCCGTCGTGGCTACCGCGCATCACGAGGCGTGGCGGGTTCGATTCAATATTATTACTCGCCCAGCAAGCGCAGCGATTCCAGCCAGTCCGCCTTCCATTCGCGCAGCAACGCTTGCGTGGCGAAGGCCTTCTTCAGGTGCGCCATCGGCACGCGGTGCACATCGTGCAAGCCGAACGCCAACGTCACCGGATGCCACAGGTGGCTGTTCTTGCCGCCGCGCGAATTCTTGCGCACGCGCGCGCCATCGTCGCCAAAGATGCCCACGCCACTGGCCAACCCCTTGTCCAGGTCGATCTTGCCCACGCCGGCAAAGGCAATCAAAATCTGCTCGCGGCCCAGGCCCTTCAAGGCGCTGGGCAAGACCACCGGCGCCGCTTTTTCAGCTTCGGCCGGGTCCGGCTGTGGATGCTGCAGTTCCTTGAGCAAACGCAACAGATCGCGCTCCTGGAAGTGCAAGCCATCGACCGGCACGCGCAGTCCCGGCGCCTTCAGCTCGATGGCGATGTTGCCCGAGTCGCGCGTAAAGCGCAGCCACACGTCATCGGCGCCCGAGGCCAGGTGCTCCTTGTCGCCGATGAACACGACAGGCGCCGCATAGCGCGTCACGCCGTCATGGAACAGCTCGGCCCATTCTTCGCTGTAATCGAGCCAGACGTAGGGCAAGCCGCCCTGCTCCAGCAAACGTGCCAGGGTCCAAGGCGTGCCCGTCTGTTCAGCCAGCCAGGCACAGGCGTCAAAGGCGGTGGCGCGGTACGGCAAGGAAAGGGAGGTCATGGCGGTTCCGTCGATAAAAGTGGAGCGCAGTGTAGCAGACGCCGCCACCGTCCCCGTCGGCAGGCGCAGCGGGCGCGCCTTTTTTGCGCGATGTGCTAGGCTGGAAGCATCAGCACGCGCCACGGCCATTCCGGCCGCCTGGCGCACCACCGCAAGGGGATCATCATGCATTCGAGCACCAACGCCGCCACCGCACCCGCCCCGCCACCGGAGCGCGATTCGCCCACGCCGGCCAATGAAAGCCATGCGGAGGAAGCGCTCGATGAAGCGCTGAAGGAAAGCTTTCCGGCCAGCGACCCGATCGCCATTGCCACCCCAAAACCGGCCGGCAAGACGCCCTCCTGAAGACATCTCCCTCCATCAGCCACCCTTGCGGTGGCTTTTTTTTTGCCGAAACTGAATCCGGCCGCCCCGCCCGCGCGTACATGGCTATGCCATGACAAATGAAGTTGCCACGCGGGAAGGAAAAGCCATGCAGCATTACAGCAAAAAGACGGATCCCATCGATCAGCGCCTGTATCTGGCCCAGCGCATCGACCGGGCCGGTGCACGCCTGCAACGCTTGCACGACGCGGCCGAACGGGAACGCTGCGCGCAATGGATCACGGCCTGGGCCGTGGCGGCGGGCGCCGATGCGCCGCGCGGCATGAAGCTGCGCATCCGCGGCGAATTCATTTTGCTGTGATAAAAGTAAAAGCCCCGCCCGATGCATGCGCACGGGGCGGGGCCAGTCTAGCCGGCACCTTCCTATTTCGAGGTGTCGCGGTACTGCTCGGGCGTCGTGTCGCCATCGGCGATTTCATACCACATCGCGTTGAGCACGGCGAAAGTCGCCGCCAGCGGAAGTCCCAGTATCCAGGCGAAATACCACATAGTTATATCCTTTCGTTGATTCTTAGTAGGCGTGACCGCTGTCGTCCTTGATTGCTTTTTCATCAACCTTGCCCCACAGCACTTTATATACCCACGTCGTGTACGCCACGATGAGGGGAATGAAGACGGCCGTGACGACCAGCATGATGAACAGGGTCATGTGGCTGGACGAGGAATCCCACACCGTCAGGCTGGCGCGCGGGTCGATCGACGATGGCAGGATGAACGGGAACATGGCCGCGCCCACGCCAAGGATGATGCCGGCGACGCCGGCCGCGCTGGCCAGCAAGGCCGGCACTTCGCGGCGCGCACGCTGGAAGGCGAAGGCCAGCAGCGGGCAAAGCAGGCCCAGCGCTGGGGCGATCCAGGTCCACGGATGGGCGGCAAAATTGAGGAACCAGGCGCCCACGTGGACTTCCGCCGTTTTCAGCATCGGATTCGACGGACCGTCGACCACCACCGTACTGCTGATGCGGTAGCCATCGACCCACAGCCACAGGGCCACGCCGGCCAGCGCATACAGCACCACTGTCGCGATCGCCGCCACGCTGCCGTAGCGGCGCGCCCGTTCGGCCACGGCGCCATCCGTTTTCAGCTGCAGCCAGGTGGCGCCGTGCATCACCAGCATGGCGACCGAGACGAGGCCGCACAGCAGGGCGAACGGGTTGAGCAGCGCAAAGAAGCTGCCGTCATAGAAGATGTGCATGTCTGGCGAGAAACGGAACGGCACGCCTTGCAGCACGTTGCCGATCGCCACGCCGCAGATCAGGGCCGGCACGAAACCGCCCACGAACAGGGCCGCATCCCAACGGGCGCGCCAGCGCGGATCTTCGCGCTTGCTGCGGAATTTGAAGGCCACGGGACGCACGATCAGCGCCACGAGGATGACGAACATGGCCAGGTAAAAGCCCGAGAACGAGACGGCGTACAGTTGCGGCCAGGCGGCAAAGATGGCGCCGCCGCCGAGGATCAGCCACACCTGGTTGCCCTCCCACACGGGACCGATACTGTTGATGACGACCCTGCGTTCCAGGTCCGTCTTGCCGACGAAGGGCAGCAGGATGCCCGTGCCCAGGTCGAAGCCGTCCGTGATGGCAAAGCCCACCAGCAAGATGCCGATCAGCAGCCACCAGATCAGGCGCAGTGTTTCGTAAGAAATCATTTCATGCAAAATCATGGTCTGGCCCTCCTTAGGCGCGTTGAGTCTGAATGGCAGCGGGGGCTGGCACGGGGGCCGGCGCCTTCTCTTCCGGCCCCTTGCGGATGGCCTTGAGCATGAGCTTCATTTCGATAATCAACAGCACCGTGTAGATGGCGGCAAAGCCGGCAATCGTGATCAAGAGGGTCGAAGCGCCCAGGTTCGATACGGCCACGGCCGTTGGCAGCACGCCTTCGATCACCCACGGCTGGCGGCCCACTTCGGCCACGATCCAGCCCGCCTCGATGGCCACCCATGGCAGCGGGATGGCGAACACGGCCAGCTTCAGCAGCCAGCGGTGCTTGTCCAGGGTGCGGCGCGTCGACAGGATGAAGAACGTACCAGTCAACAAGATAAAGAACATGCCCAGGCCCACCATCACGCGGAAGGACCAGAACAGGGGCGCCACGGGCGGCACGGTATCGAGCGCGGCCTTGCGGATCTGCTCGGGCGTGGCCTGGCGCGGGTCATCCACGTAGCGTTTCAGCAGCAAGGCATAGCCCATGGACTGGCCTTTCGACTCGAACATGTCCTTCGCCTCTTGCGGCACGGGGCTGCCCGGCGCCACGCCGCGGATGGTTTGCAGCGCGTCATACGCCTTGATGCCATCCTTGATCAGCAGCTCGCCGCGGTCGACCAGTTGCTCGATGCCGGGGATTTCCGTCGTCAGCGAACGCGTGCCGATCAAGCCCATGACCATCGGGATGTGCACGGCGTAATGCGTTTCGCGCGCTTTCGCGTCAGGGAAGCCGATGGCCGTGAAGGCGGCCGGGGCCGGCTCCGTGGTCCACATGGCTTCAATCGCGGCCAGCTTCATCTTTTGATGTTCGGACGACAGGTAGCCGCTTTCATCACCGAGCACCACCACCGACAGCGAGGCGGCCAGGCCGAACGAGGCGGCCACCGTCATCGAGCGCTTGGCCAGCTGCACGTGGCGGCCCTTCAGCAGATACCAGGCGGAAATACCCAGCACGAAGATGGCAGCGGCCGTATAGCCGGCCGACACCGTGTGCACGAATTTCGCCTGTGCCACGGGATTCGTCAGCACGGCGCCGAAATCCGTCACTTCCATGCGCATGGTTTGCGGATTGAAGGCCGCGCCGACGGGATTTTGCATCCAGCCGTTGGCGATCAGGATCCACAGGGCCGAGAAGTTCGAACCGATGGCCACCAGCCAGGTCGTGACCAGGTGGCCCCGCTTCGACAGCTTGTCCCAGCCGAAGAAGAACAGGCCGACGAAGGTCGCTTCCAGGAAGAAGGCCATCAAGCCCTCGATGGCCAGCGGCGCGCCGAAAATGTCGCCCACATAATGGCTGTAATAGCTCCAGTTCATGCCGAACTGGAATTCCATGACGATGCCCGTCGCCACGCCCATGGCGAAGTTGATGCCGAACAAGACACCCCAGAACTTGGTCATGTCGCGCCAGATGGGGCGGTTCGTCATCACGTAAACCGTCTCCATGATGGCGAGGATCACTGACAGGCCGATCGTCAGCGGAACAAATATAAAGTGGTACAGAGCTGTCAGCGCGAACTGCAGTCTGGATAAAGCGACAATATCGAAGTCCATATGATTTCCTTGGTGTTTCCCTACTGTAATTGTAAACTTGGTATCTATCTGATGCGATTCGATTGGTTCCGCTGCCCTCAGGCAGGCCTGCGGTACCGCCTGTCTCCGTTCTTGTTAATCCCCCCGCAAGCCCGCCAGGGCCGCTTCGAAGCCATCCGTGCCGCGCCGCAGCTCTTCGACGATACGGCCGTCGCGGATGCGCAGCAGCCGGTCCGCCAGCGCCGCTTCGCGCCGCAAGTGGGTTGCGATCAGCAAGCTGCGCCCTTCGCTGCGCGCGCGCATGCGCTGCAGGACATCGCTTGCCGTCTGCGCATTCAGCGCTTCCGTCGCTTCGTCGAGCAGCCACAAGGTCGACTCGTGCAGGAACAGCCGCGCCAGCGCCAGGCGCCGCGCCTGGCCGCCCGACAAGCCCAAGCCGCCCTCGCCCAGCATGGTGCCCAAGCCGTCCGCGAAGGCCCGCACTTCGTCGTCCAGGCCGGCTGCCTGCAGCGCTTCCCACAGGCGTTCATCGCTGGCGGACGGATCCGCCAGACGCAGGTTGTCGCGCAAGGTGTCCTGGAACAATTCCGTCTTCTGCGTAAACAGGCAGGCGCGCGGCGCGGCTACCGTGCCCGACAGCGGCGCCAGTTCGCGCGCGGCGATGGCCAGCAAGGTCGACTTGCCCGCGCCGCTGGGGCCGATCAAGGCCACGCGCTCGCCGTCCGCGATGTGCAGCGATACGTCATGCAAGATGGCCACATGGCTGCCCGCATGGGCGGCGCTCACGCGTTCCAGGCGCAAGCCCGGCGCGGCATCCACGGGCGGCACCGCTACGTCCCGTCCGGCCAGGCGCGGCGCCAGACGGCGCATGGCCAGCAGCATGCGGCCCGCTTCCAGCGCGCCGCGGCGCAGTCCCGCAAACGGTTCCACGGCCGTCAGGGCGATCAGCAGGGCCAGGGCCGCCAGCGGCACGTTCAGCGCCTGCTGCTCCAGCAGCGCGGCCACGGCCAACAGCACGCCAGCCAGGGTCGCACTGCCCGCCACGCCATACGCGGCGCCGGCAGCCGTCTCCAGGCGCAGCAGGGCAAAATCGGCTTGCGCCAGCGAGCGGTCGATCTGCGCCAGCGCCGCGCATTGGGCGTCGATGCGGCCCGCCATCACCAGATCCGTCTGGCCCGCCACCAGGTCGATGGTGCCCGAACGCAATTTTTCAATGGCGCGCGAACGCACGATGGCGGGACGGCGGGCGCGCTGCGCCACGGCCCAGCTGATGCCGCCGCCGGCGGCCAGCAGCCATGCAGCCAGCCCCAGGCCCAGCTGCCACTGCATCACGCCCAGCGCCACGCCGGCCAGCAAGGCCGCGCACAAGGCCGTGAAGGCAGGCACCAGCAGGCGCAAGTACAGCGATTCGAGCGCGTCGATATCGGCCGTCAGCCGGAACAGCAGCTTGGCGGGCTGGCGCAGCAGGCGGCAGGCCGCTTCCGGGCGCGACCAGCCGCGGAACAGCCGCACGCGGATGCTGGCCAGCGCGGCGAACGTGGCGTCGTGCGTGACGAGGCGCTCCGCATAGCGCGAGCCCGTGCGGCCAATGGCCAGCAGGCGGATGCCGGCCGACGGGCCGAACACGTCGAACAGGATCGCGGTGGACGCATGCAGGCCGGCGATCGAGGTGGCGGTAATAAACCAGCCGGACAAGCCCAATAACGCCATGCCGGACACCGCCGTCAGGGCCGCCAGCAAGGCGCCGCCGATCAGCTTGCCGGGCTGGGCCAGCAGCAACTGGCGCAGGACGGGGTTGCGTATCAGTGAATATTTCATGCCTGCTGCTCCTGTACCAGGGCTCGGGCATCGACCTGCACCGTGCGCTGCAGGCGGCCGGCCAGCACGGGGTCGTGTGTGGCGACAATCATCGTCTTGCCTTTCGCCAGTGCCAGCAAGGCATCCGTCACGCGCGCCGCCGTTTCGCTGTCCAGGTGCGCCGTCGGTTCATCGACCAGCAGCAGGTCGGCATGCGGATGCAGGGCCACGCGGGCCAGGGCCAGGCGCACGGCTTCGCCACCGGACAAGCCCTGGCCGCCATCGCTGAGCATGACGGCCGGCTGCGCCTGCGCCACGGCAGCCAGGTCGGCCAGGTGCAGGGCCTGCGTCACTTGCGCGGCATTCGCGCCAACGCGGCCCAGGGTCACGTTCTGGCTGACGGACGCGGCAAACACGTGCGGGCGCTGCCCCATCCAGGCCATGCGCTGGCGCAAGGTATTGACGGTGCTGTCGGTCAGTCGCACGCCGCCGATGCGGATCTCGCCGCCGCTGGCGGGCAGCAAGCCGGCCAGCAAGGACAGCAAGGTGGTCTTGCCGGCGCCGCTGGCGCCCAGCAAGGCGACGTGCTCGCCGGCAAGCACCTTCAAGTCGAAGCCGTCGAACACGGGCGCTTCGCCAGGATGGGCAAAGCGCAATTGCCGGAGCTCCACGGCGGGCGGTGCCGCCACCGCCATGGCTGCGGCGGAGACGACGGCAGGCAGTACCTGCGCGCCAGGCAGGGGCACGCCCTCGCCCGCCAGGTCGTGCAAGCCGGCCAGGCCCGCTTCGCCGGCTGCCTTGTCATGCCAGACGGCGGCCAGTTCGCGCAAGGGCTCGAAAAACGCGGGCGCCAGCAGCAGGATGAACAAGCCCTGCCCCAGGTTCAGTTCCCGGCCCCAGGTGCCGAAATTGATGCTGCCCAACAAGGAGAAACCGATAAACGCCGCCACCATGGCCACGCCCAGCGCGGAAAACAGTTCCAGCACGGCGGACGACAAAAAAGCGATGCGCAGCACCACCATCGTGCGCCGGCGCACGGATTGCGACGAGGCGTCCAGCCGTTCAGCCGTGGCGTCGACGGCGTCGAGCGCGCGCAAGGTGGCCAGGCCGCGCAGGCGGTCCAGCAGAAAGGCGTTCATGCTGCCCATTTCCACCATCTGCGCGCGGCTGGCCGCTTGCGCGCCCATGCCGACGAGGGCCATGAAGACGGGAATCAGGGGCGCGGCGATGAGCAGGATCAAGGCGGCGATCCACGACAGCGGCGTCACCACGGCGAGGATCACGAGCGGTACGAGCATGACTTTCCAGCGTGCCGGCTTGTAGCGAACCAGATACGGCACGATGGCTTCGGCCTGTTCGGCGATGATGCTGGCCGCCTGTCCCGACTGGGCGCGCTGGCGGTCCAGCGGCGAACGCTGCGCCAGCGCTTGCGCCACTTGCGCGCGCAAGGTCGACAGGTGCTCGCGCGCCGCCGCATACATGCGCCGCGCGCCCCACGCTTCGCAGCCGGCGCGCAGCACACCCAGCAGCAGCACGCCAGCGGCCGACAGCAGGGCCGCACGCCAGGGCGCACCGCCCTGCATGGCTTGCACGGCCCAGGCCAGCAAGGCCGCTTGTGGCAGCCACAGCAAGGCGGCACCGCCCTGCGCCAGGCTGGCGACACGGGGAAGAATAAAGCGGGGCAAGGACAAGGGCGTGATCGGCATATCTATATTTTTTGAGTTTTCAGAATTTTCTGTAAATTCGATATTTTGTATAATACTGCGAAACATGACATATATCAATTGACCCTGCGGGTGCGGCGTGAAAAAATTCAGATAATTATGAAAACTCAACATATCCAAATGACGCCGCTGATCCTGACCTTCGTCAGCCATTTCGGCGAGATGGGCAGCCGCTGGGGCTTTAACCGTACGGTGGGGCAAGTGTACGCCTTGTTGTTTGTCGCGGAGCATCCTTTACACGCGGATGAAATCGCGGAACACCTGAGTTTTTCACGCTCGAACGTGAGCATCGGCCTCAAGGAATTGCAGGGCTGGGGCTTGATACGCCAGTCGCGCATTCCCGGTGATCGGCGCGAGTATTTTTCCTCGCTGGGCGATGTGTGGCAAATCTTCCGCGTGGTGGCCGCCGAGCGCCGCCGCCGCGAAGTGGCCCCCACCCTGACGGTGCTGCGCGAATCGCTGCTGGCGCCGGCCACGGAACCCGTGGACCAGTATGCGCAGGAGCGCATGCGCGAAATGTATGAATTGGTCGACCTGGCCAACACCTGGTTCGACGACTTGCAGCGCCTGTCGCCCGAATCGATGGCGCAACTGATGAAAATGGGCGCCAAGGTGCAAAAACTGCTCAACGCCAAGGATCGCCTGTTTGGCGTCAGCAACAACAGCGACTGACGCCCCCTCCCTTCCCCAAGGCAAGACGCCGCCAGCACAAACTGGCGCCTTTGTCACGCCATTTCCCAACCTCATGATGGCTATCGCTGGCACAGCCAAACATAGCCATATACGATGTTGTCAAGCCAGCCAATAGAATTATTAAAATTGTATTAATTTATATCAAGAGTAAGCTTTCATATGCGTATTCACTACGCGCAGGAAATAGGTAAAAGCAGCTAAAACGGGCAATGGGATGACTTCCCCGGCATGCAGGGACGCGTCCCGACACTATGAAGCGACTGTCTCAAGCACAAGGGGATTTTCATGAAAAGCATAAAGAGCATTGCCATCAAGGCATCCATGCTGGCCGCAATGACTGTACTGGCAAGTGCGGCGCAAGCGGCCACCTGGGTGGATGTGGGTCCGGCCAGCGGTTTCGTCATCGCCGGCAGCACCGTCACCTATTCACCATCGCCAGCACTGCAGGTGAAATATTATGACGATAACCTGGTACCACAAAGTCCCTCGGACATCCAGGGCTATATCAATGGCGTGTTCGGCACCAGCCTGGGCTCCGCCGTCTCGTATTGCGACAACGCCACCTCGGGTTGCACTGCCGGCACCACGGCAGGCTTGAGTGGCGGTGTCAATTCCTATACGAGCGCGGCCGCCTATGACTACCTGGCCATCCACTTCGGCCAGGGCGAACTGGTGTTCCACTGGGCCGCACCCGTGGCTGCCGGCACCACCTTCACGGTGGCGGGCCTGCCCAAGGATCTGAGCAACTACAGGGCCTTCATTTCCGCCGTGCCGGAACCTGAAACCTATGCCATGCTGCTCGCCGGGCTGGGCCTGCTGGGCTTCCTGGCACGCCGCCGCCAAGGAAAGTAAGCCGCATGAACGGCAGCGGCGCACCAGCGCCCGCTGCCGCCCTCCACACGCGCGGCCTGTTTACGCCGCACTTGCGGCGCCAGGCCCACTGTTTACACTATTTTTAGACTCCCCTCGCTATGCTTGGCGGCATCCACTGCCGACCGACGAGGGAGTCCCCATGCATGAACAACCGTTTCAGCCACGCGCACGCAAGGTGCTCCGCCAGCACCTGCCCGTGCGGGAACGACTGCGCCTGGCCCGACTGGCCAACAGAAAAATCATTTCGGCATGCTCGGCGCTGCTGTGCGCGGCGCCACTGCTGTATTTGCTGAGCGTGGTACTGTTTGCGCAGCCGTGAGCAGCTGCGCGAAAACCGAATGGAGGGAAAGAGGAGCTGCGTTGCGGCAGTTTGCCGCCGCATGATCGTGGCCAGTATGAAACTGGTCCGCCCAGAGGGAATCGAACCCCCATTCACGGTTTAGAAGACCGTTGTCCTATCCGTTGAACGATGGGCGGAGAGGTGCAGTATTTTAATCCATGCGCGCCAGCAATGAAATGCCAGCGCGGAATAGAAAACGGGCTGTCATTTCTGACAGCCCGCTTATGACTTTGGTCGGAGTACAAGGATTCGAACCTTGGACCCCCTGGTCCCAAACCAGGTGCGCTACCGGGCTGCGCCACACTCCGAAGACAAGATAATAACGCCCCTACCCAATTTCGTCAATTGCCATAGACGAATTAGATGGAAATAACTATCGGTTCCTGCCTGTCACGCGGTCACTTTATCGGCGATGCGGCGCGCCATCGACTCGGCCTTCTCCTTGTCTTTCGCTTCCACCATTACGCGGATCAGCGGTTCCGTGCCCGAAGCGCGGATCAGCACGCGGCCCGTCTCGCCCAGCTCGGCCTCGACCAGTTCCTTCTCGGCCACCATGGCGGCATTTTTCTGCCAGTCGAAACCGGGCGCCACGCGCAGGTTGATCAGGGTTTGCGGGAACAGCACCAGCTCGGCCAGGCATTGCTGCAGGCTCTGACCGCTGCGCTTGAGCGCGGACAATACTTGCAGCGCGGAGACGATGCCGTCGCCCGTCGTGTGCTTGTCCAGGCACAGCAAATGGCCGGAACCTTCGCCGCCCAGGATCCAGCCCTTTTCCTTCATGACTTCCAGCACGTAGCGGTCGCCCACCTTGGCGCGCGCAAAGCCGATGCCCTGCTGCTTGAACAGCACTTCCAGCGCCATATTCGTCATCAAGGTGCCGACGGCGCCGGCCACGGGGCCTGTCGCCAGGCGGTCCTTGACCATGACGTACAACAACTCATCGCCGTTATACAGACGCCCGGTGGCGTCGCACATGATCAGGCGGTCGGCGTCGCCGTCAAGGGCGATACCGAGGTCCGCGCCATGCTCGACGACGGCTTCGGCCATGGCCTTGGTTGCCGTGGCACCGAAGCCCGCATTGATGTTGAAGCCGTCGGGCTTGTTGCCGATGGCGATGACTTCCGCGCCCAGTTCATGGAAGACGTGCGGCGCGATATGGTAGGCGGCGCCGTGCGCGCAATCGACGACGATCTTCAGGCCGCGCAAGTCCAGCTCGTTCGGGAAGGTGCCCTTGCAAAATTCGATGTAGCGGCCCTGGGCATCATCGAGGCGCTTGGCGCGGCCCAGCTTGTCCGATGGCACGCAAGCCATGGGTTCGTCGAGCGCCGCTTCGATTTCCAGTTCCACGCTGTCGGGCAGCTTGGTGCCCTGGCCGGAAAAGAACTTGATGCCATTGTCATGATACGGATTGTGCGAAGCGGAAATGACGACACCGGCCGACAGGCGCAGGGCCCGCGTCAAATAGGCGATTGCCGGCGTCGGCATGGGGCCGGCCAGCATCACATCCACGCCGGCGGCCGACAGGCCCGCCTCCAGCGCCGCTTCCAGCATGTAGCCGGAAATACGCGTGTCCTTGCCGATCAGCACCGTCGGACGGGTCTTGCCGCCTTGCGACTTGGCCAGCACCTTGCCGGCAGCATAACCGAGGCGCATGACGAAATCGGGGGTAATCGGCGCCGTGCCCACCAGGCCACGAATGCCATCGGTACCAAAATATTTACGCGTCATAGTATTTCTCTTTTTGTTGTTTATAATGAATCTTACAGGCTCAGTGCGCCATGCGCCAGACCTTCAGTGCATCGACGGTTTCAGCTACATCATGCACACGGATAATTTCCGCACCTTGCGCTACCGCAGCAAGCGCACCGGCAACACTGCCGGCCAGACGCTGCTCGACGGGGCGTCCCGTGACGGCGCCGATCATCGACTTGCGCGACAGGCCGGCCAGCACGGGCAGGTCCAGTTCGCTGCGCAGCTGGCGCGTGGCACGCAGCAAGGCATAGTTCTGTTCCACCGTCTTGCCAAAGCCAAAGCCGGGATCGACGCATAGGCGTTCGCGGTCGATGCCGGCCGCCGTCATCGTGTCGATGCGTTCGCGCAGGAAGTCGATGACTTCGCGCACCACGTCTTCGTATTGGGGCTGGTCCTGCATGGTTTGCGGCACGCTTTGCATGTGCATGATGCACAGCGCGCAATCGCTGTCCCGCACGGCGTCGATGGCGCCGGTCGCGCGGAAACCGTTGATGTCGTTGATCATGTCGGCGCCCGCCAGGATGGCTTCGCGCATCACTTCCGGCTTGTACGTATCGACGGACAGGGGCTTGCCGCAGTCGCGCAAGGCGTACAGCACCGGCATGACGCGCTGCAACTCATCCTGCAGCGGCAGCGGCGGCGCGCCGGGACGGCTCGATTCGCCGCCGATGTCGATGATGTCGACACCGTCGAGTATCATCTGCTCGGCGCGCGAAATGGCAAACTCCAGGTGTTGATACTGGCCCGCATCGGAAAACGAGTCGGGCGTGATGTTCAGGATGCCCATCACCAGCGCTTGCGTGCCCTGCAGGTTGAAGCCGAAACGGCCGAATTGCAAATAGTGTCGCATGTGAATCTTTGTAGTCGTCAGGAAAATCTGGCGCGCCAACGAAAAAGGGCAAGGATTGCTCCTTACCCTTTTGATTGCGCGCCGCCGGTCGGGGCGGCCGTTATCAGGCTGGTGCCGTCACGTTTGGCGAGATGCCGCCCGTGCCGCTATCACCGCCCGCATTGCGGCGTGGCGGGATGACTTTCGGTGGACGCGGCTCCAGGCCGGCCATGATGTCGTTGATTTGCTCTGCATCAATGGTTTCCCATTCCAGCAAGGCTTTGGTCATCATTTCGACCTTGTCGCGGTTGCTTTCCAGCAAGGTGCGCGCCAAAGCATATTGCTTGTCGAGAATGTTGCGGATTTCAGCATCGACCTTTTGCTGGGTCGCTTCCGAGATCGTCTTGGTGGCGCCACCGAAGAAACCTTCGTTTTCGCTGTCTTCGTAGACCATCACGCCCATGCTGTCGGACATGCCGAAGCGGGTCACCATGGAACGGGCCAGCTTGGTGGCACGCGAGAAGTCGTTCGACGCACCGGTGGACATTTGTCCCACGAAAATCTCTTCGGCGATACGGCCGCCGAACAAGATGGAAATTTCTTCCAGCATCTTGTCCTTGTAGGCGGACAAGTTGTCGTGTTCCGGCAGCTGCCAGGTCAGGCCCAGGGCCCAGCCGCGCGGCATGATCGTGACTTTATGCACGGGATCAGCCTTCGGCAGCAACTTGGCAACGACGGCATGACCGGACTCATGGTAAGCCGTATTGCGACGCTCTTCCTCGCGGATGATCATCGATTTACGCTCAGGGCCCATGTAGATCTTGTCTTTCGCGTCTTCGAAGTCAGCCATTTCCACCAGGCGCTTGCTGCGGCGTGCGGCGAACAGGGCTGCCTCGTTGACCAGGTTGGCCAGGTCCGCGCCCGAGAAACCGGGGGTACCGCGGGCCAGGATATCGGCTTTCACGTCGGTACCGATAGGTACTTTGCGCATGTGCACGTTCAAGATCTGCTCGCGGCCGCGGATATCGGGCAAGCCGACGGAGACCTGGCGGTCGAAACGGCCTGGACGCAGCAGAGCTTTGTCGAGCACGTCGGCGCGGTTGGTGGCGGCCACGACGATCACGCCGGAGTTCGCTTCAAAACCGTCCATCTCGACCAGCAACTGGTTCAAGGTCTGTTCGCGCTCGTCATTGCCGCCGCCCATGCCGGCACCGCGGTGACGGCCGACAGCGTCGATCTCATCGATGAAGATGATGCATGGCGAATGCTTTTTCGCGTTTTCAAACATGTCGCGCACGCGGCTGGCGCCCACGCCGACGAACATTTCCACGAAGTCGGAACCGGAAATCGAGAAGAACGGCACTTTGGCTTCGCCGGCGATGGCGCGCGCCAGCAGGGTCTTACCCGTGCCCGGAGGACCGACCATCAGCACGCCGCGGGGAATGCGGCCGCCCAGTTTCTGGAATTTGCTCGGATCCTTGAGGAAGTCGACCACTTCGTTGACTTCTTCTTTCGCTTCGTCGCAACCGGCAACATCGGCGAAGGTGACGGTGTTGCTGGCTTCATCCATCATGCGCGCCTTCGACTTGCCGAACGAGAATGCCCCGCCCTTGCCGCCGCCTTGCATCTGACGCATGAAGAAGACCCAGACGCCGATCAACAGCAGCATGGGGAACCAGGAAACAAAAATAGTTTGCAGGAAAGACGCTTCCTCGGGCGGACGCACATCGAAATGCACGCCATTGTCGCGCAGGTCGCCGATCAGGCCCTTGTCGAGGCTGGTGGCGGTGGTACGCACCTTGGTGTCGTCCATCAGCTTGGCGGTGATCGACGAACCTTCGATCACGACATCCTTGACGCGCTTGGCTTTGACTTCATCCAGCAAATCGGAATAAGCGATGGCCTTGCTGCCGCCTGTGGCGCCATGACTGTCGAATTGCTTGAACAGCATGAACAACAGCAGCAATACGACTACCCAGATGGCAGATTTGGAAAACATGTTATTCACGAAGACTCCTTGGATGCAGTGCGCATCTCTTTACCTATAGCTAGAAACACGATTTTACTCGCAATAAGCGGGCCGTGCCAAAGCCCGCCGATCCGTGCGCGCGAAAAAATCGCGTTCACGCAAAAAAATGCAGTATAAACAATTTAGGCTTTTATGCCATCAGACGCTACTGCACTTCTCGTTCCCATGTGCGGATTCCCGCTTAAATATCAAGGGCGGAATCATCTTCTTCCACGGCATTTTTCAGCGGATTCTTGATTCCACGGCCCATCAGGAAGATTTCCGACGATTTATCGCGGCTGGCCTTGGGCTTTTTCTGCACCACGACCTTGAATTCAGCGCGGAATTTCTCCACGATCTGGCTGAAACCCATGTCTTTAAAGCATTTCACCAGCAGCACGCCAGACGGCTTCAGGTGCAATTGCGAAAATTCGATGGCCAGGTCGATCAAGTGCTC
Organism: Janthinobacterium sp. MP5059B; assembly: GCF_001758645.1. Taxonomy (NCBI): domain Bacteria; kingdom Pseudomonadati; phylum Pseudomonadota; class Betaproteobacteria; order Burkholderiales; family Oxalobacteraceae; genus Janthinobacterium; species Janthinobacterium sp. MP5059B. The sequence continues at coordinate 199,789 of NZ_LRHX01000006.1, read as the reverse complement.
CATGCGCGCGGCATCCGCCGTGGCGATGCCCGACAGGTTGGGCGCCATGTCCGACAGGACCAGGTCGACCTTGCGGCCCTGCAACACCACTTCCAGCTGGCGCAGCACGCGCGCTTCGCGGAAGTCGCCCTGGATGAAGTGGAAATCGGCGATCGGCTCCATTTCCAGCATGTCCAGGCCAATCAGGGTACCATTGACCCCGCCGCCGTCCTTGCCGGCCAGCTTGCGCCGCGTGTACTGGGCCCAGCTGCCGGGAGTACAACCAAGGTCGACAATCACCTGGCCAGGTTTGATCAGTTTCTCGTCTTCATCGATTTCTTTGAGCTTGTATGCTGCCCGGGCGCGGTAGCCCTCTTTTTGCGCCAACTTCACATAAGGATCATTTATGTGGTCGTGCAACCAGTTTTTGTTTAATTTCTTCTTTGCCATTCGCGTAGAATACTGCTTTTAAGGGAATTACTAAATATTATTATGCTAAAACTTACACCCGTAGAGCGCAGCGCACTGCGCGCCGAAGCACACGCGCTGAAGCCTATCGTCATTATTGGCGAAGCGGGCTTGACACCTGCTGTCCTCAAAGAGATCGACCTTGGCCTGGATTCGCACGGCCTGATTAAAGTCCGCGTGTTCGGCGACGACCGCGAAGCGCGCGTCGGAATGTACGATACGATTTGCGGCAATCTCGGCGCCGCCCCGGTACAACATATTGGCAAACTGCTGGTAATCTACCGTCCGAAAAAAGAAGTGGTTAAGGAGAAGGTCAGCGCCGGCAAAGGCATGCGCGAAGTGACCATCGTCAAGGCCAGCGCCAGCGGCACCAAGCGCCCGAGCGTGACGAAAGTCATGATCAAGGGCAATGAGCGCGTTACCGAAGGCGGTTCCATCAAGCGTGCCAAGCCACGTCAGAAAAGCGCCAAGAAAAGCGCACTGGGCAGCAAGTAAGCCTGTTCACCCGGCCACCGCAAGGCGGCCGGGCTTGAAATAAGAAGCGGAGCACGGGATATTCCCTGCTCCGCTTTTTTATTGCTATTACGATATTCACACGCCGGCGATTGTCGGATTACGCGTGGCCTGCGGCCTCGCTAATCCCACCTACGTATGTCATGTAGGTCGGATTAGCGCGCAGCGCGTAATCCGACAACACCCGAGGCGATTACTGCTGCTTCCAGATCAGCACGCCCGCCAGCAGGCTCTGCACGGCAAAGATCAGGGTCGACACGCCATGCAGCATGCCGAAGCGGCTGCGCATGGCCTCGTCCATGATACCCGACGGCGCCTGCGCCTTGAGTTCAGCCATCAGGGGCGAAATGCCGAAATGGCTGAGCAACGCGCACACCAGCATCGACAGCACCAGCGCTGCCAAGAGGCGCCGGCGCTTGAGTTCCAGCGCGCCGGGAGCCCATTGCAGCAAGGCCAGCAGCACCAGCGCACAGGCGATCGACAGCCAGGCCTCGGCGCGGAACATGCTGCCGGCAATATTGCCCGCCAGCACGCGGTCGCTCAGAGTGCCAAACAGGGTGGGCGCCACGATGAAGCCGATGGTCCACAGGCTGCCGGCCCACAGGGTGGCAACGAGGATGCGCACGCGGCCCAGCATCAGATGTACAGTACTTCCAGGATTTCGTATTCGCGCGGGCCGGACGGCGCCTGCACTTCCACCACGTCGCCGGCGTACTTGCCGATCAGCGCGCGGGCGATCGGGGACGTCACGGAAACCTTGTTCATTTTCAGGTCGGCTTCATCGAGGCCGACGATCTGGTACGTGACTTTCTGGCCCGATTCCAGGTCTTCCAGGTTCACGGTCGAGGCAAATACCACGCGGCCTTCCGCGTCGAGCGCGGTCGGGTCGATGATTTGCGCTGCACCCAGCTTGCCTTCGAGCTCGGCGATGCGGCCTTCGACGAAGGCCTGGCGTTCCTTGGCGGCATCGTACTCGGCGTTTTCCGACAAATCTCCGTGCGAACGCGCTTCGGCGATCGCATCGATGACGATGCGGCGTTCCTTGGTCTTCAAATGATGCAGCTCTTCTTTCAAGAGTTCTGCGCCGTATTTGGTCAATGGGACTGAGGTCATGTTATCTCTACTATCTGCTAGTTATCGGCGCCGTTGTCCGTGTTTTGCCACGGTTAACGGACTTACCAAGTGAAAACCACAGAGGCCGCGCGCTGCTCTGCACGGAACTCTGTGGTTGATAAGCATGCAGTGTACCGCCTAACGGCGGCCACTGCAAACGCACTTAGTTCAAGGTCTTGTGCAGGCCTTGCAAATCGTACACACGCAGCTCATCCAGGTGGCGGATGCCTTCGACGGCCGCTTCCGCGCCCGCGATGGTGGTGTAGGTCGTCACGCGCGACGCCAGGGCCGAGGTGCGGATGGCCCGCGAATCGACGATGGCGCTGCGCTTTTCTTCCACGGTGTTGATCACCAGCACGATTTCATGGTTCTTGATCATGTCGACCACGTGCGGACGGCCTTCGATCACCTTGTTCACTGGCGTGACGGCGATGCCGGCAGCAGCGATCACGGCGGCGGTACCCTTGGTGGCGACCACGGTGAAGCCGGACTCGACCAGGTCACGCGCCACTTGCACGGCGCGCGGCTTGTCCGACGCTTTCACGCTGATGAAGACCTTGCCCGATTTTGGCAGGTTCACGCCGGCGCCCAGTTGCGATTTCACAAACGCTTCGCCGAACGTCAGGCCCACGCCCATGACTTCGCCCGTCGATTTCATTTCAGGGCCCAGGATGGTGTCCACGCCAGGGAACTTGACGAACGGGAACACGGCTTCCTTGACGCTGAAGTACGGCGGCACGACTTCCTGCGTGATGCCTTGCGACGCCAGCGACTGGCCCACCATGCAGCGCGCGGCGATCTTCGCCAGTTGCAAACCCGTGGCTTTCGAGACGAAAGGCACGGTGCGCGAAGCGCGTGGATTGACTTCCAGCACGAAGACGACGTCTTTCATTTCGCCATCGATCTCTTGCTTCTGGATCGCGAACTGCACGTTCATCAGGCCGACCACGTTCAAGCCCTTGGCCATCAGCGCCGTCTGGCGTTTCAGTTCTTCAATGGTTTCCGGCGCCAGCGAATATGGTGGCAAGGAGCAAGCCGAGTCGCCCGAGTGGACGCCAGCCTGTTCGATGTGTTCCATCACGCCGCCGATGAACGTCGTTTCGCCGTCGGAGATGCAATCGACGTCGCACTCGATGGCGTCGTTCAGGAAGCGGTCCAGCAGCACTGGCGAATCGTGCGAGACCTTGACGGCTTCGCGCATGTAGCGCTCGAGGTCGCGTTGCTCGTGGACGATTTCCATGGCGCGGCCGCCCAGCACGTACGAAGGACGCACGACCAGCGGGTAGCCGATTTCCTGCGCCAGCGCCAGGGCGTCGGCTTCCGTGCGCGCGGTGCGGTTAGGCGGCTGGCGCAGTTCCAGCTTGTGCAGCATTTGCTGGAAACGCTCGCGGTCTTCGGCCGCATCGATCATGTCGGGCGAGGTGCCGATGATCGGTACGCCATTGGCTTCCAGGTCCAGCGCCAGTTTCAATGGCGTCTGGCCGCCGTACTGCACGATCACGCCTACCGGTTTTTCGATGGCGACGATTTCCAGCACGTCTTCCAGGGTCAACGATTCGAAGTACAGGCGGTCCGAGGTATCGTAGTCGGTCGAAACCGTTTCTGGGTTGCAATTGACCATGATGGTTTCGTAGCCGTCTTCGCGCATGGCGAGGGCAGCGTGGACGCAGCAATAGTCAAACTCGATACCCTGGCCGATACGGTTCGGGCCACCGCCCAGCACCATGATCTTTTTCTTGTCGGTCGGGTTCGATTCGCACTCTTCGTCGTACGTGGAATACATGTACGCCGTGTCGGTCGAAAATTCCGCTGCGCAGGTGTCGACGCGCTTGTAGACGGGACGGATGTTCAGCGCATGGCGCTGCTGGCGTACGGCCGTGTCGGTCGTCTGCAGCAGGAAGCCCAGGCGGCGGTCCGAGAAGCCCTTCTGTTTCAACTTGTACAGGGTGTTCTTGTCCAGGTTTTCCAGCTTCTGCGTGTCCAGCCACAGTTCCAGGTCGACGATTTCCTTGATCTGGATCAGGAACCACGGGTCGATCTTGGTGAGTTGGTGCACTTCTTCCAGGGTGAAACCCTGGGCAAACGCGTCGCCCACGTACCAGATGCGCTCAGGACCAGGCTCGCCCAGTTCTTCTTCGATCTTTTCGCGGTCCTTGGTCTTTTCGTTCATGCCATCCACGCCCACTTCCAGGCCGCGCAAGGCTTTCTGGAACGATTCCTGGAAGGTACGGCCGATCGCCATCACTTCGCCGACGGATTTCATCTGCGTCGTCAGGTGGTGGTCGGCGGTCGGGAACTTCTCGAACGTGAAACGGGGAATCTTCGTGACGACGTAATCGATCGACGGTTCGAACGAGGCCGGCGTGGCGCCGCCCGTGATTTCATTGCGCAGCTCGTCCAGCGTGAAACCGACGGCCAGCTTGGCGGCGATCTTGGCGATCGGGAAACCCGTCGCTTTCGATGCCAGTGCCGACGAACGCGATACGCGCGGGTTCATCTCGATGACGATCATGCGGCCATCGACGGGGTTGATCGAGAATTGCACGTTCGAGCCGCCGGTGTCGACGCCGATCTCGCGCAGCACTGCCAGGGAGGCATTGCGCATGATCTGGTATTCCTTGTCCGTCAGCGTTTGCGCTGGCGCCACCGTGATGGAGTCGCCCGTGTGCACGCCCATCGGGTCGAGGTTTTCGATCGAGCAGATGATGATGCAGTTGTCCGCCTTGTCGCGCACCACTTCCATCTCGTACTCTTTCCAGCCCAGCAAAGATTCTTCGATCAGCAGCTCTTTCGTCGGCGACGCTTCCAGGCCGCGCTTGCAGATGGTTTCGAATTCTTCTTCGTTGTAGGCGATGCCGCCGCCGGAACCGCCCATGGTGAACGATGGACGGATGATCGTCGGGAAGCCCAGCGTGCGCTGCACGGCCCACGATTCTTCCATCGAGTGCGCCACGCCGGAACGGGCCGAACCGAGGCCGATCTTGGTCATCGCGTCCTTGAACTTGGAACGGTCTTCCGCCTTGTCGATGGCTTCCGGCGATGCGCCGATCAGTTCGACGTTGTATTTTGCCAGCACGCCATTGTTGAACAGGTCCAGCGCGCAGTTCAGCGCCGTCTGGCCGCCCATCGTCGGCAGGATCGCGTCAGGACGCTCCTTGGCGATGATGCGTTCAACGACCGACCAGGTGATCGGTTCGATATAGGTCACGTCGGCCATTTCCGGATCCGTCATGATGGTCGCAGGATTGCTGTTGACCAGGATGACTTTGTAGCCCTCTTCGCGCAGGGCCTTGCACGCTTGCGCGCCGGAATAATCGAATTCGCAGGCCTGGCCGATCACGATCGGGCCAGCGCCAATAATCAGAATACTTTTGATATCTAAACGTTTAGGCATTTTTCTTTTTCTCCTCCGCAGCCATCAGGTTGATGAAGCGGTCAAACAGGTAAGCAACATCCATCGGGCCCGGCGACGCTTCAGGGTGGCCCTGGAAGCAGAAGGCCGGCTTGTCCGTGCGGGCAAAGCCCTGCAGGGAACCGTCGAACAGCGATTCATGGGTCACGCGGCAATTCGCGGGCAAGGTTGCCGCGTCGACTGCGAAACCGTGGTTTTGCGAGGTAATCAAGACCTGTTTCGTTTCCAGGTCTTGCACCGGGTGGTTGGCGCCGTGGTGGCCGAACTTCATCTTCAGGGTCTTCGCGCCGGAAGCCAACGCCATGATCTGGTGACCGAGGCAGATGCCGAAGGTCGGGATGCCCTTTTCGATCAGTTCCTTGGTGGCCGCGATGGCGTAGTCGCACGGCTCCGGATCGCCGGGACCGTTCGACAGGAAGATGCCGTCCGGATTCAGCGCCAGGGCGTCGGCGGCCGTCGCTTGCGCGGGCAGCACGGTGACTTTGCAGCCGCGTGCCGTCAGCATGCGCAGGATGTTGCGCTTGACGCCGTAGTCGAAGGCGACCACGTGGTATTTCGCGTCGGCATCGGCCAGCTGGCCATAGCCTTCGCCCAGCGTCCATTCCGTTTCGCGGTATTCGTAGGCGTCCTTGCTCGACACCACCTTGGCCAGGTCCATGCCGGCCAGGCCGGGGAAGGAGCGGGCCAGTTCCAGCGCTTGCGCGGCGGATGGCTCGTTGCCTTGCGTGCCGACGAGGATGGCGCCGCCCTGCGCACCTTTTTCACGCAGGATGCGCGTGAGCTTGCGTGTATCGATGCCGGCGATGGCGACGATATTTTCAGCTTTGAGGTAGTCGGACAGGGAAAGGGTGGAACGGAAATTGGATGCCAGCAAAGGCAGATCGCGGATGATGAGGCCAGCGGCGTGTACCTTGGAAGATTCGACGTCTTCCGGATTGACGCCCGTATTGCCGATATGCGGATAGGTCAGGGTGACCATCTGGCGGCAATAGCTTGGGTCGGTAAGGATTTCCTGATACCCGGTCATGGAGGTATTGAAAACAACCTCGCCCGTGGTATGACCGGCGGCACCGATCGAAAAACCTTTAAAGATCGTTCCATCAGCAAGCGCTAATATGGCTGGAACGGCAGGGCCAGAAAAAAATGGCGGCAAGGGCAACTCCTGATAAAGTTACCGTAGCTGCGCCACGTCAGACCGACCGCCTAGTTACCCGAGCCAGATGCACTCAGGGTGTTTCAACGGTCATTTTGAATGAGGGGATGGGTAGTCGCTACGGTATATGTGTGATTGGCTAAACCTTTGAATTATAACCAAAAGGAAGCTTTTCCACAAGGAAGAAAATTCAGAATCGGCGGCATTTTTTTGCATGGCAACATAAAAACTGCGCCCCATGAAAAAAGCCGCCCGGCTTGCGCGGGGCGGCTTGTTCTGCAATTGCGGCTACTACTTAGGCCGTCAAAGCAGCAATGCCTGCTTTGGCGATTTGCGCATCTTCCGCCGACTTCACGCCCGAGACGCCGACGGCGCCCACGTAATGACCGTCGAACACGATGGGCACGCCGCCTTCGAGCAAGCCGTCGATTTCCGGTGCGCTCAGGAACGACACGCGGCCGCCATTGATCATCTCTTCATAGATGCGCGATTCGCGGCGGCCCAGTGCGGCCGTCTTGGCTTTCGATGGGGCGATGTGCGACGAGATCGGCGCCACGCCATCCATGCGCTGCAGCCACAGCAGGTGGCCGCCGTCGTCGACGATGGCGATCGTGACCGCCCAGTTATTCTTGACCGCTTCCGCTTCGGCGGCGGCAGCGATTTTCTTTACGTCGTCCAGGGTCAAAATCGGTTTCGATTGCATGGTGCATCCTTGTTATGTTGAATCAAAATTGTATACGAAATGCGCGACGGCGCTACCCCCTACTGCTCGCGCTTGGCTTTCAGCTTTTGCTTGAGCTGCGCCATGACGGCAAAGGTCGCCTGCTCGCCCGCCAGGATCGCCTGGTTGCGGCTGTTGAAATCGTTGCCCTTCATGGTGCCCAGGCTGGGCTGGATCACCACGTCCGCATCCTTGAGCTCGAACTGGTTGATGCGCTGGCCCATGATGGCGAAGGTCTGCATCAGCACTTCCATCGAGCTGATGGCCTTCTGGGTATCCGTTTGCGACGAGATATTCACGGCGATGATGAAATCGGCGCCCATGTCGCGCGCGAAGCGCACGGGTACGGGAGCGACGAGGCCCCCATCGACATAGGTGTGACCGGCAATCGTCACAGGCTGGAACACGCCGGGCACGGCCGACGAGGCGCGCACGGCCATGCCGGTGTTACCGCGCTGGAACAGGATCGGCTGGCCATTTTTCAAATCGGTCGCCACCACGCCGAAGGGAATCTTCAGCTTTTCCAGCGGCACGCCGCCCACGGCCTTGTTGACATAGCTTTGCAGCGCTTCGCCTTTCAGCACGCCGGAGGACTTGCCGAACAGGGGCAAGGCCCAGTCGGAAATGGCCGCCTCGTCCATGTCGAACGCCATCTTTTGCAGGGCAAAGCCGGAGTTACCCGCCGCATACATGGCGCCCACCACGCTGCCGGCGCTGGTGCCGGTGACGATATCGGCGACGATGCCCTGCGATTCGAGCGCCTTGATCACGCCAATATGCGCGAAACCGCGCGCCGCGCCACCACCCAGCGCCAGGCCGATTTTGATCTTGCGCGGCGTGACGACAATGGGTTCGGGTGGCGTCAATACTTGAACGGGTTTCGGGGCGGTGGTATCGCAGCCGGCCAGCGCAAAGGCGGCCAGGGCAAGCAAGGTCAGGCGTTTAGGGAACATGTGGAGAGGGGGAACCGCGCGCGGCAGTGGCAATAAAGGAGAGCCGATTGTAGCGCAAGCGGGGCTGCCTGCACTGAAGGCTGTCTTAAATGTTTATGCTGACAATGTTCGTGCGCGCCGCCTCATCCAGCAGACCACTGCTAGACTGGCGCCTGGTTTTTACTTTCCTCCAATTAATATGTCAGAACACCAATTTGCCGACAGCCGCGCCCTGAGCGAACCATTTGCGCAACAGCTATCGCAGCAGCAGCCCGATGGCGCCCTCGCCTGGCTGACCGCCATCCTCGCCACGCAGGCGCCCGCGCTGCGCTCGTCGAACGCCACCTTGCTGGCTTACACGGGCAATCCGGCCGCCCTCGACTGGATCGAGACCAATGTCGGCTCGCCCGTGGCGGGACAATGGGGCGTGGCGGCGGCCCTGCTGGGCACGCCGTGGCCCCGCATCGCCGGCTGGCTCGGGCAAGGCGGCCCACACCGGCTGATGGCGCTCGATACCCTGCTCGCCTACCGCAAGCCAGCCGTCAACATGTCGCCGCTGGAACAGATCGCCGCCCCCGTGCTGCCGCAGGCGCCCGCGCGCGCCGACCTCGACGCCGCGCTGGCCACCTGCCTGGCCGCCTCCGCGACGCCGCGCATCCAGGCGGCCGTCAACTCGATCCAGCAACATGCGGATGACATCCTGCGCAGCGGCCCACGCGGCGTGGCCGTGGCCGACTTGCCGCGCCTGTATCTCGACCCGGCGCCCTTCAAGGATGCGCCCGCCATCCTGGCGCAGCACGAAACGGTGGCCGCCGGCATGCGGCAAAACCTGCAGAACCTGCTCAAGGGAATACTGTGAGCAGGCAAGCCCTTGTCACGATCGACTTGAGCGATATCAACTCGCCGCGCCAGCTGCATGCGGCGCTGGCCGCCGCGCTGGGTTTTCCTTCCTTCTACGGCATGAACTGGGATGCGTTCTGGGATGCCGTCACGGGCCTGGTGGACATGCCGCAACAACTGGAGCTGCGCGGCTGGCCAGCCTTCGCCGCGCGCCTGCCCGACGAAGCGGCCATCCTGCAGCACATCCTGGCGCGCATGGCGCAGGAAATGCCGGACCTGGCCGCGCAAGTGCATTACGCTTGACACAACGTGACGCCAGGAAACGCTTGACAGCCCGCCCCAACCTCCCTTACATTAAGTGCATGTCCTCCTTCAAACATCCATCCCCTTCCCTGCTGTCGCTATCGCGACTACACCTAGCACGCGCATAAGTTTGCCGCATTGCTTCGCCTGGCCACACGCCGGCGTGTTTCAAAAACCCTGGAAGGTTTGATGATGTTTGCACCATCCCCATTCGTACACGTAGTTCCCCCTGCGACCGCCCCCGCTGGCATCGTCGCTGCACTGCTATCGCTACCGATCGCTTGCCTGGCCTAGTGTTGCGTGGCCGCCCGGCAAGCTTGCGCCACAACCATTGATTTCCCCCTATCTTCAGGAGTACCCGATCATGATGTTGCAAAACCCAGCTTCCAAATACCGCGCCTTTCCTCCCGTCAAATTGACCGACCGTCAATGGCCGAACCAGATCATCAGCAAACCGCCTATCTGGATGAGCACCGACTTGCGCGACGGCAACCAGTCGCTGATCGAGCCGATGAGCGCGGAAAAGAAGCTGCGGTTCTTCGAGATGCTGATCGCCATCGGCCTCAAGGAAATCGAAGTGGGCTTCCCATCGGCATCGCAAACGGATTTCGACTTCGTGCGCAAGCTCGTCGATGAAGGCCGCATCCCGGACGACGTCACCATCATCGTGCTGACCCAGTCGCGCGAAGAGCTGATCCGCCGCACGGTGGAATCCGTCGTCGGCGCCAAGCGCGCCATCGTCCACCTGTACAACTCCGTGGCGCCCGTGTTCCGCAAAGTCGTGTTCGGCATGTCGCGCGAGGAAATCACGAATATCGCCACCACCGGCACCACCCTGGTAAAACAGCTGGTGGCGCAGCATCCGGAAACGGAATGGGGCTTTGAATACACACCGGAATCGTTTTCCACCACGGAACTCGATTTCTCCAAGCATATCTGCGACGCCGTCAGCGCCATCTGGAAGCCGACGCCGGCCAACAAGATGATCATCAACCTGCCATCGACCGTGGAATGCAGCACGCCCAACGTGTACGCGGACCAGATCGAATGGATGTCGCGCAAACTGGCGCGCCGCGATTCCATCATCATCAGCGTGCATCCGCATAACGACCGCGGCACGGCCGTCGCGTCGGCCGAGCTGGCCGTGATGGCGGGCGCCGACCGCGTGGAAGGCTGCTTGTTCGGCAATGGCGAGCGCACGGGCAACGTCGACCTGGTGACTTTGGCGATGAACCTGTACACGCAGGGCGTGCATCCGGGCCTCGATTTCTCCGACATCGACAGCGTGCGCAAGTGCGTGGAAGAGTGCAACCAGCTGCCCGTCCACCCACGCCACCCGTATGCGGGCGACCTGGTGTTTACGGCATTCTCCGGCTCGCACCAGGATGCGATCAAGAAAGGTTTCGCCAAGCAACAACCGGACAGCATCTGGGAAGTGCCGTACTTGCCGATCGACCCGGCCGACCTGGGCCGCAGCTATGACGCCGTGATCCGCGTCAACAGCCAGTCCGGCAAGGGCGGCATGGCGTACTTGCTGGAACAGGAATACGGCCTGGTCTTGCCGCGCCGCCTGCAGATCGAATTCTCGCGCGCCGTGCAAGCCGTGGCCGACGCCACGGGCCGCGAAATCGCCGCGCAGGATATCCATGAAATCTTCCAGAAGGAATACCTGGAGCAGACGGCGCCATACGCCTACGCTTCGCACCGCATGGTGGAAGACACGAGCAGCGACGAATCCGTGCAGATCGACATCAGCCTGTCGCACCGCCAGACGCCATTGGCCCTGCAAGGCGGCGGCAACGGCCCCATCGATGCCTTCGTCAACGCCCTCGGTCTCGACATCAAGCTGATGGACTACCATGAGCACTCGATCGGCTCCGGCGCCAACGCGCAAGCGGCTTGCTACGTGGAGTTGCGCCTCGACAATGGCCCGACCCTGTTCGGCGCCGCCATCGACAGCAATATCGTCACCGCCTCGTTCAAGGCTGTCTTGTCGGCCGTGAACCGCCGCATCAAGCAGACGGACGCCGAAAAAACAACAGAGGCCGACGTGGCTGCCAACGCCGCCTGAGCACGGCCAGGGCATCCCTCATAGGGAGAAAAAGCGGTACGGCTTGATCGCCGTGCCGCTTTTTCATTTCTATTGGGCAATTAGTAGTGCAAATCAGGTATCACCGACCGTATAATCGTTGCATAACAAGACCACCGGAGACAGATCATTAGCTACCGAGGGAATCAGTATGAAATTGACGGATATGAAGATAGGCGTGCGCCTGGGCGCCGGTTTTGGCGTGGTGCTGTTGCTGATGGCAGTGCTGGTAGGCACGGGCCTTTTCCGACTCGACAAGATCGGCGCGCTCAGCGAAGCCATCATCGAGAAAGACTGGGCCAAGGCCGACGCCATCGCCACCATCCGCAGCACCACGCGTTCGAACGCGGCACTGGTGCTGGAACTGTTCATCCATGAAGATCCGGCCCGCGCCAACGCCATCCACGGCGAAATCGATGCCAACAAGGCCACCATCACCGATGCGCTGGTCGTGCTCGACCGCCTTATCGTGCTGCCTGAAGGCAAGGAACTGCTGGCCACCCTGAAGCAGCAGCGCAAGGCCTATGTCGTGTCGTTCAGCCAGGCCGACAAGCTGCTGGTGGCGGGACAGCGCGCGGAAGCGGCCGTGCACGTGCGCGACGACACCCTGCCCGCCCTGAACCAGTTGCAAAAGACGGTGAACCGCCTGAGTGAAATCCAGCGCGGAGTGGTCGTGCATGGCGGCCAGCAAATCAAGCAGAATATTTCCGCAGCGAATGTGCTGATGGCCAGCCTGGGCACGGCCGCCCTGCTGCTGGGCGTGCTCTTTGCCTGGCGCGTCACGCGCTCGATCACCACGCCCATCGCCTATGCCTTGCGCGTGGCGCAAGCCGTGGCCGCAGGCGACCTGAGCAGCAAAATCGTGGCCGAAGGCAAGGATGAAGCGGGCCAGCTGCTGCAGGCGCTGCGCGACATGAACGCCAACCTGGCCACCCTGGTGGGGCAGGTGCGCGGCGGCACGGGCACGATAGCCGTGGCGTCGAGCCAGATCGCCAGCGGCAATGCCGACCTGTCGGCCCGCACAGAAGCGCAAGCCAGCGCGCTGGAAGAGACGGCCTCGTCGATGATCGAACTGACGGGCACCGTGCGCAGCAACAGCGACAATGCGCGCCAGGCCGACAGCCTGGCGCGCTCGGCATCGGCCATCGCGCAGCGCGGCGGCTCGGCCATGGCGGAAGTGATCGGCACCATGGATGCCATCAATGCATCGTCGCGCAAGATCGTCGACATCATCGCCGTGATCGACGGCATCGCCTTCCAGACAAATATCCTGGCACTGAACGCGGCGGTGGAAGCGGCGCGTGCAGGTGAGCAAGGCCGCGGCTTTGCCGTGGTGGCGTCCGAGGTGCGCAACCTGGCGCAACGCTCGGCGGCGGCGGCGAAAGAAATCAAGGAACTGATCGCCGACTCCGTCAGCCGGGTAGGCCAGGGTGCGCAACTGGTCAGCCAGGCGGGCGCGACGATGGATGAAGTAGTGGCCAGCGTGGGCCGGGTCAGCGCCATCGTCGGTGAAATCAGCGTTGCCAACCACGAGCAGAGCGAAGGCATCGAGCAAATCAATGCGGCCATCATGCAGATGGACCAGACGACGCAGCAAAACGCGGCCCTCGTCGAGGAAGCGGCCGCGGCGGCGGCGGCCATGCATGAACAGGCAGGCGAACTGGAAACCCTCGTCAGCCAGTTCAAGCTGGAACAGAACACTGCCGCCAAGGCGCCGCCCCGCCCTGACGCACCCGCCGTCCCGCGCCTGCACTAAGTTATTCCACCTGGCGCGCCAGGCGGATGCCGGAAAATTGCCAGCGCGCGCCGGCCGGGAAGAAATTGCGGTAGCTGGCGCGCGCATGGCCGGCCGGCGTGGCGCACGACGAGCCGCGCAGCACATACTGGTTCAGCATGAACTTGCCGTTGTATTCGCCGAGCGCCCCGGGCGCCGTGCGGTAGCCCGGATACGGCGCGTAGCTGCTGCTGGTCCACTGCCAGCAATGGCCGAACATTTGCCGCAGTCCTGTTCCCGGCGCGCCGGCGGCCGGATGCAGCTGGCCAACTTGCAGCGCGACGCCTTGCGCCGCCACTTCCCATTCCGCTTCCGTCGGCAGGCGCGCGCCGGCCCAGTGCGCATAGGCGTCCGCCTCGAACAGGGACAGATGCGTGGCCGGCGCCTGCAGGTCGAGACTATGCAAACCATATAGAGTGAATTCCTGCCATTGCCCCGCCTCGTCGCGCTGCCAGTACAACGGGCATTCCAGCTGCCCGCTGCGCACCCAGTCCCAGCCTTCGGCCAGCCACCAATGCGCCGTGCGGTAGCCGCCCGCCTCGATGAAGGCCAGGTACTCGCCATTCGTCACCAGCGCGCTGGCCAGTTCGAACGGCGCCACGTATTGCGGATGGCGCGGCAATTCATTGTCGAAGCAAAAGCCATCGCCCGCATGGCCGATCTGCGCCAGGCCGCCGTCGAAGGCGAGCCAGGCCGTGGGCTGCGCGGCTTGCTGCGCTGATGGCGCCGCGCTGCCCATGCGATCCAGGTAGGCAGGAAACAGGGCGCTCTGCGCCAGCAGGTGCTTGACGTCCGTCAACAGCAATTCCTGGTGCTGCTGCTCGTGTTCGAGCCCCAGCGCCAGCAGCATGGTCAGCCGTTCGCGCTCCTCGCGCGCCAGTTCGCCCGCCAGCAGGCGGCCGATGCGCGCATCGACATCCATCCGGTAGGCGCGCACGACGTCCATGCCGGGGCGCGTGAGCAAGCCACGCTGGGCGCGCGGGTGCTTCTCGCCCACGCCGTTGTAATAGGAATTGAACAGCACGCGGAAGGCCGGGTGGAATGGCGCGAACGCCGCTTCCATGCTTTCCAGAATAAACGTTTCGAAAAACCAGGTGGTATGCGCGAGGTGCCATTTCACGGGACTGGCGTCCGGCATCGATTGCGCGCCGCAATCCTCGTCGGACAGGGGCTCGGCCAGCCGCAGAGAATGCCGGCGCACTTGATGGTAATGATCGATCAGCATCTGTTCCCTTCTTAGTCCCGGATGACCCGCGCGTAAATGACGGCAAACCACTGTTGCGGATCCGTCCAGACTTGCACGGTGGAAAACCCGGCCTGTTCCAGCAAGCCGACAAAGGCCGCGCGCGTGTACTTATAGCTGTCTTCAGTATGGATACGCTCGCCTTTCGCGAAACGCCGCTGGCCGCCTTTCCAATGGACAAACTGCTCGCTGCGCGCTTCCAGGTGCATTTCGACGCGGCGCTCGTCGGCATTGAAAAAACCGTGGTGCTGCCACGCGCGCACGTCGAAGTCGGCGCCGATCAGCCCGTTCAGGTGGCGCAGCATGTTCAGATTGAAAGCGGCCGTGACGCCCAGCGCATCGTCATAGGCGGCGTCGAGGATGGCGTCGTCCTTGATCAGGTCGACGCCGATCAGCAGGCCGCCATCGCCGTCCGCATTCGCGCGCAGGCGGCGCAAAAAGGCGGTTGCTTGCTCGGGCGCAAAATTACCGATCGACGAGCCGGGATAGAAGAACAATCGCCGTGCCTCGCGCACGCTGTCTGGCAAGTCCAGGCGGCTGGAAAAATCCAGGCCCAGGCCCGTCATCTCGATGTGCGGAAAGCGCTGCTGCAGCCGGCTCAGCGATTCGCTGAGGAAATCGTAGGAAATATCCACGGCCACGTACTGGGCCGGGTGCAACAGGGGGAACAGGCTGGCGGCCTTGGCGCAATTGCCCGCGCCCAGGTCGATCAGGGTGCTGCCCGGCCCCACGGCGTGGGCGATCTCGGCGCCATGGCGGGCGAAGATGGCCGCTTCCGTGCGCGTCGGATAGTACTCGGGCAAGGCGCAGATGGCTTCGAACAGCTTGGAGCCGAGCGCGTCGTACAGGTACTTGGGCGACGTCCAGGCATCGCGCGCCAGCAGGCCGCTGCTGATCTCGGCTATCGTGGCAGGAGTGGCGCTGGCCGCGCTGGCGTGGCTGGCGGGACGGAAATCGGACTGCTGTTGCGCAAGTGGCATGGTCATGGGCTGGCGTCGTCAATGTTAGGTTCACGAAGGGCTTGCACGGTCAGCCACCGGGCGCACCGCCCCTGCCGCAGCGGTTTGCGGGCGCCTCTGCCGATGACTTTTTCTCATCATAGCGGAATCCGCGCAAGCCAGCCGTGCGGCAGGTAACTTAAGGTCGATGCGCGCCGTCTGCCGCAGGAACCACACAAAAGTGGTATTACCAAGCAAAAAGCATAAGCCTGTCGTATACTACACATTGCCGGCCAAACAATCCGCGCCCCTTTGCAGTTCCCAGGCCCCCCTCTCCCCCGCGTGCCTCCCTTTACGATAGCCGTTAACACCATGCTCGAATTGCGCCATCTGTCGAAGTCCTATGCCAATGCCCGTCCCGTGCTGGCCAACATTTCCTGCCGCTTCAAGGCCGGGGAATTCATCGCCATCATGGGTGACTCGGGCGTGGGCAAGTCGACCTTGCTGAACCTGATCGCCGGCCTCGATACACCCGACGCGGGTGCCGAAGCGCACCCTATCCTGGTGGACGGCATTGCCATGTCCAGCCTCGATGACGCCGCCGCCACCCGGCTGCGTCGCGCCCGCATGGGCTTCATTTTCCAGGCCTTCCACGTCTTGCCGCACCTGACCCTGCTGCAAAACGTGGCCCTGCCGCTGCTGCTCAACGGACTGCCCCAGGAGCGTGCCGCCAGCATGCTCGAGGCGGTCGGCCTGGGCGGGCGCGGCGGCGACTTTCCGCAGCAATTGTCCGGCGGAGAAATGCAGCGCGTGGCCATTGCCCGCGCACTCGTCCACAAGCCGGCACTGGTGCTGGCCGACGAGCCCACCGGCAACCTCGACCCGGACACGGCGCACAGCATCCTGCAATTGCTGCGCGCCGAAATCAAGGCCAACGGCAGTTGCGCGATCATGGTCACGCATTCGCTGGCCGCCGCCGAAATGGCGGACCGGACCATGATCCTGACGAAAAGCGGACTACAAAATACAACAATCGTCAACCAAACTGATCAAACAATCAGTTAATTTAACTGACCATCTGTCACAAGTTTTGTTATCGTAGTATTATTTAAACACTTGCCTGGTTATCAATGTTGTAACGCGAATGTTGTACTACGTCACCCAGACAGCCGTACTGCGATGACGAACTATAGCCGGGACCGCGTCAAAGTGGTCTCGTCCCTTGCATAACCTGAAGGAGGAGTAAATGAACGTTCGGCAAAAGAAGCTGGAAATGATTGAGGCGATGAACCGGGCGCGTGCGCTCGAACCATCGAGTTTTGTGCCCAACAAGCTGCTCGATACCCTGATCGAGAAGATGAACCTGAAAAATGATGCGGAACTGTGCCGTGTACTGGAAGTCCAGCCCCCCATCATCAGCAAGATTCGTCACGGCAAACTGTCGGTCGGTGCAACGATTTTATTGCGCATGCATGAAAAATCGGACATCACCATCCGCGAACTGAAGGAACTGTCCGCCACGCCAGTCCATTGATATAACCGCTGTTGTAATGCCATGCCAGGCACCCAGGTTCCCGGCGCCATGAACTTTTGCCATGAAATTCGCGCAGTTCGCTCACCGCACAACATCCGAGCACGATAGCGAAGAGACCCAGCCCAAACCATGCTGACCGTTTCTCTGCCCTCCCGCCCCAGTTCCACACCCTCCCCGCCTTCACCCTGCATTGCCCCGCCAGCCAGCATTTCCACTCACACTTGATCTGACACAACACGCATAGTCCGCGCAGGCATCAAGGTCGGCTTTTAACCAGCGATCCCAACCGCATGTCCAGCGATCCTCTTGCGCCGCCCGTGCTGCGCCTGACGCTCACGCGCGATCCCCTCGCCAATGCCGGCGACTGCCCCGCCGCGCCCGGCTGGCATGGCCAGACCCATGTGCTATCCAGCGCGCGCGGCATCGGCAGCTGCCGCATCGCCCTCGATATCGGCCCGTCCGACGTGGTGCAACTGCTGCTGTGCGACGGCAGTTCGCTGCTGGCGGGCAGCCTGGACCTGCCACGCTACCTGGGACCGGCCACGGCGGCGCGCGACGGCGCGCCCGCCAGCATCGAAGTGGGACTGGCCTTGCGCCCGCAGGCGGCGCGCCAGCCGCCCGGCGCCAGCCGCGACGGCCTGGGCGCCTGGATGCTGCGGGCCGTGCGCGTGTACCGCTGCGGCGCCGCCGCCATGACGGCGCTGGCGGCGGCGGGCGCCTTCCAGGACCGCCAGCTGGAACAGCGCCTGGGCCTGTACCGCTGCGGCATCGAGGCCGGCAACATGACGGCCGTCGCCAGCCTGCCCGCCGGGCCGGAACCGGTGCTGCTGCTGTTGCACGGCACGGCCTCATCGACCCAGCGCAGCTTTGGCGGCCTGTGGCGCAACGGCCTGGCGCCGCAACTGGCGGCGCAGTACGGCAACCGCATCTATGGCTTTGAGCACCGCAGCCTCAGCGACAGCCCCATCCAGAATGCGCTGGCCCTCGTGCGCCAGTTGCCGCACGGCGCCGTGCTGCACCTGCTGGCCCATTCGCGCGGCGGCCTGGTGGGTGAATTGCTGGCGCGGGCGCAGCGCATCGACAGCCGCGGCGCCGTCGACCTGGCCGGCGACGGCCTGGAGCGGCTGAGCGAAAACACGGTGGGTGGCGAAGCGTTCAACAGCCACGATATCGACCACTTCACGGCGCAGGCACGGCTGGGCGGCCGCAGCGGCTACGACGAGGATGCGGCGCGCCTGCGCGAACTGAGCGTGGAACTGAAGAAACTCGCCATCCGCATCGCCCGCTTCGTGCGCGTGGCCTGCCCGGCGCGCGGCACCACCTTGATGTCGGGCCGGCTGGACCGCTGGGCCAGCGTGATGTTCAACCTGCTGCTGCAGGACGACGTTCCCGATGGCGCCGTGGCATTCCTGCTGGCCGTGGTGCAGCAGCGCTGCGACGCGCGCATCCTGCCTGGCCTGGAAGCGATGATGCCCGACTCGCCCCTGGTGGCGCTGCTCAACGCGCCCGACGTGCGCGTGGCCAGCCCGCTGCATGTGCTGGCCGGCGCCTGCAGCGGCGATGGCTTGCTGGGCTGGCTGGGCGACTGCCTGGGCGAACAGCTGTACGGCGGGCAGAACGACCTGGTGGTCAATTGCGCCTCGATGGCCGGCGGCGCCACGCGCAGCACGCCGGTGCGGCAACTGCTGCTGCGCGGGCCGCAGACGCACCACCTGAACTACTTCGAGCGCGCGCCGTCCAGCCTGGCCACCGTGCAGGCGCTCACGGGCGACGAAACCGGCTACCAGCCGCTGGCCGGCCTGGAACATGGCGCGCTGGGGCGCGGCGGCGAAGTGCCGAAACGGCGCGCGCACGCGCCCATCGTGCTGCTGCTGCCCGACATGCTGGGCAGCCACCTGCAAGTGGGCAGCAACCGCATCTGGTTCGACCCCGTCAACCTGGTCGAAGGGCGCATCGAACGCCTGGCCGTGGGCCAGCCGCACATCGTCAGCGCCGGATGGATCGAATCCTGCTATGAACCGTTTGCCCGCTTCCTCGCGCAAAGCCAGGAAGTGCGGCCCTTTGCCTACGACTGGCGCCTCTCGCTGCAGCATTCCGGCAGCGCCTTCCTGCCCGTGCTCGACGAGGCCATGGGCGACGCCGAACAGCGCGGCCAGGCGCTGCGCATCGTGGCCCACGGCATGGGCGGGCTGGTGGCGCGCCTGGCCCTGAAAGACCGCTGGCAGCGCTTCGGCGCCCTGCCCGGCAGCCGCCTGCTGCAGGTGGGCACGGCCAACCGTGGCACGCAGGCGATGGTGCAAGTGCTGCTGGGACGCGACCGGCTGGTGCAGATGCTGGCGTGCTGGATAGGCTGGAAGCACACGCGGCGCCAGTTTCTCGGCTTCGTGCGCGCCTTTCCCGGCGTGCTGGAGATGCTGCCGTGGCCGCAGGCGGGGGGCGGCATCGACTATTTCGACGCCGCCGCCTGGGCGCAGCTGGCCGCCGGCGACGGGCAAGCGGGCCTGCCCGGTGGCTGGCAGGCGCCCGAGGCGCCAGCGCTGGCCGCGGCGCGCGCCACCGTGGCCCTGCTGCAAGCGGCCCCGCTCGACGCCCGCCATTGCAGCTACCTGGCCGGCTGCGCCGACACGCCGGTGGCGCTGCGCCTGCGCGACGGCGGCATCGAGACCGCCTGGTCGCCGGACGGCGATGGCCGCACGGCCTGGCAAGGCGCGGTGCCGGACGGCGTGGCGGCCTGCTACCTGCCGGTGGCGCATGGCGACCTGCTGCTGCAAAAGGACTACTACCCGGCCATCGCGCAGCTGCTCGACAGCGGCCAGGGGACCTCCCTGCCGCGGCACTCGCCGCACGCGCCTGGCGGCGTCCCGCCCCGCTTCTATCCGTATGTCCCCGACGCTACGCCGCTGTACCCGCAGCCGCAGGAATTGCTCGACGCGGCCATCGGCGCCGCCGGCCCCGCCAGCGCGCCGGAGAGCCGCGCGCCGCAGCTGAGCCTATCCGTCATCCACGGCAGCATGGCTTCGGCCGACGCGCCCGTCATGAGCGGCTGCTACGCGTCCGAATCGCTGCGCGGCAGCATGAGTTTCCTGGACCGCCTGCTGGCCGGCAAGCTGCAGGAAATCCACGCGCTGGGGCGCTTTCCGCAGCGCCCCGACTCCGCCCTGGTGGTGCTGCAACCAGATGCGGCGCGCCGGCCCGGCGGCGCCATCGTCATCGGACTGGGCGCGCTGGGCGAACTGACGCCGGGCGAACTGGCGCGCGCCTTTGCCGGCGGCCTGCTCGAATATGCGTGCGTCTGCCTGCAGGTGCGCGCCGCCGGCCATGTGGCCGCGCCGCCGATGGGCGAACACGGCTTGCGCGTGGCCAGCCTGCTGTCCGGCTCCGGCTATGGCGGCTTGAGCATCGCCCTGTGCGCCCGGGCCCTGCTCGATGGCGCGCGCAGCGCCAACCGGCGCCTGGAAGACGCGGGCATGGCTTGCCGCATCGGCCATATCGCCATCTACGAACAGTCCGAGGCGCGCGCCATCGCCGCCGCCATGGCCATCGAGCAGATCATGGCCGAGGCGCGCTACCAGGGCAGCTTCACCTTCGAACAGCGCATCCGCCACAGCCCGGGCGGCTACAGGCGCATCCTGCCCAGCCTGAGCGGCGACAATGGCTGGCGCCGCGTGCAGATCGTCGCCGCGGATCTCTCCGGCGCCCTGCGCTTCACCGTGCTGACGGACCGCGCCCACAACAGCGTCGACGAGGAGCCGAACCAGCGGCAAGCCGTCGATGGCCTGATCATGGACGCCACCGACAACACCACCGACCAGCCGGGCCTGTCGCGCGCCCTGTACGAACTGATGCTGCCCAATGGCCTAAAGGCGGCCATCCCCGAGATGCGCGGCCTGATCCTGGCCGTCGACCAGAGCGCCGCCATCTATCCGTGGGAGCTGATGCGCGACGAGGCGGGCAGCGAGGAAAGCCCGCTGTCGACGCGCATCGGCATGGTGCGCCAGCTGGCCAGCCTGCGCGAGCAGCCGTCCGCCGTCAGCCCGCCCAGCAACAGCGTGCTGGTGATCGGCGATACCGATTCCGGCCTGCCCGAGCTGCCCGCCGCGCAGGCCGAGGCGCAGGACGTGGCGCGCATGTTCGGCGCGTACGGCTACCAGGTGCGCGAGCTGCTGCGCCCGCAGGCGCAGCGCGTGCTGGTGCATCTGTTCGACGAGCGCTATTTCGCCATTCACCTGGCCGGCCACGGCGAAGTGGCCGGCCCCGGCATCGCCCATACGGGCCTGGTGCTGGGACCGAAGACGCGGCTGACGGCGGCGCAGGTGGGCAAGCTCAAACGCGTGCCGCAATTCGTCTTCATCAATTGCTGCCACCTGGGCGACATGCGCCCCGACGCCATCGCGCCATGGTCGAAACTGGCCGCCAGCCTGGCCACGGCCTTCATTGAAATGGGCTCGCAGGCGGTGATCGCGGCCGGCTGGCGCATCGACGACCAGGCGGCCAGCATCTTCGCGCACAGCTTTTATCACGCCATGCTGAGCGGCGAATACTTCGGCGACGCCGTGCGCCTGGCGCGCGAAGCGGCGTACCTGCAGTTCCCGGCGTCGAACACCTGGGGCGCCTACCAGGCGTATGGCGACGACCGCTACCGCTTCCCGAACACCCAGAGCCGGCCCTGGCAAGCGCCCGACTACCACTACCACGGCCACCTGCTGGCCGACCTGGAAACCCTGCACGCGCGCCTGGCGGGCGCCGATCCTGCGCGCCGCGCGGCCATCGAGGAAAAGCTGGGCAGCATCGAGGAAGCCGTGCGCGCGCGCTTCTTCGGTTGCGCCGACATCCGCGAAAACATGGCCGCCACGCGGGCCGGCCTCGGCGGCCTGGAAAACACCCTGCGCGCCATCGAACACTACCGGGCGGCGCACAGCGCGGCCGACGGCAAGGTGGGCCTGCGCGCGCTGGCGCACTGGGCGGAACTGGAGATACGCCAGGGCGCCGCCCTGTGCGGCCTCGATGCGGGCGCCGGCATCGAAGTGCCTGCCGTGCCTGATATGCCACAGGGCCGGCAGTTGCTGCAGGACGGAAAACAGCATATCGACCTGCTGGTGGCGCTGGCGCCCACGGCGCAGCGCCTGGCGCTGCTGGGACGCTACTGGGCCTTGCAGGCGCGCCTGGCCTGCGGCGCAGGAAACTCCTGCGCGCCGGCCCTGCGCGGCATGACGGATGCCTGCCTGGCCGCGCTGGAAGAAGCGCGGCGGCGCAGCGGCGTGGCCGACTGCGACCTCATTTTCCAGGTGCTGGCGGGCGCCCTGCTCCTGAAAGCCCATGCCGACGACAGCGCCTGGCGCGCGCTCGATCCGCAGCTGGGCGACTTGCTGCACGACGCCATCGCCTATGCGCGCCAGCGCCACGCGGACGAACACCGCGCCATCGATGCCGGCGCCCCCGTGCGCGCCGCCCTGCTGGCGGCCCTGTGGCAGGTGCCGGACGGCCAGCCTTTCGACGCGCCCGCGCGCGCCGCCTTCCTGGCGCTATATCACGACGCCGTGCGGCGCCACGGCAGCATCGGCGAACCCGAAGCGATCACGGCGCCGCTGCGCTTCCTGCTCGAACTGCTGCCGCCTGACAGCGCGGACACCGGCTTGCGCAGCGCCGTGCAGGCGCTGGCCGGCCAGCTGCAGTCCTCGCTTCCCGCCCTTAGCCAGGCACCACGCCATAATGGCGCGCATAGCGCTCGTCCAGATTCGCCAGCGGCATCATCATGAACATGTCCGCGCTTTCGAAATCAGGGTCCCAGGCCGGTTCGCCGCAAATCCAGGCGCCCGAACGCAGGTAGCCCTTGATCAGCGGCGGCACCTGCGGCTTGTGCGCCGCTTCCACCTGGTGGATGGGGAAAGGCAGGTGCGGCGTGACGCGGTACTCGCTTGGGGCCATGTGCTTTTCGGCCAGCGCCTGGTACACGGCGACGGCGTTATGGCCGCCATCGGCCAGGCTGATGCTGGCGCAGCCGACCAGGTAGTCGCAGCGCTCGCGGCGCATGTATTCGGCCAGACCGGACCACAGCAGCATGATCACGCTGCCGCCCCGGTATTTCGGGTGGATGCAGGCGCGGCCCGCTTCGACCATGCGTCCGCGCAGGTTCTTCAGGCGGCTCAGGTCGAACTCGTTTTCCGAATACAGCCGGCCGATCTTGGCCGCCTTGGCCGCGCTCAGCACGCGGTAGGTGCCCACCACTTTCAGGGTATCGGCGTCGCGCACGATCAGGTGGTCGCAGTGCGCGTCGAATTCATCGCTGTCGAGGCCATCGGCGTTGGCCAGCGACGTCAAGCCCATGGTTTCGATAAACACCTTGTAGCGCAAACGCTGGACTTCGCGCACTTCCGCCGCTGTCGTGGCCTGGCTCAGCACCAGTTGGACCGGCCGGGCCTTGGCTTCGTTTGATGCGATTATGTTCTGCATGGTTTCATCCCCCTGTGATCAAGACGACTCCAGCGTACTTGTCTAATATGTCAGGAAAATGACAGCCGAATGTCATTTCCATGACGCAAGTCAATGTCATTCGGGGATCGTGCATAATTACCACACTCGCCCAGCCGAAAGACATGATGAAAGACCAGGACCCACCACACATCACGCCCTACACCAAGCCGGCAGCCGGCTGGGATGCCTTGAAACACGTGGCCATCAGCCTGCGCCAGGAGCGGGTCGCGCCCGGCAATCTGAAAGCGCTGCTGGCGCAAAACCAGCCGGACGGTTTCGATTGCCCCGGCTGCGCCTGGCCCGACCGTGACCACGCTTCCACGTTTGCCTTTTGCGAGAACGGCGCCAAGGCCGTCGCCGCCGAAGCGACCAGCCGGCGCGCCGGCCCGGAACTGTTTGCCAGCCATACCGTCACCCAGCTGCTGCAACAGTCGGACTACGCGCTCGAACAGCATGGCCGCCTGACCGAACCGATGGTGTACGACGCTGCCAGCGACCGCTACGTGCCGGTTTCCTGGGATGACGCCTACGCCCTCGTGGGTCGCCACCTGCGCGCCCTGCCCGATCCGGACCAGGCCGCGTTCTATACGTCGGGGCGCGCCAGCAACGAAGCGGCCTTCCTGTACCAGCTGATGGCGCGCCTGTACGGCACCAACAACTTCCCCGACTGCTCCAACATGTGCCACGAGGCCACCAGCCGCGGCTTGCCGGCCACGGTGGGCATCGGCAAGGGCACGGTGACCCTGGTCGATTTCGAACTGGCCGACACCATCCTCATCTTCGGCCAGAATCCCGCCACCAACCACCCGCGCATGCTGGGCGAACTGCGCGACTGCGCGCGCCGCGGCGGCAGCATCGTTTCCATCAATCCCCTGCGCGAACGGGGCTTGCAGCGCTTCATGGACCCGCAAAGCGCGCTGGAAATGGCGACCCTGGGCAGCACGCGCCTGGCCGGCCTGTTCGTGCAGCCGACCCTGGGTGGCGACTTCACCCTGATCAAGGCCGTCGCCAAGCGCGTCGTCGAGCATGACGATGCGGCGCTGGCGGCAGGCAGGCCCGCCGTCGTCGATCACGCTTTCATCGCGGAACACTGCAGCGGCTTCGACGCCTTCCGCGCCGACCTGCGGGCCGAAAGCTGGGACTTGCTGCTGAAAGAATCGGGCGTGGCGCGCGCGCAGATCGAGGCATTGACGGACATCTTCGTCAAGGGCCAGCGCATCATCGCCACCTGGGGCATGGGACTGACGCAGCACAAGCACAGCGTGGCGGCCATCCGCATGCTGTCGAACCTGATGATGTTGCGCGGCCAGATCGGCAAGCCGGGCGCCGGGCTGTGCCCCGTGCGCGGCCACTCGAACGTGCAGGGTGACCGCACGGTGGGTATCGAGGAAAAGCCGACCAAGGCCTTCCTCGACCGCCTGGGCCAGGTATATGGATTCGAGCCGCCGCGCGCGCATGGCCACGATGTGGTGGCCAGTATCGAAGCCATGCAGCGCGGCGAGGTCAAGGTGTTCATCGCGCTGGGCGGCAATTTTGCCGCGGCTACGCCGGACACGCCGCTCACTTTTGCCGCCCTGCGCCAGTGCGCGCTGACGGTGCAGGTGGCCACCAAGCTCAATCGCAGCCACCTGGTCATCGGCAAGGAAGCCTTGCTGCTGCCCACCCTGGGCCGCACGGAGATCGACCTGCAGCACGGCGTGGCGCAGGGCGTGACGGTGGAAGACTCGATGAGCATGGTGCATATCTCGTACGGCCGCAATGCGCCCGCTTCGCCGCAGCTGCGCTCGGAAGTGGCCATCGTGGCCGGCATGGCCGAAGCGACGGTGGGGAGCAGCCTGGTGGACTGGCGTGCGTATGCGGCAGACTATGCGCGCATCCGCGACGATATCGAGAAGGTATTTGACGACTTTTACGACTACAACGCCAGGGTGGCGCAGCCGGGCGGCTTTCATCTGACGGTGGCGTCGCGCGAACGCCTGTGGAAGACGGCCAGCGGCAAGGCCAGCTTCCTCGTCGCCCCGCTGGACCTCGACACGCCGCTGCACCGCGCCCGCGCGCGGCATGGCGAGCGCCTGATGGTCTTGATGAGCACGCGCTCGCACGACCAGTACAACACCACCATCTACGGCATGGATGACCGCTACCGCGGCGTGTACGGCACGCGCAAGGTCGTCTTCGCCAACGCGGAAGATATCGCCATGCTGGGCTTTGCCGATGGCGACCTGGTGGACTTGATCGGCGCCTGGGACGATGGCGTGGTGCGCCGCGCCGACGGCTTCCGGCTCGTGGCCTACGACATCCCGCGCGGCTGCCTGGGCGCGTATTATCCGGAGACGAACGCGCTGGTGCCGCTGGCCAGCACGGCCGACGGCGCCGGCACGCCCACGTCGAAGTCCGTCCCCGTGCTGCTGCAGCGCAGTGCTGCCTAAATACTGATACCGGGCGTGTAGTCGACGTACGCATCCTGGCGGCAGAAACCCACCAGCTTCATGCCCGCCTGCGTGGCGATGGAAATGGCCAGCGAACTGGGCGCGGAGATCGTCGCCAGCAACGGTATCTGCATGCGCGCCGCCTTGCGCGCCAGCTCGTAGCTGCCGCGGCTGGACAGGAAGACGAAGCCGCGCCGCATGTCCGCCCCGCTCAGTGCCAAATGGCCGATCAGTTTATCCAGGCCATTGTGGCGGCCGACATCCTCGAATACGTGCGCGATTTCGCCATCGGGCGTGCACCACGCGGCCGCGTGCACGCCGCCCGTTTCCCGCATCAGCGCCTGGTGTTCTCGCAAGCCGCTTGATGCGCGCGCCAGCGCGGCCGGCAGGTCGACGTGGATCAGCGCCGGCGGCAGCGCTGCGGGCCGCAAATCGAGCATGTCGATGCTATCGATGCCGCACACGCCGCAGCCCGTGCGGCCCGTGAGTTGGCGGCGCCGGTCCTTCAGGCGCACGAAATCTTCCTGGGCGATGCTCAAAGCCACTTCGGCGGAATCAGGACGCAGGAACACTTCGCAGTCGAAGATGGCGCCAGCGGAAGCCACCACGCCCTCCGTCAGCGCGAAGCCGTAGGCAAACGCTTCCAGGTCGCGCGGGGTGGCCATCATGACGACGTGGGAAATGCCATTGAAGACCAGCGCGACGGGAATTTCCTCGGCGACGTGGTCGATGGCTGGGGTAGAAATGCCCGCCTGGTGGCGGACAATGGCGCGCTCGACAAAGCCGGCGCGTTCAATCTCTGTATCTTCTGACATGGCAACCATGGGGGGAACTAGCACAGGCCCCATGGTAAACCAGAACGGGCAGACAGGGGGCGGCCCCTGCCCGCGCCATCAATCCTTCTTCGGACGGCCCGTTTTCAGCTGCGGCAAGCCGGCCAGCACGTTTTGCAGGGTAGCCAGGTCGATCTGGCTGATCAGCGCCACGCCGATGCGCAGCAATTCGCTTTTCTTGATCTCGAAACCAGCCTTCAGGCAGGCTTTTTTCACCTGGCCCAGGACTTCGTATTCCGCTTCCGGCATGGTGAAGCTGTCGCGCACCAGTTTCGGCTTGCGGGCTTTTTCCTTGACGGCGGCGACCTTGGCGACCGGCGCTTTTTTCG
Organism: Janthinobacterium sp. MP5059B; assembly: GCF_001758645.1. Classification (NCBI taxonomy): domain Bacteria; kingdom Pseudomonadati; phylum Pseudomonadota; class Betaproteobacteria; order Burkholderiales; family Oxalobacteraceae; genus Janthinobacterium; species Janthinobacterium sp. MP5059B. The sequence goes on along the minus strand of NZ_LRHX01000006.1, from coordinate 172,715 downwards.
CTGGCGCAGGCTTGGCGGCCGCCTTGGCTACCGGTTTAACGGCGGCTTTCGCGGCCGGCTTGGCGACGGTTTTCACCGCAGGTTTGGCCGCCGGCTTGGCGACAGCTTTCACGGCTGGCTTGGCTGCCGGTTTGACGGCGGCTTTGACGACGGCTTTGGCCGCAGGCTTGGCAACGGCGGCCTTCGCTGCCGGTTTGGCGGCTGGCGCCTTGGCCACGGCTGGCTTGACCGCCGCTGGCTTGGCTGCCGCCGGCTTGACGGCGGCTTTTGCCACTGGCTTGACGGCTGCTTTCGCAGCTGGTTTAGCGGCGGGCTTCGCGGCCGGTGCCGCCTTGGCCGCAGCCGCATTGATCGAGGCGCTGGTAGGGAACATCGATACGGGCGCGCTGTCGGCTTTTTTCGCTGGGATGGTTTTGGTCATGGATTTTCCAATCTAATAAATAATATAAACAATATATACTGTTTTTTAAAATCTTGCTTGCTGCACATCAAGTCATGCGCACGGCATGACCTTCTAGGCACTGGCGCGGATGGTGAAATCGACCCCGACCCCATCCCAGAATTCCTGCTCCTTCTCGATCCAGAACGACACGGTGGGATGGTGTGCGACCCAGCCGCGCTTGATATCGAGTTCGATGCGGTTCTTCATGCGCAGGCGCAGTTCGCTGAAATCGGCTTCGATGCGCGCATGCATGAGCAAGATCGACAGGCGCAGCGCCAGCACGGCCTTGGCGAAATCGGGGTCGGATAGCACTTCGCCGATCTTGCGCAAGTTGCCCTTCTGCGCCAGGATCAGCCGGCTCATGGTCTTCTGTTCGCGCGTGGTAAAGCCGGGCAAGTCGGCGTTTTCCACGATGTAGGAGGCGTGCTTGTGGTAGCCCGTCTGCGACACGGCCAGGCCCACTTCGTGCAGCAGGCTGCTCCAGCGCAGGCATTTCACCAGGGCGTCGGACGTGGGCTTGAGCTGCGCATACATGGCCAGCGCCTGCTCGGCCACCCTGCCCGCGCGCTGCTGGTCGATATGGAATTTCTCCATGCAGCCCTGCACCGACTGTTCGCGGCGGTCGCGCTTGGTCGAACGCAGGTACAAATCCCACATCACGCCCATGCGCAAGCCCGCCTCGATCGGCGTCATGGCGGGAATAGCCAGTTCGCGGAACAGGCCGATCAAGATGGCCAGGCCGCCGACGATGGTGCTGGCGCGGTCGGGGCGCAAGCCGGGCATGTCGATGCGGCTGGTGTGGCCGAGTTCAATGAAACGGCGCGCCAGCGCATCGAGGCTGGCGCTCGTGAGCAAGCCGTCACCCAGCTTGTTGCGGGCGATGATGTCGGCGATGGTGCGGATGGTGCCGGAAGAGCCGTAGGCCGTCTTCCAGTGCTGCGGACGGTACGGCGGCGCGGCATCCTCGAAATGGCTGCGCGCCGACAGGATGGCCGCCTCGAACGACGGCGCGTCGATGCGCCCGCCGATGAAGAACGACAGGCTTTGCTTGACCGTGCCCAGGCTGAACGACTCGACCCGTTCGATATCGTTGCCGCGCCCCAGTATCAGTTCGGTCGAGCCGCCGCCGATATCCATCACCAGCCGGCGTTCGCCGGGAATGGCCAGCGCATTGGCCACGCCCATGTAGATCAAGCGTCCCTCTTCCTCGCCCGAGATGATCTCGATCGGATGGCCGATGGCTTGTTCGGCCAGCGGCAGGAAGACGGCGCCGTTGCGCGCCACGCGCATGGCCGACGTGGCCACCACGCGCACGGCATCGAGTTCGAAGCCAGCGAGGATGGCGCGAAAGCGCTGCAGGCAAGCCAGGGCGCCCTGCATGGCCGCTTCGGTCAGGTCGCCATTGGCGTCCAGGCCAGCGGCCAGGCGTATCGGGTCGCGCACGCTCTTGACCACGCGGATCGTGTCGCCATCATGCTTGCCGACGTGTAAACGAAAACTGTTGGACCCCAGGTCCACCGCTGCATACATACTGGCCTCTTGTCTTGTCATTACTGTGCCAACTGAAAAAGTTGGCAAACTCAGTTACTAAACTATATAAATCATTTAAACGATTTAAAAATCCTACCACACTACCCTCATCGTATGACAGCGGCGTGACAGGATTGTGACAAAACGGCGACCAGCCGCGGTGCTTATGGGACGATAGTGGTAAACAGATAGACCGCGAAAATCACCAGATGCACCGTGCCCTGCATGACCGTGGTGCGGCCCGTGCCCAGCGACAGGGTGGCCACCATCAGCGACAGCAGCAACAGCACCGTCGACTTGATATCGAGTCCCAGGGTAATCGTCAGGCCCGTGGCCAGCGACACCACCACCACGGCGGGAATCGTCAGGCCGATGCTGGCCAGCGCGGAACCGAGCGCCAGGTTCAAGCTCGTTTGCAGGCGATTCGCGCGCGCGGCGCGCACGGCGGCCAGGCCTTCGGGCAGCAGCACGATGGCGGCGATGACGATGCCGACCAGGGTTTTCGGCGCGCCCATGGCGGCAATCGCCGTCTCCAGCGCGGGCGCCAGCGACTTGGCCAGCAGCACCACGGCGCCCAGGCACACCAGCAGCGCGCCGGCGCTGACCCAGGCGACGGTGGCCGTGGGCGGAGCCGCATGCACCTCTTCATCGCCAACGGCTTCCTTGGGCAGGAAGTAATCGCGGTGGCGCACCGTCTGCACCAGCACGAAGGTGCCGTACAGGACCAGGGAAATGACGGCGATGAAGATCAACTGGCTGGAATTGTAGAAGGGACCGGCGGCGCTCGAGGTGTAGTTCGGCAGCACCAGGGTCAAAACGGCAATCGCCGCCAGGGTGGCCAGCGAGGCGCTCACGCCCAGCAGGCCGAAGGTCTGCTCCTTGTGGCGCCCGGCGCCCAGCAGCAGGCAGATGCCGACGATGCCGTTCAGGATGATCATGATGGCGGCAAACACGGTATCGCGCGCCAGCCCTGTCGTTTCCGGTCCGCCGGCCAGCATCAGCGAAACGATCAGCGCCACCTCGATCAGGGTCACGGCCAGCGCCAGCACCAGCGTGCCGTACGGTTCGCCGATGCGGTGCGCCACCACTTCCGCGTGGTACACGGCGGCCAGCACGCTGCCGATCAGGCCAGCCACCAGCAGTATCTGGTAGGCGCCGCCGACATTGAAGGTGGAACCGAACAGGAACAGCCAGCCGGCAACGGGGGCGGCAAGCGGCCATACAGGCAGGGATTTGAGCATTTTCATTATGGGCCTGGCAAGAGTAAGAAAGAGGAACTGCGGTGCGGACGGCACAGGGCAGCCTGGCGTGCGCTCGATAGCATAACTTGCTTAGCTTAAATGAAAGTTAGGGAATGCACACGTTCGGGTAGCGGCGCCCCGCGCCTTGCTCATCGTTCGAGCCCCTTGCTGTGATGCACCTGCTTGCTACCAGTAACTATAGTCCCTTTGGTAACATGCCGTTGCAATTTTCTTGTGTTTTTGCTTCCGGCTGGCGTCATAATGCAGGGCCCGCCCTCGCGGCACCGACCAAGGACAGACCATGATTTCCGTACACAGCGCCGCCATGCGTGCATTCATCCTCGCCGGCAGCTTGCTGAGCGCCGCCGCACACGCGGACACTCCGCCAGCGCAGGTCGACGCGAACTGGGCCACCGCGCCCGCGCCTGCCGCAGAGCCAAGGTGGCAAGACAGCCTGCCGCCCGCGCCGCCCGTGGAACCACGCGAAGAAAAGATCCTGCCCAAGAGCGAATGGCTGACCGTCGAACCGATGAAGGCGCCTGACCATCGCTGCGATCCCGGCCTCGATGCCTTGTTCTTGCCTAAAGAATGCGGCAAGGAACCCAGCTGGCTGGGCTCGCGCAAGAAGTAAGCGGGCTTGGGCTGAATTAAATGTCCAGGGTGCTGGCACCCTGCGCTTCCACTACCCTGTTGCGGCCCGCCTGCTTGGCCGCCTGCAGCGCCTCGTCGGCGCGCTTGAACAGGCTGACGGTGCTGTCCTCGGCGCGGATGGTGGTCACGCCCAGGCTGGCCGTCAGCTGCAGCACGGCGCGCTCCGTCTTGACGGGCAGCACTTCGACGGCGGCGCGGATGCGCTCGGCCACCATCAGCGCATCGGCCAGGGTCGTGCGCGGCAGCTGGATGGCGAATTCGGCGCCGCCCAGGCGGCCCATCAGGTCGCTGTCGCGCAACTGCTGGCGGCACGTGTCGACGATGGTTTTCAGCACCGCATCGCCCACCGGATGGCCATAGCTGTCGTTGACTCTTTTAAAGTGATCGATATTGAGCACCACCAGCGCCGTCGGCAAGCCAGGCCGGCGCGCCAGTGCCATCCATGGCGCCAGCGCCTGGTAAAAGCCGCGCCGGTTCGGCACGCCCGTGGCCGCATCGAGCACTTCCAGGCGCGCCAGCTCGCCGCCCAGTTTTTCACGCGACAGCAGCAGGTAGCCGAAAGCATTCGTCAGCATCATCAGGTACAGGGCGCCAAAACCGGCCAGCTGCAGCAGCTCCGCGTCAAAATCGGGGACGGCGGCAGCCAGCACGCCGCGCGCGGCGATCAGCAGCGACAGCAAGCCCATGCTGACGACGAGGAAACGGCGCAGCATGCTCGCCTCGCGCCACTTGAGGCACAGGGCGGCCACGCCGGCGAGGAAGAAACCGGCCACGATCAGCGAACCGCCGGCGCTGCGCAGCAGCGGCGCCACATCGAACAGATAACAGGCGGCAAACAGGGCCACCGACAGCCCCAGCGCCGGCAAGACATAACGGCGCCAGCCGCTGCGCCCGGCCGCCTGCCACAGCGCGCCCGCATCGAGCGCCATGCCGGCAAACAGCAGGCTGTTACCCAACAAGATGGAGAGGAAATCGGGCAGCACGCCGCGGAAGTACAGCAGGCACCAGGCCACGGCCTGGCATTGCTTGGCCACCGCCCAGGTGGACATGCTGAGCGACTTCTTGCGCTCGTACTCGAAGAAGAACAGGGCAGCGCACAGGCTCAGGTTGCCGAGCGCCAGGGCCAGTACCAGGGTCTTGATATCCATGGGCTACGCTATCGATGCGCAGGCGCGGCGCGCCAGGTCAGATTTCGTGCTCGACATTGGTGCTGCCGTCGCCGACCTTGCTGGCCCACGCCTGCACGAAATACTGCTTCTCCACGTCGCTGGGTGCCTCGTGCCAGAACACGATGAGGGTGCCCTTGTGGTCGTGGATCTGCGCCACTTTTTCAATGAAGCCGACATTGTCGGCCTGGTCGGCCAGCGCCGCCGCGTAGCCATACACGCGCGTCAGCCGCTCGATGCGGTCAGGCTCCGTAAAACTGTTCGTCGCCGTAATAATGGGGTGATCCAAAAACATGCTTGTCTCCATGGTGCCCGACTGCGCGGCCGTGCCGCCGCGCGCCGTATACATCTACATATACGCATGCTCGGCGCGGATTAATCGGGTATGCTCACGGGAGCTTATCAGATTTCTCTGAATGCAACAAAGCATCTCCCCCAGTCCACTCAGCGAAGTCGTCCCATGCCGGAAAACAGAAGCACCACCCCACTTGCCCCGCAGGTGCATACCTGTGGCGACCGGCGCCGCCTGGAATTCCAGCCCGGCATGATCCAGAGCGAAATGCTGCTGTCGCGCCCCGACCATCTGCTGCTGCGCTATGCGCGCGCCATGATGTGCTTTACCCTGTTCGTGCCGCGCCCGCGGCATATCCTGATGGTGGGACTGGGCGGCGGCTCGCTGCTGAAATTCTGCCACCGCCACCTGCCCGACACCCGCATCACCGTGCTGGAATTGCGCGCCGACGTGATCGCCCTGCGCGAGCAGTTCATGCTGCCGCCCGACGACGCGCGCCTGCGCATCATCGAGACGGATGCCGTCAGCTATATCCGCCAGCATCCGGGCTGCGCCGACGTGCTGCTGCTCGACGGCTATGACGAGACGGGCTTGCCGCCGGCACTGGGCAGCGCGCGCTTCTATGCGGACTGCCTGCGCGCGCTGCTGCCCGGCGGCGTGCTGGTGGCCAATCTGTTCAGTTATGACGAGCATTACCCTGCCATGCTGGCGCGCCTAATGCTCACCTTCCGCGGTGCCGTGTGCCACTTCGATGGCATCGCGGGCAATAACCGCATCATCTTCGCCGCCAAGCCGAAGCAAGGCCAAGGCGCCGACGGCCGCGCCGTGCGCGTGGTGCGCCTGGTGCGCTGGCGGCGGATGGCCGGCCTGGCTTTCCTGAACCGCTGGCTGCCGGCCTGGCAGTTGTGGCGTGTGCGCCGCCAGTCAGGCGCGGGCAGCGACTAAAAGTCGCCCTCCCCGGCCATAGATATTGTTGCTTATTAGCAGTGATTTGGTGCAAAATCAGCATGATGGATGTGGTTTATGACAAACTACGGCCTGCGTGGGGCCGGCAGGCGCCGCCGAACCCATGTATCCATGAAGTGAGATAGGAAAAACCATGCTGCGTGGCCGCCTGCCATTGTCAATTTCTGCCGCGGCCGCGCTGACCTTTGCCTGCGGCGTCAGCGTGACGGCCGTGCTGTTCGCCGCCATCAGCCAGCTCGAATACGACAAGATGAGCCTGAGCCTGCAGCAGCGCGCCAGCGCCAGGGTGGCCGCCATCGAGCAGGGACTCGACGATGCCGTCGAGGTGCTGACCACGACGAACCAGCTGTTTGCCGCCGTCGTGCCCGTCACACGGGAACAGTTCCACGACTTCACCACGCCGCTGCTGCAGCGCCACCCGTTCATCCAGGCCTTCAATTTCCACCGCATCGTGCCGCATGCGCAGCGCGCGGCATTCGAGGCCGAGCTGCGGCGCATCGTGCCCGACTACGCCATGACGGAAATGCGCGATGGCGTCGTCGTGCCCGCCACGACGCGCGCCAGCTACCTGGTGGTGGACTACCTCGAACCGTTGCAGGGCAACCGCCCCGCCTTCGGCCTGAACGTCAGCCCGAACGGCGTGCTGGCGCGCGCGCTGGAACAGGCGATCGTCAGCGGCCAGACCACCGCCACCGGCCTGCTGGCCCTGGCGCAGGGACCGCAGCAGGGCTTCGTCATCGTGCGCCCCGTGTACCGCCACGGCGTGCCCCTGCAGACGGTACAGCAGCGGCGCGCGGCATTGATCGGCGATACGGCGGTCATCGTGCGCGCCGGGGAACTGGTGCAGAAAATCCTCGCCGGCGCCGACCTGCTGGGCGACTCGCAGCTTGAACTGAGCGTCTACGCCGATGCCGGCGCCGACCCGCGCCAATTGATCTTCCGGCATGGCCAGGCGCCTGCCGACGAACCGGGCGGCGCGTGGGAATCGCTGCCCCGCTGGCTGCACTTTGCCTACCACAGCCATTATGACCGGGCCTTCGCTTCCGCCGGCCGGCCCTGGCACGTGCGCGTGGTGGCCCATCCCCGCCCCTTCCTGGCCGACCACCTGGGCTCCCTGTTTACCCTGATCACGGGTTTGCTGTTCAGCGTATTGACGGCCGCCTTCGTGCAGTCGCTGACGCAGCGTTCGCGCCGCGTGCAACTGCTGGTGGAGCAGCGCACGGCCGACCTCAAACGCAGCAACGAGCTGCTCAGCGCCGACGTGCGGGCGCGCCAGCGCACGGAGCGCGCCTTGCAGGAGAGCGAAAAGCGCTTCCGCCGCCTGCTGGCCCTGTCCTCGGACTGGTACTGGGAACAGGATGCCAACTTCTGCTTCACCCACATCACCAGCGGTTTCACGGACAAGTCGAACATGCCGCTGGAACGCTTCATCGGCCTGACCCGCTGGGACAACAATGCAGAGATGCGCAATTCGCGCTGGGGCAAGCAGCATATCGCCAACCTGGAAGCGCACCTGCCCTTTTCCAACCTCGAATATGCGATGCAGGACCGCGATGGCCAGCTGCGCTGGTTCAGCATCAATGGCGAACCGCTATTCAACGAGCTGGGCGAATTTCGCGGCTACCGGGGCACGGGTTCGGAAATCACGGAACGCAAGCTGGCCGAGCAGCAAATCCAGCACATCGCCCACCACGACGTGCTGACAGGCTTGCCCAACCGCGCCCTGCTGCGCGACCGCCTGGCGCAGGCGATGGCCCTGTCGCGCCGTAAGAACCGCGCATTGTGGGTGCTGTTGATTGACCTCGACCGGTTCAAATTCGTCAACGACAGCCTGGGCCACAAGGCTGGCGACCTGCTGCTGAAAACCATCGCCACGCGCTTGCAGGCCAGCCTGCGCGAAAGCGATACGGTGGCGCGCCTGTCCGGCGATGAATTCGTCGCCATCCTGTGCGAACAGGCGGACGAAGTGCTCAGCGGCGCCATCGTGCAGCGCGTGATGGATGCCGTGGCGCAGCCGGTGCTATTGGATGGCAAGGAATTCTTCGTCACCTGCAGCATCGGCGTGGCCGTCTATGACATGTCGCGCTACGACGCGCCCGGCGACGTGACCCTGAATGGCGAGACGCAGAACCTGATCGAGCAGGCCGACATCGCCATGTACTGCGCCAAGAAACAGGGCCGCAACAACATCAAGTTCTACACGACGGCCATGAACCAGGCCACCCTGGAGCGCCTGCGCATCGAGACGGCGCTGCGCAACGCCCTGGAACGCGAGCAGTTCGTGCTGCATTACCAGCCGCAGGTGGACCTGGCCAGCGGCCGCATCGTCGGCGTGGAAGCGCTGCTGCGCTGGCAGCACCCCGACCTGGGCATGGTGGCGCCGCAGCGCTTCATCGCGCTGGCGGAAGACACGGGCCTGATCGTGCCGATCGGCGCCTGGGTCATGCGCGAAGCGTGCGCACAGGTAAAACGCTGGCATGCGGCGGGACTGGACACCTTGCGCCTGGCCGTGAATCTGTCGGCGCGCCAGTTCAACGAGCCGAACCTGGTGGCGTCGATCGCCGACGTGCTGCTGGAAACGGGCTTGCCGCCGGCCTGCCTGGAGCTGGAACTGACGGAAAGCCTGTTCATGCACGACGTGGCGCTGGCCGTCAGCCAGCTGCACGACATGAAGGCGCTGGGGGTGAAGCTGTCGATCGACGACTTCGGCACCGGCTATTCCAGCTTCGCCTACCTGCGCACCTTCCCCATCGACGTGCTGAAGATCGACCGCAGCTTCGTCGGCGACGTGGCGCGCGACGCGGACGATGCGGCCATCGTCGTATCCATCATCGCCCTGGCGCACAATTTGAAGCTGCGCGTGGTGGCCGAAGGCGTGGAAACGGCCGAGCAGCTCGATTACCTGCGCCGCCATGGCTGCGACGAGGCGCAAGGTTTTTACTTCAGCCGGCCGCTGCCCGCGCACGAAGTGGAAGCGCTGCTGCGGGCGGAAGAAACGCACGTCATGCTGTAGCCGGCGGCGGCACCCTGGCGCCTAATTGCAGTTCCTGCCAATCGGGCTCAATGCCCGCTTGCTCGAGAAACGACGCCACGTCGAGCGCGCGGGCCGGATCGATGTCCTGTTGCGGATGCATCCACAGCAAGTCGCATTCCGTGCAAACGATCACCGTCTGCCCCGTCTTCTTGACCGTTGCGTGCAGCAGGTCGCCATATTCGCCGCAGGTGGGGCACTCCATGCTCTTCGCCTTCATGCCCGGGCTTACAGCTTCTGTTGCAGGAACTCGAGGAAGCAGCTGATGCGCTGCGCCAGTTGCGTATTGCGGTAATACACGGCGTGGATCTGCTGGCGGTAGCCCGTATAGAACGGCTGCAGCACCTGCACCAGGCGGCCGGCCGCGATGTCGTCCTTCGTCATGAAGTCGGACAGGCAGACGATGCCCTGGTCGTGCAGGGCCAGCTGGCGCAGGGTTTCGCCGCTGGAAGCGGCCAGTGCGGGCACGATCTGCAGGCTGTTGCCGGCTTCGTGGCGCAGCGGCCAGCTATTGCCCAGTTCATATTGCGCAAAGCCCAGCAGCGCATGGCCGGACAGCGCTTCCGGCGTGGCCGGGGTGCCGTGGCGCGCCAGGTAGGCGGGCGTGGCCAGCACGTGCAGCGGACTGGCACTGAGGGGGCGCGCATGCAGGGTCGAGTCGACCAGGGCGCCGATGCGGATGGCGATGTCGGTGCGGTGTTCGAGCAGGTCGGCGATCTGGTCGTTGCTGGTCAGTTCCAGGCGGATGTCCGGGTACATGGCGCGAAATTCCGCCACGTGGGGCACCACGCAATGGAGCATGAAGGGCGAGGCGGCATCGACGGACAGGCGCCCGGCCGGCTTCTGGCGGCGGATGCGGATCGACTCTTCCACGTCTTCCATCGACGCGAGGATGGCGCGCGCCTTGTCCAGGAACAGCTGCCCCTCTTCCGTCAGCTCCATGCGCCGCGTGGTGCGCGTCAGCAGCGAGGTGGCCAGCTTGTCTTCCAGGCGAGACAGGGCGCGGCTGACGCCCGAGGTGGTTTGCCCCAGGTGCACGGCGGCCGCGCTCAGGGTGCCGCTGTCGATCACGGTGACGAAGATTTTCAGGTCGTCCGAATTGATATCCATTGTTGCCTTATTATTGCCGCATTGTTGCGCTATTTTCACATATCGCGCCATTATAATGGAATCATGGCAACAGTGAAGGCAGCAGCCAACGTCAGGCAACGTAGAACAAAATGGCGATAAAATGACAGCTACTGCCGGCCAGCACGAACAGGTGCCAGATGCCGTGGCCATGGCGCAGCTTGTGGTCGGTGGCATAGAAAGCGATGCCGCCCGTGTAGCACAGGCCGCCCGCCACCAGCCACAGGAAGCCGTTCCACTCGAGCGCGGCCAGCAGCGGCTTGATGCCGATGACGATGAGCCAGCCCATGGCCACGTAAATCACCAGCGACAGGATGCGCGCGCCTTTCGCGTACACATATTCCTGCACGATGCCAAGCAGGGCCAGGCCCCACACGACGCCGAACAGCGACCAGCCCCAAGGTCCGCGCAGGGTCACCAGCATGAATGGCGTGTAGGTCCCCGCGATGAGCAGGTAGATGGCGCAGTGGTCGAGCCGCTGCAGCACGGCCTTGGCCTTGCCGCGCATGCTGTGGTACAGGGTGGAAGTGAGGTAGAGCGTGAGCAGCATGGCCGCATACACGCTGCAGCTGACGATTTTCCAGGCATCGCCCGTGCGGGCCGCCACGACGATCAGGATGACGCCGCCGATGGCCGCCAGCGCGGCGCCCACCGTATGGGAAATGCTGTTGAACCGTTCACCGTAATACATGCATCACCGCCTGCCGCGTTAAAGACAGGCTCATCGTACACGCTTGGGGACCAGGTGACGCAACTTCACCCCAATAGAAAGGCCGGGGTCGGACCCTGAGGGTCCGACCCCAGTACCTGCTTGGGGGGGTGTCAATCAAGCTTCTTCCGCCTTCTTGCGCGCAGGACGGCGCGCCGGCGTCTTGCCCGGCGCCTTGGCTGGCTTGTCTTCGGCCACAACGGCCACTTCCACCGGCGCCGCTTCAACGACAGGTGCGGCTTCCACCACGACGTCAGCCGCCTTCTTGGCCGGTTTCTTTGCCGCTGCCGCCTTGCGGGCCGGCGTGCGCGGCTTGGCTTTCGGCTTCGCTTCCACTACCGGCTCAGGTACAGGCTCAGGTACAGGCTCCGGCATGGTTTCGACCACCGGCGCCACCTCGACGGCGACAACTTCGGCACGCGCTTCACGCCCGCCATCGCCATTTTTGCGGCCACCGCGGCCATTGCGGCGCGAACCGCGCTTGGCGTTGCCTTCTTCCGTCGCCACCTCGGCCACCGTTTCGGCGGCGGCTTCGGCCACTTCGTGCTGCACTTCCGGCTGCGGCGCCGGCGCATACTGCTCGACGACGACCGTTTCCGCGTCGGCCACCGGCACGAAAGCCTGTGGCGCGGACTCGCCGCGGCGTTGTTCGTTCTGCTTGCGGCCGCCACGGCCATTGCGGCGCGAATCGCGGCGGCTGCCGCCTTCGCGCTGATTGCCCTCTTCCGCCGTCACGCCCGTCTCGCCGGCGACGATGGCTTCGCTTGCGGCTTCGCCGTTCACGGCAGCGGGTACGGCCACCAGGCCGCTGCTGCGGTAGACATAGGCGCCCGATTTTTCATCGCGGCCAAATTCCAGCAAGCCGCGCGTCTGCGCTTCTTCCAGCAGGTTGCCGAAGGTACGGAAACCGTAATACGACTCGCTGAAATCGGGCTTGCGGCGCTTGATCGCTTCCTTCAGCATCGAGGCCCAGATCTTGCCGCTGTCGCCCCGTTCGGACACCAGCGCATCGAAGGTTTCGACAGCCATCTCGATCGCTTCCGTCTTGCGCGACTCGTACTTTTCCTTGCGGCGCACTTCCTCGTCCGGCGAACGCTTGGCGGCCGCAGCAGGGCTTTCGCGCGCGTCGCGCTTGGCGGCAGTGCGGCGGCTCTCGCGCACCAGGTCATCGTAGAAAATGAATTCGTCGCAGTTCGCCACCAGCAGGTCGGAGGTCGACTGCTTGACGCCGACGCCGATCACCTGCTTGGCGTTTTCGCGCAGTTTCGACACGAGCGGCGAAAAATCGGAGTCGCCGCTGATGATGACGAAGGTGTTGACGTGGGCCTTGGTGTAGCACAGGTCCAGCGCATCGACCACCAGGCGGATGTCGGCAGAATTCTTGCCGGACTGGCGCACATGGGGAATTTCGATCAGCTCGAAGTTTGCCTCATGCATGGTGCCCTTGAAACTTTTATAACGGTCCCAGTCGCAATATGCCTTCTTGACAACGATGCTGCCCTTGAGCAGCAAGCGTTCAAGGATGGGCTTGATATCGAATTTTTCGTAATTTGCATCTCGCACGCCAAGCGCGACGTTTTCAAAGTCGCAAAACACGGCCATGCTGAGGTTTTCTGGGGATGACGCCATAAGGGTGAATTCTCGCTGATGATAAGGGCGGACGGGAAGCGCAACGCCTCCCTTTTCGCCTAGTATATTCGCCCATCCCCCGTTTCGGCGACAACTATCGTGCGCAGCCCGCCTATTGCGCGCCGCCGGCGGCGCTCGCGCTGGCGCCGGCGACCGGCCAAACGACGCTTTCATCGACGGAATACAGCTGGCACGGCAGGCTGCTCCGGCGCTGGCACGAGGCCAGCGCGCGCACATCGGGGCTTTCGCCCTCCTCGGCCCAGCCCCAGGCGCCGCTGGCCGACAGGGCAAAGGCGCGCGGCGCGGCTTTCTCCAGGAAGACGCGGTAGGCGGCGCGCCCCTGCTCTTCCAGATACGGCACGGCGGCGATATCGTCCTGCGGCGCGAAATGCGTGGCGGCCGGCGACGGCGCCTCGGCCACGCGGTAGACCTGGCGCACCGGCATGCCGATCTTCCGCAGGAAGCGCTCGGTGGCGGGCAACCACACGGCCACGCCGTCGCGGCTGCCCAGGGTCAGGTGCGCGTCGCGCTTGAACGGACCATAGGCGAGCAATTGCGCCCGGCCGCCCGATCCGGTAAAGGAATTGAACAGCCGCCGCGCCAGGGCCGGCGAAAAATACGAGTCATTCGCGCCATACAGCCACAGGCTGGGGATGTGGTTGTAGGCGCCCATGGTGGCGAAGGACTTGGCCAGCGCCCCTTGCCAGTCGCAGCCGGGCATGTCGACGCGCAAGCCGCCGGAAAAATTGAGCACGCCACGCACGCCGGGCAGCACCCGGGTGGCCAGCGCCAGTGCCGCCATGCCGCCATACGACTGGCCCGCGACGACGATGCGTTCCGGGTCGACCCAGCTCTGGCGGCGCGCATAGGCCAGCGCGGCCAGCACGTCACGCGCCTGGCCCTGGGCGTTGCCCAGCATGTCGCAGCCGAAATCGCGGTAGGCGCCCGTGGAACGCGCAAAGCCGGCGCGCATGGGCAGCATCACCGCATAGCCGCGGCGCACGAATTCGGTCGCCATATAGATGAAGCGCTCGCGCGCCTGCAGCCGGGCCGGGCCGGCCTGCTTGCCATGATTCATCAGCAGCAGGGGAAACGGGCCGGGGCCGGCTGGACGGAACACCGTCGTTTCCAGCATCTCGCGCAAGCCGTCGCCGGCCGGCACCATGATGACCTGCTCGTTCAGGCGCACATCGAGCGGCAACTGGGAGAGAGCAAGCTGGGCTTTCAGGGGCAAGCAAGGCAGGCAGAGCAGAAAACCCAGGAAAAGAGGACGAAACAGGTGAAAAATGGCGGACTCCGTGGATGACTTCCCTGCCAGTCTAGGCAGCGAAATGCCACAGAACAATATAAAAAAATTACGTGATGCACCTATTTTTTGCGGCAACCGCCTGCAAGAAAAATTGTTGCCTTGCACCAACCACTTTTCCCGCTGGCGGGAGTAAACTGGGCGCATTCTGAAGGAGTTGCCATGTCCATATCCGCCCTCACCACCGGTACCTCGGGGCTGACCGCCAACCAGCGCGCGCTGGATGTGGCCGCCAACAATATCGCCAATGCGAATACGCCGGGCTTCCAGCCGCAACAAGCCGAGTTCCAGGAAGCCAGCCCGGCCGGCACTGGCGTCACCCTCTCCGTCGAAGGGCGCAAGCTGGCCGCCAGCGAAAGCGTCAGCGGCGCCAACGCGAATGCGGCCAAGGCGGCGGAAAGCCGGCCGAACGGCGTGGGCCTGGCGTCCGAGCTGACGGATAACCTCGTCTACAAGGCCGGCTTTAATTTATCGGCGAATGTCGTCAAGGCGGCCGACCAGGCCTTGGGCAGCCTGATCGACGTCAAGACCTGAGGCAGCAAACATCCACGGCGACTATCGACACGCTAGTCCGGTTTTTGCATTTCCAGCACCAAAGGCGCCATCGCCGGCGCAATCAGCGCCAGCAGCCGTTCGGCGGGAATGCCGTCGCGCGCCTGCACCGACAGGCCATGCAGCAAGGCCGCATAGTAGTCGCCCAAGGCCTGCACGTCCGCCTCCCCTTTTAATTCTCCCGCCTGCTGCGCCGCGCGCAGGCGTTCGATGACGGCTTGCGTGCGTGCGCGGCGGTGCTGCGCCAGCCAGTCGGCGATGCCCGCGTTTTCTGCGCTCGTATTCGTGGCGGCCGTGACCACCATGCAGCCTTGCGGCTGGCCGCTGCGCGTGTACAGCAGCACCGCTTCTTCCAGCATGCGCGCCACCGCGTCGCGCACATTCAGGCTGGCCGCCAGCGCATGCACGGCAAAAGCGCCTTCTCCCGTTTCATACAATTCCACGGCTTCGCGGAACAACTGCTCCTTCGAGCCGAACGCCGCATAGATGCGCGCCGAGGCGATGCCCAGCGCCGCCACCAGGTCAGCCATCGATACGCCTTCATAGCCGCGCGTCCAGAACGCGTCGCGCGCTTTTGCCAGCGCCAGCGCGCGGTCAAATTCCCTCGGTCTTCCTGCCATCTCGATCCTCTGCTTGCGAAGTGGCGGCCAGTATAACGCCTGGCGCCCACGGCGCGTTCCCGATTTATTTTGCATCACGGGCTTGACCGAAGGGAAAATTTCGCCTATTCTTTGTCGATCGACAAACAATAGGAGCCGATATGAAAACCATCCAAGGACCAAGCCTGCACCTGGCACAATTCGCCGCCGACACGGCGCCCTTCAACACCCTGCCCGCCATCGCCGAGTGGGCGGCCGGCATGGGCTTCAAGGCCCTGCAGATCCCCGCCTGGGATGCACGCCTGTTCGACGTGGCGCAAGCGGCCCATAGCCAGCAATACTGCGACGATCTGGTCGCCATGCTGGCCAGCCATGGCCTCGTCATCAGCGAACTGACGACGCACATCCTCGGCCAGCTGGTGGCCGTGCACCCGGCCTACGACGCGCTGTGCGACAGCTTTGCGCCGGCACACCTGCACGGCCAGCCGGCGGCGCGCACCGAGTGGGCCATCGAGCAAGTGAAACTGGCGGCCATGGCATCGAAGCGCCTGGGCCTGACCGACATGGGCACGTTCTCCGGCTCGTTCGCCTGGCCCTACCTGTTCCCGTTCCCGCAGCGCCCGCCCGGCCTGATCGAAGCGGCCTTCGACGAACTGGCGCGCCGCTGGCTGCCCATCCTCGACGTGTGCGAAGAACAGGGCATCAACCTGTGCTACGAAATCCACCCGAGCGAAGACCTGCATGACGGCATCAGCTTCGAGATGTTCTACGAGCGCGTGGGCCGCCACCCGCGCTGCAAGATGCTGTTCGATCCGAGCCACTTCGTGCTGCAGCAGCTGAACTACCTGGAATTCATCGACATCTACAAGGACCATATCCGCATGTTCCATGTGAAGGATGCGGAGTTCAATCCGACGGGGCGGCAAGGCATCTACGGCGGCTACCAGTCGTGGGAAAACCGCGCCGGGCGTTTCCGTTCGCTGGGCGATGGCCAGGTCGACTTCAAGGCCATTTTCTCGAAGATGGCGCAGAACGATTACGCGGGCTGGGCCACGCTGGAATGGGAATGCTGCCTGAAGGACCAGGAAGTAGGCGCGCGCGAAGGCGTGGCCTTCATCAATGCCCACATCATTCCCGTGACCGACAGGATCTTCGACGACTTCGCCGGCGCCCCCGTCAGCGCGCAGCAGATCAATACCCTGCTCGGCATCGAGCACAACTAACAAGGAAACACCATGCATCAGAATCAAGACAGCTACACCCACGACTACGTCCGCATCGACGGCAAGCGCCTGCATTGCGTCATCGCCGGAGAAGGCAAACCCGTGCTGCTGATCCCCGGCTGGCCGCAGACCTGGTATGCCTGGCGCCATGTGATGGCGGCCCTGGCCGCCCAGGGCTACCAGGCGATCGCCATCGATCCGCCCGGCAGCGGCCACTCGGAACGCCCGGCCGGCGGCTATGACACGGGCGCCGTTGCCGCCACCCTGCACCGCGCCATGCTGGCCCTGGGCCATGCGCAGTACGATGTCGTCGGCCACGATATCGGCATGTGGGTCGGCTATGCGCTGGCCAGCGATTTCCCGCAGGCCGTGACGAAACTGGCGCTGACGGAAGCCGTCATTCCAGGCCTGGCGCCGGCGCCGCCGATTTTTGTCGCGCCGTCCGACAACATCTTCCTGTGGCACTTCATGTTCAACCAGGTGCTCGATTTGCCGGAGATGCTCACGGCGGGCAAGGAACGCGAATACATCCGCTTCATCCTGGACCGCTGGTCGTACCGCCGCGACAAGGTGGCCGTCGACGTGTATGCGGACGCCTATGCCACGCCGGGCGCCCTGCGCGCCGGCTTCGCCTACTACCGTGCCATTCCGGAAACCATCCGGCAAAACCTCGAGCGGGCGAAAAAGAGCCTGGCCATGCCAGTGCTGGCCATCGGCGCCGACCATGCGACGAATGACGCGCCCTTGCTGACCATGCAGGGCAAGGCCGATATTTTGCAGGGCGCCATCGTCGCCGAATGCGGCCACTTCATCATGGAAGAACAGCCGGAAGCGTTCATCGCCCACCTGCTGCCCTTCCTGGCCGGAGCACCCGCATGAGCCTCGACCCGCTGATCGCCGCCTGGCTGGAAGAGACAAGGGATGCGCCGCCACCCGCCTCGCTGGCGGACCTGCGCGCCGCCACGGAAACGGGCTTGCGCCAGCTGCACGGACCATTGGAAGACGTCGCGTCGATCAAGGATTACGTGCTGCCCGGCGAGCATGCGCTGACCGTGCGCGCCTATGTGCCGGCCGGCGCGGATACGACCAGGAAGCTGCCGGCCATCGTCTTTGCGCATGGGGGAGGATGGTGTCTGTGCTCGCTGGACCTGTACGACAATCCGTGCCGCGCGCTGGCCAACGCCACCGGCTGCGTGGTCTTTTCCGTCGACTACCGGCTGGCGCCCGAGCACAAGTTCCCCGTGCCGCTCGATGATTTTTATCGGGCGCTCTGCTGGGTCGCGGACCATGCCGAGGCGCTGGGCATCGACGTGAAACGGCTGGCCGTGGGCGGCGACAGCGCCGGCGGCAACCTGGCGGCGGCGGCGGCCCTGATGGCGCGCGACCAGGCCGGTCCCGCGCTGGCGCACCAGCTGCTGCTATACCCGGCGCTCGATTTTGCCTTCGACACGCCATCCTACCAGCGCTATGCGGAAGGCCATTCGCTGACGCGGGAAGCCATGCGCTTTTGCTGGTCGGCCTATCTGAACGAGCCGGCTGATGGCGCGCAGCCCTATGCGGCGCCCCTGCGGGCAACGTCGCTGAAGGACTTGCCGCCGGCGACCGTGCTGGTGTGCGAGTACGACCCGCTGCATGACGAAGGCGAAGCCTATGCGCGGTATTTGCGCGACGACGGCGTGGCGGCGCAATGCGTGCAGCTCGACGGCATGATCCACGCATCGATGCACATGCTGGGCTTGACGCCAGCGGCGCGCGGCCTGTTCGACGTGGCGGGCCAGGCCATGCGGCAAGCGCTGGCGGCATAAAAAAAACGCGCCGGGGATGGCTCCACGGCGCGTTTTTTCCATCAGCTGCGTGTCATTCCACCAGCTTGCGCACCTCGATGTGGTTCAACCACTTCACGTGGCGCGGACCCGTGCGGATATCCCTGGCCGCGATCAGGGCGATCTCGCCATCGCTCTCGTCAAGCGCCTTGCCGTTCTTCTCGTAGTAGACGATCACGCCCTCGCCGGCCGGCGCGTTATACAGCTCGCTCCAGGAAAACACCACAGCATAACCATCGGTGGCCGTGGCGATGATGGCAAGTTTCTTGACGTCGTTGTGGCCCGGCGCATCGAGCGCCGCCTTGTCGAGGATATCGCGCAGGCGCACGCCCTTGTAACTGGTAATGGTCTCGGCCTTGTCGCCGTTGTGGCGCGTGACGGCAAGCTCGCCGCCATTCGCCGGCGGCAGCTGGCGCAGGTCGGCCACCTTCAAGGTCAATGGCGTTTCCACCACGCCCGTCACGGTCAGCGCGTGGCTCATATGCTCGCGCGCCGGCGCCGGGCCGGCCCATGCGGGCGCCGTCGCCAGCAGGGCGGCCGAAGCAAAACCAAGGAATATTTTCTTCAACATGCTGTGTCCTTTCATGGAACAATCAAAAAATCAGAACTGGTATTGCGCATTGGCCAGCCAGGTGCGGCCCGCGCTGGGGAAACCGTCTGCCAGCGCGTAGTTGCGGTCAGCCAGGTTGCTCACGCCCGCTTCCAGGGTCAAGGCCGGCAAGGGCCGGTACACGGCCTTCAGGTTGACGGTGGCAAAGCCGCCCAGTTCCAGGGTGTTCGAGACCCAGCGCCCGCTGTTCGATTCCGCGATGGCCACCACGTCGACCTGGCGCGCCGCGTGCAGCACGGCGTGCGCCGTCAGCTTGTGGCGCGGCACGTCCGTCAGGCGGATGGCGCGGTCGCTGACGTTCTTCATTTCCGTATACGTGTAGTTGCCGCCGAAGTCCAGCCAGGCGCCGGCGCTGCCGCGCAAGCCCAGCTCCGCGCCGCTGATATGCGCCCTGCCCGCGTTGCGCATCTGCGCGCGCACGCCCGCCACATTCGCCACGCTCTGGATCTTGTCCTTCACGTCGCTGTAGAACAGGGCGGCATCGAGCGCCAGCCCGCGCACGCTTGCCTGGTAGCCCACTTCATAATTGAGCGCCTCCTCGGCGCGCAGGTTCGGGTTTTCAATATAGGTGCCCAGGCGCTGCGAGTAGCGGTCCTTCAGGGTCGGCAGGCGCGACTTGCGCGCCACCGTAGCGTACACCCTCGCATCAGGACTGGTCTTGTGGAACAGGCCCGCCTGCATGTCCGTGGCCGATTGATTCTCCGGCAAGGTATAGGCGTTGCCGGCGCTGTAGACGGTATCCGGACGCAGTGCATTGCGCGAGACGCCCAGCGACAGTTCCGTCGCCGCATTGAGGGCAATGCTGTCTTCCGCGCCCAGGGTCCACAGGGCATCCTTGTACCAGGTGGTGCGCACGCCCTTGGCGTCGAGTTCCTGATGCTCGTCGGCCTTGTAGCTGGCGACAAAGCGCAGGCTGTGCGCGGCCAGGCGGAACGATTCGAGTTCCACCGCGCCGCCGTTCGTGCGGTCGTTATAGATGCTGCGCCCGCCGCTGACGCTGCCCTGGCCGCTGGTCTTCAGGGTCGCGTAGCTGCCGTTCGTGTACGAGGTGATTTCATTGTCATAGCTGTCGTGGTACAGGCGCAGTTTCAGGCGCTCGGCGTCGCCAAGGCGCGTCTGCGAGACGAAGTACACGCTTTCCTTGTTCCAGTACGGCCATTGCCAGTAGCGCGCGCCGACGGGATTCGTCGATGGCGGCTGGCCTTTTTCGCCATGCTGCTTGTAGTAGCTGAGCGCATATTCGTCGCCCGCCCGCGCGCCATCGGGCGTCAGGCCCACCTTGAACGACAGTTTATGGTCCTTGCGGTAGGAATTGTTGCGCGTGCCGCCGTCTTCCGTGGCCGTCGGGCGGAAATCGGACGACAGGGGAAAGCCGTCGCTGTCGATGTACGACACGCCCGCCTGCAGATACCACAGGCCCTGGTTCGTGCCCACGTTGGCCGACACCTGGCGTTCGCTGCCCGAGCCGAAACCGATGGACGTATCGCCTTCCATCCGCGCGGACGGCTTGCGCGACACCAGGTTGATGGCGCCGCCCAGGGTATTGGCGCCGTAGGCCACGGAACTGAAACCCTTGGCCACCTGGATGGCGGCCAGGTCGCTGGTGGTGAAGCGGTTGAAATCGACATAGCCGTCATACGGCACGTAGACGGGAATGCCGTCGATGTACAGCGGCACCTGGCGAGAGTCGAAGCCGCGGATGGCGACGGTTTTTTCATTGCGCGCATTGGTCGACAGCGACACGCCGGACAGCAAGTTCAAGGCGTCGCCCACGTTGTCGCGGTTGAACCGGCGCATCTCGGCGCGGCTCACTTGCGACCCCACCTGCTGTTCCATCTGCCCTGCCTGCTCGCGCTGGCCGATCACCGTCACCGTGCCCAGCACGAACGGCGCCGCCTCGTCCTTGTCGGCGGTTTGCTGCGCCCGCGCCGTCTGTGCCATTTGCGCCAGCGCCAGCATCACGGTGCCTGCCAATACCTGTTTCAACATCGTTTCGATCTTTCCACTGTCGTTATATAGAGTCTCATATAGCGATACTCAAAAAAGCGGCCACTCTTGCGGCGGCCGTCACCCAACAGCGCAATATACAGACGTATATAACGACTCTCAAGCGACAAGCGCCAAAACGCCTGCGCAGGTCAATTTTCCGAGAAAAATTCATGCAGCGCAGCATTTCGCTGTGCGAACGAATGTTTCACAAAATTGTTGACACGTCGATTTTGGCTAGGCAAACTGATTTCCAGGGAGCCT
Source organism: Janthinobacterium sp. MP5059B (assembly GCF_001758645.1). Taxonomy (NCBI): domain Bacteria; kingdom Pseudomonadati; phylum Pseudomonadota; class Betaproteobacteria; order Burkholderiales; family Oxalobacteraceae; genus Janthinobacterium; species Janthinobacterium sp. MP5059B. The sequence continues at coordinate 151,567 of NZ_LRHX01000006.1, read as the reverse complement.
GAAAATGAATGCAAATATGACAAATATTCAGACCGCAGCAGATCCGGAACTCATCGTCTTCAGCGACGACGAGGAAGGCAAGGACCGCCAGTTCGTCAACGCGCTGGCGCGCGGGCTGGAAGTACTGCGCTGCTTTCGCCCCGGCGAAGTGTTCCTGTCGAATGCGGACATGGCCAGGCGCACGGGCATTCCGAAACCGACGATTTCGCGCCTCACCTATACCCTCACCAAACTCGGCTACCTGAATTATTCGGACAGCCTGGGCAAGTACCAGCTGGGTGCCGGCGTGCTGGCCCTCGGTTACCGCATGCTGTCGAACCTCGATGTACGCAAGATGGCGCGCCCGCTGATGGAAGAACTGGCCGAGCATGCGCAGGCCTCCGTTTCGCTGGGCACGCGCGACCGTCTCAGCATGGTGTACGTGGAAACGTGCCGCAGCAGCGCCAACGTCACCCTGCGCCTCGACGTCGGTTCGCGCATCCCCCTGATGACGACGGCCATGGGCAAGGCCCTGCTGTGCATCCTGCCGCAGGCCGAACGCGACTACCTGATGGACCATGCGCGCGTGCACGAGACGGAACGCTGGCCCCGCATCAAGGCCGGTATCGAACAAGGCTTCAAGGATTACCAGGACCGGGGCTTTTGCATCTCGGCCGGCGAATGGCAGAACGACGTGCACGCCGTGGGTGTGCCCATGCTGGGTGCCGATGGCGAACAGGTGATGGCCTTCAATTGCGGCGGCCCCGCCTTCCTGCTGTCGCGCGAAAAACTCGAATCGGATCTGGGACCGCGCCTGGTCGTCCTGGTCAAGACAGTGGAAAAAAACCTGGGCCGCGGTTAGACTGCGCGCCCCCTCTCAACATCGCCTCCGAGGACCCTGATGATACGCGACGAAGAAACCCTGAACATCCTGCTCGACAGCATCGCCCGTTTCGTGCGCGAAGTGCTGGTGCCGAACGAGGCGCTGGTAGCTGAAACGGATACGATCCCGCCCGCCATCGTGGCGCAGATGCGCGAACTGGGCCTGTTCGGCCTGTCCATCCCGGAAGCCTACGGCGGCCTGGAACTGAGCATGGAAGAGGAAGTCAGGGTCGCGTTCGAAATCGCCCGCACCTCGCCCGCCTTCCGCTCGCTGATCGGCACGAACAACGGCATCGGCTCGCAAGGCATCGTTATCGACGGCACGGAAGCGCAAAAACAATACTACCTGCCCAAGCTGGCGGCGGGCGAGATCATCGGCTCGTTCGCCCTGACGGAAGCGGGATCGGGGTCGGATGCGGCATCCCTGCGCACGACTGCCGTGCGCGACGGCGACTTCTATATCCTCAACGGCAGCAAGCGCTATATCACCAACGCGCCCGAAGCGAGCATTTTTACCGTGATGGCCCGCACGGATCCCGTCAAGCGGGGCGCCTCGGCCATCTCCGCCTTCATCGTGGAAAAGGACACGCCGGGCCTCTCGCTGGGCAAGATTGATAAGAAAATGGGCCAGCAAGGCGCACATACCTGCGACGTCATCTTTGAAAATTGCCGTGTGCCGGCCGCGAACATCATCGGCGGCAAGGAAGGCGTGGGCTTCAAGACGGCCATGAAAGTGCTCGACAAAGGTCGGCTGCACATCGCCGCCGTCTGCGTGGGCGCGGCCGAGCGCATGCTGGCCGATGCCCTCGCGTATGCCATGGAGCGCCAGCAGTTCGGCCAGCCCATCGCGGAATTCCAGCTGATCCAGGCCATGCTGGCCGACAGCAAGGCGGAGATCTACGCGGCGCGCAGCATGGTGCTCGACGCCGCGCGCCGGCGCGACAACAAGGAAGACATTTCGACAGAAGCGTCGTGCTGCAAGCTGTTCGCCTCCGAAATGTGCGGCAGGGTCGCTGACCGCTCCGTGCAGATCCACGGCGGCGCCGGCTACATCAGCGAATACGCGGCCGAGCGTTTCTACCGCGACGTGCGCCTGTTCCGCATTTACGAGGGCACGACGCAGATCCAGCAGATCGTCATCGCCCGCAACATGATCAAGGCAGCGCAAAAGTGAAGGAGGCCGTGATGGACATCCCCACCCTGCTGGCCGGCTTGCCGGCGCGCCTGTCGGCCATCCCTGCCTACTGGGCGGCGCGCGCGCCGGACGCGCCGGCGCTGCATGAAGGTGGCCGCAGCTGGACCTACGCGCAGTTGCAGCACAGTGTGGAAAATGCAATGCAGTTGTTGCGCAAGCTCGACGTGCGCGCCGGCGACCGCCTGATGGTGGTGGGAGAGAATGGCGCGCTGCAGGTGGCGCTGATCTTCGCGGCCGCCGGCATCGATGCGTGGATCGTCAACGTCAATGCCCGACTGTCGGCGCGCGAGATCGATACCATCGCCGCGCACAGTTCCGCGCGGCGCGTGCTGTTCCTGGCCGGCGCCTCGCCGGAAGCGGCCGCGCATGCGGCGCGGCGCGGCGCCCGCCCTGTCACCGTCGATGGCATGGGCGAGCTGCTGGCGGGCGAATTGAACGACGCCGCCATCGCGGAAGACACGGTCCCCGGCAACGAACAGGTGGCCGCGCTGATCTACACGACGGGCACGACAGGCCAGTCGAAAGGCGTGATGCTCACGCACCGCAACCTGCTGTTCATCGCCGCCGTCTCCAGCACATTGCGGGGCCTGACGCGCAGCGACCGCGCGTATGGCGTGCTGCCGATTTCGCACGTGTACGGCCTGGCCTCGGTGGCACTGGGCACCCTGTATGCGGGCGCCGCGCTGTATCTGGTGCCGCGCTTTTCCGTCGATGGCCTCCTCTCGGCCTTGAAAGAAGACGGCTTGACCATTGTGCAGGGCGTGCCCGCCATGTACGCCAAGCTGCTGCAAACCCTGGGCGGCGCCGATACGCCGCTGCCCACGCGGCTGCGCTTTGCGTATGCGGGCGGCTCGCCGCTGGCGCCATCGCTCAAGCGCGACGTGGAAAAGCTGCTGGGTACCGCGCTGCACAATGGCTACGGCATGACGGAAAGCGCGCCCACCATCAGCCAGACCCGCCTGGAAGCGCCGCGCCGCGACGATTCCGTCGGCATGCCGATCCCGGGCGTGGAAGTGCGCGTGGTGGACCTGGCCGGTACGGATGTGACGCCGGGCGAGCCGGGAGAATTGTGGATACGCGGACCGAACGTCATGGCCGGCTATTACCGCGAACCGGCCATGACGGCGGCCACCATGCGCGCCGGCTGCTGGCTCAATACGGGCGACATGGCGCGCCAGGAAGCGGACGGCGCGCTGTTCATTGTCGGACGCACCAAGGAATTGATCATCCGCTCCGGCTTCAATGTGTATCCGCTGGAAGTGGAAACGGCGCTGAACGCCCACCCTTCCGTGGTGCAGTCGGCCGTAGTGGGGCGCACCCTCGCCGATGGCAACGAGGACGTCATCGCCTACGTGGAACTGGACCCGCGCCAGCCCGCCAGCGTGGCAGAATTGCAGGCATGGCTGGCACAGACCCTGTCGCCGTACAAGTGCCCATCCGCCATCATCTTCATGGAAGCGCTGCCAGCGGCCGCCACGGGCAAGATTTTAAAGGGGCAGCTGCGGCAAATGGCGCAGAATGCACGATAAGTTGACCATGCTGTACCAGACAAGACAATAAAACCAAGCCACATCACCGGAGGAGACACGATGAAACGCACCTATACACGCATCGCCATGGCAGCGCTGGTTGCCAGCGCCTGGATGGCACAGGCCAGCGCCGACGAATTTCTGGTCGGCGCGGAAATCCCGCTGACGGGCAACCTGGCGCGGGTCGGCGCCGGCATGCAGGAAGGGATCATGGTCGCGGCCGAGGTATTCAACAAGACCAACGGCAAGCACACCATCAAGATCATCACCGTCGACGATGAATCGGCGCCCGCCAAGGCCATCGCCGCCGTGGAAAAGCTGGCCAGCCAGGGCGTGGTGGCCATCACGGGCGGCTATGGCTCGAACAATATCTCGCCCGCCTCGGACACGGCGAATAAGCTGGGCCTCGTCTACATCACCTCGGGCGGCGTGGACGACAGCCTGGTGTCCAGCGGGCGCAAGAATTTTTTCCGCATCAATAACACGGCCGGCTACGAAAAAGCCATGCTGGGACTGCTGCAGGATGTGGGCGCCAAGTCCGTCTCCATCGTGTATTCGACCAAGGACGCCACCACGGGCCTGGCGAAAGACGTGGAAAAGGCCCTGGCCGCCAAAGGCGTGAAAGTGACGACGCACTCGTTCGACCCGGCCATTACCGACTTCAAGCCCATCATCAACAAGATCAAGCTGCAGGACAAATCGGAAGTGGTGGCCATGGTCGGCTACGAAAACGACTACGTGGGCATCATCCGCGCCGCCCGCGTCCTGAAGCCGAAGATCAAGGCCATGGTGGGCGTGTGGTCGCTGGCCACGCCAAAAATGGCGGCCGACTTCCCCGACCTGATGCCGAACGTCTTCGGCACAGCCCTGCTGCCCTTCCCTACCGAATTCAAGACGGCCGACGGCAAGGCCTTCAGCGACGCCTACAAGCAGCTGTACAAGAAGGAGCCCGACTACCTGGGCCAGTTCGGCTATGTGCAATCGATGCTGCTGTTCGAGGCCATCGCGCGCGCGGCCGACAAGGGCACGCTCAAGAAAGGCGGCGTGGCCGAGGAAATGCGCAAGACGGACCGTGAAACCCTGATCGGCCGGGTGCAGTTCGCCGCCAATGGCGACAACCAGAATTTCGTGCACCGCATGGCGCAGCACCAGGACAAGAAAGTGGTGATCGTCTGGCCGAAGGAACACGCCACGGGCAAGCTGGCCTATCCAGCCCTGCCCTGGTAGGCAGCCTCCCGCTGCACACGCGCGTGTCCGCTAGGGCGCGCACCGATGAACGGCAGTTCTGGCCCGCGCCAGGGCTGCCTGACGGGATGACGACATGACAGAATTAATCTTGCAAGCCTTGTATTCTGGCTTGCTACAGGGCGGCTCCTACGCCCTAATCGCACTGGGACTGGCGCTGGTCTTCGGCACCATGAAAGTGATCAACCTGGCGCACGGCGAGCTGGTGCTGCTGGCCGCCTACATCGCCTACAGCGTGGAATCCGGCCTGGGCCTGGGGCCCATGTTCGCCATTCCCATCGCGCTGGTGATCGTCAGCCTGACGTCCGTGGGCGTGTACCTGATCGTCAGCCGCATCAAGAAAGACCGCGAAATCAATTCGCTGATCCTCACCTATGGCATCGGCGTCATCCTCACCAATTTCATCCTGCTCGTATGGAAGGCGGACATCCGCTCGACATCGTCGAGCTGGCTGCAGGAAGGCATCGAGATCGGTCCTTTTTTCAGCATGCGCAGCGAAGTGATTTTCTTTGGCGTCAGCCTGGTGCTGATGGCGGCCCTGTGGCGCTGGCTGTCCACCAGCTGGTATGGCCGCGCCGTGCGCGCCGTCTCCAGCAACCGCGACGCGGCCAAGCTGATGGGCATCGACCCGGGCCGCACGGAACTGGTTTCCTTTTTAGTCGCAGGTATCCTGGCCGCCTTTGCCGGTGTCGCCCTGTTCAGCTATGGCGTGATCCAGCCCGCCTACGGCGGCGCACTGACAGTGAAAGCCTTCATCATCACGGTCCTCGCCGGCATCGGCTCGATACCCGGCGTGCTGATCGCCGCCGTGCTGCTGGGCGTGGCCGAAGCGCTGACCGTCACGCTGGCCAGCTCCGCGTTGCAGGAATTGTCCGGCATGGTGCTGTTCCTGCTGGTGCTGTTCATCATGCCGAACGGCCTGTTCGGCGCACAACGGAGGCGCGGATGAGCCGTACTTCACTGATGTCCACGGCGGGCCTGCTGCTGGCCGCCTATATCGCCGTGCCGCTGGCCCTGGGCGGCAACCAGTATGTGATGAGCATGGTGGTGGCGGCCCTGATCATCGGCGGCGTGGCCATGTCCTGGGCCCTGCTGGGTAACCTGGGCGGCATGGTCAGCTTCGGCCATGCGGCCTTCTTCGGCGTGGGTGCGTATGTCTCCGCCCTGGCTACCGTGAAACTGGGCCTGCCCGTGTTTGCCGCCATGCTGCTGGGCGGCGCGGGGGCGGCCATCGCCGCCGTCATCATGCTGCCCGTGCTGCGCCTGCGCGGGCCGTATTTTGCGCTGGCCATCCTCGCCTACGCCCACATCTTCCGCATCCTGGCCACGGAATGGAGTTCCGTGACGGGCGGCGCCGGCGGCATCAACAATATCCCGACCTTGCCCACCGTCCTCGGCTTCGATTTGGCCAGCAAGACGGGCGCCTACCTGGTGGTGCTGACCCTGGTGGTGGCATGCGCGTTCGCCTACAGCCGCATCCGCGCCAGCCACTACGGCATCGCCCTGCGCGCCATGCACGACAGCGAAGACGCCACGCGCGTCGTCGGCGTCAACAGCACCTTGCTGAAAGGCGCCATGCTGCTCGTGTCGGCCTTCATGGCAGGCCTGTTCGGCGCCTTCAACGCCCACTACATCAACTTCCTGGAGCCGGACTACGCCTTCAACAGCCTGTGGGTAACGTTGCCGATCGTGGCGGCCATCTTCGGCGGCTACCGCACCATCCTCGGCCCCGTGCTGGGCGCCGTGGTGGTCTACCTGGTCGACCAGCTGATTTTCAAATCACTGATTCCCACGGGCCACCAGCTGGTGCTGGGCGTGCTGCTGGTGGCGATGATCGTCTTCAGTCCGAACGGCCTGCTGCCGCTGCTACGCAAGGCGTTCAAAGCGAAGGAGAAACAACATGCTTGAACTCGATAATGTCTGCGTGCGCTTCGGCGGCCTGACGGCCGTCGATTCCGTCACCCTGAACGTGGGCAGCCACGACGTGATCGGCCTGGTGGGCGCGAATGGCGCCGGCAAGACCACCCTGTTCAACGCGATCTCCGGCCTGGTGCGCCCCACCAGCGGCAGCATCCGCTTCGAGGGGCGCGACATCATGGCCACGCCCATGTACCAGCGCGCCCGCCTGGGACTGGGCCGCACCTTCCAGATTCCGCAACCGATGCATGAATTGACGGTGCGCGAAAACCTCATCGTGGCGCAGCGCTTCGGCACCGGCAAGGTGGACCCGCGCAAGATCGATGAAATCCTCGACTTCACCAGCCTGGCGGACAAGGCCGGGCGCGACGCGGCCAGCGAACTGGCGCTGACGGAACTCAAGGCGCTGGAAGTGGCCAAGGCGCTGGCCACCAATCCGAAGCTGCTGCTGCTCGACGAAGTGCTGGCCGGCCTGGAAACGAACGGCAAGCGCCGCTTCATGGGCATGCTGAAGGACTTGCACGCGGCCTTTGGCGTGGGCATCGTCATGATCGAGCACGACATCGAAACCATCAGCAATCTGTGCCAGCGCGTGGCCGTGCTCAATTTTGGCCAGCTGATCGCCGACGGCACGCCAGATGCCGTGTTCCGCGATCCGGCCGTCATCGAAAGCTACACGGGAGCCGTTCATGCCTGAAACGATGCTTGACATAAGTAAACTGCGCGCCGGCTATGGCGCCATCAATGTGCTGTGGGATGTGTCGCTGTCGATCCAGAAGGGCAAGCTGACCACCATCATCGGCCCGAACGGCGCTGGCAAGACCACCCTGCTGCGCGCCATCATGGGTTTGCTGCCCGTGGGCGCGGGCAGCATCGCGCTCGATGGCGTGGCCATCAACGGCACGCCCACGTGGAAGATGAGCGACGCGAGGGTCACCATGATCCCCGAGGGGCGCATGACATTTCGCGACATGAGCGTGGAAGAAAACCTGATCATGGGCGCGTTTCCGAAAGAGCACCGCAGCCACATGCCGGCGCGCCTGGCCGAAGCCTACGCCATGTTCCCGCGCCTGCACGAGCGGCGCAAGCAGCTGGCCGGATCATTATCCGGCGGCGAGGCGCAGATGCTGGCGATGGCGCGGGGCTTGATGTCCGACCCATCGCTATTGATCATCGACGAACCGTCGCTGGGCCTGGCGCCGCTGGTGGTCAACGAGCTGTTCGAGATCCTCGCGCGCCTGAACGACGGCCGGCGCACCATCATCCTCGTCGAGCAGAACACGGCGCGTGCCGTGGGCGTGGCCGATCACGTCTACCTGATGCAAAGCGGCAAAGTGGCGCTGTCACAGGCGGCTTCCGAGGTCGACCTCGATCACCTGCACGAACTCTATTTTGCGCGCTGAGCGATATCCGCCGCATGCCCATCGTGACGGCCTGCGGCCGTCACTCCTCGTCGTCCTCGTCGGCCAGCTTGTCGAACACCTGCAGCTCGGCCTTGCTCAATCCCGTCATCACGAAGGGATCGTCGGCAGGAAAGCGGCCAGTATCGACCAGCATGCGCAGCTTGCTCAAGCGATCTCCCAGCGCCAGCGCTCGCGCCTGCGGATCGGCATCGGCTTGGGCATCGACGCCGGCATGCCCGATCGCGCGGGTCACGGACTCGGGAAACTCCCATAACTCGGCGATCCGTACCGACAGGATGCGCGCTTGCGCAAACACCTGGGCAATGAAGGCGTCCGATTGCGGAAAGGCATCGGGTGCATGCATCTGGTCGATCAGCCGGAACGCCACCACCAGGCCGACATTGGCCATCAGTCCCGCCAGATAGGCGTCGAAGGCGTTGGCCTGCATGGCCGGTGCGACCAGGTTGGCCGCCAGCGCGCATTTCTCGGACTGGCGCCAGATCAGCGGCGCCGTGCGTATGGTCAGGCCGCCGCTCTGCATGCTGACGATGGGACGGAAGGCGACGCGGGCGAGCAGCATGCGCATGCCGTTTTGCCCCAGCAGCATGATGGCGCCTTCCATGTTGTTGATCGACGGGCTGGCGTTGTAGCGCGAATGGTAGCGGGGCCGGTTCGCTTCGCGGTAGACCTCGGCGACCAGCAGCACGTCCTGGGCCAGTTGGCGCGACAGCTCGGCCGCGCTCATGTTTTCATTTTGCAAGGTACGCATCAACTGCGGAATGATGGCCGGAATGCGCGGCACCAGCGCGGCGCCGGCGACCGGTTCACTGGCCAGGCGCGTCAATTCATCCAGCATCTGCTGTTCGGCCTGCTTTGTCGCCTGCGTCGCACCCGCGGCCGCCAGCCAGCGGTAGTAGATGGCATCGATTTCGGTGATGGTGGCTGGCTGCCGTGCCATCTCGGGTGCCGCCCCTGCCGTGGCTGGCGCGAGCTTGTTTTTTTCGTCGCCGCCGTTCAGTAATTTTCCTATCCAACCCATTGCTATTCCAGCCTTATATGCATCACTATCGCGACATCCGCTGCGCGATTTTACTTGATGACAGCCGTGCCGGTGCGGCGGGCGTGGCCGGCTTGGTCCGCCTGCCGCAAAGTGCTACAGTGGCGCTCCCGCAGGTCCCCCTCTTTGCAAGGTACATCATGAGCAACATGCTGGCCCAGTACGTCACCAGCCAGGCGTACAACAACGCCTGGGCCAACCACCGCCTGCTGAAAGCCTGCGGCGAACTGAGCCAGGCCGAATTCCAGGCGACCCGCGTCAGTTTTTTCCCCACCATCCAGTCCACCCTGAACCACATTCTCACGTGCGACTGGTTTTACCTCGATGCGCTCGAACGCGAGCTGCGCGGCGAAGCGCCGCATGCCGACTGCTATGTCTTCTTTGAAAAGGATGAGCCATTTACCGACTGCGCCACGCTGCAGGCGGCACAGCATGCAGCCGATGCGCGCCTGATCGCCCATTGCCGCAGCCTGTGCGACGCGGACCTGGCGCGGCCCGTGACGATCCTGCGCGACACGCCGCAAGTCGACACGCGCCAGCGCATGCTGGCGCATCTGTTCCAGCACCAGATCCACCACCGGGGGCAAGTGCACGCCATGCTGGCCGGCACGCGCATCGCGCCGCCGCAGCTCGACGAATTCTATTGCGCCGGCGAAGCGGACGAGCGGGCGCAGGATTTTGCGGAGCTGGGCTGGACAGAGGAAGATATCTGGGGCCAGCGCTGAACTATTCCTCGGCGTGGCAGCACACGCACAGCTTGTTGCCGTCGAGGTCGCGGAAGTAGGCGCCATAGTAATGGGCGTGGTAATGGGGGCGCAAGCCGGGCGGCCCTTCGCACGCGGCGCCCAGCGCCAGCACGGCCTGGTAGCAGCGGTCCACCTGGGCGCGGCTGGCCGCCAGCAGGGCCGTCATCTGTCCATTGCCGGGCGCGGCCGGCAAGCCGTCATGCGGCGCCGTCAGCACGAACAAGGGACGCGGCGCGTCGTGCGCCATCCAGCCTGCCCATGGCTTGACGGGGTCATGAAATTTCTCGATCAAACCGAGTTCTCCCAGCAGCGCCGTGTAGAAGGCGTAGGCGCGGGGAAAGTCGTTGGTTCCCAGGCAGATATGGGACAGCATGCTGCTCCTCCATGAATTCAGATGTGCGGCGAAATGCGCCAGCTGATTATAATGGCGCATCGCTTTTCGACACGCTCCCATGCCAGACCACGACCGCCTTCAGCTACACCCGCCGGCCAGCAGCGACCTTCCCGCTTTGCTGGCCTTTGAACTGGAAAACCGCGCGTATTTTGAAAACTGGGTCACGGCGCGCGCGCCATCCTACTACCACCCGGAAGCCATCGCCGCCGCCATCGAGCAGGCGCAGCGCGAGCGCCAGCAAGACCTCGCTTACCAATACCTGGCAAAACTGGACGGGCAAATCATTGGCCGGGTCAACCTGACGGCCGTCACGCGCCCCTATTTCAACAAGGCAACGCTCGGCTACCGCATCGGCGAACGGTTCGGCGGACGCGGCTACGCCACGCGCGTGGTCGCCCTGCTGCTGGAAGAAGCGTTCGGCACACTGGAACTGTGGCGCCTGGAAGCGACGGCGCGGCCGCAAAACCTGGGCTCGGTCGCCGTCATGCAGCGCAATGGCTTTCACCAGTATGGCCGCTCGGAAAAAGCCATGCGCTTCCAGGATGCCTGGTCTGACCTGCTGTATTTTGAACGGCGCAACACGCAAACCATGGCTGGTGGCGCTCGGTGAGCTGTGGGATGGCATGCACGACAAGCGCCTGCATCGCTGAAGCCGGCGTAGTGATGCGTGCACGCAACAGCGGTACGCCATCCCCGCCATTCACCTGCGCATTGGTGGCCGCATTGGCGCCATTTAAGACTGGCTTCAGCCTCGCCGTGCATCGTGAATAGGTCGCCAGCAGCAATGGCGCCTCCCTTCACCATCACGGGCACAGCCCAGCGAAAGAGCCGACATGAGCACATGGATGCGCGCCAACAAAGGTTTTTTGATGTTCCTCCTGCTGTTCGGCGTGTTCCGCACGGCCGTGGCGGACTGGAATCCGATACCGTCGGCGTCCATGCGCCCCAATCTGCTCGAAGGCGACGTGGTCTTCGTCAACCGCCTGGCCTTCAACCTGAAAGTGCCGCTCACCGATATCGTGCTGCAGCGCCTGGGCGAACCGCAGCGGGGCGATATCGTCACCTTTTCTTCACCAAAAGACGGCACGCGCCTGATCAAGCGCATCATCGCCCTGCCCGGCGACACGGTGGAAATGCGCAATGAGCAGCTGGTCATCAATGGCCAGCCTGCCCAGTACACGGCGCTCGACACGGCGCCGGAAACCATCGCCCACGTGGGCCAGCTGACGGCCCAGCGCATCAGCGAACGCAACCAGACCGAGCAGCACCGCATCCAGATCTTGCCGCAAATCGCTGGCGCGCGGCGCAGCTTTGCCCCCGTGACGGTGCCGGCCGACCATTTCCTCATGCTGGGCGATAACCGCGACAACAGCGCCGACTCGCGCTATTTCGGCTTCGTGCCCCGTGCATTGCTGATCGGCAAGGCCGAGCGCATCCTCGTCTCGGCCAATATCGAGGAACATTGGCAGCCGCGGCTGCAGCGCTTCGGCATGAAACTGGAGTAAATATCGCCCTTGCAACGGCGCCCTGCTTTTCGGTTAGCATGGCGCATCATGCAAAATTTTTCCTTCGCCAGCCAGCAGCCAGCCAGCAGCCACCACGCCCTCGATCAGCTGGCGCAGTTCCTGCAACGCCATCCCGACGTGCTGCTGCTGACGGGCGCCGGCATCAGCACGGCGTCCGGCATTCCCGACTACCGCGACACGGAAGGCGTGCGGCGCGGCAACGCGCCCGTGCAAGGTCCCGATTTTCGCCGCCAGGAAGCCGTGCGCCGCCGCTACTGGGCGCGCAGCATGGTGGGCTGGCCAACCCTGGCGCGGGCCGTGCCGAATCCCGGTCACCTGGCCATCGCGCAACTGGCGCAACGCCGGAGAATAGGCGGCCTGGTCACGCAAAACGTGGATGGCCTGCATCAGCAAGCGGGCAGCGCGGCCGTCACGGAGTTGCACGGCAGCATACATGGCGTCGTGTGCCTCGATTGCCATACCCGCCATACGCGCCGCCTGATCCAGGATCAGCTCGAACGCGACAATCCGCAGCTGCTGGGCGCCACGGCCACGCCGGCGCCCGATGGCGATGCCTTGCTGGAACCAATGCAGCTGGCCACCTTCCACGTGCCCGCCTGCCCCCGCTGCGGCGGCACCCTGCAGCCGGACGTGGTGTTTTTCGGCGATGGCGTGCCCGCCGCCTGCGCGGCCGAAGCCGAGCGCAAGATGATGGCAGCTGGCGCCCTGCTGGTGGTAGGCTCGTCCGTCATGGTGTATTCCAGCTTTCGCCTGTGCCGCATGGCGGCCGAAACGGGCAAGCCCGTGGCCGCCATCAACCTGGGCAAGACGCGCGCCGACCATTTGCTGGCATTCAAGACCGAAGCGCCGGCACAGGACATCCTGCCGCTGGTCGCGGCCATGCTCGATTGATGCCGTCCCCGCCGCTGCCACGGGAATCGGCACGCATGCTGGCCGGTGCCGGCATCGCCGTGCTGCTGCATGTGCTGCTTTGGCAAGTGCTGCGCTCAAACCACCTGCCGGCGCCACCGTTGCTGCCACAGCGCAGCACCCAACTGCTGTTGCTGGCCCCCGTGACGCCGCCCGCGCACCCCCTGCCGCCAGCAATCTCAAAAAGCCAGGCGCGTCCCTGGCATACGGTAGCCATCACGCCCGCGCCAGTGTCCGCAGCAATGCCCGCGCCCGCTGCCGCTGCCGACGTGGCAGCCGCATTGCCGCCTCCCGCTGCGCTCGACCTTGACGTCTTGAAACGCCAGGCCAGGGAAGCGGCACGCCAGACTGGCCCATCCATCACCGGGCCAGCACTGACGTCCAGCGACAGGACGGCGCAAGCCATCGCCAGCGCCGCGCGGCCCAAGTGCGACAACGATTACAAGCCGCGGCTGGGCAATGTGGAATTCGTCGGCCTGGCCAGGCTGCCCTTCCTGCTGAAAGGCGCGACCGGCGACAGCGGCTGCAAGTGGTGACGCGTGCTTGCCGCTCTGCTATTCCAGCCGCCTGCCACTCTGGCTATACTGTGAGATTAACGAGGAGAATTCATGCTGGAACTGTTGAGTGAACACGCCTGTTTTGGCGGCGTACAACGCTTTTATCGCCACGACGCGCAAGCCATCGGCTTGCCCATGCGTTTCTCGGCCTTCATTCCCGACACGGCGCCAGGCGCCACGGTCAGCACCAAACGCCCCGCCCTGTTTTACCTGGCGGGCCTGACCTGCACGGAAGAAACCTTCATGATCAAGGGCGGCGCGCAGCGCGTGGCGGCAGAAGAAGGACTGATCCTGATCGCGCCCGATACCAGCCCCCGTGGCGCGAACATCGCGGGCGAGAGCGAATCCTGGGATTTCGGCGTGGGCGCGGGCTTTTACGTGGACGCCACCGAGGCGCCGTGGAGCAGCCACTACCGCATGTACAGCTACATCCTGGAATTGCGCGCCCTGCTGGAGCAGGAACTGGCGATCGATGCGCAACGCACGGGCATCTTCGGCCATTCGATGGGCGGCCATGGCGCACTGGTGCTGGCCTTGCGCAATCCTGCGCTGTTCCGCTCCGTCTCCGCCTTCGCCCCTATCGCCGCACCGAGTCAATGTCCGTGGGGCAAGAAAGCGTTTACGGGCTACCTGGGCAGCGATGCTTCCAGCTGGCGGCAGTACGACGCCAGCGCGCTGATGCGCGGCCTGCAGGGCCAGCCAGCATCATTTCCCGAAGGCATCCTAATCGACCAGGGCCTGGCCGACAAGTTCCTGCCCGAGCAACTGTACCCCGACGTCTTCGAAGCGGCGTGCCGCGACGCCGGCCAGCCTCTGCAACTGCGCCGCCATGCCGGCTATGACCACGGCTATTACTTCATCGCCAGCTTCATGGAAGAGCATCTGCGCTTCCATGCGAAGAACTTGCGCGCAGCCTGATCTGCCGCGCTACTGCGCCGTGCTGGTATGCCCGTTGAAATGGCGCGTGTACCAGTCCGTGGCCAGCAAGGCCGCCTGGTGGCGCGTGTCGGGGCCGCCGGGTGCGGCAATCTGTTCCAGTTGTTTGTCGCAGCGCAAGGTGGCGAAGGCCATGCGGTTCAGGCCAGCCACGTCGGGATCGCGCCCGCCCACGATCAGCAACGATGGCACGCGCACATTTTCCAGCGCCGCCTTGCCCGCCATTTCCACCTGGCCATCGCACACGGCCAGCGCCGCGATTTCCGCGCTGCGCCAGGCCGCCAGCTGCATCACGACGGCCGCGCTGGTGCCATAGCCATACAGGCCGCAAGGCAAGCGCCGCGTGGACGCGTCCATCTGCAGCCAGCCCAGGGCTTTTTCCAGCTGGCGCGCCAGCAGCACGATATCGCTGCGCACGAAATAGGCGTGGCCATTGCTGCCGCCGCCAGGCCCGACGCCGCCCTGGTCGAAACGCAGGGTGGCGATGCCCGCTCGCAAGAAATCCTGGGAAGTAGCGTGGCTGGAGGCGCCCAGGTAGTCGCTGTCGGCGCCTGCGCCGTGGGCAAACAGGACGATGCCGACCGGCCGCTCGGGCATTTCAAGCACGCCATCCAGTTGAAGTTCATCGGCCGTAATGCTGACAAATTGTTCTTGCATGGTTGCCTCCGCAATCGAGCTGGGATCAAGCTAATGCTGAAGTCGAGCTGTGCGCTGATTTTACGCTGATCTTGCCGGGACGGGCACAGCCTGCATACCCGGGGCGGCTAACATCAGTGTAGCAGCCCGCAGCCATTCCTGCGCAGCCGTTCGCGCACCGCCGCCAGGAAAGCAGGATGGCAAGACTACACGGCGCCGTACCGGTCCAGCCCCTTCAGCACGGCTTCCGGGCGGATCGGCAAATGCCGCACGCGCGAGGCCACGGCGGCAAAGATGGCGTTGCCGATGGCGGGCGCCACGGCCGTCGTGGGCGGTTCGCCCATGCCCGTCGAAGTTGCCGTGCTGGTAACGAATTCGATGTCGAGCTCAGGCACGTCGGCCATGCGCAGGGGCGTGTAGGTATTCAGGTTGGTATCCTTCACTTCGCCATTCAGGAAGGCCGTGCCTTCATGCAAGGCCATGCTTACGCCCCACAGGGCGCCCCCTTCCGCCTGCGCCAGCGCGCCATCGGGGTCGACGATGCTGCCCGCGTCAATCACCATGAACAATTTTTCGACTTTCACCATGCAAGTGCTGCGGTCCACCTTGACCCGCGCGATGCAGGCCGTCCAGGTGGGCATGTCGCGTTCCTGGCCGAACGTGGCGGCGATGCCCAGGCCCGTGTCGGGCGGCATGGCCTTGCCCCAGCCTGCCTTGTCCGCCACCCGCTGCAGCACGTGGGCCAGGCGCGCGGCGCCGCCGACGGCGTTCGGCGCGCTACCCGCGTTGCGCCCCGTGCCCTGCAGCAAGGACAAACGGAACGCCAGCGGATCGACCTTGGCCGCCTGCGCCGCCTCATCCATGAAACTTTCCACGGCCCAATTCGTCCAGCCGGGCCCCACGGAGCGCAGCCAGCCGGGGCGGAAACTGCTGTTGGCCAGATCGTTCGACACGGCCCGCACGCGCTGCGCGCCTACCGTGTACCAGTGGTCGGCGCCGGCGATGGCGAACGGGTCATACGGATGGCCCTGCTTATCCTTGGCCAGGAAGGCGGGAATCATGGCTTGCGTGGGCCAGCCCGCGCTCGCTTCATGCACCATCACCGACACCTTGCCGGCGTCGTCGAAGGCCATGCGTACATGCTGCACGGATGGTGAACGGGGCGAATCAAAACGGGCATCGTCGGCCCGCGTGCAAATCATCTTGACGGGGCGCCCCACGGCTTGCGCGGCCAGCGCGGCCGGCACGCAATAATCGCCATTCAGGCGCCGCCCGAAGCCGCCACCGAGCAGATAGGTGTGCAGCATGACATTGCTCTCGGGCACCTTCAACGCTTGCGCCAGCACGGGCAGGATCAGGGATTGCCACTGGTTGCCCGCATGAATGTGCCAGACGCCGTCGATTTCCTGCGCCACGGCATTCACAGGTTCCAGCTGAAAATGCAGCACGGTGCTGGTCGTGTAGTGGCGTTCCAGCTGCAGGCTGGCATCGTGGAACGCTTGCTCCACGCCATCATCATCGACCACGCGGGCGCCCAGGCTGGCATCGGCCAGCTGCTTGGTCCCATAGTTGAGGATATCCTGCTCCGCCACGTGGGCTGCCGCGCCGGCCCGCCATTTCACTTGCACGAGCTCGGCCGCGCGCATGGCGGCCGCATACGTTTCAGCCACCACCATGACCCAGCCGGGCACCGTGCCGCTGGGGTCCTGCAAGGCGAACGAACGCAGGTAGCCCTTGACCTTTTTCGCGGCCGTATCATCGATGGACACCACTTTCGAGCCATAGCGCGTGGGCGGGATCTTCGGGCGCGCAAACAGCATGCCCTCGACTTCCGCATCGATGCCGTACACGGCCGTGCCATTGATCTTCGCGGGGATATCCAGCGCCTGCACCTGCTGGCCTATCAGGCTGCGCTGCTGCGGCGTTTTCAGCACGATGGCCTTCAATTGCTCGGGCGTGTACTGGCGCGCCAGCTTGCCACGGCGCACGATGTCGCCATAGCTGATCGAGCGTCCCCGGCCATGCACGACGCCCAGTCTGGCGTGGCAGGCGGACGCGGGCACGCGCAGCAGACGCGCGCCTTCCTCGACGAGCGCGAGGCGCCCGGCCGCGCCGGCACGACTGAGTGGGTCGAAATTCTGCCAGACGGACCAGCTGCCGCCCGTCACCATCAAACCCCACTTCGGGTCCGTGTCCACGTAATGCAGGCGCACCTTGCTCCAGTCCGCTTCCAACTCCTCGGCCACGATGCGCGCCAGGGCCGTGCCGATGTGCTGGCCCATTTCCGCCTTGGCGATATTGACGGTGACGATGCCGTCGCGGCCGATCTGGAACCAGATGCCGGGATCGAACACGGGCGCGGCGGTTTGTTTTGGCGGCACGGGCGCCGCCTTGCCGGCGGCCAAGGAGCTGTCGGCGCGCAAGAAAGCCAGGGTAAAACCCGTGCCGGCGGCGGCGATCAGGAAACCGCGCCGGCTCAGCGGGCTGGGACGGGCACTGGTAGTTTCTTTTGGCAACTTAAACACCGGGCGCCTCCGACATGCCGGCCGCAAGCTTGATTGCCTTGCGGATGCGCACATATGCCATGCAGCGGCACAGGTTGCCGCTCATGACGGCATCGATATTCGCATCCGTCGGCTGGGGATAGTCTTTCAACAGGGTGGCGGCCTGCATGATCTGGCCCGACTGGCAATAGCCGCACTGGGGCGCCTGCGTGGCGAGCCACGCCCGCTGCAGCGGGTGCGTGCCGTCTGGCGAGAGGCCTTCGATGGTGGTGATGGCGCAGCCGGCCACGGCGGCAATCGGCGTGATGCAGGAGCGCATGGCGCGGTCATCCACGTGCACGGTGCAGGCGCCGCACATGCCGATGCCGCAGCCAAACTTCGTGCCTTTTAACCGAGCTTCGTCGCGCAGCACCCACAGCAGGGGCGTCTCGGCATCGGCCTCGGTGCCGAAGGGTTGGCCATTCACGGTAATGTTATACATAAATATTTAAGAAACTTTCACAAATTACTTGCCGGCGCGCGCGCGCCCCACGGCCGCTTCCAGGTTCGTCCAGGCCGGCTGGTGGCTGCGGCTGCGGCGCAGATAAGCGGCCAGCTGGGCCACGTCGTTGTCCGTCAGCGAGGCGGCAAAGCCGGGCATCAGCACGCCGGGCATGGCTGCATCCTTGCTAATGCCGTGCAATATCACCTGGATCAGGTTGGCGGGATCGGGCGCGCTGACGGCGCTGTTCAGGCTTAGTTCCGGGCGCAAGGCTGCGGGATGGCCATCGCTGTTCGAGTGGCACGACGCGCAGGCGGCCACGTACAGGCTGGCGCCACGGTCATTGTCGACCAGGCTGACCCTCTGCGAGCGGGCGATGCCGGCCTTTACCACGGTATCGGTATTCACCTGGCGTTGCTCTGCCCCGGCCACGCCGGCAAAATACGTTGCCAGCGCGCGGATATCGCTGTCGGGCGAGGCGCCCATGCCTTCATGCACGACGGCCGACATGGGCCCTGCCGCCACGCCGTGCAGGGCCGTCGCCCCCGTGCGCAGGAAGGCGTACAGCTCGTCTTGCGTCCATGGCAAGGGTGCCGTGTTGGCGCTGGTCAAGGCCGGCGCATACCAGTGGTCGATGGGCGCGCCCAGATAGGACGAACCGGCAAGCTCGGCGCCCAGCGCATTGCGCGGCGTGTGGCAGGCGGCGCAATGGGCCAGGCCTTCGGCCAGATAGCGGCCCCGGTTCCAGTCCAGTCCTTGTGCAGGATCAAGCTGGAAAGTCGCTGGCTTGAAAAACAGCAGCTTCCAGCCCGCCTGCAAGGGGCGCAGGTTCAGGGGAAACGGCACGCTGTTGGCGGGCGCCACCGCATACACGGGCGGGCGCGTCATGACATACGCGTACAAGGCCGTCAGGTCCGTATCCGAGACCAGGTTGAAATGGGTGTACGGAAAGACGGGATACAAATGCGCGCCATCGCGGCCCACGCCTTCGCGCATGGCCCGCTGGAAGGCGGCCAGCGACCAGCGGCCGATGCCCGTTTGCCTGTCGGGCGTGATATTCGTCGCGTAGATCGTGCCGAACGGCGTGGCCAGGCCGTGGCCGCCGGCATAATCGGCGCCGCCCTTGGCCGTATGGCAGGCGGCGCAATTGCCCATGCCGGCCAGGATGCGGCCCCGTTCCACCACTTGCGGGGAAAATGCCGTGGCGGCAGGCGGATCGATGGGCGCCAGCGCGGGGCGCCAGTAATACAGATACGCGGCCAGGGCCGCCACGATGAGCAATGCCAGCGACAGCAACAGTCCGGTGAAGATTTTCTTGAGCAAAACAGGAACCAGTGAAAAGTAAAGGCCAGGGTAACAGCAAAGATATCAAGCAAGGCGGCCAGCCGCCGGCCAACGGCGGCAGCAGCAGGGCCACAGTGACAATCTTACCGCGATTGTGACTTGTTGTATGTACGCAATGACACGCAGGCGGTGCCTACAGGCGGGCTGCACCTTATAATCAGCGTTTCAGCACGCCGCCGCTCCTTCATGCATACCGTTACCATCATCCTCATCCTCGTTCTGACCGTCGTCCTGTGCGGCTTTCTCGCCCGCTCGCGCTGGGTCAAGCTGCCGCTGCCCTTGATCCAGATCGCCGGCGGCACGGGATTGGCCGTGTTTGGCGTGCAAGTGCCGCTCGATCCCGACATTTTCTTCCTGCTCTTCATCCCGCCACTGCTGTTTCTCGATGGCTGGCGCATCCCCAAGGGCGCCTTCTTTTCCGACGCCCGTTCGATCCTGATGCTGGCCATCGGCCTGGTGCTGTTTACCGTGCTGGGCATGGGCTTTTTCATCGACTGGCTGATCCCCAGCGTGCCGCTGGCCGTCGCCTTCGCGCTGGGCGCCATCCTCTCGCCGACGGACCCCGTGGCCGTGTCGGCGATCGCCGCCGGCAACCCGATCCCGCCGCGCCTGATGCATATCCTGGAAGGCGAATCCCTGCTCAACGACGCGTCGGGCCTCGTCTGCTTCACGTTTGCCGTGGGCGCCATGATGACGGGCGGCTTTTCCATCGGCGCCGCCTCGCTGAGTTTCCTGCAGGAAGCGGGCGGCGGCATCATCATAGGCCTGGCCATCTCGTGGGGCGTGGGACTGGCGAATAAATGGCTGGTGAGCAAGGTCGGCGAAGAGCCGGGCCTGCAAATCCTCATCAGCATCCTGATCCCGTTCGCCGCCTACCTGGGCGCCGAGCAAATCCACGGTTCCGGCATCCTGGCCGCCGCCACGGCGGGCGTGTCCATGCATTACGCCGACCTGATCGGCCGTCCGCTGGCCGCCACGCGCACCCAGCGCAAGGCCGTGTGGGATACCGTGCAACTGGTCTTGAATGGCGTGATCTTCGTCATGCTGGGCGCGCAGCTGCCCACCACCGTTGCCGGCTTGCCGGCCGCCTCCGCCGAAATCGGCGCCGGCAGCGCCTGGAAACTGCCGCTGTTCGTCATCGCCATCACGGTGGGACTGACCTTCATGCGCTTTCTCTGGGTCTTCATTTCCATGAAACTGACCCTGTTCAAGCACCACAAGAAAATGGCGGGCGAGCCGAAGGACGCGGCGCTGCTGGCGCGCCCCAGCCTGCGCCTGCTGCTGGTGGCGTCGTTCGCGGGCGTGCGCGGTGCGCTGACCCTGGCCGGCATTCTGACCCTGCCCTTGTTCTTGCCCGACGGCACGCGCTTTCCCGCGCGCGACCTCGTCATCTTCCTGGCCATGGGCGTGATTTTATTGTCGCTGCTGCTGGCCAGCGTCACCTTGCCCCTGCTGACCAAGGGCCTCGTGTTCGCGCCGCCCGCGCGCCGTTCGACGGAAGAGCGCAATGCCCGCGCCGCTGCCGCCGAAGCGGCCATCGCGCGCCTGGAAAAAGTGTGCGAAGGCATCGACAAAAATGACAAGCAGCAAGTCGTCACGGAGGCGGCCAACCGCCTGATCGAAGCCTACCGGCGCCGCCTCGCGTATGGCGAAAGCAGCAACGACGAAGCGATGCGGCTGCAGGAACTGGCCAAGGCCGAACGGGCGTTGCGCCTGGAAGCGCTGAATGCGGAGCGGGATGAACTGTTCCGCCGCCGCATCTCGGGCGAACTGGACGACACCATCCATTTGCGCCTGCTGCGCGAAATCGACTTGCTGGAAGCGACACTGGAAGAATAGCAACACTTTGGCGTGCCACGGCAGTGTTGACAAGTAATTCTCATGGTAAAGAATGCAAGTTTTCACATTCGTGTTTATAATGCAAGGTTTATGGCGTAGCGCCGTGATTTACTTTCAACAAGGACTTCCGTAGAGTCTGTGTTGCTGAGTAACTAGTTGAATAGCAACCCGACCTGCATAAAGACACCGACGCCGTGCCCTCCTTCCCTCTCCACCGGCAGCGCTCCGCGCCGCCCGCCCTGCTCGTCGTGCTGCTGGCCTCGCTGCTGGCATCATTGCTGGCCTGCACGGCGCTGGCCCCGTGCGCGTGGGCGCAAACGGGCGCGGCGACGGACGCCAGGCGTCCCGCCGAGGTGGCCCAGGTCCTGTTTGGCATCATCAGTTATGTGCGCTGGCCCGTGGCGCGCCAGGAAGTGCGCGTCTGCATGCTCGGTGCGGCCCGTTACGGCACGGCCATCGTCGACACGCCCGCTTCCAGCCTGGGCCAGCGCATCCGCGTGAAAATCCCGGCGGCAGCCGCCGCTGTCAGCGAATGCGACGTCGTCTACCTGGGCAGCCTGCCCGAGGGCGAACGCGAGCATCTGCTGGCGCAGATCATCGGCAAGCCGATTTTATCGGTGGCCGAACCCGGCACGTCCTGCGCCGTGGGCACCATGTTCTGCCTCCGCCTCGCCGAGGCGCAGATCGGTTTTGACGTCAACCTCGACGCCATCGCCCGCAGCGGCCTGCGCGTGCATCCGAACGCCTTGCAAATTGCACGTCGCAAGGGACCGCCGCCATGAGCGCCCGGATGAGCAACAAGCCTGCCCGCCGGCCCCGCCCGACGCTCGACAGCGTGCTGCGGCGCGCCCACCTGAGCGTGTCGCTGATCGCCGTGCTGGCGGCCGGCCTGACCCTGACGGCCGTGGCGCTGCTGGCCCTGCGCGTGTATTCGGACCAGAACCTGCGCCTGGTGGCCCGCTCGATGAGCTACACGGTGGAAGGGGCCGTCGTCTTTGGCGATTCCATGGCCGCCAAGGAGGCGCTGGCCTTGATCGGCGTCAATGAAGACATCGACCAGGCGCAGGTGAGCGACACGGCCGGCAACGTGCTGGCCCGCTGGGAACGGGGCGAACACGGCACGCGCTACTACATCGAACGCGCGCTGACGGGCTGGATGCTGCCCGATTCGCTGACCTTCCCCATCACGCGCAACGAACAGGCCATCGGCAGCATCAAGCTGGTGCCGCACAGCCGCAGCCTGCTGCCCTTCCTGCTCAGCGGCCTGACCTGCCTGCTCGCCTGCCTGGTGCTCAGCCTCGTCGTCGCCGTGCGCCTGTCGCGCAGCATGGAAACGGAGATCACGTCGCCCCTGCGCCACCTGGCGGAAACGGCCCACCGCGTGCGGCGCGACCGCTCGTTCGAACTGCGCGTGCCGCCGGCCAACATTGCCGAGCTGAACCAGATCAATGACGACTTCAACGCCCTGCTCGACGAACTGGAAGCATGGCAAAGCCATCTGCAAAAGGAAAATGCCTCGCTGTCGCACCGCGCCAATCACGACAGCCTGACGGGCCTGTCCAACCGCGCCTTCATGGAAGCGGAGCTGGAACGCGCCATCCTCGAAGCGCGGGTCGGCAATGGCAAGGTGGCCGTGCTGTTCCTCGACAGCGACCGTTTCAAATATATCAACGACACCTTCGGCCATGCCTCGGGCGACCGCGTGCTGGTGACGATCGCCGCGCGCATCAAGCAGCAATTGCGCGAGGGCGACCTGGTGGCGCGCCTGGGCGGCGACGAATTCGCCATCCTGCTCAAGCCGCTGCGCAACAGCAGCGACGCCATGCACATCGCCGACAACATCATCGCCGCCATGGCGCAAGCCATTGAGCTGCCCACCGGCAATAGCATCGTCAGCTCGCTGACCATCGGCGTGGCCGTCTTCCCCGATCACGCCATCGACGCCGTTTCGCTGGTCGGCGCGGCGGACGAAGCCATGTACCGCGCCAAGCAGGCGCAGCGCGGCACGCGCCAGGTGGCGCGCCTGCCGCAACCCCATACCCACCCCTGAATCAAGGAGCAATACCATGCAATCCATCTACAAGCAATTATGCCGCGTCTTCCTCGGCTTGTTCATGCTGGGCCTGCTGGCCGCCTGCCAGAGCACGCCAGAGAAAAAACCGCTGTTCAATGCCGAGCAAGTGGCCACCTTGAAGGAGCAAGGCTTCAACCAGACCGAAGAAGGCTGGGAGCTGAGCTTTACCGACAAGCTGCTGTTCGATTTCGGCGCTTCCAGCCTGACGGCGCCGAGCCGGGCCGCCATCCAGAAAATCAGCGCGGCCCTGCTGAAAGTGGGCATCACGCACATGCGCGTGGAAGGCCATACGGACAACGAAGGTGCCGAAGTGCTGAACAACAAGCTGTCGCTGGCGCGCGCCAACGTGGTGGCCGATGCGATGGGCGTGGCCGGCATTCCACGCGGCAATATCACCGTCAAGGGCCTGGGCATGAGCAAGCCGGTCGCCTCGAACGCCAGCAAGGCCGGCAAGGCGGAAAACCGCCGCGTCACCGTCATCGTCTCGGCTCCATGAGGACAGGCGCGCCCGCCCGCTGGGTCGTGATGGGCGTGTCCGGCCGCGGCAAGAGCGCCGTCGGCAGCCTGCTGGCCAGCGCACTGGGCGTGCCGTATGTGGAAGGCGACGACGTGCATTCCCCGGAAAACGTGGCCAAGATGGCGGCCGGCATCCCGCTCGACGACGCCGACCGTGCCGGCTGGCTGGCCGCCCTGCGCGAGCGCATCGCCACGGCCAGCGCGCAAGGCGACGGCCTCGTCGTTTCCTGCTCGGCCCTGAAGCGCGCCTACCGCGACGTGCTGCGCGAGGGCGACCCGGCCCTGCGCTTTGTCCACCTGGACGGCCCGCGCGCCGTGCTGGAAAGCCGTTTGCAGCGCCCCGGCCATTTCATGCCGGCCAGCCTGCTCGACAGCCAGCTGGCCACGCTGCAGCCGCTGCAGGCGGACGAGGCCGGCATCGTGCTCGATATCCGCCAGCCGCTGGCCGTGCTGCTCGGACAGATCCTGCAAACGCCCTGACTGGCGGCCGCGCGGCTGGACAGCCCGCGGCCCCCTGTGTAGACTGGCGCGCACTTTCATGAGGGATTTTTATGAGCACACCAACCACCAAACCAGCACCGGGCCCGGAATTCTGGGAACGCGCCGACCAGGTCATCGCCCTGGCCAATGAACAATGCATGCACAGCGGCGGCAACGAAGTCGCCACCTCGCTGCTGTACGCGGCCGCCCGCTTCAACGCCTTCCTCGTCGCCAGCAAGAGCAATGACGTGGCCAAGATGCAGGAAGAGAAGGAAGGCGCCGTGGCGTTCTTCACGGAACAGTACAAGCGCATGCTGACCGACAACTTCAACGACTACATCACCAACTTCGACAAGTACACGCAACCGTCGTCAGCCCCCAAGGGTTGATGTCCGCAGCCAGCCTGGCCAGCCACCGCGCCCGCGCCACCTACGCCGACAGCGTGCTGAAAGGTTCAGTACGCTTTGCGCCTTTGCAAGCGCTGTGGCTGATAACCATGCTGGCCGGCGCCGTGACGGGCGCCCTGCTCTGCTTCAGCTGGACCGGTTTGCTGCTGTTTGTGAGCGGCACGGCCATCGTCCTGCTGTTCGGCCATTCGCTGGGCAGCCACCGCAAGCTGATCCACGACAGCTTTGAATGCCCGCAATGGCTGGCATATGTACTCGTGTATCTGGGCGTGCTGGTGGGCCTCAGCGGCCCGCTCGGCCTGCTGCGCCAGCACGAACTGCGCGACTATGCGCAGCGCCTGCCCGATTGCCACCCGTATCTGCGCCACGGCGCCGGCTTCTGGAACGATGCCTGGTGGCAATTGTTCTGCCGCCTTGACCTCGATCACCCGCCGCACATCGCCATCGAGCCGCGCATCGCGCACGACCGCTTCTATCGTTTTCTGGAAAGAACCTGGATGCTGCAGCAACTGCCGTGGGCCGTGCTGTTCTACGCCTGGGGCGGCTGGGTCCTGGTCTGCTGGGGCGTCTGCGCGCGGGTCAGCGCCGGCGTGCTCGGTCACTGGCTGATCGGCTACTTCGCCCACAACCATGGCCAGATGCACTTTCATGTCGACGGCGCGGCCGTGCAGGGCCGGAATATCCGCCTGACATCGCTGCTGACCATGGGCGAATGCTGGCACAACAACCATCATGCGTATCCGGGCTCGGCCAGGCTGGGCCTGCTGCAGGGAGAATGGGACCCGGGCTGGTGGGTACTGCTGCTCTTGCGGCGCCTGGGCCTCGTGTCCAGCTTGCGCCTGCCGCAAGACCTGGCGCCGCGGCCGGAACTGCGCCGCATTGATACCGCTAGCGCTCAGGCGCCGTCGCCACCGGCCAGGTAATTGTTTTTGACGCGCACGTAATGCTCGGCCGAATAGCGCAGGTAGGCGATCTCGGCTTCGGTGAGCGCGCGCACCTTGGCGGCGGGCCGGCCCACGTACAGATGGCCGCTTTCCAGCACCTTGCCCGGCGATACCAGGCTGCCCGCACCCAGCATCACGTGCTTTTCCACCACCACGTCATCCATGACGATGCTGCCCATGCCGATCAGGCACTCGTCGCCGATGGTGCAGCCGTGCAAGATCACGGAGTGGCCGATGGTCACGTAGTTGCCGATGGTCAGCGGTGAACCATCGGGCTTGGCCGCATTCCTGTGCGACACGTGGCCCATGGAAAAGTCCTGGATATTGCTGCCTTCGCCGATGACGATGCGGTTGACGTCGCCGCGCAGCACGCTGTTGCACCAGATGGAGCAGTCGTCGCCGATCTGCACATCGCCGATCACTTGCGCCGTGTCATGCAGGTAGACGCGCTCGCCCACGACGGGGCGGGTATTCAGGTAGGAACTGACAGGCATCGCTTTCTCACTCTTCATAAATAGTAAACATTCACACCCAGCCGGCGGCCAGCGCAAAAATCGCCAGCCCATGCGCCAGGGACGCGCCCAGCAGGCCGGCACGGCAATATACCAGCCCCGCCACCACGCCTTCGATCACGGTAAACACGAGGATGGGCGCGCCCACCTGCGTGACGGTGGTGGCGAGGAAGGCGTGGCACAGGCCGAACAGCAGGCCCGACACCAGCGCCGCGCGCCAGGCCGGCAGCCAGGCACGCAATTGCTGCTGCAGCAAGCCGCGAAACAGCAATTCCTCATAACAATTGGCCGCCAGCGCAAAACCCAGCAGCAAGGGCAGCGCGGATGGCGCGACGGGCGCCAGCGAGGGCAAGTTAAACACGGCTTTCAAGCCCGTCGCCAGCGCGATGATCAGGGCGGCGCCCGCCACGCCCAGCAGCACGGACAGGGCTGGCCGCATGCCGAACCAGTGGATCTGGCGGCGCGCCTCACTTTCCAGCCAGCATGTGCTGGCCACCAGCCCCAGCGACATGGCGCCCAGCGCCAGCAAGACCAGCGGCGGCGCCGTGAAACGCAAGCCGCCCGCCGCCACTTGCCAGTAGCCGTGCGCCGTCATCGCATCGCGCGCCAGCACGAAAAATAAAATGTGCACGAGCACGCGCAGCAGCGGCACCGAGCGTGGCACAGTACGTGGCAACACCAGCAGCAAGGCGCCGCAAACGAGGAAGGCGGGCGTGATCGCCAGCAGATACTGCGCCAGGGAAGTGATCTCGGGCATCGTTCGGGTCAAGTCGGAATACGGTGCCAACGGGCACGGGCGCAGCAATTGTATGCGCCGGCTGGCAAAACGGGCAACCTATCTTGCTATGCCGCCTTGCGCCATCCATGCATCAGGCCATGCGCCGCCAGTCCGGCCGCCAGTCCCCACAGGGCGCCGCCCACACCCAGCAGTGTCACATTCGCGGCCGTCGCCAGGAAAGTAATCAAGGCCGTTTCGCGCATGCGCACGTCCGCCATCGCCTGCGCCAGGCTGTTGCCGATGGCGCCCAGCAGGGCCAGGCCCGCCAGCGCCGTGATGAAGCTGCGCGGCAAGACCATGAACAGGCTGGCCAGGGTGACGCCGAAGATGCCCACCAGAATGTACAGCACGCCGCAAGCGAGCCCCGCGACATAGCGCTTCGACGGATCCGCATGCGCATCCTTGCCCGTGCAGATGGCGGCCGTGATGGCGGCCACGTTGAAGGCGTGCGCGCCGAATGGCGCCATGAGCAGCGAACCGAGGCCCGTCACCGTCAGGATGGGATTGGCGCTGACCTGGTAGCCGTCATTGCGCAGCACCAGCATACCGGGCATGTACTGCCCCGTCAGGGTGATCAGGAACAGGGGCAGCGCCACGCCCAGCAGGGACGCCACGGAAAAGCGCGGCATCTCGAACACGGGCGCGGCCAGGGCCAGTGCTATGCCTTGCGCATCGATGCGTCCCTGCGCCAGCAGCAGGACCAGGCCGATCAGCATGATGCCGACGACGGCAAAGCGTGCCGTGAAACGGCGCAGCACGGCATACGACAGCAGCAACACCACCACCAGCAGCGGGTCGGCGCTGGCGCCGCCAAACGCATTCACGCCAAACTGCAGCAGGATACCGGCCAGCAAGCCGGCAGCGATGCCGCCAGGAATCAAGCGTACCAGGCGCTCGAAGGCGCCGGACATGCCCAGTACAATGAAGGCGATGGCGGAGATCATGTAGGCGCCGATCACCTCGGCATACGGCGTGTGCGGCATGACGGTGGCCAGGAAGGCCACGCCGGGCGTGGACCAGGCCGTGATGATGGGCGCGCGGTAGCGGTAGCTGAGCCAGATGCCCGTCACGCCCACGCCGATGCTCAGCGACCAGACCCAGGACGCCGTCTGCGCCGCGCTCAGCTGGGCCAGCTGGGCTGCCTGGAACACCAGCACGAAGGTGCCGCCATAGTTGACGAGGACAGAGATGAAGGCCGCCATGGCGGGGGATGCCAGGTCGCGCCAGCGCGCCTGGCGCCTGTTGCCGGTTGCGGCCGATGGTGTGGAGCTTGTGTGCATGCGTGTGCCTTTGCCTGATGTTCAAAAGGGGCATCTTAACGGCCACATGGACTGCTCAAACAGGCCACTTTTCGCATGCATAACAGACCACTTGAATACTTACCCCAGCGCGCGGGCCAGGCGGACGATACCGCTGTCGATCTCGTGCGGCGTGAGTGCGGCAAAGCCCAGCAGCCAGCCGCCCCGCGGGGGCGGCGTTGCATACAGCCGGCTCAGGCCCGGCAGCACAATGCCCGCCTGCGCCGCCAGGCGTATCGTCTCCAGCTCGTCCCTGCCCTCGTGCAGCAGACACGGCATCTGCAAACCGCCCGGCGGCAGCTGCGCCGCGACCACGTGCGGCAAGTGCCGGTGGACGGCCTGCGCCATCGCATCGCGGCGCACGGCGTAGACCTTGCGCATGGCGCGCACATGTGCCGCGAAATGGCCATCGGCGATGAAACGGGCCAGTGTCAGCTGGTCCAGCTGCGGCGTGTGGCCATCGAGAATGCTGCGCGCATGGGTCATCGGCTTGACCAGCGCGGGCGGCAGCACCATGTAGCCGATGCGCAGGCCCGGATACAGCGACTTGGCGAAGGTACCCAGGTAAATCGTGCGCTGCTGCGTGTCCAGCCCCTGCACGCACGCCGTCGGCAAGCCCGCGTAGTGAAACTGGCTGTCGTAATCATCCTCGATGATCCAGCCCTGGCGTTCCGCAGCCCAGGCAGTCAGGGCCAGCCGGCGCTCGAGCGCCAGGGTGGCGCCCGTCGGGTATTGATGCGAGGGCGTGACGTAAATCGTGTTGGCGCCGCTGCGGTCCGCGCGCAGGTGCTCGATGGACAAGCCATGCGCATCGACGGGGACTGGCACGACCCGCAATTGCGCCATCTCGAACGCCTTGCGCGCGCCGAAATAGCCGGGGTCTTCCATCAGGATGGGGCCATGCGCGTCGGCCAGCACTTGCGCGCACAGGTACAGGGCCTGGCGCGTGCTGCTCAGCACAAGCACCTGGTCCGCCGTGGCCCGCGCACCCCGCTCCAGGTTCACATAGTCGGCGATGGCCTGGCGCAGCGGTTCCGCGCCTTGCGGGTCGCCGTGCAGCAGCACGCCGGCCTGGTGTTCGCAGGCGGCCTGGCGCCGCAAGCGCTCCCACACGTCGAGCGGAAAGGCCCGCGTTTCCGGCAAGCCCGTGGCGAATGCCTTCACGCTCTGCTGGTCGGCCACGCCGCCGCTGGCGAAAATCTGCGCGCCGCGCGCGCTGAGGGCCACCGGCTGCGCGGACAAGGGCGGCAGCGTCATCGCAGGCTTGCCCAGCAAGCTCGCGCCTATCGTCGGCGAGACAAAACTGCCCGATCCCGCCTGCCGCCGCAGATAGCCATCGAGACGCAGCTGCGCATACGCCATTTCCACCGTATCGCGCGACACGCCCAGCGATTGCGCCAGCGCGCGCGTAGCCGGCAGGCGCAGGCCGGGCGCCAGCACGCCGTCGAGTATCAGCTGGCGCAGCGCGCGCTGCACCCGCACGCGCAAGTCGAGCGCCGCCAGTTCGGGCGCGGCGATACGGATTTTCAGGGTGTCGAGTTCGAACTGCGGCGTCATATGGCCTTGGCGCGGGCCGCATCCACGGCAGCCATGCTGCTGGCCAGCGAAAAACCGTGCTGCTGCAGCACCGCCACCAGTTGCTCGCCGGCGCAGCCCAAACGCAGGTTTTCCGCCACCCAGTCTTGCCAGGCGGCGCCGATCTCCGGCATGGGCTCATCTTCCAGCGCGAGACCGAGTATGCATGCGGCCAGCAAGCCGTTGATGCGCTTCGTGTCGATCAGGTGCTGCACCACCGCATGGCCCGACTGCGGGAACGGGTGCAGGGTGCAGCGGCCGAACGCAGCCAGGCGCTGCGCGTGCATGGCGTCGAGGTTGACCGATTCGCTGGCGCTGGCGCCGGCACTGGCCGCGTCCGGTCGCGTGCCGAACACCAGGTGCAGCTGCGTATCGTCCGTCGCCCTGGCGCGGCACAGGGCCGCCAGGTCGTAGTAGCCAGACGGCGGCGGGTCTTGCGCCAGCGATTCCATCACGGGCAGCCAGCGCAGCTCGTGGTACAAGCGCGCCTGCTGCACATCGAGGAAGGACAGCGGCCCGAAGGCGACGATCTGCTGCGCGTCCAGCAGCAAGCCATACATGACGGCCGCGTACGCGCCCATGGATTGGCCGACGGTGGTGACTTGACTGGGCGCGATGCGGCGCACGAGTTCGCGCAGGGCCTGCGCCGTTTCATCCACATGGCTGCCCAGGCCCGCGATGCGGCGGTGGTACCAGGCATTGCCCGAATCGCGCACGAGGATCTTGTTCAGATGCTGGCCGCTGGCCTGCTCCAGCTTGCGCAGGCGCCCGTAAAAATCGAAGGCGGGACGCGTCGTCCACGACACGAAACCGAAGGCGATCACCAGCGGCGCGCCGGGCACGATGCGGTCGACCAGCACGTCGTCGGCACTGGTGGCGACCAGTCGATTATCCAGCGCTTGCGCTTGCAGCATCGGCCCGGCTCCCCGATCAAGGTTAAAACAATAGAAAGCATGAGTGTAATGCCAGTACTGGCAAAATGGAAACATTCGCCGCTGCAGTACGCCGGCCGGCTCGAAAAATCTGCTAGTGTGCAGGCATTTCCCCCTCACAGGAGCGCCCCATGCTGCATCGCCTGACGCATCGTCTCACCTACCTGCCCCTTGCCGCCGCCATCGCCATGGCCGGCGGCTGCGCCACCACGCCCGACAGCGCCAAGCCGGACACCGGTCTGACACCGATGTACAGCCTGACGAATACCTACTGGAAGCTGACGCAGCTTGATGGCGCCGACGTGACGATGGCGCCGGAGCAGGAGCGCGAAGTGCGCATCACCCTCACCGACGATGGCAAGGTCCATGGGTTCACGGGCTGCAACCAGGTCATGGGCGGCTATACCTTGAGCGGCAACGTCCTGCGCTTCACGCAACTGGCCGGCACCCGCATGGCCTGCCCGCCGCCCCTGATGCAGCTGGAAAGCGCGGTATTGGCCAATTTGAACAGCGTGACGGGCTACCGCTTCGAAGGCGAGTACCTGATCCTGCTCAAGGATGGCGCGCCCGTGGCCAGGTTTGAATCGGTCTACCTGTGAAATAAAAATCGACTGCCGTTACAATGGCTTCCAGCCCATCATCCGGAAGGAAGCCATGTCCGCACTGCCCTCGCCGTCTTCATCCCCGACACCATCTGCCGCCGGCCGCTACCGGGCTTTTCTTTTTGATATGGACGGCACCGTCATCAATTCCATCGCCGCCGCCGAACGCATCTGGGGCACCTGGGCACAGCGCCAGGGCCTCGACGTGGCGGCCTTCCTGCCCACCATCCACGGCGCGCGCTCGGTCGACACCATCGCCAAGCTGCGCTTGCCCGGCGTTGACGCGCAGCGCGAATCGCAGGGCATCACGGATGCGGAAATCATCGATGTGGAAGGCATTATTGAAATCGCGGGCGCGCTGCGCTTCTTGCAGTCGCTGCCGCCCGCGCAATGGGCCATCGTCACCTCGGCGCCGAGGGCGCTGGCCACGGCGCGCCTGAAGGCGGCCGGCATGCCCATCCCCGCCATCATGGTGACGGCGGAAGACGTCAAGGCCGGCAAGCCGAAACCCGATTGCTATTTGCTGGCGGCGGAAAAACTGGGCGTGGCGCCCTCAGACTGTCTGGTATTCGAGGATGCCTCGGTCGGCATCGAGGCGGGAGAAGCGGCCGGTGCGAAGGTCATCGTCGTCACTGCCACGCATGCGCATCCGCTGGCCACGCGCCACCCGGCCATCGACAGCTACGAACGCATCGTGGCAACCGTCGATGGTGACGGCTTTATTGTCCTGGCGGAGATGGCTGCAACACCCGCGACAAGATAGCCTGTTCCAGCGCGGCGAAAGCCGCATGGCCGCGCTGTCGCGGGCGCGGCAAATCCACCTGCACGTCCATGGTGATCTGCCCATCCTCGATCAGCAGCACGCGGTCGGCCAGGGCCACGGCCTCGGCCACGTCATGCGTCACCAGCACGGCCGTGAAGCCGCGCGCCAGCCACAGCGACTCGATCAGCTGCTGCATCTCGATGCGCGTCAGGGCGTCGAGCGCCCCCAAAGGCTCGTCGAGCAGCAGCAGTTGCGGCTCGTGCACAAGGGCGCGGGCCAGCGCCACCCGCTGTTTCTGCCCGCCCGACAGGGCCGATGGCCAGTCGTCCGCCCGCTCGGCCAGGCCCACCGTCCACAGCGAAGCGGCCGCCGCACCGACGGAACGGGGCAGGCCCAGGGCCACGTTGTCGAGCACGGTCTTCCACGGCAGCAAGCGCGACTCCTGAAACATGATGCGGATGTCGGGCGCGCCGATGCCGCTGCCGATGGCGATTCTGCCGTCATCGACGCTTTCCAGGCCCGCGATCGAGCGCAGCAAGGTACTCTTGCCGCAGCCGCTGCGCCCCACGATGGCGACAAATTCGCCCGCTTCCAGCTGCAGGTCGACGTTTTTCAGCACGGAGCGGCTGGTGTAGGATTTGCTCAGGTTCGTCAGCGCCAAGGGTACGCCGCGCCGTTGCAAGGGAGCCTGTGGGGCTATCTTCGCCTGCGGCGGCGCACTGGCCGGGTCGTACTGCACGAAGTGCGACAGGAAATCCGTTTCGATCTGGATGGGGGCAAGCAGCATGGTGTCTTCTTTCGTCATTAGCGGTAAGCGGGATTCCAGCGCAGGCAGTGGCGCTCCAGCCGGCGCGAGAACAAATCGGCCAGCTTGCCCAGCAAGGCATACAGCAGTATCCCCACCAGCACCACGTCCGTTTGCAAAAATTCGCGCGCATTCATGGTCATGTAGCCGATGCCGGCCTGCGCCGAGATGGTTTCGGCGACGATCAGCAGCACCCACACGAGGCCCAGCGAAAAGCGCACGCCCACCAGAATGGAAGGCATGGCGGCCGGCAGGATCACGTCGCGGTACAAGGGCCAGCCGGACAAGCCATAGCTTTTCGCCATTTCGATCAAGCCCTGGTCGGCCGAGCGGATGCCGTGGAAGGTATTCAGGTAGACGGGAAAGAACACGCCGACGGCCAGCAGAAACAGCTTGGCCGTCTCGTCGATGCCGAACCACAGGATCACCAGCGGAATCAGGGCCAGGGCCGGGATGTTGCGCACCATTTGCAGGGTCGTGTCGAGCAGTGTTTCCGCATGGCGGAAACTGCCCGTCAATAACCCCAGCAGCAAGCCCAGTCCCGCGCCGACGGCGAAACCGACCGTCGCACGCCACAAGCTCGTTTTCAGGTGCAGCCACAGTTCGCCCGACACGGCCAGGTGCCAGAAGGCTTTCGCCACGGCCCACGGTTCGGGCAGGATGCGGCTCGACAGCCAGCCCCACTGCGCCGCCAGTTGCCAGGCCAGCAGCAGCGCCACAGGCAAGGCCCATGGCGCCAAGGCATTGCGCCACGGCGCGGCGCCTGCCCGTTGTATGGAGCCGGCCGCCATCTCAGGCCGCCTTTTTCTGCGGCGCGGCCGGCACGATATTGCTGGCCATGACTTCGCCGAAGGGCCCCGTCAGTGACTGCTCGCCCACGGCCTTGCCCTTGCCCAGCAGCGGAAATACCAGTTCGGCGAAGCGGTACGACTCTTCCAGGTGCGGATAACCAGAGAAAATGAAGGTATCGATGCCCAGGTCCGCGTATTCCTGCATGCGCGCCACCACGGTCGGGCCGTCGCCGACCAGGGCCGTGCCCGCGCCGCCGCGCACCAGGCCCACGCCGGCCCAGAGATTCGGCGACACTTCGAGCTTGTCGCGCCGCCCGCCATGCAAGGCCGCCATGCGCTGCTGGCCCACGGAATCCATCTTGCCGAAGGCCGCCTGCGCCTTGGCGATGATGTCGTCATCGAGGTGGCTGATCAGTTCATCGGCCGCGCGCCAGGCCGCCTCGTTGGTTTCGCGCACGATCACGTGCAGGCGGATGCCGAAGCGCACCGTGCGGCCTTTTTTTGCTGCGCGCGCGCGGATGTCGGCAATTTTCTCGGCCACGGCGGCCGGCGGTTCGCCCCACGTCAGGTACACGTCCATCTGCTCGGCCGCCAGTTCATGCGCCGGCTCGGACGAGCCGCCGAAATACAGGGGCGGATACGGTTTCTGCACGGGCGGGTACAGGGTTTTCGCGCCCTTTACCTGGATATGCTTGCCCTCGAAATCGTAGCCGGCCGCGCCGCCCTCGCCCGCCAGTGTGGCGCGCCACACCTTGATGAATTCATCGGAAATTTCATAGCGCTTGGCGTGGTCGGCAAACAGCCCGTCCGCTTCCAGCTCGCCCTGGTCGCCGCCCGTGACGACATTGATCAAGAGGCGCCCGTTCGACAGGCGGTCAAACGTGGACGCCATGCGCACGGCCAGGCCGGGCGTGGACAGGCCGGGGCGGATAGCCACGAGGAATTTGAGCTTTTGCGTCACGCTGATCAGCGACGACGCCACCACCCACGCGTCTTCGCAGGAGCGGCCCGTGGGCAGCAGCACGCCGTCGTAGCCGAGCGTGTCGGCGGCCACCGCCACCTGGCGCAGATAATCGGCATCGACGGGGCGCGCGCCCTGCGACGTGCCCAGGTAGCGGCTGTCGCCGTGGGTAGGGATGAACCAGAAGACATTCAATGACATGGCGTGCTTTCCTTTGCTTGTTTCTTTGCTTGTTTATTTTGTGCTGGTGGCGAGCTGGCGCGCCGGCAGCAGCGCGTCCTTGACGACGATCGGTTTCGGAATCAGCTTCAGGCTGGAAAACGCGTCCGCCACCCTTTGCTGCGAAGCGATGACATCGACCGACACGGGTTTGACGCCATACGCATAGCGCGAAGCGGCCAGCGCCACGACATCCTTGCCCAGCCCCGTCTGCGCGGCGAGAATCGTCGCCACTTCGTCGGGGTTGTTGCGGCCCCAGTCATCGACCTTGGCCACCTCGTCGAGCACGATGCGCAGGATCTCGGGATTTTTTTCCGCATACGTGCGCGAAGCCAGGTAGAACTGGTAGTTCGCCACCAGGCCCTTGCCATCGGCCAGGACGCGGGCGCCCAGCTGCTTTTCGGCGGCCGCCAGGAACGGATCCCAGATGGCCCACGCGTCCACGCTGCCCCGCTCGAAGGCGGCGCGCGCATCGGCCGGCGGCAGGAACACGGGCTGGATGTCGGCGTACGCGACACCGGCCTTTTCCAGCGCCTTCAATAACAGGTAATGCACGTTCGAGCCCTTGTTCAGGGCGATTTTCTTGCCCTTCAAGTCGGCCAGGGTGCGCAGGCCGGAACCCTTGGGCACGACGATGGCTTCGCTGGCCGGCGACGCCGGCTCATTGCCGACATACACCAGGTTCGCGCCGGCCGCCTGGGCAAAGATCGGCGGCGCCTCGCCTACCGTGCCGAAGTCGATGCTGCCCACGTTGAGGCCTTCCAGCAGCACGGGACCGGCCGGGAACTCCGTCCATTTCACGCCCACGCCCTGCTCTGCCAGGCGTTTTTCCAGGGTGCCGCGCCCTTTGAGCAGGGTCAATGTGCCGTATTTCTGGTAACCGATGCGGACCTCCCCCTTGGCCTGCGCCTGCGCCTGCGCCGCGGCCGGCATGCCGGCCGCCATCACGCCCGCGGCGGCGGCAAACAGCAGGCCCAGGGTGGTACGGCGCGAGAGTCGTTGTGCGTGGCGGTGTGTCATGGCAGTTCCTTGGTCGGTGAATAATCAGGCGGCTTGATACTGGGGCGCGTAAGGCTGGTCTTGCAGCGAACGCACGGGCAACGGGATATCGGCGGGCGCGGGCGGACGCTGTCCCTGCAGCACGAACAGGCCGGTGGAGAGTTCCTCGATGCCGGCCTGCACGCGTTCGGCAATCGGCGCATCCAGGCTCAGGCCCCGCTCTTCATGCCACGCCAGCTGCTGCGCATTGGCATAGATGCTGGTGAAGACTTGCTTGGCGCCCAGCGCATGCAGCACGGGACGCAGCGCATAGTCGAGCGCCAGGGTGTGGGCATGGCCGCCGCCCGTGGCCAGCGGCAGCACCAGCTTGCCGGCCAGGCCATCTTGCGGCAACAGGTCGAGGAAGGCTTTCAGCAAGCCGGTATACGAAGCCTTGTAGATGGGCGTGGCGATCACGATGGCGTCCGCGTCGGCCACGGCGCGCACGGCGCGGGCAATCGCCGCGTCGTCGTAGTCGGCCAGCAGCAAGGCATGCGCCGGCAAGTCGCGCACATGCAGCTTGGCGTAGCTATGGCCCTGCAGCGCCAGCTGTTCGCCGATATGCAGCAGCAGACGGCTGGAACTCGATGGGAGTTGCGGGCTACCGCCCAATAACAAGATGCTCATGTGATGCCCGTCCCTGTACGTTGTCGGATTGGAGTTGCTCGGATGCTTGCAGCCTATCGCCATCAGCAGCCGTGTAAAACGAATGCTTTCGCGCTTCGATATGCGTTTTTTGACTATCCGGGCCTGACGCCCCGCAAGCGAAGTCGCCGCTCCTTGCGCGGCTTTTTTCGCATATCCATGCGCGGTTTTCTTCGTGTACGGCGCGTGCCTGGCGGTGCAATATCGGCGTCATCGTCTTTCTGGAATGTCACCCATGTCTAGCGTTTTTCTCCATGCCGCCCGTCCTCAGCCACCTGTGCCGGAACCCCTGCAGGACGCCATCAGCATCGCCACGTCGCTGGCCGCGCACCTGTCTGAAACGGCCAATGCCCGCGACCAGGCCGGCGGGCACGCTGCGCAGGAACGCGAATGGCTGCGCGAGTCGGGTTTGCTCACCTTGTCGATCCCCGTGGAATTCGGCGGCCAGGGCGCGTCGTGGCCCCTCGTGTACCAGGTGATCCGCATCCTGGCGCGGGCCGACAGCGCACTGGCGCATGTCTTCGGCTTCCACCACCTGCAGCTGGCCGGCCTGCAGCTGTATGGCAGCGCGCAGCAGCAGCGCCGCCTGCTCGCCTTGACCGTCGACGAGCGCCTGTTCTGGGGCAATGCCTTGAATCCCCTCGACAAACGGGTCACCGCGGCCGACAGCGACGACGGTTTCACCCTCGACGGCATCAAGAGCTTTTCTTCCGGTTCCGTGGGGTCGGACTGGCTGACCGTCTCCGCCTGGCATGCGCCCACGCAAACGGCGCTGATCGCCGCCCTGCCCACGCGCCAGGATGGCGTGACCGTGCAGGCGGACTGGGATGCCTTCGGCCAGCGCCAGACGGACAGCGGCAATGTGCATTTCCACGGCGTCGCCCTGCCGCGCGAACTGGTGCTGCAAGCGCCCGCGCAGGCCGCCACGCCGCAAGCCACCGTGCGCTCGCAGATCGCGCAGCTGATCATGGCCAACCTCTATCTGGGCATCGCCGAAGGCGCGTTCGAGGCGGCGCGCCGCTACACGGACGAGCAGGCGAAAGCCTGGTTTGCCTCGGGCGTGGCCAAGGCAACGGACGACCCATTGGTGCAGCACCGCTACGGCCAGCTGTGGCTCTTGCTGCGTCCCGCGCAAGTGCTGGCCGACGCGGCGGCGCAGGAACTGGAAAAGGTGTTCCGCAAGGGCGCGCTGGTGACGGCGCGCGAACGGGGCTTGCTGGCCGTGGCCGTGGCCGAAGCCAAGTGCCTGGCGC
This sequence comes from Janthinobacterium sp. MP5059B, assembly GCF_001758645.1. Classification (NCBI taxonomy): domain Bacteria; kingdom Pseudomonadati; phylum Pseudomonadota; class Betaproteobacteria; order Burkholderiales; family Oxalobacteraceae; genus Janthinobacterium; species Janthinobacterium sp. MP5059B. Next base: position 113,895 of record NZ_LRHX01000006.1, on the reverse strand, counting down.
ACAAGGCGGGACTGGAGATCAGCAGCCAGATGTTCGAACTGACGGGTGCCCGTTCCACCTCGGCCCAGTATGGCTACGACCGTTTCTGGCGCAACGTGCGCGTGCATACCCTGCACGACCCCATCGACTACAAGCTGCGCGACCTGGGACGCTTTGCCTTGACCGGCACGGTGCCCGAACCAACCGCGTATTCATAATTCACCCACCAAGGAGCCACCATGACCATCGCCCGCCGCAGCATCCTCCTCACCGCCCTGACCCTGGCGTTGACGGCCACCTTCGCCCACGCCAAGGACCCGAAGGACATCACCATCGGCACCAGCGCCGGGCCGTACGCGGACCAGATCAAGCTGGGCATCAAACCCATCCTGGAAAAGCAGGGCTACAAGGTCAAGCTGGTGGAATTCAACGACTACATCCAGCCGAACTTCGCGCTGGCCGAGGGTTCGCTGGACGCCAACGTCTTCCAGCACATCGTCTACCTGAAGAAATTCGCGCTGGAGCACAAGCTGGCCCTGACGGACCTGATCACGATCCCCACGGCGCCGATAGCCATCTACAGCAAGAAGCACAAGACCCTGGACGACGTGAAGGAAGGCACGACGGTGGGCTTGCCGAACGATCCGACCAACCAGGCGCGCGCGCTGGTGCTGCTCGACCAGCTCGGTTGGATCAAGCTGCGCGCCAGCTTCGACCCCGTGCGCGCGTCGGAAAAGGATATCGCCGTCAACACGAAGAAAATCAAGCTGCTGCCGCTGGAAGCGGCGCAGCTGCCACGCTCGCTGGGCGACACCGACTACTCCTTCATCAACGGCAATTACGCGCTGGCGTCGGGGCTGAAACTGACGGATGCGCTGGTGGCCGAGAAAATCTCGCCCAACTACATCAACCTGGTGGCCATCCGCACGGCGGACAAGGACAAGCAGTTCGCGAAGGACCTGGCGGCCGCCTACCGCTCGCGCGAATTCCTCGATATCACCAATAAACACTTTGCCGGCTATTCGAAACCCGACTACCAGCAAGCCTTGCAGACGGCGGCCAAGTAAGCCATGGCAAAGACGATACGCTTCAACGCCTTCCAGATGAATACCGTCGGCCACCAGTCGCCGGGCCTGTGGACGCATGCGCGCGACCGCAGCCACCGCTATACCGATCCGCAGCACTGGACGGAACTGGCGCGGCTGCTGGAAGCGGGCCTGTTCGACGCGGTGTTCCTGGCCGACGTGCTGGGCGTGTATGACGTGTACCGGGGCAGCCTCGATGCGGCCCTGGAACACGGCGTGCAGGTGCCGCTGAACGACCCGCTGGCCCTCGTGCCCATCATGGCGCAAGCGACCACGCACCTGGGTTTCGGCGTCACCTGCGCCCTCACCTATGAACATCCGTACACGTTCGCGCGGCGCATCTCCACCCTCGACCACCTGACTGGCGGGCGCATCGGCTGGAATATCGTCACCGGCTATCTCGATAGCGCGGCGCGCAACCTGGGCCTGAACCAGCAACTGGGCCACGACGAACGCTACGACCTGGCCAACGAATACCTCGACGTCGTCTACAAGCTGTGGGAAAAAAGCTGGGACGACGACGCCGTCGTCAACGACAAGGCACGCGGCATCTATGCCGATCCGGCCAGAGTTCATCCGATCAACCATGCCGGGCGCCACTACCAGGTGCCCGGCATCCATTTGTGCGAGCCGTCGCCGCAGCGCACGCCCCTGCTGTACCAGGCGGGCACCTCGCCGCGCGGCACGCGCTTCGCGGCGCGCCATGCGGAAGCCACCTTTGTCAGTGGCCCCAGCAAGACGGTGGTGAAACGCTACGCCGACGACCTGCGCGCCGCCGTGCGGCAGGCCGGCCGCGATGGCGACGCGCTGCTGATCTACGCGCAGGCGCTGGTCATCACGGGCGCCACAGAGGAAGAAGCGCGCGCCAAGCATGCCGACTACCTGCGCCACGTGAATATCGAGGCGGCCCTCGTGCTGCTGTCCGGCTGGACGGGCGTCGATTTCAGCAGCTACCCGCTCGACGCCACCATCGACTACATCGATTCCCCGGCAGGCCGCTCGGCGCTGGCCTCGTTCAGCCAGGCCGACCCGAGTCGCACATGGACGGTACGCGAAGCGGCCGAATACATCGGCCTGGGCGGACGCGGCCCGGTGCTGGTGGGCGATGCGCGCCAGGTGGCCGACCAGCTGGAAAACTGGCTCGACGAGACGGGCATCGACGGCTTCAACCTCGCCTTCGCCGTGGCCCACGACAGCATGGCCGACGTGGTGCAACACATCGTGCCGGAACTGCAGCGGCGCGGCCGCTACCGCACGCAATACGAGGAAGGCAGCTTGCGCCACAAGGTCTTCGGCCAGGGCCCGCGCCTGCCCGCCGATCACGCGGGCCGGCAGGTCAGCATCGCTCCCGCCAACGCCGGCCTGGCAGCGGCCTGACGCATCAGATTCCCCATTCAAGGACACCATGAAACGCAGAACCATCTTGCAACTGGCCGCCAGCGGCGCCACCCTCGCCGCCTTGCCCGGCCTCACACGCGCCGCCACGCCTGCGCCGCTGAAGGAGCTGCGCCTCGACTACGCCTATTATTCGCCCACCAGCCTGGTGCTGCGCCGCTTCGGCTGGCTGGAAGAAGCATTCAAGCCGGACGGCACCAGCATCAAGTGGGTGCTCAGCGCGGGCAGCAACCGCGCGCTCGAATACCTGAACGCCAACAGCATCGACATCGGTTCGAGCGCCGGCCTGGCCGCCCTGCTGGCGCGCGCCAACGGCAACCCTATCCGCGCGCCGTATATTTTTTCGCGACCCGAGTGGACGGCGCTGGTGGTGCGCAAGGATAGTCCCATCCGCAGCCTGGCCGACTTGAAGGGCAAGAAGGTAGCCGCCACCAAGGGTACCGACCCGTATCTGTTCCTGCTGCGCTCATTGAAGACGGCGGGCCTGAAACGCGGCGACATCGAACACGTCAGCCTGCAGCATGCCGATGGCCGCGCGGCGCTGGAACAGGGCAAGGTCGATGCCTGGGCCGGCCTCGATCCGCACATGGCCGCCAGCGAACTGGAAGCGGGTTCGCGCCTGATCTACCGCAACGTGGCCTTCAACACCTACGGCTTCCTGAACGTGCGCGAGGACTTCCTCTTCAGCCGCCCCGTCGAAGTGGGCAAGGTGATACAGGCCTACGAGCGGGCGCGCGCCTGGATACACGCCAATCCGGCAGAGGCGGCGAAGATCCTGTCGGAAGAAGCCAAGGTCAGCCTGCCGGTGGCGCTGCTGCAGGTGAAACTGCGCAGTGACTTCAGCAATCCACAGCCGTCGAGCGAACATGTGAAGGCACTGCTGGTGGCCGCGCCCATCCTCGCCGAGGAAGCGCTGGTCAAACCCGGCGCCGACCTGAACCGCGCCATCGCGGACCTGGTCGACACGCGCTTCGCCGCGCCCTTCATCAGCAAGGCGTAGGCGCTCATGGCCAGAGACACGCTCGCCGCGCCGGCACCGGCCCACGACACGGGCGTCCGGCACAAACACTTTCGCCCGCCCTTGCCACGCGCGGCGCTAGGCCTGCTGCTCCCCGCCCTGGCGCTGCTGGCGGCGGAGCTGGGCGTGCGCACGGGTGCCATCCCCGCCAACCTGCTGCCGGCGCCCAGCGACATCGGCGCCACCATCGCCGAACTGGCGCGCCAGGGCCTGGCCGGCCATGTGCTGGCCAGCACGGCGCGCGTGGCCATCGGCTTTGCGGGCGGCGCGCTGCTGGCCATCGTGCTCGGTGCGGCGGTGGGCTTGAACCGCACGGCGGAAGCGCTGCTCGACCCCACGTTCCAGGCCCTGCGCGCCATTCCCTCGCTGGCCTGGGTGCCCTTGCTGCTGCTGTGGCTAGGCATCGATGAAGCGCCGAAGCTGGTCCTGATCGGTATCGGCGCCTTCTTCCCCGTCTACATGGGCGTGGCGTCGGGCATCCGCGACGTGGACCGCAAGCTGATCGACGCGGCCCGTTTATATCGTTTGAGCCGCCCCGCGCTGGCGCGGCGCGTGCTGCTGCCGGCCGCGCTGCCGGCCATCTTCACGGGTTTGCGCAACGGTTTGAGCCTGGCCTGGATGTTCATGGTGGCGGCCGAACTGATCGCCGCCAGCCAAGGCCTCGGCTACCTGCTCAGCGACGGGCGCGAAACGAGCCGCGCCGACATCGTGCTGGCGGCCATCGTGCTGCTGGCCGTGCTGGGCAAGGCCAGCGACAGCCTGATGCAGCACCTGGAAACCCGCTTGCTCGCCTGGCGGGACAGCTATGCCACTGCCTGACGAAAGCCCCCACGCATGACTGCCCTGCTCGACATTGCCATCCATGACAAAGCCTATGGCCCGCGGCGCGTGCTGCACAACCTGCAATTGCAGCTGCGCCAGGGCGAGATCGTCAGCCTGATCGGCGCCAGCGGCTGCGGCAAGAGCAGCCTGCTATCCATCGTGGCAGGTCTCGATACGGACTTTCGCGGCACCGTGCGCCTCGACGGCAAGCTGCTGGCGGGAGTGCATGCGGACATTGGCCTGATCTTCCAGGAACCGCGCCTGTTTCCCTGGCTGACAGTGGCGCAAAACATCGCCTTCGGCCTCGGCCCCAAAGGCGAAGACGATCCCAGGGTCGCGCAACTGCTGGAGGAAGTAGGCTTGCAGGGCCATGCGGACAGCCTGCCCAAGCAGTTGTCGGGCGGCCAGGCGCAGCGCGCGGCGATTGCCCGCGGCCTGTTTGGCCAGCCCCGCATCCTGCTGCTGGACGAACCGTTTTCCGCCGTCGACGCGTTTACGCGCATGAAGCTGCAAGACTTGCTGGCCGCCATCGCCGCGCGCCACGGCTTGAGCGTCCTGCTGGTGACGCACGATATCGATGAAGCGCTGTACCTGAGCGACCGCATCGTCATGCTCGACACGCGCGCCGGACCGCCACGCGCCCAGTACGACGTGGCCGCGCCCCGGCCCCGCCTGCGCACGCCGGCGGCGCAGGCGCAATTAAAAGAGGCCATCCTCGGCGAACTGCACGCCGCGCACGCGATCTGACGCTGGCGCGGCGGCGCCAGTGACAAGCCCTGCCATTCATGTTAGCTTGCCAGGTTAAAAACAGACAGGCGGCTACGTGCACCTTCCTTCCCTTCCCATCCTCGCCATCCTGGCCCTAGGCCACATCGCGGCGCACGCCGGCACTCAGGCTGACGCAGCTCCAGAGGCGCCGGCCGACACCAGCCAGTCCGTCCACGTCAGCAGCATACGCAACCCGGAACTCAAGTCCTACCGCGTGATGGCGGCCGGCCTCGATGCCTTTGACGACCACCATGCACTGGCACCCAGGGCACGCGAAGTGCGCTTCCAGCTGATTCCCGGCCCCGGCGTCGCGGCCGATGCCCTGCGGGACGCAACCTTGCGCATCGTCGGCAACGAGACGGCGATCAGCGTGCCCCTGTCTGCAGATGGCAGCTTTGTGCTGCCCCGCAGCGCGCAAGCCGACAGCGACAACGCGGACCTGGTCACCAACCAGAAAAAAGACCGGTTCCGCTGGCAGGCCATCGTCCGCAGCGACGATGTACCGCCCGGCATGCGCCGCCTGGGCGACCTGCGCCTGCAGTGCCAGGTCGGCATCGCCATTGCCAAGAAAGAGACGCCCTTCTTGCTACGCACCCTGGTCGCCACCAAGCTGCGCACCACCGACTGGTGCTCCGCCATTGAACTCAAGATGAGCACGTACAGCGATCCGGCCATCGCCAGCGCCACCCTGCTCGATGGCGAGCGCCGCGTCGCGCTGCAGGTGAAAAATGGCGGCACGTCCTTCCTGGCCCCCTTGGGCGACACCCGCTATGCGGACGATACCCTGATCGAACTGGTGTACCTTGATGCCGCCGGTGCACCGCCCGCATCCTTGTGACCATTTGCGTCGCGCCCCGTTCCATGTCAGCATATGCCACCCTGGCACCACGGATAAGGATCGCAATGCCCCCCACTCTTACGCGCGCGCTGGCACTGGCGCTGCTGGCAGGCCATGGCTCCCTGGCATTGGCGCAGGCGCCAGTCACGCCGCCGACGCAGGGCTGCGATGTCTGCGCCACCTGGAATGCGGACCAGGCACCGTTCCGCATCTTCGGCAATACCTATTATGTGGGCGTAAAAGGCCTCAGTTCCGTGCTGGTGACGTCGCCGCAGGGCCACGTGCTGATCGACGGCGGCTTGCCGGAATCGGCGCCCAAGATCATCGCCAATATCGGCACGCTGGGTTTTCGCATCGAGGACGTCAAGCTGATCCTCAATTCGCACGGCCATATCGACCATGCGGGCGGCCTGGCCGAACTGCAGCGGCGCAGCAATGCGCTGGTGGCCGCCAGCCCGTCGGCCGCGCTGGACCTGGCGTCGGGCGAAGTGGGGCCGGATGACCCGCAATACCACGCGCTGCCCAAGTACCCGCCCGTCAAGGACATGCGCCTGGCGCGCGACGGCGGCCGGTTCAACGTCGGCCCCGTCAACCTGACGGCGCACGCCACGCCGGGCCACACGCCCGGAGGCTTGAGCTGGACGTGGCAATCGTGCGACGGCCCCCGCTGCCTGAACATGGTCTACGCGGACAGCCTCAACGCCGTCTCGCGTCCCGGTTTCAAGTTCAGCGCCAGCAGCGAATATCCAAACGCGGTGGCGGACTTGCACCGCAGCTTCGAGACCCTGGAAAAACTGCCTTGCGACGTGCTGATCTCCGCCCACCCGGAGGCGTCGCAGCTGTGGGAGCGGCTGGAAGCGAGCGCCACGGCCGGCAGCGAGGCGTTCATCGACCCGCAGGCTTGCCGCGCCTACGTGGCAGCCGCGCGCACCGTGCTCGAGTCCCGGCTGGAACAGGAAAAACAGGAATGAGCTTGCCAGCAAGCTTGTCAACCGTGCACGCTGGCGTGGCGCCAATCTGCTACGCTGGCGGCTATCCCCTATTACGTTAACCAGGAAATACCATGTTCAAACTCGCCAGACTGATTCCCTTCGCCGCCATCGTCGCCATCACTGCCGGCTGCGCGCAGACGCCGGTGCGCAGCGACGCTGCCGCCGCTGCGCCAGGCGCCACCTCGCCCGCCAAGCCGGCACCGAAGCTGACGGGCACGCAGTGGAAGCTGAAGGAATTGAAGGGCAAGCAAGTGGTGCGCAAGGCGCCCGAACAGCGCGAAGTGACCCTGCTGCTGGCTGAAGGCCGCGCCAGCGGCAACAGCGGCTGCAACCAGATGATGGGCGGCTACACCAGCGATGGCGTCAGCACTCTGAACTTTGGGCAGATGGCCGGCACCATGATGATGTGCCAGCCGCAGGACATGGACCTGGAACGCCTGCTGCTGACCACCTTGGGCGAAGTCAATGGCTACCGCTACGCCGACCAGGAATTGCTGCTGCTGAAGGATGGCGTGCCCGTGGCGCGCTATGAAGCGCTGACGGTGAAGTAAAACTGCTGCCTTCCCCCAAAGGCAAAGACTGGGGTCGTACCCTCAGGGTACGACCCCGGCATCTGTCAGGGGCTTGCTCCACCTCCACCGCACCTAGTCATTGCGCATCTGCGCCTGCGATACATTACTGTTCGCTGGCACGCTCTGCGTCAGCCACACATTCCCCCCGATAGTCGATCCCGCGCCGATGGTGATGCGCCCCAGCACGGTCGCGCCCGCGTATATCACCACGTCGTCCTCGACGATGGGGTGGCGCGGCGTGCCCTTGATCAGCGCGCCGGAAGCATCCGCGGGAAAACGCTTGGCGCCCAGGGTGACGGCCTGATACAGGCGCACGCGCTGGCCGATGATGGCCGTCTCGCCGATCACCACGCCCGTGCCGTGGTCGATGAAGAAGGAGGCGCCGATGTGCGCGCCCGGGTGGATGTCGATGCCCGTCAGGGTGTGCGCGATGTCGGCGATCAGGCGCGCCAGGAACGGTGCGCCGAGCGCGTGCAGGCGGTGCGCCAGGCGGTGGTACAGGATGGCGATGGTGCCCGGGTAGCACAGCATGATCTCGGCCACCGAGGTGGCGGCCGGGTCGCCCGCATACGCGGCCTGCACGTCCGACACCAGCAGGGCGCGGATATCGGGCAGGCTGGCGGCGAATGCGCGGGTGATGTCGCGCGCCTGCTGCGCCAAGGCCGCGTCGTCGCTGGCGGCATCCCCCTCATCGCCGGCCGGCACTGAGAACAGCAAGCCGCGCCGCACCTGTTCGCTGAGGCGGTTCAGGGTGGTGTTGAGGGTGTCGCCGACAAAATAATCGATGCTTTCGTCCGTCAGGTTGGGCCGCCCGTAATGCGTGGGGAACAAGGCTGCCGACAGGCCGTTGACGATGGTAGTGAGGGCTTCGCGCGACGGCAGTTCGCGCACCCTGCCGTTATGGCGGATCTTGTGCTTGTCTTCGCGCGAGCTGCGCAAGGCCTGGATCACGGGCCCCAGGTTCCACTGGGCCGTGTCGTCGGCGGGCGCCGCGGGATAAATACTGTGCATGGCGTATCACTTCCAGAAAATGGCAAACAAGCCGGGTCGCCCAAGCATAGCGGTGGCGACAAGCGATGCAAACGAAGAATTTCAAGATTCCATATGCGAAAAACACATATGAATGACAAACAAGGCCGGCGCCAAACCCGATTGCGTCCACTAGCGTAAAATGACGGGCTAACAAAAACACTCTTCAACATGACTAAATTATTAACATGGATTTTGGCGGGCCTGGCGATGGTCGGACCGCTTGCAATTGACACCTATCTGCCGTCGTTCCCCGCCATCGTGCAAGATTTCAATGCCAGCCCCCTGCTGGTGCAGCAAACCCTGAGCTTTTTCCTGTTCACGTTCGCCTTCATGATGCTGTTTTACGGCACCCTGTCCGACTCGTTCGGCCGCCGTCCCGTGATTCTCGTCTCGCTGGTGCTGTATGTGATCGCCTCCGTGGGCGCCGCGCTGGCGCCGTCGCTGGGCTGGCTGCTGGCCTGGCGCGTGCTGCAGGGACTTTCGGCGGGCGCCGGTTCCGTGATCGGGCGCGCCATCGTGCAAGACCGCTATTCGGGCGCCGCCGCGCAAAAAATCCTCTCGCACATCATGATGGTGTTCGCGCTGGCGCCGGCCATCGCGCCCGTGCTGGGCGGCTGGCTGCAGGTGGGCCTGGGCTGGCGCTGGATCTTCTGGTTCCTGACGGCCTTCGGCGTGCTGATGTTCGTCGTCGTCTGGCGCGCGCTGCCGGAAAGCCTGCCGAAGGAGCAGCGCCACGCCTTCCACCTGGGCGATATCGCCGTCAATTACTGGAAAGTGCTGTGCCATCGCCAGTTCCTGCTGCTGTCGACGGCCATCGGCGCCGCCTTTGGCGGCTTCGCCTTGTACATCGGTTCGGCCGCCTACTTCATCATCAACATCCTGCACCTGCCGGAAACGGCGTTTGCCTGGCTGTTCATTCCCCTGATCAGCGGCATGGTGTTCGGTTCGGCCCTGTCGGCGAAGATCGCCCACCGCTACAGCCAGCGCCAGATGATCTGGGCCGGCTTTATCCTGATGCTGGTGGCGGCTGCAGCCAACATCGGCTACAACTATGTCTTCGCCGCCGAAGTGCCGTGGGCAGTGCTGCCGCTGTTCTTCTACTCGTTCGCCCTGTCGATCGCCATGCCGCCGATGACCCTGATGGCCCTGAACCACTTCCCCAACAACAGCGGCCTGGCATCGTCGATGCAGTCGTTCATCCAGATGCTGCTGTTCGCGCTGGTCTCGGGCCTGGTGGCGCCGCTGCTGTTCGACAGCGCCTTGAATCTGGCGTATGGCGTGATGGCGGGATTGCTGGTGAGTTTATTGTGCTGGGTGTTTGCGCAGGGTAAGGCAGAAACGTAGGTCGGATTAGCGCGCAAGCGCGTAATCCGACAACATTGTTGGCGGGTGACGTCGGATTACGCGCAAGCGCTAATCCGACCTACGGCCACGGTGCCGGCGTCACATCCTGGTATTGCGCCCCGCCCTGCTCCGGTTCCGCTTCATTCCGCTGCGCCGGCTGGTTCAGGGAACCGGCCGGCGAACGCAGACTCAAGATTTCCTTGCGCGCCTCGACGAAGTCGGCGGAACTCAAGGGGTTGTGCTGGTCAGGCCAGTGGCTGACGGCCCACTCCTGCAAGGCTTCAAAGCGCCGCCACAGTTCGGCGACGAATTCGCGGCGCGTCTCTTCCAGCTGTTCCGGAGTCTTTTCAATTGTTTCGCTAATATTGACTTCCATGGCCGTTCCCTCGCTGACAAGTTATTTTGCCAGCCTACCCAGGGACCAGCCAGGCGTCTGTTCGCGAACGAACACAGAATTTATTCGGGCATCTTGCGGAAACCCACGGCCAGGCGGTTCCAGGTGTTGATGGAGCCGATGGCCAGGGTGACGTTGACCATTTCCGCCGGCGTCAATTGTTCCGCCAGCGCCGCATAGTCTGCGTCGGACGCATGGTTCTGCGGCAGCAGGGTCAGCGCCTCCGTCCAGGCCAGCACGGCCCGCTCGCGCGGCGTGAAGAACGGCGTTTCGCGCCAGACGGACACGGCATACAGGCGGCGTTCCGTTTCGCCGGCCTTGCGCGCGTCGCTCGTGTGCATGTCCACGCAATAGGCGCAGCCGTTGATTTGCGAGGCGCGCAGGCGGATCAGCTCGAGCAGCGAGTGTTCCACGCCCAGCTTGGCGATCGCCGCTTCCAGTGCGTACATGGCCTTGACGGCGTCCGGCGATGCTTGCGTGAAGTCGAGTCGTTGCTGTGTCATGATGCATTCCTTGATAGAGTAAAGATGCACTATTGTAGAAGCGCAAGCAGTACGCGCGGCAGGCCAATCCCCCCGAAAAACAGCAGACCACCAGCAGACACACCATGGAATTACATATCCTGATCGACGGCACGCGCGACCTGGGCGGCCAGCTGTACCGCCAGCTCAGCGAGGCCATCCGCTCGGGCCGGCTGACGGACGGCCAGCAATTGCCGCCCTCGCGCCTGCTGGCCAGCCAGCTGGGGCTGTCGCGCAAGACGGTCTCCGACGTGTATGACAAGCTCGGTTATGAAAAGCTGCTGGTCGGTAAAGTGGGCGTGGGCAGCTTCGTGCAGACGCCGCACGCCTCGCCGCAGCGCCGCCACGCCAGCACGCCGCTGGCCAGCGCGCAGCGCATCGCCCGCTGGGAAGCGACACCCACGCCCTTGCGCCGTGCCAGCCAGGAAGAGCCTGCGCGCTACGCCTTCATCGGCGGCCGCGCCACGCCCGCGCACTTCCCGCAGGATGAATGGCGCGCCTGCATGCTGCACGCGCTGCGCCAGGGTGGACAGGCGCGCGGCCGCTATGCGCCTGTCGCCGGCTTGCCATCCTTGCGCGCGGCGATTGCCGGCCATGCCGCCTTCAGCCGCGGTATCCATTGCACCGAGGAACAAGTGCTCGTCACCAGCGGCGCGCAGCAAGCCTTGCACCTGCTGGCGCTGACCTTGCTGGAGCCCGGTGACACGGTTGCCGTGGAGGAACCCGGCTACCCGGTGGCGCGCGCCGTGTTCGCCAGCCAGGGCGCCCGCGTGGTGGGCATCGAAGTGGACGAGGATGGCCTCGTCGTCGGGCAGATTCCCGACGGCACGCGCTTGATCTATGTCACGCCCGCGCATCAATTTCCACTGGGCATGCCGATGAGCATGGCGCGCCGCCATGCCTTGCTGGAGCGGGCCCAGCAACTGGGTGCCATCATCATCGAGGACGACTACGACAGCGCCTTCCGCTACGAAGGCCGGCCCGAGGATTCCCTGCAAAGCATGGACCGCTATGGCGTCGTGGCCCATGTGGGCAGCTTTTCCAAGATCATGCTGCCGGAATTGCGGCTCGGCTATGCAGTGCTGCCGCAAGCCATCGTGGCCGCCGTGGAAACGGTGAAATACCTGAGCGATTGCCATACGGCCAGCCTGGGCCAGCATGCGCTGGCCAAGTTCATCGGCGACGGCCATTTACTGCGCCACATACGCCGCTGCCACGACATTTATGCGGGCCGCCGCGAGCGGCTGCAGCACTGGTTCAACGGCCCGTTGGCGCCGTGGTTCCGCCTCGTGCCGGCCAGCGCCGGCTTCCACGTGGCGGCCCTGGCCCAGGCGCCGCTCGACATCGCCGAATTGCTGCGCCGCGCGCGCCTGGCCGACATCAGCCTGTATGCGCTATCGGGCTTTTACCATGGCGTGGCGCGTCACGAAGGCCTGTTCCTCGGCTATGGCGCCATCGACAAGCTCGATATCGATACGGCGCTGGCCCAGGTGCTGGCGATCCTGCAGGAAATAGCACCGCTGGCCGTCAACGGGGCTGCCAGCGATAATGTCCCGTGATGGGATAGCTGAATAGAATATTTTCCTCGCGTGCACCCTCGCCGATGTTGTGGATGATGAGCGGCACGCCGCTCCACGACTGCTTGTCGCTGACGATGCCGATGTGCGTGAGGTTGCGCGGCAGGCGCCAGGTGACGATGTCGCCCGCGCGGTAAGCGTTCACTTCCTTGCTTGGCGACAGGCTGGTGCCGTGGCGGGCAAAGTACGTGCCCAGATTCGGCACGCGGCGGTGGTCGATATTGCGGTCCGGCCCCTTCATTTGCCAGCGTCCCTGCTGCTGGTACACCTGCCACGCCTTGCGCATGTCTTCGTGCACCAGCACCTGCAAATCCTGCCCCAGCTGGCGGTAGGCGCGCACGACCACGTCCGTGCACACGCCCCGCTCTATCGGCACGTCGCCGCCCGGATAGGCAAGCCGTTCGTAGCGCGGGTCGTACTGTACGGTCACGCCCACCTGCTTGCGGGCGGCGACGACGAGGGCTTGCGGGGTGGCAGGGATGGCCGAGGCCAGCATGGGCGCCAGAGCAAGCATCAGGATGGGGAGCAGTTTGGTCGGCATCAACGTCAATGGTCGGATGAAAATGCCAACTTTACCGCAGCGGCAAGGAAAACGCCGTACGCTTAGAGGCCCGCCAGCTGCGCCAGGTGGCCAGGAAAATCCACGGCCGGGCCGGCCGCATTGATGGTATCGAAATAATCATGCCAGCCCGTAGCGGCGATGCCAGCCAGCAAGGCGTTCAGTGCCGCCTCGTCCGGGAAGCGCCAGACGGCATAGAATTGCCGGGCAGCGGCATGCAACTTGCCGCCATCGATGGCGCCCATGGCCAGCGCTTCGGCGCCCATGCCGGACAAGGCCGCCATGCCGCCGCCCACCGTGTCGAAATACGCCTGGCGCGCGGCACCATCGAGGGCCAGCCAGGCCGGTTTCGGACTGTACAGTTCTAACAGGTAATGCATGTTTTCTCCTTCAGTGATCCATCGTCAGGCCAGCGAGCGCTGGGCGCGCTTGCAGATGCGTTGCGTGGCGGCATTAGCACTTTCCAGCAGCCATTGCGCACACAGGCTGCGTACCCAGTCCGGCCGGCTCTTGGCCGCATCGTTGAGCCAGTTGGCCACGGAATCCTGCACGTAGACGGCCGGGTCAGCGCGCAAGGCGTGCAGCACGGGCAAGGCCAGCTGCGGCTGTTCTTTTAGCTGGGCGATATGCGCGCACCAGACGCCGCGCGGGCGCAGCGCTTCGCAGGCGAAACGGCGGACTCTTTCCGACGGGTCCGACGTCCACGGCGCCAGCAAGCGAATGGCCTCGTCAAGATGCGCCGCCAGATGGGGCCGCAGGGCCAGCCAGGCCCATTCGCGCACGCCAAAATGGCCATCGTCGGCCAGCGGCCGCATGGCGGCCAGCTGTTGCGGCAAGGTCCAGCCAGCCTGGGCGGCGATGGCAAAGCAGACCCAGCCTCGTACCGTGTCGGATGGGTGCGCCTGCAGCACAGCCAGGTCGGCGTTGCCCTCCAGCAGCAAATGCCCCGCCAGCGCCATGCGTTTGGTGATGCCGGCTGCGGCCTGCGCGCGCATCTGCTCCAGCCGGGCCGCGCCGATAGCGGGCACGGCCGCCGCCAGCAGCTGGGCGAAATCGATGGCCAGCCCTTCCGTCAGGGTGGTGCTGGCCACGCTTCCCCCGTTCAGCAGCGCCAGGCGCGCGGAAGCGATGTCGGCGACGCCACGGCTCATGCGGCACCTCGGTCCGTCTTGCGCCAGGCTTTTTCCAGCAGCGCGCTCAACAACTGCATTTCTTCCGGCGTGAAATCCGCAAACAGGCTGGCGATCCATTGCGCGTGTTCATCGACCAGGGTGGCTGCGGCCGCTTCGCCCTTGGCGCTCAGGCGCACCAGCAGCTTGCGCCGGTCGACCTGGTCCGCGTGGCGCGCCAGGAAACCATCGCGCTCCAGGCCGTCGAGCAAGCCCGTGATGGTGCCGCGCGTCACGCCGGCCCGCTCGGCCAGTTCGTGCGGCGACAGTCCGCCGGGCACGTCGCGCAGCAGGGCCAGCAAGACAAATTTTCCTTCCGACAAACCATGCCGGCCCAGGCGCGCGGCGCAATCGCCATCGATGGCGGATGCCAGGCCCAGCACTTCAAAGCACAGGCGCAAGCGCGCCGTCGACTGCGCCATGTCGAGACCGCTGGCGCGCCGCTGCACGTCGCCCAGCAGGGCCGTATATTTTTGTTCGAGTTTTATCATATGGCGCAATATAATATGGCACCATATTAATTGTCAAATGGAAAACCTGCGATGGTTTTCCTGCCGGCTCAAAAACGGGCTTTGTCCCGCGCCCAGGCGATGATGGCATTCGCATCGATGGCACCGGGCTGGCGCGCCACTTCCACGCCGCGCATAAACAGGGCCAGGGTGGGAATGCTGCGGATATTGAAACGGCTGCCCAGGTCCGGCGACGCTTCCGTATTCACCTTGACGACGCGAAATGCGGGTTCCAGGGTCTTGGCGGCTTGCACATAGAATGGCGCCATGCTGCGGCAGGGACCGCACCACGGCGCCCAGAAATCGACCAGCACGGGAATGTCGCTGCGTTCGATATGCTTGAGGAAACGGGCACTGGCCAGGTCCACGGGCTGGCCCGTAAATAAATCCTTCTGGCACTTGCCGCACGTGGGCTGTTCAATCAGGCGGGCTGCCGGCAGGCGATTGACGGCGTCGCAATGGGGGCACACGATGTGCAGGGAGTCTGGCGGGGTCGAGGTCATGGCATTCCTGGAAAGCGTAGTGTCAAGTTGATGGACATTTTACGGTGTATCGTACACCGCCGCCGGCACGCTGGCGGCACTTATCCGCGGAGTCCACTATAGTGTGCTGGAACGGCGCGCACATTGCCGGGCCGGCCAAGGAAAACAATGCCTGATGTCGCAGAAAACATGGAATTGAGCACCGAACTGACTGCCGCCCTGCGCTTGCAGCGCGCCGCTTGCCTGGCCCACCCCGTGCCGACCCTGGCCGAGCGCCAACGCGACCTGCAGACTCTGCAGCGCTTTATCCGCGACCACAAGGACGCGTTGTGCGCGGCGATCAGCGCCGACTACGGCAACCGTTCCCGGCACGAAACCTTGCTGGCGGAAATCTTTCCCACCATCGACGGCATCGACCACGTCCTGAAACATTTGAAAAAATGGATGCGACCGCAGCGCCGCGGCGTGGACTGGCGCAGCTTTCCTGGCGCCCGCAACCGCGTGATGCCCCAGCCGCTGGGCGTGGTGGGCGTGATCGTGCCGTGGAATTTTCCCGTGAACCTGAGCCTGGTTCCCTTGACCTACATTTTCGCCGCCGGCAACCGCGCCATGGTCAAGATGAGCGAAAATTCGCGCCACCTGGCGCGGCTGCTGATCAACACCATGCCCGCCTATTTTCCACCGGAAAAACTGCAGTTTTTTGACGAGACGGGCGGCGTGGGCATAGCTTTTTCACAATTGCCGTTCGACCACCTGCTGTTTACGGGTTCCGGCCAGACGGGCCGCGCCGTCATGGCGGCCGCCGCGCGCAATCTGTGCCCTGTCACCCTGGAGCTGGGCGGCAAGGCGCCGGCCATCGTCTGCGCCGATTTCGACGTGCGCACGGCAGCCGAGCGCATCCTGTTCGTCAAGTACCTGAACGCGGGGCAAATCTGCACCAGCGTCGACCACGCCTGGCTGCCCGAAGCCAGCATCGCCGCCTTCGTCGCGCATGCGCGCGACATCGTGCCCACGCGCTACCCGCGCCTGGACACGCCCGACTACACCTCCATCATCGACGAGGCCGCCTTTGAGCGCCTGCTGCTGGCGCTCGACGAGGCGCGGGAACGGGGCGCGCAAGTGATTTCGCTGTTGCCGGGCCCGAGCCACGACCGCGCCACGCGCAAGATCGCGCCGCACATCGTGCTCGACGCGCCCGACGATTGCCTGTTGCTGACGCGGGAAATCTTCGGCCCCATCCTGCCGCTGCGCGGCTATGCGAACCTTGACACCGTGATCGCCAGCATCAACGCGGGACCGCGCCCGTTGGCCATCTATCCGTTCAGCAAGCAGGCAGACACGGTGCAGTTGCTGATCGACCGCGTGATGTCGGGCGGCGTGTCCGTCAACGACGCCCTCTTCCACGTGGGCCAGCACGATCTGCCCTTCGGCGGCGTGGGCGAGTCGGGCATGGGCCACTACCATGGCGTGGAAGGTTTCCACACCTTCAGCAAGCTGCGGCCCGTGTTTTACCAGGCCCGCTACAGTGTGCTGAAACTGCTGTGGCCACCGTATGGCAAGCTGGCCAGCCGCGTGCTGGCCTTCCTGACGCGTTGATGCTTTACAGGAATAGCGAGGCGGCGATGGCCCACATGACGAGGGCGATGATGCCGTCGAGCACGCGCCAGGCCATGGGCTTGGCAAACACGGGCGCCAGGTAGCGGGCGCCAAAGCCCAGCAGGAAGAACCACAGGGCCGAAGCCATGATGGCGCCGCCGGCGAAGTAGAAACGTCCCACGCCTTCATGCTGGCCGCCGATCGAGCCGAGCAGGATGACCGTATCGAGGAAGGCGTGCGGGTTCAGCAGGCTGAACGCCAGCGCCGCGCCGATCACGGCCCAGTAGCCTTCGGGCGACTTGGCGGCCGACACCGTCAGGGCCGTTGGGCGCCAGGCCGACTTGGCGGCGCGCAAGCCATACGCGATCAGGAAGGTGGCGCCGCCGGCCTTGGCCCACAGCAGGAAATTGGGATTGTCGGCAATGAACGTGCCCATGCCGGCCACGCCGGCCGTGATCAGGATGGCGTCGCACACCAGGCAGACCAGGATGCAGGTGAGCACGTAATGGCGCTTCAAGCCCTGCTTGAGCAAGAAAGCGTTTTGCGTGCCGATGGCCACGATCAGGCTCGCTCCGAGCCCCATGCCTTTCAAGAAGATTGCGCTGTCCATATCGATTCCTTTATTGCTTTCCATCACGCGCACGGCCGCCCACGCTCTGCCGGCAACGGCAAAGTCATCAAAGGTAGGTGGAGGGTGTAGCGGTACCAGCAGGACCGCGCGGGAGAGTGGAGTTGTTACCCTATTTCAACAGTGTAAAGAAAAAGTAAATATAAGTATAATGAATGATTCTAACCATATATAAGAGAAACTTATGCGCGTCGTCGATTACCGTGGATTGGCCGCCCTCGACGCCGTGATCGGTCTGGGCAGCTTTGAAAAGGCCGCACAGGCGCTGGCGATCAGCCAGCCGGCCGTATCGCAGCGCATCCGCACCCTGGAAAATCTGGAAGGCACTTTATTGATCATCCGCAGCCATCCGCCCCTGCCCACGGAAGCGGGCCAGCGCCTGATCGCCCATTACCGGCAAGTCAAGCTGCTCGAAGCGGCGCTCGACGCCCAGCCCGGCCCCACCACGCATTTGCCGGAGCTGGCCATCGCCGTCAACGCCGACAGCGCCGCCACCTGGATCCCGGAAGCGCTAGGACCGCTGCTGTCGCCGCCGTCCTGCCTGCTCGATATCCGCCTCGACGATCAGGACCACACCCTGAGCCAGCTGCGCGAAGGGCGCGTGTTTGCCTGCGTCACCAGCGCCAACGACCTGGTGGCCGGCACCACGGCCACGCCGCTGGGCGGCATGCGCTACCTGTGCGTAGCCTCGCCCGCATTCGCGCAGCAATGGTTTCCCCACGGTTTTACGGTGGAAGCCGTCAGCCAGGCGCCGGCCATCACGTTTGGCAGCAAGGATGCACTGCACGAACGCTACCTGCAGCACCGCCTCGGCTACACGGGCCGCTATCCACACCATGTGCTCGGTTCGGCACGCGACTTCGTGCGCTTCATCGAAGCGGGCTATGCTTATGGCATGGTGCCCTTGCTGCAGGCGGAAACGGCGCTGGCCGCCGGCAGGCTGGTCGACGTGGCGGCCGGGCAGGCGCTCGATGTGCCCCTGACCTGGCATGCCTGGGATATCCAGACCCCGCTCACGCGCACCCTGTCGGACGCCGTCATCGCCACGGCGCGCAAATGGCTGTTACAGGACTGATTGACGCATGCAACATTTATCTATGCCAGACAGCAACTTCTCCGTGTGCGCCCAGCCCTGCCTGGCCTACACTGCAAGCATCAGCCATCACCATCAGGAGCAAGCATGACGATCCTGCGCACCACCCTGCTCGGTTTGCTGGGGGCCATCCCGCTGGCTGTCGGCCTGGCCGCCTGCTCGCCCTTGATAGCCATCAATGCCTTGTCGTCCGGCAACGCCTCGCAAGTGACGCGCGGCCTGGCCTACGGCCCTCTGCCACGGCAAAAGCTCGATGTCTACGCCCCCAGGACCCGTACGGGGCCCGTGCCCGTGGTGGTGTTCTTTTACGGCGGCAACTGGACAACGGGCGAGCGCGCCGACTATGCCTTCGTTGGTCACGCGCTCGCGGCGCGCGGCTATCTGGCCGTAATCGCCGACTACCGGCTGTATCCGGACGTGCACTATCCCGAAATCTTGCAGGATGCGGCCCGCGCCGTGGCATGGGCCGCGATGGAGTCCAGCCGCCATGGCGGCGACCCGGCGCGGCTGTTCGTCATGGGCCATAGCGCCGGCGCCTACAATGCGGCGATGTTAGCGCTCGACGCCAGCCTGCTGGCGCGCCACGGCATGCGTCCGCACGACTTGCGGGGCTGGATCGGTCTGGCCGGCCCCTATGATTTCCTGCCAATAGAAAACACCATCACCCGCCCCGTTTTCTTTTACCCGGATACGCCCGCCGCTTCGCAGCCCATCCATCACGTGACTGCCGAAGCGCCGCCCGCCCTGCTGATTGCACCGGCGCCCGGCAAGGATAAGCTGGTCGATCCGCAACGCAACACGGGTGGCCTGGCCAGGGCCTTGCGGGCGCTTGCCAGGCCCGTGACGGAAACGTATTTCGACAAGGTCAGCCATACCACCCTGGTCGCCTCGCTGGCCAGCCCCTTGCGCATGCTGGCGCCCACGCTCGACGCCGTGAGCGCCTTTATCGACGCCAACAGCAAGACAGATAATGCGGCGGACAATACGGCAAACAACGGAGGCACGCCGCAAGACGTTAGGCCAACGCCTCCGGCCACGCCGCAGCAGCCGGCAATGGCGCAGGGCACCGCCACGCAGGCTGCCGCGGCGCGCGTCCACGACAAAACGCCCGCCCCCTGAGGGACGGGCGCTCTGCCTGGCCACTGCGCGCGACGCTGCGTGTCAACCAGCCGCACCTCAAGGCTCGGCCCCCGAATGCGGATTCAGTTGACTGCAGCGGCCCGCTTACTCTTTACGGCTGGCGCTGCTGCTTTTGCTTTGTGCGGAGCCCGCTTGCGAGACGCTGCCGCTGGCCGAGCTTTCGCTGCCGGCCGACTGCTGGCTGCCCTGATGGCTGCCGCTTTGCAGGCTTTGACCGTCACGGCTTTGCGCGCCGCGCTGCTGGTCGCGGCTGGCGCCGTTCTGATGATAGGCCTGGAACGGTTCGGCGATGCGCTGCATGGCTTCCTGCTGCTTGCGCACGTTTTTCTCCGTTTCTTCCGAAGCAGTACGGGCCACTTCTTCGGCCAGGGCCTTGGCAGTACGGCTCGTTTCATTCACATGCCGCTCTGCCACGTTGGCCAGTTCGACTTGCGTATCGGCTGCCAGGCGCGCTACCTGTTGCTGGTACTTGCGCAATTGCTCGGCGGCAGGCTGGCCCGAGGCGGCAGCCACCTGGAACACATCTTCAGCGCGCTCGACCGTCAGCAGGTTCTGGCCGGTGACCGTGGTTTCTTCCAGCAAGCCTTGCGCCAGCTGCATGTTCAGGTCACTGAAGTGCTGCACCGACTGGAACAGCGACTTCGACAGTCCATTGAAGAAAGCCAGCTGGGCTTCCAGGTGGTTTTTGGCGGCAGGGGTAACACTACGGGAATATGGATACATGGAGTTCCTCATTAAATAGCGGTTGGGTGGACACAAACAAATGGCGACACCACCGGCAGTCGAACGGTGAGGCAAACGGCCAGGCTACGCCACGAAACGCGAAAAAACATATCCGATTGGTGGGAAGATGCTTTGCAACGCGAGTCCCAAGGCTACGTGAGCACCGCTGGCGAGGGATGATCTGGATCAAAGGTGCGCTAGGCTGCGCAGAAAGTTTGGGCTGGACGGCTTGCCTTTGGCAAACGTCAGTGACGGGAAGGAAAATCTGTGCCAGGCAAGCTCAACAAGCGGCGCCCGCGCCCGGCACGACGGGCTTGTAGCCATGGCTGCGCAGCGACGCTTCCAGCCAGCGATTGCCATACCAGCCACGCGCCAGCAGGTAACTGAGCTCCGAGACGGCCATCAGCAGCATCATCGGGCCGATGCGCAGTTCGGTGGCCAGATGGCTGCCAAACCACAGGCACGCATCCATCGCCAGCATGAGCAGCAGCAGCCACCAGCGGCGCTTGGCGACGGCCCAGAACGAGCCCAGGAACAGAGCCGGCCAGGAAAAACCCGCCTTGACGTAGGCATAGCGGCCGGCATCGTCGGCAAACAGGGTGGCGCTGTGCTTCATGCTGCTCTCTTCAGGAAATAACGGTGTCAGGGCTCGGGATGGTGGCAGACGGCTTCGACATTGTGACCGTCCGGCCCCAGCACGAAAGCGCCATAGTAATTCGGGTGATACAGGGCGCGGATGCCTGGCGCGCCGTTATCCTTGCCGCCCGCTTCCAGCGCGGCCTTGTAAAAGGCGTCCACCTGGGCACGGTTGTCCGCCGCGAAGGCGAGATGCATGCCGGCATGCGGCGTGCCGCCCACGCCGAACCAGAAATCGGGCTTGCCATCCTTGCCCAGGCCGACCCAACCCTGCTCTTCCATCACCACCGCGACGCCCAGGGGCGCCAGCGCGGCCGAAAAGAAGGCCTTGCTGGCCTGTGCATCGCTGACATTCAAACCGATGTGATCAAGAATCATGATGGCGCTCCCTGGCGATAGTGAAATGGAAGTACAGTATGCGCCAACATTGCCTTTTAAGCAACCACAACTGCGAATCCGGCTGCTCAGGAAACGCCATGCGCCTGCTTAGCGCAGGTTGCCCGTGTGGCCCAGCGAATAGCGGCCCGGCTGCGGCCATACGGTCAAGCCGTGCGGTTCCTGGCCAACTTTGACCTTGGCAACGTCGCCGCTGTTCGTCTCGATACGGTAGACCACGTCGTCGAAACGGCCGGACAGCCACAGGTACTTGCCATCGGCGGACACATTGCCCATGTCGGGGCTGCCGCCGCCAGGTATCGGCCAGTTCGACACGACTTTTTCCGTGGCGAAATCGATCACGCTGACGCTGCCCTTGCCCTTGGGCTTGCCGTGGATGCGGTGCGTGCCGCGGTTGGCCACGTACAATTTCTTGCCATCGCGGCTAGGGTACAAGCCGTGCGCGCCCACGCCCGTCTGGATGAAGCCGATTTCCTTCAGGGTGGCGCCATCGACGATGTGCACGCCGTCGGCGTCCATGTCGGCGATATAGAATTTCTTGCCATCCGGCGAGATGCGTATGTCTTGCGGCATGCCCTTCTTGACGCTGCAGATTTCATTTGCCGGGCCGCCCACGGGGCCGGATTCGGCAAAGCGCTTGGCCGGCATCTGCAATTTCAGGTAGCCGTCGACCTTGCGGCCCACCAGGTCGATCTTGGCGATGGTGCCGTCGAACTCGCAGGTGAACATGGCGTAGCGGCCGTCATTGGAGAAATCGGCATGGTTGATGCCGCCGCACTGGGGCGTGTCGATCGAATACTGCACCGCCATGGTCTTCGGATCGCGGAAATCGAGGCGGTGGCGCGCTTCGGCCACGACGATGGCCGATTTGCCGTCCGGCGTGTAATACATATTGTAGGGATCATCGACGGGCACTTCCTTGCCCGGCTTGCCGCTCAAAGGGTCGATAGGCGTCAAACTGCCCTTGTCCGTGCGCTCGGCATTGTTCGCCACCCACAGGGTGCGCAAGTCCCACGACGGCACCACGTGCTGCGGGCCGCTGCCGACCTTGAACTTGTCGACCACTTTCAGGGTTTCCTGGTCGATCACGTAGACATCGTTCGAGCGCAGGTTGGGCACGTAGACACGGCGCAAATGATCCTTGACGACGGGGCTCATATTGCTGCTGGCGATGCTGCCGTACACGTTTTTCGGATCCACCAGCGGCGGCATGCCCGGCAGCGGCGAATAGGCGGCGGCCGGCGCGACGGCGGCTGGAGCCGCTGTGCTGGCGCCGGTGACCTGGCTGGCCACGCCCAGGCCGGCCAGTGCGGCAGCCAGGGCGGACAAGGTGACGATGGTGCGTCGTTGAGATTTTTTCATGTGATTTCGCGTCGTTTCGTTGCAAAAGCCGGAAGTTCAGCACTTCCAGCGGAAGTTATTTATTACGTTTCAGTAGCTGTTTGATGGCAGCCACGGATGTATCCACCTGCAGCTTGACACCGATCTGGCCCAGTTCAGCCGTGGCGCGCGTCGCGTCGCCGCGCACGCCGTCCGCCACGCCGGGCTTGGGTCCGTGGGCCATGGCGTCGCTGCGCACCAGCGACGGGTCCGTCGCCAGCATCAAGGCCGCATCCGCCAAGCCCGCGTGCAAGCCGATCTCGGCGCTGCTGTGGCCGCGTTTCTGCAACTCGGCAATATAGGCCGATTGCGTGATGTCATAGTAGTCGAGCAAGGCGTAAGCGCGTGCATCCTTGCCGGCGGAAGCCTTGCCCCAGGCGCGGTTGAGTTTGTTGGCCACGTTTTGCTCGTTTTTTTGATAGCCGCCATGGTCGCCGAGAAAAATGATGTCGCGGAAACCATGCTGGCGCAGGCTGGCGGCCGCCCCTTCCAGCACGGCTTCGAAGGCGGCAGGGGGAATCGAGATCGTGCCGGCAAAGCGCATGTGGCCGGCCGGCGGAGAAACCGCGCCTTCCGGCACGTAGGAAACGACGGGCGCGACGATGGTATTGCCCAGCTTTTGCGCAATCTGCCGCGCCAGCAGGCCGGCGCGCACATTGTGCTTGCCCAGCGCGATATACGGCCCGCTCTGCTCGACGCCGCCAATCGGCACCAGCACGGTCGTGGCGCCGTGGTCGATACGGCTGCGCAACTCCGTGCTGGTCAGCTCTTCCAGCATGACACTGCTGCTGGCAGGCGCAGCCGCCATGACGGGCGCCGTGACCAGCAGGCACGAAAATGTCAGGACGAACAGGGAAACGGGGGGCTTGCGTGAAATGCGGAGCGTGGATGGCGCGCAAGGCGCCGTTCGCTGAGGGAACTGCAGAGTCATAAGCCAACATCTTTCCGAGGTCAAAGGCGCCGTGCCCGGCCTTGCCAGGCAAGCTGGCTGCCACGCAGGAATTGTATTCCATCATGACGGGAACGGCACGTTAATTTGACGGGGCAGTTTGCAAGGAATTGACGAGGGGAAACTATCTATCAGGCTGTTGTCGCGTTAGCTCCGCCCTCCTCGGCGCTGTGGCGAGTGTCGTTGCGCTTCTCGGCATAGGCCTTCAGCGAGCGCATCGTCCTGGGAAGCCCGTCCCGGACCTGTCTGGCAACGCCTGGGCCGAACAGAAAGGCAAGGGCTCCCGTGAACCACACGCGGTGAACGACTTGCGATCCGCCCTCTGCCGCAACAACCGTGTGCTCGAAGTGGATGCGGAACCAAGGGATGTAGCCCTCGACGGTGAACGAGCGGCCTGCCGAGCGCTCCGTGACCAGCATCGCAATACCCATCCCCTTGCTGGGAACTATCCTGCCCTGTGTTCCCACCGCGAACGGCCCATTGAGCCGGGCTTGCTTTGTATCGGGATCCCACAAGTGCCAGCGGTCGACCTCGCTCCAAATCTGGTCGATGACCGTGGGCGGGACGGCAATGTGGATGCTTTCTTCAATTTGCGCCAATTTGGGGGATCTCCCTATCATTGTGTGAAAGTAACTGGGCCTGTTATCCGGCGTCGCGCAGTATATGAAAATTGGGGATATTGGCCCGCGGCATAGCATTCATCACTCAGTATCGCCATGCCATTGCGCCAATTCAAAGATACTCCGCCAGCAGAAACAAATGCCGCAGCCTTTTCTTTGCCTCGACAAAAAATATATCCGCTGAAATTGCAGGATACACTGTTTTTTTATCATGCAAATAGAATTAGATTGTGGTTATACTGGTCGCAGATAAAGCCGGGCCATGATGACAGCCTTGTTTTGCGCCAGGATCAAGGGATGCTCAGGATTCGACCGAAAGCTGCTGCTCGCCATGGCCATGAGCATATGAAACTTTGAGAAATGATGAATACAGCACATTGGCGGGTTCAGGAACTACAGCATCACTCAGCGGATATCGCCTGGCTGAATGCCGAAGACGCCCGCCGCGCCTATGAGGTAGCAGGCCTTCACGACTCAAAGACCCATCTCAGCCTGAACATAAACACCGTTGACTCGATCGAGCGGTTCGCATCCGGAGACGATGCGGCCACCGCAAGCAAATGGTTACGTGCCCGTGTGCCGGGAAACCAGCAGGTCGTTGTGGTGTTTGGAGAAGACGAATGTTTCTTGTGCAGCAGTGTGTTCCTGTTCGAGAATTGGTCGGATATTTTTATCCCTTCACGTGACGACGCGATGATCTATTCGCACGACACACCGCTTATCCTGTTTTATTGCCATGAGAATGAATTCGAAGTGGGACAGCGAATTGTTTTTGATTAGAGACCGAGTTCGGCCAAAAGCCGACGCTCGCCGTGGCCGCAAACAACTTGTAGTCGTATAGAGGTTTGAAGATGCGAAATACATGCAGTATATGCAGTCGAAAACTGGACCAGAAAGATGACCCTCTATCAGTTGACTGTGGTGGCGACTGTTGGGGCTGCATCGGTGAAATTGAAGCAGACATGGGCGACGAGTATTCGTTAACCAAGGTAAGGGAGGAGTTTGCGAAAGGACTCCGCCCACGATGGGTTGATACGAGCTCCAATTTATCATCAGAGGTTAAGATATAACAAGACGGCAACCGGCCAAAAGCAGCCGTTGCCAGCGATGGCATTCCACAATTCCCTTGTGCTAGTAAATATTCCATCCGAGTGGAAATGCGCGAGCGATTTTCATATGTTGCTGCGTAAACTTCCGCTTCGGGGCGCAACCTGCCAACGACGGCAACCGGCTAAAAGCGGACCTAGCCAAATACTTGAACAACGCCAGGAATATTAAAGGAATGATCGCGCATGAAGATCGAAGACCTAGCTGAGACCTACGTGCTCTCCTTCTACCTGGAGCAGCGCCATTCCTATTTTCTGACGAAGTTGATTGGCTATGACGGGACACGATTTGAGTTGCTGGCGACAAATTCCGATGGCTCGCCAATTGGATTTGAAGTTGGCGAACTTCGTTTTGCCGGGAACATCACAACTCGTGAGAATGTTCCAAGTCTTGGTGAGCTTGAAGGTGCGGCAACAACTGAAGATGGTGCAATCCTTGAAGGTGACTTCGGCGACATCAGAATTCGCGCAAACAACATTACCATCAAGAAGGAATCCTAGTTCTCGATGGTCCGCTTTGGGGCGAAAGCGGACTCACGTGTGCGAAAGGCAGGCACCCTGACTTGCGAAACAGGGCAGTGCCCTCCTTCCCTGTCAGCCCAGGAAACCTTACTTACCGTCGTCACAGATACCGAACATCAACGCCCCCCCCCGAATAAAACAATGACATCACCAAAACCCCGGCGTACCGGGGCAATTCAATGACTAAACTTAAGCGCGGGCACTGCGGCCAGGCAGCGCCAGGCGCCGGCTGGCTGAGGCTGAAGCCGGGGCCGGCAAGCCGCCCGCCACTGTCAACGGTTTTGCCTGGGTGTCGCCACGCAGGCGGAACACGGCCACCACGTCGACCAGCTCGACGGCGCGGTCTTGCAGCGACGATGCGGCCGCGGCGGCCTCTTCCACCAGGGCTGCGTTTTGCTGGGTAACCTGGTCCATTTGCGAAATGGCCTGGTTCACCTGCTCGATGCCGGCGCTTTGCTCGTGGCTGGCGTTGGCAATGTCGCCCATGATGTCTGTCACGCGGCGGATGCTGGCGACGATTTCTTCCATCGTCGCGCCCGCCTGGTCGACCAGTGCGCTGCCCGTGTTGACCTTGTCCACGGAATCTTCGATCAAGCCCTTGATTTCCTTGGCCGCCGCTGCCGAGCGCTGCGCCAGGTTGCGCACTTCCGTGGCCACCACGGCAAAGCCCCGGCCCTGCTCGCCTGCGCGGGCTGCTTCCACGGCCGCGTTCAGCGCCAGAATGTTGGTTTGGAAGGCAATGCCATCGATCACGCCGATAATGTCGGCGATCTTCTTCGCCGATTCATTGATCGAACCCATCGTGCCCACCACTTGCGCCACCACGGCGCCGCCCTTGCGGGCCACGTCCGAGGCGGACACGGCCAGCGAGTTCGCCTGGCGCGCATTGTCCGTATTCTGGCGTACGGCCGAGGTCAGCTCTTCCAGGCTGGATGCCGTTTCTTCCAGGGAAGACGCCTGCTGTTCGGTGCGCACCGACAAGTCCGCGTTGCCGGCGGAAATCTGCGCGGCCGCCACGCTGACCGTATCGGCCGAAGCGCGCACGGTGGCGATCACGCCGACGATGCGCTCGAGGAATTTATTGAAGGCGGTGGCCGTGCGGCCCACTTCATCCATGCGCTCGACGGGCATGGCGGCGGACAGGTCGAGCGAAGCGCTGACACGCTCCAGCGTGTGTTCGATATTGCCCAGGCCGCCGCTGATGGTGCGGTAGATATGCCAGGCCAGCGCGCCCGTCAGCAACACGGCCACGCCCAGCACGGCCAGCATGGTGTTGAACGCCGTGTCGTAGGCGGCCAGGCTTTCGGCCTTCACGTCATCGACCAGCTTGTTGTTGTAGGCGATATGGTCATCCATGCTCTTCTTGGCGGCGGCGGCCGTGATGGCCAGCGGCGTGCCGGCCAGCAAGGTGGCGCGTACGCCATCCATGTCGCCCGCGTAGGCGGCGGCAAAGAATGGCGCCAGCGCGCGGCGGTAGGCTTCCATCGCGGCCTGGTCGGCGTCGAGCATCTTGCTGTCCGTCGCGTCATACAGGCGCTCGGCACGGTAGGTGGCGATGACCTTGTCGAAATTCGTGTTGGCATCGGCCACGGCCTTGTCCAGCGCCGTCTTGTCGGCCAGGTTCGAGAATACGGACAGGCGGTAGCCGGCCAGGCGCGAGTCGGCCAGGAAACCCTTGGCCGCATTCAAGCCCTGGATGCTGGGAATGATACGGTTTTGCACGGTATCAAAACGCTCCTGGGCGCGCTGCAGCTGGATGGCGCCACCGGCGCCCAGCAATAGCAAGGCCAGCAAGGCGATGGTCAGGGTCAGAATTAATTGCTTGGTGATATTCATGGTGTGTCACAGTAAAAAGGTAGCCTGGCAAGGCCAGGCAGGATAAGTAGCTGCCGATCAGGTGGCCGGGGATCGGTTGCTAGGCCGCCAGCGGGGAAGCCTCGGGCGCGCGGCGCAGCAAGTCGCCATGCTGGCGGCAAAATGCCAGGCCCGCCTTGTGGCCCACGTCGAACAGCAACTGCATGTTCGAACTGGACCAGTCCAGCGTATCGGGCCAGTGCTGCTCCGGGATGCCGCCCATCAAGTCGAGCTTGAGCAGGCGCCGCTTGGGCTGGCCCGTGCGCGCATCCGTGTTATGTTCGAGTTCGAACAGGCGCAGCTCGCTCTTGGAAATCTTGACCAGCGGCGTGATGATGGAGCGCACCCAGGCGTCGTACAGGTTGCGCGGCTTGCGCAGCAGTCGCTCGTCGCCGAGGATGTCGAGGATGACCAGGGTGTCGGCGTCATGGTGCTCGCCCTTGCCTTCGATGAACGGGTCGAAATTGAGCGTATCGAGCGCCGCGCCTTCGATGTAGTCGTCGCCGGCGATGGTCGTGGGCGCATACAGGAAGGGAAACGACAACGCGGCGCGCACGTGGATAGCTTCGATCTCGTGCTTGCCCCAGATTTGCATGCGGTGCTCGCTGAGGTTGTAGGCATTGATGTAGAAATCGGGGCGCATGCGGGCCACGCCCGAGAAATCCACGGCTTTTTCCAGGAAGGGCAAGTGCGCGCACAGGCCCAGGCTTTTCGCCGAAAGGTCCGATGGCGACAGCGACGACACCATCAGCTTGCCCCAATCCGACCAGGCCGTGGGTACGCCCGCAAACGTTTGCTGGAATGCCTGGAAAAAAGGATTGTTGGCCGGCGGCTGGAAGGCGTCGCGGAAAGTGCTCGCGTGCATGCCCGGCTTCTGGAACACCTTGTAGTTGATCGGGATCATCTTGTAGATGCTGTCGGCCACGCCCGTGTCGGCCCAGCTTTGCAAGGCCTGGCGCGGCGTGGCCTCGTGCGGCGTCGTGTAAAGCAAACCCATCAACACGCCGGCGCCCGAGGCGGAAATGACGTCGAACTCGATGCCCTCGTCAAGGAAAGCAGCCAGGGCGCCGGCGATCAAGGTGGAATTTGGTGCGCCGCCACCCAGCAGCAAACCCGTTTTGCGGGCCGGTTTCGCTGTCGTGGCTGGCGCCGGATCCTGCGGCGTCGTAGTGACTGTCTTCATGCACACTCCCTGAACGGAACGGGGTTACCATCCCTTAATTGTTGGTTACTACACGCTTATGGCGCCTAATCCTGCACATGTTCCCGCAAGCGACCAGCCGATGCAATGTTGCAGAAACAGATATGAAATTAACATAAATAAATTCCTTATGGCAATTTCCATAACGAATGACGGGTATTCAGGAAGGCCATAAGTTGATGCCGTGCGGCATGGCGTGATGCGGCGCAGCAAATATAAATCCAGCGGCGTTAGGAATAATCGTTTTGGGGTAGGAATATTCCCCAAGCAGCCGCCAGCGCGGCGGCCAGGGCCATCAAAGGGATGATGCAGGGTCGGGAGGGGGCGGAGAAAAATGCAGGTGGGTACACAAATGGTCAACAAAGACGCGGATTTTAGGTGACAGGTGACGGCTCGACGGCCACAGCACCCAGAACTTGCTCGAGTACAACAGGCAATCGGCCAGCACGGCTTGCAGTTCGCCGCGCGCGATGGCGTCGCGCACGATAAAGTCAGGCAGGTAAGCCAGGCCCACGCCCTGCGTGGCGGCGCCGATCAAGGCCTCGATATTGTTGCAGGTCAAGGCAGTCGGCAAGCGCAACTCGCCGCCGCTGTCGCCGTCGGCCCGCTGCAGCGCCCATTCCTGCAGCTTGCCCGTGGTGGGAAATTTATAGCGCACGCAGGCGTGCCCTTCCAGCGCGCGTGGCGTGGCCGGCACGCCGTGACGGGCGAAATATGCGGGAGAGCCCACGATGGCAAAAGCAAACGGCCCCAGCTCGCGCGCCATCAGCCGCGAATCCGTCAAGGTGCCGCTGCGCACGGCCACGTCGACGCCTTCGGCCACAACATCGACCAAGCGGTCGTTGAAATCGAGGTCGAGCTCGATCTCCGGGTACCGCCGCGTAAACTCTGCCAGCAGGGGCAGGATGATGCGGTAGCCGATCACGGGCAGGCTGACGCGCAGCTTGCCGCGCGGCGCCTCGGCCAGGTGCGACAGTTCCGCCTCGGCATCACCGAGGTCGGCCAGGATGCGCTGGCAGCGTTCGTAAAACAGCGCACCCTCGTTGCTCAGGCTGATGCGCCGCGTGCTGCGGTTGAGCAGGCGCACGCCCAGCTTTTCTTCCAGCCGCGCCACGCTCTTGCCCACGGCCGAGGCCGACACGCCGAGCAGCCGCCCGGCCGCCACATAACTGCGCGTTTCCGCCGCGCGCACGAAGGCGGCAATGCCATTCAGATTATCCATGCCATCTCGCCATCTCGATTAGGGAATATTTGTCCGTTATGAGTGGATTTTCAGCCACTTTTTCATTGATTACGCCCATATTATCATCGGATTCCCTCTTTCTGGAATCATTCCCATGGATACGAATCTCTCCGCGCCAGCCACGGACCAAGCGACAGCCCGGCGCGCCTTCGTGCTGGCCGCCGTCTGCCTGGCCGCCTTGTGCATGCCGCTCAGTTTTACGGGACCGGCCATCGCCATTCCCGCCATCGCCGCCGACCTGCACGGCACGCCGCTGGCGCTGGCATGGATCACGAACGCCTTCATGCTCAGCTTTGGCGGCTGCCTGATGGTGGCCGGCGCCCTGGCCGACCGCTATGGCCGCAAGCGCGTGTTCTTGCTGGGCATGGGCGTGTTTTCCGCCGCCGCGCTGGCACTGGCGGCCGCGCCCGGCATCCTGTGGCTCGACGTGCTGCGCGCCGTCCAGGGCCTGGGCTGCGCCATGGCCCTGTCGAGCGGACTGGCGGCCCTGGCACAGGAATTCGACGGCCCCGCCCGCGCGCGCGCCTTCAGCCTGATCGGCACGGCCTTCGGCGCGGGCCTGGCCTTCGGCCCCTTCCTGGCCGGCACCTTGATCACGCACACGGGCTGGCGCGCCATTTTTGTCGCCACTGCCGCGGCCGGCCTGGCCGCCCTGCTGGCCGCCGCGCGCGCCATGCGCGAATCGCGCGACCCGCAGGCGCAGGGCGTCGACTGGCCCGGCGCCCTGACGTTTACGGGTGCCCTCTCCTTGTTTACCTATGGCTTGCTGCAGGCGCCCGACAGCGGCTGGGGCAGTGCTGCCAGCCTGGGACTGCTCGGTGGCGCGGCCGTGCTGCTGGGCGCATTCATCCGCCTGGAGCGGCGCGCGGCGCGGCCCATGCTGGACTTGACCCTGTTCCGCCTGCCCGCTTTTGCTGGCGTACAACTGCTGGCGGCAGCGCCCGCGTTTTCCTTTGTCGTACTGCTGGTATTGCTGCCGGCCCGCTTCATCGGCATCGAAGGCTACAGCGCGCTGGAAGCGGGACGCATGATGATCGCCCTGTCGGCACCCATGCTGGTGCTGCCGGTCCTGGCCGGCATGGCGGCGCAGCGCATTGCCGCCGCCCACATTTGCGCCAGCGGCCTGCTGCTGGCGGCGGGCGGCTTGCTGTGGCTCTCCACCTGCGCGCCAGGGCAAGCGCCCGCTACCTTGATCGGGCCGCTGCTGCTGATCGGCTGCGGCATCAGCCTGCCCTGGGGCTTGATGGATGGCCTGGCCATCAGCGTCGTGCCCGTCGAGCGGGCCGGCATGGCGGCCGGCATCTTCAATACGACGCGCGTGGCGGGCGAAGGCCTGGCGCTGGCCATCGTCAGCGCGCTGCTGGGTACGCTCACCGTCGCGGCGCTGGGCGGCGCCGGCATTGCCGGCATCGGCGCGGAGCAGGCGGCGCATGCCGGCCCCTTCCTGGCGCTGGGCGAGCTGCGCCATGCGAGCACCCTGCTGCCACACGCTCCCGCCGCCGAGCTGGCGCAAGCGTATGGCACGGCCTTCCGCCACTTGCTGTATGTGCTGGCCAGCATCACGACGGCGTCGGCCCTGTTGATCCTCGCCTTCCTGCGCCATCCGGCGAATGCGGCCGATGCCGCACGGGACACAGCCGCCCTGCCCGCCTGCAAGGCGCCAAACTAAGCCGCCCGGCTTTCCCGCGGCAACCATTCCCTGCCCCGCCATACCCGGCGGCGCCCACGCGCCGCCGCCCGCCTTTGATGTTTCTCTGCAACACCTCAAAAGTTTTCAAGAACAAAACGAGTTTACTTATCAAAGCGCTTTGAACTATACTCAAAGCGCTTTGAAACATAGTTAAAGCGCTTTGGTTGTGCAAATTGATGCGCGCCGATCCCACACCTATAAAAACACTGGAGACACAATGAACAAATTTTTCTTGAAAGCGTTGCCAGCGGCAGTGCTGATGGCCTTGAGTGCGTCGGCCCAGGCCGCCCTGCCGATCGACTTCGGCGGCTATATCCGCTCGGGCTTCGGCACCAGCAGCGAAGGCGGCAAGGAAGCGTGTTTCGGCCTGGCCGGTGCCTCGTCCAAGTATCGTCTTGGCAATGAGTGCGAAACCTACGGCGAACTGAAATTCGGCGGCGAAGCCTTCAAGGCAGCCAACGGCACCACCTTCCGCATCAATACCCTGGTGGCGTTTTCCGTCAACCAGAACCAGGACTGGGAGCAATCGGACCCGTCGTGGCGCGAAATGAACGTCGTCGCCGACAAGATCGGCACGGGCGCCTTCGCCGAAGCGCGCGCCTGGGTCGGCAAGCGCTACTACGACCGCCAGGACGTGCACATCACCGATTACTACTTCTGGAATAACAGCGGCCCTGGCGCCGGCCTGGAAAACATCGACCTGGGCGCCGCCAAGCTGGCCTACGCCGTCGTGCGCACGGCCGATGACGGCGACAGCAAGCGCATGGGCCTGTCCCACGACCTGCGCTTCTCCGGCATCAAGGTCAATCCCGATGGCGAACTGACCTTGGGCCTGCAATTCAACCAGAAGCGCAATGCGCAAGGCGCGGCCCCCATCGCCAGCGGCCACCTGCTGACCATCATGCATACGCAAGGCAATCTGCTGGGCGGCTTCAACAAGGTGGCATTGCAGTATGGCAAAGGCAGCGCAGCCAACACGGGCGGCTTCAGCCTGGGCGCCGGCAAGGATGACAAGGTCGTGCGTCTGACGGAACAGATCATGATCCAGCCCAAAGGCGCCTGGTCGGGCATGGGCACCTTCGTCTATGAAGACAAGGAAACGGCAGGCGTGAGCAGCAAGTGGACATCGATCGGCGCGCGCCCCGTCTACCACTTCACGGACAACTACAGCCTGGCCGTGGAACTGGGCCACGACATCGTCAAGCCGGAAGGCGGCGAAAGCCGCAACCTGACCAAGCTGACCTTCGCGCCGCAACTGTCGGCCGGCAACAGCTTCTGGTCGCGCCCCGTGCTGCGCGCCTTCTACACCTACGCCAAATGGAACAAGGCAGCCCAGTCGGCCGCCGCCGCGGAATCGGCCCTGTCGTCGACGGGCGTGTTTGGTGGCAAGACCAACGGCAGCTCCGTCGGTTTCCAAGTGGAAAGCTGGTGGTAATCGCAGGCCGCTAGAACGTCGGCAAGCGTCCCCGGACGCTTGCCGGTGGCAGCAACACCGCCCGCTTATCCAGGGGCAAGTAATATCCGGACCCACCATTTCGCCGCTGCACGCGATGGCCGGCAGCTTCAATGTAGTGATTCAGCAGTATCCTCTTTTAGCGCGGGCGCCCCTGGGTTTGCCCGCGTATTTTTTTGGGCGCTGCCGCCGCTTGTCATACCCCTGATCATTCCGGCATTTATCAGATAAACTACCCGTCATCGCACCGCATCGCTCCCGACCCACCCTGGATAGACCCCAACTGCAGCATCCATGAACCTCAAAAATCTCGCCAAAACGCTAGGAATATCCGAAACCACCGTCAGCCGCGCCTTGAATGGCTATCCGGAAGTGAGCGAACGCACGCGCGAGCGGGTGCTGGCCGCCGCGCAGGCGGCCGGCTACCGTCCCAATCCCATGGCGCGCAGCCTGGCTGTGGGACGCACGAATATCGTCGGCATCATCTACCCGCTGATGCCGAACGACCTGGCCGACCCCATGTTCATCGAAATCGTGGGTGGCATGTCGGAAGCGCTGGAAGCCCAGCAGATGGACATGATGATCGCGCCCGCCTCGGCCGGCAACGAATTCCACACCTATGAACGCATGGTCAAGGGCCGCCGCATCGATGGCCTGATCGTCGGACGCACGAAACCGTTCGACGAGCGCATCGCCTACCTGGCGCAGCAGGGCATGCCGTTTGTCGCCCATGGCCGCACCCAGCTGAACCAGCCGCACGCGTGGTTCGACTACGATAATGAGGCGGGCATGCGCCTGGCCGTCGAGCGCCTGGCGCAGCTGGGCCACCAGCGCATCGGCCTGATCAGCGCCACGCCGGACCTGAACTTCGTGCGCCAGCGCGTCGAGAGTTTCCAGCACGCCATGCAGGCGGGCGGCTTGGCCGTCGACCCCGACAATCTGGTCGACAATGCGCACGACCGCCGCGCCGGCTACCAAGCCATGCAGCGCCTGCTGGCCCGCTCGCCCCGCCCCACGGCCGTCATCGTCGACAATCACATGTCGGGCGTGGGCGCCGTGCGCGCCCTGCTCGACGCGGGCATCGCCATCGGCAGCGAAATGTCGCTGATCGTCTGGGGCGTGATGGAGGATTCCCTGGCCGGCCACAACGTCACCACCGTCGTCCAGCCCGACCCGCGCGGCGCCGGTGCGAAGATGATCCACATGCTGCTGGCCCTGATGGATGGCACGCCCGTCACCGACCTGCAGGAACTGTGGCCGTGCGAACTGCTGCCGGGCGAGTCGGCAGGGCCCGTAATACACGCATGATTTACCCCTAGAGCAAACTACTGGGGTCGGACCCTCAGGGTCCGACCCCAGCCTCCGCTTGGGGTTTCGTAGAACTCCCTCTTCCGCTCTGCTTTGCCTTCCTGAATCACCCTCATAAAAAAATCGTATGTCTGGCGCGTGTATCGCTTTACTTTTCAAAGCGCTTTGAACTATACTCATTTCATACCCAAAGCGCTTTGAATTTTAAAATAAGACGTTCGCCTACCAACCAGCAGCGCTGCCCTGATAGCCACGGCTACAGGCAACTTTTAAGAAATCATTCATGCCGACCATCCAGAACAATCTCGCCCACCTGCCCGCCGACTGGTGGCGCAGCGCCGTCATCTACCAGGTATATCCACGCAGCTTCCTCGACAGCAATGGCGACGGCATCGGCGACTTGCCTGGCATTACTTCCAAGCTCGATTACATCGCCGCCCTGGGCGCCGACATCGTCTGGATCTCGCCCTTCTTCACGTCGCCGATGAAGGATTTCGGCTACGACGTGGCCGACTTCTGCGACGTCGACCCCATGTTTGGCACACTGGCCGATTTCGACCGTCTGGTGGCGCGCGCCCATGAACTGGGCTTGAAAGTGATGATCGACCAGGTGCTGTCGCACTCGTCCGACAACCACCCGTGGTTCGTGGAAAGCCGCTCCAGCCGCGACAATGCCAAGGCTGACTGGTATGTGTGGGCCGACCAGAAGCCGGACGGCACGGCGCCGAACAACTGGCTGTCCGTGTTCGGCGGTTCCGCCTGGCAATGGGAGCCGCGCCGCGGCCAGTATTACCTGCACGATTTCCTCGCCAGCCAGCCCGACCTGAATTTCCACAATCCCGCCGTGCAGCAGGCCCAGCTGGACAATCTGCGTTTCTGGCTCGAGCGCGGCGTCGATGGCTTCCGCTTCGATTCCTGCAACTTCCCGTATCACGACCAGCTGCTGCGCGACAATCCGCCCGCAGTGCAGCGCGACGCGAGCAGCGTGTCGGCCATCAACCCGTACGGCATGCAGGCGCACGTGTACGACAAAACGCAGCCGGAAAACATCGCCTACCTGCAGCGCGTGCGCGCCGTGCTCGATGAATACCAGGCCATTTCCATCGGCGAAGTGGGCGACGACAATGCGCTGGCCACCATGGCGGCCTACACGGGCGCCGACAAGTTGCACATGGCCTACAGTTTCAACTTGCTGACGGCGGAGTTTTCGGCCGCGCACATCCGCACCCAGGTGGAAGAGTTCGAGGCGCAAGTGGCCGACGGCTGGGCTTCCTGGTCCGTGGGCAACCACGACAGCGTGCGCGTCATGACGCGCTGGGGCGGCGAGAATCCGTCGCCATCGCTGGCCAAGGTGGTGCTGGCCGTGCAGGCCGCGCTGAAAGGCACGCCTTGCCTGTACCAGGGCGACGAGCTGGCCCTGACGGAAGCGGACATTCCTTTCGAGGCGCTGCAAGACCCGTACGGCATCCCGTTCTGGCCCCAGTTCAAGGGCCGCGATGGCTGCCGCACGCCGATGCCATGGGTGGCCGATGCGCCGCATGGCGGCTTCAGCAATGCCAAACCTTGGCTGCCCGTGCCGCCCGAGCATCTGGCCCGCGCCGTTGATGTCGAGGAAAACGATTCCGCCTCGCCATTGCAGTTTGCGCAGAAGATCCTCGCCTGGCGCCGCACCCTGCCTCAATTGCTGCGCGGCGATATCGTCTTCTTCGATGCACCGGAACCCGTGCTGGCCCTGCGCCGCGACTTGCCCGGCCAACCGTCCGTCCTGGCCGCCTTCAACCTGGGCACGCAAGCGGTCACCTTCGCCTGGCCCGATGCGGCGCCAGCGGCCGACCTGGCCGGTCACGGCTTGCCGGGTAGCAAAGATGGCCAACAGCTCAGCCTGCCTCCGCATGGCGGCTGGTTCGGCACCCTGGCGTAAATCGCAGGCTTTGGCGGCCATGCCGCCAATTACAATAACGAGCCCCGCGCATCAGCGGGGCCGAACAACAGCGTATCAGTGCCTGGAAAAATCGTAGCGAGCGGATGAGAGTTGTGGCAGAGAAGCGCAGCTGTGCGAAGGCACAGTGAGCATCGCCAGCCGCAAATCTCGACGCGCAGTAGATTTGGCCAGGCACATTCAGTGAGATTGAGGACGACAGACATGGCTGGACTGAAGTTAACAGGCCTGAAGAAGGCATATGGCGACGTGCAAACCCTGCACGGCATCGACCTGGAGATCGCCGATGGCGAATTCATGGTGTTCGTGGGCCCGTCCGGTTGCGGCAAATCCACCTTGCTGCGCAGTATTTGCGGCCTGGAAGAGATCAGCGGCGGCGATTTATTCATCGGCAAGACCCGCATGAACGACGTGCCGCCCGCCAAGCGCGGCATCGCCATGGTGTTCCAGAGCTACGCCTTGTACCCGCACATGAGCGTGGCGCAGAATATGGCGTTCGGCTTGAAACTGGCCGGCATGAGCAAGGTGCAGATCGCCGACGCCGTGCAACGCGCCGCGCAAATCCTGCGCATCGAACCCTTGCTGGAACGCAAACCGAAGGACTTGTCGGGCGGCCAGCGCCAGCGCGTGGCCATCGGCCGCGCCATCGTGCGCAAACCCGACGTCTTCCTGTTCGACGAACCACTGTCGAATCTGGACGCCTCGCTGCGCGTGCAGATGCGCATCGAACTGGCGAACTTGCACCGCGAATTGCGCTCAACCATGATTTACGTCACGCATGACCAGGTCGAAGCGATGACCCTGGCCGACCGCATCGTCGTGCTCAACGCGGGCCGCATCGAACAGGTAGGCGCGCCGCTGGAGCTGTACCACCACCCCGCCAACCTGTTCGTGGCCGGCTTCCTCGGTTCGCCCCGCATGAACTTCCTCAAAGGCAAGATCCACAGCTATGCCGATGGCGTGGCCACCATCGCCACCAACGCGGGCGGCATGCTGCAGGCCGTCCTGACGCAGCCGCTGGCCAGCGGCACCCCCGTCACCGTCGGCGCACGTCCCGAACACGTGCAGGCGTGCGCGCCCGGCGCCACTGCCGCCATCACGGCCACCGTGCAGGCGGTGGAAAAACTGGGCGACATCAGCTATCTGTATGTGCAAGTACCGGGCGGCGACGAGCCGCTGGTGGTGCGCGCCGATGCGGAAACGGACTGGACCATTGGCCAAAGCGTGGCGCTGCAAGTGGCGCCCGCCCGCGTCCACGTGTTCGACGAGCATGGCCAGACCCGTACCTGATTCCGAATTTAAAGGGCCAGGCGCTACAGGCGCCGCCTGGCCTGGTTGTATCGTCTCAGCCTTGATACTTAACATAAAAAAAGACACTGGAGATTGACATGTCCTTCACACACGCGAAACGCAGCTTCATCAAAACCACCCTGATCGCCGCCGCCCTGGCCGGCATCGGCAACCTGGCCGCCGTCAGCATGGCGAACGCGGCCGAAGCAGGCACCCTCTTGATCTGGATCAATGGCGACAAGGGCTACAAGGGCCTGGCCAAGGTCGGCGAGGAATTCACCAAGAAAACAGGCGTCAAGGTCGTCGTCGAGCATCCGGAAGATGCGCCGAACAAATTCCAGCAAGCGGCGGCCGCCGGCAAGGGTCCGGACATCTGGATCTGGCCGCATGACCGCATCGGCACCTGGATCGACGCCGGCTTGCTGCAACCATTGACGCCAAGCAAGGAAGCGCGCGCCGCCATCCTGCCGCTGGCCTGGAATGCCTTCACGGTGGGCGGCAAGACTTGGGGCTACCCGATCTCCATCGAAGCCGTCGCCCTCGTCTACAACAAGGACCTGGTGCCGACGCCACCAAAAACCTTCGAGGAAATCGCCGCGCTGGACAAGAAATTGTCCGCTCAGGGCAAGAAAGCCATACTGTGGGATTACACGAACACCTATTTCACGTGGCCTTTGCTGGGCGCGGGCGGCGGCTTCCCGTTTGAAGTCAAGGCCGACGGCCGCTACGATGCAGCCAAGACGGGCGTGAACAATGCCGGTTCGCAAGCGGGCGTGAATGCGCTGATGACCCTGATCAACAGCGGCGCCATGCCGAAGGGCGCGGGCTACGCGGAAATGGAAGCCGGTTTCAATCAGGGCAAGATCGCCATGATGATCAACGGCCCATGGTCGTGGGACAATGCGCGCAAGTCGAAGATCAACTTTGGCGTGGCAACGATCCCTACCGTGGCAGGCAAGACGGCCACCCCATTCGTGGGCGTGCTGGGCGCGATGATTTCCAAGGCTAGCCCGAACAAGGACCTGGCCACGGAATTCCTGGAAAACCAGATGCTGCAGATCAATGGCCTGAAAACCATCAACGCCGACGTCCCGCTGGGCACGCCAGCGAACAAGGTGCTGTTCGCGGAATTGAAAGCCAATCCGAACATCCAGGCGACGATGGAAAGCGCGCAAGCGGGCCGTCCGATGCCGAACAACCCGGAAATGGGCCGCTTCTGGTCGTCGATGCAATCGGCGCTGGAAAACATCACGCAAGGCCGCCAAACGACCAAGGATGGCCTGGATGCGGCGGCAAAGCGGATTACGACCGCCAATTAAGCAGGTCAAGGCGTAGGTCGGATTAGGCCCGAAGGGCCGTAATCCGACACCAGCAGCCAACAATGTTGTCGGATTACGCGGCATAGCCGCTAATCCGACCTACGCCATCTCGTATCACTCCATCTTCACAGGTATCCATCGTGCGCAAGTTTATCGGCCCTACGGTATTGACCATCAGCATGGCGCTGGGTCTGTATCTGCTCTTCATGTTGTACATTTCCGGCCAGACCATGCTGGCCGCCGTTTTCCTCGGCTTGCTGACCCTGACGACGTTTGTCTTCACGTCGCCGCGCGCCTATGCCTACCGCTATCTGTTTCCCGGCATTACGGCGGTCATCGTCTTCGTGCTGCTGCCGATGGTGTACACGGTGTCGATCGGCTTTACCAATTTCAGTTCGCGCAACCTGCTCACGTATGAGCGTGCCACGCAATACCTGCTCGACGAGACGCAGCGCGTGGAAAGCGCCGGCTATGCCATGACCGTGCATGCCGACAACAAGGAATACCGCCTGCGCCTGGAAAGCCCGGACACGGGCGAAGTGCTCTTGACGCAGCCGCTGGCCCTCAAGCGCGCCGTCCCCCTGAACGTGGAAGTGGCGCCGCTGGACCCCGTGCAGGCGCCCGTGCTGGCCGCGCCGCTGCCCATCAAGGACATCATCGCCCTGCAAAAGGACTTGAAGCTGCTTACCCTGGTCATGCCGAACAAGATCGAGCTGCGCATGGTGGGCTTGCGCGAATTCGGCCCCGTCGCGCATGTCTACAAACAACTGCCCGACAAGACCCTGAAGAAAATCGCCACGGGCGAGCTCGTGACACCGAACTTCAAGACGGGCTTTTATGAAATGCCGGACGGTACCAAGCTGGAACCGGGCTTCAAGGTCAATGTCGGCTTCGCCAACTTCGTGAAGATTTTCTCCGATGAAGCGTTCCGCGGCCCCTTCCTGCGCATTTTCGTGTGGACCATCGTTTTCGCCCTGATCAGCGTGGCCACGACGACGGGCCTGGGCATGGTGCTGGCCGTGCTGCTGAACTGGGATGCGCTGCGCTTCCGCGGCCTGTACCGCACCCTGCTATTCCTGCCGTACGCCGTGCCGGGTTTTATCTCCATCCTGGTCTTCAAAGGTTTGTTCAACAATAACTTCGGCGAAATCAACTTGGTGCTCGATGCCCTGTTCGGCATCAAGCCCGCCTGGTTCTCGGATACAACCCTGGCCAAGGCCATGATTTTGATCGTCAACACCTGGCTCGGCTATCCCTACATGATGGTGGTGTGCATGGGCTTGATCAAGGCGATCCCGTCGGACCTGTACGAAGCCTCGGCCCTGGCCGGCGCGGGACCGCTGACGAATTTCTTCAAGATCACGTTGCCATTGATCATCAAGCCACTGACGCCGCTGATGGTGGCCAGCCTGGGTTTTAACTTCAATAATTTCGTGCTGATCAGCTTGCTGACGGGCGGACGTCCCGATTTCCTCGACACCACCTTGCCGGCCGGCACGACGGACTTGCTCGTGTCCTACACCTACCGCATCGCGTTCGAGGATTCCGGCCAGAACTTTGGCCTGGCCGCCGCCATCTCGACCCTGATCTTCTTCCTCGTGGCCGCGATTTCGCTGGTCAATATGCGCCTGACGCGCATGAACAAAGCATAAAGGACAGCATATGGCTATCGTTGTCGACCGTTCCAACCGCTGGCGTATCCTGGCGGCCCACGTCGCCGTGATCGCGCTGATCGCGCTGGTGATGTTCCCCTTCCTGATGATCTTGTCGATCTCTTTGCGCCCTGGCAACTTCGCCTCGGGCAGCCTGATACCGCCCGAGATCAGCTTCGAGCACTGGCGCCTGGCGCTGGGCATGTCTTACCAGGCGCCCAACGGCGCCCTGGTCGAGCCGGACTTCCCCGTGCTGCTGTGGCTGTGGAATTCCATCAAGGTGGCCAGCATGAGCGCCACCGTCACCGTGCTGCTGTCGACCACCTGCGCGTACGCATTCGCGCGCATGCAGTTCCG
This sequence comes from Janthinobacterium sp. MP5059B, assembly GCF_001758645.1. Lineage (NCBI taxonomy): Bacteria > Pseudomonadati > Pseudomonadota > Betaproteobacteria > Burkholderiales > Oxalobacteraceae > Janthinobacterium > Janthinobacterium sp. MP5059B. The sequence continues at coordinate 72,744 of NZ_LRHX01000006.1, read as the reverse complement.
CTTCAAGTCGCAAACCCTGTCGGCGCTGATGCTGCTGCAGATGTTCCCCGCCGTGCTGGCCCTGGTGGCCATCTACGCCATCTTCGATGTGCTGGGCAGCTACGTGCCGTGGCTGGGCATCGACCACCACGGCAGCCTGGTGCTGGCCTACACGGGCGGCATCGCCCTGCATATCTGGACCATCAAGGGCTACTATCAAACCATCCCCATCGAAATCGAGGAAGCGGCCAAGGTCGACGGCGCCACGCAATGGCAGGCGTTCATCTACGTGCTGCTGCCGATGACGGTGCCGATCCTGATGGTGGTATTCCTGCTGTCGTTCATCGGCGCCATCATCGAATACCCGATCGCCTCCGTGCTGCTGCATGAACAGAACAACCTGACCCTGGCCGTCGGCTCGAAACTGTTCCTGTACGAGCAAAAATACCTGTGGGGCGACTTCGCCGCGGCAGCCATTTTGTCCGGCCTGCCCATCACGGCCGTATTCCTGCTGGCGCAGAAATGGATGATCTCCGGCCTGACGGCTGGCGGCGTGAAGGGCTGACCATGCGCCGCGCCCTGACTACGCTGGCCGCCCTGTTACTCAGCGCTTCGGCGCAGGCAGGGAGCTTTGCTGACAACCCCATCGTCTACTTCGCCGTAACGGACCGCTTCGCCAACGGCAATCCCGGCAACGACCACAGTTATGGCCGCGCCGCCGACCCGCAAGGCGGCGATGTGGGCAGCTTTCACGGCGGCGACATCGCCGGCATCACGCAGCAGCTCAAAGCCGGCTACTTCCGCGACCTGGGCGTCAACGCCCTGTGGATCACGGCGCCGTACGAGCAGATCCACGGCTGGGTGGTGGGCGGCAAGCAGCAGTTCCAGCACTACGCCTACCACGGCTACTGGGCGCTCGACTACACGACCATGGATGCCAACATGGGCACGCGCGACGAGCTGCGCGAGATGATAGACACGGCACATGCGCAAGGCATCCGCGTGCTGTTCGACGTGGTACTGAACCATCCCGGCTACGCGGACTTGCGCACCCTGTCCGAATACAAGGTGCCGGTCCTGTGGCCCGGCCATGAGCAGGCCGTGCTGCGCGACTATCACAGCTTCATCGACTACAACAACTTCGAATTCAAGCAGTGGTGGGGCCCGGACTGGGTGCGCGCCGGCTTGCCCGGCTACGCCGACGGCGGCAAGGATGATTTCACCATGCAGCTGGCCTACCTGCCCGACTTCCGCACGGAGAGCGGCAAGGCCGTGGGCTTGCCGCCGATTTTGCAGCGCAAGGCCGACACGCGCGCCGTGGCCCTGCCCGATGCGACTGTCCGCACTTACCTTGTCAGCTGGCTGGCCGACTGGGTGCGCGAATTCGGCGTCGACGGCTTCAGGGCCGACACCGTCAAGCACGTGGAGCCGGCCAGCTGGCTGGCCCTGCGCGCGGCGGCCACCGATGCCCTCAAGGATTGGAAAACCCGCCATCCACAGCAAAAGATCGATGACGCACCGTTCTGGATGACGGGCGAAGCGTGGGGCCACGGCCCCGAGCGCAGCAGCTGGCATGACGCCGGTTTCGATTCGATGATCAATTTCGACTTTCAAAGCCGCGCTGGCGGCGACTGGAAAAGCATCGATGGCGTCTACCGCCAGTACGCGGGCTTGCTGGGCAAGGGCCAGGGCCCCCGCTACGACATCCTGTCGTATATCTCGTCGCACGACACCAGCCTGTTCCCGCGCGACCGGCTGAAACATGGCTTGTCCGCCCTGCTGCTGGCGCCGGGCGGCGTGCAGCTGTTCTATGGCGATGAAAGCGCGCGCCAGCCTGGCGCGGCGCCCGTCGGCGACGAACAACAAGCCACGCGGTCAAGCATGAACTGGTCGTCGCTGGACCCTGCCACCCTGGCGCATGCGCGCAAACTGGGCCAGTTCCGCCTGCGCCACCCTGCCCTGGCGCGCGGCGAACACCGCTTCATCGATGAAAAACCGTATGCGTTCGCCCGCGTGACACAGGGCGACGCCATCATCGCCGTACCCGAGGCGCAAGGCCCGCTCGAACTGAAAGTGCACGGCGTGTTCGCCGACGGCACCAGTCTGCGCGACGCTTACACCAATCAAACCTATATCGTAAAAAACGGCACCGTCGCGGTGAACGCGGGCGGCACCGTCCTGCTGGAGAAAGCTGCACCATGAGTACCTATGACATTTTAGTGGTCGGCGGCGCCGGCATCGACACGATCGTGCGCGTCCCCGACCTGCAATTGCCCGTGGCCGATTCGCTGCACGTGCCGCCCATCCACGACTACGTGGCGCACACGGGCAATGGCGTGGCGCTGGGCTGCCATGCGCTGGGATTGCGCTGCAAGTTCATCGACTTCATCGGCGACGATGCGCAGGGCGCGGCCATCCTGCAGCGCTACAAGGAAGCCAGGCTCGATTTTTCACACCTTGTCGAACCCTCGGGCACGCGGCGCAGCGTCAACCTGGTCGATCCGCAAGGGCGCCGGCTGTCGCTGTACGACGGCCGCCATCCGGAAGACGTGCGCATGCCGGCCGCTTTTTATCTTCCCTACCTGGGCCCGGCGCGCCATGCGCACTTTTCCATCATGGGCTGGGTGGCCGAGCTGTTTGACGATGCGCAAGTGTGCGGCACCACGGTGTCGACGGATTTGCACGACTGGGATGGCGTCAACCCGCACCACAAGATCTTTGCGCTGCGCGCCGACCTGGTCTTCCTCAGCACGGCCGCGCTGGGCGAGCGTACGGAGTCCGTCATGCGCGCCATTATCTCGGAAGGCCGCGCGCAGGCCGTCATCGCCATGGCGGGCGCGGATGGCGCCTACCTGCTGGAACGGGGCGGCGAGACCGTGCGTCACACGCCGACGGCAGGCTTGAAGCTGCCCGTGGTAGACACCAATGGCGCCGGCGACTCGTTCGTGGCGGCCTTCCTGCATGCCTGGCTGGGCGGCGCGGGCCTGGACGCCGCCATGCACCGCGGCGCCATCGGCGGCGCATTTGCCTGCGCGCAGAACGGCACGCATGAACGGTTCATCGGGCTGGCAGAGCTGCATGACTTATATCAAGACAGCACTAGCTTATGAATTAAAATTCTATCAAGCGTAGCAACCAGCTAACGGGCGCATGGCACAATGGCTGCGGATTTCACCACCGCATACCATAGCAACCGGAGACCACATGAGAATCGAAACCCTGGCCGTGCACGCCGGCTATACCCCCGACCCGACCACCAAGGCCGCCGCCGTCCCCATTTACCAGACGGTGGCCTACGCCTTCGACAATGCCCAGCATGGCGCCGACCTGTTCGACCTCAAGGTCGCCGGCAATATCTACACGCGCATCATGAACCCCACGCAGGACGTGCTGGAAAAACGGGTCGCGGCGCTGGAAGGCGGCGTGGCCGCGCTGGCCGTGGCGTCGGGCATGGCGGCGATCACCTATGCGATCCAGACCATCGCCGAAGCGGGCGACAATTTCATCTCCGCCAGCCAGCTGTATGGCGGCACCTATAACCTGTTTGCCCACACCCTGCCGCAGATCGGCATCGAAGTGCGCTTCGCCGACGCGCGCCAGCCCGAGACCTTTGCCGCTCTGATCGACGCGCGCACCAAGGCCATCTTCTGCGAATCGATCGGCAACCCGCTGGGCAATGTCACCGATGTAGCGAAACTGGCCGAGATCGCGCATGCGCACGGCATCCCGCTGATCGTCGATAACACGGTGCCGAGTCCCTATCTGTTCCGTCCCATCGAGCATGGCGCCGATATCGTCGTGCACTCGCTGACCAAATACCTGGGCGGCCACGGCACCACCGTGGGCGGCGCCATCGTCGACAGCGGCAAGTTCCCGTGGGCCGATCACAAGGAACGCTTCAAGCGCCTGAACGAACCGGACGTGTCGTATCACGGCGTCGTCTACACGGAAGCGTTCGGCCCCGCCGCCTTCATCGGCCGCGCCAGGGTCGTCCCGCTGCGCAATATGGGCGCGGCCATCTCGCCACTCTCCGCCTTCCAGCTGATCCAGGGCATCGAGACGCTGGCCCTGCGCATGGACCGCATTTGCGACAACACGCTGGCCCTGGCCAGGCACCTGAAACAGCATCCGAAAGTCGCATGGGTCAATTACGCGGGCCTGGAAGACCACCCGGACCACGCGCTGGTGAAGAAATACATGAATGGCCGCGCCTCGGGCATTTTATCGTTCGGCCTGAAACTGGCGGCTGGTGAAGATCCACGCGCGGCCGGCGCCCGCGTGCTCGACGCCCTGCAACTGTTCACGCGCCTGGTCAACATCGGCGACGCCAAGTCGCTGGCCACGCACCCTGCCTCCACTACGCACCGCCAGCTCAATCCCGAAGAACTGGCGAAGGCAGGCGTGTCGGAAGACATGCTGCGCCTGTCCGTCGGCATCGAGCATATCGATGACTTGCGCGAAGACCTGGAACAAGCCTTGAACGCGGCGTAAGCCTCTTTTCCACGCCGCCCGGAGGGGACTTCATGCCATAATCGGCGGCATGTCTTCCCCTCCTACTCCCCCTGAGCAGCCGGCATCTGGCCATTTCCGCGCCGAATACGCGCGGCGCATGAATGCCGTGCTTGACCATATCGACCGCCACCTCGACACGCCGCTGGACCTGGCCCAGCTGGCCGACGTCGCGCATTTTTCACGTTTCCACTTCCACCGCGTATTCGCCGCCTGGATGGGCGAGACGCTGGGCGACTATGCGCGCCGCCGGCGCCTGGAAACGGCCGCCCTGCGGCTGGCCTGCCGTCCCGACGAAACGATACTGGACATCGCGCTGGCGACGGGCTTCGGTTCCGGCGAAGCGTTTGCGCGCGCCTTCAAGCTGAAATTCGGCTGCACGCCAACGGCCTGGCGCGCCGGCATCGCCGCAAAAAACGCTGCCATGCTCGCAGCCATGCGCCTGCGCCGGCAAGATAGCAATCCGGATCAGGCCATGCGCAATCCTGGTCAGGAAAACGGGCCGAACTTCCAGCACCATGGGCACTCCAATCCACTTCATAGAGAGAGTCCCATGCAAGTCACCATCCTCGACCTGCCGCCCGCCACGGTGGCGTGCCAGCGCCATATCGGCCTCTACGGTCCCGCCATCGGCGCCTTCTGGCGCGACACCATCGCGCCATGGATGCAGTCGCACGGCCTGGGCGACGCGACGTGCTACGGCATCGGCCATGACGATCCCAGCATCACGCCGCCAGACAAATGCCGCTACGACGCCTGCGTCACCGTGCCCGATGCGTTCCAGTCGGGCGGCCGGGCCAGCATCACCACCCTGCCGGGCGGGCGCTATGCGGTGGCGCAATTCAAGGGACCATCCAGCGCCATTGCCGAAACATGGACGCGCATGACGCGCGAATGGCTGCAGGTCAGCGGCCTGCAGTGGGATGAGCGCCCGTGCTTCGAGCGCTTTTCCGCGGCCACGGCGCTGGACCCGGCCACCGGCGAATTCTCCTGCGACATCTGCATCCCCGTGCGGCCCCTGTAGCTTCCTCTTTCGCGTGTATCAGCCCGCGATACCATAACGCGATGCGGGCTTGCCGCGCATCGCGCCTGCGAACAGGGCCAGGCGGGCAGAGTCAAACTGCTCCCACAAGGCCTGGTCTTCGACGGAAGGCAGGGTCACCAGTTCGCCCTGATCCAGGCCCGCCAGCGCCGCATCGACACAGTCTTCGGCGCGCATGATGGTGGCCTGGTCCAGCTGCGCCAGCGGCACGCCGCTCAATTCCCAGATTTCCGTCGCCGTCGATGCGGGCAGCACCAGCTGCACCACGATGCCCGTACCGGCCAGCTCCTGCTGCAAGCCGCGCGTGAAATTCATCACATAGCCCTTGGTGGCGCTGTAGATCGTGCTGACGGGCAAGATGTGGAAGGACAGCACGGAACCGATATTGATGATGGTGCCGCTGTTGCGCAGCTTGAACTGCGGCAGCACGGCGTAGCTCAACTCCGCCACGGCCGTCACGTTGACCTTGTCCATGGTGGCGATGCCCGCTTTCGGCGTATCGACGACGGGCGCCAGGGTCGAGGCGCCCGCATTATTGACCAGCATGGTGATGGCCGGATTGCTGGCCAGTTCATCGGCCACGCGCTGCAGGTCGGCCGGTGCGGACAGGTCCGCCGCCAAGTCGCGCACGGACACGCCATACTTTTCCGCCAGCGACTTGGCCAGCACGCCCAGGCGTTCGACCCGGCGCGCCACCAGGATCAAATCGAAGCCACGGCTGGCCAGGCGGTCCGCATACACGGCGCCCAGGCCCGACGATGCGCCGGTGACGAGGGCCGTGCCTTGGGTAGTAACTGCATTCATGATCATTCCTTCTTCAAGATAGGGGGTGGACTGGCGTCACAAAACATGACAGCCATCATGCTTCAACACATTAAATATGACGATCATCATGTTTAATGTGTTGAAGCATGACGAACATCATGTATGATGTCAACCATTATTTTTGAACCGCGATCAGGAGCCTGCCATGCGTTATCCCGCCGAAGAAACCGCTGAAAAGCACCAGCGCATCCTGACGCAAGCGGCGCGACTGTTCCGTGAAAAAGGCTACGACGGCGTCAGCGTGGGACAGATCATGCAGGCGACGGGGCTCACGCATGGCCCCTTCTACAACCACTTCGCTTCGAAGGAAGCGCTGATGGCGGAAAGCACCCTGCATGGCTCGGAACACTCGCGCGTGGCGCTCGATGCAGCAACGGCAAGCCCGGAAGCCATGCGCCAGTATGTGCGCGATTACGTGAGCGCGGCCCACCGAGACGCGCCGGGCGATGGCTGTTTGCTGGCCGCCCTGGCCGGCGACGCGCGCAAGCAGCCGGCCGTGCGCCCCGCCTTCACCGTCCACCTGAAATCCATCATCGGCAAGCTGGCCACGCATTTTCCGTGGCAGAAAAAACGCAACCGACAACAGGAAGCCATCGTCATGCTGTCAGCCATGGTGGGCGCCGTGGCGCTGGCGCGCGCCGTCGACGATGCCGCGCTTTCCGATGAGATCCTGGCGGCAGTCAGCGCAACACTTGCGCCACCTGCCTGATCCTGTCGGCCACCGTGCCGGACACATTGATAAAAGCGATCCCCCGCCGCGCCAGCTCGTCCTGGTACCACGCATGCTGGCGCGCGCGAAAATCCTCGTCGCGGCGTGTGCCATCCTGGATGAAGGGGAAGTCTGGGGCGCACAGCAGCACCAGATCGTAACGGTGTTCTGCCAGCTGCGCCAATTCCTGTTCGGCCCTGCCGAACATCTCGACACAGTAAAAATACGTCGTCATGGGCGAGGTATCGCAAAACAGCCAGCGCCGCGCAGCCAATAGCGCCTGCGCTTCGCGGCGCAGCTGTTCCCGGCCGATCTTCAGCAGATCGTCATAGTTCAATATGCCATCCTGGCTTTCCCACAACTCGCGGCCATATTCGGCCACCCAGGCCGTCTCGAAATGCGCCGCCAGTGCTTGCGCCAAGGTCGTCTTGCCACTCGATTCGCCGCCGAGCACGCACACGCGCGTGACAAAATCGGCGCGCACAATCGGCGACAGGAAGGCGCTGTGCGCATGCGGGTCTTGCCTGGCCCGCGTGCCGGACACGGGCACCACAGTTCTCGCCTGGTCCACGCTCACATGCGCCACCAGCCCGCCGGCATAATGCCGTTCCAGCACCTGGGCAAAGCCGGGGCCATAGTCCTCGCTGGTGAAGACGGCATCGACGGGCAGCGCCAGCACTGTCCAGCACAGCCAGCCCATGAAATGGCGGTGCGCGTCGCCATCGTCATCGTTGTGCGGCAGCGTACGCGCCGGCACGCCGCGCGCCGCACACAGAGCGGCCAGGCGCGCATCATCCAGCACGACGATGTGCGCCTGCGGGAATTGCGCGCGCAGCCACCGTTCCCGGCGCGCCGGCTCGTAACCGGGAAATTCGGGCCTGGTGTAGCTGACCACCAGCAGTTCTTCGCTGGCCTCTTGCGCACGATGGATCAACAGTTCGTGGCCCTGGTGCAGCGGGCAGAATTTACCGACCACGAGGCCGCGTTTATAAAGGTTCATGCCACTGCTTCCTGCAAATCCGAGGTGTATTGAATGATCTTGTCTTCCGCCAGCAAGGTCTCGACCGCGATGGCGCCGAAAAAAGGCGCGAGCAAGGAGCGGGCCCGGTCAGCCTGCGGCATGGCGTTCGGCGCCAGACGCAGCGCGATGGCGCCGTCGCCATGCTGGTGCACGCCGAACAGGGCGATGGCCAGCGGTTTCAGGGCATGCGTAATGTCGATATTGTTGATCCATTCGCCATTGATCGTCCTGTAGCGCAGGGGACTGCGGCCGGCCAGGCCCACCAGCACGGGACCGTGCGGGCCATGCGCCAGCGAAGCGTAATCACCCGTGCGGTAGCGAACCAGCGGCAGGCAAAAATTGAAGCCGCCCGTCACGGTGATTTCGCCGCGTGCGCCATCCGGCACGGGCTGGCCCGCGCTATCGAGGATTTCCACGTACAGCCGGTGCTGCAGCAGCACGTGGCCACCCGCCTGTTCATCGTAGACGGCCACGGGGCCCACCTCATTGAGCGAATAGATATCGAGCACGGGGCAGCCGAACGCCGCTTCGAGACGCGCGCGCATGCCGGGCAACAGCATCATCGACACGGACAGCAGCGCGGCCGGCTTGTGCGCCATGGGCAGGGTCAGCAACTCGGCAAACGAGATGGGGTCGCCCGCAATCAGCTCGGGCGCCATGGCGTCCAGGTAGCGCGCGCGGTCATCCGGGTCGCGCCAGTCGTCCTCGTGCAGGTTGATCTTCGCCAGGCCCGATTCGTTCATCGCCGGCGTGACGGAAACGTAGGTGAAGCAGCGGCGCTGATGCCCCAGCAGCATCACGCCCACCTGGCCCGCGCCATGGCGCAGGGTGACGCCGAAGCGGCGCAGCGCACGCTTGTGGAAGGCCAGGTAGCGCCCCGCCACCAGTGGGTGCGAGGCGATCAGCAGCGGGTGGCCGGTCGTGCCTGTCGTCTGGAAGTTGATCATGCGCGCCAGGTCCGCGTCGTCGGGCACGAAGGCGGCGATGTCGTGGGCCAGTTCGGCGCGGCTGATGGGCGCCACGTCCGCAAGACGCGCGGGCGGCGAACCGCAGGCGCGGTAATGCGGCACGGTGGCGTAGGTCGTCCTGAGAAAATCCGCCAGCCAGGGCGGCGGCGCGTCTTTGCTCCAGCCGATCTCCGCCTGCATGACTTCCTGCTCGTAGGCGCGCAGCGCTTCGACCTCCCCGGCCAGCAGCTTGTTGCCGCTGCGGTTGCGGTACCGGGGTGCCGCGGGATGGCTGCGCAGTTTTTCCAGCATGCGCGCCCCCGCCTGCGTCAGGGTGGGACAGTAGTCGCAGTCCGATTCCCAGGCGCCGTCCGGCAAATTGACGTCCACACTCATTCGCGCGACCACTTGTCGGCCGATTCCTCGGCCGCCTTCTTTGCCAGCGCTTCGCGGATTTCGCGCGCGCGCTGCTCGGCCAGCCGGCTCGCTTCGAGCAGGCGGCGGCGCTCCGTGCCGCTGATGGCGGACAAGCGGTCCGTGGCCTGCGCCACGCTTTCGTCGCGGGGCCGAAAGCCCAGGCGCGCCAGCACGATGCGCGCCAGTTCCTCGCGCCGCTCGGGGTCTTGCGTGAACTGGTGGGCCGGCGTGGCAGCGGCCAGTTCGCGCGCCGCCTCGCCCAGTACCTGCAACAAATCGTGCTGCGGCAACTGCTGGCCGATGAACCAGTCGTCGGCCAGCAGCCAGCACAGGATCATGGCCAGCGCCAGCCGGTTGCGGTCCGCCTTCACCTGCGCGCCGATAAAACCCTGCAGGGATACGACCGGTGCACGCGCACCATGCAGCAGCAAAATATCGTTGACCAGCGCGGCCACCGCCACCGCCTGCGCATTGGCGACGCCGGCGATGCGCGGCTCGGCGAGGAATTCGACGGGGGTGTCGGCCAGGCGGTGGGTCAGGGTTTCGAGGTGGGGACCGTGAGTATGCATGTCATTGTTGTATGTAGTGGCGCCGGCTGAACGCCCGCGCAAAGTCCAGCAAGTCCTCGTAGCGCTCGACGGCGTGGATATCCCAGCCCTGCTCGCGGCGCGCGCGCTTCAGATCGTCATAGGTCTGCTGCAGCCACTTGTTGGCCGCCGCGCCATCCCAGTCGCGCTCCAGGTTCAGGGCCATGGTGCCGCCCGCGCCGCCCTGCGCCAGCGCTTTCGCCGAGATATCCCAGCCGCTGTTGCCCAGTTCATCCTTGTCGAACATGGTGGTGATACCGTCGTCGGAAATCATCAGGATGTGCGCGGGCCGTTCGCGCCTGGCCGCATAGGTCTGGCGCAGGCGGTGGATGGGGAAACAGGTGCCGCCGCCAAAAAATTCCGTCAGCACGCCCAGGATCATGTCTTCATCGCGCACGAAGCCTGGCGTTTGCATCACCTCGTTCTTGCCGCTCCACAGGGTCACCTGCACCTTCGCGCCGGCGCGCAGGGCGGACAAGGCGATCACGGCGCCAGCCAGTGTCAGGAACGAGGTATGCGCCTGCGGGTTCGGCATGGAGCCGGAACTGTCCACGTACATGTCCAGGTCGACGGGCACGGCGTCGATGGCGCGCGCCGGTTCGCGGCCGTACACGCGGCGCACGGTGGTCACGCCCGGCACGGGGCGCGGCGATTGCATCACCGATTGCAGCCAGTCGATGTCTTCCAGAGGGTCGCCGATTTCCCATGCTTCCAGCCCTTCCATCTGCGGCTCCTGCGACTCGGGCGCGGGGCGGCTGGGGAACGCCACCAGGTGCGGCAATGCCCGTTCGCGGTAATAGCGGATGGCGATTTCATGGTCGCTCAGGTTCACGCCCGACGCTTTTAAGATATCGCCCAGCTCGAACGGTTCGCGCAGTTGCCCGCCGCCCGGCCTGGCGGGCGCCTCGGTCACAGGTTCCTCGCCATCAAGGCCGGAAATGCGCTTGTCGTGCACCGGGTGGATGGCGCCGTCCGCCTCGTCGTCCTCGATCTGCTGCGCGCCATAGGTCTGGCAGCCACGGGCTGCGTCGCGCGTGTCGAGCAGATAGCGGCTCGGGCTCAAGGCATCCGTGTCTTCCACCAGATAAGGCAGCAGCAAGGTGGCGAAGCGGCCCGCCGCCAGCATCCAGTCGTTCGCGTAAACACGGATCAGGCGCGCGCCCAGCCAGGCATCCGTGTCCAGGCGTTCGTCTGCACTACCGCCTCCGAGTTCGCCCTTTTGCAGCTGCCACAGGTTTTCATAGATGCGCATGTACAGGGTCCATACGCCGCCGCTACCCTTGGCATCGGCTTGCGCAGAGCGCCCCTGCTGCAGTTTGCGGTAGATATCGGCCATGCGCAAATTCGCCTGGCGCTGCAAACGGTCGTTGATGAACAGGTCCGTGTACAGGTTGGCCACCATGGGCGCATGCTGCTCCAGGGTCGGCAAGGCGCGGCGCATGCGCGCCAGCAGGCGGAACTGGTCGCTGGCACTGCCCGGCGCGAGAATGTGGTGGCCGATTTCATGGGCAAGCACTTCCAGCGCATAGTCGTCCAGGCCCAGCTCCGTCACCAGCGGCAAGTCCACCACCACGCTCTGGTCCAGCAAGCGGATCATGGCGAAGCTGCCGGACAAGCCCTGCCTGCTGGCCTCGACGCGGCTGGCGCACAGGTTCGGGTCGCGCAGGCGCGTAAATTTGCTCCACGCGGCCAGGGCCTCGGGCCAGGCGGCGCGCCAGCGGTCGATCAAGTCGGCATCGTTCTTCATGCGAGCGGCAGCAGGCGGATCGCATGCGTCCACGGTGACGTGACGGCGAGCGTATGCGCATTCGCGGCAAGCGCGATATCACCGGCCGGCAGGTCGAGCGCGATGCTGCGCGCGCCGATATGCACGGTCGCCCCCTCGAGGCGCACGGACGCCGGCATGGCACCTGGCGCCTGCTCGAACTCCTGCGCCGTGGCGCTGTGCAGCACGGCGCCATAGGCGTCGGCCACCAGCAGGTAGTGGCGCTCGGCGCTGCGCACGACAAAACCGTCCTTTGTCGCGCGCACTTGCGGCGGTGTGCCGAAGTCGCCACCGAGGCCGCTGAAGCTGCCGAACGCCCTGCCCTCGGCATTGCCGCGCCAGGGATTCGCCAGCAACTGCGCATGCACCTGCGGCCATTGCGCGCCCGGCTCGCCAAAGGCGGCCAGCGCCAGCGCTTGTGGCAAGGTGTCGGCGGCGGCCAGCGCGCCCAGGCGGAAATGCGCGACGCCGGCGCGCCAGGCCAGCACCTGGCCCACGGCGCGCAGCTGCGCGACGCTGGCGACTTGCGGCGCCACGGCAGCCATTCCGGCCTGCCATTGCGCGGGCCGCGCTCCCGCCACGGCGCCAATGTGGATGGCGGCGTTGCTGAGCATGCCCAATACATCCACGGGCGCGGTGGCCAGCAACGGCGCAAACGAGGGCGCCAGTTCGCGCCAGACGGTATTCAGGAACGGATTTTTCGCGGCAGGCCCGGCCAGGCCATGGCCCACCAGTTCCAGCGCCATGTCATAGGCGGCAAAGGTAGCGCCGCCCACGCGCTCGGGCGCGGCGGCGGCCAAGGCCAGCACCAGCGGATCGACGCCGTCGTGCAGTAAGGCGCCAAAGGCGGCCATGTCGAGCGCGGGAAAGCGCCGGAGCGCCTCCACAGCGCGCGCATTGAACTGGGCGCGGCCGCTGGCAAGTATCGAGGAAAAGGCAGGGGAAATCATCGCAGCCTGTCAATCGCTGTGCGAAAAGTGCAGCAGATAGCGCTCATCCCCTGACTCGAAGGCGATCTCGTCCCAGTGAATCGCGTACCAGACACCAGGTGGCGGCGTCATCGCCACGGCGTGCACGCTGAATCCGGCCAGCGACATGTCCAGCGCTTCGAGGAAGGCGTTGACGAGGCAGGCGCGAAAACGGCCCGGCGGCGCCGTGCGCATGTGATCCGACGAGAAGAACCAGCGCTGGCATAGCTGCTCCAGCTGCGCACGCCCGCACGGCACCGCCGCGATCTGCCACAAGGCCGCCGGCAAGTCGCGCGCAGGTTCGATGACAGTCAAGGCATATTCTTCGATGCGCAAGCCCAGCGCCGTGGCCAGGTCTGGCGCGTCGGGCAGGCGTTGCAGCTCGTAAGTTGCGCACAGGTCGCTGGCCTCGCTGTTCAACATGGCCAGCGCATCGAGAAACCCGCGGCAATGGTCGATATTCAGAGCGTCATTCATTGCGAACGCAGCCAAGTGCGGTAGTTCGTATAGCGCTGGTGCAGATACTTGAGCTTCAGCAGGTCGTCGTACAGGGGACCGTACAATTTTCTGCCCTTCGTGCGTTCGCCGATCAGCTTTTCGATGCGGTTCAGGCGCGCCAGAGTCTCGCGCTCGCTGACGCCATCGAGGCCCAGGTCGAATTCGGCCGACAGCACGCCGACAGGATCATCGCGGTCCAGATCCAGGCGGTTGAATTCATCGTTCGACAAATCGAACAGGCGGCGCAGCCAGCCCAGCCTGTCGCTGCGGTAGGCGGCGTTTTCCGGCAGCGCGAAAAATGGCGCATCCGGGTCCGGCTGCAGCTTGTTATGCAGGACGAACGGCAGTACCTGGCGCAAGTCTTCCAGCGCCACCTCGCCATTGCCGCGGAAATAAGCCATGGCCTTGGCGTAGATCATCAGCGCCATCAGGGTGCGCACGGAAATGCCGTTCAAGGTCTGGCAGCCCAGGTCTTTCAGGCGGTCGCGCCCATTGTCGGCCGCCTGCGCGGCGCCCCGGTCGGCTCCGGCCAGGCGGGCCGTATCCTTGGTCATGTATTCAAACTGGCCGCCGGCCGTCTCGAACAGCTCGAACTGGCTGGCAAAGAATTCCAGGCGGCGGCGTACGGCGTCGGGTATGGCCACCTGGCGGATGGATGCGCCGATCTGATCCACCTCCCCTTCCGTGAAGATGATATCGGGCGGCACCAGCTCTTCGGGCCGCACGTTTTCTTCCACGCGCAGCAGCAGTTCGTTCAGGAAGCGCGGGTTGAAGGCCAGCGCCTGCACCGTCACGTCGACCCGGTCGCGCAGCGCTTCGATCACCTGGTACGTGCCGCCGCCCTGGTCATCGTTGGCCGTCAGATACCAGGCCGCTTCCGGGCATTCGTAAATATGGTTCAGCACTTCCGCGTAATTGTCGCCCATGACGGTGAGCAGCGCGCTTTGCGTGCGCGTGGGGATGCGATTGTATTCATCGACGATCTTCACGCGCATGCCCAGCCAGGCGCGCCAGGCGATGCGGATATCGTCCATGCTTTGCGCGTTCACCAGGTCCGCCGGCAGCGGATTGCCCAGCAAATCGGCCACCGTCATCTGCGGGTGGCCATGCTGCATGGCGCGCTTGACTTCCTTGACGGTGGAGCCGGCAAGCACGCCCATCAGCAGGGCGCTGGCCGTCTTGCCCCGCCCCGGCCCGCCGACAAACAGGCATTTGCGGCGCGTGGCAAAGGTCAGCAGAGGCAGCAAAATGAAGCTGGAATAGCTTTGCGCCGACGGCAGATTCAGGGTGCGGCGGCTGTCGCCCACGGAATACGTCTGCGACGGGCCATCGTTGTATTCGATGTCGTAATGGGGACTGATGATGGCGTGATTGACGATCCAGAAATACGCCTGGCGCAGCTTTTCATCAAACGGCCGCGCTTGCGCCTCGCCTTCCGCTCCCAGCGCGATGGGGCCCTGGTACAGGTCCGCCACGTCGAACTGCCGCGCAGCGGGCGCGGACTTGGGTTTGGTGGGGGCCTGGGACAGGCGCTGGAACAGGTTAAAAGACGGCATGGCAATATTCTTCCATTAAGGAAATGAAATTATTGCACAAGCCACCTGCAAGCACCGGTTCGCATGACAAGCAACTCAGCCCGCCATCGGCGTGGCCCGAAACACCGACTGCTGCTCGGCCAGCGCCGTCAAAGCGGCCACGGCCGGATAATCGCTGGCCGCCATCACGTCGGGCACCATCTGCCGAGCAAAACTCCAGGCCACCGCAATGGTGATGCCGGCAATACTCAAGCAGTCTGGCGCCTCTTCGCGCAATGACGCCTCCAGCTGCGCCCAGGCCCCATGCAACTGCAGCTGGACGCGGTCCAGCCAGGGCTGGTGCTGTTTTTCCTGCGGGCGCAAGCGCCGTTCATAGACGATCTGCACGGCTTTGTCGCAGGCGGCCAAAGCATAGCTGGTTTGGCACAGCGCGCGCAGGCGTGCCGGACCCGGCTCCGGCCTGATGCGGGGAGCATGCGCGGCCAGTTCCTCCAGATACGCCAGGATCAGGGTCGAGTCCATCAGCACCTGGCCGTCGTCCGTGACCAGGGTCGGCACTTTGACGGCCGGGTTAATGCTCCGTACCTGGTCGACATCGGAAAACACGGACAGGGGCCGGTGTTCGTACTCCAGGCCCAGCACTTTCATACCGATGGCAACGCGCCTGACGTAGGGCGAATCGAGCATGCCGATCAATATCATGGCCTTCTCCTCTCCATCTGCTGAATAAACGCGATGACTTGCGCCGCGACGGGCAAGGGCGCGTCTTCCATCAGGAAGTGCCCGGCCTCGTCAAACAGATGCAAGGTGGCGCCGGGAATATCGCGCTGCAGGCGATGGCCGTACGCCACCGGCTGCCACTCGTCCTGCTGGCCCCATAATACCTGTACCGGCACTGTCAACTGCGGCAGTCTTTCGGCAAAGTCCATCGTATAGCAGGCGTTATAGTGCGCCACCTGGTGCTGGTAGAACGAGGGCTGGCCCACCACGCCGCACAGCGGCTCCAGGTAGCACCGCAGAAGCTCGCCCTGCATCCTGCCCTTGTGAAAAACGGCCATGCCCAGCTGGCGCGCCATCGTGTCGCGATGCTCGCTGGCCGGCGTCAAGGCACGCCGGGCGAAATCATCGCGCAGATGCTTCCAGGTGGGCGACGGCCAGGAATCGTAGCTGGGCGCGTCGGCGATGCTCAAGCTGCGCAGGCGCGACGCGTGGTCGAACGCCAGGCGCAGCGCAATGGCGCCGCCGATATCGTGGCCGAACAAATGGGTGGTCGGCAGTTGCCAGTGGTCGAGCAAAGCTGCCAGCAAGGTCACCTGCGCCGCTACCGAGGTATCGGCATCGACTGGCCGCTCCGACCGTCCAAAGCCCAGCAAGTCATACAGGTGCACCTGGCAACCGGCGTCGACGAACAGCGGTACCAGTTCGCGCCAGATCATGCTGTGCGCCGGCGTGCCATGCACCAGCACCAGCGGCGTGCCTGCGCCATGGATGCCGGTGGCGATACGGTGGCCGTGGATCAGGGCGTGGCCATTCAACAGCGGTTCTTGACTCGTCATCAGATGTCCTTTTGTTTGCGGAACCTGCAGGCTAAGGCTTGACTGGACATGACGCCAGTGACATTCTTTTGACCTTCAATCCAACTTTTGTCATGACCCATGAATTTGCGCCTATCCGTCGATGCCCTGCGTGTGTTCAGGGCAGTGGTACAAACCGGCAGCATGAGCCAGGCCGCCAGTCTGCTCCATCTGAGCCAGTCGGCCGTCAGCTGGAAAATCAAGCGACTGGAACAGCAGCTCGATTGCCAGCTGCTGGCGCGCAGCGGCGGGCTGTTTGGCACGACCGACCAGGGAGCCGTGCTGCTGCGGCATGCCGTCAACATACTCGATGCCCACGATGACGCCGTCGCCCATTTTTCGCCATCCGCGATGCATGGCCGGCTGCGCATCGGCGTGACGGAGCAGATTTCATTGACGGACGTGTGCGCGGTGCTGTCGCAGTTCTCGCATCACCACCCCAAGGTGGACGTGCAACTGGTGGTGGAGCAAAGCCAGGTTTTGCGCGAACGCTTTGCCGACGGCGTGTTCGATGTGATTTTGCATCAGGATTTTGCCGGCATGGCGGCGCCGGCCGACACGCTGTTATGGACAGAAACACTGCATTGGTGCGCTGCCACGGCAGAGCAGACTTTGCCGGGCGAGACCGTCAAGCTGATCACCTATGGGCCGCACTGCTTTTACCGCCGGCTGGCCGAGGAAAAGCTGGGCCAGGCCGGCATGGCCTGGAGCGTGGGCCTGGAATGCCCGTCGGTGGCGGGCGTGCTGACCGCGATCGCCGCCGGCCTGGGCATGGCGGTGGTCAATGAACGCAACCTGGGCCAGGGCGTGCACCGGCATGCGGCACTGGAACGGCTGGCGCCGCTACCCCGTGTCGCCAGCCTGCTGCGGGCCAATGACAACCTGCCCGACCCCGTGCGTGACGGTTTTTGCCAGCTGCTGCTGGCAGCATTGCAGAACAGGAGGCACGATGGATCCCGTCGCTAGCGATGCGGCCAGAGCAGATCAACCTTCTCGTCGTCGCTCAGCCACCAGCGCTTTCCGTCCTTGTCCTTGTGCACACCGAATATTTTCTGGTAGTTGTAGGTCTTGCAGTGCAGCTTCAGCCAGGCGTGGTAGTAGTCATCAAGAAAAGCGCTGAATATCTGCTGGAAGCGTGGTTCGCTGGCGTCTTTTTCGGGCAGCTCGAAGCTGCCTAACCTGGCAACGATGTGCGCGATGTCCGTCCTGCTGACGCCGTCGAGTTTCACTGGATCGGGCAAGGCGATCCTGAACGCCAGCACTTCCGCGCCCTCCTCTTCCCACCACTCGCGCAAATTGAAGCGGGAAATATCCTTTCCGCTTAGTGCCTGCAATTGATCCGCGAGTCTGTCGTATTCGGCGTTGTCGTCGTCGCCATGTGTATCACAGAACTGCGTATAAGCCAGTATCGATGCCAAAATCGTGGCATACCTTTCTTCAGCCACAGCCAGTGGGGGCTCCAGCGCTTGCTCTGATTTCATGCTCATCCTTGTTTGATGACGGGTGCTGGCGCCTCGGCGCGCCAGCGCCACCAGCCCAGCGCCACGCAAGCCAGCAGCAAGGCCAGCAAGCCCGCCACTTCATGGCGGATTTCATACAGCGAGGCGCCCATCTGGTTGAGCGCGACAAAGCCCTGGATGCCGGCCGTCGATGGCAGCAGCCAGCGCAGCCATTGCAGCACGACGGGCATGGACGACACGGGCCAGGTCAGGCCCGCGAGGAACAGCACCGGCATCGAGGTGGCGATCATCAGCTGCGTACCCCGTTCGCGCGTGCGGAACAGCATGCCCAGCAGCATGCCGAAGGCCGCTTCCGCCAGGGAAAACAGCACCAGCAGCAAGAGCATGCCGCCAAAGTTGCCGCCACGGGGGTAATCCTGGAACCAGAAGACAAAGCCGAAGAAATAGCAGCAGTTCAAGAAGGCCACGCAGGCGAACGCCAGCAGCATGCCCATATACCCACCCGCCGTGCGCTTGCCGGCTACGGGGAAGGCCTTGCGCTGGTACCAGGTGCCGAACAGCATGGTCATGCCGATCAGCAAGGTCTGCTGCACGATCAAGGTCGCCACGCCGGGCACCACATACGCGCCATAGCCTTCCTTGACGTTAAACAGGGGCACGGCGTCGAAGGCGATGGGCGAGCGCTGCTGGTTGGCCTGGATGGCGGATGGCGTGCCCGCGCCCAAACGCTTGAGCTCAATACCGGCCGACACCGTGCCCACCACTTCCGCCAGCCCGTTCAGGGCCACCTTGTTCAGCATCAGATACAAGCCATTGCCCGCCACTTGCGCGTGGGCGGTGCGGCCGGCCAGCACGTCCGTCTGCAAGCCGTCGGGAATGATCAATACGCCCATGACCTGGTCGCGCCACAGCAAATCTTGTGCGACGGGCAAGTCCGGCGTGACGGCGACCACGTGCAGCGACGGATGGGCCATGGCAAAGCGCGTCAGCTGGCGCGACATGGCGCTGCGGTCCTGGTCGACGACGGCCACGGGCACGCGCTGGACGATTTCCGTCGAGTACGGCAGCGGATAGAAGAACGAGTAAATGATGCCGCCGATGAACAGCAGGGTCAGCGCGCCCTTGTCCGTCAGCATGGCGCGCCAGGTGGCGAGAAAGGCTGGCCAGATCATGTGCGTCCCCAGGCGGCAGGCGCATTCGCGCGGCGCGCCAGCAGGAATATGCCCACGGCGCCGCAGCAGATGGCAAAGCCGGCCAGTATCAGCATTTCCTGCACGCCATAGCGCCACGGCGCGCCGGCCAGCCAGTATTTCGTTTGCAGCTGCAGATAATGCGTGAGCGGCAAGGCTTCCGCCCAGGCGCGGGCTGGCGCCGGCATGGCCATCAGGGGAAAGGCCTGGCCCGCAAACGCAAAGGCTGGCGCCGTGATGAAGGCGGCACCGGACAGCGCCAAACGCAGGGACAAGGTGGCGGCGATCAGCAAGGTGGCCAGGCCACAGTAGGCCAGCACCAGCAGCAGCATGCTCAGCAGCAAGGCCGGCAAGCTGCCCGCCACGGCCCAGCCCCGCGCCAGGCTGAAGAACAGCAAGTACAGCAGCGCCAGCACAAAATAAGCAAGCAAGGGAAACAGCAGCTTGGCACCGATGGCGCGCAGCCAGCTGCCATCGGCCGAGGCCAGCCATTGCGGCACCGTGCCGTCGCGCAACTCACGGCCGATACTGGTGACGACGGCAACGACGATGAAAATCTGCAGCATGGCCGGCATCAGGGCCAGGGTCAAAAATGCTTCATAGCTGGTGTTTTCGTTGTATAAACTGTTCAAGGTCGTGCGTATCGGTTCGAACTGGGCCGCCGCCTGCACGCCCGACATGCCTTTCTTTATCCGCGCCGTCATCTCGATGCCGGCCGACAAGGTCGTGCTGACCGTGCGCACGTCGCGCAGCAAGGCGCCCGCGTGCGAAGAAAACTGCGCGTTGTACAGCCATTGCACGGTAGCCTGGCGTCCGCCCAGCAGTTTCTGCTCGAAATCGTTCGGGATCAGCAGATAGCCAAACGCCGTGCGTTCGCGCAAGCGATGCAGGGCTTCATCGCTGGACGCCACTTTCGCCGCCACCTCGATGCCGGGCGAGGCGTCGAGCCAGCGCGTGAGCTGGCGCGACAGGGTGGAATTGTCGTTATCGATGACGACGATGGGCAAGTCGCGCGCGATGCCGGCGGAAAATACCAGCCACAACATGCCGCACAGCACCACCGGAATCCAGCTGAGCATGCCGATATCCCAGAAGTCGCCGCGCAAGCGCCGCCACTCGCGTGCCAGCGCTGAAACCGGCTCTTTATCCGCTTCGTTCATCGCTTATCAGAGCGGTGGGAACACGACCGACATGCCCGGGCGCAAGCCCTCGACCTTGATGGCGGGACGCAAGCGGATTTCAAACGTGCGCAAATCCGTGCCGCCCGGACGGGCCGCGCGCCACGTGGCGAAGTCCGGCAACACGGCCACGGAACTGACCTTGAAACTCAGTTGCTGTTTCAGCGCCGGCACATTCGCCGTATGCGTGCTGCCCATGCCAAACGCCGCCATTTCATCTTCGCGCACTTGCAGCACGGCCCAGGCGTCGTCGAGGTTCACCAGGGTGATTACGGGAAAGCCCTGTGGCGCCAATTCACCCGGCTGTATCTGGATCTTGCTGACCTGGCCCGCCACGGGCGCGGCGATCTTCGTCTCGGCCAGGGCGATCTGCGCTTCCGTCAGCACGGCGCCCACCTGGCGCGCCTGGGCGGCGGCAGCCGTCTTGTCTTCGGGACGGGCACCCTTTTGCGCCATATCATATTGCGCGCGGGCCGCTTGCGCCAGCTGGTCGGCCGCGCGCCATTGGGCTTGCGCCTCGTCGCGTTTCTGCTGGGCGATCACACCTTGCTCGAACATATTGTTGACGCGGGTGTACGTGGTTTTGGCGATGGTGGCCCCCGTTTGCGCCCGCTCCCAGTTCGCCTTGGCGGCGGCGATTTCCTCCGGTCGCGCCCCCGCTTCCGCTTTTTTCGCCACGGCGTCGGCCGCTTGCGTGGCGGCCGTCGCTTGCGCGATCTTCGCATCCACTTCCGGACTCGTCAGCTGGAACAGCAGCTCACCTTTCGGCACCGTCTGGCCCAGCTTGACGTACAACTCGCCCACCCTGCCCGGCACTTTCGACGAGACATTGACTTCCTGCGCATCCATCTGTCCCTGCAAAGGCAGGCGTTGCGGCTGGAATGCCTGGTACAAGCCCCAGCCCACGAAGGCCAGAACGATGACGGCGGCGACTATGGCCAAGGGTTTTTTGGAGGTACTCATTATTATTTGTCCACAGGTAATTGGATATCGGCCGCTGCCGCCAGGCTGCCCAGGCGCTGCGTCTCGCCCGTCGCTTCCAGCAATTGCGCCAGCCCCATCACATAGTTATAGGCCGTCTGCGCGCGCTGAGTCTCGACCTTGGCCAGGTTCAGGCGCGCATCGACCACTTCCAGCGACGTCACTTGCCCTTGCTGGAAGGCCACCGTTTGCAAGCGGATATTTTCGCGCGCCAGCTCCACCGACGAGGCCGTGGACAGATACTGGATGCGGGCGTTTTCCAGCGCGCGCCAGTTCTTTTCGATCAGGGTGGGAATGTCGCGCTCGGCCTGGCGCGCCACCACTTCCACCCGCTCCTGGTCGAGCTTGGCGGCGGCAATCATCTTGCCCGTATTGATGCGGTGCACGAGCGGCACGGACACGACCAGGCCGATGGCCCAGTTCGAACGTACGAGTTTTTCATTGCCGCGATTCAAATTGTAGTTACCGATGGCGAAGACGGTGGGCGCGTATTCCTTGCCGTGCAGTTTCAAGGCTTGTTCCGCCTGCACGCGCTTGCTGTCGATCTTTTTCCAGTTCGCATTCTCGCGCATGCCCGTGCTGATGAACGATTGCAAAGTACCCACCGGCAAGCTATTGACGAACAGCGGCGTGCTGGGAAGCACTTGCGTGTTGACGGCAAGCAAGCGGTCGAGCGCCACCTGGGCGATTTCCTCGTCGCTGCGCGCCTGCGCTTCCTCGCTGCGGGCGCTGTCCAGGGCCACGTCGGCGCGCAGGCGTTCCGCGCGCGAAATCAGGCCGCCCTTTTCCAGCTTGGCCGCGTCGCGCTGGTGCTGCGTCACGCCGGCCGTCACTTCGGCCCGCACGGCCACCACCCGCTTGGCCAGCAGCAGCTGGAAATAGCGCTGCGCCACCAGGGTGGCCAGCTGCTCTTCCGCTTCCGTGCGCTCCGCTTGCGCGGCCAGGGTCAGGCTGGAAGCGAGGCCCTTGACGGCATCCAGGCGCCCGCCCGTATAGATAGGCCACATGCCCAGCAAGCCGAATGAGGTCAGGTCCGTCACCACTTCGCGGTTAAGGGAATTGGGAATGTGTGGCGTGGGCAAGCCGGGAATCGGCGGCAGCACGGATTCGATGCCGCCCACCACGCCGGACAAACCGCTCGTATCGATATTCAAGTCCGTCGACAAACGGCCGCGAAACGCCGTCAAGTCCACGGAAGGGCCGTCGATATTCGACAGCGCCTCCGCCTTCAGTGTTTTGGCGCGCACGTCGAGCGCGGCGCCCTGCACGGCGCCCGAAGCCTTGGCCGCTTGCTGCAGCGCCTCGTTGAATGTCAGCGGTTCCGCCAGGGCGGGCATGGCCGCGCCCAGCGCGCCCGCCAGCAATAATGATAAGTGTCCTTGCAATCTGCCCATGTAGCGTCCAGTCAATGAATGAGGGGAAAGCACGGGGTTGCCATGTTTATACTTTCACAATAGCAATTATATCTACGGATGTCTATTCCAGCCTGCACTATTGGTTACCGAAGCCGACACATAAAAACGGGCGCCTCTTGCGGGGCGCCCGTTGAGCTCAAGCAGCTACCCGGCGAATTACTTCTTCGCCTTCTTGCTACCCTTCTCCTTTTCCTTTTCAAATACGGCAAAGAACTCGGACGCCATGTTGCGGATGGCGCGGCCGATGTTGGCGTAGTCGTATTCGTTCAGGTTGGCCAGCGACACGCGGCCGGACGGGTGCGTGGTGCCGAAGCCGCGGCCCGGCAACAGGATGACGCCCGTTTCCTCGGCCAGGCGGAACAGGGCTTCGTTCGGTTTGAGCTTTTTCAGCAGCCACTGCGAAAACTCCACGCCATGCATCTGCGCGGCCAGCGATTCCATGTCCAGCAGATGGTAGTAGCGCACGGAATTGGCGTCGTGCACCATCGGCAAGCCCAGCTCGCGGTACAGCGCTTCCTTGCGGCGCAGCACGATGCGTTTCATCGACTGCTTGTACTTTTGCTCTTCATCCATCAGCGAGAACAGGGAGAACAAGGTCATCTGCGCCTGCACGGGCGTGGACAGGCCGGCCGTGTGGTTCAGCGCCACCGTGCGGCTGTCAGCCACCAGGCGGTCGATGAATTTCAGCTCGCGCGGCTCCGTCGTGATGGAGTGATAGCGGGCATCAAGCTGCTTCTTGATGGTTTCCGGCAACTTGGCAATCTTGGCGTCAAGCACATTGTTTTCATGCGTGGCCACCACGCCCATGCGCCAGCCCGTCGCGCCGAAGTATTTCGAGAACGAATACACGAGGATGGTGTTGAACGGGCAAATGGCGAACAGCGAGACGAAATTGTCGGCAAAGGTGCCGTACACGTCATCGGTCAAAATGATCAGGTCCGGGCGCTTCTTGATGATCTTGGCGATGTATTCCAGGGTTTCGTCATCGATCTTGACGGAAGGCGGATTGCTCGGATTGACGAGGAAGAAAGCCTTCACCTTCGGATCGAGCAGCTTGTCCAGCTCCTTCTTGGTGAATTGCCAATTGTTCGATTGCGGCGCATCGATATGCACGGTATTCAGCTTGTAATCGTTCAGCTGGGGAATTTCGATGTAGGGCGTGAAGATCGGCATGCCCAGGGCGATCGTGTCGCCTTCCTGGATGATGTGGTTCGATTTCAGGCTGGCGAACAGATACGTCATGGCGGCCGTGCCGCCTTCGACGGCGTACATGTCGAAGTTGCCGACGAATGGATGGTCGCCGATCATTTCGCGGTGAATATACTGGCCGACGATTTTCTCGGACAGGCGCAGCATGCGGTCCGGCACGGGATAGTTGCAGCCGAGGATGGCTTCGCACATCTCGTAGATGAAGTCGCCCGCGCTCAAGCCCAGCTGGTCGCGCACATACGACACGGCTGCCTCGATGAAGTGCACGCCCGGCGTCTCAGCATGCTGGCGCACGAAGATTTCGAAGCGCGACTCGATGCCGTCGCGCGTGGGGAAACCGCCCACGTCATCCATGTACACATAGGAACGCTCCGCTTCCGTCATGGCGAACTGGCCGAACTGGAAGAAGCCATGGCGTGGCGTAGTCGCCAGGAAATTCGGGTTGCCGCGGCCCGCATTGAGCATCAGGCGGTTGCTTTGCTTGGCCGTCTGGATCAACGCATCCTTCAATTCAAATGGGCTCAACAGGGCGAGTTTGCTTGGGTTACTGAAATCCATTTTTGCTACTCCTTATAGACTGACAATGTTCAGGGTTCTTGCACATACATGCAGACTCAGACGAAGGCCACAATCAGCGGCCCCAGCAGGGTCAGGAAAACGTTGGCCAAGGCATACGTGATGGCAAACGGTACGGTGGGAATCGAGTTTTGCGCCGCATTCAGCACTTCGCCGAACGCGGGATTGGCGCTGCGCGAGCCGGACAAGGCGCCCGCGAACACGGCCACGTTGTCATAACGCAAGATGTAGCGGCCGATCAGCATGGTCAAGATCATCGGCAGGATGGTCACCACCACACCCACGCCAAACAGGGTCAGGCCGTGTTCGCGCACGGTTTGCACGGCTTGCAGGCCGGACGTGAGGCCGACGACGGCAACGAAGCCGGCCAGGCCCAGGTCTTTCAGGATTTGCACGGCGCCGCTGGGCATGTAGCCAAACGTCTGGCGCTTGGCGCGGAACCAGCCGAATACCAGGCCCGACAGCAGCACGCCTCCACCGCTGCCCAGGGTCAGCGGAATCGAACCGATGCGCGCCACCAGCAAGCCTACGAGCAGGCCGACGACGAGGCCGGCGCCCATGTAGACGAAGTCCGTCTTGGCGCTCGGCACGATCATATAACCCACTTCGGCGGCCACGCGCTTGACGTCCTGCTCGGCGCCATAGATGGTCACCACGTCGCCCGTCTGCACGACGGTTTCCGCCTGCATGGGGAGAATCTTGCCCATGCGGCTCAGCTGCACGACAAAGATGCCGTGGCGCACGCCAGGCGCCGTGGCGCTGCGGATTTCGCCCACCGTCTTGTTGTGATAAGCCTTGTTGGTCAGCACCATGTCGCGGCGCTGCATCACCAGTTCCATGCCTTCGACGGCAAGCAATTCCTTGCCCAGCTGGGAAGAGACGCTGAGCATGGCTTCGCGGCGGCCCACCAGCAGCACGATATCGTCGGCCGCCAGCACCAGGTCCGGGCTGACGTCGATGATCTGGCCATTGCGTTTCACGCGCTCGATGGTGATGGCCGTGTTCGGATTGGCGCTTTCGATGTCCGCCACGGAGCGGCCGGCACCGGGGCCCACGTCGTAGATGCGGCCGATCAAGTCAGGCGCGGCCGGCGTCTGGCCCGGCCCCAGCACTTGCACACCCGCTTGCAGCGCCGTTTCCGCCTTGATCGCATCTTCGCGGATGGTGCGACCCATGAGCTTTGGCAAGATGTTGACGCAGACAATGATGGCGCCAAACGAGCCGAACACATACGTCACGGCATAGCCGACGGCCACGTTGCCCTGCAAGCGGGCCACCTCGTCGGCCGCCAGGCCCAGCTTGGTGATCGCGTCGCCGGCCGTGCCGATGATGGCCGACTGCGTCAAGCCGCCCGCCGCCACGCCCGCTGCCAGGCCCTTGTCCAGGCCAAACACCTTGGCCAGGATGACCACCGTCAGCAGCGCCGTCACGGCCAGCACGACGGCCAGGATGATTTCGCGCACGGACTGGCGCCCCAGCGAATTGAAGAATTGCGGCCCGCTTTCATAGCCAACCGCGTAGATGAACAGGGCAAACAGCACCGACTTGACGCCGGGATCGATGGCGACGCCCACCTGGCTGACGAGTACCGCCACCAGCAGTGAACCGGCTACCCCGCCCAGCTGGAACGAGCCGAACTTGATCTTGCCGATGTAGTAACCCACTGCCAGGGAGAGAAACAAGGCAATTTCGGGCGACTTCTTGAATAACTCATGCAACCATTCCATGCGGACCGCCTTTCGTGTTGAAGGAATTCTTTACTGCGTGTGCCCTTGCCGGCTGCTCATGCGTGGACGGAGCCGGCCAAGGCCACGATGAGCGGCCCCAGCAGGGGCAGCACCACGTTCGAGATGGCATACGTAATCGTGTAACCCAGCAAGGGCGTGGAATTGCCGGCCGCGTTCTGCACGGCGGACAAAGCCGGCGTACTGCACTGCTGGCCGGCGATGGCGCCCAGCAGCACGGGCGCTTCCAGCTTGAGGAAAAAGTGCCCCACCAGCAAGGACAGCGAGGCGGGGATGACGGCGATCAATACACCCATCAGCGGCAACGACAGCCCGTACTGGCGGATCAGATCGATCGCCTGCGGCCCCGACGCCAGACCCACGCAGGCGATGAAGGTGGCCAGGCCGATATCCTTCATCATGTCGAGCGCGCTGGGCGGGATGCCCTGCATGCCCGGCTTGCGCGCCTGGTACCAGCCGAACACGAGGCCCGTCAGCAAGGCGCCGCCGCCCGTGCCCAGCGAAAACGGGATGCCGCCCAGCTTGGCGGAGAAGCCGCCGATATACACGCCCAGCACGATGCCGATGCTGGCGTAGACGATATTGCTGCGGTCGCCCGTGGGCACGCGCTTGCCGATGGCGGCCAGCGCCGTGTTCAGCTCGCGCCCTTCCGTCGTGCCGTACAGGCGCAGCACGTCGTCGCGCTGCAAGGAAAGATCAGGCAGCGGCGGCATGCTGTGTTCGCCACGAACGACGGCCGCCACGTGCACGCCGGACGGCAAGGCCAGCTGGCGCAAGGGCTGGCCGACCAGCGATGCTTGCTGCAGGAGCACTTCGACGGCCGAGACAGCCATGTTCAAGCCCGTCGTGTCGGCAAATTCCTCGCCCAGGATGGCTTCGGCCGCCACCAGCGCGGGACGGTGGCCGATCACCAGCACTTCGTCGTTGTTGCGCAGGCGCAGTTCCGGTTCCAAGGGCAATACCTTGCCGTGCCGGCGCACGCGCGTGATGCTGGCGCGGCCCGCAAAAATATGCTGCAAGGCATCGAGACGGCGTCCCGCGCCACGGCTGATGCGGTAGGCGCGGCCCACCATTTCCGGCGTCGCCTGCACGCCGTCGCCATCGGTCTGCGCGCCGCCCATCTTTTCCCACAATTTATCGGCTTCCTCGCGCAGGTTGACGCGCAACAACAGCGGAAATATCTGGCTGGTGACGATGACGATGGCGATCAGGCCGAAGATATACGTGATGGAATAGGCGGTGACGACGTTGGCCTGCAGCTCGGCGATGCGAGCGGCCGGCAGCGCCAGTTTCGAGATGGCGTCCGTGGCCGTGCCGACGACGGCCGATTCCGTGGCCGCGCCCGCCATCATGCCGGCCGCCGTACCCTGGTCCAGGCCCAGGAAACGCGTGGCCAGCAGCACCAGCGCCAGCACCACCACCACTTCGATCAGGCACAGCAGCCCCAATCGCAAACCCTTGGCATTCAGGTTGGCAAAGAACTGGGGACCGCCCGCATAGCCGAGGGCAAAGATGAACAGCATGAAGAAGACGTTCTTGACGCTGGCGTCCAGGGTGATGCCCAGCTGGCCGATCAGCAGCGCGGCGATCAGGGTGCCGCACACGCCGCCCAGCTGGATCGGGCCGAAGCGTATCTGCCCTACCGCGTAGCCTAGCCCCAGCGCCAGGAACAGGGCTAGTTCCGGCACCTGGTGCAATATGGACGTGATCGAATCGAGCATGGAAAAACCTTCGAAAAGATAACGGATGGTTACAAGAGAACAGAGCGTTCGGCGGCTGACGGCAGCTGGCTGTTGAACGGGCGCACGGATCCTGCACGGCACTTGCGATAAACGCTTGCGCCGGAGAAATGTTGTTACGAGGAATTATGTTCGGTGAAAATTTTACAAGTGTCAACAGGTGTTCTGTTGAACTTGCTTTGCTTTTCATCAAACATCCTGCGCACGATTGAAGCACTTGTTTGACATCGATCAACAAAACTATTAGTAATGTCTTGGACGATACCAAAGTGCCTTGCGCGCCAGCGGTGTCTCTTCCGGTAAGTCGGAATTGGCCAGCTCCAGCACGTGGCGCCGGGACAGATTCAGGCCCTGCGCGAGGCGGCCAAAATGGCGCTGGAACAGCTGCGCGAAACTGCCGTCGGCAAGCATGCTTTCCAGTCCCGTTTCAATGTGGCGCGCCAGTTCCGGCCGGTGCTTGCCGACAAAAAAGTACAGCGCGGCCGGGTAGCGGATGACCAGGTGAGTGTCCAGCGCCAGCGGCAATTGCGCGTGGCTGGCCAGCTCGCTTTGCGCCTCGATCACGGAACGGGGAAAGTAATCGATGCGCCCCGCCGCCAGTTGCTGGAACAGGCCTTCATAGGTGCTCGACGTATCGAGGCGCAAGCCATTCGCCTGCAGGATAGCGGAGTCGGGCCAGTCGCGCATCTGCCCGGCAGACAATCGCGCCAGGGCGGCAATGCTGCGCACATCGCGCAGCAGTTGCGGCCGGCGCGCCTGGATCAATGCCACTCTCCAGCCGATGAGGCCGCGGTCGATGGGGATGCGCACTGGCAACAATTGCGTTTCGCGCGCGCGGCTCGTCATCGCCCAGACGACATCGACGCTGCCGGACGCCATGGCGATTTCCTGCATCGCGCGCGTCTGCACCATGCGCAGTGCGGAACGGCGCAAGGCATAGGCCTGGCCCGAACGGGCCAGCGCCTGCTGCAGCAAGGCCGTCACATAGCCTTGCTGCGGATCATCGAGCGCCTGATGGCGCGGATACACGAGCGGCAGCGGCGGCACCGCGCCGATGGCCGCGCCCAACGGCCACAGGGCGGCAAGCTTGAGCAGGGGGCGGCGCCGCATGGCCCCTCCTTTCCAGCGCATTCATAGCGTTCTTATCAGAATGACAGTATCGCGCAGCAGAGCACGCTTGTCGACTGGAATACGGCAACTGTGTACAAAACAACAGCAGTTTCAGACTGCAGCAGAGAGGCTGGAGTTAATCCAGATCAACAAAACCGCAAATAGGAAATAAATCTTGCGTGCTGCTCTGGACGGCATGCGTGCCCCTCGCCTACGCTGTTTTTTTATTTGAAAAACAAGAGGAACACATGCAGACAGCGCGCTTGAATATTATCGGGATGGATCACGAAGGCTGCGCCGACAGGCTGACGGGCGCGCTCGAAGCCGTCACGGGCGTGAGCACCGTGTGCGTCTCGCTGGCGCGGCACGGCGCCACGGTGCAGTTCGACGAACGTCTGGCCACGCAGGAACGCCTGCTGGCCGCCGTCAACGACGCCGGCTTCATGGGCGAAGCGACGGATGAAGAACAGCTGGCATCGTGCAGCGGCGCTTGCGGCCACTGCCGCCACTGAGCGCCACTGAGCGCCTGCCCTCCCCGCCTGCCCTCCCTTTTCCCGCTCAGCCTTCGCGCGCGCCCCGGTCGCGCAGATGCGCCAGCACGCGGCGCGGTCCCAGCGCCTGCAAGTCGAACGGCGGCAACTCGATGGCGTCGAGCGTATTCTTGAACAGCAAGCCCAGTTCCGTATCGCCTTCCAGGCTCAAACGGCGGCTGAAGAACAGGGTGTCCGGATCTTCGTGGCGCCGCGCCAGCAGCATCAAATCATGCACGCTGGCCGCGATGCACAGGTCCGGCACGTCGACATAGCGCTCGGCCACGAACACCGTGCCCTGCCACTCGAAATCGAAGGCAATGCCCGCGTCCAGCAGCCGCAAGCGCAGGCTGCGCCCTTCCAGGCTGCGCCGCACGTCGTCGGGCAATTGCGGCGCCAGCAGGCGGTTCAAGCCTTGCACGAACAGCCAGGAGGCGGGATACGGGGGCAGCTTGGACAGCAATTCGGCCAGCGGTTCCGGCAAGCGGTACGACACGGCGGGCTTGCTCATGGGAGGCTTGGCCGGGATCGGCAATCTTTCCAGTTGATCTTGCATGGTGCTTCCTTTCGATGCGTTCAATGTGCGGCGTGCTGTTCCATGCCGGGCTGGCCATGCCAGTAGCCGTCGCAGGCGCCGGCCGGCTGGCAGGCCGCCAGCTGGGCCTGAGCGCCGATGCCGCTGACCTGGCCACGGCGGGCGCGGTCGAAGATGGCGATGACTTGTTCCGTATGCATGGCTTGCGGGCTGATGCGCGCCACCGCCACGCCCATGTCGCGCATGGCGTCGAGTTCTCGCACCAGGTTGTAGACCAGCGCCGACTGCGTCTGCGTGCCATTCAGTACCAGGAATGGCACTTCGTCGCGCGTGCGCAGCAGCAGGCCGTCCGGCTCTTCCAGGCAGCTGTAGCCGCAATCGTCCTTCGGCAGGTTGCGGTTGCGCGCCGTGAAGCAGCGCGCGGAAAACGCCAGCGGCATGCGGCCGTAGGCGAAGACTTCCGTCTCCAGCCCTTCCGGCTTCTGGCGCTGCATCTCGGCCAGCGCCGTCTGCCCCATTTCCAGCGGCATCACCCAGCGCCGCGCACCCAGGCGCGCCAGCAATTGCAGGCTGGGGCCATTGAACAGGTTCAAATGGGGACCGGCGACGAAGGACGTACCCTTTTCCATGCAGTGCACGGCGCCCATGTCGTTGGCCTCGACGCCGTAGCGGCCATTGCCCGTGATGCGGCGCAGGGTCGCCAGTTCGGCGCCCGCCTCGATCAGCGCCTGCGTCGACAGCACCACTTCCTTGCCGGCGGCGGCCAGCATGTCGGCGATATCGAGCCAGTCGGCCAGGCGCACCTCATGCCGGCGCGAGCAGACGGTTTCGCCCAAGTACACGATATCGACGGCGGTGCCGGCGATCTGCTGGTAAAACTCGAAGACGGTGGCGCGCGGCCAGTAGTACAGCAAGGGGCCCAGTGAAAGCTTCAGCATGTTCATCCTCTATTTCCAAGATCTGTGGTAAGCACCTAATGTGTGCTGCTGGCCTTCGGCCAGCTTGTCCATGGCCGCCATCCAGCCCGGCTTGACGGCGTAGCGCGCATTGCCTTCGCGGCAGGCGTCGATCGCCTCGCGCCACACGCGCGTCACCTGCGCCACGTAGGCGGGGCTGCGCTGGCGTCCTTCGATCTTCACGGCCCGCACGCCCATGGCGATCAGTTGCGGCAGCAGCGCCAGGGTATTCAGGCTGGCCGGCTCCTCGATGGCGTAATACTCTTCGTCATTGACTTCGAAACGGCCCTTGCACAGGGTGGGATAGCTGGCGTTTTCGCCGGGCGCATAGCGGTCGATCAGCACGCCGTTCAGGCGCGATTCGAGGCCGTTCGGCGTTTCCAGCCAACGCACGGATTTCGCCGGCGAGCACACGCCATGAGTATTCGGAGCCTCGCCCGTCGCATACGACGACAGCGCGCAGCGCCCTTCGACCATCACGCACAGGGAGCCGAAGCCGAAGACCTCGATCTCGACTTCCGTCTTGGCGATCAGTTGCTCCACCTGCGCCATCGACAGCACGCGCGGCAGCACGGCGCGGGCGATGCCGAAGTGCTCATGGTAAAAATTGATGGCTTCGTAGTTGGTGGCCGAGCCCTGCACGGACAGGTGCAGGCGCAGCTGCGGGTGATGCTCGCTCGCATACGCCATCAGGCCCGGATCGGCCACGATCATGGCGTCGATGCCGGCCTGCGCGGCGCGGTCGATGGCGCTGCGCCACACGGCCCAGTTGTGCGGCTGTGGATAGGTATTCAGCGCCAGCAGCACCTTGCGCCCATATTGGTGGGCGTAGCGCACGCCCTCGGCGATGGCCTTCTCGTCGAAATTGAGGCCGGCGAAATTGCGCGCATTGGTGGCGTCGCGAAAGCCCAGGTAAACGGTGTCGGCGCCATTGTCGACGGCTGCTTTCAAGGCGGGCAGGCTGCCGGCGGGGCAGACCAGTTCCAGCGGTCCGGCCACGCGGGTGGCGGTGGTTGATTCAAGCATCATGATATTCACAGTCCTGTATCGGCTCAGGGTGCAGACTATAGCCCCGCCCATGCTGCCCAGTCCTTGACGCAGGTGAAGGAATGCATGCATGGCTGGCGCGCGTTCAACTTGCTTGACCTGGCTGTAAAATGCCCCACTTTTCTCCCTCTTCGATTGCCCGCCATGCCCCGCAAACCGCTGCTGATCTTCCTGCTCACCCTGTTCCTCACCGTGCTGCAAGTGCAGTGGGCCGCGCCCGCCGACGGCTATGTCGAAGAAAAGCTCTCCATCCTGTCGCCCGAGATACTGGGCGCGTATCCGGGCGTGCTGCTGCTGTTCCTGCAAGCCGTCTTCGCGCGCCGCGCCATGCCGGTGCCGCGCCAGATCGCCATCAGCACGGGCCTGCTGGCCGTCTACTGGCTGCTGGCGAACTACGTCACCTTCGATATCCGCGTCGCCAGCTGGAGCACCTTCTCGCCGCTGGAAATCTGGACGCACGTGCTGCCCGCCTCCGCCATCAGCATCGCCGTCTGCGCCGCCGCGTACTTTGGCCTGAGCTGCTTCATCCTGCGCCAGGGCCGCGCGAAAAAGTAAACGGGGACGCTTTTTTCACCTGCATCAAGGATTCGTCACGCAACTGCACGCGCCCTTTGACGCCACTATATTTAGTGATTAATCTCCATAAAAACACCGCATGTTGTGTTTATTGGAGGTTTCATGACGACAAATGCAGTTTCCCCCACACGCGGCCAGGTCGATGTCGCCGCGTCCATCAATGAATACCTGGAGCGGCGCGACTGGCGCGTCAACGCCAACGCCAACCAGGGCTACTCGCTGGGCGGCCTGATACTCAACGTGTCGGGCAAGGTCATCGCCAACTACTGGCTGGACCAGGTGTATCCGCCGGAAGTGGGCGCGGCGCACCGCGAAGCGGCGCTGCACATCCACGACCTCGACATGCTGGCCGGCTATTGCGCCGGCTGGTCGCTGCGCACCCTGCTGCACGAAGGCTTGAATGGCGTACCGGGCAAGATCGAATCCGGTCCGCCCAAGCACATGTCGAGCGCCATCGGCCAGATCGTCAATTTTCTCGGCACCCTGCAAAACGAGTGGGCCGGCGCGCAGGCGTTCAGCTCCTTCGACACCTACATGGCGCCCTACATCCGCAAGGACAGCCTGCGCTACGAAGACGTGCGCCAGTACATGCAGGAGCTGATCTTCAACCTCAACGTGCCATCGCGCTGGGGCACGCAGACGCCGTTTACCAACCTCACCTTCGACTGGGTCTGCCCGGACGACCTGCGCGAGCAGATTCCCGTCATCGCCGGCCAGGAGATGGACTTCAGCTATGGCGAGCTGCAGGTGGAGATGGACATGATCAACCGCGCCTACATCGAGATCATGATGGCGGGCGATGCCAAGGGCAGAGTCTTCACCTTCCCCATCCCCACCTATAACATCACCGAGGATTTCGACTGGCATAGCGAAAACGCGGAACGCCTGTTCGAGATGACGGCCCGCTACGGCCTGCCCTACTTCCAGAACTTCATCAATTCGGAACTCAAGCCGAACATGATCCGCTCCATGTGCTGCCGCTTACAGCTGGACTTGCGCGAACTGCTGAAACGGGGCAACGGCCTGTTCGGTTCCGCCGAGCAGACGGGTTCCCTGGGCGTGGTGACGATCAACTGCGCGCGCCTGGGCCACCGATGGCGCGGCGACGAGCCAGCCCTGATGGCGGACCTGGACCGCCTGCTGGAACTGGGCAAGACGAGCCTGGAAATCAAGCGCCGCACCATCGAGGAACTGATGCAGCAAGGCCTGTTCCCCTACACGAAGCGCTACCTTGGCACCCTGCGCAACCACTTCTCCACCCTGGGCGTGAACGGCATCAACGAAATGATCCGCAATTTCAGCGGCGACGCCCATGACATCACGAGTCCCGAGGGCCATGCGCTGGCCGTGCGCCTGCTCGACCACGTGCGCGCCCGCATGGTGCAATTCCAGGAAGAGACGGGCCATATGTACAACCTGGAAGCGACGCCGGCCGAAGGCACGACCTACCGCTTCGCCCGCGAAGACCGCAAGCGCTATCCCGCCATCCTGCAGGCGGGCACGGTCGACAACCCGTACTACACGAATTCGTCGCAGCTGCCCGTCGGCCATACGGACGACCCGTTCGAGGCGCTGGAATTGCAGGACGCGCTGCAGCGCAAGTACACGGGCGGCACGGTACTGCACCTGTACATGACGGAAGCGCTGTCGGACGCGAATGCCTGCCGCGAGCTGGTGAAACGCGCCCTGAGCCGCTTCTCGCTGCCCTACATCACGGTCACGCCCACGTTTTCCATCTGCCCGCGCCACGGCTACCTGGCCGGCAAACATGAATTCTGCCCCACCTGCGACGCGGAACTGATCGCGCGCAAGCAGTCCGATCTCGCTCACCCACTCAAGGAAACGCCATGAACGCACGTCCCGACTTCACTCCCGCCATCACCCTGCTCGACACCGAACGCCAGCGCTGCGAAATCTGGACCCGCGTGATGGGCTATCACCGCCCCGTCGCCTCGTTCAACATCGGCAAACAGGGCGAATTCCACGAGCGCCAGTACTTTACGGAAGCGAGCGCCCGGGTTGGCCTGCCCGCCTGCCATGGCGGTTGATTTGAAAGTGGGCGGCCTGACGCCCTTTTCCGCCACCGACTATCCTGGCAAGCTGGCGGCCGTGGTGTTCGTGCAGGGCTGCCCCTGGCGTTGCGGCTATTGCCACAATCCTCACCTGCAGGCGCGCACGCCGGAAGGCGCCATGCCCTGGCGAGACGTGTTGACCTGGCTGCGCCGGCGCATCGGCCTGGTCGACGCCGTCGTCTTCAGCGGCGGCGAAGCGTGCATGGACCCGGCGCTGGGGCGGGCCATGCAAGACGTCAGGGAACTGGGGTTCGGCATCGGCCTGCACACGGCCTGCATCTATCCGCAGCGCCTGCAGGAAGTGCTGCCCCTGGTCGACTGGGTCGGCTTCGACATCAAGGCGCCGTTTGCCGACTATCGTCATGTGACCCGCGTGGCCGGCAGCGGCGACCCGGCGCGCGCCTGCCTGGACGCCATCCTCGCCAGCGGCGTCGCCTACGAATGCCGCACCACCACCCACCCGGACCTGCTGCCGGACGAACAGTTGCTGTCCCTGGCCACCACCCTGGCCGCGAAAGGCGTCGACAACTACGTGCTGCAGCAATTCCGCGCCGAAGGCTGCGCGGACGCGGCGCTGTCCGGCCGCCCCCTGCACGGCTATCCGGCGGCGCATACCTTGGCGCAAATCGGCGCCATGTTTCCGCGATTTACATTCCGTAATCATGGCGGTTGATCCTGCCGCCACATAATTGCTGAAAGCTCTACAAAATTCCCCGTTCTGCAACGCTGAAATGTCTTGCGTGCTGTAATGTATCAACTGTGCCGCGCGCCATGCGCAGCCCATCAGATTCTTCACTCCGCATTACAGATAAGCGTCATCCATGAACGATTTCACCGCAGTCAGCCCAGGCACTCCTTCCACCCACGCCGACATCCTGTACGGCCCGCCGCGACCGGATCTGCTGCGCGAGGAAGTGCTGGCCGACCTGCTGGAAGCGACGGCACGCCGCTGCCCGCAGCAAATCGCCCTGATCGATGGCGCGCGCCGCATCACGTATGCGGAACTCGATGCGCAGGCGGGCCTGGCGGCGTCGCGCCTGGTGGCGGCCGGCGTCAAGCCGGGCGACATCGTGGGCCTGTGGCTGCCGCGCGGCGCCCATCTGCTGCTGATGCAGGCGGCCATCGCCAAGGCGGGCGCCGCCTGGCTGCCCGTCGATGAAGACACGCCCGTCGAGCGCCTGCAAGTGTGCCTCGATGACGCCAGCGGTGCCGGCGTCGTCAGCTGCGCGCAATTCGCGCCGCGCCTGCTGGACGCCGGCGTCAAGCGTCCCGTGTGGACGGCGGAAAGCCTGCTGGCGCCCGCCGCACCGGGCGAAGTGCTGCCCGCGCGCGGCGCCGTACTGCCCGAACACCCGGCGTACGTGATCTACACGTCCGGCTCCACGGGCAAACCGAAGGGTATCCTGATCAATCAACGCAGCATCTGCCACTTCCTGCGCAGCGAAAACGCCGTGCTGGAAGTGACGCAAGACGACACCGTCTACCAGGGCTTTTCCGTCGCCTTCGACATGTCGTTCGAGGAAATCTGGATCGCCTACCTGGTGGGTGCCACCCTGTGGCTGGGCCCCAAGGATATCTCGGGCGACCCGGAAGCCTTGCCCCGCGCCTTGGCGACCAACCACGTCACCGTGCTGCATGCCGTGCCGACCTTGCTGGCCCTGTTCGCCGAGGAAGTGCCGAGCCTGCGCCTGATCAACCTGGGCGGCGAGATGTGCCCTGAGTCCCTGGTCGAGCGCTGGTCGCGCCCGGGCCGCGCTATGTTCAACACCTATGGTCCCACGGAGGCGACCGTCTCGTGCAGCCTGGCGCGGTTGCGGCCCGGCGAACCGGTGACCATCGGCACGCCGCTGCCCAACTACGGCTTGCTGGTGCTGCAGGTGGCCGAGCCGGGAGAAAACCGTCCCCTGGCCCTGCTGCCGCGCGGCGAGACAGGGGAGCTGTGCATCATCGGCCCCGGCCTGGCCGAGGGCTACCTGGGCCGGCCCGACCTGACGGTGGAAAAATTCCTGCCCAATCCATGGGCGGCCAGCGAGGATGACGCGCGCCTGTACCGCACGGGCGACCTGGCCCGCATCGATGCCGACGGCCAGGTGCTGTGCCTGGGCCGCGCCGACGACCAGGTGAAAATTCGCGGCTTCCGCGTGGAGCTGGGCGAGATCGAAGCCGTGCTGGCGCAGCAGGCGGGCGTGGGCACGGTGGCCGTGTTGCTGCGCAAGGATGACGGCATCGACCAGCTGGTGGCCTACATCGTCGGCAGCGAGGAGGCGCCCGAGGACGCCCTGGCGGCAAAGACCCTGCGCGCGGCCCTGAACCTGCATTTGCCGCCCTACATGGTGCCGGGCCGTTTTGAATTGCTGCCGCTGATGCCGCGCCTGACCTCGGGAAAAATCGACAGGAAGGCCTTGAAGGCCATGCCATTGGCCGCGCCGCCGGCAGGCGAGGCAGGCGAATCGGACGTGCCGGAAACACCGGCCGAAGTGGCCCTGTTCGCGGCCCTGGCCAAGCTGTTCCCGGGCCAGGCGATTTTGCGCCAGCTGGACTTTTTCACCGACCTCGGTGGGCACTCCTTCCTGGCCGCGCGCCTGGCGTCCGCCCTGCGCGCCAATCCCGATTATGCCCACATGACGGTGCGCGACATTTACCAGAACCGGCAGATCGGCAAGATCGCCGCCGTCTTGAGCGAGACGCCCGCGCTGGCCACGCCGGAGGCGGAGTGGACGCCGCCGTCCACCCTGAAGCGCTGGATCTGCGGCGCCGCGCAGGCGGCAGCCGTGCCTGGCCTTGTCACCCTGCGCATGGCGCAGTGGATGGCGCCCTTCTTCACCTACCACTTCTTCACGGGCGACACGGGAGATACCGTGCCGCGCGCCATCGCCGCCTCGATCGGCGTGTTCCTGCTGGCGACCCTGGCCGAATTTGCCATTGCGATTGCCGGCAAGTGGCTGATCGCCGGGCGTTTGAAACCGGGCAGCTATCCGCTGTGGGGCGTCACGTATTACCGCTGGTGGCTGGCCGACCGCCTGGTCGAATCGGCACCCGCCTATCTGCTCAGCGGCTCGTCCCTGAATAGCTGGTGGCTGCGCGCGCTCGGCGCGAAAGTGGGCAAGGAAGTGGTCATCGGCTCGATGACCCTGCGCGCGCCCGACCTGCTGGTCATCGGCGACAACGTCAGCGTGGGCAATGCCGTCAACTTTGAAAACGCCAGGGTCGAGCGGGGCCGCCTGTTGCTGGGCCAGATCCGCATCGACGACGATGCCTGCATCAGCTCTTACGCGATCATGGAAGGCAATACCACTGTGGGCGCGTTCGGCCACCTGGAGGGCCAGTCGGCGCTGGCCGATGGCGCGGCGGTACCCGCCGGACGCGTGTACACGGGTTCCCCCGCGCGCGACATAGGCGCGTTTGACGTGGCCAGCCAGCCGCCGCGCCCCGCCGTCTCGCGCCTGCGCCTGACAGGCGAAACCGTGTTCTTCTGCTTCGGCATGGTCTTGATCGCCGTGCTGTTCTTCATGCCCGTCTTCCCCAGCTTCGTGCTGATCGACTGGTTCGACGAGCGCGAAATGATGCCGTGGCTGCAGGGCCGCGACGTGACGACCCAGCTGGCCCGCTACTTCCTGCTGGCCTTCCCCGCCAGCGCCGTGCTGATCGTGCTCACGGCCCTGCTGTCGGCCGCCATCCGCTGGGGTGCGCTGCCCCGCTTGAAGCCGGGCAGCTCGCCCGTGCACAGCAATATCTATTGCGCCAAGTGGCTGGTCAGCCATATCCAGGAATCGAGCCTGAACGTCCTGCACGGCATCTACGCCACCGTGTACGCGCCATACTGGTACCGCCTGCTGGGCGCCAAGGTGGGCAAGGGCGCGGAGATTTCCACGGCGCTGGGCGTGGTGCCCGACATGCTGACCCTGGGCGACGACACCTTCATCGCCGACGCCGTCATGTTGGGCGACGAGCAGATCGACGGCGGCTGGATGACCATGCGCCCCACCGTCGTCTCGCACCGCAGCTTCGTCGGCAACGGCAGCTACATCCCGGACGGCACCACGCTGCCCGAACACGTGCTGATCGGCGTGCACACGCATGCGCCGCGCAATGAGCAGATGCACAGCGGCGACACCTGGCTGGGCTCCCCGCCCATGCATTTGCCCGCGCGCGAACAGGTCAGCGGCTTCGCCGAGCACCTGACGTTCAAGCCATCGCTGTTGCGCCGCCTGGGCCGCAGCCTGATCGAGGCCTTCCGCATCGTCGCGCCGCACGCGGTGGTGATCGCCGTCGGCTACACCCTGGTGCTGGACGTGATGCCGATCGCGGGTGCGGGACGCTGGGGCGAAGTGGTGAGCGACCTGGCGATTGCCGGCCTGGCCTACGGCATCGGCAATTTCCTGGTGGTCGTGCTGTTCAAGTGGCTGCTGCTGGGACGCTACCGCAAGCACGCGGCGCCCATGTGGACGCCATTCGTGTGGATTTCGGAAGGCGTGACCAACCTGTACGAAGGCATCGCCGTACCCAACTTCATGCGCTACCTGCGCGGCACGCCGTGGCTGCCGCTGGCCTTCCGCCTGTTCGGCTGCAAGATCGGCCGCGGCGTCTACATGGATACGACCGACATCACGGAATTCGACTGCGTGCACATCGGCGATTACAGCGAATTGAACGCGCTGACCTGCCCGCAAACGCATTTGTTCGAAGACCGCGTGATGAAGATCGACCATGTGGAGATCGGCCAGCGCGTCTACATGGGCCCGCGCAGCTCCGTGCTGTACAGCGCCAAGGTGGGCGACAACGCGCGCCTGGGCCCCTTGACCCTGGTGATGAAGGGAGAACACATCCCCGCCGGCAGCAACTGGGCCGGTTGCCCGGCGGCGCCGCTGCGCAGCTGATGGATGATAAGGTGCTCTTCTCAAGAGACGGCGTGCTGGTGATCGGCATCGCCGCCGTGCTGCCGCGCGCCGAAGCCCGGTGGCGCATCCGCGCCGCCGTGCGCGAGGCGGCGGCCCGCTGGCTGGATGTCAGTATCGGGGCGATTTCGGTGGTATCAACGCCGGGCACCCCTCCCCGCTTGCTGCTGGCCGGAAGCACGGCCAGCCTGTCGTTCAGCCATGACGAGGGAATCTCGCTGGCCGCCATCGGCCTGCATGGCCCTGTCGGCATCGACGTGATGCGGGTGCAGGAGATTCCCGACTGGTTTGAGCTGGCGCGCGACTATCTGGGGCCGCAGGTGGCTGGTGAACTGAGCGCCTGCTCCACCGATCAGCGCCCGTTAACCCTGGCGCAGGCGTGGACGGCGCGCGAGGCGGCGCTCAAGCGTGCGGGCCTGCCACTGACGGAGTGGAACGGGGTAGCACCGGCTTGCCGCTTGCACGCCTTTGCGTTGCCGGCGCCGCATGTGGCGACCCTGGCATATTAATCTTCCTTCCCTTTGCCAGCTCCGCCGATCTGGACGAAAATCAGTTTTACGATAATACTGACGAGCAATCCCAGCACCCCGATCAATTCCAGCATGGTCTTTCCTTTGCAGTGACAGCAGACCAGCCCACTGTAACGCGAACACCGGGGCCAGGCTAATATCAAATCAGGCAGTCCCCGATCTCGAAAAGGCATACGATTGATTTCCATCAGACAGTTCCGCTATTTTGTCGAAGTCGTCGATGCGGGCAGCTACTCGCGCGCGGCGGAAAAGCTGTACATCGCGCAGTCGGCCCTGAGCCGGCAAATCAAGGAGCTGGAAGGTGAAGTACAGGCCCTGCTGCTCACGCGCGACGCGCGCCATATCGAACTGACGCCCGCGGGACAGGTCTTTTATGAGCGGGCCAAACGCATCCTCGAAGACATCGACGAAACCGTGCGCCAGACGCGCCACGTGGGACAAGGGGCGCAAGGCATCGTCCGCCTGCTGCATTCGAGCTCCGTCACCCTCACGCCAGCCATCGGCGCCGTACTGAACCGCCTGCTGGCGCAGTTTCCCGGCGTTTCGCTCGATGTATCAAAAGGGTCGTCGGAAAACCAGGCCGCCGACATCGAGGAAGGCCGCGCCGACCTGGGCCTGGTGCGCCTGCCCACCCTGCGCAAGCATGCCAACATCGTCGTGCGCGAGCTGTTTACAGAAAAGCTGGTGGTGGCCGTGTCAGCGACGTCGCCATTGGCCGCGCTGGAGCGCACGACCATCGCGGCATTGCGCGACGAAGCCTTCGTCTCGATCCCGCACAAGGACCGCGGAGGCCTGAGCTACCTGGTGGCGGGCCTGTGCCTGGCGCAGGGCTTTTTCCCCAAGGCGGCGCGCGCCCTGTCGCGCAAGACATCGCAGCTGAACCTGATCGAAGCCAATATGGGCATCGCCATCGTCCCTGACAGCATGCGCCTGGTGGCGCCGCCCGGCGTGCGTTTTATTGCGCTGCCGGACGAGGAATCGCATTCCGTCGTCGGCCTGATCTCGCCGCGCGCGGCCAGCGGCATGGTGGCCGCGTTTACGGAGGCGTTCGTGCGCGAGATGAATGCGCTGGCAGCGGCGGATTAACCCTCCGCATACAGCGCCGCATCCACGTCGCGCACGGCCGCCATCAGCAAGGCCAGCTTCATGACATCGAGCTTGCCGTCCGTGCGCACGCGCGAGCACAGGTCGATGCCGTAGGGGCGTACCTGGCGCAGCGCGTCGGCTACGTTGGTGTCGTCCAGCCCGCCGGCCAGGAAGACGGGACGGGGACTGGCGCGCACGAAGCGCGCGCTGATGCTCCAGTCATGCGTGCGGCCCGTGCCGCCCAGTTCCGGGACCTGCGCGCCGGGACGGCCGGAGTCGAGCAAAAACGCATGGACGTGGGGCGCATAGGCGGGGATCAGCGCCAAAGCCTCGGGCCCCTCCACGTGGATCACCTGCACGCGCCGCACGTGCGGCAGCAAGCGCGCCAGCTGCGCCACTTCGCCGGGGTCGATATGGCTGACGATCTGCACGGTGGACGGCTGCGTGGCGCGCACGTGTTCGGCGATGGCTTGCGCCGTCGTCTCGGAAGTCAGCAGGAACGTGGCCACGGGCGGCGGCGTCCAGGCGGCGATCTGCGCGATGCGCGCGTCGGGAATCGGGCCGGGGCCGGATGGCATGGCCGCCACCAGGCCCAGCGCGTCGGCGCCGGCGGCAATGGCCAGTTGCGCTTCGTCGATGGAAGCGATGCAGCAGATCTTGATGCGGGTTCTCATGGCCTTGCGTGTTCAGTCCGGATGATCAACATTACAACACAGGGCGGCGCACACGCCAAGGCACGCGGTCAAGGCCGCGCACGATTGTGTGCCGGAATGGGGCGCGCCCACCTCGTCTCGACGGAAGGCCACGCCATGCCGCCGAAAAACCACCACCAGCGCAGCAGCGGGCAGGGGCCGATCCTCTGGCGCCTGATCGTCAGCCCGCGCTGATTGACATGCGCCAGGCGGCGGACGATACTTGCTTTATCCGGCATCGCCATTGGAACGTCACTGGAACACCAGCATGCGTATCGTCGACTTTGAAGTCCGCAAGGAGTGCCCGCCGCAGTTGTGCGATTGCGAACGCGAGCGCCTGCTCGACGATGCGCAGGCGGACCTTGCCATCCTGCGCCTGAACCTGACGGAAGAAAAGCGCCTGCTGGCGCACATCGAGCAGATCGACAGCTATACGCAGCTAAAGAAACTGCAAGAGCGCTTGAAGAGCAACCTGGGCGTGGACTTGCAGATTGCACCGGGCAGCGGCGAAGTGCGCACCGTGCGCGGCTTCCAGATCCGCCTGCTGGAGCGGCCCGGCCTGTGCCGCAAGACGCGCGCTGCCATTCCGGCCGCCGTGCGCCGCTGCCTGGCCGCGCATCCCGAGATCGCGTTTGCGATCTTGAATGAAAACGATTTGCTGGGTGGGGTGTGAGCCGAGTGCGAATGTCGGATTACGCTCCGCTAATCCGACCTACGCCGTGCGGATGGGAATGACCTTGCCCTTCGCTTCACGCGCCCTTAACTGTCCGCAGCCGCCCTCCACGTCCTGCCCGGCCGAATCGCGCAATTTGGTCAGCACGCCGCGCGCGTGCAGGCCGGCGGCAATGGCGCGCGCCTTTTCCCAGCTGGGGCGCTTGAACGGCAAGTCGTCGATGGTGTTATACGGGATCATGTTCAGCACCGCATATTTCCCCTGCAGGAGCGCGACGATGCCATCCATCTCGTCCTGGCCATCGTTGATCCCTTCCATCAGTGTCCACTGGTACTGCACCGGGTAGCCGGTCAGGCGCGCATACGACTCGCCGAAGTCCACCAGTTCGCGCGGCGACAGCCTGGGCGCGCGCGGCAGCAACTGTTCGCGCAGCTCCGGCTTGCTGGTGTGCAGGGACAGGGCCAGCGCCGGCTTGACGCGACCTTGCGGCAGGCGCTCGAAGGCCCGCGGGTCGCCCACGGTGGAAAACACGAGGTTCTTGTGGCCGATATTGCCCTCGGTGCCCAGCAGCTCGATCGCTTCCATCACATTGTTCAGGTTATGCGCCGGCTCGCCCATGCCCATGAAGACGACTTTTTTCACGGGGCGCAGGGTGCGCGCCAGCACCACCTGCGCGACAATTTCTCCGCTGCTCACTTGCCGTATCAAGCCATCGCGGCCCGTCATGCAGAACTGGCAGCCGACGGCGCAACCGACCTGGCTGGACACGCACAAGCCATCGCGCGGCAGCAGCACGCTTTCCACCGTCTGGCCATCGTGCAGTCCCACCAGCAGGCGCGCCGAACCGTCGGCGCCCGGATGGGTGCTGAGCAATTTCAGCATGCCCTGCAGCTCGAGATCGAGCGCGGGCAAGGCCTCGCGCACGGGCAGCGGCAAAAAATCCTCGGCGCGGCGCCGGCCCTGGTCGTGCGGCTGCCCCTGTATCCAGTCGCGCAGCACGCGCTGTTCATGCAGGGGCTTGGCACCCAGGGCGCGCAGGCGCTGGCGGAGATGGTCGATTTGCATGGCGTCTGAAATAAAAAAACGGCGCGCCGGCAGGAATGCGAGGCGCGCCGCGGATGGCAAGGAGGAGCTTAGACTTTTTTCACGAACTCGGTTTTCAGGCTCA
This sequence comes from Janthinobacterium sp. MP5059B, assembly GCF_001758645.1. Classification (NCBI taxonomy): domain Bacteria; kingdom Pseudomonadati; phylum Pseudomonadota; class Betaproteobacteria; order Burkholderiales; family Oxalobacteraceae; genus Janthinobacterium; species Janthinobacterium sp. MP5059B. The sequence continues at coordinate 29,005 of NZ_LRHX01000006.1, read as the reverse complement.
TGGAACCGAAGCCGTCGATCTTGCAGTCGATATCGTGGTCGCTGTCGACCAGGCGGATGTTCTTGACCTTGGTACCCATCTTGACGACACCGCCGCCGCCCTTCAGTTTCAAGTCCTTGATGACGCTGACCGTGTCGCCGTCCTGCAGGATATTGCCGGCCGCATCGCGGTACACGCGAGCGCCCTCTTCCGCCGCTTCGCCAGCCGTGGCCGACCATTCATGCGCGCATTCAGGGCAGATCAACTGGCTGCCATCTTCGTACGTGAATTCGGACTTGCATTGCGGGCATGGTGGTAATGTGCTCATTTTATTCTCTGTCTGGTGAACAGCGCGTGCTGTAAAAGCCGACAGTATAGTGCCTACGCCCCGCATCAGCGCGCTTTTTTCGCCATCATTGTCAAGGACGGCGAATAATCTCGATGGTGCTGTGGACAATTTCCTCGTGGATGCCGATGCGCGCGCGCAGCTCGGCGCCTGTCAGCGCGGGATCGCGGCTGACGACGGACAAGGCGCACGAATACAGCTGCTTGCCGACTCGCCACACGTGCAGGTCGACGATGCGCGGCGTGTCGTCGGCGCTTTCCACTTCCACCGCCTCGCGGATTTCGGCCACCACCGGATGGTCCATTTCGCGGTCCAGCAAGACCTTGCCCGTCTCCTGCATCAGTTTTTTCGCCCACAGCGCCACCAGCACGGCGCCCGCGACGCCCATCACGGGATCGAGCCAGCTCCAGCCGTAAGCCCACGCGCCGCCCAGCGCAAGGATGGCCAGCACGGACGTGGCGGCATCGGCCAGCACGTGGATGTAGGCGGCCTTCATGTTCAGGTCTTCGCCATGGTGGTGGCCGTGATGGTCATGCTCGTCGTGGCCGTGACCATGGTGATGGTCATGGTCATGGTGCCCGCCGAGGATCAGCGCGCACACGAGGTTGACCACCAGGCCGAAGGCCGCCACGGCCATCGCCTGCGGATAGTGGATGGGCTGCGGCGAGAACAGGCGTTCGACGGAAGCGGCCACCATCAGCACGGCCACGCCCAGCAGCAGGATGGCGCTGGTGTAGCCGGCCAGTACTTCGATCTTCCACGTGCCGAAGGCAAAGCGCGGGTCGCGCGCATAGCGGCGCGCGGCCGCATACGCAAACGCGGCCAGGCCGATGGCCAGCGCGTGCGAACTCATATGCCAGCCATCGGCCAGCAGGGCCATGGAGTTGTACCACCAGCCAGCGACGATTTCCAGTGCCATGGTGGCCAGGGTGATCCACATGACGATGCGCGCGCGGCGTTCGGCCCTGCCATTGCTGCTGTCAAAAACGTGTTCGTGCTGCCAGGCGGAGAGGTCTTCGCCAAGGGATTGCGCTTTCATGGCATTCTCCTTATTTGAGGTAGGTGCGCAGGATGCCCGCGATGTCGTCGGCGCCCCTGGCCCGTTCGTCGCCGGAGATATCGGGACTGGCCACATGCTCGCGCAAGTGCTCTTCGATCACTTCGGCCATCAGGCCGTTCACGGCGCCGCGCACGGCGGCGATCAGCTGCAGCACTTCGCCGCAGTCGCGCCCCTCTTCCAGGCCCCGCTCCAGGCCCTCCACCTGGCCGCGGATGCGCTTGACGCGATTAAGCAACTTGGTCTTGTTGTGCGCCGTGTGTCCCATGATTTCACCTCGATAAATACTATAGGGGGGTATACTATCAGAAAGCGCACGACGTGCGGCAAGGCGTAAAAAAGCCGCGCATCCTCGCGGATGGGCGGCATATCAGACAGGAACAGGCGCTATGGCGCCGGCGCGATCTTCTGCAACTTGCTGGCCAGCGAGGCATCGGATAATTCGCCCAGGTGCGTATCGACCAGTCGCCCCTGCGCATCATAAAACAGGGTGGTGGGCAGGGCCGAGGAGCCGGCCGCCTTGCCCAGCGCCGCCTCGCTGTCGAGCACCACATTGCGCAGAGTTACACCGCTCCTGTCCAGGAAAGCGCTGGCCGCCGCCGCATCCTCGCGCTGGTTCGCATACACGAAGACGATATCGGCGCGCGCCTGCTGCGCGGCAGCCAGCACGGGCATCTCGCGCCGGCATGGCGGACACCAGCTGGCCCACAGGTTGACCACCATGGGCTTGCCGCCGGCCAGCGCCGCCAGGGTCACCGGCGCGCCACCGATAGCCCGCAGCGCCACGGCCGGCAAGGCTACCGGCTTGTCGTAGGCCAGCGAGATCCCTGCACTCAGCACGCCCCAGGCCAGCGCGCCGGACGCGACGCTGATGGCCAGGGGACGGCGCATGGCCGCCATGGCGGGACGCCGGCAGCGCCACGCGGCGATGGCCAGGGCAGCCGCGATGCCGGCCGGCGCCATGAAACCGCCATCGCGGATATTGATGATGGACCAGGGCGCCGCCAAGGGGGAGCTGAAGTACTGCTCATGCCAGCGCAAGACGAATGCCAGCCGCGCCGCCAGCAAGCCTGCAATCAGCATGTCGGAAACGAGGGGGCCGGCATCCGGCAACTGGCGATAGCGCCGCAGCCAGCCCGCCACGCCGTAGGCGACGCCCAGGCAAACGAACAGCAGGACGAGCCCCGTGGGCAGGGTCAGGGGACCGATTTGCAGGGACAGCATGGGCGCTTTCAGGAACGTCGAGGGACGGCCATTGTGGCCCATGCGGATTAAGCGGGCGTTAAGAAGCGGCCAACGCTTCCTTGCGCACGAAATGCATGGCTTGCGGCTGGTCGACCAGCACGCACTGCTTGCCCGTGCGCTTGCAGTGGTCATGCACGCGCCAGTAGGCGTCGTGGCTGACGCAGCCCGTCTGGCAAATCACCAGGTCGGCCGCCACCAGGCCCGCTTCCAGCGCCGCCGCATCGTCGGCGCCATCGTCGCCGCCCGCGTGATGCAGGAAGCGGCCGCCGGCCTGCTCGATGGCTAGTTGCGCCGCGTTGGCGCCACCCGCATCCTTGCCCGGCTCCAGACTTGAATAGTGGCCCACATACAGCACGGCCTTTTCGCGCACGTCGGCCTGCAAGGCGGGCGACGGCACCCACTGCAGGCGCAGCAATTCGCGCATCAGGTCCTGCACGCGCTCACCGAGCCACTCGACCTTGCGCGCCAGCCGTGCCCGCGTGGGCAGGCCCGGTGCCGCGGCCGCCAGTTCGGCCAATTCGTCGCGCGCCAGCGCCAGCTTCGTATCGCGGATCACCACCTGCGCCCGCGCGCGCATCAATTCCGATTCCAGCTGCGCGATGCGCGCTGCCTGCGCGGCCAGCTGCGCACTGCAGCGGGCCTGCGCCCGCCCATACTCGCCCATCAGCACGCGATGCTCATGCGCGATCAAATCCTCATTGCCGTACATACTGCCCATCATGCCCTCCCTCACCATGCATGGCGCCATGGCGCCGGCCCATCGCCACCCCATTGAGCCGCATTATAAATGAGAATCATTATTATTTGTCTATGCGCGTGCGCGCAGTAGGGGTATCGGGTGGCCGCCAGCGTCACGCAGCTGGTGGACAAGACAGCAGGCGCTGCCATACGTCGTCCTGCACCTGCCGCACCTGCCGCAGGCCGTCAGGGCCACGATAGATTCCCAGCGTGTTCGGCCACGCCATATCGATGAACAACAAGCGTGCCGGATCGATCAGCAGGGACTGCCCTACATAATGACCCTTGATCTCGCCCTTGTTGACGGTCAGCAGGCGCGCGCCGCCCGCAAGCGTCCGCTCGTCCAGCGCCACGCCGCTGCGCTCAGCCACATCGCGCAGCCAGCGTTCGCGCCAGCGCGCCTGCTCCTCGAACTGCCCGTTGGGTGGACGGTCCAGCTTGACGACGGCCGCCACGGGACCGTCAATGCCCGCCTGCAGCGAAAAGCCCATGCGTTGCTGCAGCTCGACCGTGTACGTCTCGCCCTTGACGTCGATCTGGTAGCGCCCCGTCCCGTCCTGCACCAGCAGGTCAGCCTGATGGTAGGAAGGTTTGACGCAATTGGCGTACTGATAGACGAGCACGTCAAGAAACGGGGGTGCGGCCGGCGCGGATGCCGCCATGGCGGGCGACAGGGCGGCACACAGGGCCGCGGCGGCCGCGCATTTCATCATACTCATGCTTGCTCCGGTTCATGTGGAAGACGATGGCAGCCAAACAATACCCAGGGCGCGCCATCTTGTCGCTCATAGTAGCTATTTTGCATATTTCTTTCTGGTACACGATTCAATTGAATCACGCTTGTTCGATCACTCTTTCTAAGGTGTAATCTTGCAAACAAGTTATTGAGCTACCGTACCTTCACCATACCATTTGTATCCGGATGCGCTCCAGATGCGGATGCCCGGCCTGGAACAAGGAACAAGAATGCAAACGCTGGACGAACAGGATTTTCTGGCCAGGCGCAGGGAACCGCGGCTGTCATATGCCATCTATCTTGAAAGCAAGGAAAGCCAGGACGAGGGCTACGACATGGTGGAAGCCGGCTTGCAACAACCGGAAGAAGTGCTGCGAAATATTCCACCAGAAAACTTCATGACGGCTACGCGCCAGCGGGCCTGGGATGGGATCGACCAGCTCGCCCTCGCCTACAGCGCCGGCCACCCGCTCGACGAGTTGCGCGCGTCGTATCCCACGATACTCGGCTACTGGCTGGCCTTTGCCCGGTATGACATGATATTTGACGCTCAGGCCTGCGAGGCCGAACAGGGATTTCCCCACTTCGCCCTGCCCGGCGACGCGTATGAACAAGTCAACCGCATGGTCTGCCTCGGCATTCTGCTCGGCTGGGGCAGTTTGCTGCCCAAGCTGGCGCCGGTCATCGATTTCAACAACCATGAAAAGGATGGCTTGCTGGAACGGCTGCTGGCCTGCTTCGTCGCCGGCAGGGATAGCGCCTGGCCCGCATGCACGCGCCACGGGCCCTACATCAACACACTCAAGATATTCGCGGCAGAAAAAGATGCGCGTCCCGCGCTGATGCAGGAGTACCTGCGGCAATGGTATGACGCCAGCCGCCGCGAGCCCTATTACGACAGCCACCAGCGCGATACGTCGTTCTGGGGCTACTGGTCGTGGGAAGCGGCCGCCATCACCTGCGTGCTCGGCATCGACGACAGCAGCTATCGCGACGCGCCCTTCTACCCGGCCGACCTGGCGGCATTCTGCCGGATACAGGGAATCGGCGCCAAAGCATGACAGCCATCGCCGCCGTCACCCATCCCTTTCCAGGCATGTATGCCATCGTCGATCCTGTCACTGGCGAAACCTGTCTGGAAACGTTTTCCGCTGCAGCGGCCCGCGCGCCATGACGGTTGTTCAGGCCGCCACCTGCGCGCCGGCATGCAAGCGGCGCCAGAATGGCGCAGTGGGCCAGCGCTGCTCCCAGCCGTAATACTGCTGGCGCTGCGCCAGGTACTGCGCATGGCGCTGCGCTACCGTGTGCGCCACCGCGCCCAGGGTGGCGTGGCCAGCGATGGCCCCGGCGGCCGCCATGCCGTTGGCCAGCGCCTTGACGATGCCTTGCGAGGTGACGGGATCGTAGGCCGAAGCGGCGTCGCCGATGGCCAGCCAGCCGTCGCCATGCAGTTGGTCGAGGCAATAGGACGGCGCGGGAAAACTCTGCACGCCGCCTGCCAGCGGCACCGCGCCGCGGGCCAGCGCGGCCGTGTTGGGCGCGGCCGCCAGCCATGCCAGCCAGTGTCCGGCAAGCTGCAGGCGCCGCGCCTTGACGGTGGCCGCATCGCTGTAGAACGCCAGCAGCAAGGTGGCGTCGGGCAGGTGGGCGCCATACCACCAGCCATGTTCGACGGCTTCCAGGTGCGTCAGGCCGGAACGGGGGCCATCGGGCGCCGCGAAGCGCATGGCCAGGCAGACCAGCGGCAGCGTTTCCACCTTGCGGCTGCCGCGCTGGCGCGCGAAGACGGCGCGCGTGCCGCTGGCGTCGACCACCAGGTCGGCATGGATGGTAGCCGGGCGCGGGTGCGCCGGATCGCCCAGCATCAATTCCAGGGCAAAGCCGCCGCCTTGCGCCGGGGCCGACGCGGCCAGGCTGGCGCGCAGCAGCACTTCCGCCCCGCGCAGGCGCGCCTGCCGCGCCAGGAAGCCATTGAAGCGGGACCGCTCCAGGTGCCAGCCGTGTCCCAGCGGATGCAGCAGCGCGTCGTTGTAGCCGCGCTTGTCGCTGCCCCACCAGGAACAGCTGCCATGGCAAGGCGCATGCGCTTCGGCGAAAAATTCCTGCGCAATGCCCAGCGCCTGAAACAGGCGGTTGGCTTCGGGCGGAATGCTCTCGCCGATGCGAAATTGCGCGTAGTCGCCCGCCTCGATCACGAGCACGTCGTGCACGCCATGCTGCGCCAGCGCCAGCGCGCAGGCGCAGCCGGCCGGGCCGCCGCCGATGATGGCGACCCGGTAGCGCTGCCGCGATGGCGCTACCGCGCCGGGACTGTCTGCAAACACCGCCATCAGGGCTTCGGTTTCGGCTGCGGCTTCGGCCGGTACACCTTGTCGATGGCCGTGTTGCGCCAATACTCGACCAGGTTGCTTTCATCGCTGTCGAACAGGCTCTCGACTTCCAGGTAGTAATCCTTGCAGATGGCCTTCTCGCCCGCCTTGCGCGCAATCGCCGTGCTTTGCACGACCACGCCGATGCGGTGCCAGTTCAGCAGGAACTGCGCGCGGTCCTGGTAGCGGCCCACATGCATGGCGGGCCGGTCGATTTCCGCATTCTCCGGGGTGGTCGATGGCACTTCATCGGCCCGCGTGCCCTTGCCGCGCACGGAATAGCGCGGCGTCGCCAATTCGCCGCCGTTGGCGACGACGTCGTCGTACGTGTACACGGCCACGGGCCGCTGCGCCGGCCAGGAGGAGTACAGCAAGGTATTGTAGCCATTGCCCTTGATCGCCGTGGCCGCATCGATCGCCTGCTGGTTATTGCGCACCGTGCCGCCGGGATTCGGATCCGGCAGATGCGTGGCGCACGAGTTGTAATCGGTATGCCACGGCAAGGCCATGAACTTCGACACGTCGCCGGGCTGCACTTCGCCGCCGCGCAGCGGCATATAGCCTGCGCCGAGGAAAGGCTGGTCCCTGACGGCGGCCGGGTAATCGAGATGCTGTGCATTGATGCGGAACGGGCCGCCGCCATCATGGCGCCGCCACGCCTGCCGGTACAGGCCGGGGTCGCGCACGATAAAACCCATCTCGATGCCGGGGCTGTAGCGGCCGCCCAGGCAGTTGAACAGGACAGTACGGTCGAGCGCTTCGCCCGCGCCCAGCAGGAAATCGCCGCTGTCGGCCACATACTGGCCATGCGCCCATTGATCCATGAAAAAATACTGGGCACGGGTCAGGGTCAGCAGGCTGCTGCCCGCATCGCCCAGCGACAGCGGCATTTGCGGCTTCAGCGACGGCGCGCCCGTCTGGTCGGGATGGCGGATGAAATTCATGATCGGGTAGGTCAGGCCTGCCGCCTTCATCTTGCCCAGCAAGTCGTGCTCCTTGATCGCCCTGGGCGGCAAGCTGGTCGTCCAGCGCTGCAGCGAGGCCGCGCGCAGGATGGGCTGGACATCGGTGCTGAAGTTGCTCCGGTAGCCCGTCTGGTAGCTGCCATCCGCATACACGGCGGGCCGCAGCGCCATTTTTTCCAGCCAGGTGCAATACAGGTCGTCCCACAGCGATACGACGTTCGCCGTTTGCGGCGCATACGACGGGTCGCTCGATATCACCCAGGCGCTGCCCTCGACGCTGCGCGCCGTGCCGTCGGCGAAGAGCAGCATGGCCGTGACGGGGCCATCGGCCACGTCATCGAACCAGTTGTCGTTGTTGACATTGTCGTGCAGGACGGCGGCGGCCGAGTAATTGCCTTGCGCGTCGAAGCCGCATGCCTTGCCATAGCCGCCCAGCACCAGCAATCTGCCATTCTTTTCCGTCGTGATGGCGCCCAGCGACGCGATGATGGCGCCAGGGCCCTGCGCCGGCGCGCCAGGCTGCCCGCCGCGCGGGAACGACACGGGATAGTCGGGCAGGTTGCGCACGGCGCCGCTGGCCGCCTCCGCGCACGACGGCAGCGTCGATGTGTCGAACTGCTGCACGCCCTGGCGCGAAGCCTGCACGCTGCGCGGTCCGGGGTCGATGACCAGCAGCTTCAGGCGCAGCGGGTCGGCCGGCGTGCCGAAGTGCGGCGAGCCCGGCTCGCCAAAGGCCGGATTGCGCAGGGCTGGCGCGCCATTGTTTTGGAAGGGCGCCACGCCGTCCCCGCCCTCCCAGCTATTGGCTTTCTTGTTGGCCAGATGGACGGTCCAGATGATGTCCTTGACGATCTTGCCATCGACCATGCTGCCGATGGCCACTTCGGCCGCCGCGCCCCGCCTGCCCAGCGGATAGGATTCCACGCCGTCCGCCGCGTCGAACGCATACTGGTAAATGCGGAAGCGGGCCGCCTGCCGCTTGAGTTTTCCGCTCGCGTCGCGCAATTCGGTGCTGGCGATTACCGTGTTTTCCGTGCCGGGCCGGATCGGCAAGCCGCCCGTGCCATCCTGGCCATCGAGCGGCATGCCGGCCGGGCTTTCCGGGCCCAGATAGTATTCTTCGCTGTTGCCGACGCGGGCGATGCCGATGACCGGGTGAATTCTCAAACCTGTGTATGCCATGCTGAACTCCTGATCATCAAGGGTGTCTGTGCCGGTTGGCCAACGCATCACGGCTGCATGCCGTCCCTGACCCACTGGTCGAAGATATCGATGCCTTCCTGCGGCATCGGGCCGTCGGGCGGCATCGGGTGCGGCGCGGACTTGACATACTCGCCTTCCCGCCCTCCCGGCGCACGCAGGCGATGCCCGGCCTCCACCAGCCATTTTTCCTTGCGGCTGTCATAGTCGTAACCGTGGATGGCCACCTGGATCTGCCACGCAAACGCCTTCACGCTCGCATAGTCGTTCAGATACAGCCGCTGCACGCCCGTCGAATCCGGGTTCGACAGCTTGACCTTGTTCATGTCGGCCACATAGCGGGAAAACAGGCCCTGCACATCGCGCTTGAAGCTGGTTTGTTCGCTCATGGCTTGCTCTCCTCATACGTGGGTTCGGCAGGTTTGCGCCGGTCGACAAGCTGGATCACGGGCGTGGAAAAATCGCCTTGCCGTATCAGGCCGCGGCCCTTGTCATTGGTGGTGATGGCCGCCGTGATGCGCCAGGCCTGCCTGCGCTTTTTGGGAACCAGGCTGTCGACGATGCCGGTGATATCCGTTTCGATGACATACTTGTCATGCTGGTGATGGCCGGACAAGGCCCAGTGGCTGGTGCTGGTCACCAGGTAGCGGTCGCGGAACGACTTGTCGCCGATGCGCGCGGCCACGTTGGCCGGATACAGGTAGATATCGGCCTGAAAACTGTAGTCTTCATCCGCATGGGCGCGGTCCAGCACCATGTTGGCCCGCTTGTCGCTGGCGACCCGCCGCGCCGGGATCTTGTAGGCCCCCGTGACGGTCAGGTCTGGCCTGGCAACCGCGCCATCGGCCGCATCGTCGCTGAGCAAGGCGGCGAACAGGCTTTTCTGGTTGTCGCCGAATACAAACCCCGCCTGCTGGTGCCGGTCGATCAGGGCCTGGATATCCTTCTTGCGGGCAAACTCGCCGCCATAGCGCGGCTGGAAGCCATAGCCCTGCCGGATCGTGTCGAAGTACAGGTTCGCCTGGCCCATGTTGGCCGTGTAGTCGCCCGAGTCACCGCGCTGGGCATCGCCGCTGCCTGCGCTCCAGCCGACGGGCCGGGGCAGGCTGGCGTCCTGCTCGCTGCGCATGAACGCCGTGCGCCCGCTGCCGCGTATGCCGGCATCGCCATGCTCGTCGAGCCACTTCTCGAAACTGTAGTCGAGGAAATTATGGAAAGCATAAAACAGCGGATCGAGGCCGGCCGTGACGTTGTCGCCCATGTTGCCGCCCATATAGGTGGCGTGCATGTGATTATGGATCTTCGTTTCCAGGTTGCCGCCGCCCAGGCTGCCGTATTCGTCGCCGCCGAAATCGGCCCAATCCATGTAGTAGATCTGGTAGGCCAGCAAGTTGGGCGAAGCCGTGGCCAGCGAGCTGTCGAGCCCCTCCCTCTTGCGCGTGGCGTCGTACAGCGGCGAATCGACGTCCTCGAAGGCTTTCGGGTAGCGCACGCCGGAAGGCTTGCGGGTGAAGTTCCAGTACGGCAGCGCGACATTGCGCGTGCTGGGCCCCCGCTCGCCGTTCGGGTCAGCCGCCTGCAAGGCTTGCTCATAGAAATACAGCTGCGCCCGGTGCCATTGCAGGAAGGTGTTTTTCTGGTGTTCGCACTCGCCGGGGAATTCCTCGTGGGCATTGTCCTCGGTCGCCACCTTGTCGAGAAAATAGGCAATGTCGCAGCTGTTGCGCGTGGGATCGCCCAGCAACTGCTTCAGCCTGTCGCCTGGCAAGGCCGCCTGGCGGTCATTGAAGACGTCGACGGAAGTGCAGTTATGCACCCACGCCTGCCACAGGAAGCCGCGCCGGTCGTACACGTTTTCCTGGCTCTTGCGTTTCATTTCGCTCACCGCATGCTTGAAGGTGTCAAGCTCGGCCGGGGTCAGTTCATCGATATTCTTGCGGTAGCGCACGACGCGCGCGCCGCCCGGCTCCGCCTGGGCCAGCAGTTCCGGGCGGCAAGATACGGCCGCCTGCGCTTGCGCCCCGGTGCAGACGCCTGCGCACAGCAGGCCGGCCAGGATGGAAAGGAGTGAAGTTTTCATGCGTAACATGGGCAGTTGCTCCAGAAGCAGGTTGGGAGGGGCGGAAGCGCGCCGGGCGCGCTCCCGCCAGGAACGGTCAGTGTCCGTGTCCGTGTCCGTGTCCGCCCATCTCGCCGCCGCCCTTGCCATCCGGCAGAACCACCTTGACGTTCTGCATCATGCCCTGGTCTTCATGCTCGAGGATGTGGCAATGCAGCACGTATTCGCCGATGTAGCGCTGGTAACGCGTGGCGATCTCGATCTTGTGGTTGGGGATCACCAGCAAGGTGTCTTTCCACGTGCCGAGCAGATCCTTGTATTGCGCATCGATCGCGCCGCCGTCGGTGCGGGTGATGCCGATGATCTGGAAGGGGTTGACGTGAATATGGAAGGGGTGGCTGCCATTCTTTGACGCCAGCTCCCAGATCTGCTCGGTGCCCAGCACCAGCGTGTGGTCGACGCGGTGCGGATCATAGACATTCTTCAGCTCGGGTACCGGCGAGTCTTCCGGCTTGCCTTCCACCATGAAGCGGGTCTTGCCGTCCAACTTGGCAATATTGAAGGTCGCATACTCCTTCTTCTTGCCGCGCATCGCGTCCTTTGCTTCTGCGCTGAAGCCCGCATGCGGGACGAACTTGGCAAGCTTGAGACCATTCTCCAGATCGCCGAGGATGGTGCCCTTGACGCTGTCGGGCAACTGCGCAACGGGCAGGCGCTTGACGGCATTGCGCAACTCGGCCAGCAGGAAATCGCGCGGCGACTCGCCCGCCCTGGCGCGCGCGGCAGCCTTGGCGCTGGTCTTGGCCGTGATCACGCTGATCAGGCGCGTGTTGTTCACGTCATGCATCGTCGTCATGTTATTGAGGTTCGTTTCCGCATACACGCAATACGCGCCGGCCTTCGGCAGCGAAAACAGGATGTCGCTGCGGTAGCCCGGCTGCAGGTAATTGAGGGTCTTGGGGATGATCCTGTCGTGCGTCAGGCCGTCGCTGGCCACTTCGAATTGCGTGACGTCCTCGCCATCGCACAATTCCATCACGTCCTTGTCCTGGTTGGCCACGCCGAGCGCCTGCAACAGCTTTTGCGGATCATTGGCACGGCGGATGCGCAGCACCACGGAAGCCTGGAAGCCCGTATCGATCAGACGCCAGCGGTACAGGCGCTGCGTGTTCATCTTCATCACCGGCTGCACCTTGCCGTTGACGGAGGTATAGCGGCCCGACATCAGCCAGGCATCGGGATCCTTGACCTGCTTGAAATCCTCGAGCATGCCCACCGCCTCCTTGTCGCACGGCTTCAGCGGCGTCAGGCTGTTGCTGGGGCAGTCATAGGGAATTTGCTGCAGCAGCATCACTTCACCGGCGCTGCCGCTGCCATCGTCGGGCTGGAATTGCTTCAGCACGACGTCGAGGTCGCCATTTGCCTTGTCGGTCGGATAGCGGTCGCCTTCGACCACCAGCGCGCCGGCCATGCCGCTGGCGACCTGCATCGCCGTCGCGCCATGCTGGTGCGGGTGATACCAGAACGTGCCAGCCGGATGGTCGATGGGAATATTGTATTCGTACTCGAAATCCACTCCAGGCTTGATCGATATCAGCACATTGTCGCTATTACCCGAAGGCGAGACCCACAGGCCATGCGAGTGCAGATTGGTGTCGTTGAAGCAGCCAGGCGGACGCGGCGCATTGATATCGTCCGTCGCGCACTGCTCGGCCGGCAGCGCCGGCAACTGGTTGTACAACCTGAAGCGCACGGTCTGCCCCGGCGCCATCAAGACGGTGGGCGCCATGAAGGTGGCGGCATTCTCGTCGCGTCCATCGAGCGCCAGGCCGCTCGTCTGCTGGTAGGAGCGCAGGCGCACCTTGTCATGCTTGGCCGTGGTCGGGTTATAGATGCTGCCGTTGGCGTAGCGGATGTACAGGTCGTACGCTTTCTCGTACTCGTCGCGCTTGCTCGCCGCGCGGTTGGCGGGCCTGGCGCGCGCCTTCAGTTTCGGCGGCTCCTGCAGCAGGCGCAGTTCGAGTTTGGGCACGGACTTCAGGTTCAGGTCGAGATTCATATTCACCGTGGTTTCCGCGGCGAAGGCGGCACCGCAGGCGAACGGCATGGCGGCCAGGCACAGCGACAGGCAGCTGCGGGGAAGGCGATTGGACATGACAACTCCTTGATTGGACTCGGCAATGGAAGCATGGCTGGGCATGCGTATTTTTTATTAGTAACATTGCCATTATCCATAATGACAAAGAGTCAATACTCACACTAAGTCACTTGTTGTTTTTATTGCGGAGGGGGGACGGGGGTAGGAATGGGGGTACTGATGGGAGCTGATGCAGAGGGGGCGCTTGCCGCCAGAGCCTGAGGTGAGGGGACGGCGTTGGCCGCTGCGCGGCCAACGGCCCGCGCGGAGCGCGGTGGTTGGGCGATTCGGAGAGGGCTGGGCCGGCACGGCCCAGCCCTTCGAATTCCACCGTTCCGTCCAGACAAATAAAAAAGCCTCCCGCAGGGGAGGCTTTTTTATTTGATTCTGGCGGAGACGGTGGGATTCGAACCCACGATACAGGTATAAGCCGTATGCATCCTTAGCAGGGATGTGCCTTCGGCCACTCGGCCACGTCTCCTAGCTGATTACTCAACTATGTCTCTGTAGCTAACTGCGCTGCAGCGACGAACGTCATAATATCGATTGCCCCCCCTTTGGTCAAGGGCGTGGGGCAATATTTTTGGATATTTAAGCTTTTTCCAGCTCGAACGCTTTATGCAGCGCGCGCACGGCCAGTTCCATGTACTTTTCATCGATCAGCACGGAGATCTTGATCTCGGAAGTGGAGATCATCATGATGTTGATGCCCTCTTCCGACAAGGTGCGGAACATTTGCGATGCGACGCCAACATGGCTGCGCATGCCCACGCCGACGACGGACAGTTTCGACACTTTCGCGTCGCCCGTGATGCTGGCCGCGCCCAGCGATTCGCGGTTCGCTTCCAGCACGGCCAGCGCGCGCGCGTATTCGCCGCGCGAGACGGTGAAGGTGAAGTCCGTTTTACCGTCGACCGACTGATTCTGTATGATCATGTCGACTTCGATGTTCGCGTCCGCCACCGGTCCCAGGATGTGGTACGCCACGCCTGGGCGGTCGGGCACGCCGAGCACGGTGATTTTGGCTTCATCGCGGTTGAAGGCGATGCCGGAGATGACTGCTTGTTCCATGTTTGTATCTTCCTCAAACGAAATCAGGGTGCCTGAATTGGCTTCTATTTCCAGCGGCAACATCGGGTCGGTCAGCGACGACAGCACGCGCGTGGGAACGCGGTAGTTGCCGGCAAATTCCACCGAACGCGTTTGCAGCACTTTGGAACCCAGCGAAGCCAGTTCCAGCATTTCTTCAAAGGTGATGGTCTTCAGGCGGCGCGCCTCGGAGACCACGCGCGGGTCGGTCGTGTAGACGCCGTCGACGTCCGTGAAGATCAGGCATTCGGCCGCCTTCATGGCGGCGGCGATCGCCACGGCCGAGGTGTCGGAACCGCCGCGGCCCAGGGTCGCGATGTTGTCGTGTTCGTCGACGCCCTGGAAACCGGTAATGATGACAATCTTGCCCGCATCGAGGTCGCGTTTGACTTTTTCGTCATCGATCGACTGGATGCGTGCCTTGGTAAAGGCGGAATCGGTCTTGATCGCGACTTGCCAGCCAGCATAGGATACGGCTTGTTTGCCGATCGCCAGCAGTGCCATCGACAATAGGCCGACGGACACTTGTTCGCCTGTCGAGGCGATCATGTCAAGTTCACGGGGATCGGGTTGATCCATGATTTCCTTGGCCAGTCCAATCAGGCGGTTGGTTTCGCCCGACATGGCGGATGGCACCACCACGATTTGATGCCCAGCGTCGTGCCACTTGGCAACGCGCTTGGCGACATTCTTGATACGGTCAGTCGAGCCCATCGACGTACCGCCATATTTGTGGACGATTAAAGCCATAAGAGTGAAGTTTCCGCTCAAGAAGAATAAAAAAGGAGGGCTTTACTCTACATGCCGCAATGCAAAATAACAAGCTAAAAAGCGCATTAGCTCATACCGATTGCGCATATGGAAATAACCAATCCATGCAGTCCAGCTGGCTTGAACAGCCGCTTGCCGGCTACCCCGGGAGTGGCCGTGGCGGCTGCCCTTACGCTCAGCAGGAGAGCCAGCGCAAGGCGACGCGGGGACGATCCAGCAGGCTCAGGCAATGGCAATCGAGGCCAATACCAGCCGCGTACAGCAATTGTTGCGCCGCACAGACAAGGGGCAGGCGTTCGCGCTCCCAGGCGGGCACGTCAAACGCCTGATAATGGTATTTCAAGCTCTTGGTGGGACGGTTCAAGGCCAGTTTCAGGCGCTCGCCGCCCTGGCGGAAATCGATGGTCAAGGTCTGCGCTTGCAACCAGGCAATATCGATACCTTGCCCGCCCTCTTCCACCGCATCGAAATGCAGCACGCCGCCATACGCGGGAAAGGCCAGGCTGGCCTCGCCTTTCCAGGTAAACTCCTGGCTGGCTTTTTCCAGGCCGGGAATGCCCGCATCGCTCTTGTCGCGCATGCCGGCCAGATCATCGAGCTTCGGCGTCAGGTACAGACGGTCGCGATGGCGCCGCACGTGGCACTCGGGGTGTGTGACCAGCAATTGCGCATCGGGCCGCGCTTCCAGCAGCTGCGCCAGCATTTCCGCCAGCCACGCCGTCGACGGCATGCGCAAGCCGCGCGTGCCGAACCAGTGGCGCAGCAGGTTGTAGCAGCGGTCAGCGCTCAGCGCGCGCAATTTCGCCAGTTCGATGCAGTCGCCATCGAGGCAGGCGGCCAAGTCCTGCGTCGCCAGTTCCGTCAACAGGCGCTGCGCCGATTGCGCGTGCTGGGCGCTGCGCGCAAAACGTTCTTGGAAGCCGGGAAAGGCCTGCGCTAGCACAGGCATCACCTGGTGTCGCAAGGCATTGCGGGCAAAGCGGGGGTCGTCGTTCGACTCGTCGTGGATGTGCGCAATCGCGTGTTTCGCCACATAGGCCTCGAGCTGCCTGCGCGACACGGGCAGCAGCGGGCGCGCCATCACCAGGTCCGGGTTGCCCAGCAGCTCGGGCGCGCTGTTGGCGCCATCCATGCCGGACAAGCCCGCCGTGCCGGAGCCGCGCAGCAATTGCAGCAGCACGGTTTCAGCCTGGTCATCCTGGTGGTGGGCCGTCAGCAGCAGGCGCACGCCGTGCGTGGCGCACAACTGGCCCAGGGCCGCATACCGGCGCTTGCGGGCCGCCTCTTCCGTGCCCGTTTTCGCATTCTTTTCCAAGGTGACCTTGCGCGCTTCGAAAGCGATGCCCATGCCGGCGCACAATTGCCCGCAGTGGGCCAGCCAGGCATCCGCATTCGGGCTCAGGCCGTGGTGTACGTGAAACGCGTGCAAGGCCACGCCATGCTCTTGCGCCCAGGCATGCGCCAAGTGCAGCAGGGCCGAAGAATCGAGGCCGCCGCTCAGGGCGATGCCGACCGTCTCGCCGGCTTGCGGTCCGCAGGTTTCCAGCGCGCTGGCAAAGATATCGGCGACGGTGGCGGTTTGTTGCTTTTTCAATGTGGACTCCGGGAATGCAAAGAGGGACAGGCGGCTAAACGGATGGTGTCGTTTAGCGGACTGTCCCTGGTGTTTTACTATCTTGTCGGCTTACGTCTTGTCGGCTTACGTCTTGTCGGCTTACGCTGCGCTAAGCCGACCTACGCCGACCTACGCCGACCGGCGATGGATTACTCGCTCGGCGTGGTTTCCTTGAACTTGCCGTAGCTCAGCAGTTTTTCATGGCGCGCGGCCAGCAAGTCCTTGGTTTTCATGCCCTGGAACTGGCGCAGGGTGTCGGCCAGTGCGCGTTTCAGCAAGGTGGCCATCTGTTTCGGATCGCGGTGGGCGCCGCCCAGCGGTTCGTTGATGATCTTGTCGATCAGGCCCATGGCTTTCAGGCGGTGCGCCGTCAGGCCCAGCGCTTCGGCCGCGTCGGAGGCGCGCTCGGCGCTCTTCCACAGGATCGAGGCACAGCCTTCCGGCGAAATCACGGCGTAGGTCGAGTATTGCAGCATCAGCACGGCATCGCCCACGGCGATGGCCAGCGCACCGCCGGAACCGCCTTCACCGATGATGGTGGCGATCAGCGGCACTTTGAGTTCCGCCATCACGTACAGGTTGTGGCCGATGGCTTCCGACTGGCCGCGCTCTTCCGCGTCGATGCCGGGGAAGGCGCCCGGCGTGTCGACGAAGGTGAAGATGGGCAAGTTGAACTTTTCCGCCACTTTCATCAGGCGCATGGCCTTGCGGTAGCCTTCCGGTTTCGGCATGCCGAAATTGCGCATGGCGCGCTCTTTCGTGTCGCGGCCCTTCTGGTGGCCGATGACCATGCACGGCTGGCCGTTGAAGCGGGCCAAGCCGCCGACGACGGACAGATCGTCCGCGTAGCTGCGGTCGCCATGCAATTCGTGGAAATCAGTAAAGATTTCATTCACGTAATCCATGGTGTAGGGGCGCTGCGGGTGGCGCGCGATCTGCGCCACTTGCCAAGGCGTCAGCTTGGCGTAGATATCTTTGGTCAGCTGCTGGCTCTTCTTGGCCAGGCGGTCGATCTCTTCCGAGATGTCGACGGCCGAATCGTCTTGCACAAAGCGCAACTCTTCGATCTTGGAATCGAGTTCCGCGATCGGCTGTTCAAAATTGAGGAAAGTCGTTTTAGTCATTGTACCTCCAGGTTTTACCGGCCACGGCGCCAGGGCGCGCGGCGTCATCTATGTTTATTTTACCGTACCGGCTGGTGCGCCGGGGGCTGTATCGGATGCGGCAGGGGCGGCTGCAGGGTCGAGACTGCGCCACAAATACCACGTCGCCACGGTGCGCCACGGTTCCCAATTGGCGGAAACCTCGCGCGCATCGCTGCGGGAAACTGGTTCGCCGGAGAAATAATTGACGCTGATGCCCTGGATCAAACCGGGGTCGTCGAGCGGCAAGACATTCGGCCGGAGCAGATTAAATATCAGAAACATCTCGGCTGTCCAGCGGCCGATGCCGCGGATCTGTACCAGTTCGGCGATGACGGCTTCGTCATCCATCTGG
This sequence comes from Janthinobacterium sp. MP5059B, assembly GCF_001758645.1. Taxonomy (NCBI): domain Bacteria; kingdom Pseudomonadati; phylum Pseudomonadota; class Betaproteobacteria; order Burkholderiales; family Oxalobacteraceae; genus Janthinobacterium; species Janthinobacterium sp. MP5059B. The sequence continues at coordinate 11,202 of NZ_LRHX01000006.1, read as the reverse complement.
TCCCACTGGCTCGCGTGCACGCGTTTGGCCTTGAAATGGTCGGCCAGGTCGAGGATGTATTCGGTCTTGCGTTTGGACAAGCCGCAGGCGGACAGCTGCTCGGCGCCCGCCTTCAACACTTGCGAGGGCGTGCATTTCGGGCAAGCCAGCAACAGCTTTTTCCAGGCGGCATCCGCTGCCTTGGGCGTGATCTGCTGCCCCACCAGCGAACGGGCCAGGGTGGTAAACGGGTCGCTATGGCCGACCAGGTGCAGGTCGCCAAATTGCGGGATAAGCTTTTTCATGATGCGGTCGCGCTTCATCAGCTCGATCTTCGCCTCTTCCCAGTAGTGCGGCACCTGGATCACTTGCGCCAATTCCGTCACCTTGGGCGCTTCCCCGTTTTCCCTGGACGTTGGCATCATGCGCGGCGCCAGTTGGTCGAGCCGTCAGGCTTGTCTTCAAGAATGATGCCCGCCGCCAGCAGCTCGGCACGGATCTTGTCGGACTGGGCAAAGTCGCGCGCCTTTTTCGCCGCACTGCGCGCCGCGATGGCCGCTTCGATGCCGGCCGCCTCGTCCTGCCCACCGGCGGCAGCGCCGACGGTCGCCTGCAGGAATTGCTGCGGCGTACGCTCGAGCAAGCCAAATACGCCTGCCAGGCCCTTCAATTGACGCGCCAGCGCTGGCGACTTGCTCTTGTTAACTTCCGTTGCCAGGTCGAACAGGGCGGCCACGGCCAGCGGCGTGTTGAAATCGTCGTCCATGGCTTCGCGCACGCGCACGGCATGCGATTCGCTCCAGTCGATGGCGCCCTCTTCCACCGCCACGTCGGCCAGCGCCGTGTACAAGCGGGTCAGGGACAGACGCGCGTCATCGAGATGCACGTCCGAGTAATTCAGGGGGCTGCGGTAGTGCGCGCGCAGGATGAAGAAGCGGATCACTTCGGCATCGAACTTTTGCAGCACTTCGCGGATGGTGAAGAAGTTGCCGAGCGACTTGGACATTTTTTCATTATCCAGGCGCACGAAACCGTTATGTATCCAGTAATTCACGCTGGTATGGCCGAACGCGCCTTCGGATTGGGCGATCTCGTTTTCGTGGTGCGGGAATTGCAAATCCGCGCCGCCGCCATGGATATCGAACTGTTCACCGAGCAAGGCGCAGGACATGGCCGAGCACTCGATATGCCAGCCCGGACGGCCCTTGCCCCACTTCGAATCCCATTTCACTTCTTCCGGCTCGGATTCCTTCGACGACTTCCACAGCACGAAGTCGAGCGGATCGCGCTTGCCCGTGTTCACGTCGACGCGCTCGCCCGCGCGCAGGTCGTCGAGCGACTTGCCCGACAGCTTGCCGTAGTGGGGGAAGTTGCGCACGGCGTAATTGACGTCGCCATCCGCGCCCTGGTAAGCCAGATCCTTGGCTTCCAGCTGTTCGATCAGGCGCAGCATCTGCGGCACGTATTCGGTGGCACGCGGCGTGTGGTCGGGCGTCAGGATGCCCAGCGCGGCCGTGTCTTCATCCATGTACTGGGTGAAACGCGTCGTCAGCTGGGAAATCGTCTCGCCGTTTTCCACGGCGCGGCGGATGATCTTGTCGTCGATGTCCGTAATGTTGCGCACATAGGTGACATCGAAACCGGACGCCTTCAGCCACCGGTAGATGACATCGAACGCCATCATCATGCGCGCATGGCCGATATGGCAATAATCGTAGATGGTCATGCCGCAAACGTACATGCGTACCTTGCCTGCTTCCATCGGGACGAATACCTGCTTTTCGCGAGCCAGGGTGTTGTAAATCTTTAGATTGCTCATCGTGCTTTGCAAGTGGAGCGGCCGCCAGCCTGGCAAAACGACAGACAGGCGCGGACACCAGGGGTGCCGCGCCACTGAACTGCCGTGTGCGCCGAGACTGTACGACCCGCTATATTGTTGTTCTTGTTTGTTAGAATTAGGGCGTTAGCGGTCAAGTATAACATTGATAAAAACCATACTGGCCCGATATGAATCAGGTTTTTACGATGTTCAACCGAAACTCACTTCTTTTGGCAACAACGCAAGTTTAAAGAAAAATAACGATCAAGGACGCCTTCATGCAAGAAATCAAATCGAAACGCCTGTCTTTCCTGGCCCGCTTTTGCACCCTGTTTGCCGGCCTGACCCTGGGCAGCGCCGTCGTGGCAGCCGCTCCGGCGACCGCTCTCGACCCAACGCCGCACGTGGCCCTGAAAACCAGCATGGGCGAGATCGTGCTGGAACTGGACCAGGAAAAAGCACCGAAAAGCGTGGCCAACTTCCTGCAGTACGTCAACAGCGGTTATTACAAGGGCACCGTGTTTCACCGCGTCATCGACGGCTTCATGATACAGGGCGGCGGCTTCGACAAGAACATGAAACAGAAAGCCACCAAGGCGCCGATCAAGAATGAAGCGCAAAACGGCTTGCAAAACGTCACCTACAGCATCGCTATGGCGCGCACGGGCGACCCGCATTCGGCCACCGCGCAATTCTTCATCAACGTCAACGACAATGGCGCGCTCGACTACCCTGGCCGCGACGGCTTCGGCTACACGGTGTTCGGCAAAGTCGTCAGCGGTATGGACGTGGTCGACAAGATCAAGGCCGTGCCGGTGGCCGACAAGGGCCCGCACCAGAACGTGCCGGTCACCCCCGTGGTGATCGAATCGGCGACTTTACTCAAGTCCGCGCCCGCAAAACTGTAAAATAGCGTTTTTGCGGCGCCGGCCTGGCTGGCGCCACTGAATCAATTATTCATCCAATTTATTAAGGATTATCATGACCTCCGTCATCATCACCACCAATCTGGGCAAGATCACCGCTGAACTGGACGCCGAGAAAGCGCCGAAAACGGTTGCCAACTTCCTGGCCTACATGAAAGCCGGTCACTACGACAACACGATTTTCCACCGCGTCATTGACGGCTTCATGATCCAGGGTGGCGGTTTCGAGCCAGGCATGAAACAAAAGCCTGCCGACACCACCGTGGAAAACGAAGCCAAGAACGGCCTGAAAAACGATACCTACACGCTGGCCATGGCCCGCACGTCGGATCCGCATTCGGCATCGGCCCAGTTCTTCATCAACATCAAGAACAACAGCTTCCTCGACTATCCAGGCCAAGACGGCTGGGGCTACGCCGTATTCGGTAAAGTCACCGAAGGCAAGGAAGTCGTCGACGCCATCCGCGCTGTAAAAACCTCGCGCGCCGGCATGTTCGCCGATGTGCCAGTCACCGATGTCATCATCGAAAAGGTCGAAGCCGCTTAATCAGGCTCGGGCATCATGAATAACAGGCATTGCAGCGTTTGCGCCTCTCCATGCACTTCACTTTTTGGGAGCGTTGAACGATGACAATGCCTGCCGCACTCTTTATTTCCGACCTGCATCTGCAGAGCTCGCACCCGCGCACCAGTGCGGCGTTTCTTTCTTTCCTGGAACACCATGCGCAATATGCGCAGGCGCTGTATCTATTAGGCGACCTGTTCGAATACTGGGCCGGCGACGATGATCTGGAAGACCCGTTCAATGCGCGCATGACGGCCGCCATCCGCGCCGTCAGCGATGCGGGCGTGCATGTCTACTGGATCGCCGGCAACCGCGACTTCCTCGTCGGCTCCGGCTTTGCCGCCGCCGCCGGCGCCACCCTGCTCAGCGAACCGCACGTGGCCACGATTGCCGGCCAGCGCATCGTCTTGCTGCACGGCGACGCCGAATGCACGAAAGACGTCCAATACATGGAGTTTCGCGCCATGGTACGCCAGCCCGCCTGGCAAAAACAGTTCCTCTCCATGCCGCTGGCGCAGCGCAAGGCCATCATCGACGGTTTGCGTCAGAGCAGTCGCGAGCATAATGGCGAAAAATCCATGGACATCATGGATGTCACGCCCGATGCTGTCGCGCAAGTATTTGCCGAACACGCGAGCACCGTCATGATCCACGGCCACACGCACCGCCCTGCCCTGCATAAAGTCGACGCTACCTTGCGCTATGTCTTGCCCGACTGGGAATGCGACGTGACGCCGCCGCAACAGCCGCGCGGCGGCTGGATCGCCATCGATGCGCGCGGCAACATCACGCGCCACGACCTGAACGGCGACATCATCGACTAGGCTTGCGCCGACTGCCGCACGGGCGTTTGTCCGATAGCCGCGCCCGCCTGGCCCTGCTGTAATGGCGCCATGCACACTGTTTACATCGGCACGGCCGGCTGGAGCCTGTCCAGCGCCGCCGCCAGCCACTTCCCCCTCGATGGCAGCCATTTGCAGCGCTATGCCCAGGTCTTGCCCTGCGTGGAAATCAACAGCTCGTTCTACCGACCGCACCAGAGCGCCACTTACGCGCGCTGGGCCGACAGCGTGCCCGCCCATTTCCGTTTCAGCGTGAAATTGCCACGCAGCATCACGCACGAGCGGCGCTTGCGCGACTGTGCAGCCGAACTGGAACGCTTTGCGGGAGAAGTCATGCAACTGGGGAATAAACTGGGCTGCGTGCTGGTGCAGCTGCCGCCCAGCCTGCGTTTCGAGGCGGACGTGGCCGCCGCATTTTTCCATGCCCTGCGCCAGCGCTTCGACGGCATGCTCGCGTGCGAAGCGCGCCATCCCAGCTGGTTCGAGGCAGGCGCAACCGAGCTGTTAACGATGCAGCGCATCACGCGCGTGCGCGCCGATCCGCCTGCGGGACAGCCGGGGCCGCACATACCGACGACCAGCGTGGCCTACCTGCGCCTGCACGGCAGCCCGAAAATATATTATTCCGACTACCGGGCCGACTACCTCACGGCGCTGGCCGCTGAATTGCACACACCAGCGCATGCGGACAGCTGGTGCATCTTCGACAATACGGCGGCCGGGGCCGCCCTGTTCAATGCGCTGGATTTGCAAGCGCGGCTGACGGATGCGCCAGCCACGTCTGCGCATCGCTCCATTTAAGGCAACGGCATCTGGATGATGGCGCGGGCGGTATAACCATACAAGGTTCCGTTGCCAAAAGCCAGGACCTCCACGATGGGATTTCCCCATGCCATTTGCGGTGAGGAAATGACCCCGGTCGTATCGATCTTGCGTACGCCATCCTGGCCGCTCACATACAGGTTGTCGGCCTGATCAATGATCAAACTGGGAAAGCCGGAAAATGACAGGCTGCCCACGCCAGGCGCACCATCGGCATTTTTAATCGAGTACAAGGTGCCGGCAAACACGCTCACGGCGCCGGAACGATTTACCTTGAATATTACTTGATGATAGTAGTCATCAAAATACATATCCCCCTTGCTATCAAATACCATGCTGTAAGGAAAAATGCTTGGCAAGCCGGGATTACTATCAGCAATGTCACTCAAGAGCGCCTCAAAGGACACAAACAAGGAAAATACGCCACCGGGCGGACGACGATGAATCCCATTGCCGCCAGATACCGTCCACGTGACATAGCCATCCTTGTCAACCGCCAAGGCATACTGCTGAACGCTGACGCTGGTATGCGGCAATTGCTCGATGGTGGACATGATCCCATCACCAGTGATCTTGCGCAAATTAAGCGCATAGGAATTCGGCGCCCTGTCCGCAAAATACACGGCCCCATCCGCGCCGCAAGCGATCGCCGCAGGGTTCTGCATGGTCGCGCTGAGCCGCGGGCCGTCATCGCTGCCGGCGCGACCGGCAATCCCCGCATAGACCTCGAGCTTGCCAGTTGGCGCCAGCCGGCGCAGCACCTTGTTGGCTGCATCGAGCAGATAAGTATTCCCGCTGGGGTCGCTGCACATGGCCGATGCCTTAAGAGTACCCACGCGGGCCACAGCGCCCACGCCGTCCACCTGCCCGGCATCACCCGGCATGGCAGGCACAGTCGAAATCCTGTTCGCGGCATCTACCCGGCTCAAGCGCTGCAGGGTGAAATCATAGACCAGCATACTGCCTGAATCTTCGAGCAATATGTGCGTTAAGTTTTTCCACTCGACATATTTTCCCGTCGCGTCAGGCACGTGCCGCCCTACCACTGTCGTCACTTCACCATCGGGCGTCATGCGGCGGATAGATTCGCGGTCGGCCAGCAACAAATTGCCGCTGCGCTCGAACACCATGCCCCGCACGCGCGTGAAACTGGCATCAGTACCCTTGCCGTCATAGCCTGACGTTATTGGACTTCCCGCGACCGAGGTCGCCACGCCATTGGCAAGGCGATAGACCTTGTTGCCTCTACCATTACTCAAGTAAATGACACCGTTGGCATCAACTGCCATATGGCCCACCGACTCGCCAATCATTTTATTGATGGAACTGACCACGCCGTCTGGCGTCACTCGGCGAATCTGAGCCGGCCCGTCATCGACGAGCAGCAAATCTCCATTTCGGTCCATTGCCATGCTGGTGATCAATCCAAACTGGGCTTGCCCCCCCGTCCCATCAACATACCCGGGTATGCCGTCCGGCCCGGCCTGTGTCGCGCTGCAATTGGCGCGTCGCTGCCCAGCCAAGGTACTGACCACCCCGTCGGGCGTAATTTTTCGCACCAGTCCATTGCAGTTATCGGCCACATACAAGTTCCCCTTGCCATCGATCGCCAGCAGCGCGAGACTGCCCCCCAAGTAAAAAGTCGCGCTGGCGGCAGGCCCGTCAGCGGCACCAGACTTGCCGGGTATGCCAGCATGGATACTGAGACGACCGTCAGGGGCGAGCTTGTGGATCACGTGTGCGGACGCATCGGCGATGTAATAATTGCCCGCGCCATCCCGCACCATGCCATCGACACGCTGGATCTGTTCCTGCACGCCCGCCAACAAGATGGGCAGGCAACGCACGGCCAGGGTGCTGACATCCGCGCTGCCCATGGTCGCCGCGCCTTGCGCGATGCTGCAGCCCAGACCAGCGGAAGCGCTGTCGACCTTGCCTTGATACGCCGTGCCCGCCGCCAGCTTGCCGGCAAAGCTGAAGGGACCGTTGGCCGTGACGGTCAGCTTTTCCGTGCCGTTCGCCAGCACGACGCTGGCCCCAGGCAGCAAGCCGCTGACCGTGCCGCCCAGCAGATAGCGCGGCGTTTCGACCGGCGCCACCGGTGTCGGAGGCGTGGACGTGCCGCCGCCGGAACCGCCGCCACAGGCGCTCAACAGCGCCAACAGTGCGGCGCCGCAGCCGGCACGCCTGAACAAGTTCTGTACTTCTCCAAAGCAATTTATCATTTCTGCTTTCATGGTTGTGGCGACATGCGCGCCAAAAGTTATCAAGTAAGATTTTTAAACACGCAACATTATAGTTTCCTTATGGATAGAAAAACATGAGTATCTTGACATTTGAATTTTCACTGTTATAGTTAACTACAACACCAACTCAATACATCACGGAGCTTCGATGCCTACAGCACTTTTTATGCGCCGCACCGCCCCGCCCTTATCGGAGCGCATCCCATGAGCGCGGAATGGAACGACAATAGCCCCATCTACCGCCAGCTCAAGGCCAGGGTGGTGGGCATGATGCTCGATGGCGTGCTGCAGTCCGGCGACGCCTTGCCCTCGGTGCGCCAGGTGGCGGCCGATTATCAATTGAATCCCATCACGGTTTCGCGCGCCTACCAGGAACTGGTCGACGATGCCCTGGTAGAAAAACGCAGAGGACTCGGTATGTATGTCTTGGAAGGCGCCCGCGACAAATTGCTGGCTAGTGAACGCGAGCGCTTCCTGCGCGAGGAATGGCCAGCCTTGCTGGAACACATCACCCGCCTGGGCCTGGACCTCGATCAACTGCTGCAAGCGAGCCGCGATGCCGGCGCACACGGAGAGAACGCATGAATGCATTGAACAAGGACAGCGTCATCAGCGCGCGCGGCCTGCGCAAGCAGTATGGCAAGCAGGTGGCCATAGACGGCATCAGCTTCGATATCGCGCCGGGGCGCATCGTCGGCTTGATCGGCCCTAACGGTTCCGGCAAGACCACCACCCTGAAAGCCATCCTGGGCCTGACGGGCTTCGATGGCGACTTGTCGGTGCTGGGGCGCGATCCCCGCGTGCAGCGCGATGCGCTGATGGAAGACGTGTGCTTCATCGCCGACGTGGCCATCCTGCCAAGCTGGCTGCGCGTCGCAGATGCCATCGATTTCGTTGCTGGCGTGCATCCACGTTTCGACCGCAGCAAGGCCGAACGCTACCTGGCCCACACCAAGCTGTCGCCGAAGATGAAGGTCAAGGCCATGTCGAAGGGCATGGTGGTGCAGCTGCACCTGGCGCTCGTGATGGCCATCGATGCCAAACTGCTGGTGCTCGACGAGCCGACCCTGGGCCTGGACATCCTGTACCGCAAGCAGTTCTACCAGAACTTGCTGGAAGACTATTTCGATGAAAACAAGACCATCGTCATCACCACGCACCAGATCGAGGAAGTGGAACATATCCTCAGCGACCTGATGTTCATTCGCGACGGCAAGATCGTACTGGCGTCCAGCATGGAAGAAGTGGGCGAGCGCTACATCGAGGTGATGGTGGGCCCGCAGCACGTCAATCCGGCGCGCGCCCTGCAGCCGATCAGCGAACGCAGCGTGTTCGGCAAGTCGGTGATGCTGTTCGACGGCGTCGCCCGCACCCAGCTGGCCGCACTCGGCGAAGTGCGCACGCCCAGCCTGGCTGACCTGTTTGTCGCGACCATGAAAGGATCGTACCAATGAGTATTTCCCCTGTAAACAAGATGCAATGGCTGCTCCGGCGTGAGTTGTGGGAACACAAGGGCATGCTGCTGTGGACGCCTGCCCTGATCGGTGTCGTCATGACGGTGCTGGGCGCCCTGATGGCGGCCGCGACCGTCGCAAAGACCAAAATGCACACGGCGCTCATCGTCAATGGCGAGGAAATTTCCTGGAGCACCGTTTTCAATACGCGCACCTTCGGCCCGCGCCGCACGGAAATCATCGACGCCGTCGCCAATAACTATACGTATGCGGCCGCGCCGCTGTTCCTGGCACTGGGTTTCCTGGTGTTCTTCTATTGCCTGAGCGCCCTGCATGACGACCGCCGCGACCGCAGCGTGCTGTTCTGGAAATCGCTGCCCATCTCGGATGCGCAGACGGTGCTGTCGAAAGCGGCCATCGCCCTGCTGGTCGCGCCGCTGATCGTGGCCGCTGCCGCCAGCCTGACGTCGCTGGCCCTGATCCTGATCCTCAGCGGCGTGCTGGCGGTCAACGGCATCCACGTGTTTGCCGAACTGCTGGGCTCTTCCGGCCTCTACCTGGGACCGCTGCGCGTGTTCGGCTTGCTGCCCGTGTATTGCCTGTGGGCCTTGCCGACGGTGGGCTGGCTGCTGATGGTATCGAGCTGGGCCAAGTCGAAAGTCTTCCTGTGGGCCGTCGGCGTACCGCTGCTGCTGCTTATCCTGACAGTCTGGGCCGGCAAGCTGACGCAGACGGAAAGCGATGTCAGCTGGATACAGATGAATGTCATCGGACGCGCCCTGCTGGGCACTCTTCCCGGCAGCTGGTATCTGTTCGAACCGGAACTGCTGCCACGCATGCACGCCCTGGCAGAGGGAGGATCGCACATGACGCGCATCGATGTGTTCAGCAATTCCTGGTCCAGCCTGGCCTTGCCAGCCGTCTGGCTGGGCGCAGCGGCAGGCGCGGCCCTGATTTACGCCGCCATCCGCCTGCGAAGCTGGCGCGAGGAAGGCTGACAGCGCACCACCGCATCCCCGTAAAAAACGCCCCGCCCGCCGGGGCGTTTTCATTTTTCCCTGTTACGCCGCCGAAAATAATCACTATCGTGCTGATAGTGATTATTAACAAATCCCCTCGAAAAATAAAGACTATTCATTCGATAGCATTAATTAGATATAAAAATTACAAATAATTATTCCTATCGTATTTTATTACCAATCAAATTTGATAATCACCGGACAAAAAAGCAACAACTAGCAAATCGATAGCGAGACGATTTTTGAGATGAAAGGCGCAGAAATGCTGGCGCATGGCAGCAGATTCATCCGGAAAGCCCAGTTTCGTGACAATACGTGATTATTCACTTGCGCAAAGCTTGACAGAATAGAGTCATGGAAAATGATCAAAATGAAATTGAAAGTTTCAAAATTGAAATTACCATCAGAGTGAGGACAGGCGCGAACATCCTGTAAATATGCCATCCTGCCAGTGTGTATCGTAAAGCAAGCCAGTTACAGGCGAAGCAAAATACGAGAAATAAGCGCCATGCAAAACAAATGCAAAATTAGTATTTTTAATATCAAGGATCAAGCGCTCTTTTACGCCAGCGATTTTTTTCCAATTATGTTTTACTTGCCACTATCAACATCGGCAACACCAGAGTTCGACCACGGCCCAAGCCACGCCGGAGTAACCAAGGAAACGAAATACATTATTGATTTTTTAATATCTTAAAAAATTGAACGAATATCCAACCTCTTCCGGAGACTTTAAAATGGCCACCACCCAAAATCCAGCACAAGTTCCCGTCAATGCCGAAGGCCTTGGCGCCAAGGTCGCGACACCCGCAAAAAAAGTCGCCAACCCGAAAAACGGCGACCGCAAGCAGTATGACGAAGATGAACTGGTGCAAGGGGCCGATGCCAGCCAAAGCATGCCGCCTGAAAATGTCGTCGAAGTCACGGGAAGCGCCGATACGGGCAATGCCGGCGCCCTGGGCGCGGCCGCCGCTGTAGCGGCAGCCGCCGCGGCAGCCGGTGGCGGTGGCAGCGGCGCCGCAGCAGGCCAGGCCGGCAACGGCAGCGCCGATCTCGGCACGCCGCAAAGCGACAACAATGGTGGCGCGGCAGGCGCGGGGGCTGGCGCCGCCGGGATCCCCAGCGGCAGTGTCGTGGATGTCGCCGGGGCGTCGGCTGGCGCGGGCGCGGGTGCCGGCGCGGCAGGCGGATTGGGCGGACTTGGCGTGCTGGGCGCGCTCGGCGGACTTGGCCTGGTTGCCGCCGCGGCAGGCGGTGGCGGCGGAGGCGGCGCCGCAGCTGGCGGCTCCGGTACGGGTGGCACGGGGACAGGAGGTACCGGCACTGGCGGTACGGGCACGGGCGGCACGGGCACCGGTGGCACAGGCACGGGTGGCACGGGAACTGGCGGCACGGGCGGCACCGGAGGAACGGGCGGCTCGACCGGAGGCCAGGGCGGCACGGGAAATCAATCCACCACCACCGTCGTGACCGACGCGGCCGTGCTGGCCGCCGCCGCCGCAGCGGCCGCCGCCAGCAACGCCCTGGCCG